>NZ_BAABGY010000007.1:0-1214986 GCF_039541815.1 Flaviaestuariibacter amylovorans
TGATTACTTTTGTCTCAGAGTTCATGATCTGACATTTTGGGGTTTGAAAGTGTGGTTACTTAAAAATACCCAAGTGTCAGATCAACTCTTAACTACTGCATCTAAACCCTTCTAAACCCTCCTGAACCTTTGTCTTCAATTGATCTCCTTCCGCAGCCAGATGAAGTGAAGCGGCTGGCGGGGCTTGCCGAAGCGCTCCTCCTCGGGGAAGGGCTCGGTGTCGCCGGTGGGCACATAGCCCTGGCGGGCATACCAGTCGATGAGCTCCGTGCGCACCGAGATGACGCTCATGACCACTGATGTGCAGCCCACGCGGCGGGCGTGTACTTCGGCCGATTCCAGCAGCCGCTTGCCGATGCCGCTGCCCTGCTGGCGTGGGTCTACGGAGAGCATGCCGAGGTAGAGCTCCGAGCCCCGCTTCTCGAGGTATACGCAGGCCTGGAGGCCGGCGTCGGCATCGGTGTATTTGAGGATGACCGCGTCGGGATGGGCGATCTTAGCGGCCAGTTCTGCCTCGTCGGTACGCTGCGCGCCTTCGATCAGGTCGGCCTCGTGTGTCCACCCCGCGCGGGCGGCTTCGCCCCGGTAGGCGGCATTGACAAGCGCGAGAAGCGAAGGGATATCCGTGGTTGTTGCCAGTGTGATCGAGGCACTCATGCGGTCGCTGGTTTTTTCGAAGATAGGGATCGTCGGTGAATGGAGGAGGTCACAAAAAAGCCCTCGCGGGGAGGGCGTATGAAAAAGTTGTTGGGTTACTTAAGCGTAGCTGTTCAGGAGAATATAAAAGCTCACACCCCAGAAGGCGAGGAACAACAGGATCATTACGATCATGGTGCCCAGGTTGAACCCTTCGTGTGATCGGTTTACCTCACTCATCCGCTTCATCACATCTTTCATAACATCGGTTTTTATAAGGTTAATAAAAAGGAAAAACGTGCCAATTGAAAAGCCGCTCGTTTTCCCTGTGGATATTGGTTGAATCGGGATAAATGTGGATGTCGGGCAACAGTGCCAAGATAAGCGCAGCCGTTGACCCGCACAATAAGGGCTCAGCCTTAATTTTACCCCTATGTTTACGCGCAAGGAAGCGTCAGAACTGCGGCAGGCCTTCTGGACCACGTTCGGCCAATACGTGCAGCCGGTGCTCTCGGCAGAAGGCGAACGGATCAACTGGATCAACTACAAGACCGGGGAGAAGGACATCGCCTTCCGCATGGAGACCGGCGACCGCGACGTACAGATCGGGATCGTGCTGTCGCATAAGGATGCCGGGCTGCGGCAGCTTTATTACGAGCAGTTCGCGGCGCTGCGGCCGTCGCTCGAAAGCGCGTTGGGGGAGGAGTGGACCTGGCAACCGGAATATTACGATGAGTGGGGCGCGGTGAGCGCTCGTATTTATACGGTACGGGAGGATCTGTTGGTGCTGCGGCGCCCCGACTGGCCGGAGATTATTTCCTTCTTCAAGCCGCGAATCATCGCGCTCGATGCCTTCTGGAGTGAATCGAAGTATTTCTTTGAAGCCCTCCGCTCATGAAGGTGCTCAGCCTGCTGCAGCCCTGGGCAACCCTGGTGGTGCTGGGGCAAAAGCGCATCGAGTGCCGCAGCTGGCAAACCGCCCACCGCGGCCCGCTGCTCATTCATGCATCGGCACGCAAGCCCACCCGGCGCGAAAAGTTCTACTTCGAATCGGCTCCTTATTTCGGGCGTTTTGTACCGGACATGGAGCACCTGCCCTACGGCGCGCTCATCGGGCAGGTAACACTCGTCGACATCCACTCAACGGAATGGCTGGTTCCCCAGCACCAGCATCTCTTCGACGACATCCACTGGCCGCAGGAGCTTGCGTTCGACGACTATTCCCCGGGACGTTTTGCCTGGCACCTTACCGATGCGCGGGAACTGCCCGCGTGGCTCCCGGTGAAGGGAACGTTGGGGCTCTGGGAATACAACGGCTCGTTTGAGTAGCAAGAGGGCTCAAAAAAAATCAGAAAAGTTCAGGAGGGTTCCGGGAGGCGCGTGGCTGCCTGGTGCATCAACCTTTTGACCCGTCTGAACCCTCCTGAACCTTTAACGCATCACCCCATCACCCCATCACCCCATTACCCCATTAGCACATTACCCCATTAGCACATTACGCTGCCATCTCTCCCTTGTCTTCCTTCAACGTACGCATGCCTTTTTCAATGCCTTCCCTGATCAACTCCTTGTTGATGTGGACACCGGCCTTGGCGCCTTCGGCCGCGGCCACCACTACGAAGTGCACATCGCGCGCAGCGTCTCCCGCCACGTAAAGTCCCGGGATGTTGGTCTGCTGCTGCCGGTTGGTGATGACGGCGCCCTTACGGCCCACGTTGCACCCGAAAGCCTCGGCGAGGTCGCAGGCCTGCGTGAAGCCGTTGACGAAAAAGAGGGCATCGCAGGGGTACTCGGTGCCGTCCTGCATCCGCACGGCGCGGATCTGTCCTTCTTCGCCCACGAGCTTCTCCAGCGGCTCCGTAATCACTGTGACGCCACACGCCTCCAGGTATTCCCGCGTCACCGGTTTGATGCGGGCGCCATCAGTGTAGTAGGTTACGGTATCGGTCCAGGTCTTGAGCGACATCGCCAGCTCGGAGCCGTCCTTGACCTTCGCGTATACGGCGAGCCGCTTGTCCTGTACTTCCCAGCCATCGCAATACGGACAGTGAAACACCGACTTTCCGTACATCTCCTGGAAGCCTTCGAGCTCCGGCACATTGTCGCGAAGGCCGGTGGCCACGAGCAGCTTTTTCGAGAAGTACATCGTGCCTTCGGCGTCGGTCACTTCAAAAACGTCGTCGTGGTTGCGGGTGGCGCGTACGATCATCTTATTCAGCTTGCGCACCCCGTATTTCTCCAGCTCGGGCTGGCAGAGCCGCAGGAATTCGGAAGGAGGCACATGGTCGCGCGTGAGGTAGTTGTGCATGCCGTGCGACCAGCGGTTGCGGTATTTCTCGGTGTCGAAGACGAGCACGTTGCGGCGGCAGCGGCCCAGCACCACGGCTGCGTTGAGGCCCGCGGGCCCGCCGCCGATGATGATGCAATCAAATAGTTCCATGTGTATTTATGCTGCCGCAGCCGTGTCGGGAGCCGTCAGGTCGGCTTCCTGGTGCTGCGTGGGTGTGACGATATTTCGGAATCCCTTGAGCTCGAGTCGGCCGGTGAACGCTTTTTGTACTTCGGGCTCTCCGTGTACGAGGAAGATGGACCTCACTGCCTCGGGGTCTTGCGCCGAAAGAAAATGACAGAGGTCGTCGCAGTCGCCGTGGGCGCTCATGCCGGGCACCTGCCCGATATCGGCCTTTACCGGCAGCGGGTCGGAGAAGATCTCCACTTCCTTCTCGCCGGCCAGCAGCTGCCCGCCGAGGGAACGCACGCCGCAATAGCCTACCATGAGCACGCCGTTCTTTTCGTCGGCGAGGATGTTGTTGATGTGGTGCCGCACCCGGCCCGCATCGGCCGTGCCCGAAGCGGAGATGATGACGCAGGGTTCCTTGAACTTGACGAGCTCTCGGCTTTCGTTCACCGACTCGATGTGCTGCAGCCCGGGGAAATCGAAGGGATCGTCGTCGATGGCCAGCACCTGTTGCAGCCGCTCGTTGAACTGGTCTTTATACTTCTTGATGGTCTGCGTGGCTTTAAGGCTCAGCGGGCTATCCACGAAGTAGGGGAGGTCGGGCAAGCGCTTTTCGAGGCTCAGCTGGTTGAGTGCGTACAGCACCTCCTGTGTTCTTCCAACGCTGAAGGCCGGGATCACCAGCTGGCCGCCTTTGTCGAGGCAGATCTTCTTGATCCACTCCTGCAGCGTTTCGATGGTGTTGAAGCGGATGTCGTGGTGCTTGTTGCCGTAGGTGCTTTCAAGGATGATATGGTCGGCCTGCGGCGCCGGCACGGGGGGCGGTAGTAATACGGAGCGCTGCCGCCCGATATCGCCGCTGAACAGAAGCCGCGTCACCTGTCCGTCCTCGTCGGCATGCAGCGTTACGGCCGCAGAGCCGATCAGGTGGCCGGCGTTAGTGAAGAATGCCTTCACGCCACGGCCCACGGTAAACCATTCCTCGTACTCGAAGGTGAGAAAAAGCTCCATGGTCTTTGTCACATCTTCCGACGTGTAGAGCGGCTCGTAAGGCGGCTGTCCGCGCTTCGCGCGGCGCTTGTTGATGTACTCTACTTCGTAGGTCTGGATTTCGGCACTGTCGTAAAGGAGGATCTCCGTGAGGTCGCGCGTGGCCGGCGTGCTGAAGATCGGCCCGCTGAAGCCGTCCTTCACCAGCTTCGGAATAAGCCCCGAATGGTCGATATGCGCATGGGAGAGGATGAGAGCCTCGATCTCCGAGGGGTTGAATCCGAAGTTGTGGTTGAGGTCGTCGGTATCGCGGCCCATGCCCTGGAACATGCCGCAATCGAGGAGGAACTGCCGCCCGTCGTTCAGGATTACGCGGTGCTTGGAGCCGGTGACGGTGCCGGCTGCGCCATGAAACGTGATCTTCATATACCGCTATAGGCCAAATTCCATACCGCGGCCGCAAAAGAGAACGGGCACCCATGGGTGCCCGTTCTGCGTATCGTTCGGCTATGCCTTACAATTCCTCCTGGTCGAGGCTTTCGCTGCTACGGCTGCTGCCGCTGCCCTGGCTGCGCTCGCTGAGGCCACCGGACTGCTGCTGGCTGCCACGCTGCTGCTGGCTGCCCGAGCGGCTGTTCGAAACGTCCTGCTGCAGGCTCTGATCCTGTTGTCCCTGCTGTCCTTGCTGGCGACCCATACCCATCGAATCCTGCTCCATCGGGCGGTTGCCCTGCTGTTGATTGCTGTTTTTCATATAGCACGTTTTAATGATCAATAAATAACGCAATCCATATCACGAAAACCGTGCCTTTATATATAAAATATTCAGCATGCTTTATCCTTTCTTTGGAACACTGGGGGGCCTGCCCCGCTATACCTCCAAAATGTAGAAGGGCTTGCCCTGTTTGTTGAGGATGGGCTTGGCCACATTGTATACGGGTATGCCGTCGGGCGTATGTCCTTCGAGCGTGCCCACATGCGCATGACCGTGAAACGCGGCCACCACGCGGTGCCGGCTCAACGGCTCTGCCAGCCGCGAGCAGCCGAGGAAGGGGAAGATCTGCTCCGGCTCGCCCACCACCGTTTCCTTGATCGGGGCATAGTGCATCAGGGCGATCTTCTTTTCTACCTGGTAGTCCTGCTCCAGGCGCGAGAGCGCCCGCTCGAGGTGCAGCGCCTCGTCTACCGCTTCCTGCACAAACGACTTCATTGCCCCCTCACCGAACATGGAGAGCAGGTGCCGGTCGAAGCCGCCGCCGAAGCCCTTGACGCCTGCGAACCCCACACCCCTGATCACGACGCCTTCCCCGTCGAGCACGTGTACATGCGCCTTCATCAGGATACTCCGGATCAGCTTGTGCCGGCCTTTTTCGTAGTCGTGGTTGCCGAGCACCGCCACCACGGGTATGCTGCAGCTCTTGAGCTCGTTGGCAAGCACCTCGGCCTCACCTTCGTCGCCCGTATCGGTAAGGTCGCCCACGATCGCGAGCACATCGGCCTCCTGCGAGGCCTGCTTGAAAAAATCGCCCCACTTTCCGGCGTCGCCTTCGCGCACGTGGATGTCGCCCACGGCGGCCACGCGTACCGTTTGTCCGTTCTGTTCCATAGTTATACCGTTTTGATCGTCAGCGCCTTATAATCCCAATCCTTGATGTCAACCGCGTACTGCGTCTGGTCGATGACCGGCCCACGGCACACTTTCTCCATCGGCGGCGGCACATCGTACTGGTCCTTTGCACGCTGGATGAGCTCGTCGAAGAGCCAGCGCGGGATGATTTCGTGGAATTCCGAGGGATAGCAGAACTGGAAGGAAATGATGTGCTGCAGGAGGATGTGCCAGTGCTGCTCCATCCGGAAGAGCACGTGCTTCCAGTCCATATTGCGGCCCCACTTGAGCCAGATGTGGTTGATGTCGGCCCCGTCGTAACGCTCGCGGTTCTGCACGTACATCTTGCACCAGCTGAGCTCCTCGGCGGGGATCATCCGCACCTGCACGTCGCAGAAGATCGTCTCGGGCGCGCGCTCGTACCAGGTATCGTCTACCCGGCAGATATTGTTCACCGTATCGAAGATGAGGTCGATGAAGTAGGGGTCTTTGTGCACTTTTGCGAGCCAGCGCACATCGTAATTCTCAACACGGTACCCGCGCTCGCCAAAGAACTTCATGATCTTGGTGGCCTCGGAGGCCTTGCAGAACACGTCGAGGTCCTTCGTGTCGCGGTAAATACCTGTGTAGTGAAACATTGCGAAGGCGCCGCCCAGCATAAAATTGGTCCCTGTCTGGTGCAATAACTCCAGGGCTTCGCGGTAAAAGGCCCGCGACTCCTGCCGCTGCTCTTCCGTCATGGTTACGATCGACATGTGGTTCTCCTGTTTAGGAGGAGATCGCTTAAAACGCTGTGCCAAAGAGAAGGTTTTGGAGGTTTTAAGGGTTTTGGAGGTTTTAGAGGTTGGGGTCGGCGGAGCTGAAAGCGGCGCTGTGTTCGTAATTGAGGGCCTGGAGGCCGGGTTGCCCGGATGCGGGCGGCACGGAGCTAGCAACCAATTCGCCGCGGCCAACCAACAGGGCCATCAGGTCTGCAGGATACGCACGTTGTCCTTGATCCCACCTTCGTACGGTGCTGCTTCTCCGGGTGGCCATCCTTCCGCACAACCGAACCTGGTCAAAAAACCCCGGCCAGAGAGCCGGGGTTTTTCAGGGAGCAACAATCTGCGCACCCACTCCTGGTGTGCAGCGATCGGGTAACGTTGCTACAACTTCACCAGTTTACGCATCTCGCCGTTGGCAAGTTGGAGTACGAACACGCCCGGCGTCAGGCTATCCAGGTCCAGCCATGTGTCGTTGCGGTCGATCGCTACCACTTTGACCTGTTTGCCCGAAAGGTCGGTCAGCACGGCTGCGGTGCCAACGAGGTCGTTGCTTACCCGGAGCAACACCTTTCCGGTAGTCGGGTTCGGGTATAGTTCGGATAGACCTCCGTCGAGGCTGCGCAAGCGGAGCGTGGCAGAATAGGAGGTCGTGCCATCGCGGTCTTGCTGGCGGATGCGATAGAAGGTCTGCGTCCGGACCGGCTGCGGATCGGTGAAGCGATACTGGTGCGTGCCGTCGCCCAATCCGTTCACGGTCTGGATGTCGGCGAAGTCTCGTCCCGAATGACTGCGCTGCACAACATAGTTGCGCACGTTGCTTTCGGTCACTTTCCAATCGATCTGGGCCTGCTTGTTTCGGTTCAGCGATGCCGTAACCTGGAGCCAGGTCACGGGCAGTGGCGTGCCGACCGTTTTTGCAAAAAAGCCGCTGAAGCCGGATACGGGAAAGGTCACCTCCCAACGCGCTGCCGAAGCGTTCCAAACGATGTTGTTGTCGTCCGGATCGATGGTAATGATCGTGCCGCTATACGTGGCGGGCAGTCCGGTCCCGTCGGAACTGGTGCCGCTGCGTTTTTCGATCAGCAGGCGGGCAATGCCGGCCGCGTCCGACGGGCCGATGGGCAGCTTGCGACTGGTACCTGCATTGAAGCTGTCGAAATCCTCCTGCGTATAATACAGGGTGATGGTGCCGGTGGCGGTGTTCGGGTTGACGGCCGGCGTGATCTCGTAGTGCCGGCGCACAAACTGGTCGGGCTGGGTCGCTTGCAGCCACACGCTTACGGACACGTTCGCACTCACGGGCGACGATCCGGAAGGTGCAACGGCTGCGATGATGCCGCCGCAGTTGTTGCTGAATACGGTCGGGCCATTCACCGACTGGGTTTCATTTAGACCGAAGGTTATTGGCGGAAGGTACCCGAGCGTGATGTCCACGGGGGTGCGTGCACTTTCACATCCCGAAGCAGGGTCGTGTGTGGCGATGTAGTACGTTCCTGGAACCACTGTTTGCGAGCCAGGGATGGCCGACCCGCCGCTGGCGGTGGCGTACCAGCGCGTCGTGGCCGACGGCTCCGGCGACAGGTGCGAAAAGCTGTATCCTTCACAAAGATTTTGCGACGTTGCCGCAGGGGCCGAAAGCGCCGGGCCGACGGTTACGGTCGTGGGGGTGCGCGCGCTTTCGCAGCCGGAAACCGTTTGCGTGGCATAATAGGTGCCGGAGCTCAGAACGTCGGTAGCCGGCAGGGCCGTGCCTCCTGAAGCCGCGCCGTACCATTTGATCGACGAGCCGCTGGCGGCAAGGTCGCCTACCGTTCCGTTGCCGCAGAAAGTCTGCGCGGCCGTAGTAGGGGCGGGGCCGCCGGTGAACACCACGTCGAAGCGCGCCCGGGGGCTTTCACAGCCATTGAACGATTGGCTTACATAATAGGTGGTGGTGCCCGCAACGGAGCTGTCCACCACCGGCGCCGTGAGTGACGGAGTGCCGCCGCTGGGGCTTGTATACCATTGGAGATTTGCGCCGCTCGGGGTAAGCTGCACGCTGGTGTTCACGCAATTGGTGATGGTGGTGTCGGCCACCGGCGCAGTGAGCTGGCTGGAGCCGCCCAGCCAGTTGGAGCTCGTTCCGGTCAGCAGGAAATTCATGAGCGTTCCGTTGAAACCGGCGGGCCCGGCATCTGCCAGCGAGGTCACCGACGTATTGTTACCCCCCGGAATACCTTGGTCGAACCGGTAGTTGGCTACGAGGCCCGCTTCCGTTCCCGAAAGCCCGCACCGGGTGTTGTTGATCTCCGTATCGGTGAGCTTTCGGTTCCAGATCCGTACCTCGTCCACCTGCCCGGCCCAGTACTCGCTCGGATACGCATTGATCTGGTCGGCAGCGCCGATCAGCACCGCGTTGCCCGAGGAAGCAGTGTTCAGTCCGATACCCAGCGTGCCCTTAAAGACGCCATCCAGGAAAACATCGGTAGACGCCCCATCCATAACGAAGGTGACCCGGTACCAGGTGGACGGATCCAGGGCGCCGACGCTCAGGGTATGGAAGTCGATGCCGTTCCAGAGCCCCACCGTTCCGGCGGACTGATTCAGGTGCAGGCTCCAACGCGTTTGCGAGACGTCGGTACGGTTGGCGACCAGTGTTTTGTTGTCGCCGGAGGGCGCCGGCTTCACCCAGCACTCGACCGTTCCTGCCATGAAGTCGAATTCGGGCCGGGCGCCGCAGTTGATATAATTGTCCACGCCGTTGAAGTCGAGTGTCGTGGCGCTGCCAGCAGAAGGCGGCGCGCTGAGGCTAACAGTAACCGGTGTTCGCGCGCTTTCGCACGAGTTTGTGGTTTGGGTAGCGTAGTAGGTGCTGCCATTGGTCAACGCATCGGAGCTTGCCAGCGCGGTGCCCCCGGAGGCCGCCGCATACCACCGGATATTGGAGCCGGTGGCCTGCAGATCGGCGACCGTTGCCGGATTGACGAAGGACTGGGTGGGAGAAGCGGTGGGTGCCGCCGGATTGTAAAGGTGCACCCAGACTCCTGTACGGTTACTGCTGGTGCAGCCATTCACGGTTTGCGCCGCAAAGTACCAGTTAGATCCGGTCAGCAGCGGTGTGGTGGCGCTCAAGGGACTGCCGCCCGAATAGGAGCTATACCAGGAGACCGTGCCGGTCGCCGTAGCAACAAGGTCGCCCACGGTAGCGCTTCCGCAAAAGGTCTGATTCGATGCGGAGGGCCCAGCCGGATTATTGACCACTACCGTGACGGGAGTACGCGGGCCTGCACAGCCATTCACGGTCTGCGACACGTAATACTGCCGGCTGCTGAGGGTCGTGGTGGGGGACAACGCGCTAACGTCCGCTGCCGCATAAAACCACTGCAGGTTATCGCCCGTAGCCTGCAGGTCCGCTACGGTGGAGGGGTGGCAAAAAGTTTGGTTCGCGGGTGCGTACGGCGCGGCCGGCCAGGATTGGATCACTACGTTTACCGCCGTCCGCGTGCTGCTTTCACAGCTGCCTGGGGTTTGGGAGGCGTAGTAGGTTCCATTGCTGAGGGCGGTGTTGCCGGCGAGGGCGCTTCCGCCGGTGGCGGTGGTGTACCATCTAATGTTGTACCCCGATGCCACCAGGTTCGCTACCATATGATTCGACCCGCAAAAGACCTGGTTCGGACTTGCGGCCGGGGCGGCCGGGTTGGCGTTGATCGTAATCGAAAGGCTCTTGCGCGCGCTTTCACACCCATCAACGGTTTGGGTGACGTAATACGTGCCCGAAGCCAGCACCGTCGATGTGGCGAGTGCCGACCCGCCGGCGGAAACGTTGTAGAAACGCAGGTCGGTGCCGGTGACCGGGATCGAGGCGATCGTAGCGCCTTGACAAAAAGAATGGCTCGAATTACCTGTCGGTACTGCGGTGACCCGGATCGAGACCGTTACGGCCGCCCGACCCGTGCTGCGGCATCCGTTCACGGTCTGGGCTGCATAGTAGGTGCTTCCGTGGTTGAGGGTGTTGGAAGGGCTGAATGGCGTCGTGGACGATGTCGACGGGAACCATTGGATAATGCTCCCGGTTGCGGAAAGACTGGAAATGTATTGCGGGTTTCCGCAAAACTGTTGGGGCGAAACGGCCGTCGGGGCGGGGGGTACGGCATTGATCGTGACGGTGACCTGCGTGCGAAGCGTCCCTTCGCAGCCATTCGCGTTGGTCTGGGAAGCGTAATAGGAGGTGCCGCTGGTGAGGGCTGTCGTTGTAGCCAGCGGGCTGCCACCGGAGGCGGCCGCGTACCATTTCGCGCCCGACACACCCGTCAGGCTGGCCACCGTCGGGTTGGTGTTGGCGCAAAACGACTGGGCAGTTGGTACGTTCGGGTTGGAGGGAAGGCTGTATACGTTGACCGTAACGGCCGTTCGACCGCTTTCGCAACCGGCGGCGTTCGTTTGCGAGGCATAGTACGTGCTGCTCGAAAGGGATGTTGTGGAGGCAAGTGCGCTTCCGCCCGAGCTCGCCGCATACCACGCGATGGAAGTTCCGGTCGCCGAAAGGTTCGCGACGGTGGCGGATCCGCAGAAGTCCTGCGTTGCCGCCGTCGGTGCTGCGGGCGCGCCCACGCTCACGGTCACGGGCGTGCGGCTGCTTTCGCAACTCACCGTCTGGGAGGCCCAGTACGTCGTGCCGTTCACCAGCGCCGTTGAAGCCGCGAGCGCGCTTCCGCCGGAGGAGGCAGCATACCACTTGACCGAGGTTCCGGTCACCGAGACGTTGGCAAGCGTAGCGGCAGGGCAGAAGGTTTGGGAAGCCGCGGCCTCCGGTGGCGCAACCACGGCAGCTCCGCTGACCCAGTTGGACGCAGTGCCCGTAAGGGCAAAATTGACAAGGGTGGCATGGAACCCGCTGGCCGACGCATCCGTTGCCGTGGTGATGGCGCTGTTGGCTCCGCCCGCCGTGCCCTGGTCGAGCCGGTAATAGGCGATCAGGCCGGTGGCGCTGCCCACGATCGGGCAAGCGGAATTGCTGATCTCGGTGGCGGTGCGCGCCACGTTCCAGATACGCACCTCGTCGATGCTTCCCAGCCAGTATTCACCCGGGTAGGCATTGTTCGGGTCCGATGCGCCGATCAGTAAGGGGTTTCCGGTGGAGGCGGCATTGAGGCCGCTGTTGATCGTACCCGCCAATGTTCCATTCCGGTAAACCGTCACACTTGATGTGGTAAGGACAAATGTGAAGCGGTACCAGGTGTTGGCCGTAATGGCGCCCACCGAAAGGGTCGTGAAGGCGGATCCGTTGTAAATACCTACGGTTCCGCCTCCCTGGTTGAGGTGCAGGCTCCACCGCGTTTGAGTGCCATTGGCTGCCGTTCGGTTCGACACCAGCGCCCGGTTGTTACCGGACGCCGCTGGCTTTACCCAAAGCTCAACGGTTCCGGTGGTAAAATCGAAGGCGGTGCGGGCGCCCGCACTCAGGTAGTCGTTGCCATCGAAGATCAGGTTGCTACCGGTTTGGGCGGACGCCGAAAATCCGCATAAAACTGACAATAAGGCGGTTGTCAACAAAGTCGGGAAGCGGAGGAAAAAAGCTCTCATGTGTCTTGATAAGGGTTAAGAGATCGTTGCGCCAAAGCACACCGAAGAAACAGTGATCAGGGTAAAGTGGGTAAACAGGGGCGTTTGAAAAACGTTAGAGGGCGTTTTTCGCTTTCATACCCAAGTTTTCTTCGGCGGTTTCCGCGCGATTGCGTTCTTTTGAACTAGCTAAAACCACACTTATTCCGTGCCCCGGCTTCATCCGACCACCAGAGCGATACTCCTTTATATGCTGCTCCTGATGCTGACATTCTGTCGCCAGGCTGCGGCGCAGTTGAACCTGGACTCACTCATGAAGCTGGACGGATGGCAACGCACCGGCCGGCTGTCGATCTACTTAGATCACGTCGGCATCGGGTCGCCGGAATTCAACCGGGTGCAACGCTACCTCGAAGCAAAAGGCACCCGCGAAGACAAGATCTATTTAAACTACAAGGTGCGGCTGCACCAGACCGGGTTCCCGGACGCGAGAAAGGACGGCTACACGGCGGTAAAACAGCTCACAGACAGCGTGTTCAGGGAGTTGGGCGCTACCGGCAATCATGTATTGCGCGCCGATCTTTTCTATACGCTGGGGGAGGCAGCCAACATCCGGTTTAACCCGGTGCTCGCCTTTGAGAACAAGCTGTACTGCCTCGATGAGCTGAGCACCGACCCAACCGGCCGTTTTTACGACCAAAGCTGGTGCCTCTACCGCATTGCGTGCGATTACTACTGTTTCAACGACTTTGAGTCGGCCGCTCTGTGGGCCAGCCGTGCCTATCACCTGAACGCCAACGGGCAATTCCAGATCCTCGCGGAATGGTTTCCGAAGGCAAGCTCCAACCTCGCCGGTGTGGCGTTCGCAAAAACCGGCCAGCACGATTCATCGGCGCGCTATCTTCAGATCAATTACCAGCTCGCGGAAGCTACCCGGAATAAGGTATGGCTCGGGATAGCGTCGGGCTACCTCGGAATGCTTCCCTACTGGCGCAATCATTGGGACGAGGCCGTTCCGTTTCTGGAGCGTGGATTGACGCTTTGCGTCGAAAACAAGCTGTGGGACAATGTGGCGATGCTGTCCGTGGCGCTCGCGGACTGCTACCTGAAAACGGGTCAGGTTTCGAAGACAGATTCCCTGTTGCAACTGGCCAAGAGCGCCATCTACCGCCAAACCGAAACCAACCCGCTGATGAACCCGTTTCCCGCGTTCATCGGGTATTTCAGCCTGCAGTCGCAACTGAGTCTCCTGCGCAACGACAAGCAAGGGTACACACGTTTTGCTGATTCCGCGCAGTTGTACGAATCGAGGCAGGAGCGGGTGTTCTCCCGCGACAAAAAGGATCTTGCCGAAGCAAGGATGGCAGTGCGGCACCAGGCATTGGCTTCCGAGGTCGCCGAACAGCGTGCGCGGCAGGCAACGCTGCGCCTGTGGTCGGTGATTGCGGTCGGTTTGCTCGTGGTCATGCTCCTCATCCTGATCGTCAAGCGGCAGAAGCTGCGGTATCGCATCCGGCGGGAGGAGCTCGAACACACCAGAAAGCTGGCCGAAGAAAAATTGAACAGCGCCCTCTCGGACCTTAAAACGCAGGCGCGGCTGGTGGAGGAAAAAGAGGAATTGATTGGGCTGGTGCAGACTGAGATCGACGCGCTCCGGGCTGGTGACCTTCCCGTTCCGGATGCGCACCTGAAGCGGCTGGAGGAGATCCGTAGTTCGGTCATTCTTACCGACGACGACTGGGCCGGCTTCAAGATAAAGTTCGAGGCGGTATATCCCGGTTTTCTGGTCAAGCTGACGCATGCCCACGCGAACCTGACCCAGGCGGAAACCCGGTACATCCTGCTCCGGAAGCTGAAACTGACGCCTAAGGAAATGGCGGCCATCCTGGGCGTTGGCCCGGAAGCGCTGCGGAACGTCAGCTTCCGCCTGCGCAAAAAACTCAACGTCAGCGACTCCGAACAACTGGAGGAATTGATTGAAAGGATTTAGCGACAGCCTGATTTGATCAATGGACCGGCCTGGCCGCAAGCGGCCTATTTCACGCGGCGACGCAGCGGGTGGCGGCGCAGCGAAGTAGCTACGTGCTGAAAATTCTTCCATGCATTTCATCGTCGCGCCGTCGCGTCTCTTGAAGCTTCGGTAGCGCCGCCTGCGGCCTATCAATTCGGAGAATGCAGAAACGTATATGGATACAAACAGCTTCCTGGCAGCGGGAGACCGTTTTTTCTAAAAAAAAAGCCCCGACGGTACCGTCGGGGCTTTTAAATGTTGACTTGACTTTTGAATTAGTAGCGGTACAGCTCCGGCTTGAACGGACCTTCCTTCGTAATCCCGAGGTACTCGGCCTGCTCGGTCGTCAGCTCGTCGAGCTCCACGCCGATCTTGGAAAGGTGCAGGCGGGCCACCTTCTCGTCGAGGTGCTTCGGCAGCACGTATACCTTGTTCTCGTAGTTGTCGCCGTTCACCCACAGCTCGATCTGGGCGAGCGTCTGGTTGGAGAAGGAGTTCGACATCACGAACGAGGGGTGACCGGTAGCGCAACCAAGGTTCACCAGGCGGCCTTCAGCGAGTACGATGATGTCCTTGCCGTCCACGTTGTAGATATCTACCTGCGGCTTGATGGTATCTTTCGTATGACCATAAGCGGTATTCAGCCAGGCCATATCGATCTCGATATCGAAGTGGCCGATGTTGCAGACGATGGCTTTGTCCTTCATCTTGCGGAAATGCTTCTCGGTGATGAGGTCGCGGCAGCCGGAGGCGGTCACCACGATGTCGGCTTCGGCAACGGCGTGCTCCATCTTTTTCACCTCGAAACCGTCCATGGCGGCCTGGAGGGCGCAGATGGGGTCGATCTCGGTCACGATCACGCGGCAGCCGGCGCCCTGCAGGGAAGCAGCGGAGCCTTTGCCCACGTCGCCGTAGCCGCCCACAACAGCCACCTTACCGGCCATCATCACGTCCGTAGCGCGGCGGATGGCGTCCACGAGGGATTCCTTACAGCCGTACTTGTTGTCGAACTTGGATTTGGTCACCGAGTCGTTCACATTGATGCAGGGAACGGGGAGCGTGCCCTTGGCCATGCGCTCGTAGAGGCGGTGTACACCCGTGGTGGTTTCTTCCGAAATGCCTTTCACGTGCTGCACCAGCTCGGGGTATTTGTCGAGTACGATGTTGGTGAGGTCACCGCCGTCGTCGAGGATCATGTTGAGGGGCTTCTCGGCGGAGCCGAAGAAGAGGGTCTGCTCGATGCACCAGTCGGCCTCTTCGAGGGTCTGGCCTTTCCAGGCGAAGACACCGATGCCGGCGGCGGCGATGGCAGCGGCGGCATGGTCCTGGGTCGAAAAGATATTGCAGGAGCTCCACTTCACTTCAGCGCCCAGGGCCACCAGCGTCTCGATGAGCACGGCGGTCTGGATCGTCATGTGCAGGCAGCCGGCGATGCGGGCACCCTTGAGCGGCTGGCTCGGGCCGTATTCGGCGCGGATGGCCATCAGGCCGGGCATCTCAGCCTCGGCGAGGCGGATTTCCTTGCGGCCCCACTCGGCCAGGCTCATGTCCTTCACCTTGTAGGGAAGGCTAAAGTTGATGTTGGAACGGGTCATCGTACTCATTTATTTCTGGATTTGAGGCGCAAAGGTAAGGAATCCCCGCTGCACCGCTGCTGTAGCGCTGTCGCCCATTTTCCTGCCGTTCGTCTGCCTTTTTGACGTACCCGCCGGAATCCGGCCCCAAACCGACCCCGGACCCGGTATCTTCACATTCGCTTCGATGCGCTGAAAGCCGCTGTGGGCAAGGATTCCGGACGGTAAGCACCTACACTTAGGGGCCTGCTACCGGAAAGCACCTACCAGCACGGCCGTAGCAAAGGGAGCGTTCGCCTTATGAAAACCAACCCATCCCGACACCCTAAACCAACGGCCCGACAGGCTCTTCTTGTCGGCTTGCTGCTCTTACTTGCCGGCACTGCCGGCGCTCAACAGGTCAAAACAGGCCGCACGACCGCACTTACGGCTGAGCTGACTGCATCCACGCGAAGCGGCTGCGCCCCCCTTGTGGTTCGCTTTACCGATGCCAGCACCGGCAGTCCGACGCAGTGGAGCTGGGACCTGGGCAACGGAACGGTTTCCACCCAGCAGCACCCTTCCACCACCTATTTCAACCCCGGTACCTATACCGTTCGACTGCGGATCCGGAATGCTTCCGGCGCCGACTCGGTCACCAAAACAGCCTATATCACCGTGGTGGGCCTGCCCGTAGCCGCCCTGAGCGCATCGGATTCGGCAGGGTGCGCCCCGTTTACGACCACGTTCCGCGACGAGAGCACAAGCGACAGTTCGATCATCACACGCACCTGGGATTTCGGCGACGGCCATACGTCCACGACCGTCAACCCGGCACATACCTATGCCAACGCAGGTACGTATACGGTGTCGCTCAAAGTAACCAACAGCGCGGGTTGCAGCCGCACCGTAAGCAAGCCTCAGCTGATCCGCGTTTCTCCACGTCCGGAAGCAGCCTTTACCTATTCCAACCCTGCATCCTGCGCGGCGCCGCATGCCGTGCACTTCACCAACGGTACCCCGGGCAACGGGCACAGCTACCTCTGGAGCTTCGGCGACGGCAGCACTTCTACGGAACGGAATCCGGTACACAGCTATAACAGCACCGGTAGTTTTTCGGTTTCGCTGATCGTTACCAGCGCCAATGGGTGCCGCGACACGGTGCTGAAGGCAGGCCTCGTAAACGTGGGCTTTTCGTCGCAGTTTACAGCCCCCGCAAGCGCCTGTGTGAACACGCCGCTGGCGTTCATCAACAACACGGCGCCGGCAGCGAGCACCCAGCTTTGGAGTTTTGGCGACGGCAGCACCTCCACGGACGTGAGCCCGGTGAAGGTGTTCACGGCGCCCGGTATTTATACGGTGAAGCTGGTCAACGTATTTTCGGGTTGTGCCGACTCGTCCACGCAGGTCGTTACCGTGCTGCCGCGGCCGGTAGCGGCTTTCTCGGCGCCGGTCACCGCATCGTGCCTGCAGCCCTTTACGGCCTCTTTCGCCAACACCTCCGCCGGCGCGGTCGCCTATGCCTGGGAGTTCGGCGACGGCACCACCTCCACGCTTGCCGCCCCGCAGCATACATACACGGCTCCCGGCGCCTATGATGTGCGCCTCATCGTAACCAATGCCGAGGGCTGCTCCGACACCCTGCTGCGGACCGGGTATATCAAAATCAGTAAGCCGGTCATCAGCATTGCGGGACTTGGCCTGGCAAACTGTCTTCCCCTTTCGGTAGCGCCGGTAGCCACCATCGAGAGCCCCGACCCGGTGGTCAGCTACCTCTGGAACTTCGGCGACGGTACCACGTCTACTAGCGCTTCCCCAGCACATACCTATACGGTTGCCGGCGTATACGACGTCACCCTTACCGTGGCCACGGCGAGCGGCTGCACCGAAACGCTCCGCCTCCCGGCTGCCGTGCGCGCCGACCATAAGCCGACGGCCGGCTTTACGTTCAACCCCGCCGACGTTTGCGCCATGCAAGCCGTGCAGTTCACCAACACGAGCACCGGAACCAATGCGAACACTACTTATTTCTGGACCTTCGGCGACGGCGACGGGGGCACCCAGCAGCACCCGCTGCACGAGTACCAGAACATCGGCTGGATGTCGGTGCAGCTGGTGGTGGCCAATGGCGGCTGCCGCGACACGGTCCGCCAGGAGCGCATCATCTTTGTGCGCCCGCCCATCGCCCGGTTTGTGATCGACAACCATTGCGACGACCGCCTGACGAAATCATTCCGCGACCGCTCGGCCGTGGCCGAGACCTGGGCCTGGGATTTCGGCGACGGTACTACCTCTACGCAGCGCAACCCGGTACACCGCTTTCCTGGTCCGGGCTCCTATGTGGTGGTGCTCCGCGTCACCAACGGGGCCTGCTATCACACCCGCGTCAAGACCGTGGTGGTGATCGACGAGAAGGCGCGCTTCACGGCAAACACTTCTTCACTCTGCAAAGGCGCCGAATACGCGGTGACGGCGCAGGGGATCAACGCGGCCAACATTGCTTCGTGGAGCTGGGATTTCGGCGACGGACACGTCGACGCGACACCGGGCGCCGCCCGCCACGTATACGCCCGCGCCGGCAACTATACCGTGACGCTGACGATCCGCGACCTATACGACTGCCCCAGCACCTATTCGCTTCCTGTAGAAGTACGGGGACCCGAGGTGATCTTTTCGCAAAGCCTTGAACGCTCCTGCTTCACGGTCGGAGGCGTGCCAGTGGCCTTCGCCGACGGCTCGATCCCCGACGGGGTGAATCCCCTCGAGCAGTGGACCTGGAACTTTGGCGACGGCACCATCGACTCTTCGGGGGCGCTCCCCATCACGCACGTGTTCCGCGATAGCGGCGCTTACAGCGTGTCGCTCCGGGTGCGCGATGCCGGTGGCTGCTACGGCTATTATACGCGGCCTGCCGCAGTGCGCCTTTCGGCGCCGCCGGTAGTGGCCTTTCACTCGCCCGACACGCTTACCTGCACCGACCGCCCGGTAGCCTTCCGCAGCACCTCCGCCGGCAGCGGGGCGCTCTCGATGCGCTGGAGCTTTGGCGATGGCCACACCTCGGTGTTGCCTGCCCCGACGCACCGTTATGCCCACACCGGAACCTATACCGTAAAACTACAGGTCACCGACGCCCAGGGCTGCACCGATAGCCTGGTGCGCCCGCAATACATCCGCATCAGCCGTCCCGTAGCCCGCTTCGCGCTTTCGGATTCGGCAGCCTCCTGCCCGCCGTTGCAGGTGCAGTTCCGCAACAACTCCACCGACATTCTGTCGCAGGTGTGGGACTTCGGCAACGGCAATACCTCAACGCTTGCAGAGCCCGCGCACCTCTACACGGAGGCCGGCACCTTTCGCCCACGCCTCGTCGTAACCGGCCCTGGCGGCTGCACCGACACGCTGCTGCGCACGGTAACCGTGAAAGGCCCGTCGGGAACGATCTCCTACAGCCCGCTCAGTGGGTGCGCACCGCTCACCGTGAACCTGGTGGCCCGCACCCGCAACCGCGACTCGCTGATCTGGGACTTTGGCGACGGCCATCTGAAGGCGGGGCGTGACTCCATACTCCAGCATGTGTTTGCCGACAGCGGGCGCTTTACACCGCGCCTCATCCTCATCGACGCCACGGGCTGCACCGTGCCGGTGACCGGCCCCGATACGGTACGCACCTACGAGATCTTGCCTGCCGTTGCGGCCGACCGTCTCCGGTTCTGCGACTCGGGGTTCGTGCAGTTCCGCGGACTTTCGGTAAGTAACGACATACTAACCGGCTGGCAGTGGGATTTCGGCGATGGCAGCAGCAGCACCGAGCGACATCCCCGCCACCAGTACCGCAGTCCCGGCACCTACCGCGTGGTGCTGCGCAACACGTCGCTGCGGGGCTGCAGTGCCGAAGACCGAACCCTGCTCATTACGGTACTCGCTTCGCCTGTGGCTACCTTGCGGGTACCCGTCGACGCGGCCTGTGTGCCCGCCACCTTCGGCTTTTCCGGAGGCACGCAAAGCGCGCCTCCCGGCACCCTTTCCTGGCATTGGAATTTCGGCAACGGACGCACCGACACCGTGCAGGCGCCGGGTCCACAGCAGTACCCGCTGGCCGGTACCTATACCGTGACCCTCCGGGTGCAGCACGGCAACGGCTGCGGCGACACGGTGACGCGCTCCGTTCTGGTGCGGGCGCTCCCGTTGGTGGACGCCGGCAGCACCCGCCTGCTGTGTCGGGATTCCTCCCTGCGCCTCCAGGCTTCCGGCGCCTCTACCTATTCCTGGATACCCGATGCCTCGCTGAGCTGTACGGATTGCAGCACACCGCTGGCCCGGCCCCGCGTAGATGCGACCTTTTTCGTGACCGGCACCGACGCCTTCGGCTGCAAAGGCTCCGACTCGGTTCGGATCCGCGTGCAGCAGCCCTTCCGGATGCTGCGTCCGCCGGTAGCCGACACCCTTTGCGTAGGAGAGCGGGTGCAGCTGGCAGCCGGCGGCGCCGACCGCTACCGATGGTCGCCGGCCACCGGCCTCGACAACCCGCAGGCCGCCGCACCCACCGCCGCTCCTTCAGCAACCACGACCTACAAGGTGATCGCTACCGACAGCGTTGGCTGCTTCCGCGACTCCGCAGAGGTCGCGATCCGCGTGTACCCGATCCCGCAGGTGTATATCGGTGCCGACCGGAGCGTGAAGGCCGGCGATACGGTGGTGCTCCGTGCCCAGGGATCACCGGATATCAGCTCCTGGAAATGGTCGCCCGCGGGCCAGCTGAGCTGCACTACCTGCCCTGCGCCGGTAGTGACGGCGATGCAGACGACGCATTACCGCCTCCAGGTACGCAACGACGGCGGCTGCCGGAGCCAGGACGAGGTGAACGTGACGGTGCTGTGCGACGGGGGCAACCTGTTCTTCCCAAATACCTTCTCACCGAACGCCGACGGGATGAACGACCGCTTTTACCCACGGGGAACCGGTATCACCGGCATCCGCTCCCTGCGGATCTTCAACCGCTGGGGCGAGCTGGTCTATGAGCGCGCGGAGTTCAAGGCCAACGACCCGCTGTTCGGGTGGGACGGTACCTACAAGGGTAGGAGGGCAGCGTCCGATGTGTATATCTATACCTGCGAGGTCATCTGCAGCAACAGCCAGGTACTGCCGGTAAAAGGCGACCTGACCCTGCTGCAATGACGCGCGTGGTAAGAAAGGAGGGGCGAAACGGGCGCAAAGCCCGGCCGCGCCCGGTAGCCGATCTGGTACAATTCATCCCGGGAATTGCGGTTCCCGCCGTATTCTGGGGGTGCCAATATACCCTTTTGGGGTATATTTGGCTTTTGTGTAAAGCCCGGTGGGCAAGGGACCCTTTGGTGGTGGAACACCGAAGTTAAGGCGGTCGCAAACGAAAAGCGTTGGTGGCCACTACGTCCGGAAAACACCAAACTAACCTTATGTCGTACGCAATGCGCTTATCCCGAAAGTACACCCTGGCCTTCGTCCTCCTGCTCGGATGCGCCCTCCCCGCAATGGCTCAGCCTACGGTCGACTTCAACGCCGCCCCAAGAACCGGCTGTTCCCCGATGCTCGTCAACTTCATCAACATGTCGACGACCTCGGGCAACCCTACCTACCGCTGGGACCTCGGCAATGGGGTGATCTCCACGCAGCAAAGCCCTTCGACCACCTACGTGATACCGGGCACCTACGCCGTGAAACTGGTTGTGGAGAACGCCCAGGGCAAGGACTCGGTGACCAAGGTGGACTTCATCACGGTTCTGCCGAGCCCTACGGTCGACTTTACAGCCGTCAACAACACCGGCTGTACCCCGCTCAACGTCCAGTTCACCGACGCGACCACGACCATCGGCAACATCACTACCTGGAACTGGGACTTCGGCGACGGCAACCTGGCCACCACGGCCAACCCGAGCCATGCCTACACCGTATCCGGCCTCTACAACGTAACCCTCCTCGTCACCAATAACAACGGCTGTACGCGCTCCATCACGAAGCCGCAGTTCGTGAACGTGGCCGATAAGCCGGTGGCGGCCTTCACCCAGTCGAACCCGGTGAACTGCATCACGCCCCATACCGTCAATTTTACCAACACCAGCACCGGAACGGGTAACACCTACCAGTGGAATTTCGGCGACGGCAACACCTCCACGCAAACGAGCCCGGCGCATACCTATACAACCGCCGGCACCTATACCGTTACCCTGGTGGTGACCAACGGCAATGGCTGTACCGATACCGAAGTGAAGACCGCCCTCGTGCGCGTAGGCTCTACCACCACCTTTACGGTGGGATCCCCGGTTTGCGCCGGCACGCCCATCACGATCAACAACGGAAGCGCCCCTGTGCCCACCTCCCAGGCCTGGGATTTCGGCGACGCCACTACCTCCACCGACTTCACACCGGTAAAAACGTACACCACCCCCGGCACCTACACGATTCGCCTGACCAACCAGTTCGGGTCGTGCTCCGACGTGGTCACCCGCACGGTGACGGTGCTCCCGAAGCCGGTTGCCGCCTTTACTGCCAATAACACGGTGTCGTGCTCGGCTCCCATGACGGTGACGTTTACGAGCACCTCCACGGGCGCCGGTACCTATGAGTGGGATTTCGGCGATGGCAACACGTCTACCCAGCAAAACCCGGTACATACCTACACGGCTACCGGCTTGTTCACCGTGACCCTGAAGGTGACGAATGCCAGCGGCTGCACCGACACGCAGGTGCGTACCGCTTATATCCAGGTGCAAAAGCCCCAGATCTCGATCGCGGGCCTCCCGAAGACCGGCTGCGCGCCGCTCACCATCACACCCGTGCCCACCGTGCAGACGAATGAGGCCGTTACGAGCTGGGCCTGGGATTTCGGCAACGGCGTTACTTCCAACCTGCAGAACCCGACCTATACATACACGACCACCGGTGAATACACCGTTACGCTCACCGTGACCACTGCCAGTGGTTGTACCAATACGCTGGTACTGCCCAATGCCGTGCGTGCCGCCACGCGTCCGAGTGCCGCATTCAGTTTCAACCCGGCCAACGTGTGCGCCACCAACGTGGTGAACTTTACCGACAACAGCACCGGCACCATCACCGGCTGGCAATGGAATTTCGGTGATGGCGGTACGTCGGGCGCGCAAAACCCGGCTTACCAATATGCCGACACCGGCACGTTCACCGTCCAGCTCATCGTATCGAACCTCACCTGCAACGATACCCTGCGCCTCGAGCAGATCATCCGCGTGCTCCCGCCGATCGCGCGCTTTACCCCGGAGGCTACCTGCGCCAGCAAAATGGTACGCACCTTCACTAACAATTCGACCGTGGACCCCGCGCTGTTGCCGCTTACCTGGGAATGGGATTTCGGCGACGGCAACACCTCCGGTGTGGCTGCACCCACGCATACCTACGCTGCCCCCGGTGTGTATACGGTGCGCCTCAGGGTCACCAACGGCACCTGTACGCATGAGAGCGTGCGCACCGTGCAGATCGTTACCGACGACGCTACCTTCGCGCCGGCTACGCCCAGCGTGTGTACGAACGCACCGATGCAGTTCAATGCCACGGCCAACCCCGCCAACATCATCTCCTGGGCCTGGAACTTCGGCGACGGCAACACGGCCAGCACCCCCGGCACAGCCACCCATGTCTACACCGCGTCGGGTAACTACTCGGTGACGCTGACCACTACCGACGTCAATGGGTGCGTGGAAACCTTCACACAGCCGGTGCGCGTGAACGGTCCCTTCTCCACCTTCAGCCAGCCCGCAGGCCCCGCCTGCCTCCAGCCCGGCGGCAACACGTTCACCTTCATCGACAACTCCGTTTCCGACGGTGTGAACCCGATCGTAAAGTGGATCTGGAACTGGGGCGACGGGTCCGACCTCGATTCGTCCGGCACCACGCCTTACCAGCATACGTATACCAGCGTCGGCAATTACACGGTGAACCTCACCATTCGCGACGCCGCCGGCTGCTACGGATATTTTACGATGCCCGCCGCCGCGATCGTATCGAAGCCGACGGCTTCCTTCAGCACCACGGATACCCTCAATTGCACCAACTTCCCCGTGGCATTTACCAACGCGTCGACCGGCAATGCGCCGCTCACCTATGCCTGGGACTTCGGCAACGGCGTCGGCACCAGCACGCAGCAGTCGCCCTCCTATACCTATCCGGCAAACGGGGTGTATACGGTGAAGCTCACAGTGACCGACACGTACGGCTGTACCTCCGATACGACGCGCACCAACTATGTGACCGTCGCATTCCCGTACGCGCAGTTCAGCATGTCCGACTCCTCGGCCAACTGCCCGCCGCTGGTTGTGACCTTTACCAACCTGTCGGGCGCCTATACGTCGCAGGTATGGGACTTCGGCGACGGCTCTTCGTCCACGCTGCCGGCACCCTCGCACATCTACAGCGTACCCGGCAATTTCGTGGTGAAGCTCAAGGTCACCGGCCCGAGTGGCTGCACCGACGAGATCTCTCGCCCCGTGGTGGTGAAAGGCCCCTCCGGCACCTTCAGCTATACCCCGGTCACCGGCTGCCAGCCCCTCACCGTCAACTTCAACTCCAACACGTCCCACCGCGACTCCCTCATCTGGGATTTCGGCGACGGCGTTACGCAATGGGATATCGTTTCGAGCACGAGCCATACCTATTCGGATACCGGCCGCTTCGTGCCCCGGATCATCCTGATCGATACGGCGCTCGGTTGCTCCGTGCCGATCACCGGCGCCGACACCATTTTCGCTTACCGCGTGTACGGAAAGATGGAAGCCGACAAGTACAACCTCTGCGACTCGGGCCGCGTGCAGTTCAGCGGCCTCTCCACCAGCAACGGCGTCATCACCTCGTGGCAGTGGGATTTCGGCGATGGCAACACGTCCAACGAGCAGAACCCGGTTCATAATTATACCACGCCGGGCACGTACACGGTTACGCTGGTTACCAACGGGCAGGCCGGCTGTAGTGCTACGGTCACGTCGCTGCCCATTACCGTAAACGTATCGCCGCAAAGCAATATCGTACCCCCGGTGGCGGCCGCGTGCGCGCCGGCAACCTTCAGTTTCGGCGGGCAGGTGCAACGCGACCCCGGTGGCGGCACCTTTGGCTGGCAGTGGGACTTCGGCAACGGCCAGACCGCGGCCACGCAGAACCCCGCGGCACAGGTCTACACGGCGGCTGGTAATTATACGGTACGCCTCATCCTCACCCACAGCAACGGCTGCTCCGATACCACCGACCGCCAGGTAGTGGTGCGCCCCGTGCCCGTGGTCGACGCCGGCAACGACGTCCGCCTCTGCCGCGACAGCAGCATCACGCTGACCGCCACCGGCGCCCTCAACTACCAGTGGGACGCGAACAGCGCCCTGAGCTGCCTCAACTGCCCGGCTCCGGCAGCCAACCCGCTCACCAGCACGACGTTCTGGGTGACGGGTACCGACGGCTTCGGCTGTTCTGCCCGCGACTCCGTACGGATCGAGGTGAAGCAACGATTCTCCATGATCCGACCCGCCCTGCGGGATACGCTGTGCCGCGGTGAGCGCCTGCAGCTCCGTACCGGCGGCGCCGACTTCTACACCTGGACGCCTGCCACCTACCTCGATAATCCCAATAGCCCGACGCCGACCGCGACACCGGATACCACCATTACGTATACGGTGGTGGTGCGCGACAGCTCGAGCTGCTATATCGACTCGGCAAAGATCACGCTCCGCGTATACCCCATCCCGACGGTGAACGCTGGTCCCGACCTCGTGTTGCCCGCCGGCGATACCGCCACCATCCGCACCACGAGCTCGGCCGACGTAACGACCTGGCAGTGGGCCCCGGCCGGCACGCTCAATTGCGCCACCTGTCCCTCGCCGATCGTCACCGCCCGCCATTCATCGCTCTACCGCGTGATGGTGCGCAACGAGGGCGGTTGTACCAGCTACGACGACATGAACGTGACCGTGCTCTGCGGCAGTGGAAACATCTTCGTTCCGAACACCTTCTCGCCCAACGGCGACGGCATGAACGACGTGTTCTATCCCCGCGGCACCGGCATCGCCAACATCCGCTCGTTCCGCATCTTCAACCGCTGGGGCGAGCTGGTGTACGAGCGCACCAACATCAAGGCCAACGATGTGCTGGTAGGCTGGAACGGTATGTTCAAGGGTAAGAAGGCGAGCGCCGATGTATATGTCTATACCCTGGAGGTGCTCTGCTCCAATAACGAGCTCCTGCCCATCAAAGGCGACGTAACCTTATTGCAATAAATCCAATTGAAAACACCCATATGAGAAAGCTCCGACACTATACGACCCTTGTACTGCTAACCGGTGTGCTGGGAACCGCGCAGGCGCAGGACATCCACTTCTCGCAGTTCTACGAAACGCCGCTGTTCCGCAACCCGGCACTCGCAGGCATCGTGAACGGCGATTACCGCGTGCAGGCCGTATACCGCTCGCAATGGAACAGCATCTCCAACGCATACAAGACCATCTCGGCCAATGCCGAATACAAGCTGCAGGTGGGCGGCGGCGACAACTATGCAACGCTGGGCATGCAGCTGTTTCATGACGAGGCCGGATCCAGCGGCATGAAGACGACGCACGTGCTTCCCGCGATCAACTTTCATAAGTCGATCTCGGGCACCCGCAACCTGTATCTCTCCGCCGGCTTTATGGGGGGTGTAGTGCAGCGCACGATCGACCGCAGCAAGATCACTACGAACAACACCTACGACAACGGCACCGATGGCGAGAACCTGGCCACCAACGGCTATCGCTACTTCGACGGCAGCGCCGGCCTCAGCCTCAACGGCGACTTCGGCGAGAATGCCGACAACAGCTTCCTGATCGGCGCCGCCATGCACCACCTCACCCGCCCGAAGAATTCGTTCTACCGCAGTGCCGCCATCGAGATCAAGCCGAAGTATGTGATCAGCGGCGCCGTGAAACTGGGAATGACCGAGAATACCAACGTGGTCTTCCACGGTGATTATACGATGCAGGACAACTTCCGCGAGATCATCGCCGGCCTCCTGTACAGTATCAAGTTCGGTCCCGATTTCGAGACGCCGGACGTGGCCCTCTCTGCCGGCGGCTTCCTGCGCCTCAACGACGCCCTTATTCCTACTGTTAAGCTCGATTACAAGGGACTTTCGATGGGACTGAGCTACGACGTGAACATCTCGAAGCTCAAGACCTCGAGCTACGGCCAGGGCGGGTTCGAGCTCTCGCTCACCTTCGTCGGCTTCACGCAGCGCGACAACTCCTCGCTCAATGCCATGCACTGCCCGCGATTTTGATACGTGAATCGTGAATCCGCGATGCGCGGCTCCAAGAACGGATGCCTTTGGCATCCGTTCTTTCGTTGACTGGCGTCAGCATTCACGATTGACGATTCACGATGTCCGGCGTCCGCCTTCACGATTGACGATTCACGCCTCACGATCTTCGATCTCCCGCACCATCACGTAATCATTTTTGATAAAGCCGTTACCGCTGTCGATGTCTTCGCTGCGAAGGATCCGGAAGCCCAGGTGCTCGTAGAAGCCGACGGCCGCATTGCTCCGGTTGACGCGCAGGCGCAGCTCGCTTGCCCCTTCGTCGGCGGCCTGGCGCAGCGCGCCCTCGAGCAGTGCGCGTCCCGCACCCCGGCCCTGGTGGCCCGGCAGCACGTACAGCTTGTAAAGCTGGAAGCGGTCTTCGTCGAGCGCGCCATAGGCGGCAAAGCCCACCGGGAGGCCGGCATTGCTGACCAGCAGGAAGCGGTGTCCCTCCTTCATTTGTTGCAGCAAGGCGGTGGTGCTGTACCCGGTGTCGAGGAGTTGCGCGATCTGTGCCTCCGGAAGAAAGCCTCCGAATGCATCGGGCCCTGTGTCGCGGGCCAACGCTTCGATCATGGGCAGGTCGCGCTCGTCGGCCACGCGGAGGGTCAGCGCCGGGTCGGATACGAACAGCTGCCGGGAGGTATGCCGGTGTTGCCGGAAGAGGCGGCGGCTGAGGCGCAGTGCCACGAACAGCGAATAGATGGCGCCGGTAAGCAGGAGCGCTTCCGATACATACTGCGTCAGCCAGCGGTTCTCGGTGAGGAGGATGAAGGCATCGTAGCAGCCGTGAAAGAGCACGGCACGCCCGAGGCCTGCGCGCAGCAACGCCCCGCAGCGTGCGGGCTCGAAGCGGGCAAGGCCTACGTAATAGCCCATGATGGCCGCAAAGCAGGCATGGGCCGGCACACTTGTGAGTGAGCGCCCCAGCAGCACGTCGGCGCCGTGGATCCAGGTGTAGGCCACGTTCTCGATGGTGGCGAAGCCCATGCTCACCATGACGCTGTAGATGATGCCGTCGAGCGGCTCGTCGAAGGAAGGGAGGCGGAAGCAGAAGTAGCGCAGCACGAGAAACTTGAGGGCTTCTTCTACCAGCGCGATGGCAAAGAACGACTGCAGGAGGATACCCGCCACATCGGCGGCCAGCAGGGAGGAGGCGCCTTTCTCGATGAAGTAGGCGGGCAGCGTCAAGGCCGCGCCCAGGGCAAAGCTCGCCACCAGGTAGCGCACCGGCTCAGGGTTGTGCACGTCGCGGCTGAACACATAAAGACAGATCGCCAGTCCTGGCGCCGCGGCCAGAGCTAACAGCAGCATACACTCATTTGAAACGAAGATAGGCAGGGGGATCGCAGATCTCGGATGTAGGATCTAAGATCTAACGTGTCAGGTTTTTAACACCAGATCTCAGATCTGAGATCACCGATCTGAGATCTCTGTCCGGGGCATGTTTCTTGCAATCTTCCTATCTTTTCTCTATGAACTTCCGACTGGCTCTTTCTTCTTCCTTGTTGCTGCTTTCCGGAACCCTCGGGGCCCAGCAATTTGGCGGCTTTCCGCCGGCTACGCGCTGGCAGCAGATCAACACCGACACCGCACGCATCATCTTCACGGCACCGGCGGCGCCCCAGGCCCAGCGGGTGGCCTCCATCCTGCACCGGCTTGCCGCAACGCCCAGCGGCCTCGGCCCCTCGCTGCAGAAGATCAACGTCGTGCTCCACGGCAACACCACGCTTGCCAACGGCTACGTCGGACTTGCCCCGTGGCGTAGCGAGTTCTACCTGATTCCCGGCGCCAACATCTTCGACTTCGGAAACCTTCCCTGGCACGAGCAGCTCGCCATCCACGAGTACCGTCACGTGCAGCAATACAACAACATGAACCGCGGCCTGAGCCGCGCGTCGGGCGTGCTGCTGGGGCAGGAGGGAAGGGCCCTCGCCAATGCCCTCTCCGTGCCCGACTGGTTCTTCGAAGGCGACGCCGTATATGCCGAAACGGTGCTCACGCCCGGCGGGCGCGGGCGCATGCCGTATTTCTTCAACGGCTTCAACGCACTCTGGAAAGGCGGCCGCAACTATAGCTGGATGAAGCTCCGGAACGGCTCGTACAAAGACTTTGTGCCCAACCACTACCCACTGGGCTACCTGCTGGTGAACTACGGCTACCAGAAATACGGTGCCGACTTCTGGGGTAAGGTGGTGCGCGACGCCAGCGCCTTCAAAGGCCTGTTCTATCCCTTCCAGAAAGCGGTGCAGCGCCATTCGGGCGTCTCGTTCAAACAGTTTCGCACCGAAGCGCTCGCCTCCTACCGGCACGAGGTAAGCCGGCGCCGCGACGAGCTGAACGACCGTACCGTGGTTACCAACTTTTACTTCCCGCAGGCCATCGGCACCGATTCGATGCTGTACCTCAAAGACAGCTACCGATCCATCCCTGCCTTTTACCTGCGTACCCCGGCAGGAGAACGGCGGATCGCGCTTTCGTCGATCAGCAACGAGGAGTGGCTGAACTACCGCAACGGCACCGTGGCCTACACCGCCTACAGCACGCATCCCCGCTGGTCGCTCGTCAACTACAGCGACATCGTGCTGCTCGACGTGGCTACCGGCCGAGAGCACCGCATCACCCGGAAGCAAAAATATTTTACCCCGTCGCTGTCGCCCTTCGACAGCACCCTGGTGGCGGTGAACATCAACGATTCGTTACAAAGCGAGCTGCACCTCCTGTCGCGCGAGGGCAAGCTGCTGCTGCGCCGGCAGACGCCGGCCCGCGCCTTTTTCATTCACCCGCAGTTCGTAGACCGGAAGACGATCGTGCTCGCCATCCGGCATGCCAATGCAAAAGTGACCCTCAATACCTTCGATACCGAGACGCTGAAATTCACGCAGCTGCTGCCACCTACCAACGCGGTGATCGGGTTCTTCTACCCGGCAGGCGACAAGGTGTACTTCACGGCATCGCTCAACGGCACCGACGATCTGTACGAGATCTCGCTCGCCACGCGTGCCGTGAACCGGCTCACCACGGGTGGCGTCGGCCATTATTTCCCGAGCGTGCGCGACAGCGTGCTCACCTGGTCGCAGTTCTCCACGATGGGCTTCCGGATGACGCATGCCGCGCTCGACTCGCTGCCGCGCATTGAAGTGCCCATCGGGCAATGGGGCCTGGAGCAGGAGCCCTTCGCCGTGGCCGGTGCCGACAGTGCCGTACAAATACTGGATGCACCGGTGGAAGCAAGGCCCGTTACCCGGTACAAGGGCGCCACCGGCCTCGTGAACCCGCACAGCTGGCGGCCCTATTACCAGGACCCCGAGTTCACCTTCTCGGTGTACAGCGATAACGTACTCAATACCCTCAGCGGCGAATTGTTCTACCGCTACAACCAGAACGAGGATGCCCACGGCGCCGGTATCAACCTCGCGTACGGAGGACTGTTCCCGGTACTCACTGCCGGTGCCGAGCACACCTTCGAACGCACGGTGCGCCTGCCCAACCGGACCTTTACCCTGAGCAGCACCGACCTGCGCCTCGGTTATTATGTTCCCCTGAATTTTTCGCAGGGCAAAACGCTCAAGTCGCTGCGGTTCGGTAGCGATGTGGTGGTCAACCAAACCCGGCCTACAGGTGCCACCAAGTTGTTTTACCAGGGTTTCTCGGCAACGTACCTCAGTCATACGGTAAGCTGGGCCCAACAGCTGCCCCAGGCCCGGCAGCATATCTACCCGCGCCTCGGCTACTTCATCAGCGGCAACTACCGCCACCGCCTCGACGAGCCGGGCTACCAGTTCCTCGCGAGCTCGTCGCTGTACCTGCCGGGCATCATGCGCAACCACAGCCTGGTGCTTTCGGGCTCCTTCCAGCAGGTGGATACCAACAACGTCCTCTTCTCGAACCGGTTTGCCAACAGCCGTGGCTATACCGACTTTTTCAATTCGCGGATGTGGCGCTACTCGGGCAACTACCATTTCCCGATCCTGAATCCCGATCGCGGGTTGGCCAATATCGTGTACCTGCTCCGCGTGCGCGGTAACCTATTTTACGACATGAGCCGGTTCTACTCCGACGACAAGACCCGCACCGTAGACCTGCGCTCCGCCGGCGGCGAGCTCTACCTCGATACCAAATGGTGGAACTCCTACCCGGTGACCCTGACCTTCCGCTACAGCTACCTCATCGACGCGCGCCGCGTCGGCAACGTCAACCAGCATGTATTCGAGTTTCTCTTCCCGGTGAACCTCATACCGAGATGATCTCAGATCGGTGATCTCGGATCTGTGATCTTTCGGTACGGAAAGCGTAGATCTCAGATCTGAGATCATAGATCTTTAGATTATCCTTCCTTGGTGCTTGTGGATGCGCGCGATGTGCGGCTTCAGGCACTGGCGGAGCGTGAGCTTTACGACTTCGCCCATGGTGCGGCAGCGTAGGAATTGCGGGTTGTCGAAATGCTGGCCGAGCTGCTCGCGCAGCTGACGACGTTTCTCATCGGTGGAAATCGTATCGCCCGACATGATGGTAAGCAGCTCGAGGAGGCGGCGGCGCTCCACGCTCACGCGGAAGGCCATCAGCGTGCGCTCCTCGGCCTGGTATTGCGCGATGCTTTCCGGGTTCAGGTGCTGCAACGCGAGCTCCACCAATGGGTAGTTCTCCTTGAAGAATTGCGGGAAATACAGGTTCTTCCGGCCCTCGTAGGATTGCTGGTCGAAGTCGATGGCGCGGATGCGGTACTGGTAGTCCTCGATATCGGGGGTTACGTTCACCACGAAATTGTAGCTCCGCATATCGCCCAGCAGGCGCACGAAGCAGCGCTCGTTGAACTTCACGAATTCTTTCGCCAGCCGGATTTTGTTGGTTTCCGGCAGCTCGAGGTGCTGTTGGATGAATACGTCGCCCGGCAGGCCCGGAATGTGCTCCTCGATGAGCGTATCGTTGCCGGTGAGGAAGGTGATGCGGTTGGGCGAGAGGATGTGCTCCAACTCGAGTCCGTACACGCGCGAGGCGTCCTCCTTTTTAATGTAATAATGGTCGTAGTTGTCGTTGAAGCGGTTGACGATGCGGATGCGGAACGGGTTGGAGTTGCCGAAGGTGCAATAGTCGATCCGCGCTACATCAAGGTGCTTCGTAAAGGTATAGTCGCCCTCCGTTTTCAGGATGGCGTACACCTGGATGAGGCTTTCGCGCAGGTATTCCCAGTCGCGCATATCGTAGGAAGCCTTCTCCCAGAGCGTATCGCGGCCCTGCTTGTCTTTGAGCGGGATGGAGTAGGAAATGTTGAGCAGGTCGTTGTACGCGATGGGCAGGGCGATCTCGCGACCGTGCTGCCGCAGGTAGTTCCGCAGGTTCTTGTTGATCGGGAAGAACGGCTTCTTGCGGGAGGGCTTGTCGGATTCGAGCTGCATGGGCCCAATTTAGTCGATACCCGCGATCGCCGTGCGCAGGTTCCGGAAATAAGGCGGCGTATGCAGGAGGCGACTGCCGTACCAGCTGAACAGCTCCCCGTCGACGAGGGCGACGGCAGCACCGGGCACCGCTTGCAATAATTCCTCTACGTGCTTTTCGGCGAAGGGATACGGCTCTGATGACAGCAGGATGACGTCGCAGCCCTGCAGGTCTTCGATCGATACCTCGGGATAGCGCCCCCGGTCGGCGAAGGCATTCTCCACGCCGAGATAGCCGAGCATGTGGTGGATGAAGGTGTCGTGCCCTACCGACATGTAGGGGTCTTTCCAGATCAGGTAACCGGCCCGCTTCTTCGGCCCTTGTACCGGCTCCAGTCGGTCGAACCGGCCGCGGATCTTCCGGGCGATGATCTCCGCTTCCCTTGCACGGTGCACGAGGGCGCCGATGGAACGGATCATGTCGAGTGCATCGTCCAGCGTTTCGATGTCGGACACCCAGGTAGCGTAGTCCTGCGCCAGCGCTTCCACCTGCTCCCGCACATTCTCCTCCTTGTTGGCGAGCACCAGGTCGGGCTGCAGGGCGGCCACGCGGTCGGCATGCACGGTCTTGGTGCCGCCCACCCGCGTCTTGCCCCGGAACCATTCGTCGGGATGGATGCAGAACTTGGTGATGCCGGCCACTTCGTCCCGGAGCCCGAGGTCGTACAGCAATTCGGTCTGGGAAGGCACGAGCGACACAATGCGCTGCGGTGGGTGCGGCAGGGAAAGGGGGCGGCCAAAGGGGTCGTAAAGCGGACGCATGGCCGCAAGATATCGACGCTACGTTGCGGAACGGGCAAAAAAAAGCCCCCGACAAAATCGTCGGGGGCTTTTGGTATCACCAACCTCATGTTGTAGGGAATCAAAATAACAACAGGAGGGTACTACTCCTTTTAGATGGCTTTCTAGGGAATCGGAAGTTGGTGACGTGAATCACATTTTCTTGGTGGAAGTCATAGGCAGTGGTTGTTCGGATACGGATTACAAACGGGCTGCTTTCAAAGGATTGGATCTGGTTTTTCGTTGGACTGGATCAGGACGGTTTTCAAAGGATGGATCTGGTTTTTCTTCGGACTGGATTCTGGTTGGATTTTCTAAGGATTGGATCTGGCTTTTCGGTTGGATTGGATCAGGACGGTTTTACTTAGGATTGGACAGGTTTTTCATCAATTACGAAAATGGATTCAACTTGGATTTATCGATAGGATCGGATTTTCAAAGATCTTTTCCGGGATGCCGGTTATTTTTTCCAAACGGCCGTTTGCTTCCCGGTAACAACACAAAAGTAGCGGTAGCGGGTAGCGCGCACAAGTGCAAAAACGCCCTTTTTCGCAACTTCGGTTATTACCATCCGGCTCGTAAGCTTCCAGTTATCGCGTAGGAAAAATACGAGGGTGCAGTTTGCGGACTTTACGAGGTGTAGCGGTAGAAACACAACTGCGCCGTAGCCGTACATTTTCAGCGAATCCCGCGCCTGGAGCCGCTTTTTACCGGTCCGGAAACGAAAAAGCCGCCCGAAGGCGGCCTTATTCCGAGTCAGGTGCTTCAGGCGAGGGCCTGCAACACATCATATTTTGTTACGATCTGGTAATTTCCGCTCTCGTCTTTCGCCAGCACGGCGCCCTGCTCCTTGGAGATGAGGGAGCCGATCTTTTCCACCGGCGTATCGAGGGCCACTTCGGCCAGCGGGCCTTCCATCACCTGCTCTACCTTATGGGTGCGGATGTCGGGGTTAGCGAACACCTTCTGGAACAGTCCGTTCTCGGAGATGGAGCCCACCAGGGCGCCGGAGGCATCGGCTACCGGGATGTGCTCGATGTCATACTTCTTCATCAGCTCCACAGCGGCCGACACGGGTTCGGTGGCTTCGATGGTGATGAGGCGCTGGCGGCCGCGGGCGCTCACAAGGTCCTTGAAGGTCTTCACCTCAAAGAAGCCGCGCTCGGCCATCCACTGGTCGTTGTAGATCTTGCCTACGTAGCGGCTGCCGTGGTCGCACAGCAGCACCACCACAACGTCGGTCGGCTTCAGCTTGTCTTTAAGACGCATGAGGCCGGCCATTACGGAGCCGGAGCTGTAGCCGCAGAAGAGGCCTTCTTCCTTGGCGAGTTTGCGGGCCCACACCGCGCCTTCCTTATCCGACACCTGCTCGAAATGATCGATCACGCTCATATCGTAGTTGCCGGGAACGAAGTCTTCGCCGAAACCCTCGGAGATATACGGATGCACCTCGTTCATGTCGACCTCGCCGGTGCGGTAGTACTTGGTCAGGAGCGAGCCTTCCACGTCGATGGCCCACACCTGGATATCCTTGTTCTGCTCCTTCAGGTACATCGCGGTACCGGTGATGGTGCCGCCTGTACCCGCGGTGGTGAGGAAGTGCGTGATGGTGCCGTCGGTCTGCTCCCATAGCTCGGGGCCGGTGGTTTCGTAGTGGCCGAGGCGGTTGGCGAGGTTGTCGTATTGATTGAAGTGGAACGAGTTCGGGATCTCCCTGGCGAGGCGGGCGGCCACGGAATAATAGGAGCGGGGATCGTCGGGCTCCACGTTGGTGGGGCACACGATCACTTCGGCGTTGAGGGCGCGCAGGATGTCGACCTTCGACTGCGACTGCTTGTCGGTGGTGACGAAGATGCACTTGTAGCCCTTTACGATGGCGCCCAGGGCGAGGCCCATGCCGGTATTGCCGGAGGTGCCTTCGATGAGGGTAGCGCCGGGCTTGATGCGGCCTTCGGCCTCGGCCACCTCGATCATCTTGAGGGCCATGCGGTCCTTGGTGGAGTTGCCGGGGTTGAAATACTCGACCTTGGCAAGCACGGTGCAGGGGAGGTCCTTCACGATGCGGTTGAGGCGCACAAGCGGTGTATTGCCGATGGTCTCCAGTATGTTGTTCTTTACATCCATATAGCGGTTTGAGGGCGCAAGGTACGATTTTGGAAAGGTTTGGAAGGCGCGTTTTACCGACCGCCCCGGCCCACGCTGCCGGCAATACACATGATCGCCTTTTGTCAGGCGTTGCCCGGCGCACTTACGGATGGGGATAAGCGCAGCTCGTCGGTTCGCCGCTGCAGCCCCGCCTGCCGCGCCCGGAAAAGGGGTGAAGATGCAACAGGTCCGACCGGCCGCACCGAAGCTGCGCATTCTGCTAAAGCGCACTTGCGGCTTGGTAGGGTAATTGTTGCCCGAACCCCGAACCAATTATTTCCAACAAACAAAAACGAGTATGAAAAAGATCTTGCTGTCTGCAGGTATCGCCATCGCCCTGATCAGCTGCGCCGACAATGGCCAGGGAAATAACGCGAGCACAGACTCCACAACGAACACGACGACCACAACCACGGGCACCGACACAACCGGCGCGTCGGGCACCGGCACCGGCACGATGCCCGGTGGCGACACGATGTCGGGCGGCACCGGAACAGGTACGGGTACCGGCACCGGAACAGGAACCGGAACAGGCACTGGTACCGGCACGGGTACTTCCGGTAGCGGTACCGGCACGGGCACATCTGGTTCCGGCACTGGTACTTCCGGATCCGGTACGGGTACTTCGGGCTCCGGTACGGGCACGGGCACCGGCACTTCGGGTGGCGGCACCACGGGCGGCGGTACCACCGGTGGTGGCACTACTCCTTCGGGCGGTGGTCGCTAAGCTTTCCGCACCGCCCGCTCCGCGCGGTTCCGGCGCAAAAAAAGCCCCCGACGATCTTGTCGGGGGCTTTTTCCTTTTGGTCAGGATAGCCGCTCGAGCCGCTCGCGGCTCTTCCGGGCCAGGAACCGCTCCAGCAACAGGAGGCCCAGCAGCACATTTACCATAAGGAACCCGTTGACGAAGTCGTTGCTCCAGATGCGGCTGAAGTCGGTCTTGGGAAGCTCAAGGCCGAGCGGGTTGCTGCTGCCGGCGGGCGCCGCCCAGTTGATCATCCCGATCGCATAAACCAGGAAGCCGACGAGCAACACGCCGAAGAAGGCGGCGATGCCCCAGATGATGCGCTTGTTGATATAGTTGCGGGTGGAAGGTGCGATCTGCTCGCGGGCAATGGCCTCCATGACGTTGCGGGTGAAGCGCATCGGCGGCTCCTCGAGTTCGAGGTCTGCGCTGAGCAGCCGGTTGAGCTCCAGCAGCTCGGCATATTGAGCGCGCCAGGCGCTGTTTTCGCGGATGAGCCGATCGATGGCGCTTCGCTCTTCGTCGCTCCCGCCCCCGTCGATATAGGACCAGAGGCGCTCTTCCATTTCCATCCCGTTGTCCATAGCTCTTTCGTTTTAATGTTCCTGAATATCGCGCACCTCCGCCGCAAAGTGCGTCTCCATTTTCTCCTTCAGCCGCGTGCGGGCGCGGTGCAGCTTTACCTTGGCGTTATTGGCCGTGATGCCCATGACCGACGCGATCTCGTCGAGGCTCTGCTCGCCCTTGTAAAAAAGCGTGAGGATCTGGGCGTCGTCAGGGGCCAGCAGGCGGATCGCTGCGTTTACCATCCCGGCCCTCGATTTTTGCTCCACCGTATCGGCCCTCATCCCGCCGTCGAGGTTGTCGGCACGCGCATAAACGGCCTCGTCGTCGAGCGACTGCGTGTCCACCCGCTTTTTCCGGAGCCAGGTGAGCGCGCTCGTGGTGGCCACCGTATACAGCCAGGTGCTGAATTTCGAAGCCCCCTTGAAGTCGGCGAGCGACCGGTAGGCCTTCACGAACACATCCTGGGCCACTTCCTCAGCGTCTTCGCGGCTCTTGACATACCGGAGCACGACGGTAAACACGAAGCCCTGGTAGCGCTCCACGAGTCCGGCATAAGCGCCGGAATCGCCGCGGAGCACCTGCCCGATGATCGCTATATCAGCCGTTTCGGTGTGCATTCAGTGGGTAAGACTACCGCCGGAAGGCAGGAGTTACAGGCGAAGGTAAATTTTTGGGAAGGTTTAGACGGTTTAGAGGTTGGTTCAGGAATGCCTGACCTCCTAAACCTTCTAAACCTCCTAAACCTTCTAAACCTCCTAAACCCCTAAACCTTCCTGAACCCCGGAACCCGTACTTTTGTCCCCCTATGTCAGAAGAAAAATCCCTGAATTTCATCGAGGAGATCATCGAGAAGGACCTGAAGGAAGGTAAATACAAGAGCATCGTCACCCGCTTCCCGCCGGAGCCGAACGGCTACCTGCACATCGGTCATGCCACGAGCATCTGCCTCAACTTCGGCCTCACGCAGAAATACCCGGGCTATACCAACCTCCGTTTCGACGATACCAACCCCACCACCGAGGAGACCGAGTACGTAGACTCCATCAAGGAAGACGTGAAGTGGCTCGGCGTGGAGTGGAAGAACGAGGTGTATGCGTCCGACTACTTCGAGCAGCTCTACGAATATGCCGTTACCCTGATCAAAAAGGGCTATGCGTACGTCGACGACCTCACCTCCGAGCAGATCGCCGCCACCAAGGGATCCCATACCGAGCCGGGTAAGAACAGCCCGCACCGCGACCGCTCCATCGAGGAGAACCTGCAGCTTTTTGCCGACATGCGTGCCGGGAAATACAAGGACGGCGATAAGGTGCTGCGCGCGAAGATCGATATGGCGCACCCGAACCTGCTGATGCGCGACCCGCTGATGTACCGCATCAAGCACGCGCACCACCACCGCACCGGCGACGCCTGGTGCATCTACCCGATGTACGATTTCGCGCACGGGCAGAGCGATTCTATCGAGAACGTGACGCATTCCATCTGCACGCTGGAATTCGTGCCGCACCGTGAGCTGTACGACTGGTTCATCGATAAGCTGGAGATCTTCCCCTCGCACCAGTACGAGTTTGCACGCCGCAACCTGACCTATACCGTAATGAGCAAGCGCAAGCTGAAGCAGCTCGTGGAAGAAAAGCATGTCGACGGCTGGGACGATCCCAGGATGCCCACCATCTCCGGCATGCGCCGCCGCGGCTACACCCCCGAGGCCTTCCGCGACTTCTGCGACCGCGTGGGCATCGCCAAGCGCGAGAACCTGATCGACGTAGGCCTGCTGGAATTCTGCGTGCGCGAGCACCTCAACAAGATCGCGCTGCGCCGCATGGTGGTGTTCGACCCGCTGAAAGTGGTGATCACCAACTACCCGGAAGGCAACGGTCCGGAGCTGCTGCAAGGGGAAGACAACCCGGAGGACCCGAACAGCCCGACACGCGAGCTGCCCTTCACCCGCGAGCTCTTCATCGAGCGCGACGACTTCCTCGAGAATCCGCCCAAGAAATACTTCCGCCTGTTCCCCGGCGGCATGGTGCGCCTCAAGTTCGCGTATATCATCAAGTGCGAAGACGTAGTGAAAGATGCTGACGGCAACATCACCGAGCTGCACTGCACCTATATTCCCGAAAGCCGTAGCGGCTCCGACACGTCGGGCATCAACGTAAAGGGCACGCTGCACTGGGTATCGGCAACCAACAACATCACCGCCGAAGTGCGCCTCTACGACCGCCTGTTCAAAGTCGAAGACCCGTCGAGCGAAGAAGGCGATTTCAAGGACTACATCAACGAGGCCTCCCTCGAGGTGCTGTCGACGGTATATGCCGAGCCCGCGCTCAAGAACGCGCGCATCAACGAGCGCTACCAGTTTCTCCGCAAGGGCTACTTCACCCTCGACAATAAGGACACCTACGGGCGCCTTGTCTTTAACCGCACCGTCGGCTTAAAAGACGCCTGGGCAAAAGAGCAAAAAAAGGTATAACGTGCTAATGGGGTAATGTGCTAATGGGGTAATGGCAAAGGCCCGGATCGCGTAGCGATCCGGGCCTTTTGCTTGAGGGTAAAGCTCTGGGCGAGGTGTGAAATAGAAAAGTATCACCAGCCTAAGTTCCCCCTTCGGGGGACAGGGGGCCGGGTCATTTTTTTATGAACACATACGGGTCCTGCTCGGCATATTCGTTTTGCCTGGTGGTCACTGATTTCACCTTGCCTTTGATGGCGTCGAACTTGATGGCGAAGATCCCGAACTCGATATTGTTGTATTCCATCAGCCACTCGTCGTTGTCCATGTAGGTAAGGCTCGCGCGCAGGTCGTCGTGGTTGAGAAACCGGATCTGGAGCCCGCTGCCTTCATTGGTGATGCGGATATTGCCGTACAGCGGGTTCTGGTAGGTGCCGGTGTACTCGGCGATCGGAAGCGGAGGAACAACGCCTTTTACCCGGGCGCGCCAGCCGGCGATCTCTTTCAGCTGTCCGTCCATATCGCGTCGGAACGAGGGCAGGAACTGCTGGCTCCGGTTGACCCAAGGCACGCCGAGATACGCGTCAAGCACCTGGTAGCGCAGGGCCTCGAAGAAATTCTGGTTGTCGTTGTTGGTGAGGATGGCGATGCCAAGCCGCTCTTCGGGCACGAAGCACACGTTGCTGACCATACCGCCGGCGCCGCCGGTATGCCAGTATACCTGCCGGCCGTTGTAGTCGGTGGCGAAAAGTCCGAGGCCATAGCCGCGGAAATGCGTCGGGAAGGCCCCGGAGCGCCGGCTCCCGGTCATGATGTTGACGTCGCGGGTTTTTTGCAGCACCGCGAAGGGCAACACCTGCTTGCCGTTGACGCGGCCGCTGTCGAGCTGGAGGCGCAGCCACTGGGCCAGGTCTTCCACGTTGCTCACCATGCTGGCGGCAGGGGCGAGGTTATTCCAGTTGTCGTAGGGAACGCGCTGCAGGGTGCCGGTAAAAGAGCTCGTGTAGGGCGCCGATACGTTTGGCTGCTTGTCGATGCCGGTCGAGAGCATGAGCGTTTGCTTCATGCCGGCAGGGAGCACGATGGAGTCGCGTACGAAGTCTTCCCAGCTGCGGCCGGTAACGCGGGGTACTACTTCGCCGGCGGTCAGGAAGCAGCTGTTGCAGTACCCGTAGTCCTGCCGGAACTGGCCCGAAGGCTTCAGCAGCCGCATCCGCCGGATCACCTCCTCGCGCGAGAGCTTCGAGTTCCAGAAGGTGAAATCGCCCTGGAAGGTCTTGGTGCCGATGCGGTGCGCCAGCAGGTCGCGAAAGGTGACGAGCTGCGCCGAGATCGGGTCGTACAGCCGGTAATCGGGAAAGTATTTCGAGACCGGGTCGTCGATGCGCAGCTTGCCGCGCTGCTCGAGGAGCGCCAGCGCCGTTCCGGTAAAGAGCTTCGTGTTGCTCGCGATCATGAAGAGCGTTTGCGCGTCCACGGGTTGGCGTGTTTCGATATTGCGCACGCCATAGCCTTTTTGCAGCACCACGCGTCCGTCTTTCACGATCACCACGGCCAGGCCGGGAATGTCCCAGTCCTTGAGGCCCTGCTGCACATAGCGGTCGAAAGAGTCGGAGACGAAGGCGGGCGCCTGGGCGCCGGCGGTGCTGCCCAGGGTCAACAGGGAACAGAAAGCAATGATCTTTTTCATCAGGTGGGTTATGGACCGTAAAATACGGGAATTCCCTATTTGAGGCGGGCCGCCATATTGCTGAGCGGCAACTTGCGGTGGCGCGCCTGATCGTACGCCGTGGTATAGCCCGGCCGTAGCTGGCATAAGATTTTCAGGTTAAAGGCATTCCTCACCAACAAAAAGTTTATGAAACAAAAGCTTCTCTTGCCGGCCCTCATCGCGGCGATCGCGTTCACGTCCTGTAACGGCGACGGTGCCTCCAGCAACGGCAGCACGGACACGACGGTCAGCACCACCACCACCAACAGCACCGATACGGGCAGCACGTCTACCGGTCCTGGTACTTCGAATGCCGGCGCCACCACCACTACCGGCACGCCGCTCAACGAGGCCGACCAGGCCTTCGTACGCAAGGCGGCCATGGGCGGCACCATGGAAGTGCAGGCCGGCCAGGTAGCCCAGCAGAACGGTCAGCACGAGCGCGTGAAGGCATTTGCTTCGATGATGGTCAACGACCACACGAACGCCAACAACGAGCTGAAGCAGCTGGCCACGTCGCGCGGCCTCATGCTCACCGACTCGGTAGACGCGAAGATGCAGCAGCACATGACGGCCATGCAGAAGATGCAGGGCAAGGCATTCGATAAGCACTATATGGACATGATGGTGAACGACCACAGCAAGACCATCGCCGACTTCGAGAAAGCCGCCAGCGGCGCCAACGATCCCGACCTGAAGGCCTGGGCCGCCAAGATGCTGCCCGCGCTGAAGATGCACAAGGACAGCGCCACTGCCATCAACAAAGCGATCAAGTAGTTTTTGGTTTTGGAAATAGAGTTCAGAAAAGACGCGCCCTGTGGCGCGTCTTTTTCGTGAGCGGGTGAGCGCGTGAGTGGATGCGCGGGTGAGCACTGGTACGGTACTCGATTGCACCGGCCGAACAGCACGTCGCGAAGCTTTGTGACGGAGCAGGTAACATTATCCGAACCTTTCCTTCAGTAACACCGCCCGGCGCACTCTGGTAAGTCTCCCGCTGTGAACGACCCTTACCAATAAACCAATAGACAAGTAAACCAATAAACGCGCGCAGCGCTACTCACGATCCCCGGTACTCCCCGTACACCCCGCGCAGCACGTCGGCGATCTCGCCGAGGGTCGCGTAGGCTTCCACCGATTCAATGACGGCGGGCATCAGGTTCGTTCCGTCAGTCGCACATTGGCGCACGCGCTCGAGGCAGCCCGCTACCGCCACCGCATTGCGGCGCGCGCGCAGCGTGCGCAGCTTTTCTGATTGCATTTCGCGGATCGAGTCGTCGATGCGAAACCCCGGCACCGGAGATTCTTTGTCGACCGTGAACTTGTTGACGCCCACGATGATCTTCTCGCCGCTTTCGATGCCGCGCTGGTAGTCGTAAGCGCTACGCGCGATGGCTTCCTGGATGAAGCCCTGCTCGATGGCCGGCACCGATCCACCGAGCGCATCGATCTGCCCGATCAGCTCCCAGGCCTTGCCTTCGACTTCGTCGGTGAGTGCTTCCACGAAGTAGGAGCCCGCCAGTGGATCTACGGTATCGGGGGCGCCGCTCTCAAAGGCCACCACCTGCTGCGTGCGCAGCGCGATGCGGGCCGCTTCCTCGGTAGGCAGGCTCAGCGCCTCGTCGTAGCCGTTGGTGTGCAGCGACTGTGTGCCGCCCAGTACGGCGGCCAGCGTTTGGATGGTGACGCGCGAGATATTGTTCAGCGGCTGCTGCGCGGTGAGGGTGGAGCCCCCTGTTTGTGTATGGAAGCGCAGCATCATGGCCTTGGGGTCGGTGGCGCCGAGGTCCTTCATCATGCGGGCCCACATGCGGCGTGCAGCGCGGAACTTGGCCACTTCCTCAAAGAGGTTGTTGTGCGCGTTGAAGAAGAAGGAGAGCCGCTTGCCGAATACGTTGATGTCGAGGCCTTTCGCGAGGGCGGCCTGCACGTAGGCCTTGCCATTGGAAAGGGTAAACGCGATCTCCTGCACGGCGGTGGAGCCTGCCTCGCGGATGTGGTAGCCGGAGATCGAAATCGTGTTCCATTTCGGGAGCTCCTTGCTGCACCACTCGAAGATGTCGGTGATGATGCGCATCGAGGGCTTCGGCGGGTAGATATAGGTGCCGCGGGCGGCGTACTCCTTGAGAATGTCGTTCTGGATCGTTCCCGAGATCTTTTTGAGGTCGGCGCCCTGGCGCTTGGCCTGCGCTACGTAGAAGGAGAGGAGGATATAGGCCGTGGCGTTGATGGTCATGGACGTGGATACCTCTTCGAGCCTGATACCGTCGAAGAGGATACCGATGTCTTCGAGCGAGTCGATGGCTACGCCCACCTTGCCTACTTCGCCTTCCGCCAGCGCGTGGTCGGAGTCGTAGCCGATCTGCGTGGGCAGGTCGAAGGCCACGGAAAGGCCCATCACGCCCTGCGAGAGCAGGTAGTGGTAGCGTTTGTTGCTTTCCTCGGCCGTGGAGAAACCAGCATACTGCCGCATCGTCCAGAGCTTGCCGCGGTACATATCGGGCTGCACGCCGCGGGTGAACGGAAATTCCCCCGGCGGCTCCGTGAGGGGAGAGGGGCGGTCCTGTTGCGTATAGAGCGGCTTTATCTCGATGCCGGAGTCGGTGTGGAGGGGCTTCATTCGTGAATCGTCAATCGTGAATCGTGAATAGGCGCACCTGTCACGATGGATGTAGTTTCGAACTCCCCTCTCCTTTGGAGTGGGGCTGGGGGCGAGGTCACCGCATGATCCGCTTCGCTTCGTCGTTCAGGGTTTCGAGTGCGGCGCTGTGGAGGGCTTTGCCTTCCTGCCCGATCAGCACCTCGAGCAGCTGCTTGTTAAGCTCGGAGGCGCGGGCCGTGGGCGCGAGCACGTTGGAAACCTGGTTAATGACGAGCATGTTCTGGTCGCGGAGGCTGCGCACGGCGTCCCAGGCGGCGGCCGATACATAGATCTGCTGGGACGCATTGTAGTCGAATTCCTGCTTGATATTTTCGATCAGCACATAGCGCATCTCCTGGGCGCTGAGGTCGGCTGCGGCGGTGCGGCTGATGAGGGCGGGCAGCGAGATCCGCTCGCACAGGATCACGAGGCGCTCGTAGGCCTGGAGTTGCAGGGGCAGCAACTGGCTGTTGTGCGCCGGTACAGCGGCGGGGGGTGCCGGGGCCGACTTGCGGAAGAGCGCTACGAGCGCTACGGCGAGTGCCACGGCGGCTACCAGCAGCGAAACGGTTGACATATCCATATCCATAGGCGTCAAAAATAAAGAAGATGTCAAACTACTGCCATTATTTAACGGCCTGATGGTGGCTCCCGCATACCGTTTGTACCTTTACCGTATGGAAACGACGACCCTTTCACCGGTAACCTTTACCGAAAGCGCAACTTCCGAATTGCGCCGCCTCATGGCCGAGCCCGGCTTCGACAGCAGCAAGCCGCTGCGGATCGGCGTCAAGGGCGGTGGCTGCTCGGGCCTTTCCTATGTGCTTGAGTTTGACGACCGTAAGGACAACGATGCGTCCTACGAGGTAGGCGGTATCCCCTTCATCATGGACCGCTCGCATGAGCTTTATCTCTTTGGTGTGGAAGTGCACTGGGAGAACGGCCTCAACAACCGCGGCTTTATCTTCCGCAACCCCAACGCCTCCAATACCTGCGGCTGCGGTAGCTCGTTTGCGGTCTGAGTTCGGGAATCGGCAATCGCTAATCGGCAATGCTTTTGCAATGAATAAAAAATCCCTGGCAGCGCCAGGGATTTCTTATTGCCGATTAGCGATTGCCGATTCCCGGCTAGAATTTAAACCCGATAAAAAAGCTCAGCACGCGGTGCTTGTTGGCGTCGTCGGCGGAAGAGTTGGCGCCGGATTGCAGCTTGGCAAGGCCGAGGCCGTAGTTGACGCCGATCACGGTAGTGCTGCCTTCGAAGCCCGCGGTGCCGTTGAAGCCATAATCGAAGCGGCGCAGCACCCCAAGACCGGTGCCCTCTTCCTGGTTGAAGGTGGTCGGGTCGTCATTGGAGAACTGGATGCTGCGCTTGCCATTGACGCCTACGAGCGCGCTTCCTTCCGTGGTGACCTTGCCGGCAATGCCGACGGCTGCATAGGGCCCGGCACCCACAAAAAAGCGGCTGCTGGCCCCGAGCGGAAGCTTGGCCACGAGGTTCACCGGTACTTCGATATAGAAAGGGTTGAGGCGCTGGCGGAAATACCCCACCTGCCCCGGCTCGCGGTACTGCACCTGCGCGCCCTTGCCGGTAAACACGATGCCGGGCTGGAGGGCAATAAGGCTCGTGCCGAGTTTCCAGTTGCCGATAAGGCCCACCTGGAAAGATGTAAGGGAAGAGCCACGGTCGACGCGGCCGTCGGAAGTGGTGGAAACGTTGGCTAAGTTTACGCCGCCCCGGATCTGCTGGGCGCGCGTGCCTCCGGGTGCTGCCAGCAGGATTGCGGCGAGCAGGCCGGGGAGCAAGGTCAGATTTTTCATACGCCGAATTTGCGCAGCTCTGCTGCAAATGTTTTGCCAAAGGGCGGGCCCCGGCATTTCTGTCGGGGCCCGAACGTTTTGTAGCAGCATGGCTTCAGCCTGAATCATCCCGCGGGGGCTGATACGTGCCGGCAAGGACGTGGTTCTTCACGGCACGATTAACAGGTCGCAACAGGTATTGGATCGATAGGACTAATTTAAAGAAAAATCGGAATTTTCAAACAAGCCCGGCTTCGGGTTGTGGCACATCCCCTGCGGCCAGAGGCGGCAGGATTACCTGTCAGACTTTTGACATCAGAGAATCAGGAACGGGTTATCGTAATTGAACCCCGCCTTCTTGCTTTTTCCGTTAGCTTTCGTGAATCGGTTGCGGAACCAGTTGAACATCTTTGACAGCATAACACATACATTTAAAAGTTAACGAAAAGGCTGATTTTCAGAGGGTAGGTGCTTGTGCAAACTCCAGGCCAAAGGGTGGTGGTGGCTATGTGTTCAAAGTAACTTCCAACAAGTTAGGAAATCTTCCCGTACAACGAACAGCAGGGTTTAGATTTTTTTTAGGGATTTTTTGGCACCGGCAGGGCTGGAGCGCTTTAACGGCAATGCCTGTATGAAAAGTGCCGGGCACAAGCCCGGCACTTTTATCTGGAGATCTCTGATCGGTGATCTCAGATCTAGCTCTGAGATCAAAAGATCTGAGTTCTGACATCGGCTTAGTAGTCCATACCACCCATGCCCGGCATACCGGCAGGAGCGCCGGCGGCAGACTTCGGCTCGGGCTTGTCGGCCACCACGCATTCCGTGGTCAGCAGCATACCGGCGATGGAAGCGGCGTTCTCGAGGGCAATGCGGCTCACCTTCGTCGGGTCGATGACACCGGCGGCGATGAGGTTCTCGTATTGCTCGGTGCGGGCGTTGAAACCGAAGTCACCTTTGCCTTCGCGCACCTTGTTCACCACTACGGAGCCTTCGATGCCGCCGTTGGTCACGATCTGGCGCAGGGGCTCTTCGAGCGAGCGGCGGATGATCTGAACACCCGTGGCCTCGTCGCCGTTGAGGGTCTCGATATTGTTCAGGCTCTCGATGGCGCGCACATAGGCCACACCACCACCCGGAACGATGCCTTCTTCAACGGCAGCGCGGGTAGCGTGCAGGGCGTCGTCCACGCGGTCCTTCTTCTCTTTCATTTCCACTTCCGTGGCGGCACCTACGTGCAGCACGGCCACACCGCCGCTCAGCTTGGCGAGGCGCTCCTGGAGCTTCTCACGGTCGTAGTCGGAGGTCGTGTTCTCGATCTGGGCGCGGATCTGGTTGATGCGGCCGGTGATGGCTTCTTTCTCGCCAACGCCACCAACGATCGTGGTGTTGTCCTTATCCACCACTACGCGCTCGGCGCGGCCGAGGTAGGTGAGGTCGGCGTTCTCGAGCTTGTAGCCCTGCTCTTCGGAGATCACGATACCCTTGGTAAGCACGGCGATGTCCTGGAGCATTTCCTTGCGGCGGTCGCCGAAGCCCGGGGCCTTCACGGCAGCGATCTTCAGGGTGCCGCGCAGCTTGTTCACCACGAGGGTAGCGAGGGCTTCGCCTTCGAGGTCCTCGGCGATGATCAGCAGGGGAGCGCCTTGCTGGGCCACCTTCTCGAGGATGGGGAGGATGTCCTTCATCGAAGACACCTTCTTGTCGTAGATCATGATGTAGGGGCGGTCGAGCTCAGCCTGCATCTTCTCGGAGTTCGTAACGAAGTAGGGGGAGATGTAGCCGCGGTCGAACTGCATCCCTTCCACCACGTCCACCGTGGTCTCGATGCCTTTGGCTTCCTCGATGGTGATCACACCGTCCTTGGAAACCTTGGCCATCGCCTCGGCGATCAGCTTGCCGATCTCGGAGTCGTTGTTGGCAGAGATCGTAGCTACCTGCTCGATCTTCTGGTTGTCGTTGCCTACGGTCTGGGATTGCTCCTTCAGGTTGGCAACAACGGCCTTCACGGCCTTTTCGATACCGCGCTTCAGGTCCATGGGGTTGGCACCGGCGGCTACGTTCTTGAGGCCTTCGGTGATGATGGCCTGGGCGAGCACGGTAGCGGTAGTGGTACCGTCACCGGCGATGTCGGCGGTCTTGGAGGCCACTTCCTTCACCATCTGGGCACCCATGTTCTCGATGGCGTCCTCGAGCTCGATCTCTTTGGCTACGGACACACCGTCCTTGGTTACGGCGGGGGCGCCGAATTTCTTCTCGATCACCACGTTGCGGCCTTTCGGACCGAGGGTGACCTTTACGGCGTTGGCCAGTACGTCCACGCCGCGCTTCATCTTATTACGGGCATCAGTTTCGAAAAACAGTTGTTTTGCCATTGTGATTTCAATTAAAAATTAAAAATTCAAAATTCAAAAGCGCTTGAGCACGCATTCTGACCCTAAGGTTTTTTGTTTTTTGACTTTTGCCTTTTGACTTCGTCAGAAAGGCGGGTCAGCATTAAACGATCGCCAGGATATCGCTCTCGCGCATGATCAGGAAGTCGGCGCCTTCGATCGAGATCTCCGTACCGGCGTATTTGCCATAAAGCACGGTGTCGCCTTCTTTCACGGTGACGGGCTCGTCCTTCTTGCCGGGACCGGCCGCTACCACTACGCCGCGCATGGGCTTTTCCTTGGCGGTGTCGGGGATGATGATACCACCAGCCGTTTTTTCTTCAGCGGCGGCGGGTTTCACGATCACTCTGTCGTGCAGGGGGGTGACATTCACTTTGTTCGACATATGAATTTTGGTTTAAGTTAGAAGATAGAAGGGCCGCAAGGTACGCGGAATTGCTTCGCCTGCGGTGCGCATCCCTGATCGAATAATGTGCCACCACCCGGAACCCGAAATTTTTGCAGTTTCTGTCGGCCCCGCCTGTCAAAAGCCTGTTAAAGCTGTCAGGTTCTGGCAATTCTGTCAGGTCTCCAGCTCAGCCTGATGGGCGTGGCGCACCAGTCCGATCACCATGCGCTGGCTTGAATCCGGGGGCGTTTGCTCCTTTCCCGCATTGGCCGAAAGATCCGGGCCGGTTCGAAAAAGCCGCGGAAACGGCTGGTCGGATTGCACGTCTTCCGGAACAAGACTTCAAACCCCAATCGTCAAACTCCAAACGCCTTTTCCGGAATGTCTGTAACATTGCGGCGATGAAGCAGCATGAACTGACGCAGGCCGACCGGTCATGGCGGGAAGCCTGGGAGGACCGGCCTTTCCGGAAGCGCCTGATCGTGGCCGTCGTGCTGATGCTCGGGGTGCTCGCCGCCCTGCCGCCTTTTTTCCAGGTCATCGAGGCGCGGGGCGGCCGCCATATCCAGGACCCCCTTCTGAAGTACCTTGGCCCCGCCGATGTATCGGTACCGATCTTCGCCTGCATCTGGGGCGTGGTACTCCTGGGGATCCGCCGGGCCGTCAAAAGCCCCCGGTTCGTGTACCTGTTCCTGGGAAGCTACGTGCCCCTGACCCTCCTGCGTATGGCCACCATTTATATGACCAGCCTGGAGCCGCCCGAAGGGCTTATTCCCCTGGTGGATCCCATTGCCAACCGGTTTTACGGCGAGGAATTCGTGACCCGGGACCTGTTCTTTTCCGGGCACACGGCTACAGTGTTTTTGTTTGCCTATTGTTTGCCGGAAAAGTGGGAGCGCTGGCTTGCCGCGGCGGCCGGAACGGCGGTGGGGGTGCTGGTGCTGGTGCAGCATGTGCACTACAGCATTGATGTGCTTGCAGCGCCCTTCCTTACGTATTTATGCTATTTCGCCGCGAAAAAGGTCTTGTTTGACTAAAAACCTTTGGTCAAGAGCATAAAAATGCGTTTTTTTATCGCCGATAGAATGGGAATCCCTGCCCTTTTGTTTAAGGGAAAGGCGCCCTTTAAATAAACTTTCGTACTGCAATGAGGAAATTCCATATCCCAGACTTTGTATTGGGGCAGAAGATCACGGAGGAGCAGTTGTCGTTTTTCCAGAAGCACGGCGTACTCATGTTCCGCAACTTCATCCCTGTAGAGACCGTAGAGACAATCAAGAACGAGATCAGCCGCATCGAGCGCCACCTGCTCGATGAAGGCGTGGAGAAGATCAATGGCATCCCCCTGAAGTTCGGTAAGGACGAGCACGGTAACGCGACCATCCAGCGTATGTGCTTTACCTCCAACTACAGCATCATCCTCCAGGAGCTGCTCCGCGACCCGCGCCTGCAGGCGCTCACCGAGCTCGTGAAGCCCTTCGAAGGCCGCATCGGCGAGGACGAAAAAGACGGGCTCGTCGTCAACAACTACATCCGCACGCCCAACAGCGCCTTCTCACAGATGGGCTGGCATACCGATTCCCCGCGCGACCTCTTTATGGGCCAGCGCATCATGCCGATGCTCAACGTAGGCATCCACCTGGATACCTGTCCGTTTGAGAACGGCGGCCTCCGCATCCTGCCGGGCACGCACACGCAGGGCATCCTGCGCCTGCTCTTCGGGAAGAAATACTTTATCGATCACCGCCCCGACAAGCGCGAGGTAGGCTTCGACATCAACGCCGGCGACCTCACGGTACACGACGGCCGCCTCTGGCACCGCGTGCAGCAGTCGCCCCACTACGGCGAGGCAAGCCGCCGCCGCGTGATGTACGTGCCGGTGGTTACCGGTAAGTACATGCCCAAGGACCAGAACAGCAAGACGCCGTTCTACCACCGCCTGGCCCGCACGGTTCAGAACTAGGGAATATCGAATACAGAACAAGGAATTTAGAATAATCAACGAAAGGAGCAGTGTGCAGACATTGCTCCTTTCTTTTGTTTGCGCTTACTTGTGTGTTCCCTGTTCCTTATTCCCTGTTCCCTGTTCGGTAGCGGCGACGCATAGTTATGCGTCGTTACTGGAGTACGATGATGACCTCTGTGTTATCAGAGACGCAAATGAATGCGTCTTTACGGCTTTAGCGTCGTTTCTTCCTTCTTTATTCCTTGTTCGCTATTCGATATTCCCCCGATATTCGCCATTCATTATTCGATATTCCCATGACTTATGCATTGATCACCGGTGCCTCCCGCGGCATCGGGCGGGCCATTGCCCGCGAGTGGGCCGGCCGCGGCCATAACGTGCTGCTGGTGGCCCGCAGCGAGAGCATCCTGGCCCGCGAGGCGGAGGCCATCCGCAGCGAGTTCAAGGTGCAGGCCGACTACCTGGCCGCCGATCTGTCGGACCCGGCAGCTGCCGCCCGCGTGTTCTACTGGTGCCACGAAAAGGGCTACGTGGTGGATACACTGATCAACAACGCCGGCTTCGGCGCCTCGGGCGCCTTCGACGCGGTACCGCTCGACGAGCAGCTCTCCATGATGCAGGTGAACATGAACACCCTTGTGAGCCTGACGCACCACTTCCTGCCCGTGCTGAAGGCACAGAAAAAGGCCTACCTGCTCAACATCGCCTCCTCGGCAGCCTACCAGGCCGTGCCCTTCCTGTCGGTCTACGCCGCCTCCAAGGCCTTTGTGCTCACCTTTACCCGGGGCCTTCGCTACGAGCTGAGGGGCACGTCGGTATCGGTCACCTGTGTGTGCCCGGGCGCTACCGACACCGAGTTCGCCAACGTGGCCCAGGTGGGGGAGAAGGCCCTGAAGGCCGCCGAGAAGGTCAACATGACACCAGAGGTAGTGGCCCGCATGGCCGTCGACAGCATGGTAAAAGGCAAGGCCGAGGTCATCACCGGCCTCATCAACAAAGTCGGCGCCTTCCTCGTCTGGCTCTTCCCGAAGGGCCTTGCGGAGAAAACAGCCGCGGGTCTCTACAAGTGATCTCAGATCTGTGATCTCGGATCTGTGATCTTGCGTGCGCAAGCCAGATCTGACATCGTCACATCTGAGATCTGAGATCGCAAGTTGGCGTGCGGCAGCGAGATCTGAGATCATCACATCCAAGATCTGAAATCTTAGAATGGCGTGCGTCAGCGACATCTGACATCCTCACATCTGAGATCTGACATCTTTTCCGCTATCTTTGCCGGCTCTAAAGTCTTGAACGATGATCAGCAGAAGGAATATCCGGGTGAAGGTGATGCAGGCGCTGTATACAATGAGTACGATGGGCGATGGTGCGAAGACGGCAGACGCGCAGCGCCTCCTCCAGAAGCACTTCGACCAGTCGCGTGACCTGCTCCAGTATGTGCTGTACTTTCTGACCGAGGTAGCCGCCTATGCTGAGACCGATTCGTACCAGCGCCGCTCCAAGCACCTGCCGTCGGCCGAAGACCTCAACGTCAACACCAAGATCTCCGGCAACGAGCTCCTCTGGACCCTGCGCGAGGATCCTTCGCTGAAGGCCGAATGGGAAGCCATGAAGCCGGGCCTCCGCATCGACCGCGACCTCCTTCGCCGCGTGTACGTGCAGCTCACCGAATCCGAGGAGTACCGCAGCTATATCGCCACCGGCGAGCGCGACAAGAAGGGCGAGCGCGCCATCCTCGAGTACATTTTCGAATCCCTGCTGCTGCCCAACGAAGACTTTATCAGTCACATCGAGGAGCTGTATTCCAACTGGGACGACGACGGCGAGATGGTCGTGCAACTGGTGCAGGGATACCTCACGAAGCCGGGCTCCTTCCGCATCGATCCCTTCGTATCCCCCGACAAGCTGCAGTTTGCCAAAAGCCTGCTGGCGACGGTGCTGGAAAAGGGCGAGCAACTCGATTCCTATATTCACCCCAAGCTGAAGAACTGGGACGCCGAGCGCATTGCCGCACTCGACATGATCCTGATGAAGATGGGCGTAGCCGAGCTGCTCTTTTTCGAAACGATCCCGCCGAAGGTCACCATCAACGAATATATCGAGCTTGCCAAGGAGTACAGTACCGGCCAGAGCGGCCAGTTCGTGAACGGCATCCTCGACAACATCCACAAGGAACTCGCGGGCGAGGGCAAGCTGCACAAAACAGATTTCAAAAAAGGCGCGTAACCAATAACTTTGCGGCCTTAACAGAAGCACATGAAGCACCTGCTCACCGCCTGCACCGCACTCGTACTTTTTGCCGCCTGCACCAGCGACGACGCGAAGCATAACGGCGCCCAGAAAGATTCGCTCGCCACCGCCAGCGTGGCTCCCGGTGCGGATTCCGCCAACGCCACCACGATCCAGTGGCTCGACTCCACCTACCAGGATATGGGCCGCGTGATGGAAGGCGGCAAGGTGGAGGTCGCATTCCGCTTCCGCAATACAGGCACGAAGCCGCTCATCATCCAGTCGGCCAACGCGACCTGTGGCTGCACGGTGGCCGAAAAGCCGAACGACCCGATCGCGCCCGGAGCCGAAGGCCGCATCGTAGGCACCTTCAACAGCGAGGGCCGCGTGGGCACCAACGACAAGAACATCACGGTGATCGCCAACACGCTGCCGCAGCTGCACGACCTCCGTTTCAAAGTAGAAGTAGCAAAGAATCAATAACCAAATACCACCATTCATGTTCTTATTACAAGCCCCTCCCGGTGCCGGATATTCCCAGTTCATCCTCATCGGCGGCATGATCCTCGTGTTCTGGCTGTTCTTCATCCGCCCGCAGGCGAAGCGCCAGAAACTGCAAAAGACCTTTATCAGCGACCTCCAGCCCGGCGACCAGGTGGTGACCATCGCGGGCATCCACGGCCGTATCAGCCGCCTCAACGAAGACGGCACCACCTTCGAGCTCGAAGTGGCCCGCGGCTACACGATGCGTATGGAGCGCTCCTCCATCTCCATGGAAATGACGCAGGCCCTCAAGAAGGGTGTTACGCCCGCCGTGGCCGACAAGAAATAAGCGCGCGCGCAGTCGACGAACGTTATTTTTGATCCGGAGGTTGCACTCCGGATTTTTTTATGCTGCGCATCGGACTCACAGGTGGTATCGGCTCGGGAAAAAGCACGGTGGCCCGGATCTTCCGGTTGCTGGGCGTACCCGTGTACGACGCCGACGGGGCTACAAAGCGGCTATACGCCACCCATGCCGGCCTGCAGGCCGCGCTGAAGGAGCATTTTGGCGCCGACATCTATATCGGTCAGGAACTCGACCGCGCGAAGCTGGCCGCCCTCGTGTTTGGAGATCCCGAAAAGCTCGCCCTGCTCAACAGCCTCGCACACCCGCCCACGATCGCCGATGCCGAGGCCTGGATGGCGCGGCAACGGGCCCCCTATGTCATCAAGGAAGCGGCCCTGCTGTTCGAGAGCGGCTCTGCCGCCGGCCTCGATCACATCATCGGCGTTTCGGCCCCTCAGCATATCCGGCTGCAGCGCGCCATGCAGCGCGACGGCGCCACCCGCGAAGCGATCCAGGACCGCATGCGCCGCCAGATCGATGAAGGGATCAAGATGCGGCTCTGCGACTTCGTGGTGCACAACGACGAGCAGCAATTTCTCATACCGCAGGTCATCGCCTTACACCAGAGAATTCTTCAGCTTGCAGCACGATAGGTTTTCAATGGTTTTGTCCCGAAGCTTCGGGAGGTTTTGAAAGGTTTCGTCGGAAGCAGGAACTCGAAATAAAAAGCCTCTCCGGGAAGGAAAGGCTTTTGACTTTTTACTTTTGACTTTTGACTTATTGCAGCTTCGCCAGTGCCTCCTTGATCCGCGCAAAGCCCTTTTCGATATTCTCCATGCTGTTGGCAAAAGAAAGCCGCAGGCATTGCGGGTCGCCGAAAGCGGAGCCCGTAACGGTATTGACGTGGGCTTTGTTGAGGAGGTACATGGCCAGGTCGCTGGCGTTTTCGATGACCTCGTCGCCATCGCGTTTGCCGAAATAGTGATCCACGCAAGGGAAGGCATAGAAGGCGCCGTCGGGCTTTGAGAAGCGGAACCCGGGCACTTCCGCCATCAGCTCCAGCACCCGCGCACGGCGACGGGCAAACTCGGCCACCATGGCCTTTGTAGCGTCCAGCGGTGCGGTGAGCGCCGTGATGGCGGCACGCTGCGTGATCGCATTGGTGCCGCTCGTGAACTGTCCCTGCAGCTTCTCGCAGGCCTTGGCGATCTCCTTCGGTGCGGCGAGGTAGCCCAAGCGCCAGCCGGTCATGGCAAAGCCCTTCGAAAGGCCGTTGATGATGATGGTGCGGTCCTTCATCCACTCGAACTGCGCGATGCTTTCCATGCAGTTGCAATAGTTGATGTATTCGTAGATCTCGTCGGAGATCACGAGTACGTTCGGGTGCCTGCGAAACACCTCGGCAAGGCCTTCGAGCTCTTTCCGCGAATACACGGCGCCGGAGGGGTTGCAGGGGGAGGAGAACATGAACAGGCGCGTCTTGGGCGTGATGGCTGCCTCGAGCTGTTCGGGTGTGATCTTGTAGTCGTTGTCGATAGAGCCGGGGATCTTCACCACGGTGCCTTCGGCGAGGTTAACCAGCGCCTCGTAGGTGACCCAGAACGGCGTCGGGATAATGACCTCGTCGCCCTTGTTAATGACGGCCAGCACGGCGTTGGCGAGGGAGTGCTTGGCGCCGGTGGACACGATGATCTGGTCAGGTGTGTATTCGAGGCTGTTGTCGCGGCGGAACTTGCCGCAGATCGCCTCACGCAGGTCAAGGTAGCCGGCCACCGGGGTGTAGTGGCTCCAGTTGTCGTCGATGGCCGCCTTGGCGGCTTCCTTGATGTGTTCGGGCGTATCGAAGTCGGGCTCCCCGAGGCTCAGGTCTACCAGGTCCACGCCCTGCGCGCGCAGCTCGCGGCCCAGCTTGGCCATACGTAATGTCTCGGGTTCGTTAAACAGCAGCAATCGTGAAGCAAGTTCCATGATGTATGGGAAAGGGGCAAAAGTAAGGAAATACGTTTCCTGCGCAACCCTTCATGTAATTGCCACACGGCATGGTCTGCCGGGCAGTCGGAACGGTCATGGCCCGCCGGTAGCGTCAAAACTTCTCACGGGCACCAGCGAGCTACAAACTTCAAACGACAAACTGTCTCACCGCGGCAAGCCACCCAGGTCGGCCTTGCGTTCACGCGGACGGGCGCGCTCGTGCTCCAGCAGCACTTCGCCGAGCCGCTGCAAAAAGCGGAAGCCAACTCTGTAGGCATACCTGTCGTCGTTGTAAATGCCGTCGGGATTGCAGGAGATGACGGCGCTCAGGAAGAACTCGATGCCCTGTGCCTTGTCTACGATATAGGCCGCATCGATCAGGAAGCCGTATGCGTCGCCTTCCTTGTTGTAAACCCGCACCCCGTCGATGGCCGGTGCCTCGCCGCCATACAGCAGCAGCTTCGAATAGGTGTCTTTGTAGCTGCTGTCGTAGGCGGGGTAGTCCGACTCACGCGGCCAGCGGCTAATATAGTCGAGCAGGAAGGCACGGTCGTCCTCGGAGATGCGGAAGCGCTGCCGCTCGGGCACGGCTTCGGGCAGGATCAGGCTGATGAGGATCGAATGGAGGTCGCGGAGGGGGAGGCGGTTCTTTTTGGAGAAGTCGAAGGGCGCCCGCACCAGCGAGTCGCCGCGGTAGAAGCCGGTGCCGGCGGAGTCGTGGCGGACGTGGTACACCATACCGCTCCGTTCCAGCGGCTTGCGGTGCAGGAGCCGGCCCGAGGAGTCGAGGAGGCGCACCGGGTTGGCGGCGCGGTTTTCTGCTTCCGGCAGGAAGATGTTGAGGCGGTGCACGATCTGCACGGAGTCGTACCCGCGGCGCTGCAGCTCGCGGTTGATGTATTCCTGCCCCAGGAACTCGTAAAGGCGGTTGTAGGCGTCGTTATCGCTCACCAGCAGGATCTTCCGAATATACTGCGCCACCGTGGGGCGGCCGTCGGGGGAGGAGGGGTCGTTGTACACGGCGGTCTGCCGGGGCGTGGCCGCCTCCGTGATCAGGGTGCTGTTGCGGTCGGCGCCGGTTCCTTTCAGCTCCTGGAGCCGCTGCAGCGCGAGTGCGGCCACGGGCAGCTTTACGGTGGAGGCGGGGTAGAAATAGCGGTCCGGGTTCAGCGCGTAGCTGTGGTGGGATAGCCGGGGCCGGTTGGCCGCGTCGCGGTCGATGCGGGTATAGAGCACCTGCACGCCCCAGGTGGCGGCGTTGCGGAGCACGGAGTCGAAGTCGGCGGGGTGCTGGCGGAGGAGGCCGGCGAGAAGGGTGTCGGCAGGTGCCTGCGTGGCAGGGGGGGGCGGGGCCGCCTTGCGGGAGGCGCTGCAGGCGGCGAGCAGCAGGGCGCCGCCGAGGGCCGCCAGCCGGCCGAATTGGGTGATCCGGGTCGTCATATCGTTAAAGTGGCGCAATGCCTTGTCCAACGCCCGTTTATGCGCGGTGGAGCGTGCGAAGAAAGCGCATGAATGTAAGCCGAAAAAGCTATATTTGCCCCTCTTTAAAAAAACCGTGTATGCAATTGAAAGGCCTGGTCCGTTTCTTCACGATCCTGCTGATCCTGTACTCATTCTATGAATTATCCTTCACCTGGGTGGTGCGCAGCCACGAGAAAAAACTCGAGGCAAAAGCGCAGAGCTTTGTGAACTTCAACTACCGCAATGCCGACAAAGCCACCAAAGACCAGGCTTTTGCAGACCGGCTGAAGCGCCTGAAGGACAGCACGAAAAACGTGACCGTACATTATGGCCCCACGGGTGCTATTTCCTACCAGACGGCCAAGCAAAACGAACTCAACCTCGGCCTTGACCTCCAGGGCGGTATCAACGTCACCCTCGAAGTAGAGCTGGCCGGCCTCCTCCAGTCGATGGCCAACAACAGCCGCGACCCGCAGTTCCTGCAGGCGCTGCAGAACGCCGACAAGCGTAAGGCCAACTCCGACGCCGACTTCGTGACCCTGTTCCGCGACGAGTATAAGAAACTGAACCCCAACGGCCGCCTCGCTACCCTGTTTGCCGTTGCCGGCCAGGACCGGATCAAGCCTAACGCTACCGACGACCAGGTGGTGAGCGCCATCCGTACCGAGGCCAACGATGCCTTCGACCGTACCTTCCGCGTACTGCAGACCCGTATCGACCAGTTCGGTGTGGCCCAGCCCAACATCAACCCCGACAAGCAGCGCGGCATCATCACCGTAGAGCTTCCGGGCGTTCAGGACGAAGAGCGTGTACGCAAGTTCCTGCAATCCTCCGCCAACCTCCAGTTCTGGGAAGTGTACAACCTGAGCGAGCTCGTAACCTCGCTGCAGGCTGCCGACAAGGCTTTTGTAGCAGCCATGGGTGGCAACACCGATACCACGGGCGGCAAGAAGATCGACTCCGCCAACCTTCCTTCCCTGTTCCGCTACCTCATTCCCCTGCAGCAGGACAACGGCATCGTGGGCATGGTGTCGACCAACGACACGAGCCTCGTGCGCCAGTACCTGAACATGCCGACCGTTCGCGCGGCCTTCCCGGCCGACATCGCGTTCGCCTACGGTATGCCCGAGGCCGGCAACAACAAAACACAGCCCTCTGCCTTCGTGCCGCTCTACGGCCTCAAGACCTACGGCCGCGCCAAGGCCAAGATCGAGGGCGAAGGCATCGTGGATGCCCGCAACGACTTCAACCAGGTTTCCGGTAAGTCGGAAGTGACCATGAAGATGAACCCGACCGCCGCCCGCCTCTGGGCCGACATGACGGGTGCCAACAAAGGCCGCTTCATCGCCATCGTGCTCGACAACATCGTGTATTCCGCCCCCGTGGTGAACGACAAGATCGAAGGTGGATCCTCTTCCATCTCCGGTGGCTTCTCCATCACCGAGGCGAAGGACCTTGCCAACATCCTCAAGGCCGGTAAGCTGCCTGCTCCCGCCAAGATCGTTGCCTTCCAGCAGGTAGGCCCCACCCTCGGTAAAGACGCCGTGAAAGGCGGTATGTATGCCTTCGGCCTTTCCTTCGTGGTGATCTTCCTGCTCATGCTCGTGTACTACAACACGTCGGGCTGGGTGGCCAACATCGCGCTGATCCTCAACCTCCTCTTCACCATCGGTGTACTCACGGGCCTCGGCGCCACCCTCACCGCAGCGGGTATTGCTGGTCTTGTACTGACGATCGGTATGGCCGTGGATACGAACGTGATCATCTACGAGCGCATCAAGGAAGAGCTGACGAAAGGCAAGAATTACCAGCAGGCTGTCAATGAGGGCTACCGCCGCTCGCTGCCGCCGGTGCTCGACGCCCACGTTACGACCCTCCTCACCGCCATCATCCTGTTCTCCTTCGGTCTCGGCCCCGTAAAAGGCTTCGCCACCACCCAGATCATCGGTATCCTCCTGTCGCTGTTCTGCGGTATCCTGGTGAGCCGCTGGGTGTCCGACATCTTCATGCGCAAAGGCCGTCACCTCGAGTACTTCACGGGTGTGTCGAAGCGCGTGTTCAAGCATGCCGCCTATAAGTTCATCGAATACCGTAAGGTAGCCTACGGCATCTCGTTCGTGGTGCTTGCCCTCGGTATCGCTTCCCTGTTCCATGGCTTCGACTATGGTGTGGAATTCCGCGGCGGCCGCTCTTACGTGGTGCGCTTCGACAAGCCCGCCAATGTTGACGCGGTGCGCGACGACCTGAAGGCCTCCTTCGGCGAGAACCCGGTGATCAAGACGATCGGTGCCGACAATCAGCTCGACATCACGACTTCGTACCTCATTACGCAGACCGGTGCCGCTACCGACAACGCGGTACAGGCGAAGCTGTTCGAAGGCCTGCAGAAGCACCTGCCCGCCGGCCTCACCTACGACCAGTTCCAGACCAGGTACAAGCTCGGCTCCACCACGGTGCTGCCGACGATCTCCGACGACCTGAAGAACGGTGCCAAATGGGCCACCTTCTGGTCGGTACTGATCATCGCTCTGTATATCTTCATCCGCTTCCGCGACTGGCGCTATTCCGCCGGTACGATCGTGGCCCTTGCACACGACGTGCTTGTAACGCTGGCCGTGTTCTCTTTCGCCCGTGAGATCGTTCCCTTCCCGCTCGAGATCGACCAGCACTTCATCGCTGCCGTACTGACGGTGATCGGCTTCTCGATGAACGATACAGTGATCGTGTTCGACCGGATCCGCGAGATGAGTCGCCAGATGGTGGGCGCCCCCAAGGAGGTGGTCATCAACAAGGCCATCAACGAAACGCTGAGCCGCACGATCATGACCTCGCTCACGGTGTTCCTAACCATCCTGATCCTGTTCCTGGTAGGTGGTGAAGTAACCCGCGGCTTCGCCTTCGCGATGCTGATCGGTGTCATCACCGGTACCTACTCCTCGATCTTCGTTGCCGCCCCGATCCTTGTGGACCTCGGTGGCAAGAAGCCCCTCGGCGAGCCCCTGCCCACCGTTGAGGAGCCCGCAAAGACCCGCAACGAGAAGGCGCTGGCCAAGCACTAATTCAAGGTTTTTTTATAGAAAATGCCCCGGCTATCCCGGGGCATTTTCTATTAGGTTTCGGCGGATTTTGAAAGGTTGGTCCCTACCAGCCCACGGCTTCAGCCGTGGGTTTTCGATTTCAACCAGCCCATAGCTTCAGCTATGGGTATTCGTTCCCGATCATCCGCACAGACAAAAAAGAGACGCACACCGTGCGTCTCTTTTTTGTAGTATCAGCGCAGACGCACCTGAATGCGTCTTCACCCGTTTAACCTAGCAAGGCAAGGCTCTTCTCGATGGCCTCGATCTTTTCCTCGGCGTCCTTTTTCTTCTTGCGCTCGGCGTCCACTACGTCGGGCTTCGCGTTCGCCACAAAGCGCTCGTTACCGAGCTTCTTCTCCACCGAGGCCAGGAAGCCCCTGTGGTATTCGAGGTCTTTCAGAAGCTGCTCTTTCTGCACGCCGGTATCCACTGCCTGCTCGGACGACAAATAGAATTTTTGCGTGCCCAGCACCACGGTGATGGCACCCGGAACGGCATCGTCCACGAACTGTACCTCGGCATTCACCTGCTTGCCCAGGATGGCTGCGATGGGAGCGAACTGGCTACGGGCGTCTGTTTGAATCGAAGCGGTTACCGGGTCTTTCGGTTTCAGGTTGTTCTTGACGCGGGCGTCGCGGAGCGCGGAGATGGCGTCCTGAAGGAGGCTGCCCTGCGCCAGCACGGACGCATCGGCGGGAGCTCCCTTGGTGAACTGCTTTACACAAAGGTCATCGGTACGCTCGGCGAGCTGGTGGTAGATCTCCTCCGTGATGAAGGGCATAAACGGATGCAGCAACTGCATCAGCTCGGAGAAATATTCGATGGTCTTCGCGTATACCGCGTTGTCGATCGGCTGTTCGAATCCGGGCTTCACCCATTCGAGGTACCAGGAGCAGAAGTCGTCCCAGATGAGCGAGTAGACTGTCTTCAGCGCTTCGGAAAGCCGGAAGCCTTTGTACAGGTCTTCGACTTGCGCCTTTACCTGCGCCAGGCGTTGGCCGAACCACTCAACGGCAAACGGCAATCGGGAATCGGCAATGGAGCCATCCGTCGCTTGGCGGCCCTCCCACATCTTAACGAGCTTAAGGGCGTTCCACAGCTTGTTATTGAAGTTGCGGCCTTGCTCGCAGCTGGAGTCGTCGAAGAGAAGGTCGTTGCCGGCGGGAGAGGAGATGAGGATGCCGAAGCGCACAGCGTCGGCGCCGAAGCGGTCGATGAGGTCAAGGAGATCCGGCGAGTTGCCGAGGCTCTTGCTCATCTTGCGGCCCTGCTTGTCGCGCACCATGCCGGTGAAGTACACGTGTTCAAACGGGCGCTGGTTCTTGTATTCCTGTCCCGCCATGATCATGCGCGCCACCCAGAAGAAGATGATGTCCTGGCCGGTCACGAGCACGTTGGTGGGGTAGTAGTAGTTGATGTCGGGGTTGCCGGGCTGCGTGATGCCGTTGAAGACCTCGATGGGCCAGAGCCAGGACGAGAACCAGGTGTCGAGCACGTCCTCGTCCTGGCGAATGGTCAATGGTGAATGGTCAATGTTGTGCTGCTCCTTGAATTTAGCGATCGCTTCGTCGGCTGTAGCCGCAACGACGAATTTTCCGTCGGCGTCGTACCAGGCCGGAATGCGCTGACCCCACCACAGCTGGCGCGAAATGCACCAGTCCTTGATGTTCTCGAGCCAGTATTTATACGTAGCCAGGAAGCGCTCTTCGGGGTGGATCTTCACCTCGCCGCTCGTAACGGCTTCCAGCGCGAGGTCGGCGAAGTGGCGCATCTGCACGAACCACTGCGTCGAGATACGGGGCTCCACCACGGCGTTGGTGCGCTGCGAGAAGCCGAGTCGGGTGCTGTATTCCTCTTCCTTCACGAGGCTGCCCTCGGCGCGGAGCTGCGCCACGGCCGCTTTGCGTGCCTCGAAGCGGTCCATGCCTACGAACACCTGTGCAGCGGCCGACAGGGTGCCATCGGCGTTCAGGGTGTCGATGGTAGGCAGGCCATGCTTGAGACCGAGGTTATAGTCGTTGATGTCGTGTGCGGGCGTCACCTTGAGCGCGCCCGTACCAAAGGCGGGGTCCACGTATTCGTCGAAGATGATCGGCACTTCGCGGTTCACGAGGGGTACGATGATGGTCTTCCCCTTCAGGTGGGCATAGCGCTCGTCGGTCGGGTTCACGCACACCGCCGTGTCGCCCATGATGGTCTCCGGGCGCTGGGTGGCGATGGTGATGTACTCGTCGGTGCCGGTGACCTGGTAGCGTACGTAATACAGGTGTCCCTGGATGTCGCGGTATTCCACTTCCTCGTCGGAAAGGGCCGTCTGCGCGGACGGGTCCCAGTTGATCATGCGGGCGCCCCGGTAGATAAGGCCTTTCTCGTACAGGTCCACGAACACCTTGATCACGGCGGCGTAATAATGGTCGTCCATCGTAAAGGACACGCGGTCCCAGTCGACGGAGCAGCCGAGCTTTTTGATCTGGTGGTAAATGATACCGCCGTACTTCTCCTTCCATTCGAAGGCGTACTTCATGAACTCCGGGCGGGAGAGCTCGCTTTTCTTAATGCCTTTTTCCTTCTCCAGCATCTGCACCACCTTGGCTTCGGTGGCGATGGAGGCATGGTCGGAGCCGGGCACCCAGCAGGCGTTGAAGCCGCTCATGCGGGCATGACGCACCAGCACGTCCTGCACCGTTTCGTTGAGCGTGTGGCCCATATGGAGAACGCCGGTGACGTTCGGTGGCGGAATCACCACCGTAAACGGCGGGCGGCCGTCGGGTTTGCTGCGGAAATAGCCTTTCTGTTCCCAGTGGGCGTACCAGGATTCCTCTACCTGGCCGGGCTCGTAATTCTTCGAAAGCGTTGTGTTCATGACGCGGTCTTGATATAAACAAAAATGGTGTGCGAAGATAGTTCATCCGGCACACCATTCGGTCTAGCAAGCAATCGTTACCTAGTTATCGAAATCGAGCTGGCTGTTATTGATGTAGTTGACGAGCGCAGCTGCGTTCTTCAGATTCAGTTTCTTGAGGATGTTGTAGCGGTGCACTTCCACGGTCTTTACCGAGATGTTGAGCGCGTCGGCGATCTCCTTGGACGAGTGGCCTTTCTTGATGAAGGAGATGATCTCGATCTCGCGCTGGGAGAGGGAGTTGAGGCCGGTCTGCTGGTCTTCTCCGGAGATTACCTGCTCGGAGAGGATGTTCTTGATCTCGTCGCAGATGTATTTCTTGCCGTTCTGAATCTCCATGATGGCCTTGAACATTTCTTCGCGAGAGGAGTTCTTGGTGACGTAGCCCATGGCGCCTTTCTGCATCATCTTACGGGCGTAGGTGGGCTGGGTGTGGAGGGAAACGCCCAGCACCTTGGAGCCGGGGGAGAACTTCCGGATGAGCTGGGTGGCCTCGATGCCGTTCATGCCGGGCAGGTTGATGTCCATGATGACGATGTTGGGACGGAGGTTTTTGGCCAGTTCTACCGCTTCTTCGCCCGAACCGCTTTCCGCCACTACGGTAAACCGCGGGTCGGTGTTGAGGATAAAGCTCCAGGTTTCTCGTACAAGGGTGTGGTCGTCTGCGATCAGGATCGTGATCTTATCCATGCTTTAGGAGTGTTTCGTTTTCATTGGAAGTTGAATAACCAGAGTGCAGCCCTGCTGTGGTTGGCTTTCCACGCGCAGGGAGCCGTTCGCCAAATATACCCTATTTTCTACATTCCGGAGGCCGGAGCCCTTCTTTACCTGGGCCGGGTCGAATCCAACGCCATCGTCGCGCACCACGAGCTGCAGATCGCCGCCCACCTCGCGGAGGCGGATCTCCAAATGGCGCGCTCCCGAGTGGCGCAACGCGTTGTTGAGCGCCTCCTGGAGGATGCGGAACACCATCAGCTGCTGCTGCTCGTCGAGGTCCCGCTCCAGCGCGGCATCGGCCGTGAAGCCGACTTCGATCTTGCCGGTCAGGTTGACGCTTTCCACGAGGTCCTGTATGGCTGCCACTAGGCCCAGGTCGCCCAGGCTAGGGTTCATGAGGGAGCGCGAGAGCGCCCGGATCTCGTTGATGACGTAGATGATGTTGCGCGATGATTTCTGGATGAGGTCCTCGCGGAGCTCGGGCGTGCTCATCGAAAGATCGAGGTACAGCTTCGTGGTGGTCAGCACCTGGTTGACGTTGTCGTGCAGTTCCTTCCCGATCTCTGCCCGCTCGCGCTCCTGTGTTTCCAGCGTGGCCTTGCTGATCAGCTTCTGCCGGGTGAGCTCCCGGGCTACGAGTTGCTGCTCCATTTTCTTACGCTCGGAGATGTCCTGCGCCGCACCGATGAGGCGGGTGGGCCGCCCCGAGCCATCGCGCAGCAGGAGACCGCGGTCGTAGATGTACACGTATTGGCCGTCATCGCGCCGGAAGCGGTATTCCGATTCGAAGGAGTCGCGGTCGATAGAAGCCAGGAGGCCGGCGATATCGGTGGCCAGGGCCTCCCGGTCTTCGGGATGCACCCGCTCGAGCCAGTTCTCGAACAGGCCGATCCCGTTCGCGTCGTTGACGCCATAAATGCGGCGGAGGCCGTCGGCGTCGCGGTAAAAGGAATTGTCGACGAGGTTCCAGTCCCAGATCAGGTCGTTGGTGGCGCGCAGCACCATGTCGAAGCGCTCGTTGCTTTCGGTGAGGGCGCGCTCACGGGCTTTTTGCGTCGTGATGTCCTGCATGGCGCCGATCATCCGCAGCGCTTTGCCCTCCGGGTCGCGCAGGATGTAGCCGCGGTCGAGCACGTCGCTCCAGGCGCCGTCCTTCCGGCGAAAGCGGTATTCGAATTTCCAGAATTCCTGCTTCGGGTCGGCCATGACCAGGTCCAGGCTCGCGGTTACCACCGCGTGCTCAGCCGGATGGATGAATTGTTCCCACTTGTCGATGGTTACGTCGGCACCTTGGTATCCGAAGAGCGTGTGCATGCCTTCCCCCCAGTACAGGTTGTTGCTGCACAGGTCCCAGTCGTAGATGGCATCGGAGGTAGCGCGGGTGGTAAGCCGGTAGCGTTCGTTGCTCGCGCGGAGCGCTTCTTCTGCAGTCACTTTGTCGGTAATGTCGGCATGGGTGCCCAGCATCCGCGTCGGGCGTCCGTCGGCGTCCCAGGCTACCACGCGGCCGCGCGCCTGCACCCAGCGGTACTCGTCGTTGACGTCGCGGATGCGGTAGCTGCATTCGTAATGCGGCACCTGTCCGGTCAGGTGGGCGTCTACGGCCATGCGGATCCGGGGAAGATCATCGGGGTGCACCCGCTGGCGCCACACGGCGCGGTCGTTGCTGAGGGAGCCGGGCGCGAAGCCGTAGAGCCGCTCGTACGACGGAGAAAAGTGCATTCTGCCATTTACCAGGTCGGAGTCCCACACCCCCAGGTTGCTGCCCTCGAGGGCGAAGCGCCACATTTCCTCGTTCCGGCGCAGGTTCTCGCTGATCTTTTTCTGCTCGGTGATGTCGTGGGCGATCATCATGATGGCCACGATGCGGCCTTCCTGGTCGCGGGCAGGACGAAAGTGGTTGTGCAGCGTGCGGGTTTCGCCCAGGCGCGAGTGGATGAGGCGATCGGTCTCACGTACGGTGCCATTGAGCACATCGCGGTACAGTTCGCGCAGGGCGTCATGCGTCTCGGGTTCGCTGAGCTCCAGCACCGGCATGCCGCGCCGCAGCTCGATGCCCATATGCAGGCGCACCTGGTCGAAGGTGTTGCGGTTGTACATGCAGACCCGCAGCTCGGGGTCGATCAGCAGGAAGTACTCCTCCGTGTTGTTGTACAGGAGGTAAAGAAGATTGCGCTCATCGTTGAAGGGCGAGGCTTGTTCAGTAGCAGGGATCATGAGAAAGGGTTCGGAATACGGTCGCCGCAGGCAGCGGTTGAACCGAAAGCAGCGCAGGGCGCTGCGTCCGGTAAAGTTACGTTCTTCGGTCGAGCAAAAAAAGGCGGGGCTGCTGAAGGGGCGCGCGGTTTTTTTGTGTTACTTGTGTGCCGATCAACCAAAGAAACTATGGACCGATACCTGACTTCCTGGTACAGCGAGCGCCTCAATAAGGAGATGCCCATTGCGATGTACGGCCACTATGGCTTTGCCCTTCTGCTGGTGCCCACGGCCGCTGCTGATTTTCTAGAATATGAGCGCTTCCAGCTGATCGACCGGCTCCGCCCCTTCATCGAGGCAGGCAAGCTCAAAGTGTTTTCGATCGACTCGATCAATAACGAAAGCTGGATGAACAACAGCATGGACCCGCGCCACAAGGCCATCCGCCACCAGCAGTTCAACAGCTACGTGTACGAGGAGGTGATCCCCTTCATCAAGACCCATACAAGCCCCGACACGCCCGTGTATACCTGCGGTGCATCCTTTGGCGCCCTGCACAGCATGAACCTGTTCCTGAAGCGTCCCGACCTGATCAACGGCGTCCTCGCCATGAGTGGCGTCTATGACCTGACTGAGTACACGAAGGGGTACTGGGACGACGACGTATATTTCAACTCGCCGCAGCACTACATGCCCAACCTGGGTGATCACAACCACCTCGAAGGCATCCGCCGGAGCCACCATATCCATATCTTCTCCGGGAGCGGTCCCTACGAGGATCCGAACGCTGCGCGCTCCTTCGCGGGCATCCTGTACGGCAAGGGCATCAACTATGAACTCGACGTATGGGGCTCCGAATGGAAGCACGACTGGGAAACCTGGCGGGCCGTGCTGCCGCACTATATCGGGAGCCGGTTTTAGGCCCCCTGGCTCCGGCCCCCTGTCGCCCGAAGGGAGAACTTAGGCCGATGTTTTCCTACGGGAGGAACATTTTCCGAACGTACTTAAGTGTTGCTATAAGAAAGGCCCGGATCGTTTCGCGATCCGGGCCTTTTGCTTGAACGTATTGCTTTGAGAAAAAGTCAAGATTAAAAAGAATGATCCATCTAAGTTCCCCTTTGGGGGACAGGGTGCAGGACTACGCCGGAACTCCCTCGACAGTAGCATTGATGCCTCTATCGATGATGGCCTCGGCTTTGGTCTTGAGGTCGTCGAAGGGGCCTTGCTGCACGGCGTACTTGCCGCGGAAGTGGATGATGTAGGCACACTGCTCGGCCTGCTCCTGGCTGTGGCCGCAAATGTCAACGAGTGTTTCGATGACCCACTCGAAGGTGTTCACCTCGTCGTTCCACACGATGAGCCGGCACGGTTCGTCCGTAAGCACATCGATTTCCAGTTGTTCCTGCGTTTGCGCAGCTTCTTTTGAGAAAGGCATAGTTACCGGTTTTCCTTCCGCAAAGGTAGCACCTTTCCCGGGACCTCAATGGATGAGGACGTTGCCCGCAGGCCAGGAGGGTGCTTCGCGGTTATCAGGCTGGGAGCCAGTGGCTTAGCTTCCGCTTCTACCGCAGCAGGCGGCGCAGGGCGCCGGTATCGAGGGTGCGCAGCAGGGTGCGGATCGCCTTCGGCGCCGGGCCATCGCCCCCGATCTCGGGGTCGGGCTCCGAAAGGCCCAGCGTGGAGTGGTCTCTGAGGGTCAGCAGCTGGATCGCGGTTCGGGGCAGCTTACGGTCGAAATAGCCCGGGTTGAAGGTCATTATGGGAAACTCATTTGCCGAGGCCGTGATGCCCGAGATCGACTCCGTGGCGCCGAAGGCAGGACCCGACCGTTCGGCCGGCGGGATAGCGGCGTACTCGTTCCGGATAAGCTCGAGCACCCCGCTTTCTGCCGGCGCCTTTCTGAGGCGGAGCTCATAATATCGAAACAGCGCATCGAAGTATTGCTGCACGGTCACTGGTATCCAATACGGTCTTCCCGGCTTCGCTACCACGATGATGTTGTTGGCATACAGGTGTACGCCCGTATCGAGCTCCGCCACGAGGCGGGGCGCACCGAAGAACTCGTTGAGACGCCGGGCGGCTGCGTGCAGGGCATCGTCGTAGCCGTCACCCTCGAAGCGGTTGGCCTCATTTGCGATGGTGGCGCCCAGCGCATTGATGTCCACCAGCAGGGAGGGCGGCTCCAGTTGCTGCTTTTGTACGGCGCCTCCATACCGGAACCATTCCTGGAATTCGATCACGGCCTCGCCGGCGATACCGTAGTTATACGGATGCTTGTCGTGCTCGAAGGCAAACAGGGGGCGCGCCTTGAAGCGTACGTCGAAGCCCTTCGGGGCAACGAGCACCGGGTGGCGGCGAAGCACCGCTTCCAGCGCAGCGAAGCTTTTGTCGAACGCAGCCGCTTCTGCCGACGTGAGGCGGTATTCCCTGCTGTGCTCGTCTACCCGATAGGCGTAGGTATAGGCGCCCGACTTTTGTTGCAGGTATTCGCGCTCCCCCTGCGCCCTCGAAGACACGGCACACAGAAGGCAAGCCAGGAGACAGTAGAAGCGGTTGGTCATACACATTGACGGGCGTTTTTTTATTTGAATGCGAGTTCGATATACAGGTCGGTTTGCTGTTCTTCGCCTTCGGAGTGACTACAGCTGCGGGCCTTCAGCGTAAACGACTGTCCTCCTTTGCCGTCGTTCAGGAACCGCAGCAATTCCTTTTCGGGGAATACCGGGTGGATGTAGGATTCGATCATTCCGTTATCGTTCCGGTTGCGCCGCAGGCCCGTTAGCACCCCGTAATCGGGAACGCTGAGCCCGTATTTCTCCGGCGCGGCGGCCGTCCATTGTTTGCTGTTGCAATCGTAGGTGCGCACCGCCAGCTTCGGAGCTGCTGCATTGATGTTCGGCGTGATGCCGCCCACCGCCACGAAAAGACGGATGTAGCGTTCCGGGTGCACCAGCGGTACGGACTCGATCTCGCTGAGGTCGGCGCGGTTGCGGACCAGCGACACCGGGTCGGGCTCCCAGCCTGCGGGCGGGCGCCGCAGTACACTCACCACCGAGCTCAGTGTATAGTCCTTCAGGGTGCCGTTGCCTTCGGCGATGGCGGTCTTCACCAGCTCGTCGTCACAGCGCGTCCAGGTGTTGCGGCTGACACGATAGTCCACCGCTTGCCGCTCGCCGAGGGCGTTGCTGCTCCCGCTCAGGAGCACGCACATCTGTTCAGACGTGCAAACGTCCAGGCGCTGCGTGCCGGCTTGCATGCGGTTGAGCAGGGAGCGGTTCAGTTGAAGGCCGTGGGGCACGCTGTACCGCTCTTCGGTTACTTCGCGCAGCTGCACCTGGCCTTGCGCGTCGAGCTGCTTGCGCACCGTGATCGCGGTCACCGTAAGCTGCATCGGGAAGGCCGTGCGGCCCGCCTGCTGCGCCCTGGCCTCGGGCGTGATCAGTAATACTACAAGTAGCTGGAACAGGATTCGGGTCATGACTCAGGGTTTAAGCAGGTTATCGTCGATGGCGAGGTGAAACAGCGAATGCAGCTCCCAGAGGTATTCCGTCACCTGGCGGATCGTTTCCGGACAGGGAAGGCCTTTCACATTTACGCCCTTGTCCTCGTACCCGTCTTCCCAAAGCTTCACCAGCTTGGGCTCCACGCTTTTCAAAACACCTGCGTATGCTGCCAGGTAGGCTTTGATCGGGGAGGATCCGGCAAGGAACCATTTCTGCATCACCGCCGTGCGTCCCGCCTCTAGCTCGCGCTTGTAGGTTTGCTGGAGGCTGGCAGAGCGCTGGATATAGGGCGCCTTCTGGTTACCTATTGCCGCCAGCAGGTCGGCCCGTTCCTGGGCGCGCTTCATTAGGGCCAGGTTCTCTGCCTGGCTCAGGTTGCGCGTGTTCTGGTAAAAGATATGCGGGCCGGTGGCCGGTCGTGCTTCTGCAACAGCGTCCTGGCGCTCGGCCTCCGCTTCAATCGACTTGATCAGCTTCTCGATGTCGTTCAGAAATTTGCCGAAGGCCGCTTTCGTGGGCTGGGCAGGGTAGGCGGGGACCTGGGCCCAGTAGTAGGCTGCTGTTTTTTGTGCGCGCGCACTGCCTTCGGAAAGGAGAAAGCAGCACAGCACGAAGAGGATGCGGTACATGATCGCAGGTTTTGCGTGTGTGAGGAAAAGTGGAGGCGCTGCAGCCGGTCAGGGCTTGAGCAGGCCGTCTTCGAGGGCCTTGGTGAACACCGCGTGCACCTGGTTGAGGTACAAGACCACCTGCTTGATCGACTCCGGACAGGCGGTGCCTTTTATGTTGATGCCGGTGCCGACGAACGAATCCTGCCACGACTTCACGATCCTGGGCTCGGAACTTTTGAGAAAGGCCGCGTAATCGGCGAGGTAGCCTTTGAAGGGAGCGGTGCCGGAAAGAAACCACTTCGTCGCCATCGCCGCCCGCGCCGCCTCGAGTTCTTTTCCCTTCTGGTCGCAGAGCGCAGCCAGCGCCTGGTCGCGCGCTCCTACCTGTCCCGACGGGCAACGGGTCATCCATTCCTCGATGCTGCGCACTTTAGCCTTCAGCTCGCTTTGGTAATCCTTGTCTGTGCTTTCAAAGCGCGCGTTGATTTGCCCTCCACGCCTGTTCAGGTCTTCCATCAGCTGTACCCGGTCCTGCGTGCGTTTCATCAGGGCCTGTATCTCTGCCTGACTCGCGTTCTGTGGGTTCTGGTAGATCGCCGGCGTGGCCGTGGATGCTTTGGCGGCAACGGCGGCTTCCTGTGCCTGGGCATCTTCGTCGATCGTGCGCCGGAGGTCCTCCACGGACTCGAGGAAGCTGCGGAAGGCTTGCTGCGAAGCAGATGAAGGAAAGGCGGGTACCTGGGCCCAGTAGTAGGCTGCCGGCTTTTGTTGTGCGCGGGAAGGCAACAGGAACAGGCAGCAGGCAAAAAACAGAAGAATGCGTTGCATGATTGTCGGTTTAGAGTTTGATGAATTCAACGCGGCGGTTGTTGGCTTTTCCTTCCGGGCTGGTGTTGGGCGCGGCGGGCTCCGACTCACCTTTGCCATCGGTGATCATACCGCTGACATCCACCCCGAAATCGGCGCCCAGGGCGGCTTTCACAGCGGCGGCGCGGCGCTTCGACAGGTCCAGGTTGGCGGCATCGGCGCCGTCGCTGTCGGTATGCCCGATCACCTTCACCCGGATCCCGGGATTCTCTTTGAGCACCGCTGCGATCTCTTTGAGGGTGCCGTAGGATTCGCCCCTGATCTTGTCGGAGTTGACGTCGAACAGGATACCACGGGTGACCAGCTTTCCTTCGGTGATCAGCTTACTCCGCATGTCGGGCTGGCCGGTGGCGATCCGGACATTCGACAGGTACACCGGCGCCATGTCGTCGTTGCCGTAGTTCAGCCCCGGGTTGTTCGTGAACTTAATGCGGTTGAATTTTGCGGCGGGAAGTCCCTGGGGCAGGTCGAGTACCTTGGTTTCGTTCACATACACGCGAAGGCGCTGCTTTTGTCCCCATACCGACACGTGTGCCACCTTGTTGTACAGTTGGCTGTTTTGCACCTGGTGCGTGCCGCCTGCCTTCTCGCCGCCACCTGCCGTGCTCCATTTCGTTACCTCCCACTCGCCCTGCGTCATCAGGAAGACGCCGGCAATACCGATGCCCTCGGTATTTTCCCATTCATCTTTCCCGGCGGAGTAGATGTTGAGTCCGAAATACGGCTTCTCTTTTTCGTCCACTTCGGTCATCAGGATGTCGAACTCGAGTGTGAAGTTGTCCGGGAACACTTCTTTCAACACGGGTGCATAACCCACGCCGGCGCTCCATTTGAGCCAGCGCCCGGGCACATTGCTCACCGTTACGAGCTCACCGCTGCCGCCCGTATTCCAGTTTACGGGGAAATCGCCGGCGGCGCCTTTCGAGAAGTCCTCGAAGAAGCTCACTTTCTCGCCGGGCACGAAATCGTAGCGCGAAAACGACTGCAGCGACGCTGCCGGTGTGGCCCCGGTGGTGGAACTGACTGTGGTGGAGCCGCCTGTGGTGTGCACAGCCGGTGTGGCGCCGGTGCCGGATTTTTTATTGGCGTTGCCTTTGCCTTTCTTTTTGGCAGCTTCTTCAGCCGCATCGAGCCCGTCGTCGATACCCTTGTCGACCTTTTCCTCGGCGCGCTGCTGTACTTTTTCTTTGATGCGGTCGCCGACGTTGAACTGGGCATTTGCCTTTTGCAGGCCGGCGCCAAGGAGCAGGAAGAGGGCAAGCAGGGACAGGCGGCCGCTACGGGCCGGGGAAAGCGCGTGTGTCATGTTGTAGGTTTTGTACGTTAAAAGTAGACCGGCCCGAAAGCCGGGGCAATAGAACAAAAGTTAGGAGGGGTGTAGTTCTACGGGTCCGTGTGCTCAGCCTTTGCCGAACATCTTGTTGAGGGCCTCCGTGCGGTTCTGCACGTGCAGCTTGCGGTAGATATGGTGTATGTGCTGGCGTACGGTGCCGGTGCTGAGGCCCATCCGCGCGGCGATCTCCTTGTACAGAAATCCCTTGGCCAGCCAGTCGAGTACTTCGCGCTCGCGGGCCGACAAGAGACTGGTGCTGTCGGGCGCGGCCGTGGGCGCGCAGAAGGAGGCCACCACCTTGCGGGCGATGTGCGCGCTCATGGGCGCGCCGCCGGCGTGCAACTCGGTAAGCGCGGTCCGGATGCGGTCCGGCGGCGTGTTCTTCAACAGGTAACCGGTGGCCCCGGCCGCCAGCGCCTCGAACACCTGCTCGCTGTTCTCGTAGATGGTGAACATGGTGAATTGCGTGGCCGGGCAAAGCGGGCGCAGGCGCGAAACGCAGTCGATGCCGGAGAGTCCGGGCAGGTTGATGTCCATCACCACCACGTCGGGCTGTGCTTCCGGGATGCCTTCCAGTGCTGCCTCCGCTGAGCCGAAGGCGCCGAGCACCAGGAAACCGGGGTCTTGCTCCAGGATCCGGACGAGGCCTTCGCGGATCTCCTCCAGGTCTTCAACGATGCAAACGGCGATCGGGTTCATGTGGTAAAGTTCGGGGCGCCGGCGAGGGCGCGCAATAGAACGAATGTTAGGCCTCCACGGTAGCGGGTACTTCGAGGCGCAGCTTTACTGGCCGGCGGCTCAGGATCCGGAAGGTGCCGCCGGCGCGCTCCATGCGCTGTTCCATATTGGTCATGCCGTTGCCTTTCCGCTTCGGCGCCTCCTCCTGCAGGCCGCGCCCGTCGTCTTCCACCGTAATGGCAATGCCGTCGCTGAAGTCCATGCTGATGGTCACCTGTGTTGCGCCGGCATGCTTGATGCTGTTGTGCACCGCCTCCTTCACGGTCAGGTAGATGTGGCGGCGTTGCACACCGGGCAGGCTGCGGTCGGGGATCTCATCGGGGATGTGGAACACATAGGCGATGCCGGCAGTTTCGAGCAGCTCTCCGATGTTGTGGCGGATATACGAAACGAGCTCCTGCAGCTGGTCCTGGCCGGTGTTCATGCTCCACACGATCTCGTTCATCTGGCTTACGAGCCCACGCGCGATCGTGCCGATGCGCGGCCCGTTGCCGGTATCGCCGGCACTCAGGAACACGATGCTGGTGAGGCCCGCGCCGAGTTCATCGTGGATCTCCTGGGCAATGCGGCGGCGCTCCTCTTCCTGGCCCTCGAGGGTGGCGCGCAGGCGGATGACCTCGGCCTCGCGGCCCAATGCCTCGATCTGTTTTTGCTGGAGCGCACGCTTATGCCGGCCGCTGCGGTACGAGAAGAAAAAGGTAAGCAGCAGGAGCGAAAGGGCGCCGAGTACGGCCACCAGCAGTGCCTGCTTCTCGCGCAGGTCTTCTTTGCTGCGCGCGAGTTGCAGCTGCTTGTCGAGAAGGGCTTTGTCTTTCTGGGCCGTCTCGAATTTTTTGTCGAGCTCTTCTGCATTGCGGCGCACCGTGGCATTGGTAAGGGAATCACTGAGGCGAGTATATTCCTGCAGGTAACGGTATGCGGCCGCGTGCTGTCCCAGGCCGGCCTTGATGTCGGCGGCGAGCTTGAACTGTTGCGTCAGGTCGGTGAAGACGCCGGTGGAGCGGCTGATGGCGATGGCCTGCTGTACGTAGTTGTCGGCCCGGTCGAGCGCACCCAGGTAGAAGTGGTTCATGGCGAGGCCGTTGAGGCAGGTGGATATATTGGCGTCGAAATCATTTTCCCGGCAGAGGGCGAGCGACTGCTCGAAGTAGCCGATCGAGCGCCGGTACAGCTGCTGCTTTGCGAAGAGCTCGCCGAGCATCATGAGCGCCACCTGCGTATTGTACGCAGAGCCGGCAGCCCGGCTGATGGCCAGCGATTGCTGGAAGGCATCCAGTGCTTCGGGATACCGCTTCAGCGAGGTCAGCGAGCCGCCCTTATTGGCATATGCGGCCGTAAGCGTTTCGCTGTCCTTGCGCGCCCGGCTGAGGGTGATGCTTTTATCGGCATAGGCGATCGCCTTGTCGAACTGGCGCAGCTCGTCGAACACGGTGCCGAGGTTCTGGTAGATGATATTGAGGAAGCGCAGGTCGCCGATCTTCTCGAACAGCGCTGCTGCGTGGGTGTAGTAGTACACCGCCGAATCGTAGCGCCCCTGGTAGTTGAGTACGTTGGCCACGTTGGCATAGGCCTTTGCCGACTCGAGGGGCAGCTTATGGTCGAGTGCGAGGCGCAGCGCGGCGAGGTTGAGCGCGTAGGAGGAGTCGAGCTGTCCCTTGTAGTTGAGGAGGGCGCTGTAGTAGCTCGCATACTTGATCTGTCCTTTGATATGCCCGCCCTTGACTGCCAGGGCGTAGGCTTTCCGGTAGAAGTGAGCCGCACTTTCCGGTTGCTCGCCATCGAGCTCCAGCGCATAGCCGTAGGCGTAATACGCATCGATCTTGGCAGTGTCTTCGGGCAGTGTGCGCACGAGTTGCAACAGGCTGTCGCGGTTCTGGCCCGCTGCGGTAAAAGTACCCGCGATCAGCAGTGCGGAAAGAAGAATCCCCGGCAGTCGCATACGTTCTGGTTTTACAGGTAAGGTACTCGTTTTTGTGGAAAATTCCGGCAGCTCGCTGCCCTCGCCAGCCAAACAAAAGGGGGCGGTGCACCCGTACCGGAGCGTCGAAACGGGATTATTCCGGCGCGAAGGCGGCATCTCTGTAGCTTGCTGCTCCGGGTCGGCTCGGCCCGGCACCTTTGCTATGCGATTACCGTTGATTGTCCCCGTTTTACTGGCCACCCTGGCCTGGCGCTGCTCCGGGGAGGCGCGTCCTTCGCTGGAAGTGCTTTCGGTGGAGGTGCTGCGCGATGTGCCTTCAGGATCCGCCCTGACCGTACGCGGCGACAGTGCGTACATCGTGGGCGACGATGCGACCGGCATTTACCACCTGGCGCTTACCGGCCGCGGCTACCGGAAGCTGCCCCTCGCGGGGGCGGACATCAGCGAATACCGTATTCCCAGGGAGCGTAAACCCGACTATGAGGCTTCTGCTGTGTTCCCCAGAGGCAATGACCTCTACCTGGTGGCCTTCGGTTCGGGGAGCAAGGCGCCGATGCGCGACAGCGTCCTCGTTCACCCGCTTTCAGGGAGCGAGGCGCAGCAAAGCTTCCCGGCTGCACCCTTCTATTCCGGTTTGCGGGAGCAGCTCGACATTCCTCCGGGATCCTGGAACATCGAGGGCGCTGCCTTATTGGGAGAAGACCTGTATCTTTTCAATCGCGGCACCAACACGATCATCCGCTGCAACGCAGCGCAGGTGCTCGGATTCGTAACGGGCAGAACGACCTCACTGCCTGCGGTGGATGGACGCCGCCTCAGTCTATTGGGGATCAAGGGCAGGGAGGCCCGTATTTCCGGCGCCAGTGCCACCGGCGATGGCCGGATCGTATTCTGCGCTTCTGTAGAAGACACCGACGACTGGACCAAAGACGGGCCTGTGCTCGGTAGCTTTATCGGCATCTGGGATCCACGCACCGGGAAATTGTCTTCGGTCCGGCTGCTTGCCGATGCGGCGGGAAATCCCCTCGTGGAAAAACTGGAGTCGGTGGATGTGCTGAAGCGGGCGGCTGACGGGCAACTGGAGCTCCTGGCAATCGGGGACAACGATGATGGAACCACCCGGCTACTGCGGCTAAGCTATTCCGCGGCCGACTGAGTTTCTACGGGTACTGCTCCTTGCTGGTCCCTTTTTCGACGATCACTTTCGGACGTCGGATTCCTTTTTCCAGAGCAAATACATCGTTTCCGCCCGCCCCGTAAAGTGTGATGCGTCCCGTTTCGGAAGCGCGGAACACCCGCTGGTAAAATGCCGCGCCTTCTTTTTGCCCGGAGGCATCGAGCCGGTGCACGGTCACGGATACAGTGCCGTCGGGCAGCCTGCGCACATCGAACTGCTCGGCGCCGGTGCTGCCGTGGATTTCCACCTTCCGGGCGAGTGCATCATAGTAACGCGAGGCAAAGGAGCGAAGTCGTGCGCGGCGCTCTACGAGGCGCTCGCAGATGGCTGTTCCCGAAAGCGCAACGATCTCCGCGGGCATTGCCTGCAGCGATACGTTGATGACGGAATCGGTAAGGGTGCGCTCGAGGTGAGCGGCGGCCTCGAGCCAGTCGGCTTCGGTCATTTCGTTCGCGAAAAACCGGTCCAGCAGCTGGTCGTGGCTCGTGAGGGTGGTCACGTTGCGGATGCCGAAGTTGAAGCGTTGCATGAGGCGCCGGCGCGTGAGTGCGAGCGTGAGCTTCGTGAGCAGCCCGTTGTAAGTAAAGAAAGCCTGGTCGCGGTCGACGGGCACCGGCACAAAGCGGTAGGCGCCGCTGTCCGGAACGCCCCAGCGCCAGTTGCCTTCGTGGCGGTCCACATCCGAGATCAGGATATCGAAAAGGCGGGCGCGGATAAAGGCACGCCCGTCGGCGCGGAGGCGGTTGTCGGCGCGCATTTTTTCCTTGACGTCGGTGGTGGCCAGGTACTGGCGGTAGCCGCCCAGGTGGGGCGCGTCGCTCCAGTTGCCCGAAGGGCGCTCCTCGAGGAGGTAAAGGGCATTTGCGTAAACGGCATTGAAGGTATCGAGTGCGGGCTGCTCCGGCACGAATACGAGGCGGGGCGCCGGGTGGGGGATGCCGGCAGCCGTGAGCATGGCGGGGAGCGCCAGCGCGGCATAGGGATGCGACATCGACACGCCGTCTTGTACGAGCGATCCGTAGGCGCTGTTCCGTAGAAGTGCGGGGAGCAGGTTGCTGCGGGTCTTATTGACGGAGCGCAGTACATATTCCTTGCCGGCGCGCGAGCGCAGGCGGAGCGAGCGGCTCTCGCCGCCGCCGCTGCGCTGGTAGGGGATGAGGCCGCCGTACAGGGTGTCGAGCCGGACCACCGGTGCCTGTATGGGCGTGGTCCATTCGGCCCGCCAGTTGCGCCCGAACAGGAAGCGGTGGAAGCGCGAGGCGTCGTGCTCCGCGCCGGCTACCACGGGCACGGTGGCCGGGAGCACCGGATCCTGCGCGCCGGCACTGAGTACGGCCAGGAGCAAGGTGGAGAGCACGAAGCGGCGAAACGGGGTCATTGATGGAGCCGGCTATAAAACTGTGCCATCACCTGGATGCGGGACACCGGGCGCCACCGAAAGTTTTTTTTCAAATAGTTCCTTTGTTTTTTGGGGAAAATGGAAAGCCGCCTATATTTGCACTCCCGTCGCGGTAACCGCTGCGGGACAGTTCTTCAAAAGGGAGCTTAGCTCAGCTGGTTCAGAGCATCTGTTTTACACACAGAGGGTCGGCGGTTCGAACCCGTCAGCTCCCACCCGAATAAGCCTCGACGCAAGTTGAGGCTTTCCTTTTACCTCAGGAACGGTAGTTTCGATGGGAGCTTAGCTCAGCTGGTTCAGAGCATTCCGCGTTTGACGCGGAAGGGTCAGCGAACCAGTTGAACGAAAACGATGAAGTAGCGGTGCTCCGGAGAAGGTAAAGACATATCATTGGGAGCTTAGCTCAGCTGGTTCAGAGCATCTGTTTTACACACAGAGGGTCGGCGGTTCGAACCCGTCAGCTCCCACTTAAAAAGTCTCAACTTTCGTTGAGACTTTTTTAATTTCCGTCAATGCCGTGCTGTACCTACATTCTGTTCTCAGAGACGTTGCGGAAATATTACATCGGCCACACCTGTGGCGAGGTTCAAGAACGGCTGCAAAAGCATAACACCAACCACAAAGGATTTACGGGCCGGTCTCCCGATTGTAGGCTCGTTTGGATGAAACCATACCCGGATGAAACTGCCGCTGATCGGCGCGAGCGCGAAATCACCGCATGGAAAAGCAGCAAGCGTATCCAGGCGTTGATCGAGGCAAACAATTCGGCCTCTTTTTAAAATGTTCAGCCGGTTCAGCGCATCCCGCATTACATGCGGTAGGGTCGGCGGTTCGAACCCGTCAGCTCCCACTTAGAAAGAGGTAGCAACATACATTCCTAGCGCGTATGCACAAATGCCTGTACGCTGCTGCTTTTTCCCATCGTGACCTTCAGGTAATAAATACCCGGCGGAAGCCCGTTCAGCCCTACCTGCTGGGAGTAGCGCAGCGACGGTACGCCGGCCTCGTAGCCCAAGACCGGTTGCCCGACACCGTTAATGATTTCGAGTCGTGTGGCAGCGGGCTTCGTGGTTATAATGGTCACCTGCATCCGGTCGCGGGCCGGGTTGGGGTAAAGTGTGACGCGGGTATCGGCATCCAGTGCGGGAACGGAGGTGAAGACGCCGGGTGCCGTCAGGCGGCCGAACAGGAGCATATTGTTGCCGGTTTGCGGAACGGGCAGGTTGTTGAATGCCGGGGTCATGCTGCCCGGAATCCACCCCCTGTGGGTACCGCTTACAAACAGCTTCTGCTGTGGGGTGAAAACCATGTAAACGATCATGTTGTCGCTGTGCGTAAAACCACCGTTCGTAAAGCCGACTACGTTGCCCGAGAGGTCATAGCAGGCCACGAAGCTGCTGGACAGACCATAGGTCGGGTTGATGTTCGAGCCGTTGATGGTGCTGTTAGTGGCGGCGGCGCCGGCTACATAAATGTAGTTGCCGGCAACCTCGAGCGCCCTGCTATAGGTGGTATTGAACCCGTTGACCGGGTTCGCGGCCTTGATCACTTTGAACCATGCCACCGTGCCGGCCGTATCCATCAGCGTCGTATAGACGAATTTATTGGTCGGGTGAAATCCTCCATCCAGCGTAACGCCGTTTACGACAAGCTGCATCGGGAAGCTGTTATTGGCGCCGGTAAACACAATCCGGTTGTTGCCGACCCAACGTGCGTTCGCCAGCTCAAAAAACGAATTGCCGAAGTAATAAACAGGAATGATTTTTTTGACGGCCCCGTCAGCTACCGAGAATCGTCCCACGAACCCTTTCCAGTTGTCCGTTGCCGCCATCGTAAGGGGTATCCCGTCGATTGTGAGGCTTTTGGAATGCACGCCCGCCATCAGCAGCTCCGAGCCGGACGGGCTCACCTGAAGCTTCATCCAGTTGTTGCCGATGTCGTCCATCGGGTAGCGCTTCAGCCAGAGCGCATTGCCGCCTGCAGACAATTTGCCCAGCAGCAGCTGGTTCGCGCCAGGCACCGGTATATTGTCGAAGGACGTCGTAAACGTGCTGTAGTAGGTAACGGCTACATACACGCTACCGGCAGCATCGATCGTTAATGCCGGCGCATTGTCGAAGAGTTTCATCCAGAGCAGCTGCCCATCGTCGCGCATCTTGCAAACGAAATGCTTATTCGGAACGGATTGGCCTGCGAACCCGGTGTCCGCACGTCCCGCGAGAATGATGTCGCCATTCGTATCAACCTGCACCTGGCTCGACAGACTACCCGACCAGGCGCCCTCCGCATGGCGGTAAACCCGCGTCCAGAGGCGCGCGCCGGAAGGGGCGAACTTCGCCAGGAAAACACTTTTGAAATGATCCGCCCCGGTGCGCGTTACGATGAACGTATCAGCAATCCGAAGACTGTCGAAGAATTCACCATAAACAATGATGTTACCAGAATTATCCTGGGCAAGACCGTGGTTGGTCACATAGCCCCATGTGTTGGTGGTGGGTCCGAAGTTACCTGCCGTATTTGCCCAGTCCCAGGTCTGGGCATGTGCACGGGTAGCAAGGAGGAGCAGCAACAGGAGGAAGCAATAGCGGAGGCGCTCAAAGGACTTTCTCATGGGCAGTTAGCGGTTACGGGTTGGCTGATGACGTGTTTCCTATCAAAGATAAGGAAACGGCGTCTTCAGTTGAGGCGCACCGCAGGTAGCCGGTAGTTGTGGCCGTCCCAAAGAAACAGCTCGTGCACCTCCATCGTCCAGAAGCGCGCAAAAGGAGATTGGTCCAGCACCTCGCGGGCCTGCTCCTTGTTGTCGGCGTTCATGGTCACCCATACCTGCTGCGTCTCCATGCTTACGGCATAGTGCTCGATGATCTGCTCGTCGATGAGCTCGTTGATGTAGGCGCGGTGCTCCGGAATCACCGACATCGCTTCGTCGCTCCACTCAAACTGGATGATGGCCTGGTATTTCTTCATCAGGAAAGTAGCGTGTCTATTTGTCTATTGGTCTATTTGTAATTTGTTACCGGTCTTATCCGTAAGTAATCCGTTTCACTGTATTTTCTCTGCTTCGTCCTCTGATTACCCCCATTACCCAATTCCCCTTTAGCACATTAACCCATTAGCACATTAGCACGTTTACTGAACTGTCCAGTCGACGATAGCGTTGGCCCACTCGGCGCGGTACGGGGTGCTGATGCGGATATAGTTGTCGGTGTAGCCTTCCATGAGGCCGTTCTTCTCGTGTCCTTCGAACAGCACCGGGCGTACCTGCCCGGCGTGCTGCTGCGTGAAGTGCTGTTGCTTCAGGTAGCTCAGGTTGCGGAGCGTTTTGTTGCGCTCGTTGCGTACGGGCACCGGCACCACCGGCTTCAGCTCCAGGGCGCCCGTGCCTGCGCGCTCCGAGTAGGTGAACACATGCAGGTACGATACATCGAGCCCGTGCAGGAAGTCGAAGGTCTCGCGGAAGTGTGCGTCGGATTCGGTCGGGAAGCCCACGATCACGTCCACGCCGATGGAACAGTGCGGCATCCGGCTTTTGATCGCTTCCACGCGCTCGGTATACAGCTCGCGGCGGTAGCGGCGGCGCATACGCCCGAGGATGTCGTTGGAGCCGCTCTGCAATGGGATGTGGAAGTGCGGCATGAACTTCTTTGATCCGGCCACGAAGCTGATGATGTCTTCCGTGAGCAGGTTGGGCTCGATCGAAGAAATACGGTACCGCTCGATACCGGCCACCTCGTCGAGCGCCTGCACCAGGTCGTAGAAGCTTTCCTCGTGGCGCTTCGCGCCATCGGGGCCTTTGCCAAAGTCGCCGAGGTTTACACCCGTAAGCACGATCTCCTTTACGCCGCCTTCGGCGAGCTTCCGGGCATGACCGAGCACGTTTTCGATGCTGTCGCTCCGGCTCTTACCGCGGGCCATCGGGATGGTGCAAAAGGAGCAGGTGTAGTCGCAGCCGTCCTGCACTTTCAGGAAGGTGCGTGTACGGTCGTTCACCGACCAGGAGGCATGAAAGCCGGTAACGGCGTCGATGTCGCAGGAAGAGATCTTCGAGGAGTTGCCCTTCGTTAGCTCGCGGAGGTGCGTGGCCAGGTTGAACTTTTCGGCGGCGCCGAGCACGAGGTCCACGCCCGGGATCTCGGAGATCTCCTTCGGCTTCAGCTGCGCATAGCAGCCCGTGATCACCACGAGGCTCTCCGGCGCGCGGCGCTGGATGCGGCGCACCAGCTGGCGGCATTCTTTGTCGGCATTATCGGTGACCGAGCAGGTGTTGATGACGTACACGTCGGCCGCCTCCTCAAACTCCTTTTTCAGAAAACCTTCCGCCTCCAGGTGGCGCGAAAGCGTGGAGGTTTCCGAGAAGTTGAGCTTGCAGCCCAGCGTATGAAAGGCAACGGTGCGCTGTGTGGACATAGCGTGCAAAGGTACGACACAGGAATCGCAGATGTCAGATGTGATGATCTCAGATTTGGGCGTATTATTTAAGAATTTGTGAAAAAAGGGGCTGCCGGTCCCGCCTTTTTGATGCATGTCAAAAAGCGGCAGCCGCGAAGAGATTTTCTTCGTGGCATGAACAACAAAACCTCGATCGGCCCGGTCTTCTTAACTTCCCGCCGATGAAAGCACGTAATGTGATCGCCACCTTGTTCCTGCTGCTGCTGGTAGCCGGATTTTTCCTGCGCCGCCGCTGGCAGGAGCCCGCCGCGCGCGAGGCCTTCGACCGCCACCCGAGCCGCCTTACGCTTACGAAGCATGCCCGCTGCCGTATGGATTGCCGCCACATCTCCGAGTCGGAGATCCGCGAGATCATGAACAAGGGCATCATCAACCTCGCGAAGAGCGATCCGCGCGACAAGCCTTGCCCCACCTATGCCCTGCAAGGCACCACGGAAGGCGGCGAATCCATCCGCGTCATCTTTGCCCAGTGCAGCGATGAAACCCGCGTGATCACCACCTACAACCTGAAGCAGGATTTTGAGTGCCACTGCCCGGGCGACGAACGAAAAAAACACCGCTGATGCGCTTCCTGCTGAAACCTTTCCAGTTACTGTATTCCCTTTATGCCATCGTCACGTTTATCGCTTTGATGATCCCGGTATTCGTGTGGGCGCTGCTGGTGCTGTTGCTCGGGCGCGGCGACCGGGGCAACCTGATCTACCCGGCCTGCACGCTCTGGGGCGATGTGTGGTTCGTGCTGATCGGCGTCCGGCACCGCAACATCTACGAGACCAATGCCGACCGCAAGGCGGCGTACATCTATGTGTCGAACCACATTTCGTATTTCGATATTCCGTCACTGGTCAAGACCTTTCGCCGGCCGGTGCGCCCCCTTGGGAAGGCGGAAACGGCAAAGGTCCCCATCTTCGGCCTTATCTACCGCAACACCATCGTGACCGTAGACCGCAGCTCGCCCGAAAACCGCGCGCGCAGCGTGCGCCTGCTCAAGCAGACCCTCCAGAAAGGCATCTCGGTGCTTGTGTTTCCGGAAGGCACCTTCAATGAAACGGGCAAGCCCCTCAAGTCGTTTTACGACGGCGCCTTCCGCATCGCCATCGAAACCGGCACGCCGATCCAGCCGGTATTGATGCCCGATACCTACCGTCGGATGCACTACCGGTCGGTGTTCTCGCTCACACCGGGCCGCAACCGCGCCATCTTTCTCGAACCGGTGCCGGTGGACGGGCTCGGGTTCGACGACATCGGCCGCCTGAAGCAGGAAGTGTTCGACCGCATGGAGCGCCGCCTCATCGAGCTGGGTGCCGAATGGATCGGGGAGGAGGCTCCGGGGAAGCCACCCGCTGACTCGTAAGCCGGCACAGTCGCTTTTTTGTGAAAGGTTGCTCGTGATCGCTTCCACAAAGGCACGGTTGGCCCCGATGCGCTCCGTACGTGATCGGGCGCGCCGGTATCCTTGTAAACGAAAGACGCTCAGTGAGTTGCCGGGCAGGCCGGAAAAAAGGCCGGGTGCTACCGGAAAAAAAGCAGGAAAACAGGTGCATTTTCCCGGGTTTCCCGCATTGCGGGGTTGCGGTAATCCCGTTACTTCGTCAACAAGCAACCCTTTTCCAATGACACAGACAGAACTCCACAGGGCGGTCCGTATCATTATCACCTGCGCCCGGCGCGTACACGAGATCCTGGGACCCGGCTTCGAGGCTTCGGTGTACCAGGAGGCGCTCTACCTCGAGCTCGAGAGCACCCCGCTTACCTTCACCCGCGATCATGCACTTCCCGTGCGCTACGAAGGCGAACTCGTAGGCGAGCACCGCTTCGACTTCGCGCTCGACAACGATATCGTGGTGACGCTGCGCACCGACGCCCGCATGGGGAAGTCGCACCACGCGCAAATGGACAACCTGCTGCACTACTTCAACCTCCGCACCGGCCTGCTCCTCAACTTCGGTGCGGCGCGCTTCCAGCAGAAACGCCTGACCAACAAAAAATACCGCGTCTTTCCCTTTTCTCTCAATTAACTTGCACCCTTCCCGTGCATGTTTGCTGAGATCGTCATACCACTTGCCCTACCGAAGAATTACACCTGGGAGATCCCCGCGCACCTGCAGGAAGGACTGCGGATCGGCTGCCGCGTGGAAGTGAACCTGGGCAAGCACAAGAAGTACTCCGGTATCGTAAAGGCGATCCACCCCGACAAGCCGAAAGGCTTCGAAACAAAGGAGATCCTCAACGTCCTTGATCATGAGCCCGTGATCCATGCTTGGCAGCTGCGCTTCTGGGAATGGCTCGCCGACTATTACATGGCCACCGAAGGTGAGGTGATGGCCGCCGCCCTTCCGGCGCACTTCAAGCTCTCCAGCGAAACGATCCTGGTGTTCAACGAGGAGTTCGGCGACGATTTCTCGACGCTCGATTCCGAAGAATACCTCGTGGCCGAAGCGCTCCTGATGAAGCAGGAGCTGCGCCTCACCGAGGTGCAGGGCATTCTCGACAGCACCCACGTGTACCCGATCGTGAACCGCCTTATGGGCAAGAAGGTGTGCTTCGTGTGGGAGTCGCTGAAGGAGAAGTTTGCTCCGCGCAAGGAGACCTTCGTACTGCTGGAGCCCGAATACAGCAACGAAGACCGGCTGTCGGAGCTGCTGAACAACTGGAGCCGCGCGCCGAAGCAGATGGAGCTGCTCCTCGGCTACCTGCACCTCCTGAAAACGGAGGGCGAGGTAATCAAGGCAAGCCTCCTCAAGAAGGCCAATGCCACCGATGCACAGCTCAAGGGCCTGGTGGAAAAGGGCATCCTGCGCACGGAAAAGCGCAGCGTGGACCGCATCCAGTACCTGCCAAAAGACATACACATCGATTTTACGCTGACGCCGGCGCAGGAAGAAGCCTTTGTACAGGTGGAGACGGCCTTTGTAGAGAAGCCGGTCTGCCTGCTGCATGGCGTGACCTCGAGCGGCAAGACGCTGCTCTATATCCGCCTCATCGAGCAATACATCCGCAAGGGCCGGCAGGTTTTGTATATGCTGCCCGAGATCGCGCTCACGGCGCAGATCATCCGCCGCCTCCAGAAATACTTCGGCGGACACATCGGCATTTACCATTCCCGCTTCAGCCACAACGAGCGCGTGGAAATCTGGAACAAGGTCAAAAGCGGGGAGCTCAAGGTGGTGCTCGGCGCCCGCTCCTCGCTGTTCCTGCCCTACCAGGACCTTGGCCTCATCATCTGCGACGAGGAGCATGATCCCTCGTACAAGCAACAGGATCCCGCGCCGCGGTACCATGGGCGCGACGCCGCGATCTACCTCTCGGGCCTCACTGGCGCCAAGGTGTTGCTGGGCAGCGCCACGCCCTCGCTCGAAACCTACCACAATGCTCGCAGCGGCAAGTTCGGGCTCGCCGGACTTACGGAGCGCTATGGCGACGTAAAGCTGCCGACGATGCAGCTCGTGGACCTGCGGGCGGTGCCGCGCAAGCCGGGGGAGAAAGTGATGTTTTCGGTGCACCTGCTCGAAGAGCTGAAGCAGACCGTGGCGCGCAAGAAGCAGGCGATCCTGTTCCAGAACCGGCGGGGCTATGCGCCCTTCCACCTATGTACGGTCTGTGGCTGGATCGCGCAATGCGAGCACTGCGACGTATCGCTCACCTTCCATAAGTTCTCCAACAAGCTCAAATGCCACTATTGCGGCAACATCTACCCGCCGGTACTTACCTGCCGTGGCTGCGGGTCGGACAAGCTGGTGCAGAAAAGCTTTGGTACCGAGCGAATCGAGGAGGAGCTCGAGCAACACCTGCCCGATGCCAAGATCGCGCGCATGGACTTCGATGCCATCCGCAACAAGAACGCGCACGACGTGCTGATCCAGCAGTTCGAGCAGCGCAAGATCGACATCCTGGTGGGCACGCAGATGGTGGTAAAGGGACTCGATTTCGACAATGTGGAACTTGTGGGTGTGATCGATGCCGACGGACTGCTGCATTTTGCGGACTTCCGCGTCAATGAGCGGGCCTTTCAGCTGATGGAGCAGGTGAGCGGACGCGCGGGCCGGCGCGATGGGGTAGGCGATGTGCTGATCCAGACCAACCTGCCCAACCACCCGCTGCTGCAGCACGTGCTGCGCCACGATTACGTCGGGATGTTCCTGGAGGAGCTCGACAAGCGCCGGCAGTTCTTTTACCCGCCGTTCTCGCGCGTGGTGCTGCTCCACTTCAAGCACAAGGAGCGCGACGTGGTGAACGATGCGGCCCATCATTTTACGCGCCTCATGCAGCCGGCCTATGGCAATTATCTGGTAGGGCCGGCCGAGCCGATGGTGCCGCGTGTACGCAATATGTACCTCATGGAGCTGATGCTGAAGCTGCCGCGTGACAGCCAGCTGCTTTCCCGCTGCAAGGACGATATCCAGCGCTACACCGCGATGCTCCACCACGAAGGAAAGTTCAAAAAGGTGATCGTGGTGCCGGATGTGGATGCGGTCTAGCCCCCTGTCCCCCGAGGGGGGAACTTAGGCTGGATCATTCTTTCCTTCCAATTAAACGATTTTTCGATTGTCTACCGGCTTTACAGCGAGGTTTGCCGGGACTTGCGCAGTTCAAACATCGCATCGTATTCCAGTACTTCATTTCCGCGGGCGTCTGCTTTCGCTTTGGCGACCATGGCGCGGGCCACATCGGCGGCCTCTATGGGTTTGTATTTGCGCAGGCCGCCGGCAAGCGCGAACGAAAACGTCTTCATCAGCACCTGCCCGATGCGTTCGCCGACGCGCACCTCGCGGCGGTTGCCGAGGAGCATCGACGGACGGAAGATGGAGGTGGCGGGCAGCCCGGCGGCGCGCACCGCGTCTTCGGTTTCGCCCTTGAGGCGGAGGTAGAAGTTGCTACTGGACGCATCGGCGCCCACCGACGATACCAGCAGGAGGTGCCGGCACCCGGTTTCACGTCCGAGGCGTGCCGCATTCACGGGAATGTCGAAATCGATCCTGCGGTACGCTTCCTTGTCGCCACCCACCTTTTGCTGCGTGGTTCCGACCGCGCAAAAAATAAGGTCCGAGCCGGCAATGGCATTGCGGTACGCGGCCGCGTCGTTGAAGTCGACCATCCGGAGCTCCGTGCGTGGTCCGTCGAACGGCACCGGCCGGCGCAGGAGTACGCGGATCGTTCCGAAAGCAGGATCGGCCCGTAGCGCTTCGAGCAGGTGGCCGCCGATGAGGCCTGTGGCGCCGATGAGTGTGGTGGTCATAGCCGGAGTGTGTTGTTTGTGGATTCGTGCTGCCCGTAAAAGTAGGGCCTGGCGGCCGGTTTCACTCCATCCGGTCCGAAGCGCTTCGCAAAGCCTTCCTTGCCGTAGCTTTACCGCATGTCGATCCTGCAGGAGCATGTTTCCGTGAAGCCGATTACCACCTTTGGAGTAGCGGCGAGCGCCCGTTATTACGCACCGTTTGCGAACCTCGATGAGCTCAAGGCCCTGCTCGACCACCAGGGCGACGCCCCCCTGATGGTGCTGGGCGGCGGCAGCAACGTGCTGTTCACGCGCGATTTCGAAGGCCTCGTACTGCACAATGGGATCACCGGCATCGAAACGATTGCCGAGGACACCGAATACGTATATGTACGGGCCGGCGGCGGGGAGAACTGGCACGGCTTCGTGCTGCATTGCGTGGCCAACGGCTTTGCCGGCGTCGAGAACCTGTCGCTGATCCCGGGCAGCGTGGGCGCTTCCCCGATGCAGAACATCGGCGCCTACGGCGTGGAGATCAAAGACGTCTTTCATGAGCTCGAAGCCTTCCATATCCGAGAGCGCAGGCTCGACACCTTTACCCTCGAAGACTGCCGCTTCGGGTACCGCGAGAGTGTATTCAAGAACGTCTATAAAGGACAGTACGTCATCACCTCTGTTACGTACCGCCTCCGGAAAACACCCCGGTTCCATACCGAATACGGCGCCATCCGCGAGGAGCTGGCGCGTATGGGCGTACAGGAACTCAGCATCGGGGCCATCTCGCAGGCCGTCATCAACATCCGCAGCTCCAAGCTCCCCGACTGGCGCGAGGTGGGCAACGCAGGCTCGTTTTTCAAGAACCCGCAGGTGCCGATGGAGCATTACGCGACACTGAAGGCCGCCCACCCATCGATCGTGGCGTTTCCGCAGGATGCCGGGATGAAGCTGGCCGCAGGCTGGCTCATCGAGCAGTGCGGCTGGAAGGGGTTCCGGCGCGGCGATGCCGGCTGCTACCCGAAACAGGCGCTCGTACTCGTCAATTACGGCGGGGCTACCGGCGGCGAGATCTTCGCGCTCAGCAGCGAGATCATCGCCTCGGTGGAAGAAAAGTTCGGCGTGACGCTCGAGCGCGAAGTGAATGTCGTTTAGGAATTTTTTCTTGCAGGTGCAACGTGGCATCCCGCAAAGGGGTCAGAGCACAAACACACAATCATGAAGCGCCTGTTTCCGACCCTGAGCCTCGCCGCCGTGCTCCTGTTTGGCTGTACCAAGAACTGCGAAAACGATCAGCGTCCGGTTGACCTCGAAATCGTAGATGCCGGCTTGCCCGATGGATCCGTACAAGGCCGGAACATCCGAGCACACGTACGCTACGCCGTTCCCGGCTCCTGCTACGGCTTCGACCGCTTCGACATCAGTTCGCGGGCGAGCGCCTTCGATATCCGTGTAAAGGGATTCTATGAAAGCAGGAGTGTCTGCCAGGACTATCTCGCCCTTCCCGATTCCGTCATTTCCATCAACGCGCAGGCGCCGGGACGCTACGCACTGAATTTCTACAATAAGGACGTGCTGTTCCGGACCGATACGGTACTGGTTAATTAAAGCGGGATCTGCCCCGTCAGGAGTGGACGCAGCCCCAGGGTTGCGTTTTGCTTTTGTAGGCAACCGGTCCGCATGATCTGGTGGCGGCGCTTCATTTCTAAAGAAATTGCAAAAGCGGGGGCCTCGTGCAGCGGTAATGCCTCCTGCTGTGTCGAAGAGGAAACGAAACACCATGTACAAGACCTCCCTGCTCGTGCTCGGCGTGCTTTGGCTCGCGAGCTGTAAGAAAGACAACAACAGCACCCGCGTGGAAACCCTGCTCACGATCGACTCCACGAAAACACCGGCCGCGGCAACGCTCAACACTGCCTTCACCGCGCGGGTGCGTGCCACAGGTGCCAACCTGTGTTACCGCTTCGAGCGCATGCATGTGGACTCTACCGCACCGCGGGAGTGGGCCGTTCGCACCATCGGGTCGGTGCAGCAGGGCGGCGCCTGTGCCCAGGCCCTCTACCGCGTCGACACGACCGTCACCATCAAGCCGGGGTTGCCCGGACAGCACATCGTTCGCTATTACAACAGCGGCAACTCCCTGTTCAAGGCCGATACGGTGGTAGTCAATTAAGTGCGCCCGTATAAAGGCATCCCAAACGGCGGCTTGCTAGTCACGGTCGTATCGATCGGGCTCCTTTCCGGTTTAGTGTCGTGACCACCCATCGACCCTGTAATTCTACGGGTTGAACGTTGGCTGGCGTCTCCAATGGAAAAGCGCCCCCGGTAGCCGGGAGCGCTTTCTATGTGTAGCCTTGAACGGGGGTGATCAGTTGAAATCTTCTTCTTCATCTTCCTCGTCGGCGGCCGTAGGCATCGTAAACATGCTCCCCATGAGGTCTTTGAACTCAACCGAAGTATCCAGGATCTTTTTCGAAATCAGCGAATAGGAGGCGAGGCCGTGCAGCACGAACTCCATGAGCAGCGCCGCTTCTTTTTCATTGGCGTGCCCGAAGGTCTTTTTCACAAGGGCATGCAGCCCGTCTACCGCGTAAAGGGCATTGATCTTATCGCGGTCGTTGAGACCGAAGAGCAGGTTCAGGTGGTTACCCTTGTCGAACCAGCCCGTGATAGCCTTGTAGGGGTTCTCCACCGGCTCGGGCGCCGCGCCCTTGCGCGGGGCCCTTTTCTTCAGGGTTTCCGGGTTGGGGAAATATTGGGCAAACTGGGTGCGGATGGCTTTGTTGAGCAGGTTCATCGCCACCTGGTACGGGCCTTCCTGCTCGCCTTCGTATACCAGCTCGATCTTGCCGGTGATGGAGGGGATGATGCCTACCAGGTCGGAGATCCAGACCTGCGTATTGTCTTCCCGGTTTACGAGCGCGCGCCGCTCGGCCGCCGAAACGGCGTTCTCGAAAGCCGAGATCGTGAGTCGGGCCGACACGCCGCTTTTCTTGTCCACGAACTCCGAAGCACGCGCCTCGAAGGCTACCTGCTCGATGAGGCGCTTCACGAGGTCGCTGACGGCAACCGATTCTTTCTGGCGGTCTCCGAGGTCGGCTTCCTGCTCGGTGATGGCGAGGGCATCCTCGAGGCTTTTCGGGTAGTGGGTCAGGATCTGGCTCTGGATGCGGTCCTTCAGCGGCGTCACGATCGATCCCCGGTTCGTATAGTCTTCCGGGTTTGCGGTGAATACGAAGAGGATGTCGAGCGGGAGGCGCAGTTTGAAGCCCCGGATCTGCACGTCGCCTTCTTCCAGGATGTTGAACAGCGCTACCTGGATGCGCGCCTGCAGGTCGGGCAGCTCGTTGATGACGAAGATGCCGCGGTTGCTTTTCGGAATGATGCCGTAGTGGATCACCCGCTCGTCGGCAAAGGAAAGCCGCAGGTTGGCGGCCTTGATCGGGTCCACGTCGCCGATCAGGTCGGCCACGGTCACGTCGGGTGTCGCCAGCTTCTCGCCATAACGCTGCGAGCGGTGGATCCATTCGATGGGGGCGTCGTCGCCCTTTTCGGCAATAAGTTCTTTGGAGTAGCGGGAGAGGGGCGCCAGCGGGTCGTCGTTAATGTCGGAGCCGGCAACCACCGGGATCCATTCGTCAAGCAGGGCGGTCATCTGGCGGGCCATCCGCGTTTTGGCCTGCCCGCGGAGGCCGAGGAAAAGGATGTTGTGCTTGCTCAGGAGCGCGCGCTCCACGTCAGGGATCACCGTCTCTTCGTAGCCGACGATACCCGAGAACGTCTCTTCCTGGGCCTGCAGCTTTTTGATCAGGTTCTCGCGCAATTCTTCCTTGATGCTCCTGGGCCGGTAGCCGCTCTCTTTCAGCTCCCGGATCGTGTTGATCCGTTTGATATCCATTGCTTTCTTGTCTTGTGCCATATCTTTTCTCGGGCGACGCATCACGAGGCGTTGGTATTTAGATGATCGTGGGGACGCATCGTTGATGCGTCCTTACCGTGTTAATAAAGAGTTTTACGCTTCCCGCTTTCAAAGTCTTTGAAGATGAAGGCGCCCAGCTTGTCGAGCGAGGCGAAGAAGGCCTTGCCGTTATTGGTCTCCGTAAATTCCTGTACGAAGCGCTGCAGGTACGGATCGGTGGCGATCATAAAGGTCGTGACCGGGATCTTCAGCTTCTTGCACTGCGCGGCCAGGTTCATGCAGCGGCTCGTCACCTTGCGGTCGAGGCCGAAGGAATTCTTATAATAGCGCTTCCCGATCTTGAGGCAGGTAGGCTTGCCGTCGGTGATCATGAAGATCTGCTTGTTCGGGTTTTTCCGGCGCCGCAGGATGTCCATCGCCAGCTCGAGTCCCGCCACCGTGTTGGTATGATAGGGGCCCACCTGCAGGTAGGGGAGGTCCTTGATCTCCACTGGCCAGGCGTCGTTGCCGAACACCACGATGTCGAGCGTGTCTTTCGGGTAGCGCGTCGTAATGAGCTCCGAGAGCGCCATCGCCACCTTTTTCGCAGGGGTGATGCGGTCCTCGCCATAGAGGATCATCGAGTGCGAGATGTCGATCATGAGCACCGTGGACGTTTGCGCCTTGAAGTCGTTCTCCCGGATCTGCAGGTCGTCCTCGCTCATCGAAAACGAGTCGAGTCCATGGTTGATCTGCGCCGTGCGGATCGACTCGGTGAAGTCGATCTGCTCCAGCATGTCGCCAAACTGAAAGGGTCGTGTGTTCGGACTTTGCTCGTCGCCCTGGCCCGGCTTGAAGGTATTGTGGTCGCCGGCGCGCGACTTCTTGAGCTTCCCGAAGATTTCCTCGAGGCTCCGCTTGCGGATGCCCTGCTCGGTCTTAGGGGTGATGCGGATCTCGCCGGCCTCGTTGTTGTCGGTAAGGTAGCCCTTGCCTTTCAGGTCTTCGATAAAGTCGCCCATGCCATACTCGTCGTCGGTGAGCTCATATTGCTTGTCGAGCTCGTTGAGCCATTGGAGGGCTTCGCCCACGTCGCCACTGGTGTAGGTGAGTAGTTGCAGGAAGAGGTCGAGCAGTTGCTCGAAGCGGGTCTTCCCTTGCTCGCTGGGATCAAACCGGGTAAACTGAAAACCACGCATAAGGGATACAATGTACAATAAAGCCAGGCCGGTTGTTCAAACGGGAGTGTTAAGAAACCGGCAACCGGCATAAAAAAAGACCCTCCGGCGGGGAGGGTCTTTCAAGTGTTTCGGAAGCTTACTGGCCGCCTGCAGGAGCCGTAGCCGGCGCCTGCTGCGTTGCCGGCGGGGCTTGCTGGGGCGTCACGTTCTCCGGTGCTGCCTGGCGTGCCGCCGGGTCGTACTGGCGCACGATGGCCGGGAGCACTTTCTCGAGCAGCACGTTGTTCTGGTACTCGTCCTGGCCCTCGCTCTGGTACAGGTCGGGGCGCTCTTCGCGGAGGTAATCGTAATAGCGCTTCTGCTCCTGCAAGTCTTTTTCGATGAGGCTGCGCAGGCGCGTGGCGCGCTGGAGGTCGCCGGCCTTGTAGGCCGCCTCGAGGAACTGCAGGGCATTCACGTTGTGCGATGCATAGCGGCTCGCCATAGCTACCGGCAGGTTGCGCTCGGCGATGATCTGGTCGATCTGCCGGAGCATCTGCACCGCCTCGGCTTTCTTGCCCTTGTCGGCATAGTTGCCGGCGATCTCGGTCATGAGGCCGCGGATGTCGAGCAGGTGGCGGCGGTTCTCCTCGTCGAAGTAGTTGCGGGGGAGGTTGGCGCCGCCGGCGCGGAACTTCATGGCGTTCTGGAAGATCGCAGCGTCGTTGTTGTCGTGGATGCTCACCCCGCCCATGCGGTTCTTGCGCGTCTCCATGAAGGTGACCCAGTTCTGCTGCGGGAACTTGCCTTCAACCGGCACGAGGCGCAGGGCCATACCGTCTTTGCGGAGGTACTGGTAGAAGCCGAGGTCACCCATCGGGCTCGTGAAGTAGATCGGGCGCTCCCAGCCTTTCTGCGCGTTGGCGGCGATGATGTTGAGGATGGCCACGCGGTCGAGGCCGATGTAGCGGTCCTGCACCAGCTGGATCTCGAGCGGCATGCCGGAGATCACGGAGTCGCCGGGCTGCACGGTGCCGTTGCGGCGCACGGCGTCCACATCTACAGGGATGAACAGGCGCTTGGTGGGGATCACCGGCTGCACCTGGGTCTTGTCGTCATTCATCAGCTGGCGGCCCACCTGGTCTTTCATGAGCGGGTACAGGGGCTGGAAGCCGGTCTGGTCGCCCTGGGGCTGGTAGAAGAGCACGTTGAAGCCGGTGATCTGGTTGGCGTCCCAGATGACGTCGATGGGCGCGCTTTCGTTCACCTTGTAGCGCAGCTGGTTCACGTACCAGTCGATGCCAAGCAGGCTGGTGTTGATGATGCGGATGTCGGGGCGCACGCCTTCCACTTCCTGGGCATACCAGAGCGGGTAGGTGTCGTTGTCGCCGAACGTAAAGAGGATCGCATTCTTGGCGCAGCCTTCGAGGTAGGTGCGGGCGAGGTCAGGCGCCAGCGTCTTGTTGCTGCGGTCGTGATCGTCCCACTCCTGCGCGGCCATCAGCACAGGCGCCGACAGGCAAAGGAGCGTGGCGAGTGCAACGGAAGATGTCTTCAGCACTTCACTCTTGCCGGCCACGGCTTTCACGATAAAATAGATAAGCCCGATCACCGCGGCATAGATCAGCCCCGCCAGCACTGCGGACCCCATGGCGCCGCCGGCCGTGGTGGTGGTGTTGGCCATAAGGGTGATGATCAGCGTCGTGAGTGCGCCGTAGGTGAGTGCATTGAATAGGGTCTTGCGGTCGCTGTGCTCGTGGGCGAGGCGCACGAAGCCCACCACCGACAGGCCGATCCAGATCGCGAAGGCATAGAAGGAGCCGGCAAAGGCGTAGTCGCGCTCACGCGGCTGGTTGCCCGGCTGGTTGAGGTACAGCACGATGGCGAGACCGGTGAAGAAGAAGAGGAGGAAGGAAACGACCCAGTCGCGGCGGTCTTTCAGGAAGTGGTACACGCAGCCGAAGACGCCGAGCAGAAGGGGCAACAGCAGCAGCTTGTTGGAGGCCTTGTTGTTGCGGATACTTTCGGGGAGCATCTTCTGGTCGCCGAGGCGCATGTTGTCAATGACGGAGATACCCGAGATCCAGTTGCCATCGCGCTTGTTGCCGAAGCCCTGGATGTCGTTCTGGCGGCCGGCAAAGTTCCACATGAAGTAGCGCCAGTACATATGCCCCATTTGGTAGGTCACGAACCAGCGGATGTTGTCGCCGTAGGTGGGCTGCTCGTACACGGTCTGGCCGGACTGCGCATCCTGGGAGCGACTGAGGTTCAGCCAGTCAACGTAGAAGTCGGCATGACCCTGGTCGTTGCTGCGGTCCCAGAGGCGGGGGAAGAGCACTTCGCTTTCGTATTCGACGTCCTGGCTGCGGCCGAGCGCTACATAGCGGCCGTTGCTCTTGGAGTAGCGCATATCCCCCTCCTTATACACGGCCTGGCCGCTCTCGTCGCGCAGCACCGGTGTCGTGAAATAGGGGCCCTTTACCAGCGGCGCGGAGCCGTACTGCTCGCGACCGAGGTAGTAGTTCAGGCTCATCGGGTTGTCCACGTTGTTCATGTCGATCGACGGGTTGGCCGCGGAGCGAAGGAGCGTGGTGGCATAAAGCGAGTAGCCGAGCATCATGAAGGTGACCGACCAGAGCGCGAGGCGCAGGAACGACCAGCCGTTCTTGCGGGCGGCACGGAGGCCCCACCAGATGCCGGCGGCAAGCAGTACGAAGAAGAAGATGAACCCGGAGAAGAAGGGCAGGTTGAAGTTGTTGACGAAGAAGATGTCGAACTTGCCGGCGAACTTCACCGTCCACTGGATCACGGCCACCTGTACCACGCCGGTGATGGCGCAGCCGATGAGGAAGGCGTAGATGGCGCCCTTGCGGGTGTACTCGTAGCGACGATAGTAATAGATCATGACGAGCGCCGGGATGGTCAGCAGCCCGAGCAGGTGCACGCCGATGGCGAGGCCGGTCATGAAGGCGATGAACACGATCCAGCGATCCGCATAATTACGGAGCTGGCGGTCGGTGCCGGCGGCTACGTCGGCGCGCTCCCATTTCAGCATTGCCCAGAAGATCAGTGCGGTGAAGAAGGAGGAAAGCGCGTACACTTCGCCTTCAACGGCGCTGTACCAGAACGAGTCGGTGAAGGTATAGGCGAGCCCGCCCACGATGCCGGCGCCCATGATGGTGGCCGTCTGTGCGCGCGTGGGCTCGATGGCGAGGCCGCTAACGAGCTTGCGGGCGAAGTGCGTGATGGTCCAGAAGAGGAACAGGATCGTGAAGCCGGAGGCCAGTGCGTTCATGATGTTGACGGCCTTGGCGGCGGAGTCCGGGCTGCCTCCAAACAGCACGATGAAGAAGCGGCCCAGGATGGTGAACACGGGCGCGCCGGGAGGGTGCGGAAGTTGCAGCTTGTAGGCAGCTGCCACAAATTCGCCGCAATCCCAGAAGCTCCCGGATTTTTCAGCAGTCAGTACATACACCAGGCAGGCAATGATACACACGACCCAGCCGGTCAGGTCGTTCACTCTTTTAAAGTTCATAGAGAGTTATGATTGGTTTGACCCCGAACGCTTTTTCGGGGTAGTCGCAAAAATATAGGGAAGGGGCTAAATTAAGCCCGATTGCCCTGCGTATTTGTTAAAAGGGATGTAGGGCGGGCAACGGAAATCGGCGGTCAGGGCAAGGGGCTTCCGGGCGGATGCGGTCCGTCGTTAAAAAAAAGCAGGAAAAAGCAAGCGATCGGGGGGGAGGAGTAGCGCGGCGTGGATCAGCCGGCAGGAACGGCCACGGGGGCGGGAATGTTGTTCAACGACCAGGCTTCGGCCTTTTGCGCGAACATCGGCTTGATGGTCTTCCATACGTTGCCGAAGAATTCGGAGTGACGATAGGCGTCGAGCGCTTCGTCAGACTCCCAGTGGCTGTAGGTGAAGAACACGCAAGGATCCTGGCGGTCCTGCCACAGCTGCAGGTGCGTGCAGCCCGGGTAGTGGCGGATACGGTGCCGGCGCTCCTCGAAATAGGCTTCGAACTTGGCGACCTCGTCGGGCCGGAAGCTCAGTTTTACGATTCGAAGGATCATGATTCAAAAAATACTTTTACGGTCTGGTAAAACAAACGGTTCTGGGTAATGGTACCGGGGTTCTTGTCGTTGTAACCGCGCAGGCCGAAGAGACCGGCCGCATTCCCCTTGTTGATGGCGATCTCCATATAGCCCGCGCTGTTGAAGAGCACCAGCTTTTCGCCCTGCGGTACGTCGGCGTAGGAGCCGGAGATGCGCTCGATCACCTCATCGCGCTTGAACACGATCTTGAAGCGGCGCCCGCGGCGCTGCTGCTCGAACTGCTCCTGGGTGATGTTCACCACCACGTTCTCGAAATTGTCGATGAAGATGATGTGGCCTTCGATCCAGCCCTCGCCGTGCAGGGGACGCAACGGGTTCTTCTCGATGTAGGAGGCGTCGGGGGTACCGATGTTCTGCACCGGCTCGCCGTTCACGAGCTGCGTGATGGCCTTCGCCGCCACGTCGATGCAGTAAAGCGTGTTCTTGATCGCGGGTTTGTCGAAGGGAATGCCGATCACCATCTCCGGCTTCTCCTCGAGGATCATCTCCAGCAGGCCGTTGTCGGCGCAGAGCACATACTGGTTGTTGTGAAAGGCGAACAGCAGCTGGTCCGGCTTCGACTCGAAGAGGTTGATCAGCACGATGTGGAAGGTGAACTCGGGGAAGTTCTTGATCGCGCTGCGGCACACGTAGGCGGCCTGCGGGTAATTGAAGGGAGAGAGGGAGTGCGAGATGTCGATGATCCGGAACTCGGGGTTGATGCGCAGCAGACGACCCTTGATCGCTCCAACAAGGTAATCCTGTTGGCCAATATCAGAAGTGAGGGTGACAAGCGGCATGGTGGTGGTGGGAGCGGCGGTAAAATTCTACATTAAAGTCCACAATACATAATCCCGTCGGCCGATAAGTTATCAAGGTAGCCGGAAACCCGCTATTTCACGAGCTTTCCGTCTTTAAAGAAGAACTTTTGCACAAGGCGGTCGGCCCAGCCCGGGAAGAATTTATTCATCCAAACCGTGCGCTTGCCGGTGAAGGTCATCACCCGCGTGCGCTCGCGATTTTTGATCGCCGAGAGGATCTGCGCGGCGCACTCCTCGGCCGACATCATCTTCGATTCATCCATCGGGCTTTCGCCATGGGGTGCGCCTTCCTCATTCAAGGCCACATTCCGGATGTTGGAAGTGGTGAAGCCGGGGCACACCCACATCACGTGCACCTCGCTCGCGAGCAGCTCGGTGCGAATGGCTTCGAGCCAGCCCTGCAGCGCGAACTTCGACGCCGAGTAGCCGCTGCGCCCGGGCAGCCCGCGGTAGCCTGCGATCGACGATACGCCCACGATGGTTCCCTTTCGTTCGAGGAGCGAGTCGAGCGCGTAGCGGGTGCAGTACACTGCACCGAAAAAATTAACGTTCATCACCCGGTGCAGCACCTCTGTGTTGAGGTCTTTCAGCAACGCGCGCATCGAGATGCCGGCATTGTTGATCAGGATATCGATGCCGCCAAAAACCTTAAGGGTGGATTGGATGAAGTTGCGGCAGTCGTTCTCGTTGCTTACGTCGGCCACGTGCACATGCAGCGGGTGCGATGGGTAGCGTGCCTGCAGATCGTAGAGTTTGTCGTGCTGCCGGCCGCAGGTGGCCACGGAGGCGCCGCGGGCGAGGAGGGCATCCACGAGGGCGCGCCCGATGCCGTCGCTGCCGCCGGTTACTACCACCACCTTTTTGTGAAAGAAGTCAGCCATAGGGATTCGTTGATGCGCAAACATAACGAGAAGACGCGGGAATGAAGACGGTGGCGGAGGCGGTGCGTACCTGCAACAAAAAAGCCTCCCGGAGGAGGCTTTTTTCGTGAACCACCTGGTACGTTTCTCGAACCTTTTCTTTTCCGACCTATTCCGGTTGGCCAAGCTCCATAGAATAATCTTTGAAGAAGCCGCCTGATACATAGATAAAATTATATAATATCTAGACTCTTCCGTACCTTTATGTTACTGGTTTACACTTAAAACTCACGTCTAATGGGAGAGTATAGAACTGTGGATTTCGAAGAACTTATGAATGGTGGAGAATTAGTCCTTAATACCCCCAAAGAAGAAATAAAGGATATACTTCGCCGGATAGACTGGGAGACCGAATCCGAGAATTTTCCACAACTAGTCTTTCTTTTTGTCGAATTGATGAAATGCTTTCCGATGCCCCGTACCGAGTTTACAACGGGACATTTTGTTCGAGCTCGCCGAAATCGTTTTAAGGAGGGAAAATTGGAAATATTTAATCAGAAAACCGAAGTGAGTTTTAATAGAACCCCGTCGGGTTGGGGTAGATTCAATTCGGATGCTGAGACTGTATTCTATTGTTCTTGTCCAATATCTGATGATCCATCGGCTACAGCTTCGTTCACCGCAAATCTTGAGGTTTGTAAGGAGATAATTGACCATGACGATGACACAGCAGAATTCAACATGACCATTAGCATGTGGGAAATCCGCAAGCCAATTATATTAGTGCCTCTAGTCTACCATGACGCTGCCGAGGCGAATTCACCGTTTTTCAGACGATCAAATGAGTATTCGCGAAACGTCATATTAAGGTCAATGAATCCAGAGTCTGCAGAATTGTTCGGCGGATTTCTACGCTATCTTTCAGAAAAAGCCGCTCACAGGAAGCCAAGCCGGAAGGATTATATGGTTACGACGGCATTCTACCATGCTCTTCGCGTCGTTTATAACGATGATGTCAGTTTACTTTATTCGAGTGTTCAAACCGGGCACAGAGGAACATGTGTCGTTATGCCTAATCATTTAGTTGAAAAAGGTCACGTCGAGCTCAGCCAAGTCATTATGTACCAGATGAAAAAAGATAATAGAACCAAGGTCATTGACGGACAGCCAATTTCAGACTATATCCATGTCGGCAGCGATGGTAGCTTCGAAATAGAACTTTTCGATGATTTCAAATATTTGCTCAAAAAGCAGTAGAGTTAAAGAGGGGCTTTCAGATTATCGAACCAGCCTAATCTATTCACAGCTACAGGGTTCAAAAAGAAAATGGGACAAGTCTTTCGACTTGTCCCATCAGGTGATCCGGCTGGAACTAGAACTAACTTAACCGGGCTTAATGCGCGCAGAGGGAAACGTACAAGGGATGCGGGTATCGCTCGAATTTCCTTTATTAGCTTTGGTGCTGTTATTAAGTTAGGAAAAGAAAAAGGGGTAACGATTCGGGTAACTACGGGCGGAGTTCATTATATTGCGGTTACCAATCGCGCACCTATGCCTAACGTTATTTACTTCCTAAAAAAGCCCGAGGCCAAAAGCGGCCGGTCCCTCATCATTTTGAAATTTAAGTATCGCGGCAAAGAGCTAGTCTTCTCTACCGGGGAAAACATCGACCCGAAGACCTGGGACAAGGAAAAGGACCGGGTAAAGAGCAACAAGGCCACAACGGCCAACGGGGACTATTCATTAAATGACTTCCTAGGCGCCCTTCGGGAGCAATGCCTGCAGAAGTACAAATCAGAGCTTAAAAACGGCATCCCGGAGCCCCAGGTACTACGGGACCACCTAAAGGCCTACATCCGAAAGAACCGGGACGGGGAAGAGACCCCGGCCACCGGGAAAACCCTCTACGGACTTATCGAGCGGTTTATCTCGGGGGAGATCCGCCACCGGGGGAAGGATCGGGGCATCGGCACCCGGACAAAGTATCAAACGATATACAACCACCTCAAAGAGTTTGAGAAGGCCACCGGCTACCGGGTGGACTATGATACTATTAACTATGACTTCCGGGATAAGCTAATCAGCTACCTAAAAAAGCGGGAGGTTGTCACCGTCGCCCGCTCGGGAGAAAGGAAGGTGCAGAAGGGCCTAAAGGCTAACACTATCGCTAAGGCGTTCACAATCCTAAAGACGTTCCTAAATGAAGCCGTTGAACGGGGGGAGACCGATAACCAGGAATTTAAGAAAAAGGGCTTTAGAATGGATACGGAAGAAACGGACGCCGTATATCTTACCGAGGCCGAGCTGAACCAGCTTTACCGCCACAACCTGAGCGACAATAAACGCTTAGAGGCCGTGCGCGACCTTTTCATATTTAGCAGCCATGTAGGCCTCAGGTACTCGGACGCATCAAGCGTGAAGCCGGAGAACATCGTAACAATCGAAGGGCAGCAATTTGTAAAAATCATAACGAAGAAGACCGGGGAACTTGTGGTGATCCCGTGCCACCCGGTAGTATTGGAGATCTTTGAGAAGTACAAAGACAGCCCCAACCGCCTGCCCCGAGCCATTAGCGGGCAGCGCTTTAACGAGTATTTGAAAGAGGCCTGTGAGCTTGCCGGCCTTACGGAAACAGGCCGCCTCAGCACCGACCCCGCCGCCCGTCTTTGTGACGTTACTTCGAGTCATACGGCGCGGAGAAGTTTTGCAAGCAACTTGTACTTACAAGGCTTTCCGACCCTCGATATAATGAAAATAACGGGGCATAAAACGGAGAAAAGCTTTTTATTATACGTCAAAGTATCAAAGCTCGATGCAGCCAAGCGCCTTGCCGCCCACCAGCGTAACCGCTGGGAGAATAAGTTAGTGAAAGTAGCCTGAACCCCTTTTGGATTCTCTCTCTGAGCCCCGCTAATCCCGGGGCTTTTTTATTATGCTAGTATAATGCTAGTATAGCGGCGCCCGATTCCTTGGTCACCCTATCTCGCTTTAGTTGCTTTGTTGTCAGACGGGCGAAACGCATAAGTAATCCGAAGTCGCGACCGGAAAACCTTAGCGAAACCGTTGCCCCGAAAGCCTAATAATAAAACATCAAAGCAATGTCGCACGCATTAACCCCCACACCCAATCCTGTTGTATTTGTCCCGATCGAGGATTTACAGGCAATTATTGACACCTGCGTCCAGAAGGCAATTCGTGAAAAACAGCAGGAAGAACTAATGGAAAAGTTCCTAAGCCCCGAGGAAACCCGCAAACTTTTTGTGCCGGCCGTTTCTCTCGTTACCCTCAACGATTGGGCTAACAAGGGGTACATCAATCGCCACCGCCTCGGAGGCCGGGTTTGGTACAAGTACGGGGAGATTATCGAATCCGCCAAGACGCTAAAGAAGTTCTCCCGCGATAAAGTAGCCGCCTAACCTTTCCCCATCCTCTAAACACCATCAATGAATTCCACCAATGAAAAAAGCGCAAGCCTTACCGGGGCCGCGCTCACCAATGAGTACCAACAGGGTAAAGGTACCAATTTGGACGTAATTAACCCGCGTTTCGACCATGAATTTTTAGCCGATCCGGTAGGCGAGGCGATAGCGAAAGCCGCCAACGACGGGCGCCTTCTTATTCGGAAGACCGGAAACAAGTGCCTGGATGATGCGAAGATGAGAGAGGCCCCCGCTCAAATCTGCGGCTCCCTTGCCTACAAAGGAGAGCTAACAATCCTCTTTGCAGATACGGGTGTCGGAAAGTCGATCCTGGCCGTACAGATGGCCGACAATGTTAGTCGGGGAAAGGGCACGGCAACCGTCCTAAAGAATGAGGCCGGGCCGCTCGTTACGCTCTTCGTAGACTTTGAGCTTTCCGATAAGCAATTCGAGAACCGATGCTCCCAAAACTTCACCAATCACTACCGCTTTCACGAAAATTTCTATCGTGTCGAGCTTAACCCGGAAGCAGAGTTGCCGGTAGGCTTTGCGAGCTTCGAGGATCACTTAGTTCACTCTTTGGAGGTGGAGATTCAGGAAACAGGGGCCGAGTTTATCATAATCGACAACATAACCTACCTGAGCAACGAAACGGAAAAGGCGAAGGACGCGCTGCCGCTTATGAAGAAGCTAAACGCCATTAAGAAAAAGTACGGCGTTGCCATCCTTGCCCTAGCCCACACTCCGAAACGAGACAGCAGCCGCCCGATCACGGTAAACGACCTTTCCGGCTCCAAGATGCTTTCCAACTTCGCGGACGCCATTTTCGCCATCGGGCAAAGCTCAATAGACAAGAGCATCCGGTATATTAAGCAGCTCAAGACCCGCAACGGGGAGAAGGATTACGACGCAGACAATGTTATCCTTTGCAACGTAGTGAAGCCTACAAACTTCCTGCACTATGAGTTTTTGTCCTTCGCCAATGAATCTGAACACCTGCGGATTATCGAAGAGCGCGAACGCAACGAGGTAGACGAGCAGGTCCGGGCTATCCTGGATATAGAGCCGGAAATCTCCGCCTACGCCATCGCCAAGAAGCTACACACCGGGGATGAGCACCAATTCCAATCCTTCAAAGTCAAAATAACCCGAATAGTAAACCGGCTTAAGGCAGCCGCTTAGTAACAACTAGTAACACCGTAACGGGTGTTACCAAGTGTTACCAATGTTCCTAACCGAAAAGCATTACTATGGATCACCGATACCAGCTCCAAAAGAAGACCATTAACTGCCATGTTTGCGGCGGGAAGAAGAGTCTGAAGCTCTATATCGACACTGCCACCGGCCTCCCCTTAGATGAAACCGTTGGAAGGTGCCAAAGAGAGAACAAATGCGGCTACCACCTGAAGCCCCGGGAGTACTTCGCGCAGCACCCCGACAGCCGCCCAGCGTTCACGCCCAATATAGCCCCGATAGCGCCCGAGAAGTGCCCCGTAGATCTTCCGGGTAGTATCCTTACCCCAACCCTCAGCAACTACGCCCGCAATTCGTTTGTAAAGGCCCTGCTGCCCTTGTACCCGGCGGAGCGTATCGAGAAGGTTGTAGGAGACTACCTAATCGGCACTACGGCCGCAGGCCTTGCAGAAGAGGCGCCCGACAATCTCCCTGCCGTGTTTTGGTTCATCAACGCAGCCGGCGCCATCCGGGCCGGGCAGGTGAAGATCTTTAACGAGGCCTGCAAGACCGTAGCCCTACAGATGGGAGAGCATACCCTAAAAGCCTATTGGATGCACCGGGTCATAAAACGCCAATGCAAGGCCAAGGGGGAGCCCCTGCCCGAATGGTATGCCGACTATGAAGCAGGGGAGAAGGTAACGTGCCTTTACGGGGCTCACCTGTTAAAAAAGTACGCGGGTAAGCCGGTGGCGGTAGTGGAAGCTCCTAAGAGCGCAATTATCGGAGCCCTTGAATACCCGGGCATGGTATGGGTGGCAACGACCTCGCTTTCCTACCTGACCCGCGAAAGGTGCCGGGTGCTTGCTGGCCGCCGCGTTCATCTCTTCCCCGATACCGGCATTCTCAACCCGCGCACCGGAAAGACTTGTTGGGACCTGTGGAGCGAACGGGCCGGAGAGCTGGCGGATCTTGCGGAGTTCCACGTTGAGCGCGTCCTAGAGGACAACACAACCCCGGAACAGAAGGAGCAAGGCTACGACCTAGCCGACTACATCCTGGACCGCAGACGGGCACAAGCCGGCGCCGTGGGGATCAAATCGGAAGAACTGGACCGCTTCACCGGCTCCACCGCCTTCCCTCAGTTCGGCGGCCTCATCCTCGCCCACTTCCTGAGCAAGTCCGGGGAATGGATCGAGCCCCTTTACGACGCCGAAGGGATGCCCGCCACCTACGGGCCCCAAGTGCAGCACCTCGAAGCCTTCAGCGGCAAGACCTTCCGGCAAAGCGCAATAGACGGCGCCCCCTGCCTCATTCACCAATGCAATTAACACCAACCTATGACCCCCAAAAAGAAAAACACCGCCTCCCTTGTGGCCCAATACAAGGCCGGGAGCCCTCAGATCCAAACCTATACCCACCCCTCCCTAGCGAAAGCGGAAGCCCCGGCGCCGTTGCTGGAAACAATCGCCTTTGCCTGCCACAATAAAGAGGCCGCAAAGATCCGCCTCCGCTACCTCCCGGGCATTGTGGGTATCACCGAAACAGAGGCCGGGCTTTCGGTACTCTACGAACCTAAACGCTGCCTAGCGAAACTTATCGTGAAGACCGGGCGCCCTAGTCAATTCAAACCCCTCAAAAGCAAAAGAGCATGAAGAGTGTAGAAATCACATTGCCGACCGCAGCCGATGAGATCACCGCCTGCCGGAAGATTGAACAGACAAAGCACGTTCGCCGCGCCTCCTGGGTCAAGCATCGAGTTATCCGGGTATGGTACGGCCCCAAGATCGACGCCGATGCCATTACCGCCCTTGTCCTGGGTCCCGAAACCCCGAAGGCTACGAAGGCACGCAAAACAACAACCGTCCCTAAAAGAGCAAAAACACCGATTAAATACTAACCCATGAGCAACACAATAAACACCGGCAAGGGGTTACAAAAGGTAGCAACTACGAAAAGCCGAATTGCCGAAATCATGGCTATCCCCGTGGTAACCCGCGAAGACGTGAACCGCCTTATCCGGCCCCAAGATCGGGACGCCCTGGCTAAACATATCTCCAAGCTAGGTACCACCTTGAAAGGAGAAGAACTCGAGCGGCTTAACGAGCAATGGGATCTATTGATTACCCAAGAGACGAAAAACCAAACCTGGGAGGAGAACCATAGGATCATAACCAATGCCATGTACCAGCACCTCGAAGACTATGCCCGCTTCCCTTCCCATAGCAAGCTGGCGAAGGATACCGGCCTAAGTCGCAAGACCATAGCAAAGCACCTAAAGGAGTACGACAAGCACCCCATGTACGAGACAGAACTGCAGAAGTTCCGATACTACTCGACCCGCGTGCTCGGAAAGGTTGCGCAGCAGGCAACGCAAGGGGATATGAAGGCCGCCCGCCTATACCTCGAAACAGTAGCGGTCCTTTCCGGCGCCCCCCGACCCGGTACCGTGAACAACTTCACGCAAAACAACTTCCTGCAATTCAACAACGGGCAGGCCATCACCCAGCAAGCGTTAAACAGCCTCCCCCTTGAAGTGCAGGCCCAAGTACAACAACTAATCCTAAACGCGGCAGGGGCAGCAGCCTCGGCCGGCAAAGTCGCGTCCCATGAGTAGGCTAAAGATTGAAATTGACCGGCTATTTAGTGGGGTGGCATTCCGCCCAATCCCTAACGCCTCAGGAAAGGGGGAGTACGTCGCTTACGAAGGAGAGCTGCAACACGGCGGTAAGATCTACAAGGTCGGACGCACCAACAGGGGGAAGAAGTATATAGAGCCCCTTGATCTCCTTGCCCTTATGAATGCCCTAGGCTATTGATTCACACCAAATACAACCTATAATGAACACCGTAAAAACTTGTAAAAAGTTATCAAACGCACGGGGCAGCAAGAACACTAGCCCGCTGGATATGCGCAAAGACTGCGCCCCCTTTGACGCAAGAACCGCCGCCGCTATCCGGGATATTCTATACGGCGACCCTTTGAGAAAGGAAGACTATAACGCCCTTAGCGCAGAAGAGAAGCGGGCACTAATAACGGTAGTGGTGGAGGGAATTAATAATTTGGGAGACCGGGACCTGGATAGGTTTAACGAGCAGGTAAAGGAGTTGCTGCCCGAAGAAACCCGAAACGCCACATGGGAGCGCAATTATGTTATTATTTCCAACGCCATCCACGCCCTAACGATTGAATACAACAGATTCCCGATCCTCGAAGAGATAGCAAGGGAAACGAGCCTAAGCCGGACAACGGTACAAAAGCACATGAAGGAGTATATCGGCAGCCTCCTACACCTTCAGCGCACGGACAACCTTATTGCAATGAGGGAAACCGTTCTGCAGCGTGTTTACCGGGAGGCCACGAAGGGCAACGTAAGGGCCGCAAAGGTGTTCTTAGAGGCTACCGCCCCAATAGCAAGCACTCCGCAGAATATACGGAACCAGCAGAACAACTTTATCCAGGTGAACGGCCTGACCATTACCCGGGAGCAGGTGTTAGCCCTCCCCGAGGGCACCCGGGCCCAGCTCGAAACGATCCTTTCCCTTTTCCCTCAGGAGGCCCCCGCTGCGCAATATCAAGCCCTGCCGGGACAACCGGCTTAAATCCTCATTCGATTAACATCAAACATAGAAAAATGGAAAACAAGACCGCCATCCAAAGACAATTAGCCGCAATTGTGGCCCCGTATGAAAACAACCCCATGCCGCCCGACGACCAGGAGCTTTTAGAGTCCTGCGCCCTGCAAGGTATCCTTAGCCTCTTCCGCCAAGGGAAGGCCGAGGAAGTGGTAGACTTTATCCTGGCAAGCTACCCCAATCCCGGCCCGGTAGAGATCCCTTCCGACCTCTCTTTCCTTGCCATCAATGCCACCGTAAACGCATGGAGGGACACAGCCCGAAAAGGGTAAAAAATAACGGTAATGCCTAGCCGATACGTCGCCCCTTTTTAGTATCTTGAAAGGGGCGACGTATCTCACTAAATCAAGCCTCTACCTATGAATTGGAAAAAGAAAGCACCACAACCCCAGCCGGCCACCATTGGCCGCTATCATTCTACAATCGGTACCCTTCCCTTTACGCTTTTCGAGAGGGCCATAATTGACGCCGATCTTTCCGCTCTTATCATATCCGGAGAAGTGCCCGAGCCTCAGTTATTGGAGGCCTTCGATAAGATCCTGAGCGAGTATAACGAGGCATTAGGAAGCCTGGATACCGCCTCCCTTTACCTATTAGCCAAGACCCGGGAGCTTTGCACGCTTAGGGCCCGGAGGATGCAAACCGAGCCTATTATAGAGATCCTGCGCACATTGTACGTCCCCGATCTCGAAAAGTACCTGCAGCGCCTTACCGGGCTCACGGCAAAGCTCGATCCGGCAAACCCGGTTGAATACGCTAAGAACCTTGCCCGCCATGAGAAGAGAGCCGCCCCCAGCCTAAAAGAAAGGGCCGTTGAAATTGAAATGAATGGACTAGAGGCGAGGCTAGCAGCAAGGGAGCAGAGCGCGCCCACCCGCGAGTATTTCACTACGGTATTCGTGAACCTAAGCAACCATTCCGGCACCCACATAACAAAAGACAATACCACCGTACAGGAGTATTGCGTAAGAGTGAAGGGACTAAACAAAGCGATTGAACAACAACAACAAAGCCCCAAACGATGACCCTAGACATCATATTAACAGCAGCTCAGCGGATCAACGTGGAAGCGGCCGGCCGTGAGGCAGTAAGCAAGACTACCGACGAATTGGTGCGCCTGAATCAGGCCCAACTATACCAGGGCAACAACTCCGAAGGCGGCAAGCTGGGGCGGTATGTTAACCCATCATATGCCCGGATGAAAAACGGCATGAATGGCCTGCCTGGATACGGGAATAAGGACCTATACCTTACCGGCGCCTACTCCCGAGGAATCTATGCCAAGGTATCCGGCACCTCGATCACGATGGGCTCCACCGACCCCAAGGCCGAATACCTCGAAACGGGCAAGAATTACGGCCTCTTTGGCGAGAGTAAGCGGATGTATGTAGACGGGGCGCTACGCACGGCTTTCGTGGACGCTATACGGCTCCAAATGCGGCCCTAGTGCCATAACCTTGTAACCTATCAATAACCTATAAAAAACACCTATGGAAACAATCAAACTAGACGATTACATAGACCTGGGGAAGACCGGGAAGCAGACCACCGACTTTATAAAGCAGGTGCAGGAGGCTATCGACGCGGTTAATAAGCTGCGCACCCTCGAAGTGGATCTTGGCAAGGTCAAGACCAACAATCAACTAAAGGCCACGGTTGCCGAAATGAATGCCTCCCTTAAGACGTTGGAGGCCTCCGTAAAGAACTACACCACCCTGCAGCGCGCCGCAGCCGATGCCGACCTTGCCGCAGCCAAGGCGAAGAAGGAGACGGCAGCCGCAGCTGAGCGCCAAAGCAAAGCCGCGTTAAACGAGGCTAAGGCCACCGTAGAAAACGCCAAGGCGAAGGAAGTAGAGGCCCGCTACGCCGCTATCCTGGCCAAGGAAAAGGATAAGGTAAGCAAGGCCGCAGAGATGGAGGTAAAGGAGCAGCAGCGCCTAGAGAATGCTTACGAGCAGCTAAAGGCAAAGTATAAGGACGCCGCCGATCAAAGCAAGCGATTCGGCGCCGCCTATGGTACGCAATCTCAAATGTACCGGGATATTACCGCCGAGGCTAACAAGTACTACGCGGAACTTATCAAGCTGGAAACGGCGGTAGGGCAGTCGCAGCGCATGGTCGGGCAGTACGGTAATGCTACAATGGCCCTTAACCAGGTATTGCGAGAGGCGCCGGCTTTCGCTAACTCTTTCGCTACGGGTATCTCCGCAATCGGCAATAACATCCCGGTACTCATTGACGAAATCGGGAAGTTGAAGGCGGCAAACCTGGAACTTGTCGCAGCCGGGCAGCAGCCTATCCCGATATTCAAGACCCTTGCCGCGTCGGTATTCTCCTTTGCGGGCCTCCTGCCTATTGCTTTCCTTGCCCTGCAAATGTTCGGTAAGGAATTGGTAACGATGGTATCGAACCTTACCAGCACCAAGGCAGCAACGGACAAGTATAACGATGCTCAGAAGGCACTATACAAGACCACTAGCGAGCTGAACGACGTTACCAAGGCCCAAATAGATCTAATCCGGCAGACCCGGGAAGAGCGGCTTAACGCGCTAAAGTCGGAGATCGACTTAGCCGAGAAAAGCGGCTCCCAGCAAACGCGCCTCTTTGCCCTCCGTAAGAAGCTCGCAGCGGAAGAAAGCACCATTGCCCAGCAACAGTTAGCTAACGCCATCAAGGCAGCCGAGGCCGAGGATATTAACGTAAGCAACGGGGTGAAGGGTCGGGAAGCCTTGCTTAATATGCTGCGCTTTGCCGGCTCTAGCCTCGAAAGCCAAAAGAACGCGATTAAAGACCTTGCCGCCGCTCAGACGAAGGGGGATAAGGATGCCATCGAATCGGCACAGAAGCGCCTGGACGCGGTTAATGCAATGGCCACAGCGGAAAAGAACCAATACGACACCTACTCCGCCATCCTTCAGAACGCAAGCGACAAGGATAGCGCCGTGCAGCAGCTCGCAGCCGAAGAGGCCAAATTTAGCGCCGATGAACGCCGAAAGCTCGCCCTCGAAACGGCCCGGATAGAATCGGACACGGTAGTTAATAAGAATACCCAAATCCTCAATAGTGACCGTTCCACCATGCAGGAACAGTTAGACGCCTTGGGACGCATTGCGGCGGCTCGTAAGCGGGTTATCGACGCAGAGCGGGACGATGTGCTTAATGATCCCGAATCAAGCGACGCAGACCGGGTAATAGCGCGCCGGAAGGCTGCCGGGGAGATCCTAGCCCTCGAACTGGAAACGAATAGCAACCGCCTGCAGGTATCGGAGGACTTTAGGCTGCGGGAACTAACAGCCTTAAAGGAGTCGGCCGACCTGCGCCGGCAGGAAGAGATCAAGCTAAAGGAGGACGTATTGCACGCCGATAACGTTTCCTTTTCGGATCGTATGGAAGCCCTCGCCGGGTTCATTGCCAAGCAACGGGAGGCAATCGAGGCCGACTTAGCTTTTCGCCTGAAGTCTGCCGGCTTCACCGATGCCGAGGTAGAGGCGGTACGCACGGGGCAGCAGGTGCAAATACAGGGTAAGAAGATCACCGCAGAGGAATTGCTAGCCATTCAGGCAGATTACGAGGTAAAGAGCAACACCCTGGCCGTTGAGAGCATAGACCGGCAGCAGGCTATCTTAAAATCCGCCCTGACGAAGCAGACCGCCTTACGGAATGAAAACTTAGAAGAGGTAAAGCGCATATACGAGGGCCTGGACCTTGACGCCGCCCGCTCCAACGCGCAGCAGCAGAAAGACCTAGCCGACCAACTGAGGGCCGGGGAGCTTACTTACGAAGGATACCGCCGCGCCGTGGCCAAAGCCGACGCCGCTTTTCTGGCTAAGACACGGGCTAACCGTATCGCCGCAATCGAAGGAGAGCTTTCCTATTTCAAGAATGCAGAGGCAAAGAAAGCCGAAGCGCAAGCGAAGGTTAATGAACTGTCCGAGCAGCTCACGCAGGCGCGCACGGATGGGGAACGTCGCGCACTTAATCAGCGTCTTGCAATCGCTCAGGAGGAACTGGCCCGGGCCAAATCGGACGCGGATAAGAAGACAGCATTAGAGCGGCAGTTATTGGATGCCCGTGCCGCCCTGAATAAGGCCTATATAGACCAACGCATGGCCGAAGAGGTGAAGTTAGCCGACCTGCGAAAGCAGCTAGTCGGGGAGCTTATAGCCTTGGGTCAAACCCTTGTGGAAGGGTTCTACCAAAGGCAAGACGATGCCGTGCGGGAGCAAATGGAGCTTAACGAGCAGAAGCGGGAACGGGAGATCGAAATAGCTAACGCCACGATAACGAACCAGCAACAGCGGGAGCAGGCGATAGCGGAAGCGGACGCTCGGGCCGAAGCGCGCCGGGTACAGCTCGAAAAGCAGCAAGAGCAGAACGAGGTGCGAAAGGCGAGGATCATAAAGGCAATGAACCTTTTTGCGGTGGGCGTTGAAACCGCGCAGGCGGTTGCTAAGATCTCACTAGCCGCAGCAACCGCGAAGGCCCAGGCCGCCGCCGTACTCGCCAACCCGCTTACCGCGCCCTACTTTCCGATAGCAGCAGCCGCAGCCGCAAAAGTAGCCGCACAAATCCCGCTCACGATTGCCATAGGTGCTATAAGGCTGGCAGCGGTAGCCGCTACACCTATCCCGAAGTATTTTAAGGGCCGCTCTGCCTCCGATCCCTACGAGGGCCCGGCATGGGTAGACGATGGTCCCAGCGGCAAAGGGGGCGCCCCGGAAGTGGTGCTGCGCCGTACCGGGGAGATCGAGATAGGCGGCAATACCCCGCGCCTTACCTACATGAGGAAGGGGGATATAGTACTGCCGGACGCAAAGGCCCTCATTCATAACCCGAAGTGGGCGCAGGGATACGCCCCGGGCTCACTTACTGCGAACTACTCCAACCCCTACGGCGCCGATCAAACCCGGCTCCTGAAGCGCACCGCCTCAACGCTCGAACAGATCAAAGAGGACAACCGGCACTACAACCGCGTAAAGCCGCGCGGGAAGATTCGGGAGGGCTGGGTAATAGATGATTGGTTTAAAAAACGCATCCAAGGAAACAGTTAGGCTAAGTGCTTACCTATGAAAAACACCTTTCTTTTTCCATTAGACGGGGCTCCCTTTCGGGGGCCCTTCTTTGTTACTGCTCCGGCAATAGGAGAGGGCTATTTGCAACGGTGTGTATAAAATAAAGTTAGTAGTACTAATTGCACTTTAGTACTAATGGACTACTTTAGCACTACCAATCGCAATTAAAACCCCTTTCGCATGAAAAAGCAGTCGTTTCACATCGGCGGCTATTGGTATCACCTCGAATGGTGTACCGCCACAGGCCGCGCCGTAGATCAACACGGACGTTTTTGGACAAATCCCGCCCGCCCCGTATCGGAGTGCGGTTATCTCGAAGCCCCGGCCGACACTACGGCCCCCGTAGCAGCTCCCCGCGCTACCGGCAAGCCCAAGGCTATCCGCATTAGCCTAGGCATCCAATCGCTAGCGGCATCCTACGCCCACCGTGAGCGGTTCCCGGCCCGCTACAAGGCCACCGGAAAGCATACCCTCGCCTTCCTTGACGCCGACAAGACCCTTGCCCGGATCTCAGCCAACTAATCAACTAACAGCCCCTCCGGGGGCTTTAAATACTCCTGCTATGTACCGCAAGAAGAAAGGCTGCACCTGTCGCACCGCGCCCGCCGACAAGCGCGACTACTACGCTCTCCTCTGCCCCGCTCACAGCGCCGAGGCATCCGAAAAGATGCTCCGGGAATCCGAGGCCCGGCTAGAGGAATCCCGCAAGACCCTCGAGCGCTCCCGCGAACACCTGCGCAAGACGAATAAAATGGCCGACGCCATCCTCGAGGGCGTTGCCCGCAAGCTCGAAGCGCATAACGAGCGCGAACTAAAAGCCCAGCTCAAGACCTGCAGCACCTGCCCCTTCGCTGACCGCTGCCCCGATGCCATCCAAAAGGCTAAGGGCCACTATTGCCCCCGGATTCATAAGCTCATTCCGAAAGACCTCCGCACCGGGGACACGACTACACGAAAGGCGGCAACCTTCCGCCGCGCCTCCTATGACGCCCTTTGCCACCTTACCAGCACTAAAGCCTGGGAAGAGCGCAACAATTAACCTAACCGGCCCCGCCTTCACGGGTGGGGCTATCACCTCAACACTTCAAAAACACTTATATGACCCGCACAAAGACCGCCGCCAAAACCTCAACCGGATCGAAGATCAAAGCCGCCGTGAAGACAACCGCGAAGAAAGCAACACCGAAGCAGAAAGCCCCGCAGGCCCCGGGAGGATTCCACCTCCTGACCTCCGACGCAGAAGGGTTTACCATGCAACGAATCGACGGCTTTGCCCCTTCCCCTGAGGTGGCCGGAGCCCCTTACGCTCCCCGCCCGCTGGCATGGTTCACGAACCAGGTGGGCCGGCAGGTATTCGCGTACCCCGACAAGCTGGCAAACATCCTAAGCCGCTACCCGGTAGAGTGGGCGGGCTTTGTTCCCGTAACTGACGAAGCCCACGCCGCGAAGCTCCACGAAGCCCAACGCCTCTACCGCTTCGCTACGGCTGAAACCGGGGAAGACCTCGTAAGCGAATGGGAGGAAAGGGCCGCTGCAATGGTGGACCCGATCCCCAACAACCCGTTCCCCTTCGCCGCAGTTACCTACCGGAAGCGCCGGTACATCACAGAGGGGGAGATCCTGCAGCTCACGCCCTGGAATATGTTGCCCTTTACGGATCACATCGGAGCAACGGTCTACGCCCTGCATCCGACCGCCTACAACGGCCCCGTATTGGTTGAAGACACCGCCCACGCCGCCCACCTGTGCAACGTTGCGCAGGCTCACGGCTTCAGGTTTGTCTTCCCTCCTTGGGTTACCGGCCCGGACGAACAAGAACGCCGCGCCTCCGAGATTGTGCGAGATCTTATCGCCTATGAGGCAGAGTTGTCCGAACTGCAAGACCTCGAAGCCCTGACCGTGCCCGAACTGCGGGAAGAGCTTCGCGCAGCCATCGGGGACTACCTCGAAAGCGATAAGGACGGCGCTACGGTTGAAGACCTCGTATTGCGGATGCTTGGCGGGGACGAATGGCAAAGCCGCGCCTGGCACTATGGGGAGGCTGCGTCCCGGCTCCTTTGCGCCCTTGCTATTCCTGAAATCGCTACCCCGCTGCGCGCTGCAATGCTTTCCGGCCACTATTCCGACCTTCTGGATTTTCTGCCCCGCCTTATCGAGTTTTTCGGACTCATTCAGAACGATATGGGCGCCGCCGCTGGTATGCTGCGCGCAGACATTCATAACGTGGGAGATGGCAGGGACGAACAAAGAAACCGCGAAGACCTAACCGGGTATATCCGGGAGTATCGGGAGAAAGCCCGCCTCCGCCGGGAGGGCATGGGCCGCGTATTGATCGCGTGACTATCACCGGCCCCGCTGCGGTGGGGCCTTAACCCCTCACGATGAAGCAAGCAACACCGCCCACACATGGAGCGCAGCAAATAAGCCTCTTTCCTGAGCCCCAGGAACCGGCACGGCAGCAAGAGCCGCCCGATCCGCCGAAGGAGCAGGAAGGGCCCAAGGATCGCAAACAGGCGCAGCCCTATACCTTTTATCTACCCCCTGACTGCCGATAGCAAGGCTTCACCCTTTTCCCATACTCGTAACCATTCTACGCATGAAGCACCTACAACCCAACAGCCCTAACGGGCAGGCTTTAGTCTTCCTACTGTCAGCCCTTTCCCTTGCCGGCCTTGTCTGTCATTGCCTGCCGGGCTCATGGTACACCTAACCCACTTTACTATGGCAACCGTTTATCTACAGCTAGTAAGCTACCGTAAGCGAACCCCCGGGGCCCTGCGCCTCACATTGGAGCAGCGGCAAGAGCTGAGGCGTTTGGTGTGCCGGGCATGGTATCAGCACCCAATAAGCAAGGGGACGCGCCTGGGGCGGGTTGAATCCATAGAGCCGCAAGGCCGGGTAATGGTTATAGCATACCCTGCAGCCTTTGCGCCGATCATAGACACCAGCATAGCGGAATACTACACCGCCCGCCACCTTTTTAAGGAACAGGAAAGGAGGCCACGCCGCCCGCCAAAGTAGGCGCCCGGCATCCTGATAAATACTATATTGAGAACCCACCAAATACATTTTACCATGCAACAGACGGGTACGGAATATTACTATGCCGTGTCATTCTTTATGACCACATTTAAGAAGGAGCAGCCCTCCTTCAGTCACACCGAAGAATTTAAAGCAGAGAGCGGGGAAACGCTTTTAGACCTGCATAACAAGGCGCTTGCCTATTACAAAAAAACAGTCGAAACACTCGAGCAGCGGGGCGGGTATCATAACCTTCCTTTTGTCGCCGCTAGTGACTTTACCCCGGGGGAAGGTGCGGCGCATTCTGTTACACTTAGCTTGATCGAAGTAGCCCCGGATGGGGAAGAGTACGCGCACCCGATTGTCGGGGAGGATGAAGAAGTGACTACCGAAAGCAGAGAGATACAGGCAATGGTATTCCGGGATCTCAACCTGTCTAGTGTAACCTATGAAGCGGGCGCCTAAACCCCCGCAAGTAATCCGGCAATATTCACATCCTGCAGGTATTGATCGAGCCGGGCATCTTCAACCCGGAAAGCCTGAGCCCCTAGGAGCTTGTCGAGATCCGCGTTATAAGACACCTCACAGTAAAAGGAATCTAAGGCAAAAAGATTGAGCTGCCGGCGCCCGGAGAAGCGCACTAAATGCAAGTGCGTGCCGTAGTCCTCTAAGATTGCCCAGCGGCGGGGGAGGGGAAGGCGGTTAAAGGCTTCAGCGGAAAGCATTGGCGACGGTTTAAGAGGTTCAAAAATACCCGCCGCACCTCATAACGAAAACGCAAAGGCAGGGTAAGGTTTTGCTAAAGTATCTTTGTATCCGCTCCCTGCGAAAGGGTGCGATTGGTAACAGGGCTATGTTTCAACATCGGCCCTTTTCTTTTTCTCACCATTGGCGGTATATTCGGGGTAAAGTTAGAAGTAATGAAGCCCCTTTTACTCCTTGTCGCCCTTGCCGTAGCCGGCGCCGCTCAGGCCCAGGTATCCGCCACGCCTGCAGCAGTCCCAGCCCACAAAGTTATCGGCATGGTGAAGGACAAAGCGGCTACCCTTGCCTATATAGTGCAGGCCGGGGATACAGTTTACCACTTGGGATATATTAACGAGCAATACGCCCACATTGCAGACGGCGGGACCCTGAGCTTTCGCAACACCGGGGGCGCCGTGGAGGCCCTTTATAACGTCCTTAGATCCATGTTTGCCAAGGTAGCGCCGCAGCCCCAGCGGGTTACCATTGGAGCCGAGGAAGTAACCGTTACCCCCGTTCGCGCCTCCTTGAATCAAGACCGTGTAATGGTAACGACTGCCGGCGGGGGATACTTCACCCTGACCGCAAAACAGCTTAACAAGCTATTCGGCAAATAGGGGCTTTAGTACCCTTGGGCCTTCGGGGCAAAAGGTTATATTTGCTTATATGCCTAACGAAGAAAAACCCAAAGGAGAGACCACCATTCAAAGAAAGTTTTACCTCGATAAAGAAGTAGATCGAAAGCTAAAGGTCCTCATTGCTATTGAGGGCAAATCCGCGTCTGAATTTGCGAACGACACCTTTAGCAAGGCCATTAAAGCATACGAGGCCAAACACGGCCCTATTCCCATAAAGTAGCCCCATGATAAGAACCAGGTCCGGCAGCCTAACCTTCACGCCGGCAGACGTTGCCGATCTGCGCACGGATCTAGCCGAACTAGAAGAGCGGGGCACCTCAGACGAAACCCTGCACTATTACCGGGAATGCCTAGCCGCTATAACCGCCGAACCTGAACGCCGGGCCGCTATGGTAGAACTATTGACCGCAAAGCGGGACGCCCTGCAGGCTGCCGTTAATACCTACCGGCTAGCCCATAAGCAAGTGCCCGAAGGGATGCTTTCAGCCGAGCAAAAGAAGGCCGGCCGGGAAATGGTGAGCGCCCTAAATGATGCGCGCCTATGGCTTGCCCTTGTCGAGGCTAATACCGGATACCAAAATCCAACTATATGAGTACGATTCAGGAGCTTGTTAGCGAATTTGAGGCGTTTGCCTTGGCGGCTATACAAGAGTACGCGCCCGCCGCCCATGAGTCGCAGGCGCTGGGGACTTTTTCGCGCTTCGGGGCCAAGGTTGCGGCCCTCAATGAGAAGTTCGGAGAATATAACGACGCATTGATGCGCCGCGCCAACGAGATCCTTTCTCACCACCCTGGACTACGGGACGGGGATTTGACATTAAAGGATGCCCTGCAGCAAAAGGGCTACGAGTGTGCCGCCAAGTTCAGAAGCACCCACATTAGCTAACGTAACGTGCGCTACCGTGAATATCTACATGTTCAATAGCCTTACTTCCCCGGAAAAGCTCAAGATCTGGCTACAAAGTGCTGAGATAGGCCGGCGCTTGGGAGAGCGCGGGGAGGCTATCGTATGCCGGCAGATAGCGGGATTCTATGCCGAGTACGAGCGAGGCGGCAACGGGTGGAAGTATGCCCGCACCTTCACTAATCCGGACCTCCTAGCACCTTACCTAGATCAAATTGACATCGGCGAAGTATCGTAGTCATTTAGCGGTACAAATAAGAAAGCCCCAGTTAAGGGGCTTAATCGTTTATCAGACTCAGTTACGCAGTTGTCTTAGTGCCGGCCATTTCATGCTGTTCGACCGTTTTGAGCAGCCGGGGTGCATGTTCAAACAAAGTCGTGATCTCATCCAATTCTATTTTTTCCTCCTTCTCAGTATCAAAGAACGTAACCTGCTTTTTCTTCCCGTTGAAGTGAAGGCGGCAGATCGGCTTTCGGTTGTTATCATCCAGAAGGATTGCGCAGTACGATTGTGCATCCCTCATACAAACCCTAGAAGCTTTGACCTTCGCGGAAACGATTGCCCTAACAATATTGAAACCTTCCAGCTCCTCGGCTGTTGTTACAACCTTTGATTCTTCTGTGGGGGCAGCCTCCTCTTTCTCTTGCTGGTAGACCTTTTCCTCCTCTGTAGAGAGTGCAGTCTTCAGGCGGTCATTGATTGTATCATTAATGTACTGGCTAAAAGACTTTTTGACGAGGCCCCTGAACTGATCAAGCACCTTCGAGGTGACCATCGACGGGTAAACGGTCTTAGCAAACAACCGGGTAAAGTCGTCCGAGGGTTCTCCTAACTCCTTATGAATCAAGTTGCGCAGCTCTGACATATACTTTAGCTCGCTTGCAGTATTAATGATGCTGTCAATGTTGAAATTCGACTTGGAGAACTCCTTGAGCTTCTCGATCTGAACATCCTTCATTTCATCAATACGAAACTCAAAGAAGGGCTTTTCGTCCATCTTGTTCGCCTCAACCAGATCGGTATAGAAGCGGTAATTGATACCATTTGTTAGGATGCCGAATTTGGCCTTCGTAGTATGGAAGTAACGGAATAGCTGGCTGTTGTGCGGGTTTAGGTCAAAGGACCAGTGCTTACACTCAACGAGCATAATAGGGTGGCCGTCCTTGATGATAGCGTAATCAACTTTCTCTCCTTTCTTAATGCCGATATCAGCAACGAACTCGGGAACAACTTCAAGCGGGTTAAATACATCGTACCCCATCGCCTGAATAAACGGCATTATAAAGGCGTTTTTTGTAGCCTCCTCAGTCTGTATTTGGTCTTTTAGCTTGGCAACCCGTTCGGAAAGAACCTTGATGTGGTCTTTGAAGTCCATAAGTAGTAGTTTTAGTTTTACCAAATCTAACGAAAAGGCAATACATCTACATCTACTTCGGCAGGGCCTAGGATGAACAAATAGGGGGCGCTTGGGGCGTGGGATGATCAATGCTTCACCAACCCGGACCTTCTGGCGCCCTACCTGGAAGGCATAAACATTGCCGGCATCGTGTAGCGAACACCTAGTACCGCTCGATGGTTACCCGCGCCACGGGGGTCGAGCCCGGGATTGCTTTTTTTACCGACTCGGCAAAGTCCTGACCCCTTCTGTTAACGAAGCGATACACGCTAGCATTCAAGCCCAAGACGACGTGCACCAGCGGCCAATAATTGCTTTCACTTTCCTCGAAGTACGAGGCCTTCACTCTTATTCTTAAAGTCATATTGCGAAGGTAGACAGCCGAAAATTGGCAAAGGCTTTCGGGTACCCGTATAATTTTCAATAAAACTCCGGGTTGCTTGCAACACCTGCCGGCTTTTAGTATACTTGCAGCGCAAAGCAAAAGGGAGTCCTTTTTGTCATGCAGTTAGTTTTGGTTACGAGCTCCTGTGTCTACGGGGGCTTTTTGTTTCTATGAACTCCCCTAGATCATAGGACTTTTAGGACCGCTTCCTGCGCTTTAGGGGTAAGGAGGCGGTAAGCCATTTGGGCGATTATAGTGTGCCCTTCCCGGCCCCAAGCGAAGGCGCGACCGGCAAAAAGGGTGCAGAAAATGATGAGGAGAAGGGAGGTTTTTTTCATTGATTTTGAGTCTGATTTGCCAACGATATATCTTAGAGCTAACTGGAGTTTTTGTACCTGATGCAGATAGCGCAGAGGTGTTGGTGATATCAAAAAATTATCATAGCGCTATCATTCTAGTATGATTATTGCCTATACTTGCATATCTAGGATTCTCTTGACTAAGTAGAAATGCCTAGCAAACCGATCTAAATTATGGTAGCTTTTCAAGAAAAAGTAGCAACCTTCCACCATGAGGCTGAAGCAACTACCAATGTTATTAACAGGGGGTCAGATGAACATCTAGACTTTATTATTTCTATAAAGCCTAAGATCCAATCTTTGACTGCTAATCTCAATAATTTTCTGCTTGAAATTATTCCGCTTAGCAACACAAGCCCTTTAGAGGACATACAGAGCGGAATGCTTGATCTGAAAGATATCTACCGTCAGCTTCTCCAATTGATTGCTCGGATGCACGACTGCGGCCTCTACAATGACATTAAAGCAACGGCGCGAGCATTAACTCACGGCACAGAAAATCTGCGGGAATTCATCTACGATCTCGAGCACTACCGGATTCATCCAGACGCGGAGCTTGAGGAGCTTTTAGCGGGTAAATAGGTGTCCGGTGAATTTTGTTTCTACATCTACATTTCGCAACGCCATACAAGGCCTTTGCAAAAGGCCAGCGTATCTCTATGATTCGTGCCTTAAAGACATTTGCTCCGAACTCAATGAAAAGAGTATTGAGGACATCTTCGGAATGAACTATCGCCTTGGCGGAGGCGGCGCAGTTGCGCTTATCAAAATACGAGTGCAGAACTCAAAGCAGAACCTTAGCGGCGCTGATGGGTTTCGGCTGATTGTTCGGTGTGATACTGCTGCAAACGAAGTTGCTCTACTCCACATGTATCCTAAGCGCGGAAAGTTGGGAATGCTAGACATGCCGTCCGGTGAAGCTAAGCGCTTAGTCAAAGAGTATATGTCCGAGAAGGCTGCTGGCAAACTTGTCAAGCACAATTTTGCTCAAGAACTCGCTGAGCTTGTGTAACTTAAGTTTAGATTTATTCAAAGTTATAGACTAGACTACTAAGATATCTGGGCGGCCAGGCAAACTAAGGCGGTGTTACTCTAGATTTGCTTAATGCCTTCCTTTCGCATTAGCGTATTTTCTCACACCGGCCCTAAAGAGGCCTCTGTACGCATCGGCAGGACCAAGATGCTGCCCTCCTGGGAGGTGGACTTCGGTAACGGGTATTGCTACCTGCTCGTGCACTTCAGGGGCAAATGGGGCGCCTTAGAAGGGGAAGGATACAGCACACCCACCCGGGGCGTCGTATCTAAGCTGGCGGCTGCTATAATGACCTACCAAGCTTCTGAGACAGATATCTACCAGCGCCTTGTGAGGGCCGAAGACAAGCGGATCTCCTGGACCGTTCCCCACCCGATCAACAGGGACCGGAAGAACCCGCCAAGGCCTGAGATTCACGATCCCGTCATTGTAGGTGCGGTTTTGACTCAGCGCCCATAAAAAAGAAGCCCAAGCAAAAAACGGTGCTCGGGCCCGATTGACCTACAGGTCGTTTTAAGGATCTTTTGAACATTCAGTATAGCTCGGAAGCGTTGCGCCCGGTCAATATTTTATAAAGTGAAAAAGGATAGAAGTGCCCAAGGCCATTCAACACAGCCGTTGTTTTTCGCTAGGTCTTTGTCGCGTTCTTGCATTTTTGCCCTTGCGACGGCATAGACAACGATGGCGTCTTGGGAGTAGCCATGTTCGTAGAACCTTCGTACACCCCTCTTCCAATAATACTCCATTAAACCAAGCGCATGTGGCGTCTCAATGTAATAAAAATAGGCTGGGAATTCAAATCGCAATCGGGTTGTTTCTTCGTCGATATAAGCTGCGTCTATACATGCTACATAGGTATCGGGAATATCTCCCAAAATTGCATCGATCTCGGCTTTTAAGTACAGCACTGATTTGTTGTTATCATTTATCATAAGACGCTTTTAAAGCTTTAGAAGACTGCGGGCAAGACTGGCAACGATAGAGCGGGCCATGCGACTACTTTGAAAGCAACAAGTTGCGTCAGGTACGCGCGACGGTAATCATAGCAGCCCTTCCGAAAATTAAGAAACCAAGGATGAAATATTTCAACTAATTGGTTTTGACGTCGCCAGCGCCATCTACAATTTCAGCTGTAAAACGCGGTTACAACGAACTATGTAATCTAGCCTGCTTTGGAATAACGGCCGGTGCTTTATTCTAAAACCCTCACCCGCCTTAAAGGAAATCGTGGTTCTAATCCCATAAGGGCTAGGAGCGGGAGTCTTTGGTATCTCGGAGTCGGGCGAGATCCTCTTTTAACTTCGCTTTCAGCCGCATTATGTTGGGATGATCCTTTAGGTCATCGGGCACCCGTCGCACCTGAGAAACCGCGCTTGCTGCCCGCTTAGAATGTTCAAGCAGCCGGGTTACGATCTTTTCATAATCGTGGTATTGGGTAGGCTTTAGGAAATACAGGTCCTTACCATCAAACCCTACCCCCGGCTCCGAGGTGGACAGGAGGCTGACCGGGATGCGGCTAAACTTGGGCTCCGCCTTCAGGAGCTGCAGCGCCTCCAATCCGTTCATTAGGGGAAGGTTGATATCCAGGATGATGAGGGTAGGGAGGAACTCGTCGAGATGCAGCTGGTGGAATAGCTCCACGGGATTATTGAATACGTGGATTTCGTAGCCGTGACCGGCGAAAGCCTCCGCGACGATCTCTGCGTCGTCCCTATCATCTTCCACATAGTAGATTTTAGTACCGGCCATAGTTGCTATTTATCTAATGTGTAGGACAATCTAGGGCAATTTCTCCAAAAGGATAAACGGTTTGCGAAAAAACAATATAGCCGTTCAGCGAGGGCCTTTCAGTTAGACTCCGGGCTAGGGCACAAGTCGCCCCGGTCGGTGTTCCAATCCCGCAGGTGTTCTAACCTGTGTCCAAACAGGTCTTTCCAAACTCTTTCTACCTTAGCACCGCTGCTGTTGCGTGTCCGGCCGGGCTGATCCCCTGGAACCACCAGGCTGCGTAATGGGGTAGCCCGGACTAGAGCCGGGCTTTTTTGTGCCCCCTCGGCAGGATCACAGGTTTGAATCCTTCCCGGATTCAGGTTCGAATCCAAGTGTCATTCGAACCGGCGACCCGATAAAGTACAAGTATGGATTCGAACGGCCGCGCCTAGCGAGGCTTTGTCCGGGGGCTAGAGTTTCACCCTCGAACCTCCGGAGCCGCAGGATCATAGGTTTGAATCCGGGCAGGATTAATAGGCTGTTACGATTGCGAGGTTCTAAACGGAACAATATCGAAGGGCGGGACACTGTACGGGTATGCAAGCTTATACCACCGCTCCAAAAAAAGTTATTGGGAACTCCACACAAATGAGCCAGCCACCACACCTAAAGGGCATGCCTAAAAGGGCGGCGCCCCCGCTATGAAGATGTATAATAGAATTGTGTGTTTTCTTTCTGATTCCGAGCGCAGAGAAATGCTCATTTTGTGTATCGAACTACTACTCCATCACCTGTCCCACTAGTGACGGCAGATGGCTTAAACCGCTACGGGACCAATACCGGCACCGCCTGCCCCTCCTTGCCCTCCTGGACTGTAGTGCCGCCGTAATCAATCGAGGTTAATGGCCGATTAGGTGCTGGGAATGAACTACAGAGCAGGCGCCAATATTCGGGAGCAAGAAACGCCGACTCCGGGGTGCGCCCGGTTGTTCTTTCGCTGTCTGAGATCGCTTTTTCTAGGGTAGCGGTAACCTCGTTTAATTCAAGCATCCCCAAAGCTACCAAAGCCCTTTTTCTTTTCGGGCTCCGGGTGGTGCTATAATTCCAGCGAGGCAGCGCGGTACCCATTCTAAAATAGTGCGGAATAGAATAAGCAAGAGGGGGGTGATCAACCCGCAAAGGGTTTTCGCAGATGTACGCGCGCGCGCAAGGGGCCGCCGAAACTAGTAACAGATAGTAACACCCGTTACTATTGTTACCAATGTTACTAACGTTCCTAGAGCGGTAGAAAAGGGAGCAACCGAGGGGCTTTTTTTAAAAGGGGTAACGATTCGGGTAACGGCTAACAAAGAGAAAACCCCTAAAGTATTGATACTTAAGGGGTTTTGACTGTTTGTCTGTGATCCGGCTGGGACTCGAACCCAGGGCCCATACATTAAAAGTGTATTGCTCTACCAACTGAGCTACCAGATCTTTTGATGCGTTTCGTTACCGTTGAGCATCAACCCGTTTGCGTTGGGAGTGCAAAAATAAGAGGCCACTCGAAAGTGGCCAAATATTTTGCAACGAAAGTGAAAAAATTTTTTCTGTTCATTCGAAAAGGCTCGACACGACGCGGATCATCTCTTCCTGCGCGGCGCTGTTGGAGCGGTCTGTTTCGATACCGATATAGGTACGGCGCGTGCGTCCGCAGAATACTGCCAGTGAGCCGTCGTCGCCGCAGCGGCTGCTTTGCAGCACTACGTTGTAGTTCTTATCCTTCAGCAGGTCATACACGGGGCGGCTGGTGGTTACGAAGAAATCGGACGCGGGCTGTGCCGGGTTGCGGTGCATCATCCAGGCATCGCGGAAGCGGTCGCCGCCTTTCTTGTAATCGTCCATCGAGTACTCACCGGGTGCATTGCTGTGGAGCGACACCAGTGCTTTTTCGTGAGGAAGCTCGTTGAGAATGAACTGCGCGAATCCATTGATCTGGTGCGAGATCACGATGTCGGTCTTGCGGTTGATGGAAAGGTCCTGGTTGCGGCCTCTCGGGGTGAAGATGCAGTTCGGATCCACGTTGATCTCCTTTTCGAAAAGCGTGAATACGATATCGCGCTCACCGCCGTTGAGCAGCTCGAAGAACTCGCCGCCGTTCTCAGCGATGTATTTGCGGGCAACGGTAGAAACGTTGTTTTCGTTGTTGTGCAGCGATACCAGTACGAAGGGGGTTTCCTTTTCGGTAACCTGGCGCTGGAGGGCCACCACGCGCTCACCGAGGCGGAAGTACGATTTGCGCTGGGAGAAGCTGAAGGATTTTTTAGCCGCGGTCTTTTCAGTAGCCGGCGCCTCAACGGCAAGGGCGGTGGTCACGGGTGCAAAAGCGGCATTGGAAGAAGTTGCTGTCAGGGTTGTGGTTTCGAGGTTTTGTGCGGACAGCAGGGACACGTTGCATACTACAAGCATGCAGGAAAGGAGGTGTTTCACGGTTGTATGATTTAGGTGTGTCTGCAGCGGCCCGGCCTCACAAGATCAAATCGACATCTGCTGCATTACTCCTGTATAAATCATTTTCTGTGCCAACAATATCATGTTGTGGAATGCGTGCTCCCGGGAGATCCCGTGACCGATGATGACGGGCTTGGAAATGCCCAGCACGGGGGTGCCGCCGTAGTTCTCGAAATTGAAGCGCTGGAAGTAGTCGTGGTCGATCCCTTTCTGCTGCGTGATCCCAAACAGCGATTCGCACAGCTTCAGGATGATGTTGCCCGTGAAGCCGTCGCACACCATCACGTCGGCCCGGTTGAGCAGGATGTCGCGGCCTTCCACGTTGCCCGTGAAATTCAGAGCGGGATTGCTTTTCAGCAGGGGATAGGCGGCCTGTGCGAGCAGGTTGCCCTTGCTTTCTTCCTCCCCGATATTGAGTAGGGCGGCGCGCGGATTTTCGATGCCCAGGATGGTCTCGGCATAGATAGAGCCCATCCGTGCGAACTGGTTGAGCTGTTCGGGTTTGCAGTCCGAATTGAGGCCCACGTCGAGGAGGAGGCCGGTGCCTCCGTTCTCTTTGGGGATGATTGTGGAAATGGTGGGACGAAGGATGCCTTCGAGGGGCTTCAGGGAATAAAGGGAACCGACGAGCATGGCCCCGGTGTTGCCGGCCGAGATGAAGGCGTCGATCTTGTCGGTGGCGAGCAGGTGAAAGCCGACCGCGATGGAAGAGCGCTGCTTCTCCCGGAGCGCCTTCGTCGGGTGCTCATGCATATCGATCACCTGGGGGGTGTGCACGAAGGTGTAGGCGCCGGCCGGGAGGTCGTGCTCCGCGAGGAGGGGAGCTACCTGGGCCTCGTCGCCGAGCAGCAGCAGGTGCGCCTCCGGGCTTTGCGCGAGGTACTGCCGTACGCCTTTGACCGCTTCGAGGGGGGCGAGGTCGCCACCCATTAAATCAATTCCGATCTTCATGCAGCGCCAAAAATAAAAAATCCATGGTTCCACCGGTCAGTGGAACTATGGATGTGTAAAAATGTTGCCCGCTTACTTTTTGAAGCCTTCAACTACTACCTGGCCTTTGTACACCAGGTTGCCTTCGCTCACGTGGGCGCGGTGGCGCACGTGGATTTCGCCGGAGGTCTTATCGGTGGAAAGCGTGGGAGCGGAAGCCTTGTAGTGCGTGCGGCGCTTGGCGCTTCTCTGCTGCGAATGTCTGCGTTTAGGATTAGGCATAACTCGTTATTTTATATCTGTGTTATCGGTATCGTGAGTAACGGTGTGGTGTAAACGAATGTCTGCTTTCCACCGCTTCACGGGTTACTTGAATCTTTATTTGTTGTCGCCCTCGTCGAGGTCCTTGAATTTCTCCAGGCCTTTCCAGAGCGGGTTCTCCTTGTGGTCGTCGGGCCGCAGCTCGTTCAGGAGCTTGCGGGCTTCGGCGCTGCAGTGCGGTCCGTCCATGTTCTCGAACTCGCAGGTCTTTTGCATCGGGATGCTCAGGTTGATGAATTCGTAGATCCAGCCCTTCACATCCAGGTGGCTTTCGCCGCGCGAGATATAGTACACGTCCGGGTCTTCTTCCTGGTCGTTCATCAGCTCCGGCTCCTCCACCATTTTCACGGTGAGGTTGAACTCGTCGAACAACTGGAAGGGGAGGTCCGCCGCACAGCGGTCGCAGTTGACCTCTGTCTTTCCGCCGACCTCGAAGCGCAGCCGCATAAAGCCGGTGTTCTTCTCCAGGAACAGTTTTACCTGGGCCTGCGTCGCGCGGAAATCCTGCGCCCCATACTCCTCAAAGAACGAATCATCGACCGCGTACTGGAACTCATGGATCCCGGGCTTCAGTCCTACAAACGCTATTTCAAACTCCCGCCGGTGATGCATGCTCCGTATTTAAGTCTATGAAATTCGGAGCGCAAAGGTAAGGCAAAAAGGTCAAAATGGCATATTTTGCCCCAAGAATTTTAACGAATACGGTTCCTTTTCATGCAGAAACACCCGCTCCGCGATCCCTGGCTGCTCCTTTTGGTTGGGCTGGTGCTGGCCTTCAAGATCTTCGCGGAAAGCCCCGCCCGGGTAGAGCAAATGTACAGCAACGGGATCTATCCGCCCTTCAGCCGTGCCCTCCGCGCCGTTCTTTCTCCCCTTCCGTTCTCTCTCGGCGACCTGCTGTATTTCGCCGCCGGCGCCCTAATCGCCTGGGGGCTGTTCCGGCTCTTCCGCAGCGCCTGGCGCCGGCAGTTGCGGTCCCGGCTCGGGTGGCCGCTCCTGGTGCGGGGGCTCAAAGGCGGGCTGATCGTCTACCTCGTGTTCCAGGCCTTCTGGGGGCTCAACTACAGCCGGGAGGGCATCGCCCGGCAGCTCGATCTGCTACCGGCGCGGGCAGATACCGCCCGCCTGGAGGCCCTGGCCGAGCTGCTGCAGGCGCGCCTCTGCACCTGGGGCGACCGGGTGGACTCGCTACGGCGCCTTCGCCTGGAGCACAACGACTCCCTGTTCGCCGGCACCATAGCGAGCTATCGGAACACGGAAAGCCGCTTCCCTTTCCTGCGCTACCGCAACCCTTGCCTGAAGCCATCGCTCTATTCTGGTGTCGGCCACCTTTTTGGGTTCACCGGTTACTACAACCCTTTCTCCGGCGAAGCCCAGGTCAATACCGCTGTTCCCGTGTTCCTCCGGCCCTTCGTGGCTTGTCATGAGGTGGCGCACCAGCTCGGCTATGGAAAGGAGAACGAGGCCAACTTCGTGGGTTTCCTGGCGGCGCGCCATTCTACCGATCCGGAGTTCCGCTATTCCGCCTACTATGAGATGTACCTCTATACGCTGCGCGAGCTCGCGGCCGCCGACCCTTTAAAGGCGGTCGCGCTGCGGCGTACGGCCCATCCGCAGGTGCGGAAAGACTACCGGGCCTACCTTGCCTACCTGCATGCCCACCGCAACCGGATGGAGCCGCTCGTATCGCGGGTATACGACCAATACCTCAAAATGAACCAGCAGGCCCACGGCATTGAAACCTACGACGAGGTCGTGCTCTGGCTCCTGGCCTATATGAGAAAATACGGGGAAGCAGCCATTTAGGGAATGTGCTAATGGGTTAATATGCTCATATGCTAATAAGAAAATAAAGGGAAGATGTGCGGATGGGCTGTATGGAGAACACACCGCTGAATCTGTTTATGCCGGACACGAGATCAAAGATCCTACATCTGAGATCAAAGATCTGAGATCCCAAATCTTCCTGGATCTTTACCGCCGTTTATTTGTTGAAGCAATTATGAAAAACGGATGGAAGCTGCTGATCTCCCTCGTGGTGCCGCAGGCCGTGGCGGCGGCAGGTGCCTATTTTACGGTAACCGGTACCGGCAGCTGGTACCAGGAGATCCGGAGACCGTCCTGGAACCCGCCCAACTGGGTCTTCGGGCCCGTGTGGACCCTGCTGTATGTGCTCATGGGCATTTCCCTGTTCCTGGTTTGGAAGAACGCGCGCAATACTTCGCTGAAGCGCACCGGCATCCTGCTCTGGTCGGTACAGCTCTTTTTCAATTTCTGCTGGTCGCTGCTCTTCTTCCGGGCCCATATGATCGGCACGGCGCTGGTAGACCTCGCCCTCCTCTGGCTGTTCCTCCTCCTGACCATCTACGTTTTCTCGCGCATGCAAAAAACAGCCGCCTGGCTGCTCCTGCCCTACATCGCCTGGGTCACGTTTGCAGGCTTTCTCAATTACGCGATCTACCTGATGAACCGCTAGCGCGGCCCGGCCCCCTGTCCCCGAAGGAGGAACTTTGGTGGGACTTACCTTTCTTGTTTCGACCTTTTTTCGAAGTTGTATCATACGAAAGCCCCGACACAGTCGGGGGCTTTCTACTTCAACGTATGCAAGGCTTGATGTTCAACGCTCAATGCTCACGGAGAATCCATTTGAATATTGAGCATTGAATGTTGATTATTATCCTTTTTAGGAATGACAACTAAGGTAGGGAAAGCCTCGGTCTAAGTTCCCCCTTTGGGCGACAGGGGGCCGGGGCTAGAATTTATTCTTCCACATCATCGACTCCACCGGTTTGTCGCTCTGGTAGCTGTACTTGGCGTTTGCCTTTTTGTTGTATGCGATCTCGATCTCGCCGTCGACGGGGAAGTAAATGAGCTGGCCCACCGGCATGCCGGCATACACGCGCACCGGCTGCTTCACGGAGATCTCGAGGGTCCAGTGGCCGCAGAAGCCTACGTCGCCCTTGCCGGCCGTGGCATGGATGTCGATGCCGAGGCGACCCGTGGATGATTTGCCCTCCAGGAAGGGCACGTGCGCATGGGTTTCGGTGTACTCCATTGTGACGCCGAGGTAGAAGATATGCGGGTATAGCACGAAGCCTTCGTCGGGGATCTCGAAGCTTTCGATCTCGTTGTGGACCTTGGCGTCGAGGATATGGTTCTTGTAGGTGGCCAGTGTGCGCCCGAGGTGCACATCGTAGGAGTTGCTGCCCAGGCAGGCACGGTCGAAGGGGCGCACGAGGATCGTGCCTTTGTCGATCTCTTCCAGGATACGTGTGTCGGACAGGATCATGCGGCGCTGGTTTTTGGGGCGTAAGTTATGCGTACTTTGGTCGCCGCAAATAAACGAAACCTTCCGGATGCCCCTCTTTTATCAACAGGCGGTGGATAACGACACGCAGCTTGCGGTATGGCACCTCACCGAGGACGAGGCCTTCTTCGACGTGCCCCTGCAGCGCGCCATCACCCACCCGCACAAGCGGCGGCAGCACCTCGCGGGCCGCTACCTGCTTCGCCTGCTCTGCCCGGAATTCCCGCTCGACCTGATCCGGATCGCCGATACCCGCAAACCCTTTCTCGACGACGAGGCCTTCCACTTCTCGGTGTCGCATTGCGGCGACTATGCGGCGGCCATCGTGAGCCCCGTGCGCCGCGTGGGCATTGACATCGAGCTCCCCACCAACAAGGTGCAGCGCATCCGCCATAAATTCCTGTCGGAAGGGGAGGAGGCCCGTATTGCCGCCCCCGGGGATGTTTTAGCGCCCGTGCAGCTGGCTACCCTGGTCTGGAGCGCCAAGGAAGCGGCGTTCAAGTGGTACGGGAAAGGCAACGTGGATTTCCGCGCCGACATGCCGGTGCAGGCTTTGTCCCTAGACGCAGACGGTCACTTCACCGTAGGTCTCCGGTTTGGAAAGGAGCTGGAGCAGCCACTCATTGCACAGGGACGCCTTTTTGATGGGCTTTGCCTGAGCTTCATTGCGGACTGACCGGATGGGCTTCATTTTTGCACAGCTGTGGTATGACCTCCAGTCCACGCCTGCCGCTGATTGCACTGTTCCTGGCACTCTTGCTCGCTCCCGCCCGGGCGGAGGCCTATTCCGTGCTTACCCACCAGGCCATCATCGATGCGGTTTGGGAAAGCAGCATGCGTCCGTTGCTGCGGGCCCGGTTCCCGGATGCAGGCGCCGATGCCTGGAAGGAAGCGCGGGCAGCCGCCTACGGAGGGGCACTCACTCCCGACATCGGCTACTACCCGGGCGGCAGTAAATTGTTTACGAATCTCGTGCACTATACCCGGAGCGGCGACTTTGTGCAAGCCTTGCTCCGCGAAGCCCACAGCATCCAGGAATATGCGTTTGCGCTCGGGGTCCTTAGTCACTACCATGCTGACCGCTGGGGGCATGGCATCGGTACCAACCAATCCGTACCGATCGTTTACCCGAAACACCACCACGACCGCCGGAGTGTTACCTACGAAGAAGACCCGATCGCGCACCAGCGTGTCGAATTCGGCTTCGATGTGTTGCAAACCGCACGCGGCAACTATGCCTCCGAGGCGTACCACGATTTCATCGGCTTCCGGGTGGAAGACAGCCTGCTGGGGCGCGCCTTCAGAAGCACCTATGGACTCGAGCTGAAAGACGTGTACCCGCAGTTTGCCCGGTCGGTGAACACGCTTCGTTTTTGCGTGCGCAGTCTTTTCCCGCTCATCACCCGGGCCGCCTGGCAAAACCGGAAGCCGGAGATCCGCGCGGCCCGGCCCGGCGTTACGGCCCGCAGCTTTGCTTACCGGATGCGCCGCAAGGAATACCAGAAAGCCTTCGGCGGAAAAAAGGACCGTCCCGGGTTCGGTGTACGGATGCTTGCCGGATTGATCTGGCTGTTGCCGAAGGTGGGCCCCCTAAAGCCGCTAAAGTTCCGCGTACCGGGGCGGGAAGCGGAAAAGCTGTTTGTAAAAAGCTTCGATACGGTGACGCATTTCCTCGGCAGGGATATGGCCGCCATCGTCCATTCCGGCCGCCCCTCGATACCGAATTACGACTTCGATACGGGCGAGCCGACAAAAAAAGGAGGCTATGCTCTCGCCGACGACACTTACAGAAGGCTCTTGCTCCGCCTGTACGACGATGGTTTCAAAGGACTCGACGGTCCCCTCCGGCAAAACATCCTGGATTTCTACGGGAAAGAAGCTCCGGCTTCCCAGCTCACTGATCGGGACGCCGCCCGCCTCGAAGCGGCGTTTCGGGCATTGCGGAACGCAGCGGTCACGCATAGGTGATCACTCTTCGAGGGCGGTGGCTTCCTCCGCATCATCCAGCAGCGGGATAGAGCCGATAGAGGCGCCTGCGATGCCTTTGATGGAGCCGTACATGCCCGAGGTGCTGATCAGCACTTTCTCGAGCTGCTTCTCGCGCTCCTTCCACATCTTCTCCATCTGGATGCGCTCCCGGGAGATATTGTTCTTGAGCGACAGGAAGCCTTCAACGATCGTTTCGATCTGCTGGCGGAACTCGGTGCCGGTGAGGTAGCCGTAAAGAAGGTTCATCTTGTCGCCTTTGTTCTCTTCCGACTTCCGCGCCTCCGACACCCGCAGGATGGTGTGCCGCAGGGCGTTGGTCAGTGCGATCACCTCCGAGAAGGTGCAGATCCAGACGCCGTCGCGCTCACCGAAGCAGTGCATGTCCTTCGGGAACACCGAGGTCACCAGGATGGCCACGTCGGCCTGTTGGCCCCGCATATCGGTCTTCAGCTTGTCGATCCACCCGTTGCTGAAGGCCTTGGTACGCTTGCTTTCGAAGATGATCTTGCCGCTTTCCTGGCCGAGGCGGTTCTGTACCGTAAGAATACAGTCGGCCCCCTCCACGCCTTTACCCACTTCGCTCACCGTGTCGGTCGGGAAGTGCTCGCGCAGGAGCGACTCGAGCAGCAGTTCCTGCACCTCGCCCTGGAGCTGCATCGATCCCTGCTCGGCCTTCCGCTTCATCTCCTCGGCGAGCTTGCGCTGGTCTTCCAGCTTCTTCTCGAGCTCCTGGATCTTCAATGCATGCTCATTGTCCTTGATCTGGATGCGTTCCGCCTCGTCTTTACGGATCTGCTCGGCAAGCTCGTTGCGCGCGGCGAGCAATTTCTTCTGTAACTCTATCTCGAGCTCGGCTTCCTTGGTCTTCAACTGCTGCTCGCGCTGCAGGAACTCGAGCTCCTTGCGGCGCGCCTCCTTCAGCTTAGCCTCGTTCTCGGTAGCCGAATCCTGGAGCAGGCGAAGCTGGTTTTCAAAGTCCGCCGAGATCTTTTGCTTCAGCTGTTGCTGCAGCTCGCTCTCGATCCGTCGTTTTTCCGCAACGAACTCCTGCTCAATCTTCTGCTTTTCCGCCTTCATCGCCTCATCCAGTTTTTGCTTTTCGGCCTTCAGCTTCTCCTGGAAGATCTCGTTCTCACGCCGGCGCTTCTCCTCGAAGGAGCGCTGCTCATCTTCAAGTTTCTTCTTCTCGGCGGCAAGGGCAGCTACGTTCTTCTGCTGCTCTTTCTCATATTGGATCCTGATCCGCTGCTCGGCGTCGGCGGAAAGCACCTGGTCCACGTCGATCTTGGAGTTGCAGCTGGGACAGTTGATATGGGTAGGCATGAAGGGATGCGGTTTGCGGCAAAGTACGGAAGAAGAACTAAGCTTTTTAGCAATGTGGATAAAATCGGCAATCGTGAATCGTCAATCGTGAAGGGGCCGTTCGCAACGATTTGTCCATTCGCTGTGTTGCGGACGCTCCGGCCTGTTTCCTGGCCAAAGCGTCGGGTCCACGTTATCGCATGAAATTCATCACCCCATTCCCCCATCATCCCATTCTCCCATTACCCCATCACCCGATTACCCCATTAGCACATTACATTTGCCCCTATGTCGCTCACCCTGCGCACCATTCACGTTACCCGCTACGTTACGCCGCTGCGCGAGGGAGGTTCCCTGCCGGCGCTGGCCGAGGGTGACGACGACTTCCTCTACGTATTGAAATTCCGTGGTGCGGGACAGGGCGTGCGGGCCCTGATCGCAGAGCTGGTGGGTGGCGAAGTGGCCCGCCTCCTGGGCCTCCGGGTGCCCGAGCTCGTATTCGCCGAGGTGGACCCGGCCTTTGGCCGCACGGAGCCCGACGAGGAGATCCAGGACCTGCTGAAGGCAAGCGCAGGGCTTAACATGGGCCTTCACTATCTCTCCGGCTCCCTCACCTACGATCCCGCGGTAAACCCGGTCGGGGAGGAGGAAGCCTCGCGCATCGTCTGGCTCGACGCCCTGCTGATGAACGTGGACCGTACGGCGCGCAATACCAATATGCTGATGTGGCAAAAGGAGCTCTGGCTCATCGACCATGGTGCCGCTCTTTACTTCCACCACGCGGGCGCCGATTTCAGCGGACAGGCCTCGCGTCCGTTTACGCCCGTTAAAGACCATGTGCTGCTGCCCCAGGCGGCGCGGCTCGCGGAAGCCGACGCCGAAGGCCGCGCCCTGCTGACACCCGACCGTATTTCCGCGGTAACCGGCCTGCTCCCCGCCGAATGGCTGCAGGTGGCGTTCCCGGAAGAAGATCCCGAAACCATGCGGGCGGCCTATACCGCCTTCCTCAACGAGCGCATCGCTACCTCTTCTCACTTTGTAAACGAAGCCCTGCATGCCCGGAACGCTGCTTTATGAATACGCGGTGCTCCGTGCGGTACCACGGGTAGAACGTGAGGAATTCCTCAATGTGGGCGTGGTGCTGTATTGCCGCCAGCGGCGCTCGCTGGAAGTGCGCATTCACCTCGACGAGCGGCGCCTGCTGGCGCTGGCTCCCGCCGCCGATGCGGGGAACATAGGTGCCTTCCTCGATGCCTTCGCCCGCATCTGCCACGGGGAGCCAGGGGCCGGGCCGATTGCTGCCCTCGACGCCGCTTCCCGCTTTCGTTGGCTCACCGCCACCCGCAGCACGGTACTCCAATGCTCCAAAGTACACCCGGGCCTCTGCAACGACCCCGTAGAAACCCTGGACCGCCTGTACAGGGAACTTGTTTTGTGAGTCCACCGTCCCCTTGTCCCCGCCAGCTGGCAGGAGAACCTAGGGTGGGGCTGTACTTATACTATCGACCATTCTTTTCGCCGGGAGCGGAAATGAGAATATACAAGCAAATAAATACAGGAAGCAGAATAGAAAGCAGGCGCCAGCCCCCTCGATTGTTCGTTTGCTCATGTATTCAAATGCTCGGGTATTCTATTCAATCCTCCTGAAGTAGAAAGCCCCGACTTAGTCGGGGCTTTCGTATAAAACACCTTTGAGAAAAGCACAATTGAAGAACGGAAAGTTCGACTTGCGTTCCCTGCCAGCTCGCGGGGACAGGAGGCCTACTTCCTTTTGAAGTGCAGCAGCATCACGTCTCTTTTACTCGGAATGACCTGGTCGAGCAGGCGCGTGACGGGCAGGGTCACGTTTTCGAGCAGGAGCGCCAGTTTCGTAAACGGTTCGCCTTCTTTGCGGGTGCGAGGGTTGAACAGCTTGCGGATGGCGCCGCAGGTATAGTAGCTCGCCTGCAGGGGCAGGGCCTTCGTCCGCTCGAGCTCAAACCCATGCTGTTTCATAATCCCGGCGTAATAGGATACCGGGCGACCAAGACAGCTCTCGTGGCCCTTGATGCGCGACTCGATGCGCTCGAACAGCAACACCTCGTTTTTCGCGACCCGGGCGATCTCGCCCATCAGGTGCAGGAGCTGGGCCTCATCGGTATTGTGCTGCAGCACGGTGGACGTGAAGATGAGGTCGTAGGCAGCGTCGGCAAACGGAAGGTCGCGGCCATTCGTCTTGGTGATCGGGATGTTCTTGCCTGCGAGGTTCTGACCTGCAAGGGCGATCATCTGCTCGGAAATATCGGCGCCTGCAAGGCGGCGGTATCCTTTCCCGTATAAATACGCCAGGTTGCCCCCGGGGCCGGAGCCGATCTCCAGCACGGAGCGGTCGCTGAAGTCGAGCGTGTCGAGCAGTTCCAGGAAGCGCCGGCGCTTGTAGCGGTAATAAGGTTCATCATCACCGGCGATCACGCGCACATCGGAGCGGCCGGCGATCTGCCCGGCCACCTCGTTCCAGTATGCCTCCGGCTGGTAAGGACTGTTCATCGGCGCAATTTACGGCAAAAGTGCCAGTATGATTACGGCATCAGGGCTTTGCGTGCCGGGGCTGCCCGGGCGCCGAAGGGCTCAGGCTGCGCCCGTATACAGCATGCGGTGACGGATCTCGATCTCCTCCATGGCCGTGCGTGCGAACTCCTTCAGCATCGTACGTTCTGTGTCGGTAAAGTTGCGCGGCTCCCTGTCCACCACGCATACCGTGCCCAGCGGCAGCCCGTCGGTCGTCACGATCGGCGCCCCCGCATAAAAGCGAAGCCCGAAGTCGCCGGTGACGAGCGGGTTACTGAGTACGCAGGGATCCTGCAGTGCGTTCGGTATCACGGTTGGATGCTCCTCCAGTATGGCGAGCGAGCAGAGGCTGATGCCCCGGGGTGCCGAGGCGGTATCTTCCATGCCCACGTTGCCGGCAAACTCGACCTGGTCCGCATGCACCAGCGATACCAGCGCGATGGGCGTCTGGAAGGTCTGCGCGATGATATGGGCGAGGTTGTTGAAATATCCTGACGGAAGTCCCTGGGTCAGCTGATACCGCTGTAGTGCCTCCTGCCTTGCCTCCTCGTTATGGGGGATGATGTTCCGGTCAAACGAATTTTCCATGCTTGGGTTAAGGGTAGTTTCCATGCAAGTTACACGAATGCATTTCTGGTTAAAGCGCAACCTTGCTACGGCAGCGCTGCCGGGCTTGGCAGCAAAACGCCCCGACCGAAGGTCAGGGCGTTCGCACCAATGGGTGCCCCGGGCCGGAATCGAACCGGCACATTGTTGCCAATGGCAGATTTTGAGAATGCCCGGTTTGAGGCGCGAATTTTAAGAACTCAGTCTGGTAGCGGGTTTTGGCGGATGGGGTTTTGATTGGGAGGTGGGTTGCGCAAATGCCTTGTGTACGATTTTTAGCGGCTTTGAAAAACTTGCAAAGCTGCGCACTCTACGATACTACGCTTGTAGAATTCGGGCTTTGGCCGCGTCAAATTCTTGCTGGGTGAGCGCGCCACTGTCCAACAGCTCCTTATACTTCTTGAGTTCATCGGCCTGACTGATTGGGGCCTGCAGTTGTGGCCTAACAGTTCCAGCTAATTCTTTTTGAGCAGCAATGTCGCGTTCACTCACCACGGCCATAATTCTGTCTGCCCAAAGTTCCGCAACCCGAATTCTTTCAGGCTTCTCCGATTCTAACGTCAGGTCGTCGATGAATGGGAAAGTTTCAGACGGGCGCTCTAAACTGTTGAAATAAATTTTTAACCCCAGTGCAGTGATCTTTTCCTCGCTTTTTGTGCTTCCTGAAAAGCTACCTATAATGGCCCCTGCGCCGCCCGCTAAGGCGCCTCCAACCAAGGCTCCTCCGATCGTCCTGGTAGCCGATCTTGACGTTATGGTTTGACCATTCTTAACAATCTCGCAGTTGCGTATCGTATCGAAATCTACAATGGTGCTAAAGCCTTTGTTGACATTGGTTCGAATGATTGCCAACTTTCGAGCCTGTGTGTCCCAGGCAAGGGCACTATGTCCCATTGAAGCAATATTGGTAAAGGTGAAGCCTTCATCAGCCAGCCTTTTTATTTCATCTTTCAAGGCCTGTTCGCGATCGGCGGCAGCTGTACTACCGGCGATGAGAACCCATAAAGCAAAGACTAGTACGACGACAACGGCAACAATGATCCAGATGTTCATATAGTTGGTATTTGGTTACACTTTAATCTCGAAAACCTTGGTCGGCTTGGCATTGCTCAAGATGCTCCTCCTGAAAACCCAGACCTCTTTCACCTTGTCAATGGTAATCAGCTGCTGTGGGAACTGCTCCTCGTTTTCGCTGATCAGCACCCATTCAAAAGCGGTTTTGCAAAAGACCCTTTTTAGCATCACCTTGTCTTCGGTCACAATCACGTATAGGTAAAAATTGCGGAGGTTCTCCCAGTCCATTTGATGCACCTGGCTGGTGAGTATAATGTCGCCCTTGTAAAATGCCGGCTCCATGCTTTCTCCCTCAATCTCCCAGTATCGCCAAACAGCCCCATGCGGATTAACGCCAGGGGGCAGCGCATACTTCTCCATCGTGTCCACGAATACCGTTTGATCGTATGCCCGTATGTAGCCAGCTTGCGCTTTTATCGGAACAAAAGGAACCATTGATGGATCCTTGTTCACACTTGCATTCCTACGTGCTTCGATGAAAGACGCTGGCTGCTCCTCGTTACTGAATATCGAACCCTCTCCCAAGAGGATGTAATCTGGATTGACCGCGAAGTTCTTCTGTAACGCATCCAGTAATTTTTCTGAAACTTCCATCCTTCCTTTCTTCATTTCTGTAATAGCCGATGCAGTTCTATAGCCCGCCAGCTCGGCCAAGTCCATGTCATTTTTCAGCTTCCGGTTGCGCTTAAGTACCGCCAGAACCTCTAAAAGCCTTTCCCCTATTGAATTTTCTTCGCTTTGCGACATTGTTGCAAAAATAGTTACAGAAAAATTTCAGAAATATTTTGTGGTCTGAAATTGGACTGTAATTTTACACCAGATTTACAGACACACGACACCCATATTACTACCAATGGACGCACAAAATACAAATATCACCCAACTGGACAAAGCAAACGCTACACTGGTAGCGCTTGCGGCACAGGTGACTACAGCAGACAGGAAGGCGGCGATGCAGGAATTGCAGATCGGTTCCAGGCAGACTGTATTCATCTACCTAAAGGGCAAGGGTAAGGATTTGGATACGGCGGTCGGTCTCATACGGGTTTTCCGGAGACGCATCGAGGAGCGGGAGCGAGAGCTTGCAGCGGCGTAAAGATTCCGACACAACCTCTTAAAACCTTCCCAACGCTCTGTTATGGATTCCAAAAAAATATTGAAGCAGCTCGCCGTGATCAAAGCCAGTGCGCAGACAGCCCTGGCCAATGCTCAGGCAGCGCTTGAAGGAGCTACTCAGCTAGAGGAGCAACTGCTGACCGGGGCCGTGGGGGCGTCGGTCAGCTCCCCCCGGGGAAAAGTGAGCGTCGAACGCGAGGCCGAGATCCGGGCCGAGATGCGCGCTAAGAACAACAAGCGCCACCTGAAAGTAGCCTCATAGAAGATCCCGCAGAGTTCATAAAAACCAATCAAAATCAACACTGTTATGAAACGCCTTTTTGAAGTAGACGGTCACGAAGCCACGCTCGGTGAAATCATTTCTGCCAACTATGATGGTATGGACAAAGAGGATCTCGCTCGCCTGGCTGATGCTATTGACGAACTCGAAGTTGGTCAGGTGCTTCGTGAGTGGTCTATCCCTATCACCCGCGTGAAATGAAAAAACCCGCAGGGTTCAGCTGCGGGCTTCGATAACATCAAAATCAACTACGATGTCAAAGGTAGAAAAAAAGTTCACGTATCGGTGCACTTTGCCGCTCGCTACGATCGCTGCCGGGCTTCAGGTGCAGGCTGAGCAGGTCGAGTACGTGATCCATGCTGAGGCTATTCGCACCGCCTCTAACCGCTTCCCTGGCGCCGGCCCTTCCTTCGGCGTGAAGATCAAAAAGGTAACGACCGGTAACGGCACCGAATGCATCTGGAAGCACCTGCAAGCTGTAGGCAGCGCCTGGAAGCTTGAAGAGGCGGCGGTGAAGCATGCCGCATCGCTGGACTACAGCCGCGAGCTGTCCGCCTACAGCCTGCAGCAGCAGATCGCAGGCCGCCTGATGCGCCCCTGCTACAGCGGCATCGCTTTCAACATCATCCTAATCACCGGCATCCCTGGCGGCAAGATCGCCGAGCGCCACCACTTCTAACTGCCATGGCACTGCTTACCCCGACCTTCTACGCGCCGATCGCTCCGGTCGCAGCTGAGCGCCCCAAGAGGCAAGCCGTTAAGGTGACTCTTTCCGAAGACATCTACAATCTCGATTCCCGGATAGCCCGCGTTATATATGGCTTCGCCCTTGTTTCTATGCTGTTGCTGATTCACGTGATGCGTGAAGATGCGTTGACGCGCCGACAAATTCGCGGCCGTTGCCCGGTACGGACCTCCACCCGTTTCGTTCGCAAACTGTATTGATCGAACCCCGCAACTTCTTAAATCCATCCAGATGTATACCGAACCTACACCGCTTGAGATCTTTTTCATTGTCGCGTTGATGGCTGTCGTAATCGCTGCTGGGCGGCGCTCTCCGATGCGCAACGTGCGTAAAGGCGAGCCGGGCGACCTGAACGCCTGGGAGTTGGAGCTGCACATGCAGTTGATGGTATCCGACTTCACGAAGATCAAAATGGCGGCCTACCATCCGCTGCTGCTTGGTCCCGATCCCGGTAACAAGATCTTCCGCCAGATTGTCGAGGAGCTGCTGCAGGATGTGCAGCAGGCGCCGGACGGGCTGCGGTCACAGATCACTGCCAAGGCCTTCCGGATGCTGGAGCGGGAAGCGAAGCGCAGGAACGGCGCTATGGTAGTCAACCTCTTTTCATAAGCAAGCATTACCGACCCGGCTGGTGTGTCGACGCTGGCCTTTCTCTCCGAAGTTCTTTGACTCAACATACGTGCGTGGCAGCCGAGCACACCAATCTGAGGCTGCACACCTTCATCGATCCAAAGGGATTCCCCGTGCAGCAGGTTTGGGCGGTGAAGGTAGAAGGGCCTATAGCTCAATGGTAGAGCGTCGGTTGCGGTTGGTTGGTTCCGCAGTCGAAGATCGCGGTTCGATTCCGTGGGGTCCACGCAGGCAGTGCAACTCTGCTCGCTAACCGAGATCGAGTGAAGGACACGGTGCAATTCCGTGACGTGGGGGAAACCTCATAAGGCAGTGCTCCAGCGAGTGTGGAGCGGTTTGACAGCCGGGAACAGACCGGCATCTTTCAACGCTCTTTGACGATTTCACATGCAGTTAGTTTTGGTTGCAACACACCGGGGTTTCTACCCCAGTGTTTCTACAACTACTCTGCTTAACGATATCAGGCCGCTGCAGGAGGGCTATCAATTATGAAGTAAACCTGTACCGGCTGGCTGCTGCACCAAGACAACGGGCTACACCCGCTTACTATACACGAGTTCCCGCAGCAGCCACCTTCTTTAAACCGCACCGGCTACGGTCACCGGCCAACAATGACTTATCGCGAAGCTGTTCAAATCCAAATCGCCGTGATCGAAGCGCTCTACGACAACGCTGGCGGCCTGCGCGATGCTGCGCTCAGTTCTGAGAAGAACACCTGGAACCAGATGCGCACCGGCCTGCGTGACCTCTCCAGCGCACTGCGGAAGATGGATGATGCCATGCCCGACGAGCACGCAGCATTCAAACTGCGCGGCGACTACAATATCGACAGCACAAAGATTTAACCACGCCGGCTCTGGCACCCGGTAATACCCATGGACGAGAACCGTACGCACGACGAAGATCTGCAGCAGGACACATCTACTGCCGACACTGAAACCGCAACGGCCCCCGCTGCCGAAAGCACCATCCCCCACGAAGGCGCTGGCGCACCTCCGGCAGACCTGCCGCCTGGTGAGAACGAGGAAGAAGGCGAAGGGGAGGGAGAGGAGTAAAAGCAAAGCCCCCGTGAGCTTGCAGCGCGACACCGGGGGCTTTACATCGATCATTTACTAATCAGCATAAAGTTATGCAAAAGCAAGAATTTAAGGAGCAGGTATTTATACTGCCGCTCAAGCACAAGATCGTACGCGACCTCAAGATAGTTGAGGAGACTATCGGCGAGCTGCACATCGGCTTCGTCGGCTACTTCGATCCCAGTGCATCACCGATCGACGTGTACGAGCGCTACAGCGTGGACCTCGAGTCCGTCGCCTGGAACGGCGCGGACGTAAAGGATCTGCTAGCCTATACCGAGAAACTCGACGATATCGAAGAGGCTACGATCCGCCATTTCGCCCGTCAGCACGACGCTTCGCTCACGCAAACCATCACTCAGTAAATCAGTAATATGTCCACAGAACTCACAACAACCCAACCCCAAGGCGTCAAAGGCCTTTTCTCCCGCGAGGACGTTAAGGCCAAGTTCGCCGAGATGCTCGGCAAGCGCGCCCCGGCTTTCATCACCTCCGTGCTCCAGATCGTAGCCCAGAACGACCTGCTCCGTAACTGCGACCCGACCAGTATTTATCAGGCAGCGGCGGTCGCAGCCACCCTGGATCTTCCCCTTAACAATAACCTGGGCTTTGCGTATATCGTGCCGTACAAGCAAAAGAAGAACGGCCAGTACGTCGATGTGGCGCAGTTCCAGATGGGGTACAAGGGCTTTATCCAGTTGGCCCAGCGCTCCGGTCAGTTCCGCACGATCGCAGCCACGCCCATCTACGAGGGCCAGATCGTCGAGCAGAACCCGCTCACCGGCTTTCGGTTCGACTTCACCAAGAAGGGCACGAAGATCGTGGGCTATGCCGCTTCCTTCCAACTGCTCAACGGTTTCGAGAAGACCCTCTACGCTACCGTAGAGGAGCTCAACGCCCACGGCAAGAAGTACTCGCAGACCTTCAAAAAAGGCTTCGGCATGTGGCAGGACAACTTCGACGCCATGGCCACGAAGACCGTGCTGAAGGCCTTGCTCTCCAAGTTCGCGCCGCTTTCCATCGAGATGCAGACTGCCGCTCTGGCTGATCAAAGCATCATCCGCGACGCCGAGACGCTCGACGTGGAGTATATCGACAACACTACGCCCACCTCCGAGGAGGCCAGCGCCGAGAAGGAGCGCCAGCGTATCGCCGAATTCATCGGCGCGGCCACGACGCTCGCCCAGCTCGAAGACATCGATCCCTCTACGCTCGACGAGGACCTGAAGGCGACGTACAACCAAAAGGTGCTTGACCTCAAAGCAACGTGATGTACGATCGATGCTTGCCCAATCCTCACCTAAGCTCCGACCGGCACCATCACGCAGCTTACCACCTGCAGCGATGGTTCATCAAGCGCGGGGTGCCGGTGGAAGATCATGAGCTGCAGCAGTTCATCATGGATATGTATTGCGAAGCACACTCGATACCGGTAATCAGCGGCGAAGAAGGATTGTCTCGGCAGATTAGGGCCATCAATAAGACGTTCAAAACCTTTTCTCACTGGGCAGTTGCCCATTTCAACCTACTTAAATGAACAGGGAAATAAAATTTAGGATGTGGCGCGACGGGCGCATGCAAGGCGTCCACACGATGTATTCGGCAGCAAGCGGCGGCGGCGTCAAAGTACCTCCTCAAAACATGGCCGGCATAGATGGCGAAGTGCTCATGCAGTACACCGGACTCAAGGATGCGACCAAATGGGAGCAACTGTCAGAGGCCGAATGCGACGCCTGGACACGCAGCGGCAAGACGCCCTTGGAATGGAGTGGCCGCGAGATCTACGAGGGGGATATCATCCGAACCGAAAAGGGGCCTGCTCACATCGTGGAATTTGAAAAGGGGCAATACGTTGCCCGATGTGTAAATAACAATTGGCGATGGGCTCTACTGACTGTGGTCTTGACCATGACAGTGGTCGGCAACATCTACGAGAACCCCGAATTGATCACCCCGTCAACCGCTACCGTATGAACTTTTCCAACTACGAATTCCGCTGCTCCGCCCTCGGCAAGATCATGAGCCCTTCGGGCAAGTGGACGCAATCCAACGAGACCTACTTGCACGAGCTCTTCATCGGCGAGATCAACGGCATACGCAAGGAGATCAATAGCAAGTACTTTGAGAAAGGCAAGTATATGGAGGAGGACGGCATCACGCTGCTCAATGCGTCCCTCTATGCCGGCCGCCTGCTCGTTAAGAACAAAGAGCGGAAGCACAACGGCTGGATCCACGGCGAGGCCGATTGCATTGCTCCGGACGGCATCGTGTACGACATCAAGAACGCCTGGGATCGGTTCACGTTCGGCAAGGCCTCGCTCACCTGGGAGTACGAGTGGCAGCTGCGCGGGTACATGTGGCTGTGGGCAAAAGAGAAAGCTTCGCTGTTCTACTGCCTCAACAACATGCCGGAGCACCTGCTCGTGGCGGAGGAGAAAAAGCTTTTCTATGCCGGCAACTACCTCTCGATCGAGGACCCCGACTACCTCGAGGCCTGTGACGAACTGCGCTACCGCAACAACTACGACGGCATGCCGCTCTTCGCTCGCTTCCGTGTATGGGATGTGGCGCACTGCGAGGAGAAGATCGCGCAGCTCCAGGAGCGGATCACGAAGTGCCGCCAGTTGCTCGCCGAGATGTGGGGCGACTATGAGGGCGAGCTCCGCTCCAACATCGAGCGTATGGGGCTGGATCCCGTGGAGGAGCTGAAAACCTACAGCCTCACGGCAACGAAAACCGTGCCCGCGCTCTAATTCCTGACTTCGGTAAAACCCCTTTTTAATATGCAACAGGAAAAATTCGACCTCTGGTGCGTCGTTGAACTCTTCGGCCACTCCAAGATTGCCGGCCGCTGCACTGAGCAGAACGTAGCCGGTACCAACATGCTCCGCGTGGATGTGCCTGAAACGGCCACGCAGCCGCCTTTCACCCGCCTCCTGGGCTCCTCTGCTATCTACGCGATCAATCCCGTGGATGAAGTAACGGCGCGTGCCTATGCGGAGCGCCTGCAGTCAAAGCCAATCGAGTCGTGGGACGTGAAGAGCATGCTCGAAAAGAACACGCAGATGCGCCTCTCCCTCGGCATGGGTGCTGAGGTTCCTGTTGGCCGTGACACCGATGATTTCGACAACGATTTCTAACCCGCTACATCAAACCCCCAATAATTAAAGCCCATGAGCAAAGTTTTCATGCCGGACGTTTCCCCGGAAGTAAGGAAACAGCTGATGCAGCAGAACGCTGACAGCATCGAAGTGACCGAGTATCTCAAGCCGCTCTCCCCGGAGGAGCTCGACTTAAAACGCGAGACCCTCACCGACAACGCCATCAAGCTCTCCGAAATGGAGGACAAAAAAAAAGAAGTGATGGCCGAATTCAAGCGTGATATGGATCCGCTGGCGCAGGCTAACAAGGCGCTGCTCACCGAGATCAAAACCCGCCAGGCGAAAGTGTTCGGACAACTCTATCACATGGCCAACCACGAGGAAGGTATGATGGAGACCTACGACGAGAACGGCGAGCTCGTAGGATCGCGTCGCCTTCGCCCGAACGAGCGCCGCCAGGTCCTCTTCACTATTCCTAAAACCGCAAACGGATAATCATGAAAACAGAACTCCAAATCAACGCTCCGGCAGGCGAGATCGTCATCCGGGAAGGGGTCGCCCTCGAGCCCAAGCCGCCGCGCAGTATCAGGATCGCCGGCAACATTACCGCAGTATCGGACTTTCTGAGCGTACGCCGGCAGAGTGGCCACGGCCACCAGAATGTCGACCTCTCCAAAGCCATCGTGATCGTGAACAAAAAGGACCTCACGATCCGCCTCGAACTCGATCCCGAAGACGCTTATGGCGCCGAAGTGGTTGCCCGCCTCGAAGTTTCCGACGAGCTGAAGCAATTCGGCATCAACACGACCACCACGTTTACCCGTGAAGCCTTGGTGAAGTTGATCCGCTTCAATAAGGTCTGGTTCGACAATGACGCGGACAAGCACGCTAGCCTCCTCGCCTCTTACATGGCCTTCAATGCCCAGGCGAGCACGGACATGCAGCAAGCAAGCGATACCCGAGGCAACCGAACGAACAACCTTCAGAAGACGGTGAACACGAACGTGCCGACCGAGTTCATTCTGAACATCCCCGTTTTCAAAGGCGAGGATCCTGAGCGCTTTCGCGTGGAGATCTGCCTCGACGTGACCGACGGTGGTGCTCGCTTCTGGTTTGAATCGGTGGAGCTGCACGAACTGATGCAGCGCCGCACGGATGAAATCTTCAACGCGCAGCTCGAAGCCTGCGAGGGCTTCGTGGTGATCACGCAGTAATCCCGTTTCTGTTGCTACCCTAAGAACAACGACCTCCAATGCAAAAGCAAACAGGTATATACGCAATCGGCTGGGACCTTCCGGAAGTGGATTACTTCTACATCGGTCAAAGTGTGGATATCCGCGTCCGGTGGTCCCAGCACCTGCGTGCCCTGAAGCGTGGCGATCACGATAACACCTTTCTGCAACGGGTTTACAATAAGCATGGACAGCCTTTCCTCACAATACTCTGCACTTGCCTGCCCGAGGAACTTGATACCAAGGAGCAGCACTACCTTGACTGCTTCTTCAATTGGGAAACCTGCGTGAACGCCAGTCCCACGGCATCGAGTTCCAGAGGTATAAAGCGCAGCGAAGAGACCAAGCGCTTACTCAGCCAGCACCGAAGCGGTAGCACCCTTTCAGAGGACCATCGTCAAAGTATCGCCGCAGGACTTCGCAGAGCTTACCAGCAAGGGCGCATAAAGCCGGAACTGAAAGGGCAGCAGAACCCGTTTTTCGGTAGGAAGCACACGGAGGAGACCCGGCGCAAGATGCAGGGGAAGTCAAAGGGAGTAGGCGCTGCCAATAACCGGGCACGCCTGGTACTCAACCTCGAAACCGGGATCTTCTACGACTACGCTGGTGAGGCCGCCGACGTGGCCGGCATCAATCCGCAATACCTGCGCCGTTACCTGAACGGCGATCGACCAAACAAAACCTCTTTCCGGTACGTGTGAAGCATGGCAACGGCCGCCAGCTTACCAATGTACCCTTTACAAAAGCAGCATAACATGAAGCCCTATCCCTTCTGGACATACGCGCTCATCGTTGGCTTGGCGCTGATCACCTCCCTTTTCGTCGGCAAGATGCGCTACGACGAGACCGGCATCAGCTTCCAGCGACCGATCACCGCCGTCCTCATTTTCATCGCCCTCATCACCGCCTTTCTCGAAGACAAAGAATAAGCATACCATGGAGCAAGTAAAATACAAGACCTACGACGAATTCCTGGCCTCAAAAGTGAAGGCCCACATCGACTGCGGCTTCGAGGTAGAAGCCATGCAACTCAATCCTGCACTCTTCCCCTTTCAGCGTTATATCGTACCGATCGCTCTCAAGAAAGGCCGCTTCGCTGTCTTCGCCGATTGCGGCCTCGGCAAGACTCTGATGCAGCTGGAATGGTCTCGCCAAGTCGTAACACATACCGAAAAGCCCGTGCTCATCCTCGCACCCTTGGCGGTCACTGAGCAAACGAAAGGGGAGGCAGATCGCTTCGGCCTTGGGCCGGTTGTGGAATGCCCGCCGGCGGCGGACGGCCTGACAGTGCAGCCGGGCATCTACATCACCAACTACGAACAACTGGGAAACATCGACACCTCCCTATTCGCCGGTATTGTACTCGATGAAAGCTCCATCCTGAAGAACGAAGAGGGCGCCACCCGAAACCTGATCATCGAACTTTTTTCGGACACGCCTTACAAGCTGTGCTGCACCGCTACGCCCTCGCCCAATGACCCGATGGAGCTGGGTAACCATTCTGAATTCCTTGGCGTGATGAGCCGCGCGGAGATGCTCGCCATGTATTTCATCCATGACGGTGGCGACACCTCCCAATGGCGCTTGAAAGGCCACGCTCAGGATCGCTTCTGGCAGTTCGTAAGCACGTGGGCCATCATGCTTTCAAGGCCTTCCGACATCGGGTTTTCGGATGAAGGGTACGTGCTGCCAGATCTGGTATATCATGAGCACCAGATCATCACTGAAAAGCGCGACAACGGCCAGTTGTACAACGATAAGGCGGTCTCGGCCGGCGATCACAACGCGGAGCTCCGGGCCACGATGGATGCGCGGATGGCAAAGGTCGCGGAGCTGGTGAACGGGTCTTCGGAAGCGTTCATCGTCTGGATCAAGCAGGATCCGGAGGGCGATGCCCTGCGCCGCCTCATTCCCGATGCAGTGGAAGTGCGCGGATCGGACAAGCCGGAAGTGAAGAAAAAGAACCTGCTTGCGTTCGCGGCCGGTGCCTTCCGGGTATTAATCACGAAGGCACGCATCGCACAGTTTGGCCTCAACTACCAGCACTGCCGTAACCAGGTGTTCCCGTCCCTTGACTTTTCCTTTGAGGGGCTGTATCAGTCGATTCGGCGCTCCTACCGCTTCGGTCAGACGCAGGCGGTCAACATCCATTTGATCACGAGCGATACGATGCAGAACGTGCGCGACTCGATTCGCCGTAAGCAATCGCGGCATGAGGAAATGCAGCAGGCCATGCAAAAGCACATGAACGGGTGCTTCACCGAAGAAGTGACCCGCGTGCTGACGCCGAAGCGCACCATCCAGGCGCCCGATATGTGGCTGATGGAGGGGGACTGCGTTCGTCGCATCAAAGAGATCCCGGATGAATCGGTCGGCTTCTCGATCTTTTCTCCCCCTTTCGCTGAGCTCTACACCTACTCCGACGAACTAGAGGACATGGGCAACAGCAAAGACTACAACGAGTTCTTTACCGCCTTTTCCTTTCTGGTGCCAGAACTGTACCGGGTGCTTTGGAGCGGTCGCAATGTCGCAGTGCACTGTATGGATCTTCCGGTGCAGAAGGGAAAGGAGGGCTACATAGGCCTCCGCGATTTCCCGGCCATGATCCGGGAGGCATTCGAGCGGGCCGGTTTCATCTTTCACTCACGGGTCACTATCTGGAAAGATCCCGTTGTGGAGATGCAACGCACCAAGGCGCTGGGGCTGCTGCATAAGCAGGTGAAGAAGGATGCGGCCATGAGCCGGGTCGGGCTGCCGGACTATCTGATGGTGTTCCGTAAGCCAGGTGAGCACGCGCACCCCGTCCGATGCAATATTCCGGTCGATCTGTGGCAGAAGTACGCCTCTCCGGTTTGGATGGACATCGACTACGGTGATACGCTCAACGGCAGGAAGGGTCGCGGTGACCGTGACGAAAAGCACATCTGCCCGCTACAGCTCCCCACCATTGAGCGCGCTGCGCACCTGTGGAGCAATCCAGGTGACTGGGTACTGAGCCCCTTTGGCGGCATCGGCTCTGAAGGCTTCCAAGCCATCAAGATGGGGCGTAAGTCGATCAGCATGGAGCTCAAGGCTTCCTATTTCGACCTCAACATCAAGAACCATAAGGCGGCGAAGGAGGGCAAGAACCAGCTACTCCTAATCGACGATCTCTTCACCAATGAACCTGCAGCCTGATGAACAGAATAACTGAACCCGGCGGCCTCCCGCAGCTCACGCTTGGTGGCCTTATCGAACACCTCGAGCGCATCGCTAACTACCATCAATACAACCGGGAGGGTCGCGAAGAGGCAGAAGTGCGATTCGACTTTGCCTACTCATTCCCGAACGGCGTGCATTCATGGCGTGGCCTCTATGCCGAGCTCGCTCTTGACTTCTGCGCCGATATCGACACCGGAGCCGAAGCACCCAAATTGTCAGCCTTTCTCACCATGCTCAAAGAGACGGTGGGTAAGCGCCTCATTGGATGGAAGGGCGGCGAGTTCCTCATGGATGTGGATACGCCCCTATGGGTCGCGCAGCCCAGCTGGTCGGGCAATACCGCTGTTGTAGGCGTGTGCGACGAAGGCTATGTGATCATTCTTCTCACCGCTTACACTGAATACTGAAATGACCCTCGTAATCAACTTCTCCGGCGGAAAGGACAGTTGCGCGATGCTCGCCTACCTGTGTGAGCGCTACCCCGACATGCCGAAGCGCGTGGTGTTCGCTGACACCGGCTGGGAGCATCCGGGCACCGAGCAGTGGTGCCGCGATATGGTGCGTCAGATCTCCGGCCTTGAGCTCGACGTGTGCCGCAACCCGAACAAGACCCTCCTCACGATGGCCGAGCGCCGCGGCAAGTTCCCCGGCATGCAGACGCGCCAGTGCACGAGCGACCTGAAGCGCGGCCCCATCGAAACGTGGATCCGTAGGAACGTAACGGATCCGGTAGTGATCAGCTGCATGGGCATCCGCTCCGAAGAAAGTACCGGCCGGAAGCGCCTGTCGAAGCTGCGCCGCATCCAGCAGAACTCGAAGCGCACCGTGTGGCAGTGGAACCCGATCAAGGACTGGACGGAGGTGGAAGTGCTGGCTTACCTCTCCGCGCGCAGCATCCCGTTGCATCCGGTGTACCAGCACCTGCGCCGTTTCTCCTGCCGCGTCTGCATCTACATGACGGTGCACGACCTGCGCCAGGTTGATAAGCACGACCCTGAAGCGGTAGCCATCATCGACGGCATCGAGCAGCAGATCGGCTTTACGATGTTCCAGGGCGGACCGATCCGCGACGTGATCGCCGGCCGCACGAAAGGCCAGACCGAATTATTTGACCCCTCAAATGACCCCGCGCAATGCGTATAGGCATGGTACAAGTCGACGGAGCATACCCGAATCTGGCCCTCATGCAGGTGGCGACCTTTCACGAGGCGCAGGGACACCTCGTTGAGTGGTACCAGGGGCCGCTGTGGGATGATCAGTACGACCGCATCTATGCCTCGAAGATCTTCTCGTTTTCGGAAATGCCGCAACTGCCGACGGGCAAAACGCTGGTGGGAGGTACCGGGATCGACTTTAAGAACCGGCTGCCGGCCGAGATCGAGGAGTGTGTGCCTTCCTACTCGCTGTACCCCGCCTGTGACTACCACATTGGGTTTTCAATGAAAGGGTGCCGCTTCGTGTGTAAGTTCTGCTGCGTGCCCCAGAAGGAAGGCCGCCCCAAGTTGAACAGCACCATCGACGGCCTGCTGCTCAATCCGAAAGGCGGCGACCGGCTGATGCTGCTCGACAACGACTTCTTCGGCGGTCCCGAGTGGAAAGCCAACCTGCTGCGCATCCGCGAGCTCAACTTGAAGGTATGCTTTATCCAAGGCCTGAACATCCGGATTATCACCGAAGAGCAGGCGGAGCTGCTGGCCACCGTGCGCTACTACAACTCACGATTCAACCAGCGATACCTCACGTTCGCGTGGGATAAGTACAAGGACGGCCGGATCGTGAAAGAGGGCATCCAGCGCTGCAACGCCGCCGGCATCCCCTGCACACGGATGCAATTCTTTGTCCTGATCGGATTCGATACGACGCCTGAGGAGGACCTCGAAAGGGTTATGACGCTGGCCGATATGGGCTGCATGCCCTATGTGATGCCGTACAACAAGAGCGACCCTTACCAAAAAGCCTTTACGCGGTGGGTGAATCACCGCGCAACATTCAAAAGCTGCTCCTGGACGGAGTACAAATACAACAAAGCATAATGTACAAGCCCACAGCAAAAGGATATTTCAGCGGCGGCGGCGGCATGGAGATCGGGATGATGGAGGCGGGCGTGGAGATGATTCAGTCGCTTGACCTCGACAAGGATGCCACCGACTGCATGGAGGCAAACCCTCGCTACTTCGGACATAAGGTGCTGCGCGCCGACATCAAGGACAAGACCGTGAAGGAGCAGCCAAAGAGCGACATCATACTCGGCACCTATCCTTGCCAGCGGTACAGCACCATTGCGGATATCCACGGCACTCGCACCGGCGATGACCTATTCCTGCACTTCTTCCGGCATGTGGCCATCGAGCGGCCGGAGATGTACTGGGTGGAGAACGTACCCGGCATGAAGAAGTTCCAGGTAGTGATGGAGGCGATGACGCAGCTGCCCGACTATTTCGTGAATGTGTTCTGCCCGGTGGATGCCGCCTACTGGCTGCCTCAGCGCCGCAAGCGTCTTCTGCTGGTGGGTACCCGCCGCCCGTTTTTCATCCAGCCGCCGGTGCCCGGCAATCGCATTCGGCTCCGGGATATCATCGAGAACGATCCCGTATACGACATGCCCGACTACGTGCACCACCGGCTCGCAGGCAAATACCGTGACCGACCGATCATCGTCGATCCGGCCGACCCGGCAGCTTTGGCGCCTACTTGCGTAGCCCACTATGCAAAGGACCTTGGCACCCGCCTCGTGAAAGACCCGGCCGCCCCGCATGGTGTACGCCCGTTCACGGTCCGGGAGTATGCTCGCCTGCAGGGATTCCCCGATGACTTCCACTTCGAGAACGCCCGCAGCTCCTACAAGCTCATTGGCAACGCGGTGCCGGTGCACATGGGACGATGGGCTGGCCAGCAGGCGATGATCTACTTCAACCGTGAACAAAGCAAACGATAACCTACAACCTCTTTTTATGAGCGACAACTCCTCAATCGAATGGACCGGCAAGACTTGGAACTTCCTTATCGGCTGCGACAAGGTATCTGCCGGCTGCAAGAACTGCTACGCTATTCACACCGCCTGGATCCGGCTGCACAACCCGCTGATGGCTGGCATCTTCGACGGTACCGTGGAAAAGACCGCCAGCGGTGCCCGTAACTGGACCGGCCAGATCAACGTGATCGAAGACCGCATGCTACTACCCTTCTCGTGGAAGAAGCCGGACTTCGTTTTCGTCAACTCCATGAGCGACCTGTTCCACGAGTCGGTGCCCGATGCTGTCCTCGATCGCGCCTTCGCGGTAATGGCGCTCACCGACCACACGTACCAAGTGCTTACGAAGCGGGCGAAGCGGATGGAGGCGTATTTCGCAAAGCCCTGCACGATCGCCAACATCATGCACGAAATGGATAAAGTCCTCTTTGGGAAGAAGAGCGGCGCCATTTTGAAAAAAGCATTCCACGCCAAAGCGCAGATGCTCGAAGGAGGCGCAATCCCCAACGTCTGGCTCGGCGTGTCCGTAGAGGACCAGAAGGCAGCCGACGCCCGCATCCCGCATCTGCTGCGCACGCCTGCAGCCGTTCGCTTCCTCAGCTGCGAGCCGTTGCTGGGACCGGTGGATGTCTCCCGCTGGCTGAAGATCGATTGGCAATGCTCCGGGTGCCGCGGCTACTTCGGAGGCGACTATAACGAAGCCTGCCCCGACTGCGGCCGCACTGGGTATTGGTGCGGTAGCCATAAGTTCAACGCGCGGAAGATGCCGGAAGGGCGCTTGTTCCCCTATCAAGCAGGCATAGCCATCGACTGGGTGATCTGCGGCGGCGAGAGTGGCCCCGGCGCCCGACCCATGCACCCCGACTGGGCCCGCACCCTCCGTGATCAGTGCGCAGCCGCCGGCGTCGACTTCTTCTTCAAGCAGTGGGGAAACTGGGCAGAGCGCGACTTCCGTGCTGCCAGGCGGAAGCACACGTTCACTGCCCACCCGGGACAGGCCTACTGCGACATGTACAACGTCGGCAAGAAGGTCGCCGGCCGCCGCCTCGACGGCGTGGAGCACAACGCCATGCCGGCAGCCTACCACATTAAATCCGCTACCGCTTAAAACCTGCAGCATGCACCAGCAACCGCTTTCCTTGACCACGCCCGCCCTCGACATGCCTACCGTGAGCTACTACCAGGACCGGGACTTCCTGTACCGGCATACCACCGGCACCCGCCGCGGCGCCGGCAAGCTGGAGCACCTGTCGCGCGACGGCGACTGCTACATGGTGTACCCGCCCAACACGGAGTTCTACGGGTCGTTCCTGAAGCGGAAGCAGTATCACTCGGCCGGGGCAAGCGAGTGGGAGGAGGCGGCCAGGAAGTGCGAGGCGCACCTGCGCGGCGACCCGGAGCAGGGGCCGTACTGAAAAGCACCAGCGGGCGATCCGCGTTTTTTTGGCCCCGGCCTGTTAAGAAATGCTAACCGCTTAACGGAAATGCACAAACGATAACATATAGACGAGAATAGTAATGGCACGCATCCGAACAATCAAACCGCAGTTTTTTTTCAACGAGGAGCTCGCTGAACTCCCAGCGATGGCGCGCCTGCTCTTCATCGGGCTTTGGACGCAAGCTGACCGGGAGGGCCGGCTGCTCGACAGGCCAAAGCGTCTGAAGGCCGAAATCTTTCCTTTTGAGAACTACGATATGGACAAAGGGCTGGACGCTTTGCAGCGAGCCGGGTTCATCCTCAGGTACAAGGTCGATGTGAATGCCGACGGCAGGGTATCGACCCCAGAGCAGCCTGTAAAAGAATTGGCAGTCATCCAGATCCTTACGTTCACGGAGCACCAGAAGATTGACAAAACCAACGAAAAACCCTCTGAAATTCCGCCTCCTCGAACACTAGACTATGAGTCGACTAATGATAGTCTAGTGAAAGTAGGGGAAGGGAAGGGAAGGGAACAGGAAAGGAAGGGAGGAGAACCGCCGGCTTCGCCGCCGCCCTCGTCCGACCAAGGGCAGCAGAAGAAGGGCGTTTTAGTTCCACCACCAGTCCAGGAGGTCGAAGCTTTCTTCGAGGAGAAGGGGTACAGCAAGGCCGCTGCCCGGAAAGCACACGAGTACTATTCAACGGCTGGATGGAAAGACAGCCGCGGTAACCCGGTCAAGAACTGGAAGCAGAAGATGATCGCTGTCTGGTTCAAACCCGAGAACCTGAATACAGCTGCCGGCACGTTGCCATTTGGCGGCGACCGGGCTGATGATTATCTCGCCGCGCGCCAGCGTGATCTCGATGCGTTCAACAGAAAACACGGACAGGCATGAGCAAGACGAACAGAAAAGGGCAGCGCCCTATCGAAACAGACCCTGGCGCGCTGGTGTATGGCAAAGTGCCGCCGCACGACCCGATGGCCGAGGCCGCCGTACTCGGGGCCTGCCTCATCGACAAGGAGGCCGTGGATATCGTCACACCGATCCTTCGCAAAGAATCGTTCTACGTTGATGCGCACCAGCGGGTGTACGATGGCATCCTGCGGCTGCGTGCCCTGCCTGGCGGCAAGGTCGATGAGGTGCTGCTTTACAACGAGCTTACGAAGAGCGGCGAAATCGAAGCCGTGGGCGGCCCTTACGGAATCACGAAGTTGACGCTGAACGTGGTGCGCTCCACTAACATCGAGCAGCACGCCCACATCCTCCACGAATTGTACCTGAAGCGTGAGCAGATCCGCATCTGTGGCGAGGGGCTCGCGGCTGCCTTCGACATGAGCATCGATGCCTTCGAAGGGCTCGACCATGTGAATTCGGAGCTCTCCGAGCTGGCAACGCATGGCGTCAAGGCCGATGCGCGCCATGTGCGCGACGTGGTGATCGACCGGTTTGTGCACATTCAGGATCTCACCACTCGGGAGGTGGAGTTTACGGGCGTGCCCACCGGGTTTCCTTCCATCGACAAGGTTACCGGCGGCTGGCAGGACACGGACCTGATCATCCTTGCTGCACGGCCTTCGGTAGGTAAGACTGCCTTTGCCCTCAACCTGGCCCGCAATGCTGCCGCCGACCGGTTCAAGCCGACGCCTGTAGCCGTGTTCTCGATGGAGATGAGCACGGAGCGGCTCACCGACCGCCTGCTTAGTGCAGAAAGCGGCATCCACCTGGAGCGCATCGTGAAGGGTAAGCTCGACGAGCCGGGCCTGCAGGCGCTGCACGACAACGGGGTGAAGAAGTTGGCGCAGTATCCCATCTTCATCGATGACTCGCACAGCCTCAACCTTCTCGAGCTGCGCGCCAAGTGCCGCCGCCTCTTGAACCTGCACGCAATCGGCCTCATCATCATCGACTACCTCCAGCTTATGAGCGGCTCGCTGCGCCAGGGCGGCAACCGGGAGCAGGAGATCGCCACGATCACGCGCGGGCTCAAGGGCCTTGCAAAGGAGCTGAAGGTGCCGATCATCGCGCTCTCGCAGCTCTCGCGCGAGATCGAGAAGCGTGCCGGCAGCAAACCGATGCTATCCGACCTGCGGGAGTCCGGCGCTATTGAGCAGGATGCGGACGTGGTGGCTTTCCTAACGCGGGAGGATTACGGAGAAACTGAGCTCACCGTCGATCCGGCGCTGAAGAACATGGCCGACATCCATTTCAAGAAAAACCGCAACGGTGCGCTTGAGAAGGTGCCGATGCACACTGTGCTCGAGGTGCAGCGCTGGATGACAGTGGAGCAGTTTCGCACTTTCCAGACCAACCGAAACATGGCGGCCACACTGGGAGGCGGTAGCTGGAAGCCTGTGGGCACCAACGGATCCTACCTCAACCCCGGTGCGCGACTTGAAATCGACGATCAACTCGAAGGAGGGCCGTTCTGATGGGATTCAGCGAAAAAGACCTCGAGCGGCTGCAGGCGAAGGGCACTATCCGCGGGTGGCAGGAGATCGGCGCGCCGGCACCAGCTGGCGCCAGCAAGCCTGAGAAGCGCGCGAACAAGTACGGCGCCAAGAAAACCTTGATCGACGGCATCGAGTTCGACTCGCAAAAGGAGGCCCGTCGCTACACCGAGCTGAAGATGCTCGCCATCACCAAGGAGATCAAGGACCTGCGTATGCAGGTGGAGTACGACCTCGAGGTGGAGGGTAAGGTGGTGGCCAGGTACGTGGCCGACTTCCAGTACTACCGCGCGGGCGAGCTGGTGGTGGAGGACGTGAAGTCGAAGGTGACCCGCAAGCTGCCGACCTACCGGCTCAAGAAGAAGCTGATGCTCCAGATACACGGCATTGACATCCAAGAAATCTAAATCCGCCGCCCGGCGGTACCGGGCACCAGGTTATGAATAACGAACAATCTACACCCCTGTATTCAGCCGCCCAACTTCAAGCCGCAAAAGAGCGACTTCAGAAGTTTGCAGATTGGCACAACGATGCTGCATTGGTCGCTGACCTACGCTGCGTGCTATCCGCCGCCTCCCAAGGAGAGGTAAAGGGAGAGGCCAGCGGCTCCCCGGCCCAACTCGTAGAGCGGGAACCTGTAAGCGGGGATATTTACGATAGTATCTACATGAAGGTGGTTGAAACAGTTGAAAAGGACAATGCGGCCTGTGCTTCATACAAGGAGACTGCTGAAAAACTAAAGGAAAAATACATTATCACGCCAGTAGGGCAACCCGCCCCTGACCCCTTCCGAGATGAATACGCTATAGGCCTTATTGCCGATAGCGCCGAGCGCCACTTGCAAGAGTCTGCGCAGCCCGCCCTGAATTCGTTCAGTGTTGCTGTTGTGCAATGGGACGGACTGCGGCCCGAGTTCAGCATAGGCAACCAATCTTTCTATATCTGGGGCGATTTCAGGGATAGAGACCATGCAGAGGGCATGGCGAAGAACTTACAGACCGCGCTCTCGCGCATTGCAGCCTCGGCCACGCCCGTCCCCGGATCCGTACCCTTCGACATCGCCCTGCTCGAGGCCATCCAGCAACAGGTTGCCGACTCTGACCTCGACCCCATGGAGAAACTCACGAAGGCAGCCTGGTACGAATCGGTTATTGATCTGCTGAAGGAGCTGAATGAGGAGGCATCTATCGCCCTTGCCTCTGAAGGAGGTCAGCTCACCGGCGCCCAGCACATCGCCCAAGAGCGTTATGAACAGATCCACAAACACGGCTGGGATGCCTCCAACGATGCCGACTACGGCAACGGCGAGTTACTGCGGGCGGCGGCATTCTGCCTCGACTCCCAGTATTTCACCTGGCCTAATGGCTGGAGCGAACATTTCCGCGACAAGATCCTCGCAAAGGACCGCGTGCAGCAGCTGCGCGTGGCCGGCGCTTTCATCGCCGCAGAGATCGATCGCCTGCAGGCCTTGGAAGGACGATCGCAACCAGTCCCTTCGCCGCTGCCCGACGCCGAAGGCAGGTACAAGGTGTACGAGCTGGATTTCGGTGACACCAATCTTCTTTCTGAGCATGAGCAGGTCATCCTCGACTGGATTCGTCCCGAGATGCAGGATATGAAGGACGGTGCTGAACTCACCTACACGATCACCGTGCGCCGCATGACCAGGGAGGAGATCGACGCGCTTCCCGAATGGCAGTAACATTTAACCGGCCCCTCCGGGGGCCACTAACTCACCAACAATGACCCAAACACTCTTCGAGCCCATCCGCTCCGCTGACTTCTCGCCATGTGGCCAGTACCGGTACCGGCTGCAGCGAATCTGGGATCGCAGTCGACCCATCATCGCCTTCATGGGCCTCAACCCCTCGACGGCCAACGCGGAGACGGACGACCCCACCATCCGCAGGGTGATCGGCTTCGCCAAGCGCGAAGGCTACGGCGGCGTATCCATGTACAACTTGTTCAACGTGGTCAGTCCTGATCCCAAGGTGTTGCTTACCCATCCTGATCCGCTGGGCCCTGACGGGTGGAAGTGGCTCGCTGTGGTATCGCTGTACCCGAAGGTGGTGCTCTGCTGGGGCGCCTTCCCCGAGGCTAAGGAGCGTGCAGCAGAAGTGCTCCAGGTTCTTACCCCCGGTGCGCTCTATTGCCTCGGCAAGACTGCCGCCGGCCACCCGAAGCATCCGCTATACCTCCCATCCGATTCACCCCTCATCAAGTTTTAAATATGATCACCGTTGACATCCCCATCCCCGACGCCGAAACGAAAGCGCGCCTTTTGGCAGGCTGCAAGCATTACGGCATGAGCTACCATCTGTTGCCGGGCGGCGCCACCGTGCGGGTGATGGTGCTCGAGCATTGCGCCATCGATCTGTTCTGGCTCGGCGCCAACCTGGCCCGGCCGCAAATCAATACCTCACTTTCAAAATCCGCATACTGATGCAAAAAGAAATCCCCCTCCTGTTCAGCACCTCGATGGTGCAGGCCACCAAGGACGGGCGCAAGACCAAGACCCGGCGCACGCGCGGGCTCGAAGAAGTAAACGCAAACCCCGATAATGTGGAATTTGTCCGATTCCAAGAATACCCTGACGGGTCACTGCGGGCAATTTTCCAGCAGGTGATCGGAGATGAGTATGGAAGCGTCCGCTGCCCCTACGGCAAGCCGGGCGACCTGCTCTACGTGCGGGAAGAGCACTATGCCTATGGCAAATGGGTATACGACGGCGTGACCAAGAAGACCGGCAAGCTTCGGAAAAAGTTCGTTTCGTCTGGCGAAGGCGCTTACGACCCGTACAGTGATTACTACTGCTTTGAAAAATTCGTCACCGGCCTGGGCAAACGTTTCGAGCTGCCCGTAGAACCTGCCGGCAGCATGTTGGAAGGCTGGTATAAGCGCAACAGCCTCTTCATGCCGAAGGAAGCCGCCCGCATCTGGCTCGAGGTAACCGACGTGCGCGTGGAGCGCCTGCAGGACATCAGCGAAGCGGACGCAGAGGCGGAGGGGATCGAGCTTGTAGAGCACAATTGCTTCCGGAACTACAACGCGGCAGACCCATACCAATATCTCGAAGATCCTACCGGCTCCTTCCGCAGCCTCTGGCAATCCATCAACGGCCCCGAATCTTGGGACGCCAACCCGTGGGTGTGGCGCATAAGTTTTAAAGTTCTGTCTACAACTGGTAAACCAAATATTTGAATATGCCCTGGCCAAAAGGAAAGCCCTTCACGAAGGAGCACAAAGCAAAACGTGCTGCTACTATGCAGCAAAATAAGAAGCGCCACAAAAAGCCCGTCTCAGTCAACGGAGTTGAGTGCTTTGTTTGCTGTACCTGCAAATTGCCGAAGCCGGCTGCCGAGTATCACAAAGACAAGCGAACACCTAATGGACTGAAAGCTCAGTGCAAAGAATGCCACGGGCGTACGTCTGTTTCCACACGCGATCGCGAGAAGGCAAATGCTTCGAAGCGTGCTGCGGAAGCGACAAGGCGGGCCCGGAAGGCCAATGTACGCGGCATCGTACGTAAAGCTGACTACGACCAACTGAGGGTTCTTCTTGGCGATTCTTGCCTGAAATGTGGTTCCGCTAAAAGCGTGCAATGGGATCACATTGTGCCGCTGGCCCTCGGTGGGATGCACTCAGTCGAAAATCTCCAACCTCTATGTCGCAAGTGTAATGAACGGAAGCAGGCCAGTACGGCAGACTACAGAACCGAGGAGCAGCGAGCGGCTATCGAAAACTGGGTCGTGTCCTTCAAGGTGCTGAGCACCACCGGCCGGCCGACGCTCGAAACCTCAACCCTCATCGAAAAAGCCTGACCCCATGGCAGCAATGATCCCACTACCCACCACAGAGTACCCGCGCCGCGGCCGGAAGCCCGGACGCCCGATCGAGATCTCCGAAGACGAAAAGACCCGCATGCGCGCCGCCCGGGAACAGGGAAAAGGCCTCCGAGCGATCGCCTCCCAATTCGGAGGCTCTCTTCCTCGCGTGCGGGAGATTGTCTCCGATGTCACCGTGCAGAAGCAGGAACCCGAAGACCACGCGCTTAAAATCGCGGAGGCGGTACGCCTGTTCGAAGCTGGCGAATGCCGGAGGAACATCGCCCGGGCGCTTCACGTCCACCACAACACCGTTCGGGATTGGCTTTGCGCCGAAGGCCTGTTGCCGCACCTGAACACGAGCCCGAACCCGGCACCGGGCGAAAAGCTTTCCAACCCCAAAGACGAGCCCCGCACCTGGCCAGTCGGTGACATCACGAGCAACAAAATTTTCAACGTCAACGCACACGCAACCTGGTTATGAGTGACACTGTCAAAAAGAAGCAACCGCTATTGTTGCCGAGCCCCATACCGACACGGTATGAAATCCGCGAACGTATGGAGTCTCGCTTCGGCGGCGCTTCTCTTTTGCTGCGTAGCGTGCTTGAAGCCTGTGCCGAAGAAGCCGAACGCATCATGCTGGAAATAGGTGCCAGCGAGGAAAAACTGATGCCTCAACCGGTAACGATTTTCGCAGAGCGATACACCGAGCGCTCCTCTCACTTCCGAAAGGCAGGGTACTTCTGCCCCTCCTGCAGCTGGCCCGAGATAATGCGCGATCACCGGTTTTGCAGCGGTTGTGGCAGGCCGATCGCATGGAGTTACAAAGCCCTGCCGCCATCAGCCAAATACCGACCTACGAACAAGAAAAAAGAGAAGGATTTATGAGCATCGGAAAAATTGAACGCCAGGACGAGGAGACCTTCCTGCTCAACCTCGTGATGATCCGCGAGGTGCGGCTGAAGCTCACCCAGCAAAAAATGGTCGATCTGCTCGGCCACGGACTCAACCTGCCCCGCTACCAGAAGTGGGAAGAGCGCCAGGCCTTCCCGCCCATCTTCTTCGTGCGGCGCGTCGCGGAAGTCGCAGACACGCCCATCGAAGTGCTGCTCACGCAGCGCATCAGCGAATGACCTTTGCGAAGAAATTTCGCAACGGACACGGCAGAGTAGCTTTGAAGCTTACCGCCGTCCTTCATGCTTTCGACCACCACTCCTCACATCGGGAAACGCCCGTATGCCCTGCTCGGGCGCCTGCTCCTGCGGCATAGCCCGGAGCTTGCCCAAGAGCTGCTTGCCGCCGCGCTCCTCGAGGCCAAGCCGGTCGCATCGGACTATTCCCTCATCCCCACCTACTTCACTACCTTCTGCACCCTGCACGGCCTCGACCCGAAGGCTTACATCGGGCCGCTTCGCAAGTCGAAGCTGGTGGACGTGCGGCGCCTCTTCATCGCAGTTATCCTTCGGCTCTACTACCCGCAGGCGCTTGCGCATACAACCGAGCTGGTGACGATGCCGCCAGGACTCACCAAAGCGATCTCCGAGCTATTCCGCCAAGGCAAGAACGGAGTTTCCCGTACCATCCATGAAGTGATCCTAGCCCCCTGGGACAGCACCTACGGAAGCCTCGAGGAGCGCGCGGACCAAATCGTTCACCAAATCCTTTCCCATGACAGCACGCAAGCCTAAACCCCCGGCGAAGCCGCAGGTGGGCAGGCCCCGTGCCTTCGCCACCCCCGAAGACCTCCTGCAGGGCGCCCTCGATTACTTCGAGTGGGCCGACGCCAACCCATGGCTAAAGAACGAAGCCCTCAAGAAGCCCTACCAGCGTCCGAAGCTCGGGAAGAGCGGCCAACCACTCAAGGGCCAGATGGAGTGGGTCTACATGGTGCAGGTGCCCACGCAGCGCCCGTATTCGCTTGCCGGATTCGCTGTGTATCATGCTCTCAATCAGCAGTTTATACTCGACCTGGAAAGCCGAATGAAGGCGCAGGAGAAAGAAGGGGCGACTGAAAAAGCGCGCGCCGAAGCCTGCGAATTTCTCAGCGTCATCGCGTACGTGAGGGAAGCAATCGCCACCAACCAGCTCGAAGGGGCATCCGTCGGGGCCTATAACGCCAACATCATCGCCCGCCTGCTCGGCCTCGTTGACAAGAAGGACGTGACGTCGGACGGCGAGAGCACGAACAAGGGATTTTATGACCTGGTGCGCCAGCTGCGCATGAAAAAGCAAGAAGGAGGTAACCAATGACAGTAGGAAAGCTATTCGAGCGCCTGGAGAATGGCGAGACAGTAACGGTTGAAGCAACCGACAGTCTTTTCAACGCTATGCGGATTCTCATGGATAGCAACTATGAGAAAGCAGCAATAGGTGTGAACATCGTAAACGGCCGTGCCACCTTCACGCCGCAGGGGCCATTTATCAAGAAACTGAAAAATTGAAACGGAATTAATGATCCCGCTTACACAAACAAAATTCAGCCTCAAGAACGCCGCCGGCGAGTGGGTACAGCACGGTAACTGCTGGGCGACTGCTATTGCATCTATCCTCGAGTTGCCCCTTTCAGAAGTGCCCAACTTTGAGGTCTGGTATGAATGGGAGGACGGACTTTGGTGGTACCTGACCGATCGATTCCTCCTGAAAAAAGGAATGAAGCTGGACACTGATCATCGGTTTCGCGTCTTCCACATGACTGAAGCAGAATGGGAATGCTTTGGCGAAGCTATTGACGCCAAGATCGAGACGCCGGAGCATTACTATCGACTCCGTGTCGAGCTCAAGCATGAATATTATTTCGTCTCAGGGCTTTCCGCGCGAGGCGTGTCGCATGTGACGATTTGGAAGAACGGTGTGATGGTCCACGATCCGCATCCTTCACGCGATGGTATCCTGGAACTTACCCGTTTCGAATACATCCGGCCCCTCACCGATGAAGAACGTTACTGGGTCAACCATGACACCAACCACTTCAAGGTTGCTTTCCCGTGCAGCTATGAGGTAAAACCGCGCACCGTAAAATGAGCAACGCATCTGAAAACCTCACCGCCGATGCCCTCAAGCTCACTGAGGAGATCCTCGCCGACTGGCCCCGCGCCGCGGAGGTAGTATTCGGCGTGTACCTCGACGAGGAACAGCAGGCCATCCTCCACTCCGTGCAGCACAACCCCAAGACCATCGTGAAGAGCGGCACCGCCCGCGGCAAGGACTTCATCACCGCCGTGGCGTGCTGCTGCTTCCTTTACTTCACCCCGGAATGGTCCGAGCAGGGCGAGCTTACCGGCAATACCAAGGTAGCTATGACCGCGCCCACCGGCCGCCAGGTGGAGAACATCATGTACCCGGAGGTGGTGCGCCTCATCAACCGCGCTCGTGCCCGCGGCTTCGACCTGCCTGGCCGCCTCGTGGGCTCCGACGTGCGGATGCCCGACAAGGAATGGTTCCTGACCGGATTCAAGGCCGACGAGCACCAGCAGGAGGCATGGACCGGCTTCCACGCCGTCAACGTCATGTTTGCCGTCACCGAGGCCTCGGGCATTCCCGAAGAGGTGTTTACGGCCATCGAGGGTAACCTGCAGGGCAACAGCCGACTGCTGCTCGTCTTCAACGACAACTCCGGTACCGGCTATGCCGCGAGCGCCATGCGCAAGAAGGGCTGGAAGGCCTTTCGCCTCGACTCGCTTAACGCCCCGAACGTGGTCAACCACGCCCGTATGCGCCGCGGTGAGCTCACCAAAGCCGAGTGCAAGCGCCTCGAGATCCCGGGACAGGTGGACTGGAACTGGGTGGACGGTCGCGTGCGCGACTGGTGCACAGTGATCACCCCTGAGGACTTCCGCGAGGAGGAGGGGGATTTCTGGTGGGAGAACGAGGACGGAAAGCACTGCTACCGTCCCAATGATCCCTTCCGCGTGAAAGTGCGCGGCATGGCGCCAAAGGTCGCCTCTGGTGCCCTCGTGCCGCCGGAGTGGGTCGAGCTCGCGCAGCAGCGCTGGGTGGAGCACCAAGCCAACGGCTTCCCGCTGCTGCCTGCCCTCCGCCTCGGCGTCGACGTGGCCGGCTGGGGACGCGACAACAGCGCCTTTGTGCCCCGCCGAGGCTCCTGGGTGGGTCCCATCGATATGATCCGCAGCGGCGGCACGACCAACCACATGCAGGTGGCCGGGCGCATCAAAGCGACGCTGGCGGCTGAAACGGACGCTGCCTCAGGCAAGACAGCTCAGGCCTTCATCGACACCATCGGCGAGGGCGCAGGCGTTTTTTCCCGCCTCGAGGAGCAGGCCGTGAAGGGCGTCTTCTCGGTCAAGTTCTCCGAAGGCACCGAGGGGGCGAAGTGGCACGAGCAGGACCTCACCGACGCTACCGGCTGCTACCGCTTCCTGAACATGCGCGCCTACCTGTTCTGGCGGATCCGGGAGTTTCTGAACCCGGCCGGCAAGGAGAAGGGTATGCTTCCCCCGGACACCGAACTCGCCGAGGAGCTGCTGCAGATCACCTGGTTCTTCCGCTCCGACGGTACCATCCAGATCGAGAAGAAGGACGAGATCAAGAAGCGCCTCGGCCGCTCGCCCGATAAGGCCGACGGCCTGGCCAACACCTTCTACCCGGTGCCCGATGTAGACCCGACTCAAAAGCCCAAGAAGAACCTCGCGAACTTCTTTCGATAACTGATAAACGAAACTCTCAGATATGGAACTTGATGAAATTGTAGCCGGCGTCGGCAACTACGAAGAGCTGCAGAAGAAGATCACCGCTGCGCAGCCGGCACGCGCCATCGAGCCCGAGGATGCCCGCAAGCAATGGGACCCGAAGGAGCACGCCGTGACGAAGCGGCAGGACAAGACCGTGACCACCGACACCGGCACGGAGATCGTGACGGTAGCCAAGATCCCCGTGCCCCTGCAAAAGCGAATCGTGTCGCGTGCGGCTCAGTTCCTGTGCGGTAACCCTATCGTGCTGCGGGCGACACCTGCTGATGACCTGCAGCGGGGGCTCCTCGCCGTAGTGCAGAAGACGTGGGACGATAACAAGCTCGATTACGAATCGAAGCGCCTGGCCAAGCTGATGATGGCCGAGTGCGAGGTGGCGGAGCTCTGGTACCCGGAGGAGCTGGCACAGGAAGAGGCTGATTTCTGGGCCGGCACGGCCGCTGACGGGGCCAAACTGCGCATGCGGATGCAGGTGCTGGCCGGCTCGCTCGGCGATACCCTCAACCCGGTCTACAACAAGTACGGCGACATGGTGGCCTTTGGCCGCGGCTACACCGTAGACAATGCCGGCAAGAAAGAGGAGCATTTCGACCTCTACACCGCCACAACCATCTACCAGGGCGAGAAGGGAGAAGGCGGCTGGGTGGCCACCGCCATTCCAAACCTGCTGAAGAAGATCCCGGTGATCTACTATCGGCAGGACGCCCCGGAGTGGCACGACGTGCAGGCTATGATCGACCGCTTCGAGCTGCGCCTTTCCCGCCATGCCGATACGAATGATTACAACGGCGACCCGACTATCCTTGTCAAGGGCGATATCGTGTCGTTTGCCAAAAAGGGCGAGACCGGCAAGCTGCTGCAGCTGGACCCGAATGCCGAGGCCTCGTACATGTCGTGGGACAACGCGCCGGAGTCGGTGAAGATGGAGCTGCAAAACCTGCGCTCCCTGATCTATGATATGACCGATACGCCCGACATCTCCTTCGAGCAGATGAAGGGCCTCGGTACGTTCTCCGGCATCGCGCTGAAGATGCTGTTTCTCGGCGCTCACATGAAGGCTGCCGATAAGGAGGAGATTTTCGGCAAAGGCGTGCAGCGCCGCATCAACTTCCTGAAATCGGCCCTCGCCGTGCTGCAGCTGAAGCTCCAGCCTGCGACGCTCCTGACCATCAAGCCGCACTTCGAGTACTTCCTGCCGAAGAACGATGCTGAGAAGGTCGACATGCTCTCAACGGCCGCCGGCGGTAAGGCGATCATCAGCCAGAAGACGGCGGTGGCGCAGAACCCGCTGGTGCAGGATCCGGAAGCAGAGATCAAAGCTATCGAGGAGGAAGCCAACAGCGCCAGCGCTCTTGATGCCGAGCTCGGTTGACCTTCCCCAGTAAGCTAATAAGCCAATAGCCTGATAGCATGATGGTGATTGACAACAAATACGAGTTTGGCCAGAAGGTCTACGTGGTCACAGACCCCGACCAGCATGCGCGCCAGGTCACCGAGATCCAGGTGAAGCCCGGCGGCGGCATCGTGTACGAAGTGTCTTACATCGCTGGCGTATCGCACCACTATGAATTCGAGCTCACCCCTGAACCCGATCCCGTCATCAAAACCCAGTAACCGATATGTCCCCCAGTAAACAACCCGAACTGAAACCCCGCCCTGCTGGCCTGCGCAACGGCGCCCTCGAGCAATCTCGCCGCACCTTCAACAACGCCGGCCAAACTGTAGCCGAAGCGCTCGCCGCCGGCTACCTCGTGCCGGAAGAGAAGCTCTCCAAAGTGGTAGACTATGCCATCGGCATGCTCGCCAAGAATCCCCGGTGGGCGCCTGCGAAGATCGCCCGCAAGACCGCCGAGTACTTCAAGCTGCCGGTGAATCCGCAGCCGAAGAGCGTCGACCATGATGACGTTGACTTCCACGAAGCCGGTGCAGCCGATCGTGCGGCCATGCACACCAATCGTAACCGTTTCGCCTAACTAACACTTTCCCATGCTACCCACTACGTTCCCCGAAAGCAACTTCGTGTACACCAAGCCCGCAGGATGGACGGACGAGCAGTGCAGCGACCTACCCGTTTTCGAAGGGGCATACCCCGACGGCACGCCCGTCATAGTCAGCTGCTGGCGTCTCAACAAGGAGGAGATGGAGCTGATTCAGCAGACCGGCTGCGTGTACCTCATGGTGATCGGCCAGGGCACGCCACCGGTATCCCTTCACATCGAAAGCCCTTTCACGGCCGCCGCAGCCGAGGAGTAACCCATGCCCGACCTCCACGATCGATACGAACAAAAGCTCCGGGGCACCATCCGCCGCAACGCGAAGCGGATCCTGCGTGCCTACGAGCGCGCGATCGTGGAGGTTGTGCTGCAGGCTAAGCTCGTAAAGTATCAGGGGAAGGTGTTCCGGATCGACAAGTATCCGACCCTGCAGCGCCAAGTGGAGGCGGCAATGAAGAAGCTTCACGGCAGCCTCTATGCGGGCGTGCTCAACGGCATCGAAACCAGCTGGGGCCTCTCCAACGAGAAGAACGATATCCTCGTCGACCGTCGCATCGCAAACGGGAAGCTGAAGGATAAGAAGCTGCCGCCAAAGCTGCAGCAGATCCTCTACGACCCCAACGCAGGCGCCCTTGAGGCCTTCAAGAAGCGGAAGGACGCCGGTATCGACCTGAGCGATCGGGTATGGAAGACGCTCGAGCCCTTTCGCAATGAGCTGGAGCTGAGCCTCGGCGCCGGCATCAGCGAGGGCAAGAGCGCGGCCGCCATGGCCCGCGACCTGAAGCAGCACCTGGTGAACCCCGACAAGCTCTTTCGCCGCGTGCGCCGAGACGATGGGTCGCTGGGGCTATCGAAAGCCGCCAAGAACTACCACCCCGGCCAGGGCGTGTATCGATCGTCGTACAAGAATGCACTGCGCCTTTCCGCGACCGAAACCAACATCGCCTACCGCTCCGCTGATCATGCCCGATGGCAGACGCTGCCGTTCATCCGCGGCATCCGCGTGAGCCTATCCAACAACCACCCGGTCTACGACATCTGCGACCGGCTGGCGGGCCTGTATCCGAAGGATTTTGTGTTTACCGGCTGGCACCCGTTCTGCCGCTGCTTTGCGACGCCGGAGCAGGTGAGCGACGCTGAGTACGAGAAGATCGAGGATCAGCTGCTGGGGCTTTCCGATGAGGAGCCAACCATCGACCCGATCACCGAGCCGCACGCGGATTTCGCGGCATACGTGGAGGAGAACCGCGAGCGTATCAAGGGGTGGAAGAACAAGCCGTATTGGGTGCGGCAGAATAAGGAGTACGCGAAGCTCTGAGCCCTACTTCTTGCCCTTCTTCGGGGGCTTCGGTTTCTTCTCCTTCTTGATGTCGACCAGATCGACGAACACCCATTGATCCAGCATGCGCTGAAACTTCACAAACCGCTTCCGACCCTTCTCCATATCCCAAAAGGGTACGAGGCAGAATTCCTGCCCGGGCCGCTCGTACAGCCAGATGCGCTCGCGGGCTTTTTCGCCGAGCCCCATGGCCATGAGGGAGCCCCAGAAGTGGATCATTCGCGTTGATTTCCTCCAAACGTAGCCAATTTGTGAACGCTTGCCACAGTTCACAAATGAGAATTCACACCTCCTTAAGGGCTTTATAGTTTCGAAGTCACAAAAGCTCTTTTACCACTATGCGTGAAAAAATCCTCGCAGAACTGCGCAAGAAATTCGCAGGGCTGCCTGAATTCCTTCTGGGCCAGTATGCCGACAAGCTCGCCGCCACTGTAACAGAAGAATCGGCCATTGAGGGCGCTGTAAGCGAACTCGAAAAGCTCCCCCTCTCTTTGAAAGATCAAGCAGACCTGCTGCAAAAGGAATCCGACCGTCGGGTATCAAACGCTCAGAAGGAGTGGGAGAAGAAAAATCCCAAGCCGGCTGGCGATCCCCCCAAAGTCGATCCCGTGCCCGATGATGCACCCGCCTGGGCCAAGACACTCATTACGAAGGTCGAGGAACAGAACAAGACCATCGCGCAGCTGCAGGCAGAAAAGGTGCAGGGTAACCTCACCCAGCAGCTTCACGCCAAGCTCGCCGAGAAGAAAATCCCGGCTGCACTGGCGAAAGGCCGCATGATCGAAAAACCGGAAGACCTCGACGCGGTAGTAGCGGAGATCGAAGCCGATCACACCGCCTACCTGCAGGAACTGACCAACCAGGGCCTGGTACAGCAAGGGGCACCGACGAAGGGAATCGAGAGCACGCCCGCAGCAGGAGCGGAAGCCGATATCAAGGCATGGGCGGAAAAGAATAACCCGAAAAAATAAGGCACTCACCTCCAAAAACTCTTTATGTCTCTTCAACCGAAAAAGACTTCAGTCGCCGCCGGTGTACCGGTGTGGCAGCGCCAGCCGGAGACCGCTTCCGGCGGCTTCGCACTTGCTGGCTATGCCCTGCTCGCTGCTGCCACCGTCGCTGCCGGCACGCCCGTGGCCTTCGATGAGGCCACCCGCACAGCTACCGTCCTGAAGACGGCCAAGCTCGCCGCCAACGCCACCAACGTGGCCACGACCTACAACGTCGAGAAAGGCCACCACTTCAAGGTGGGCGACAACTTCGGCGCCGTAATCGGCGGCAAGGCGTACCCCATCACCGCCATCGACACGTCAAATGCCAATTACGACGTTTTCACCGTCGGCACCACGCTCGGCGTTGCACTGGTAGCCGGTGACGCGCTCTTCCAGTCCTCCGCCACCGGTGCCTCCGCCGCAGCTCTCATGGTTACGCCCAACGGCCTGGTGTACGAAGGCATCACCGTCGAGGAAAACGCGCCTCTGTCGGCCGTTATCCGCGGCACCGTGTACGAGCGTCGCATTCCGGCCATCCCGTCGGCTGTAAAGTCCGGCATTCCGAACATCATTTTCTCAAAAAGCTTCTAAACCCCGTAGGAGGAATAAACAATGGAACGCTTAAAATCCATCTTCGGCTCTTACGCCGACAAAATGCAGGTGATGGTCGACAACAGCCTCGACCGTTTCGCCCCTACGTGGCACCAGAACTACTTCACGCAGGCCCCTGCGCAGGTAAGCCTCAATTTCGAGTCCGTCATCGGCCAGAGCCGCATCGAAGCCGCGGCATCCGTGGTGGACCGCAACGCCGGCATCCCGCTGCGTAGCCGTGCAGGCCTCGCTAAGCTCTCCGGCTCCATCCCCGCCATCAAGGAGGGTATGAAGATGCAGGAAAGCGACATGCGCGACTTCCTGGCCATGCAGAACATGCCCGTGGCCGAGGAAGCCAAGAAGGCGCAGCTGCTGGCCTTCATGTTCAACGACATCCGGCAGGTGGGTAGCTCCACCGCCAAGCGTCTGGACATCATGTGCCTTCAGGCCGTTTCCACCGGCCAGGTAGACCTCTCCGCCACCAACAACCCCGACGGTATCGTGGCCGGCACGATCGACCTGCTGATGCCCTCGGCCAACAAGGTGAATTCCGCCGTATCCTGGGACAGCGCGAGCGCTACGCCGCTCACTGTCGACATCCCGGGCATCGTTGCCACCGGCCGCGCTAAAGGCGTCACCTTCGCCAAGATGCTGATGACGCCGACGCAGTTCATCAACTTCCAAAAGATTACGGAGGTGAAGAACCTACTGTCCAACTTCCTCGGCTTCAAGCAATCGGGCACCATCCTGGCCACCCTCGACAACATCAACACCTTCCTGCAGGCGAACCGCTTCCCTGTGATCGAGCTGGTGGACGAGGTGATCGGCATCGAGAAGGACGGCGTGATCGAGACGATCAGCCCCTTCAAGACCGAGAACGTGTCGTTTGTGCCCGCAGGCCCCCTCGGCGTGATCAAGAACGCAATCGCTATCGAGCAGATCAAGCCGGTTGCCGGCGTTGCCTACGCAACCCTGGGCGCCACGCTGATCTCGAAGTGGAGCACCAACAACCCGTGGAGCGAGATCACGGCCGCCGAGCTCAACGCCTTCCCGGCGTTCGAAGCCATCGACGCGACCTTCATCCTCGTGGCGGTGCACGCCTAAACTGAACGCTCTTTGACTCATTGAACATGACGATCCAGGAAGCCTTTGTAGCCGAGCTCGATGAAGTCGCCGTACCAGCGGCCACGATCCAGAAGACCCTTTTGGATCGTGGCCTCAACGGTGCGACTACCTACGCCCCTGAGGAATATGCGAAGGATGTGGACCTGTGCGTGATCGACTGCCTGTACCGGATGTATACCAGGCCGGACGTGAAGGAAGGCGACTACAGCAAGTCCCACCCGGACATCTTCCGCAAGCTCGAGGCCCGTCTCCTGTTCCTTGCCACAAAGCACCAGGTCACCGAAGTGCTGGCGGTCGTGGCGCCGGTGAAAGCTGGCCCCACGATTAAAGACGGTTCCGCAAAATGGTAGGCCAGTATCCCCATACTGCCACCTTCCATGGGTACAGCGACGGCACGCAGGATCCGGACACCGGCGATATGGAGCCCGGCACGCACAACGAGCTGGAGGCACCTTGCCGCGCCGAGATCAGGACCGCTCAGGATCCGGTTAAAACCGCCGACGGCGTAGCCATCAACTTCACCTGGATCCTCTACCTGCCGGCGCTGTCCGCGACGATTACACCCGGGACGAAGGTCACGGTGCTCGACGCGAGCGGTAACCCGATGCTGGAGGATACGGTAAAGCTGGCGCTCGCTGGAACCTACAACGCACGGGTATGGCTGTAAAGCTTACGCCCAAGTTCAAGCCGGCGGAGTTCCGCGCCATGATGCTGGAGCGGGTCGCGCGCATTGAGCAGGCGATCTTGCTCAGGCTAAAGCGGGTAGGTGAAACTTACGTGGCGAACGCCCGGACAAACGGCACCTACACTGACCAGACTGGCAACCTCAGAGCTTCGATCGGCTACGTGATTCTGAAAAACGGGGAGCAGATCGATCTGAAGCTCGAAGGGACCAAGGAGGCCAAAACAGCCGCCGAGGCCGCCATAAAGGACGCTATCGCCGACATGAAGACCCGGGTGCCTGCAGGCTACGTCCTCATCGTAGTAGCCGGCATGGAGTACGCGGCAGCAGTGGAGGCAAAAGGCAAGGACGTTATCACCGCTTCCGGCAAGATCGCTGAAAAGCAACTCCGCGAGGCACTGGCCGCCATCGCACGCAAAGGAGCGAAACTGACATGAAGACAACCCTCGAAATAGAGACCCTCATCTGGCAGCACCTGGCGGGCTCCGCACTCAAGGCGGCGCTCACCGGTGGCATCTACAAGATGCAGCGGCCGTCGAACTCGAAGGTCGAGGATGTGGTCATCGTGTCGCTTCCGGTCAATAACCTGGCGTTGCAGGGCGCGGTCGTAAACGTCAACATCCATGTGCCGGATCTCCCGGTACGGGCCAACGAGGTAACCGGCGGGCAGCCCCATCACACCCGGCTCCAGCAGCTGGCGGCGCAGGCCATCGGCATCTTGCAGGACACCTGGGACGAGGCAGGGGAGTGGACCTGGGATGTGCAGCAGCAGAACGTGTTCAAGGACGATGAGGGCGGGGGTCATTTCGTCAACATCCGATTAGAATTCTATTCCATCAACTCTTAAACAGCAATAAGCAAAATGGCAAAGCGTAATTATGGCCTCGCCAAGGTCGAATTTGGCGACATCGAAAGCGATGGTGGCGTGGCCACATCGTTTACCGAAGTGGGCGACACCGTGTCGGACTCGATGGCGCTGACTTCCACCGATCCGCAGACCACCGACTTCAACACCGAGCAGAGCGACTCGCCGATCGAAACGATCGTTTCCACGCCGGCGCAGATCTCGCTCGCCTTCTCCACCTACGACGTGAGCGCTGAAGTGCTCGAGAAGCTCTTTGGCGGCTCCGAGACCACAGGCCTCGTCAAGACCTTCGGCACCATCACGCCGGGCTCCTCGTACACCAACGGCACCTACACCAACGTGGCCCTCACCGGCGGCGCGGGAACGGGCGCTAAGGCCACCATCGTGGTTGCCGGCACCGTGGTTACTTCCGTCACCCTCACGGAAGCCGGCTCCGGATACGTTGCGGGCAACTCGCTCTCTGCAGCAGCCGTAAACATCGGCGGCACCGGCTCTGGCTTCGCTGTCGTGGTGAGCGCCATCACGAGCAAGTGGGAGCTCGGCGACACGCTGCCCGAGATCGAGCAGTCCGTGCGGCTGACCGACAAGAAGGGCAACGTCATCACCATCCCCCGCGGCAAGGTGATCGCAAAGCTGAACCTCGGCCTCTCGAAAACGAAGCTGGGCCAGCTCGACGTGACGGTGAACGTCCTGCAGCCGCTGAAGAGCGGCACCAAGCGGATGACTGTGGCATACGCCTAAGATCCGTACCCTATTTCCAAACAGAGAAAGAGCCTCGAGCCGATACGGGCTTCGGGGCTTTTTTCTTACTCCCACACCATGGAACAGAAAAAAGAAATCAACCTCAAGGAAACGCTCCGGGACGCGGCCCAAGCCGTCGTACAGGATCCGATCACGCTTACCGTGGATATCACGCCGCAAGGACGGTTTCATGCGCTGCTGCAGCGCCTGCGCTTGGCGCCGCGAAAGCGTACCCTCTGCATCCGCCCGGCAACCCTGGGCACCCTGCAGCGGATCTCTGCCCTCGTACTTACGATCGACCAGGAGGCACTGCGCAAGGGCATGCTGAGCGGGTCCTACGAACTGGCCGACAAGCATGCGCCGACGATTGCACGCATCATTGCTCTGGCCGTCACCAACCGGCGCGCGCTGCCTTCAGCAGGCCTGGAGCGGTTCATTCTGGAGCAGTTCAGCCCCGGAGCACTCGTGCAGACGCTGGGTATCGTGATGCACCAGCTCGACATCAAGTCTTTTACGACTGCTATCGTCTCCATCCGCGGCCTAAACCTGCTGGAAAAAAGGGAGGAGACGAGCCCAGAGACGCCGGCGGAGATGATAGCCCCTGGCATGCCCTCGGCGGCGCAGTGAAGTACTTCCGGCTGACGCCGGACTACCTGCTGTGGGAGCTCTCGTTTCAGAACCTCACGATGCTACTTGCCACCATCCCGGTCTACGAGCCTGCCGAAAAGAAAAAGGACGAAGAGCCGGCTCAGGGTGGACCCGATAAAGGCTTCGAAGATCTCGCTTCATTCTTAAACCTATAACCCACCAAATGGGCAACGTAAACGTAAACGGAGCGCCGCTGGAGTTCACAGCCGCCATCGATGACAAGGGCTTCAACGCATCGCTTCAGAAGTTGGAGCAAGGCATAGAGGCGAGTGTGCGCCGCCAGATCGAGGCGAACAAGGAGGCTGAGAAGGCGCAGGCTGAGTACTCACGGATGATCGTTTCGACCGGCCAGGCCTTCAAGGCCCTCGATGCCGGCGTGCAGGGGCAGATTAAGCAGCTCACGAGCCTGCAGTCGGAGCTTGCGAAGGTGAAGGAGGCTCAGGATCTCCTCAGCGAGCGCAAAGAACTCGGGCTCATCGGAACGGACACAGCCAACAGCAGCATGGCCGCCCTCGTGGCCAGGGAGCGGGAGCTAAGCGCCGCCATCGGTCAGGTATCGAAGCAGATGGAAACCTCCGACGCCATTATGCGCGCGGCCACGGGCTCGCTGCTCGAGAAATCGCTGCAGCTTGCCAATCTGAAAGAGCAATACGTCGCCCTTTCTGAGGCTGACCGTAACAATGCCGACATCGGCGGTAAGCTGCTTACCAACATTCAGGCGCTCGACGAGGAAGTGCGTGCCGTGAATGCAGGAATGCAGTCGGTGCAGAAAAATGCCCTCGGCTCTATCAATGCCCGCCTCGAAGCGCTGTCAAAGCTGAAGGAAGAGTACTCGGCGCTCTCTGAAACAGACCGCAACAGCAGCGTCGGCCGCGGCATGCTCGCCAACATTCAGCAGATCGATGCCGAGGTGCGGACGCTGAACGGCTCCTTCCAAGCTATAGCCGCCAATGCCGCGGGGTCGCTGAATGAAAAGATGGCCACGCTGAGCCGCTTGAAGAACGAGTATGCCGCCCTTGCTGCCGTGGACCGCGATAGCGACATCGGCAAGGCGCTGCGGGAGAACATTCAGGGAGTGGAGCAAGAGGTGCAGAAGATCAACGGGGCCTTCGGAGATACCAACAGCCTCGTATCGGACGCAGTGGCTGCCATCGCCGCCTACGCTTCGCTCGCCTCAATGGGATCTTTCCTTTCGGATGTGATCGCTGTGCGCGGCGAGTTCCAGAAGCTCGAGGCCGTGCTCACCAATTCGCTCGGCTCGAAGGGGGCTGCCCAAGAGTCGCTGCAGATGATTTCGGAGTACGTCGCCCGGACGCCCTTCGAGCTCAAGGAAGTGGCGGATTCGTACGTGAAGCTTGTGAACCAAGGCTTCAAGCCGACGCGCGACGAGATCGCCTCCATCGGCGACCTGGCCGCCAGCACCGGCAAGCAGTTCGACCAGCTCGCCGAGGCCATCATCGACGCCCAGACCGGTGAGTTCGAGCGCCTGAAGGAGTTCGGCGTGCGTGCTTCGAAAGAGGGCGACCGGATCACCTTCACCTTCCGCGACCAGAAGACGGTGGTAGAGGACTCCAACGAGGCCATCCGCAACTACCTGGTGAGCCTCGGCAAGGTGGAAGGCGTTGCCGGCGCCACAGCTGCAATTTCAGCAACCCTCGAGGGCCAGATCTCCAATCTGCGCGACGCCTGGACCCGCATGCTCAATGATGTAGGCCAGAGCGGGGAGGGGGTGTTCTCTACTGCGATCGCTGCCGCTACCTCTCTTGTCGAGAACTACCGTACGGTGGTCGACATCCTGAAAACCCTCGTCCTGAGCTACGGCGCGTACCGTGCAGCCATGATCGCCAACTCGGTGATCACCGTGCAGTACAGCGTGGCCACCCGCGGGCTTTCCATCGCGCAGACGTTGCAGGCAACCGCCACAACTATTTCCAAGCGCGCCATGGACGCGCTCAACCTGTCGATGAAGGCAAACCCTGCTGGCCTCGTCGCTGCGGCTGTTGCGGGACTGATCAGCTACCTTGTATTCTTCAAGGATTCTGCGACGGAAGCCAGGCAGGCGCAGGATCTGCTCAACGATGCCCAATCCGATGCGTCGGCGAAGTTCGCCGAGCAGGAGGGGGCCATCCGCGGATACGTGGAGGAGCTGAAGAATCAGAATCTTTCCGAGCAGGCGCGCCTCGATGCGTATACGAAACTGAAGAACATAGCTCCCGACATCATCGGCCAATTGACGTTTCAGGCAGCGAAGACCACCGACCTGACCGACGCCACCAACGTCTACATCGCATCGCTCCGTCAGCGCCTCGATCTGGAAGCGAACCAAGAGGCGTACAAGGCTGCCCGGAAGCAGCGAGAGGATGCCTTTGCGCTTGCTGAGGCGGCGCGCAAGCGGCAGGGTGGGAGCAACCAGGAATCGACAACGCGGGTGCAGGGTGCTGCCGCAACAGTAGTGTCCGAGCTCACTGAGTATGGGCAAGCTGTAAAGGCGTTCCGGGAAGCGGATAGAGTGGTGCTCGACGTCGAGCGCAAGATCAAGAGCTCGGTCGAGAATACCGAGCAGGCCATCACCGATCGCATCGCGGTGCTGCAAAAGGAGCAGGCGATGTTTGGCACCAACTCCGAGCGCTACAAGGAGTACGCGGCCCAGATCACATCGCTGAATAACCAGCTCGCAAAGCTGCGCTCAGGTAAGAAAGAAGACGCTCCTGCCCGCACGCTGGAGGTGATCGACAAAGAAATCAAGGCGGAGAAGGAAAAGCAGCAGCAGTTTTCTGCTTCATCTGCGCAATACAAGGCCTACCAGGAAACGATCGCGAAACTCGAAGCGGAGCGCGAGCGCATCGTCGGAAAATCGAAAACGCAGCAGAAAGCGCAGCAAACCGAGGAAAACAAGGCCAACGCGGCGCTCGAGAAGCGTACGAAGCTACTTGAGGATATCGCCGGCTGGCAGCGGGAAGCCGATCGCACCGGTATGGTGAAGGAAGCGTCCGAGATGGATAAGGTCAACGCTAAGTGGGACGAGCGTCTTTCACTGGTAGCCGAGTACAACGAGTACATCCGCAAATTCAATAAGGAGCACAAGACCAACCTTCCACTCATCGGGCAGGATATTCTAAAGAAGATCAACGACGCCCGCACCCAGGAGGTCGGAAACGTCGGCTTCAAGGAGGACGCTGAGAAATACAAGACCCACCTCGACGAGATGAAGAGCGTCTTTGAGAAGTACGAGGAGGCGAAAAAGCAGATCGGTTCCGTAAAGGCCGCGGAGCTTTACCGCGAGCAGATTCAGGGCTTTGAGTCGTACGAGCAGTTCCTGATGATGGAATTCGCTAAGCTGCAGCCGAAGATCAAGGCCGGCGTGGCAAACATCGCTGAGCAATTAAAGTTCGAGGACGTGGTGAAAAAGCTGACAGCCATCGGAACGCAATCGGCCGAGCAGCAAATCAACAACATTGTGAGGGTGGTCACCGCTACGGCCACCGCTGCCACGCGACGCCAGCAGATCGAAGACAAATATGCAAAGGATCTCGCGATCCTTCAGGCCAACTACGCCGGCGAGGAGTTCGAGCAGCGCAAGAAGTTGCTTGACCAGGCACGGCAGGACGAGCTCGACGCAGTGCAGGACAGCGTAAATAAACAATCGGAGGCGTACAAGCAGCTCAATAAGGACATCACCTTCTATTCGCGTGAAGCGATCAGGGGTCAAATCGATGCGATCAAGCGGCTCCTCACGGGTAAAGACCTGTCGCCTGTGATGCGGAAGCAGCTCGAGGCCCAGCGCGACAGCCTGCAGGAGATCTACGACCAGAGCAAGATCAGCCCGGAAGCCCGTGAAGCGGCCAAGGAATTCGGGAAGATGGCCGATAAGTTGGGACAGGTGTCGGGCATCATGTCCGGCCTGTCCGGTATCGCGGCCAACTTCGATGGGGAGCTTGCTTCTGTCCTCGACACGATGTCTCAAATGGCGAGTGTGGGGCAAGATGTGTTTACCGCAGTGTCGCAGTTTGCATCTGGCAACATCCTTGGAGGTGTCACGTCAGTCATCGGCGGCATCGGCAAAGCACTGGGCATCGGCCGCGCTGCGCGCGAGGAGGAGCGCCGCCGGGAGCAGGAAGCCCGCCAGTTCCAGTTCGACATGTTCCTAGGGGCCCAGGATCTGCTGGAGCTTGAGCGCGAGCGCACACGCGAGGCCGTGAAGCGCGGGAAGCTCACCATCGACGCACTCAACGCGGAGAAGGCCCTGCTTCAACAGCAGCGGGTCGCGGCGCAGCAGCAGTTTGCCTTTCTGCTGGGCGAGCTTCAAAAGCACACCGGCAAGAGTACGAAGAGGGTAGACTTCGGCTTCGGCATAGTAAGGAGCTTCATTGAAGACTTTTCGCTCGCTGGCAAGTCCTATGAGGAGCTTGAGCAGCTCTTCGTCCGTGGCCAGTTGCAAGACAACGCGCGCGCTCTCTTCGAGCAGCTACAGGAACTGAAGCAGGAGGGCGTCGACATCGACCGCATGCTCGAGGAAAACAAGCGCCAGGCGATGGAGCTTTTCACCGGCACTACCGAAACCTCGATTGCCGACACCATCATTTCAGGCTTTCAGAACGGGCTTTCCGGGGCGGCAGACTTCGCGTCCTCCTTCGAGGACATGATGAAGCAGGCCATCCTGAATTCCCTCAAGTTCAAATACCTCGAGGGTCCGCTGAAGGACTTCTACGCGGAGTTCGCAGCCGCGTCCGAATCCGATGGTCAGCTGACTTCCGCCGAGATCGCCGCTCTGCAAGGGATGTACAACGACATCATCAACGGTGCTTCGCAGCAATTTCAGAGCTTACAGCAGCTTACTGGCCTCAACTTCAGTGGTGCCGGCGCAGCGGCACGTACGCTTACCGGTGAAGTAAAAAACCTGACCGAAGAAACTGGAAGTATTCTGGCAGGTCGTATCGGAGCGATCCAAATGATGATGAATGAAATGCTGGGGATGCATCGTGCAGCGCAAGGCAACCTAAACGATATTGTTGCAAATACCGGAAACACTGTTATTGAATTGAGGCGGCTAAACCAACGCTTTGATCGATACGAGACCGGTCAATCTAAAATCAATGTAATTGCCTAATGGAGCACATCATACTTCACGAGATCAAAAAAGCAGCAGACACACTATGCGTGTCGCTCGAGTTCACAAGTTTTGCCCTCCCGTTGTCTGGACGTGTCCCGGCTGACACCGATGACGAAGCCTTTCTTAGGCTGCTTTTTCAAGAATTCACTGTTTTCTTCAAAACGAAATATTCGGCGGCGCTTAAGGGACCGGATCGTGATTTGGTTGCTGATGCGGCACGGATGCTCAAACCTATCTCACCCGAGACCATCAATACAGCGCCGACCTTCGTTGCTTCGATCCTCCGCCAGGCGTGGCCGGAGCCAGGGCTTAATCTGCACGTATTAGCCGCACTGGAAGTACGAAATGGCTACCTGCGTCTATCATCACTAGGCGTACCAATTGTCCGAACGTTGCGCGCAGCGGGCCAGTCCTATTTCCAAATGCTGGAAGAAATCTCTTTTTACAACAGCATCGGCCTTCCGGAAGCTGAGATCATCGCTAACATCTTCAAAAAGAAACAATGAACTACGACGCATTGCTAACAGGGAAGCACTTTATGGACGGCATGGATCTGTGGACGGTCTACAGCCTTTTCGTGGAAGGGGGGTCGGATGACTTCCTGAAGTATGCCGCAGCCAAGGAAGGCATTTCCCACGACTGGACCGACGCTCACGGGGTCGACGTGGATCTCTCGCGCCGGTTCCTCGCGGGCCGTAATATCTCGCTCAAGTGCGGTATGCTCGTGGCCAGTGAAGCTGAATTCTGGCTCAAGTACGAAGCCCTGCTCAACCACCTGATGAAGCCGGAAAAGCGGCGCATCGAGGTGGCGGAGTTTGGCGATCGCTCTTTCTACGTGTACTACAAGGACGTGAGCAGCCTCGGCCGGTTCACCAAGATCAAAGACTCGGACCTGATTGGCATCAAGTTCACGCTCAACCTCGTCGAAAACGAGCCGCAACTGGATAACACCAACACGTTTATCGTAGACGAGACTGGCCGCTTCCTCATCACCTAAGCACAGCACCCCAATATGGATACACTTGACATTTACCGCGGCGGCAACCTGCTGGCAACCATCCAACCGGGAAGCAACGCCGTGCAGAGCAAGCAGATCATGGGCGAAAACGTCCTGCGCCTTGACTTCGAGATGAGCCGATACATCGATTTCACCGTGGGTGATACCGCCTCCGTTTTCGGTGAGGTGTATAAGATCAACCAGCTGCCGGTGATCAAGAAGGCCGGCACCTATGCCTTCCAGTATACGATCACGATGGAGGCCGTGGGTGCGGACCTCGCAAAGGCACAGTTCCTGTTCCTGAACCCTTCGAACAGCCTGCTCGAAAGCGACTTCTCACTGATGGGCGACCCGGCCACGTTCATGGCGCTGCTCCTGCAGAACGCCTCCCGGCTGCCGTCCTCTTCTTGGCAGATCGGGCAGGTGATCGCAGGTCCTTTCAAGGCGCTGTCCTTCTCGAAAGAGAACTGCTACAACGCGCTGTCACGGATCGCCGAGGCCTTCGATACGGAGTTCTGGATCGAGGGTACGACGATCCACCTCACTAAGCGGCGCATCGACACGGCACTGCGTTTCGAGGTCGGCCGCAACCGGGGGCTGTATGAGATCGTGCGCACGAACTTCAACAATTCGTCCCTGTGCACCATTCTCTACGCCAGCGGCTCGGATAAGAACCTGCCGGCTGATTACCGCGGCGGCGCCCGCCGGCTGACGCTGCCCGGCGGAGACGTGTTTGTTGCCTCTTTGAACGGCCAGATCAACTATGGGGTGCTCGAGGGATCGGAGGTCTTCGACGATGTGTACCCGCAGCGGACCGGGAAGGTCACGGCCGTAGATCCAGGTAACATCTACCGGTTCGTGGATTCGACAATCGACTTCGACGTGAATGACCAGTTGCTGCCCGGCCTCACGGCTCGCCTTACGTTCAATACCGGGAACCTGGCGGGTTACTCTTTCAAGGTTTCCTCGTTCGACAATGCCACCAAGACCTTCGTGATCTTGAAAAATGATGAGGAGCGCGTGCTCGAGCTGCCGAACGCCTCGATGAAGCCCGCCATCGGCGATCAGTACGTGCTTACCGACATCGCCATGCCGCAGGTGTACATCGACCGGGCTGAGGAGCAGTTGAAGGCGCGCGCCGACGCCCTGCTCGAGCAACTGGCCACCCCGCAGCTGTCGTATGCAGTGACCATCGATCCGACGTACGTGAAGCGGTACGGCATCACGCTGGTCATCGGGCAGGAGGTGATGATCGCAGACCCGCACCTGAACGTCGAGCGGAAGATCCGGATTGTGAAAACAACGCGGAACCTGCTGCAGGAGACGAGCTACACGGTCGAACTTTCCGACCTGGTGACTCCGGGCACGCTCGCGCGCATCATGGCCGCGCAGTACGAGGCAGACCGGGGCATCGCGCAGCTGCAGGCCTCCGTGCAGAACAACGCCCTTCTGAACGGCAACGTGATCGGCTCGCTCAACTTTCAGAGCCTGCCCACATCGGCCGGTGGCTCCGGCTTTTCCGATCTGATCGTCGAAGACAGCACCGGAAAGCTCTATCGGAAGGTTTAATCTGTGAACGGATGGCCGCGTTCACAGATTAACAAAGCCCGCCCTGAGCGGGCTTTTTAGCTTCGATATCGCATGGCTACAGTACGCATCAACGAGCTTCCTTCACCCGTCGTAGACCTGTCGTTAAACGACATGTTTCCGCTTTGGACGAACGCTGACGGGAAAACCCGAAAGGCGTCCCTGCAGCAGCTCCTCGCCTTTATCGGTACAGGCGGCGGAGGCGGTACTCATGCGCCGGTGCTGACAGGCGATCAACTGATCTACGAGCCCGAGCCGGCCGAAGTGGGCACCGATACGGCCACTATCCCCGAAGCTGCTGGCCTCGATTTTCACCTCACCCGTGGCGGCCGCCCTCTGAAGCCACAGCTGCCGGTTACGGATCCGGGCTATCCGCGTGCGGATGCCGAATACGAGATCCTCGATGCCGGCGGCTTTAAGCTCCTCCAGCCGGGGGATGCGCTGGGTCAGGATGAGCGGTACCTGCTTGAGTTCTACGAGCTGCAGTCGACCACCGGCGGAAGCGGCGGTGGGACGGGCTCAGGCTCCGCGCTAATCACAGGGGCTATCACAGCCCCATCCAACCTGCCGCTCAACGCCACGACGCACGCCGGCAAGCTGATACAGATCCGCGGGCTCTCGACGCAGCTCACCTTCACCCTGCCTGACCTCGGGGACTGGCCGGAGAACGGGATCATCCCGTTTGAGGCCACGATCAATAATTCCGTGCAGCACAAGATCACGACCACCGGCGGGCAGTTCATCTGCCTGGGCGGATCGTCGTACAACTCGATCTACGTATCTCCGGGCGAAGTGGTGTGGCTATATCGCGGCACCGATGGCTGGTACGTGCTTGGCGACTTCTGGCGCTCCTACGATGCCCTGGGCACCGTATTCCCCACGTTCAAGATCGGCCCCCGCGACCTGCTCTGCAAAGGTCAGCTGCTGTCGCGCGCCGCATACCCGCGCCTGTGGGAGTACGTGCAGACGCTCGGCTCCTCGCTCGTGTCGGACGCTAAGTGGAACACGGCCACGGAATACTACTACAGCGGCGGATGGACTACCACGGCGCCGGGCGCGGGTGTCGCGCATGAGCGGGTCGACCGCCCGTACCGCGGCTGCTTCTCAACCGGCGACGGCTCCACCACCTTCCGCTTGCCGGACCTCATGGACGTGGCGCTCGCCGGTGTGCTCTCAGAGTCCGGCACCGACCCGCTCCGTCCCTTGAATAAGCCGGGCGGCTACCAGGCGGCGGGCGTTGGGCTCACCACGACCGACATGGGCGGGCAGGACGGCCTCACCGGCACTTCGACCGGCCTCGGATATACCGCCGGGAGCCCCGGTGTGACCGAATTCAAGAACAGAACGACGGTACACGGCACGAAGACCCGCATGGCAAACGTCGGGTTTTACTGGGCCATAAAATACTAACACGATCATCATTTATGAAACGACTATTGACCCTGCTTTTCTGCTTTGTGAGCCTCACGGCCGCCGCTCAGGTGCCCCAGAAGAACGGCACCTGGTACGAATTCCGCCTGGCCATCATCGACAGCCTCGGCATTCCGAAGGACACATTCATGGTTCCCGCTACGCTTCGGCACCTGCCCTGGCTTTCCTCGAAAGGGGACACACTGTACGTGTGGAGCACCGACGGCCAGAAATGGCGGCGACCGCCTGCCGGCGCCTCGAACCTCCAGGAAACTACCGACGGCGGCAACGGCACTACCAACGACATCAACATCCGTGTGGGCGCCGATGACGTGCTGGGGCTTTACCCCGAAGACAACCACGGCACAGTAGGCTTCCGCTCCGATGCTGGCCACTGGACCTATGTAACGGGTAACCTCGCCACCGGCACACGGCAGATCCTGTGGCCGAACGGCTCGGGCAGGGTTGCGTTGACCGATAGCGTGATTCAGAACCAATACACGACGAAGCAACCTGCAAATGCCTACCTCGATTCGCTGAAGGCCCTACGCCTCAACGTGCTGGGAGGATTGAACGGGCAACTCACCGACACCATCAACCACATTTACCTTCCTGTAAAGGCAAGCACGGGCCAGACGACAACCCGCTGGGCCAATTCGTTTGTGATCTCGAACCGCACGCGGGAGCAGGACATGGCGAAGAATGGCTGGTATTACTGGACGAGTAGGGGCAACTCCACGCTGCTGAGCCTCAACCGGGAGTTTTACTTTTCTGAAGGCGACAGCGCGTCGGTGCAATACAACGCCTCCCTGAGCTCCTTCACAGCGCTGTATATGGACCACGCTAACCCACGTTACAACACGGGCAGCGGTGTGATGAAGATGCCCACGCTCCAGTCCGGCGGCTTCAATTCGGTCTACCGATTCGGACCGACTACCGATGTGCAGGTATGGCTCGGCATCCAGGGACGCAACGCGGGCAACTACCACAGCACCTTTGATTTCGCTACCGACAGCAACTACATCGTACGCACCTACCAAGGCAGCGCCACACGGCCAACACCCCTTGCCGCCGGCTTCGTGTCCGACATCGACTTCGACCGGAACCTCGACGGGAAGCAGCGGATCTTCACGGGCGAGCAGGGCATCGCCAACTTCATCGGAATGTATAAGAGCGCGCAATCCGGGTCGCCGGCTGCACGCGGCTCGTCGGTGGGGCAGGTGACCGACTTCTACTCGCTTGGTGTTTCCTACAAGCGGCCCTACGGCACCAGCCACAGCAAGGCGACGATCCTGGCAGACTCAAAGATTGACACGGCGGTGGGATTCTATTCCTATCCCAAGTGGGAGCAGTACAACGAGGTGGGCAACTGGCCGGTGGGCTTTTGGCAGGCCGGCGCCAGCGACGTGAACACATTCGAGGGGCAGACCTTCTTCGGCTTCCCCTACTTGCCGGGTAAAGCAACAGCCGACAGCAATACGAACCGCTCCGCCACCTTCTTCAAGCCGGCGGAATACTACAGCAACCAGGGCTCCGGGTTCACTGCACGCAGCCTTGTAGATAAGGGCTATGTCGATAGCGTAGCTGCCGGGGTCTCGAGCGGCGTAACCGTTGACACGGCCGCCATGGCCACGCGCCTCCGCGTCATGCAGGTAGCCGACAGCCTTTCCGCGCTTATCCCTGCCCTCAATAGGAGCCGCAGGTACGATTACTTCACCGACTTCAACGCCACCGCCGGCGAGTGGACGGTGACGAGCTCTGGCGGCAGCGTGACGGCGGTGAACTCGCCGGTGAACCGCCCGGGCGTCATCCGCCTATCGACGGGATCTACGGCCACCGGCCGCTACGCCGTCCACGGCGGGCTTTCCAACACCAGCACCTTCGGCGGCGGCACCTGGTCGCTGGAAACAGCCGTTCGCATCACGACGGCTTCGGATGCCACCGACCGGTACCAGCTGCTCGTGGGCTTCCTTGGCGCGGTCAATACGGTGAACCAAACGGACGGCGCGTACTTTCTTTACGACGAAGGCGGGGTTTCTACGGGATCGACGGCCGCCGGCTACTGGCAGACGGTGACGGCTGCATCGTCCTCGCGGACCTTCAACCAGAGCCACACGCCGGTGACGGCCTCCACGGCCACCTGGTACAAGCTCCGTATCGAAGTGAACGCCGCTGCTTCACAGGTGCTGTTCTACGTGAACGGTACGCTCGCGGGCACACATACCGGGACCATTCCCACATCTGCTACCGGCTTTGCTATCTACGTCCAGAAAAGCCTGGGCACTACGTCACGGACCATCGATGCTGACTACATGCAGGTGCAGAGTGTGTTCACGACACCACGATAAAAAAAGGCGGCGCAAAAGCACCGCCCGACCGCTGATATCTTAAATGAATTCGACCAATGGTTTCTTATCAAGAAACGGGCCATTGGCGCAACAAACGACCAATGGACAACAATAACAGCCCTTCATGGGGTACTTATGTCGGAACCGGCCTTGCCGGCGCCTACGGCCTATTTAAAGGCGGCGGGCTCCTGCAGGTGAATGCAGGCACAGTGTGGGAAGAAATGTGGGCAAAGCTGGGACCGGCTATTGTCACTGCGTCGCTTTGTGCCGCCGCTGGCTGGGCCACTACACAGCTCTGTAAGATCATATACCGTCTTGCCGTCCGGGCTATTGCCAAACTCCTCAAACGCAATCCATGAAAAGTTTCATCCAGCGCAACCAAGTGTTGCTCTCCGCCGTGCTCTCGGCCGTCGTGCTAACGCTGCAGCAGCTGCTCACCCAGAAAGAAACCTCACTGAAGGTCGTGGGCTTCGCCGTGTTTATTGCAGTACTCGGTGCGATCGCCAATCAGTGGAAGGGGCGGGGCGTGACCGTGACGGGTATTCTGGGCACGCTTGCCGGCGTTGTAACCAATGTGCACCAGTCCGGCTCCTTTACCTGGAACGAGCTCGTGCTCTCGGCGCTCGTCGCCTTGCTCACGGCGGCCTCTTCGAGCCTGCGACCGGAGCGACACCCCCGCTCGGCGCGCGCAAGCGGCCCGCGGCCGGTGCTCCATGGCCCAAAGAGAGGACCCTCGTACAACAAAAATTGAGTTATATGCAACGCGAACCCATCATCCGTTTCGGCATCTACGTCTTCACGGCCGTAGTGCTGCTTTTCTGCGTGGCAACCTGTTACCACGCCTGCACCTCGTCAGCCGATTATACCGTGATTGCCAGCGACACGGCCTATGATCACGTGCACGCGAACACTGGCGACCATGTACCTAATGAAAAGAGCACAACGCCCCCGGCGGATCTCGCTGCCGCAATCGAAGGCGGGCGCCTGCTCACCGGCCGCGGTCAAGCGTCACCTGTACCACGAAGCGTGACACTGCCGCCGCTGCAAGGTGCCTGGTTGCCCGCCGGCGGTACTGTGAAGCGTGACACGAACCGGGTGACGGTGTACGACACCGTGCGGATCCGCGTCGACAGCGCTGCCATCGTGCAGGGCTATCTCGATTGGCTGAACACCAGGGAGTACGACACGATCTACGAGACCAAGTATGGTCCCGTGCACCTCTCGGAGCGGCTGCAGTACAACCGCGTGGCCACGAGGAGCGTCACTGCCAACTTCAAGATCCCCGTCGTTACCAATACAGTGCAGCTCCCGGCACCGAAACCAAAGCGCTGGGGCATCGGCCTGCAGGTGGGATACGGCTATCAACTCGGGGCCCAGCCGGCACCGTACGTGGGCGTTGGCCTTTCTCGTAACCTCATTCGATTCTAAATGACATGCGTAACAACTACAAGCCCGGCAAGGCGTCACTCCCGTACCACATTCGCAAGTGGATCGAGCCAGTCGCGGCGCCATATCATATCGCGAAAATGGTCGGGGCGATTACTTGCCCTCCGTGCAATAGCAAACTGCCTGTACCATGGGCTGATGCCGTGGCAGCTGTACGAAAGGACCTGCCATTATGAAGGCATGACCTACCTGCAGCACCTATTGCTAAACCTGAAGTATGCATGGGTGTGGATTCGGGGCCGCCAAACAATCGGTGATATTCGATTTGAAATGAAGACTAATAAATCCGGCTGGAATTTGTCAAAGATTCTGCCCCAATGCATGTACCAATGAACCGACTCCGAACTATTCTAGAAAAAGAAGGTCAGGCCAGAATCGTCGCATTCGAGTGTCCCGGATGCGGTGAAGAGCACGCGGTGCACGTCAACGGAGGTGTGATGACAAACAAATATTTCTGGGGCTTCAACAATGATTTTATTCGCCCCACATTCACCCCGTCGGTTCTCGTTCGCTCCGGGCACTACGCTAAGGAAAACGAGGGCCCCGGACTATGTTGGTGCGACTACGAACAGCGTTTCCGAGAACCGGCTCCCTCAAGATGCGAGGTCTGCCACTCTTTCGTGACCGATGGTCGGATCCAATTCCTCAGCGACTGTACGCATGCGCTCGCCGGGCAAACGGTGGACCTTCCGGAACTCCCCCAATAAGCCCAATAGACAAATAGCCCGATAGCCCATTACCCCAATAACCCGCGCAGGAATATGTCCAATTCCGGCGCCCAAAATATGTAAGCTATGTCCGTAAAGAACTCATACCCCAATCTGCCCACTCTGAAATACATGAAGACGAAGGTGGAGATGGCGGAGGTGATCTGCCACCTGCGCAACATGCCGCTGCCCAACGAGGTGAAACGCGCCACGTACGTGATCTTCCGCATCGAATCCGCCAACGGCACCAAGGGCATCAATAACAACTACGGCGGCGTGCAGGCCGACAGCGGCCGCTGGGGCGCGGAGTACGATCACCTCTTTGAAGGCACCGTGGCGCTGAAGGAGAACACCACCCAGAAGGATCGTCTCTTTCTTGCCTTCAAGGACACGGCGAGCTTCCTGGGCTTCCTGTCGCACCGGCTGCAGGCCCGTGGCCTCTACGTAGGCGGCACCACCTGGAAGATCACGAAGCTCCGTGTGAAGACGGTGGAGGATCTGGCGCTGGCTTATTACCGCGAATGGGTGACCGGCAATGCGAAAGCTGCGGTGCCCGAGGCGAACAAGGCAACCATCACCAGCATGTATAAGCAAGCCTCAGAGCTGTTCAAATAGTTTTTCTGGCCATGTACGGTTAAGGGCAAGCACGCCCCGGGATTTCTCCCGGGGCTTTTTGTACCTTCATACCGTTATTGGCATCCTGGAAGCGACCCGCAACGCTTCACACGCCCGGCACGGTGCAAACGTGGTCGGGCTTTTTATTGCCCGGTTTTTGCACCAGAGGTGTAAACCCCTCCCATGCGTCCAGCCATTGATCTACATCCTGAGGCCGTCGACCTGAGCCCTTTGGCACCATTCATCGAACACGGTGCCGACCTCCCGAAGACTGATCTGCTGCACCGAGCCGCCGGCAAAGTCGAGGCGGCGTTGATCGTCTACCTCAAAAGCGTTGTGTTTAGCCGCATCCTGAAAGACAGCGCCGGAAGGGTCTACCTGCTTTAGCCGGCAGCAGCCTTTCCGCCTTCGCCTTGTTCCGGCGCCTTCGGGGCGAACGCATTACGTACGGCTTTCAGGCGGGCATGCTCCCGTTTCTCTCTGGTCACGTCGTACACGTTTCGAACCATGTCGGTGCCCAGGTGTCCCATCTGCTCGGCCGCTGCCTCTTCGCCCACGGCTGTGACCGTTTCCGAGGCGTTCAGATGCTTCAGGCTATACAGGTCGATATCTATTCCGAGGCCGCCCTTTTCGCGCTTCGCCTTCACATGCCGGCGCCACCAGTCGCCGGGGATATTGTCCGTCATCGCCTTGTCGCCCGGCACAAAGCTGATGCGCCCACGGGCGGAGCAAAAAAGGAATTGCTCCGGCGCACAGTCCTCGAGGAAAAAGCGCCAGAAGGGGAGTGACACGGTTTTGATCGTGCGCTCCACCTCCCGGGCGCTGCGCCCCTTCTTCACAACAGAACGGTATACCTGCCTTGACAGGTCCACGTCTTTTGCGCGCAGTTGGAGCAGCTCTTTCGGACGGCCGCCGGAATGAAAAAACAAGTTCACGAACATGTGGAAGCGTGGCGCCACCTTGGCTAGGTGCTCATCGATGAGGGTCCGCTGCTCGTCGGTGAGCACGGCCCGCAGCTTCTTGAAGATCTTCATCTCTGACACGTCGCGCACCGGGTTGGCAGTCACGGCTTCGCATTCGACGAGCTCTTTGAAGAGCATCATCAGGTAGGCCCGGTACCGGTTATAGGTAGTGGCCGTCCATGCCTTCGTGATCTTCGTCAGGCCCTTTGGCGCGTCCGGTTTGTGGGCGGCGCCGAGGTGGGTGAGGATGGTCTTGATGTGCCGCCGGGCGATTTGAGAAATGGGAAGCTCCCAGTAGCGCAGCTGTTTGGCTGCCTTCTCTACTGCATCGATGACGTACTTCATATCCCTCCGGGTGCGCTCCTCAAGGTGCAGGCGTACCAGGGCCGCACGGAGGGCCGGAATAAACTTGGAGTAGGGGTCGATCTCGTAGATGATCTCCGGGGCACCGTAGGCATACTGGCCGGTGATCGGGTTGAATCCGAGCACGTCGAGCTTGTGGGCCTCGTCCTTGATGATCTCGTCGACCGCGATCCGGCGCTCGATCACGTCCTTGTAACGGTTGACGCCGTGCTTCAGTTGCACCAGCATCGGCTTGATGCGGCCGCGCTCGTCCCGGTTGGTAGGGTCGTAGAAGCGGTAGTAAATCCGCCAGTCCTTTTTGACCGACTTAGCGGACTTTTTCCAGTCCTTTGGGGTCACTACGATCTCGCTGCGGAAGCAGCCATTGGGTAAGTCCTTCATTTCAGTAGCATTTACGGTGTGTACGATTTTGTGTACTGTGCCTGAAAAATGCTACCAGCTAGAGGTTCTAAATTCTCGTTTGAAAAACCTCCAAAGCCTTGTGGGGTAAGGCTTTGGAGGCAGGTGCCCCGGGCCGGAATCGAACCGGCACATTGTTGCCAATGGCAGATTTTGAGTCTGCTGCGTCTACCAGTTTCGCCACCGGGGCAGGGCGGCAATATTACGGCTTTTGGCCTAACTGCGCGGCGAGGCGCTGCAGGTATTTTTTCTTGTAGTAATAGGCTTTTACCTGCAGCAGCTCTTCTTCGGAAGTAACACCTTCCTGATAACCTTCCACAATGTTCGCAACAGGCGCATAGATCTCGTTTTGCCATTGATTCAATTGCTCCGCCAGGCGCGCACGCGCAGCATCGTCTGCCTGTGTTTCCGGCACCGACTCGTTGAGCTCCATCATCTCCATGAGGAAGTCGGGCGGCAGCGCGTACTTTTCGTCCGGTGTCAGCAGGCCTTTTTCCTGCAGCACATAGCCCAGCAGTGCGTCGTCATCGCCGAGGGTCTTATACGCCTTGTTGAGCTGCGCCGATCGGTCGAGCGCATCGGCCTGCGTGGCGGCGTCGGCCTGGGCGAAGTAGTCGGGGTGCGCCGCCCGCGAGAGCTCGAAAAAACGCTTCCGTAGGGCTACCTTATCCGTGCGCAGCTGCACGGGAAGGCCGAAAAGTTCGAAGTAGTTCATAAAGAGGTACAAAGCTACGCGGAATCCGGCGCCGCTGGTTCGACAACCAAATGCTTCAGGTTCGACCCGGGACCTGGCCAGGAAGCCCGTAGGAGACGGGTTGCAGGATTTCCGTCGGCCGTGTAGCGGAAAAAGCTATTTTGCGGCCCTTGCTATGATCACCATCGGAATTATCCGCGAAGGAAAAACACCCCCCGATAACCGGGTGCCCCTGACGCCCTCCCAGTGCAAATGGATCCGCAGCCACTTCCCGGGTGTGCAGGTGAAGGTGCAATCGGCGCCTACCCGCTGCTTCTCCGACGCCGAGTACCGCCGCGCGGGAATCGAAGTGGTGGCGGACCTCACCGATGCCGACATCCTCCTTGGTATCAAGGAAGTGCCGGTGGAGGCGCTGATCCCCGGCAAGACCTACCTGTTCTTCTCGCATACCAAGAAGAAGCAGCCGCATAACCAGAAGCTGCTTCAGGCGGTACTTAAGAACAAGATCCGCCTGATCGATTACGAATGCCTGCTGCATGACGACGGACAACGGATCATCGGCTTCGGCTTTTTCGCCGGTATCGTGGGTGCGCACAACGGGATGATGGTGTATGGCAACCGTACCGGTACCTTCTCGCTCGGAAGGGTGCACCAGCACAAGACCTTTCGCAAGCTGATGCATACCTACTTCGGCCTGCTCCTGCCCAATGTAAAGACCGTGGTGACGGGCTCGGGCCGCGTGGCGCAGGGCGCGCTCGAAATCATGAACCTGATGCAGGTGCGGCAGGTCGAGCCCGAAGAATTCCTCGAGCGCGAGTTCAGCTATCCCGTATATGTACACCTCAAGGGCAGCGACCTGTACCGCCGAAAGGACGGCGGGGCCTATCATCGGCAGGACTTTCATCAACAGCCGTCGGAGTACGAAAGCTGCTTCCGGCGGTACGCTTTTGCTGCCGACATCCTCATGAACGGGGTGTACTGGGACCAGTTCGTGCCCCGCCTCTTTGAGCGCGAAGCCGTTCAGGAGCCGGGTTTCCGCCTGCAGGTAATTGCTGATATTACCGATGATACGAACGGGTCGGTGCCCATCAACCTCGGCGACCAGCCCATCGAGGATCCCGTATACGGTGTCGATAAGCAAAGCCTGGAGCGTACGGCGCCCTACCTGCCCACATCGGTCGACATCATGGCGGTGGGCAACCTGCCCAACGAATTGCCCCGCGATGCCTCGCGCTATTTCGGCGAGCAGCTGATCAAGTACGTATTGCCCGACTTGCTGCGCGGCACTTCGACGGTGCTGCAACGCGCCACTATTGCCGAAGGCGGCGGACTGACGGAGCCGTATACCTACCTGTCGGATTATGCCGCAGGGGTATAGCCGGCATTTCAGAGGTAGAGATAGTATGGCCGAAGCAGATCCACGAACCGGGGTGAGTACCCATCGCCTTCTTTGATGTAGATCACTTCTTCCTGCACCGTCGCTGACTCGTGGCCAAGGCGCACCATCAGGCGCGCGGCTTCGTGCCCCGGCGTTGGGTGCACGGTAGCTACTGCCTGTACCGAAAGATCCTGCTCCTGCAGCAGCCGTGCGAGATCGCCCCGGCGCTTGTAGGGCAGCAGTAGAAATGCGGTGCCTGACTCTTTGAGATGCGCCTTCAGGAACGCAAACAGTGGCGCCCAGCGGAGGCCGCCCGAGTGATGCGCTATGGAACGCGCTCCGCCTTCCGGCTCTATCTCCGATTCATAAAACGGTGGGTTGCTTACGATCGCTCCATACTGCGGAAGCGGCGTCGCCAATATATCTCCCCCAATAATCCGGATCGCGCCGAATGGTGCGGCAGCTATGTTCTCAGCGGCCTGAGCCTCGGCTTCCGGGTCGATCTCCACGGCGTCTATGCGCACGTCGCACTGCTGGGCGATGAGGAGCGAGAGTAGCCCGGTTCCGGTGCCGATGTCCAGTAATTCTACGGGTGGTCCGCTGCGCAGCGCCTCGGCGCACCAGGCGCCGAACAGGCAGGCATCGGTGGTCACCTTCATGGCACAGCGGTCGTGCCGGATGGTGAACTGCTTGAAGCGGAAAAAAGGCTGCGCCATGTTCAGGACCATTCAGAGCGGGCCGTAGCGGATACACCCAGGTCGGCAAAGTCGCCCGCAAGAAACTTGTGGTAGGCCGTGATGGCGATCATGCCGGCATTGTCGGTACAGTACTGGAAGGCCGGGATGAACGTACGCCAGCCCTGCTCTTTTCCGAGCTCGGTGAAGGCATTGCGCAGCCCGCTGTTGGCCGATACGCCGCCGGCGATGCAGAGGTCGGTGATGCCCGTGTCCTGGGCAGCGCGCTTCAATTTTCGGAGGAGGATACGGATGATGGTGGCCTGGAGCGATGCGCAGATATCGGCCATGTTCTTTTCCGTGAAATCGGGGTCTTGCGCCCGCTCGCGCTGCAGGAAGTACAGCACGGAGGTCTTGAGCCCGCTGAAGCTGAAGTCGAGTCCTTCGATCTGCGGCTCGGCAAAGGCGAAGCGCTTCGGGTTGCCTTCTTTCGCATACTTGTCGATAAGGGGGCCGCCGGGGTAGGGGAGTCCGAGGAGTTTGGCCGATTTGTCGAAGGCCTCGCCCGCGGCATCGTCGATCGTTTCGCCGAGCACGGTGAGCTCCGTGGGGCTGTCGGCGCGTACGATCTGTGTGTGGCCACCACTCACCGTGAGGCACAGGAAGGGAAAAGCGGGGCGCTCTTCGGGAATCAGGTTGGCGAGCACATGGGCCTGCATATGGTGCACAGAGAGGAGGGGCTTGCCGAGCGCGAGCGCCAATGATTTGGCAAACTGCGCGCCCACCAGCAGCGACCCAATCAGCCCCGGCGCCTGTGTGAACGCAACTGCGTCCAGGTCGGAAAGCGTGACGCCCGCCTGCTTCAGCGCTATATCCACCACCGGCACGATGTGTTGCATATGGGCCCGGCTTGCCAGCTCGGGCACCACCCCGCCGTACTGCTCGTGCACGGCCTGGTTGGCGATGTGGTTCGAGAGGATGGCGCCGTCGCGGCACACCGAGGCGGAGGTCTCATCGCAGGAAGACTCAATGGCGAGGATCGTGGGCATGCGCAAAGGTAATGTGCTGATGTGCTAATGAGTTAATGTGCTAATGAGTTCCTGTCGGGCTGCTCTCGCACCTCGATCGCCGTGATCTTTTTCACGTGACAGCTCCCTATAATTGTCGTTCGGCGCCTTTATCGATTAGCACATCAGCACATTGACCCATTAGCACATTTGCTAAGATCGTATGGCCACAACCGGATTCAGCTTCGCGGCGCGGTAGGCGGGGATGATGCCGGCGAGCAGGCCGACGCTGATGCAGATGCCGATGGCGAGGAGCAGGAGGGAGCTCGAGATGGAAATGGGGAAGTCGGCCACGGCGCTGATGACGGTGGTGAGCCCGAATACGAGTGCGATGCCGATGGCGCCACCGATGACACAGAGAAAAGCCGACTCAAGCAGGAATTCGGTAAGGATCACACCACTTTTGGCGCCCAGGGCTTTCTTGAGTCCGATCTGCGGGGTGCGCTCCTTTACAGTCACGAACATGATGTTGGCCACGCCGAACATACCTACGATGAGCGAAAGGGCCGCGATGGCCCAGCCGCCGGTATTCACGGCTACGAAGGCGTCGGAGATCGACGAGGAGAAGTCGTTGATGTCGTTGAGGGCGAAATCGTCTTCCTGCCGTGGGCTGAGGCGGTGCTGCGCGCGCAACACGGCGCGGAGGTCGTCCTGCAGGGCTTTGGTGCTCACGCCGTCCCTGGCCTGCACGATGATGAGCGGGTCGGCGCGGCGCTCGTCCATAAGGCTGCGGGCAAAGCGGTAGGGCATCACCACGCTCTGGTCGAAGTTCCAGCCGCCGATCATCTGCTTGCCCTGCTTCGAAATGACCCCGGTTACCACGCACTTCTTGCCCCGCACGGTCAGGGGGGCGCCCACGGCCCGCCCGGGGGCGGGAAAAAGCTTTTCGGCCACCTCGTAGCCCACGAGCACGCTGTTGATGCCGCGGCTATACTCGGCGTCGCTTAGCATCCGGCCAAACCGTACTTCCAGCGATTGGGTAGCTGCGAAATCCTCGGTAACCCCGTATATCGTGACACCCTTAAGCGCCTGATCGCCGACCTGCACCTTGTCCTGGACGTTGATCTCGAACGACGCGTATTTGGCCGTGGGTGTGCGCTCCTTGATGGCTGCCAGCTCCTCAATCTTGGGTGAGGGGCGTTTCACGTATTTCCACCAGGGATAGTCGTTGCCACCGCCAGCCGAGTAATCCCACTTGTCGATATAAATGCTGTTGGAGCCGAGCGATTTGATCTCGTTCTGCAGGTTGCGCTCGAGGCTCTGTACCGTGGAGAGCACCCCGATGATGCAGAAGATACCGATGGTAATACCAAAGAGGGAAAGAAAGGTGCGCAGCTTGTTCTTCCACAGCTCCTGCAGGGCCATGCGAAAGCTACTCCCGGTGATCTCGATGATGCGGCGCATGGCTCAAATGTAGTTGATAAGTTGCTCAGTTCCTGCGTTAGCCGGCTTATAAGGGAATCAGTTCGCAGCCGGTAACCGGATCAGTTGGTAACGCGACCGGCTGAAGTCCGCGGTCGGAGGCAAGGTGAGGTATCCATTTCCAGTAAAGGTTTGAAGCCTTGAAAAAAACTTATCAACTTATCAACTAGTTCACTTCTCAACTTCCCCTATATTTGCACCGGCAGGTCTTGCACGACCAGCTCCTGCTGAACTCCCCCAGGATCGGAAGGTAGCAAGGGTAGGCGGTTGTAGCGGTGCGATGTAAGTAGCCTGCCAACTTATTGAAAGGCCCCGAAAGGGGCTTTTTTGTTTCCACAGGGTCTTGATAATTCTTGGCGGGCGGCCGCCGCACCCCACGCTCCGGGGCCGTACCTTCGCGGCAAATTCAACCAAATGAAATTTTTCATCGATACGGCCGACCTGGCCCAGATCAAGGAAGCGGCCGAGCTGGGCATCCTCGACGGTGTGACCACCAATCCCTCCCTGATGGCGAAAGTGGGTATCTCCGGCGAAGAAGCGGTGCACGCGCACTACAAGGCCATCTGTGAGCTCGTGGACGGCGACATCTCCGCCGAGGTGCTCTCCACCAATTACGACGCCATCATCGCCGAGGGCAAGAAGCTCGCCGCCATTCACCCCAACATCGTGGTGAAGGTGCCGATGATCAAGGACGGCATCAAGGCCATCAAGCATTTCTCCGACAATGGCATCCGCACCAACTGCACGCTCGTGTTCTCGGCCGGCCAGGCCATCCTTGCCGCCAAGGCCGGTGCCACCTACGTATCGCCCTTCATCGGCCGCATCGACGACGGTGGCTGGGACGGCATGCAGCTCATCGAGCAGATCGCCGGTATTTATGCGGTTCAAGGCTACGAGACGGAGATCCTTGCCGCCTCCATCCGCTCGGTGAACCACATCGTAAAGGCGGCCGAGATGGGTGCCGATGTCATCACCTCGCCGCTCGAGTCGATCCTCGGCCTCCTGAAGCACCCCCTTACCGACATCGGCCTGGCCAAGTTCGTGGAGGATGCGAAGAAGTTCGCTTGATCGGGAATCGGCAATCGGCAATCGGGAATCGGCAATCGGCAATCGGGAATCGGCAATGTTTGCCCTGATGTAGAGTCTCGGCGTTTGGTGCAGTTTTACAAATCAACCTCGTAAGAAAGGTGTCACAATAGATACGGCCGCCAATTGTACTGGCGGTCGTATCTATTTAATGCATGAACAATATTCCAGTATTGGAGTCAGGAAGACATTGCGTAATCATCTGCGGATTCCCGATTGCCGATTCCCGCCTCACGCCTCACGCTGCTTCCCCGGCACCCGGTCGATCACCTCGCGCTCGGAGGGCAGGGCTTCAAACGGCCGGCGGCGAATGTAGATGATGACCTCCTTCGATTGTTTCGGGTCGCTGCGGAGCTCGGCGCGCACGCGCACCGAGTCGCCGTGGTAACTCGAATCGATAAACAGGTCATTGCCTTTAAAGAAGCCTGTATTGGCCGTAAAGCGGAGCTGCGTCGAGTCGAGCGGGCGCCAGGAGCCGTCGGTGAGCTGCGCATCCACGTTGATATAGTTGTAAAAGCCCTTTTTCAGGCTGTCGGTATACAGGTTGAAATCGAAGCGGGACACGCCCTGCGCCCCGAGGGTGCCCGAAGCGACTGCGAGCGCGAGCAGCAAAAGGCCTTTCTTCATAGCGTAAAGTTCCACAAATAGAGGAGGCACCTGCGTTAAAGGTTGCCCCCTTAACAGAATTTTGAAACCAATGGTAAAAAAAGGATTTCCGTCTTTTGGTTTCTCCCGTACATTTGTCCCGCAATGACGATCCTGAACGCACATAGCCACCACCATCTGTCCTCCTTACCCAGGTGAGCCGGTGCTTTGTGCATAACCATAAAACGAATAGGCTTACCTGAAGGGGTAGGCCTTTTTTAATTCCGGAACATGAACCTTAGAATTGCGATCCAGAAATCGGGACGCCTCTCGGAAGACAGCCTCCGGCTGCTCAACGACTGCGGCATCTCTGTAAAAAGCGCCGGCAGCAAGCTGCGCACACAGGCCGAGAATTTTCCTGTAGAGGTCTACTTCCTCCGCGACGACGACATCCCGCAGTACGTACAGGACGGCGTTGCCGACATCGGCGTCGTGGGTGAGAACGTCTTGTATGAAAAGTGCAAGAATGTGGAGGTGGTGAAGCCGCTTGGCTTCGGGAAATGCCGGCTGGCGCTGGCCGTGCCCCGTGGCGTCGAGTACGGCTCGGTAGCCTCGCTCGAAGGCCGGCGTATTGCCACCAGCTACCCCTTCCTCCTCGAATCGTTCCTGCGCCAGCACCGCGTGGAAGCCGAGATCCACGAGATCTCCGGCTCCGTGGAGATCGCGCCCGGCATCGGCCTCGCCGACGCGGTGTGCGACCTGGTGAGCAGTGGCTCCACGCTCTTTATGAACGGGCTCCAGGAAGTGGAAACCATCCTTGAAAGCCAGGCGGTGCTCGTCAAGAACACGGAGCTCGAAAACTCGAAGGAGATCATCCTGCGCAAGCTGCTGTTCCGGATCGATTCGGTGCAGGCAGCCCGCCGCAACAAGTACATCCTCCTCAACGCGCCCAACGACGCGCTCGATGAGATTTTTGCCCTGCTTCCCGGCATGAAGAGCCCTACCGTGCTGCCGCTGGCCGAGGAAGGCTGGAGCTCCGTGCACAGCGTACTCCCGGAAGAGGAGTTCTGGGAAAAGATCGAAGCGCTCAAGTACGCCGGCGCACAAGGCATCCTGGTGGTGCCGATCGAGAAAATGATCCAATAGGGAGATCTCAGATCTCGGATGTCAGCTCTCAGATCTTGGATTTCAGATTTATGATTTCAGATTCATGAAGTGCCCGGAAGATCGGGTTACTCTCCAGTTTTTATTAGAAGAGCATTTATGCAAATCGTTCGTTATCCTTTGCCGGAGCAGTGGCCTTCGATCACTGAGCGGCCCTACCACGACAACCGTTCGTTGCTGGCGTCGGTGAAAAACATTCTGGAGCAGGTACAAAGCGACGGCGATGCGGCGTTGCTGCGCTTCGCACAGCAATTCGACGGGGCGCAGCTGGATGTACTCGAAGTGCCGGAAGAAGCGTTCGCGGCCGCGGCCGCGGCACTTCCTGAAAAGTTGAAAGCGGCCATCCGCGACGCGGCGCAGAACATCGAAGTCTTTCATGCCGCGCAGCGCGAAGCCGGCCAGGTTGTAGAAACACGGCCCGGCATCCGGTGCTGGCGCAAGGGAGTGGGCATCGACAAGGTCGGGCTCTACATACCGGGAGGCTCGGCGCCGCTTTTTTCGACGGTGCTGATGCTGGGCATTCCCGCCCGCCTTGCCGGCTGCCGCGAGGTGCTCCTGTGCACGCCGCCTGCGAAAGACGGCAGCGTACACCCTGCGATCCTTTTTGCCGCCCATGTTTGTGGCATCAGCCGCGTGTTCCGCACGGGCGGCGCCGGCGCGGTGGGGGCGATGGCCTACGGTACACAAAGTATTCCGAAGGTGCACAAGATCTTCGGACCAGGAAACCAGTGGGTAACCGCGGCCAAGCAGCTCGTGCAGCAGGAAGGCGTGGCCATCGATATGCCCGCGGGGCCCAGTGAGGTATGCGTGGTGGCCGACGCCGACGCGAATCCATCATATGTAGCTGCCGACCTCCTGTCGCAGGCCGAGCACGGTGCCGATAGCCAGGTATTGTTGCTGACCGACAGCGAAGCGGTGCTTACCTCGGTGCAGGCCGAGCTCGGGCGTCAGCTCGCAGCGCTTCCGCGGGCCGACGTGGCCCTCAAAGCGCTCGGTGGCAGCCGTTTGGTGCTGCTCCGCAACCTCGACGAAGCGATGGAGCTCGCCAATGCATATGCCGCGGAGCACCTCATCCTGCAGTGTCGCGACGCGGAGCAGGTAGCTACGCAGGTGCGCTCCGCAGGCTCGGTCTTCATCGGGCCCTGGTCGCCGGAAAGCGTGGGCGACTATGCCAGCGGCACCAACCACACGCTGCCCACCAATGGCTATGCCCGCGCCTACAGCGGTGTGAGCGTCGATTCCTTCGTGCGGAAGATCACCTTCCAGCAACTATCGCGCGAAGGGCTCGAAGGCATCGCGGCAACCGTGACGGAGATGGCCGAGGCCGAAGGCCTCCGCGCCCATGCCGAAGCCGTGCGCGTGCGCCTGCGTTGATCCCTCAGCCTCGGTAGAACGGCGGGCGAAGCCAGAGCCCAAGAACCCTATTAGCATATCAGCACATTAACCCATTAGCACATTCCTCCGATGTTCGACCTCAATAAGCTCATACGCCCCAACATCCGCGACCTGAAGCCCTATTCGTCGGCGCGCAGCGAATACAGCGGCTCCGCCAGTGTGTTCCTCGACGCCAACGAGAACTCTTTTGGGTCGCCGCTCACGAAGTGGTACAACCGCTACCCCGACCCGTTGCAATGGGACCTGAAAAAAAAGATTGCGGCGATCAAGAACGTGCCGGCCGAAGGCATGCTGCTGGGCAACGGCTCCGACGAATGCATCGACCTGCTTCTTCGCGCCTTTTGCGAGCCCGCGGTGGACGAGATCGTCATCTGCCCGCCCACCTACGGCATGTACGAGGTGTACGCGCGCATCAACAACGTGCGCGTGACCGAAGTGCCCCTGCTGCCCGACTTCCAGCTGAACCTGGAAGGAATCGAGGATGCGCTCACCCCGGCCACCCGGATCATCTGGATCTGCTCGCCCAACAATCCCACCGGCAACAGCATTGACCGCGAAGCGATCGAGGCGATCCTCAACAACTTCGACGGGCTCGTGGTGGTGGACGAAGCGTACATCAACTACAGCCGCCAGCGCTCCTTTCTCTCGGAGCTGAAGGACTATCCGAACCTGGTGGTGCTACAGACCTTTTCCAAAGCCTGGGGCCTTGCGGCGCTGCGCCTCGGGATCACCTATGCATCCACCGACATCATCGACGTGCTCAACAAGATCAAGCCGCCGTACAACATCAACGAAGCCACGCAGGAGCTCGCCCTGAAGGCACTCGACAAGCTCGACGAGGTGAACCTGATGATCCGCGAAACGGTGCAGGAGCGCGACGTGCTCGTGCGCGGCCTCTCCGAAGTGCCCGGCGTGGAGCGGGTCTTTCCCACCGATGCCAACTTCGTGCTGGTGCGGATCCGCGAGGCTACCCGCGTATACGAATACCTGCGCGACCGCGGCATCATCGTGCGCAACCGCAGCAACGTGCTGCTGTGCGACGACTGTCTCCGCATCACCGTGGGTACGCCGCAGCAGGATGCGCAACTCCTTACCGCCTTAAAAGAATTCAACCATGTCTGACGCAACACAGAATAAGAAGCGTGTCCTCTTTATCGACCGGGACGGAACGCTCATCGCCGAGTTCCCACCTACGTACCAGATCGATGCCTTTACGAAGGTTTCCTTCTACCCGGAGGTATTCCATTACCTGGGCCGTATCGTGCGCGAGCTGGAGTACGAGCTCGTGCTCGTGACCAACCAGGACGGCCTCGGCACCGACGTTTTTCCGGAAGCCGATTTCTGGCCGCCGCATAACCTGATCATGGGCGCTTTTGCCAACGAGGGCATCATTTTCAAGGAAGAACTCATCGACCGGAGCTTCCCGCACGAGGGGCTGCCCACGCGCAAGCCGGGAACCGGTATGTTCGGAAACTACATCGATAACCCTGCATACGACCTGCCGGGCTCGTATGTGATCGGCGACCGCATTACCGACGTGCAGCTGGCCAAGAACCTGGGCTGCAAGGCGCTTTGGCTGCGCAATGACCCGAGCCTGGGTGGCGCCGAGGTAAGCGACGACGAGCGTGCGCTGGAGGCAGTGACGGCACTGAGCACCACGCAGTGGAAAGATATTTACGAGTTCCTGCGCCGGCAGGAGCGGAGCGCCACCCATGAGCGCAAGACGTCCGAAACGAAGATCGACATCCGCATCGACCTCGAGGGCTCCGGCAAGGCCGACATCCATACCGGCCTCGGCTTCTTCGACCATATGCTCGACCAGATCGCCCGGCACGGCGGCATGGACCTCTCCATCAAGGTAGCCGGTGACCTGCACATCGACGAGCACCATACCATCGAAGACACCGGTATCGCATTGGGCGAAGCGTTTTCGAAGGCGCTGGGCAACAAGCGCGGGATCGAGCGCTATGGCTTTGCGCTGCCGATGGATGAAACCGAAGCGAAAGTGCTGCTCGACTTCGGCGGGCGCAACTGGATCGTGTGGAATACCGTATTCCGGCGCGAGCGGGTGGGCGATATGCCGACCGAGATGTTCTATCATTTCTTCAAGTCTTTCTCGGACGCGGCTCGCTGCAACCTGCACGTGGAATGCCGCGGCGATAACGAGCACCACAAGATCGAAGCGATCTTCAAGGCCTTTGCGAAAGCGCTGAAGATGGCCGTAAAAAAGGATCCGTTGAAGGATTACCTTCCGTCAACCAAAGGGGTTTTGTAATTTCGGCCCCCTGCCGCCGGCCAAACACCAAGGGCGTGCATCAAAAAACGTGAACATGACACAGCTGTCTCCGAAGAAATACATCCAGTCGAAAGCCCGCAGCCTGCCCGTATACAAGTGCCTCGTAAACATAGATTGGGAGGAAGCCGGCATGGCATCGGTCACCGTAACGCGGCGTCATGTGAACGGACGCGTTACGGGCGCTTTTTACGTGGTGGACCTACTTTGCACCGGCGTGAAGCGCACCTTCGAGTTCTTCAACGTGGAGGAAACGGAAGTGGTGCCGAAGCTGCCTTACTACGGCACCGAAACCGAGGAGATCCCTTACGACCTCGCACACAACATCGTGTATGCCGGCGTGGAGTTCGCGGCTGAATTTGGCATCGCACCGCACGCGGATTTTAGCCTGACCAGGTACATCCTGGAGCCGGATACGGATGCCGTTCCGGTGATCGAGATCGAGGTGGGCGACCGCGAGGACGGGCTGCCGCACCTGATCGAGTTCCGTGCCGGGGAGTTCGCCGATGCCCTGGGTAAGCTCAGGAAGAATGCCGGCGAAGGCAACTATCACTATACGGTGCTCCCGGTGCCGGGCAGCGACGAAGAAGAGGTGGGCCCGGCAGAGGAGGAAGAACAGTCGCTGGGGCGCCTGGACGATATTCCGACCGGGCAGCTGAGCGCTTACGAGGTGGAGTTCATTGCTACCGAAGACCTGATCGATAAGGATAAAGTAGAAGCGCGCACGATGGAGGAGCAGGTGACCATCCAGGTAGAGCTCCTGGTGCGTAACCTGGGCCGCCAGTTCCCGGACCTGTACGATGCTTCGGCAACGGAGGCCCGGCCCGAATACCAACTGATCGAGGCCGCCACGGCACTCCCGGTAGGTGTCGCACCGGAGCAGCAGAAAGAGGCACTGGAGGCTTTACAGGTGCTGTATGTGGCTGCCGAGGATGCAGAAATGAAAGACAAGCGCAAGCGCCAACCGATGTTCCTGAAGCACCTCAACCAGTTTGCGGCCAACCCGCTCGTAGTGGTGGAGATGTATGAGCGCAGCTATAGCGAGGAGCTCAAGAAGGCGTTCGAGCGCTCAGCCGAGCTTATCGAAGGCATGGTTGATCAGTACCCGCTGGCGCAGCTGACGATCCTGCTGCGGCAATTGCTCGCCGCCGAGGAGCCGGAGGCCCGTTTTGCATCCCTGTACGCCGAAGCGCTCACGCCGGGCGCCGCGCATAATACAACGTTGGCCGAGCTGTTTGATGCGTTCCTGGTGCGCACGCTGCGCAGCCTGCGGGAGAAAGACCTCCGCAGCGCGGTGTATTTCTACGAGCTGGCCACGGTGATGCAACGCGAAACGTTCTTTTTCCGTGCCACCCAGGTAGCCTTGCTCTCCGCACTGCTCGAGCATGCAATGGCAAACCAGCCGGCCGCCGAGGCGGCGGAATAGAAATTGTCCTTGATCGGATCATTCCGCACTTGGTCGTCAGGCGTGAGGGGAGAAGCCCGGCAGCGATGGCGTTCGGCACAGGCTTGTAAGGCGCATGCCTTAATGTAGAAAGGAACTACGAAGGAAGTGCCACCGGCTTGCCGAGGTACTTCGGCTTTTTCCGGAACCAGTAATCGGCAAAGACCTTGACGCGGGCAAGCTTTTCGCGCACCTGCACCCGGAAGCCGTAGCGGCTGCCTACGTCGCGGGCGTTGAACCCGATGGCAGCAATCCCTTCGCGTTCCGCGATATACAGTGCCCGCTCGTTATGAAAAGGCTGCGAGATCACCGTAGCTGAATCCTGCCCGAAAATGGCCCGCAACCGCAGCATCGAGTCGAAGGTGCGGAAGCCGGCAAAATCCAGGAAGATCGAGGCCGAGTCGACCCCCGCCGCGATGAGGTCCTGCCGCATCAGCTCCGGCTCGTTGTAGTCTGTGCGCCCGTTGTCGCCGCTAACTACGAGGTAGCGCACCTTTCCCGCTTTCCAGAGCCGTGCTGCCGCTTCGATCCGGTACCGGTAGTAGAGGTTGACATTCCCATTCGAGAGCTGCTTGCTGGTGCCGAGCAACAGCCCTACTTTCCGGTAGGGAACCTGGGACTCATCGTGGTAGAGGCGCCCCGAGGCCGCCGAACGGACGGCATGGTCGCAATAAAAAATCAGCAGGAGGGCGGTGCCCAGAAGTACGGAACCGAACAGGAGCCATTTACGTTTGCGCATATGCGTGTGCCAGCTAGTGATGACGGCTGCAACCAAATTAATCGATACTCCCGGTCACTGCAACGACGCCCTGGGAGTTTCGCGTTAAGCTTTTACTAAATCAGCGTTGCTCCCGGTACTGCCGGGCAATCCGCCGCTCGGGTGCATGGTCGCAGCAGTAGAGCACGAACAGAAAGCTCCATTCGAGGGGCTTCATCAGCAGGTACACGGCATCGGATACCAGGCGAACGCGGAAGATCCCGTAATGACGGTGGATCAGGCTGCCGACGCGGTCGTAGCGACGCCGGACCGCCCGGTGAAGGGAAGGCGCCCGCTCGGCTACCAGCTCCTCGAACGCATTGGAAACCAGCAACTGCCGGTTGCAAATGATCCGGCCGCCCCGGCGCCACCCATAGCGTAGTGGCCGCACGAGCCGGGGATGACCCAGTGCCGCTACCGAGCAGAGATAATGCCCGCCGCAATCGACGTTGGCACATTCGTGGTCGAGCCGGGAGAACCCGTGTTTATACGTTTCGCTGAACGCTCGTGAAAGGGTGTCGGGCTCCTGCCCCAACAGGTACAGGATCAGGGTGAAGAGGAGGGTGAGCGGGAGCGCCAGCAGCAGGAGCGCAGCGGTGGCGGTAGCCTGGTTGCGGAATACAGAGTGCAGCAGGTTGTGTGCGGGGCGCGCACGCTCGTTGGTGCGCAGTTCTTCGAGAACGGCCCGCTGGTTGCGGTGCAGGCGCATCCAGAACAGCAGGAGGATGGGCACCGTGCCGAGAACGCAAAAGGCGCTTCCCAGTTCGACCGCGTACATATGGATCGAAAGGAACACGTTGAGCCCGGCTCCGATCAGTAACAGCGTGTTGACCAGCAGCTCGGGGATCGGCGGTGCGATCCGCCTGCGGAAGGTGCTGTAGACGTAGGCCGCTATACAGCAGAAGATCAGGGTGTAGATACCCGCCCGGTCACCTGGTGCAAATACGGCACTGTCGGTGCAGCAATTATTCTTCTCCGGTAGATCAAAAGAAGAAAGGAAAACGAGCGGCAGCAGCACTACCATCCACCATTCCACATATTTCGGGAGCAATACACGTCCCGGCTCCGGACCCGACCACAGGTATCGGAAGAACTCGAAATAAGTGAAGGCCGCAAAAAGCGCGGTCGGGATCAGGAAAATGAACATCAGCGCCATAAGAAAGTGCCGGTTAGATTAAAAGATCCTTCCGCCTTTCATGACCAGGTGTACGCGGCGCAGGTCGCTGATCGTTGCCGAAGGGTCACCGGCTACCACAACAAGGTCCGCCAGCAGGCCTTTCCGGACACGTCCGATGCGGTCGGCATACCCGAAAACGTCGGCGTTGACCGAGGTGGCCGAGCGCAGCACCTCGAGCGGCTTCATGCCATATTCTACCATCAGCTCCATCTCGCGTGCATTGTCGCCGTGAGCGAACACACCGGCATCGCCGCCCATGCAGATCGTGACGCCTGCGCGCAGCGCGGCGGCCATGCTGCGCCGCTTGCCTGCAAGGCGCGCAGGCTCCGGGTCGCTACCCTTCTTCCACCCGGCGTACTGCGTCACGGCGTCGCCGGCGGCAATGGTCGGGCAAAGGGCTACCCCTTTGGCTTTCATGAGCCGGAACAGGTCCTCGTCGCCGTCGTCGCCATGCTCGATGGTGGAGACGCCAGCATGGATGGACCGCAGCATCCCTTCCTTGGTGGAAGCGTGTACCACCACCGGGCGGCCACCGGCGCGGGCAATCGTCACGGCCGCGCGGATCTCTTCCTCGGTGAGTGTCGGCGCGGCCTGCCGGTCGCGGCCCCAGCGGTAGTCGGCATACAGCTTCACTACGTCGGCACCACGGCTGATCTGCGTACGCACCTCGCGCTGCATCTCTTCCACACCGCTTACCTCGGCCGCTCCCTGCGGCAGGTCGATGTCGGCGTTGGCGTAGGAAGGTCCGTAGGCTCCGCGGGCCACGATGGCGCGTGTGGCGATGATCATCCGTGGGCCGGGAATGACGCCTTTCTCGATCGCCGCTTTGAGCCCCGCATCGTCGTACGCCGCGCCTTCGGTACCGAGGTCGCGCACGGTGGTGAAGCCGGCGCGCAGCGTGGCCGCAGCGTGTACCACGGCCCGCGCGGTGCGCTCGGCACGGCTCTCCCGGAGTACCTGGTCGTTCCAGGAGACCTCGTTATACGGGTGCAGGAGCAGGTGGGAGTGCCCTTCAATGAGTCCCGGAAGCAGTGTTGTGCCCGGTAAGTCCACGACACGCGTATTGGCCGGTAGCTTGAAGCGCATCGGACCGGCCTCGACGATCCGGTCGCCCTGCACCAGCACGATCCAGTCGGTGTGCATCGCCTCGCCGTCGAATACGCGTGCCGGCTTCAGCAGGTAAAAAGAATCCGACTGTGCGCGCGCACCCAGGGCAAGGAGAAGCAGGAAGAAGAGGAGCGAAGGTTTCATGAGGGGAAGATAGGAATGGGGAAAATTGAATAACGAATATTGAATGGCGAATATCGAACATCGTGGAGACCCGTAGAGACGCATCATATGCGTCTCCTGGTACCGAACAAGGAACAAGGAACAAGGAACAGGGAACAAGTCACAGGGAACAAGAAACAGGGAACAGGGAACGGTCTGTAGCGAAAAAAAAGTCCCGCCATTGGGCGGGACCGGTGGAAGAGAAAATATCGTCGACAGCGGACTTCAAACAACAGACGGCAAGCTGTTTAATTCGCCGTCTTCAGCTTTTTGGCGAAGACCTTCTGGAACTTCTCCAGTTTTGGTCGGATCACCATGGCGCAATAGGGGTTCGAGTATTTGTTGTTCTGGTAATAATCCTGGTGGTAATCTTCAGCCGAATAGAAGCGGGCGAAGGGAACGATCTCGGTCACGATCGGCTTGTTGTAGGCACCGCTCTTATCGAGCTCGGTGCGGTAGTATTCGGCTTTTTCCTTTTGCGCGGCGTCGTGGTAGAAGATGGCGCTGCGGTACTGCGGGCCCACGTCGGCGCCCTGCTTGTTGAGCGAGGTCGGATCGTGCACCTCGTAAAAGACCTTCACCAGCTCGTCGTACGAGATCTTGTCGGGCTCATAAACGACCTGCACGCATTCGGCATAGCCGCTCTCGCCTGTGGAAACCTCTTCGTAGGTTGGGTTGGGCTTCTTGCCGCCCGAATAGCCCGAGGTAACACGGAGCACCCCGGTGAGCTGCTCGAAGATGGCCTCGGTGCACCAGAAGCAACCGGTGGCAAACGTGGCGGTATCGGTCCGTTCTGCGAAATTCGTCATGGATGCACTCATTTTATTCGATTGCGTTTCGGCAACGCAGCCGATGATGGCCCCGAAGAAAAGGAACGCGGCAAAGATTCTATGGTACATGCTGGGGGTCACTTGTCCTGCAAATTTCACGGAAGGTGCGACAAATAAAGTGCAAAACGTCTTTTTTAACAAGGGTTTTCCACGTTGTTTGGCTTTCTTTTAAGACAAGCAAAACGGGCTTCGTACCTTTGCACACTTACATAAGACTGTATTACTCAATGAAGTTATATCCAGAGTCGGCCCCGGTGCAGCTGGAATTTGATAAGATCCGCCAATTGCTGCACGAGCGCTGCCGGTCCGAATGGGCGCGGCAAAAAGCGCTGCAGCTGCGTATCCATACCAAGAAGGACATCATCGAGCTGGAGCTCCTGCAGACGCACGAGTACAAGCAACTGGTGCAGAACGCCCAGTATTTCCCGAACGATTACGTGCTCAACCTTGGCCGCGAGCTTCGCCTCCTGGCGATCGAAGGCTCCATGCTGGGAGGTGAGGAGCTTACGGGCCTGCGCAAGCTGGCCATCATGATGGAGCGCATCTTCCGCTGGTTCGATACGGAGCGCCGTACCGCCTTCCCAGGCCTGTCGGCCGTCATCTCCGGTACCTACTACGAGAAGACTATCCAGGAACTGATCGACGAGGTGATCGACGAGACCGGCAACGTGAAGGACAATGCCAGCCCGGAGCTCCAGCAGATCCGCATGAGCCTCTTCCGGAAGCGGCAGGAGCTGCGCCGCGTGTTCGATCGCATCGTGTCGAAGATGAACAAGAACGGCTACCTCGCCGACATCGAGGAAAGCTTTATGAACGGCCGCCGCGTGATCGCCGTTTTTGCCGAGCAGAAGCGTACGGTGAAAGGCATCCTCCACGGCGAGAGCGACAGCCGCCGCACCGCCTTTATCGAGCCGGAAGAGACCATCGAGCTGAACAACTCGATCTACGAGCTCGAAAGCGACGAGCGCAAGGAGGTGTACCGCATCCTGAAGACCCTCACGAAGCAGCTTTCGGTGTATGCGCCATTGCTTACGGTGTACCACGGCATCGCCGGCGAGTACGACTTTATCCTCGGCAAGGCGCAGCTCGCGATAGCGCTGTATGCCGAGTTCCCGGTGGTGCACGACAAACCGCACATCAACCTCGTGAGCGCTTACCACCCGCTGCTGTATTTATACAACCAGCGCTCGGGCAAGAAGACCATCCCCACCGACCTCACCCTCGACGGCGACCAGCGCATCCTCGTGATCTCGGGCCCGAACGCGGGCGGTAAGACGGTGACGATGAAAACCGTGGGCCTGCTGCAGATCATGGTACAGAGCGGACTGCTCGTGCCGGTGCATCCGTCGTCCACCTTCGGCATCTTCAAGCAGCTCATGATCCACATCGGCGACACGCAGAGCATCGAGTTCGAGCTCAGTACCTACAGCTCGCACCTGCTCAGCATGAAGCACTTCATGGAGACCGCCAACGGCCGCACGCTCTTTTTTATCGACGAGCTCGGCTCCGGCTCCGACCCTAACCTGGGCGGCGCCTTTGCCGAGGTCATCATGGAGGAGCTTGCGCGCAAGCATGCCTTTGGGATCGTAACGACGCACTACCTGAACCTGAAGGTGATGGCTGGCAAAACGAAAGGCATCCTCAATGGCGCGATGGCCTTCGATGAGCAGGCGCTCCTGCCAAAGTACAAGCTGATCGTGGGCAAGCCCGGCTCATCGTATACGTTTTCCATAGCCGAGCGCATCGGGCTTGACAAGCGCCTCATCAATCGCGCGCGCAGCCTCGTGGATGAGAATCATTTTCAGCTGGACAAGCTCCTGAACCGCACCGAGCAAGACCTGCACGTAGTGGAACAGAAACAGAAGGACCTGAACAAGCTCCTGAAAGACAACGAGCGCCTCAAGCGCGAGATGGAGCAGGCGCTCGACAAGGAGAAGCACCGCCAGCAGGTGGAGTTGCTCCGGGAGCAGAACCGCATATCCGAAGAACGCATTGCCTACCTTAAAGACATGGAGCGTAAGCTCCGCCAGCTCACCCTCGACTGGCGCAAGGCCGAAAACAAGAACGAGGTGATGAAGGAAATGGCGGCGCTCCTGTTCCGGAAGAACGAAACGAAAGCAGCAAGCAAAAAGCAGAAGCAGCTCAACGAGAAATACCAGGAGCTGCAGGATGAGGCCATCAAGGTGGGCGACAAGGTGAAGATGAAAAAGAACCTGCAGGTGGGAGAGGTGCTCGAGTTGCGGGGCAAGCGCGCCGTGGTCAAGATCGGGCTGCTGCCCATGCAGGTAGACCTGGCCAACCTCGTGCTGGTGAAGGAAAAGGACGGGGAGGATGGCTGAGGTGCACTGACTCATCAAGACAGATAACCGGACCGGCCGCAGCACCTGCTGCGGCTTTTTCTTGCGGTTTTTGCAGAAATCCTGCAGGTTTCTGCGTGAATTTCGCTGCATCCGGTATTTTAGCGGTATCCCGGCCCGGCCGGTCCCAAAACCAAGTTACCATGTTGCGATTGCTTTGCTCGCTGGCCCTGTTGCTGGCTACCTTCTCCCCACACGCGCAAAAGACGCTGAAGCGCGAGGTCCGCGGCGCCTGGATCACGACCTATGCAGGCCTGGACTGGCCAGTGCGCACGCAGACGCCGACGCAGCAGCGGGCGGCACTCCTGACCCAGCTCGATCATCACCGCGCCACCGGTATGAATACCGTCTACTTCCAGGTGCGCAGCCAGAGCGACGCAATGTACCCGAGCACACTGGAGCCCTGGTCGTACGACCTTACCGGCGCCCAGGGCGTGGCGCCGAACCCGGCCTGGGACCCGCTGCAGTTTGCGCTGGAGCAATCGCGGCAGCGCGGCTTTGAGTTCCACGCCTGGATCAACCCGTTCCGGGCGGTGGCCAATACCGCCAATGCGAGTAACAATACGCTCTATTCGGCTGGCCATATCTCGCGCACGCAGCCGGGCTGGATGCTCACCGTAGGCACCGTGCAGATCATCAACCCCGGCATCCCCGCTGCCCGCGCGCATATCCTCTCGGTCATCACCGATATCCTCCGCCGCTACGATGTGGACGGCATTCATTTCGACGACTACTTTTATCCTTCGGGCACCATTAACGACGACGCTGCCTATACGGCCGATCCGCGCGGGTTTCCCAATACTACGGCAGGCCGCGCCGACTGGCGCCGCGACAACATCAACCTGTTCATTCAGGGTGTGTACGATTCGGTGCGTACGATCAAGCCCTGGGTCAAGTTCGGCGTTTCGCCCTCCGGCATCTACCGCAGCAGCACGGATCCTAACATCGGCTCCAACACCTCCTCCGGCGCGCTCCAGCATTACAGCGCCTACTTTGCCGACAGTAAGAAATGGCTGCAGCAGGGGTGGGTCGACTATATCGCACCGCAGTTATACTGGTACCGCGGGCAAACCGGCTCCGACTACGACGTACTGGTGCCCTGGTGGAACAACAACGCCTTCGGCCGGCATATTTACATCGGCGTGGCGTCTTACAAGGTCAACGATCCGGCGCAGGGAGCCAACTGGGCCAACCCGGCGCAGTTGCCGGGGCAGGTGCGCATGAACCGGAGCGCGCTGTACCCGAACGTGCACGGCAGTCTCTTCTTCCGCACACAGCACCTGATCGGCAACGCCCTTGGCCACCGCGACTCTCTGAAGAACGACCTGTTCAAGCGGCCTGCGCTGCAGCCGCGGATGCCCTGGCGCGATGAGGTGGGGCCCGAGCCGCCAACAGCAGGTTATGCATTGCTTGAGGGTGATTCCATCATCTTCGCATGGGGGGCGCCACCTGCCACAGCGGATCCGTTGCAACAGGTGCGGCAATACGCCATCTACCGTAATACTACGGCAGCCGTGGATACCAGCGATCCGGGTCAGCTCGTTGGGATCGTGAATGGCGATGTAACCCGCTTCCGCGATACAACGATCCCGGGCGGTCCTGGTTTCGGCTACTTCTACGCCGTGACGGCACTCGACCGCTTTCATAATGAAAGCCGCCGCTCCGAGGTACGCCAGGTGGCCGCCCTTACCTCCGTCAGCAGCAGGAACGGCCTCGACGGAGCCTTGCTGGTATACCCGAACCCAACCCGCGGCGCGTTCTACGTGCGGCTGACCGCGCCCCGCCGGCCCACGATGCAGGTGCGGGTGCTCAATGCACTCGGTCAGCTCGTGGAGCAGCGTGCAGCGGTGCCCAGCGGCAGCCCGCTCCGTCTTGGCGACGGTTATCGCCCGGGCCTCTACTTCCTGGAGGTGAGTACCGGTACCGGGAGGCAGCACGCCACGGTGATTATCGGCAGGTAGTTGTTGCCGTTCTCATCGGCACATACTAACGGTTTCCTTCCTGCGCCTTGATCTCCGTTTTGCCGAAGCGGCGCGGGTAGTACGAAAGCGTCAGCAGGAAGTATTGCTGCAGCCCGTTGGTGATGCGGGTGCTCGTACCGTAGGCGTTGGCGCTATTGCTGATGTTCTGGTATTTCTTGAGCAGGTCCATTGCGGAGAACCGGAGCTCTCCCTGCTGCTTCAGGAAGCGGCAGGTGGCGAAGGCGTTCCAGAGCACCGTAGGCCGGTCGAGGGAGCTGTTGCCCACCCGGTCTATCGTGCTGCCGAAGCTGAAGTGCTCCGGCGCGTTTACCGTCAGTCCGACCCGTGTGCTGCCCGTTGCGTTTGAGAAGGCGTTCAATCCGGCGGCCGTCTGCCGTGTCGTGAAGCGCTGGTATTGCTGACCCACGTTCAGAATAAGCACGGAGCGAAGCGAGAACTGGAGGGAGCCTTGCAGCGAGGCATTGCGGTTGGTGCTGGAGTTATAGGCGCCGTCGATGTAGTTGGGGTTATTGCTGTTGGTGAACTGCCCGTTCAGTTGGAGTTGCAGTTGGCTTTTCGCGAGCCGCCGCGCGACATTAAGGTTGTAGTTGACGTTCATCTGCCTGCCTTCACCGGCGTTGGTGTAGTAGGTGATCCGCTTTCCGGATGGGTCGTTGATGACGCTGTCGGTGACCTGGTTCACCGTATGGCCGATGCCCCCGCTCACAGAGCCGTTCACGGTGTACAAAGACCGGGGGTTCTGCGTCTGGAAGGAGAGATGGGCATTGGTGCGGTGATTGACCCGGTTGCGCAGGTTCGGGTTGCCAACGCGCACTTCGTAGGCATTGATATCGTCCACCACCGGATAGAGCTGCTCGATCGAAGGGTAATCGAAGTTCCGGCTGTAATTCACCGACAGATTATACTGGTACCGCTCCCGCCGGTGGTAGCCGAAGGAGGCGCTTCCCTCGTAGCGGAAAAAGTTGAAGCTGCGCCCGAGGTTCCGCTTGGCTACCGACGAGCCCATCTTGTCGCTCTTCCACTCCTCCTGAAGCCGTACCTGTACCTGCCCATAGCGCGTGGAGGTCCCGTTCCATTTCGAGAACCCTTTCGACAACGACAACGACGGCACATATTCGAAATAGTGCCGTTCGTTCCGGTTGGAAATAGATATGTTGGCGCGGTACTGCTTCGCGGTGGTATCGTAGTCGCTCACCAGGCTCTCGTCGGCTATGCGGGAAAGATTCAGGTACTGGCTGAAGCTCAGGTTAATGCCGAACAGGTTGAAGCGGCCGAAGAGGAGCCGCTTGAAGCCGGAATAGTCGAGCGTGGCATTGAGGGTAGTGGCGCTGTTGGCAGTGCTGTAGCGCCGGTCGTGGGACGTATTCCGCCCCGGGTCGGTGAGCGACTGAAAGACGCTGCTGACCAAGCGTTCCGATGATCCTTTCGTATGACGCGCATTTGCCTGGAAACTGAAGTTCTGCAGCGGCTCCTCGTAATCGTTCCGGGAATAGTTGAGGCCCAGCGACGCACTTTCATTACGGCGGCGGTGCTGTGTGCGGATCCGGTTCGTGTTCTGCGATACCCCCGACGGATCGCGCACTTCGGAAAAACGCGTCGACTGCCCCTCGTCGGTGCCGCTGCCTGCCGACCCGCTCACGTGGAAGTTGTCGTTGTAGCTGTTCGTACGGGTGTAGCCGATGCCCAGGTCGTGCCGGCTACCCCGGCCCTCCTGGACACCTTCCTCGCGCACCTGTTGCGGATTATTTAGTGTGGTACGTGCTTGCAGGTGCAGGTCGGTGGTGTAGGAGTTGGTTCCGGAGGTCATATAGTTCACCGTCATCCGGTTGTTCTGACGGCTGTTGGCGATCTCGTCGAAATTGTGCGTGTACAGGGCGCCGGCAGCGTGGTTCCGGTTGATGCCGCTTGCCCCGAAACGACCTGCGTGGTACAGGTTGGGATTCTGGTTCCGGAACGTATTGTTTCGGAACATATCCTGGATACTTCCGATCTGCTTGTTGATGTTGTTGATACCCCCGCCGATACCCAGGCTGCTTTTCTTGTTGTATGCCTGCAGCGAAAGGTCGGCCTCGAACCGGTCGGAGCTGCCATAACCAGCGCCGGCCTTGCCGAAGTATCCCTTCTTGCTGTCTTCCTTGAGTTTTATGTTCATCGAGAGCACCGAGTCTTCGGGTACGCCCTGCTGTCCTTGCTGTCCCATCCTGCTCCGGTCGTATTCCTGGTACAGCTGGATCCGCTCGATGGCGGTCTTCGGGAAGTTCTGCGTCACTACGCGCGGGTCGGTAGAACCCAGGAAAGGCTTGCCGTCAACAAAAAGGTTTTGCACCTTCTGTCCGTTCACCGTGATGGTGCCGTCCGACCAGATGGTGATACCGGGCACCGCGTTCAGCAATTCTTCCACCACTGCGCCCGGCTTCAACTTGAAGGCCGCCGGGTTGATCTCCAGCGTGTCGCCGTTCATGCGCACAGGCACTGTCGAGGTCACTACTACTGCGTTGGTATCGGTTCGATTCGGGGTAAGCAGGAATGCAAGGGTGACGGGCTTGTCATTGGCGAGCACGACCACGGTATCGCGCCGGCTGAAACCGACGTAGGACACGCTCACCTGCAGCCTCCGGCGAAGCGGCAGATTGCCAAGTGCAAAGGCGCCCTGCTTATCCGTGAGCTGGTAGGTGACGAGCGCGGAATCCGGTCCGTGAACGCTTACGGTGGCCAGCTCCAGCGTTGCCCGGGTGTCGCCATCCAGCACACGCCCCGAGAGCTTCCCATTTTGGGCCAGCGCAGAAACTGCGCACCCGATCATCATCAGCAAGGACAACAGGAATCTCATCGGGTCAGTCTTTGAAGGTAAAGGAAACGATCACCGGCGCTTCGGCATCCGGCCGGCCCGCGAGAAAGCGCTCCAATGGCGCGGGCACCGGCACCGACTTATGCTTCTCAAAAAACTGGACGAGCTCACCGGCACGCAGCAACTTGTAGAAGCGCCTGCCGCTCCGGGGAAGGCCCTGCCCGCCAAACACGCTCACGTTGTAGTGGCTGCTGTCGGCCCGGATGTTCTTTGCCTTCCAGGTGGTTCCCGTTTGCTTGTTATAGACATAGGTGTCGAAGTTAGCCAGGTAACGCACGGCAAAATAGAGTTGGCGCGGCGTCTCTTCGTAGATATACGGCTGGCGCAGCATCCAGCCATTGTTGCGCATGAAGTTCTCCCGCTCCGTCCTGTTGCGGAATGACTTGCTGAAGAAGGAAGCGGGGAGCGAATTTTCCAGCGGCAGCACCAGCTGGTAGGCGGGAACGATGCTGTCGCCTTGCATCCGGTACACGGTATCGCAATAAGGGCGGGTGAGCAGGTAGTGCCCCTTCCCGCCCAGGGCGGTGAGCGCGAGGTTTTCCTGTGTGTAGCGATACCAGGGCTCATCTTCCGGGTTGTAGGGGAAGTAGCCTTTCAGGAACTGGTCGCCGCTGTAAAGCTTGAGCTCATAGGCAATGCTGTCGTCGTACAACGAGCTCGTCGTGATCTGCCCGCTCCAAGAGAGTCCGTCGTAGAGAGGACGCGTCTGGAGCAGGTCTTGCCCGGTTGGCGTTTCGGGCCGAAGCGCGAGCTGCGGGTCGCTGAGGCTGACGCAGTACTTCCGGAAATACTTGCGGTTGCCCGGCCGTGCCCAGTCGCGCGCGATCTGGATCCGGTCTTTGCGCGTGAGGCTGAACTGCTTGTTGTCGCCATAGAACACCACCCGGTTGCCCGCCGCCTCATAGGCAGGCGAGAGGCCGTCTGCTTTCCCGTAATCAATCGTTCCTACGAAAGCGCCTTCCTTCGTAAATACATGGATCGCCTTTTCGGGGTAGTCGGTGATGAGGAAGTGGTCGGTGGCCAGCATCAGGTATTGGTTGCCGCCTTTACTCAAGCTGACTTTGTGCGCAAGGGGCAGAAAAGAAAGTGAGTCGATGATCGCGGACTGCCGCTCGGTACCGGGAGCTTTGGGGTGCAGGTAGATCTTCTGCAGTTGCCCCTGGCCGGCAAGCGCCACCAGCAGCAGGGGCTGCAGGATCAGCAGATGGAGGAGCGGTGTGCTTCGCATGGGCAGTAGCTGGTTAGAAGGCGAAGGGCGCCGGCAGCCTGCGCGGCAAACCCCTTTCGTGCATTAAGTTACGGGGAATGACGATAAGGGAAACGGCTTTGGGGCTGACGGTATTGTGCCGCCACGGGCGGTAGCTGCGGGATCATCGGTCGGGAGCGGGGAGCGGCGACGCATTCGGGTTACAATTCCTTCATGTTGTGTTCACCGCGCGGTAACGATTTGGAAACCGGGCCCGGGCATTTTTGCGCCAACAAAATCTCTGGCATGAAATACCTGTTCCCGCTCGGCTCTGCCTGCCTGCTCGCAGCCGGCCTCTCTCTCGTTCCGGCCTGTAAAAAAACCAACAGCGACTCCACCCCGGAGCCCGTCAGCCCCGTGCAGCTGAAGGCGCACTCGGTCACTGCCGCCCTGGCCGCCACCGCACCGGGTGTTACCGGCGTCGACATCCTGCCCCTGCTAAGCAGCGAAGACCGGCTGGCTGCTTCTCCCGACTTTGTATTCGGTCCGCAGCCTGATGGCGCCGGGCTCCTGCGCAAGCCCGACGGCACCGGCTACGTGCTGCTCAACAACCACGAGATCATCTTCTCCGTTTCGCGCGTGCACCTCGATAACAGCTTCAAGCCCGTTCAGGGCGAATACCTGGTGGATGCCGCCGGTGGCGGTATGCGCCTTTGCTCCGCCACGATGGCCACCATGGACGAGCACGGCTTCGGTCCCGTATTTCTAACAGCGGGCGAGTCGAGCCAGGAGAGCATGGTGCATGCCATCAATCCCTTCGGGTCGGTATCCGACCGCAGCCGCAACGACCGCACGCTGCCGGCGCTCGGCAAAGCCAATATGGAGAACGCGGTGCCGCTCCCCAAAGCCGCCTACCCGGGCCGCACCGTCGTTTTTATTGGTGAGGATCAATCCTACTCCGCGGGGCACCAGAGTGCCGGCCAGCTCCTGATGTACCTGAGCGACATCGTAGGCGACCTGCAGACGGGCGAGCTCTATGCGCTGAAGCGCATGGGCGGCGACCAGGTTGAGATGAACATGAGCAAAGGCAGCGAATACGATGTCGAGTTCGTGAAGCTGCCGAACATCCGCTCCAAAACCGGCGCCGAGATCAACACAATCGTGAACGGACTCGGCGCCATTCGCTTCTCGCGGGTGGAGGATGTGGACTACCGCAAAGGCAGCGCCGCCAACAACCGCGAGGTGTTCTTCACCGCCACCGGGCAAGCCGTGGGCGGCGCCAACCCCGAGCCCGGCTATACGATGTGGGGCCGCGTGTACAGCCTGAAGCTCGACGCCGCCAACCCCACAAAGGGCAAGCTGCAGGTGGTGGCCGAGGGCGACAGTAACCCGGGCCAGGACCTGATCAACCCAGACAATATCTGCGTGACCGAGAACTATATGTACATCCAGGAGGATGGCGACTCGTATTATGCCGCGGCGCAGCACGATTCGTACGTGTGGCAGATGGATCTTCGTACCGGCCAGTATAAGCCCTGGATCGTGCCCGCCCACAACCGTACGGATGCCGCCTGGAACGCAAAATTCAATACCACCGGCGAAATGCGCAAGGGCAGCTGGGAATGGGGTGCGATGATCGACATTTCGGACGCGATCGGCAAACCCAACACCTTCCTGCTCAACATCCACCCGCACACGTGGCAGAATCCTGCGTTCGCGAATGCCGACCGCAGCGGGCTCACCACCAACCGGGAAGGCGGCCAAACGATGATCCTCACCGGTGTGCCGCGTTGATGCGCTTCCCCATGAACCAATCTGGGCCTCCCTGCCGGGGAGGCTTCTTCCGTAATGCTGCTGTGGATATGAAAAAGACCACCACCGTATTTATACCTGTGTTCCTGATCGTCCTGGGCCTCTTGTTTCGCTGCGCGCCTCCTATGGCTCCGGAGGAGCAGGTGCGTCAACGATGTGCCGCTCACTTCGAAGCTTTTCATTACTACCTCTCCGATAGTATGCTCCCGGTGGTGCAGGGGGGCGCTTCACCGGAGCGCCTTCGCCACTGCTTTGTGCAAACGCGGCTTCGCTTCAAGAGCGTCGAGTGGGCGGCCGAGTATTTTATGGGCAACACTACCCGCTTCGTGAACGGCCCGCCGGTGCCCGAAGTGGAAGTGGAAGAGCAGAAGGTACAGGCGCCGGAAGGACTGCAGGTGATTGAGGCCTTGCTTTACCCTGCTTCCGGCAACATCCCTGACCGGGCGGAACTGAGCCGGCAGGTGCGGCTCCTCCTGGCGCGTAGCACGTACTACCGCAAGTACTGGAGCGAGCTGCCGCTCGGGCTCCCGCAGATTGCCGACGCGCTGCGCCTCGAGGTGTTCCGGGTCACGACGCTCGGGATCAGTGGCTTTGACGCGCCGCTCGCCGGCACTACGGTGGAAGAGGCAAGGGCCGCGTTGGGGTCGGTGGCGGAGCTGGTGCAATTGCTCGATAAGCAGTCGCTTGCCGCGCCGTTTTTCCGCGCGGCAGATGCCGAGCTGGCCGGCGTCCGAAATCTGGATGGGTTTGACCGTCTGCACTTCATCCGCGAGCGGTGCAGCCCGCTGTCGCGGGCCCTCCTCCAATGGCAGCTGCGGGAGGGCATTTCTTTTCTTGCCGACAACCGGTTGCTGCGGCCGCAGGCGGCCACGCTCTTCGACGCCGACGCTTTCGATCCCGATGCATTCGTGGCCGGCAGCGAACTGCGCAGCACGCCGCTGAAGGCACAATTGGGCAAGCGCCTGTTCTACGACCCGGTGCTTTCCGGCGACGGCAAGCGAAGCTGCGCCTCCTGCCACCGGCCCGACAAAGGCTTCGCCGATGGCCTTGCGCGCAATAGTGGCCTGTCGGGGAGCCGGCTCCGTAGAAATACACCCACCCTTCTCAACGCCGCGCTGCAGCCCGGCTACTTTTACGACCTGCGCGCCACCAATCTGGAGAACCAGGCGGCCGCGGTCATCCGCGACCCTGAGGAGATGCACGGCAACCTGGCGCGCTCGCTGAAGTCGCTGCTCGCCACCCCGGCCTATGCCGAGCTGATGGGTCATGCTTTTCCCGGTGTGGACGTGTATACGGAGCAGCACCTGCAGCATGCGCTGGCCGTATATGTGCGATCGCTCAGCACGCTCAGCAGCCGCTTCGACCGGTATATGCGCGGGGAGCCCGGAGCTGTGCTGGGCGTGGAGGAGCGTAAGGGCTTCAACCTCTTTCTCGGCAAAGCGCGTTGCGGCACCTGCCATTTTCTGCCACTGTTCAACGGCACGGTTCCGCCTTCGTTTCAGAAGATTGAATCCGAGGTGCTGGGTGTTCCGGACCAAAAGGGAGGGCGGCGTCCCGATCCCGACCCCGGTCGCTATGCGTTGACGCCGGTGGCTCCTTTCCTGCATGCCTTCAAGACCACAACGGTGCGTAATGCGGCCCGCACGGCGCCCTATATGCACAACGGGGTGTTCGCAACGCTCGAAGAGGTGATCGAATTCTACGACCAGGGCGGCGGGGCCGGGAGCGGAATTGAAGTGCCCAACCAGACGCTGCCAGCCGAACCGCTGCGCCTGACGGGGGAGGAGCAGCAGCAGCTGATTGCTTTCCTTTCGACATTGAACGACACCTTGCCGTGGGCCCCAGGGCGAGGATAAGGATGGGTTAAGGATCAGTTTTGTGCGACCTTTTCGCGTTCCCGGCTCTTCTTTGTACAACAGTAGTGTATGCCGCTTTGCAAGTACGCGCCAGGTGGCCTGCGTTAACGAATTGATAATACAAATTCAGCCGCGCGCCGGCTGTAACGGTGAATCTTTGCGCCCGAAATCAAAAAACGATCTATGAGGCTCAAGACACTACTGTCTGTTCTACTGATTCTTTTCTCCGGGCTTGCCGGCTTTGCACAGGAAACCACGTCCGAGATCAACGGCGTGGTCCGTGGCGACAACCGCAGCGGGCTCGAGGGGGCGACTATAACCGCCACCCACCTGCCTACCGGCACCGTATACCGTACCCTGGCCCGGAAAGACGGGCGCTATAATCTCCCCAACGTGCGCGTCGGCGGCCCTTATGACATCCAGGTGTCCTATGTTGGTTACCAGGCCGGCCGCCAGACCGATGTCGTTACCGCGCTCGGCACGGCTTATAAGGCTGACTTCGCGCTGGTTTCCGCCAGCGGCGGCCTCTCCGAGGTGACCGTAGTCAGCACCCGCGGCGACCGCGTGTTCAGCCGCAGCCGCACCGGCGCTTCGGAGGTGATCACCCGCCAGCAGCTCGATCGCCTGCCCACCATCAACCGCAGCATCCAGGACTTCACCCGGCTGACGCCCTCGGCTAACGGCAGTTCGTTTGCCGGCCGCAGCGGCTCATACAACAACCTGACGGTAAACGGTGCTTCCTTCAACAATACCTTCGGCCTCAGCGGAACACTTGGCGGCCAGACCAACTCGCAACCCATTTCAATCGATGCACTCGACCAGATCCAGGTGAACATTGCCCCCTACGACGTAACCCTCGGCTCTTTTACCGGCGCCGGCATCAACTCGGTCACGAAGAGCGGCACCAACGACTTCCGCGGCTCCCTGTATTACTATTGGAAAAGTCCGGATCTCACGGGCACCAAGGTCGGCACGTTTACGGTTCCGCGCCAGCAGTTCGACTTTAACAACCGCGGGGTGACCTTCGGCGGCCCGATCATCAGGAACAAGCTGTTCTTCTTCGTGAGCGGCGAGCAGCAGCGCGAATCGACTCCGGCTACCTCGTTCACAGCACGTCGCGGCTCCCAGTCGGCCGGTGGTAACGTATCGCAGGCGAGAGGGGAGCAGCTCGACAGCCTGCGCACCTTCCTGATCGATCGCTTCAACTACGACCCGGGCGCCTACGAGAACTATAATTTCGAGACGTACAGCGACAAGGTGACGACCCGCGTCGACTGGAATATCAATACCCGCCACTCGCTGAACGTCAACTACTACTACCTGAAGTCCTTCCGCAACGTGCCTCCGAGCAACAGCGGATCGCCCGCCGGCGGCCGCCAGGCGAGCAACACCGCGCTGCCCTTCTTCGCTGGCTCCTATGTGATCAACAACGATTTCAACATCGTGATCGCCGAGCTGAACAGCCGCTTCGGCAAGTGGAGCAACAAGCTGCAGGTGGGCTACAACCGCCTGCGCGACTACCGCTCCAGCCCCGGCGGCGTGTTCCCCTTCGTGGACATCGAGAACAACGCCGGAGCGTCGCTGACCTCCTTTGGCTACGAGCCGTTTACCGCCTTCAACACCCTCAGCACCGACACCTGGCAGTTCAACGATATCGTGAGCGTGTTCAAAGGAAAGCACACCCTCACCTTCGGAACGCAGAACACCTACAACAAGTTCCGCAACGGCTTTGCCCCGAATTATTACGGTGCCTATCGCTTCCGCAATATCGACTCGTTCTACAATGCCGTCAACACCGGTCGCCCTGCAGGCAGCCGCTACGAGCTTCGCTACTCAGCCCGCAAGGACGGCGCGTTCCCCTATGCCGATATCGCTTCCTGGCAGCTGGGCTTCTTCGCCCAGGACCGCTGGAACGTGACCAACAACTTCACCCTCACGGCAGGCCTCCGCGCCGACATTCCGATCTTCGAGGACATCTTCAACGAGAATCGCGTTGCCGACTCGCTGACCTGGCGCCGCGGCGTGCGCATCCAGACCGGGCAAGGCCCGAAGACGAGCGTACTCTGGTCGCCCCGGGTGGGCTTCAACTGGGATGTGGACGGTAACAAGAAAACACAGCTGCGCGGCGGCCTCGGCATCTTCGCAGGTGCTCCGCCCTTTGTGTGGATCTCCAACCAGGCGAGCAATAACGGCGTGGACTTCGGCTCCTTTGTACGTACAACAGGTGTCACCTTCGACGACGATGTGAATGCCTACCGCCCGGCCAATGCCGTCGCAAACACCCAGTACAACCTGGCCATCACCGACCGCAACTTCAAGTTCCCGCAGGTGTTCCGCACCAACGTGGCCGTAGACCGCAAGATCTTCTGGGACATCACGGCGACCCTGGAAGGTATTTACACCAAGGATATCAACGCGGTGTACCACCAGAACATCAACCTGCCCGACACCAGCGCTGCCGTACGCTTCCGTGGCCCCGACAACCGCTTCCGCTTCAATTCCGCGAAGATCTACAGCGGCGCTGGCGGAGCCACGCTGTCGAACCCCGATATTACCGATGCCATCCTGATGACGAACACGTCGAAGGGCTATTCCTACAACATCACCCTGCAGCTGCAGCGCAACGTGAACAATTTGTATACGATGATCGCCTATACATACGGCGACAGCCGCTCGGTGAACGACGGAGGCTCCATTGCGCAATCCATCTGGAGAGACCGCTTCGTTTCCAACGACCCCAACGAGAACACGACCTCGTTCTCCAGCTTCTACCAGCCCCACCGCGTCGTGGCTGCTGCCTTCTACCGGAAGGAGTACAAGAAATATTTCGCGACCTCGCTCGGCTTCACGTTCGAGGCCGCCAACGGTGGTACGGCGAGCTACGTGTACAGCAACGACCTGAACAACGATGGCCAGGTGAACGACCTGATCTACGTACCGCGTGACCAGAGCGAGATTCTGCTGGTAGCGCCCACGGGCGATACGCGCAGTGCCCAGGTGCTGTGGAACCAGCTCAATACCTATATCAACCAGGACCCCTACCTGAGCACCCGCCGGGGACAGTATGCCGAGCGCAACGGACTGCTGCTTCCGTTCTATAAGCGCCTCGATCTGAACTTCACGCAGGACTTCATGGTGAAGGCCGGCAAGTACCGCAACATCCTGCGCTTTACCGCCGACATCTTCAACTTTGGCAACCTGCTGAACAAGAACTGGGGCACCTTCCGCACCACCAACCGTACCGGCCTCCTGCGCTACGAGGGTATTGAAACAGCTGCCGGTCCGAACCAGGGCAAGCCGCGATTCAGCTATCCGTACCTCGATGCGGCCAGCCAGATCCCGCTGACCTCGACCTTCCAGAGCAGCACCGGACAAGGCTCCCGCTACCAGATCCAGCTCGGACTGCGGTATATCTTCAATAACTGACCCATTCACCCGGGAAAACAAAAAGGCTGACGCATGCGTCAGCCTTTTTGTTTTCCTGCCGGTCACGGGAAATGCAGGTGCTGGTGGATTTAGGGAGGGCAAAAAAGAAAGCCCCGGCGTGTTGCCGGGGCTAAGCGGAGAGAGAGGGATTCGAACCCCCGGAGGTGTAACCCTCAACGGTTTTCAAGACCGCCGCAATCGACCGCTCTGCCATCTCTCCGCGGCAAAAGTAGGGGGGGCGCCCCATTTCGCAAAAAAAGTTCTGTTCCAACTGGTTAGGTGCTGTTTCAGCAGTAGGCCCCAGTCAGCTGCCGGCTGACGCATCTCCCTTTTCTCCGTCCTTTTGCAGGAGCGCCTTGCCGGTGGGGCAGAGGTCAAGTACGGCGCAGTTGCGGCAGTCGGGGCGGTAGTGAAAACAGACCTTTTGCCCGTGCCGCATCAGCACCTGGTGATGGTCGTACACTTGCTGTGCGGTAAAGTCGGGAGGGAGCAGGCTTTCGAGCACCCGGTTGGCCTTCGCTTCCCCGATGCGCTCGTCGATGATCCCGAGGCGTACCGCCACCCGGAAGTGGTGGGAATCTACCGGCAGGGCCTTTCCGCGGAGCGTACTGAACGAGATCACCGCCGCGCTCGTTTTCGGGCCAACGCCCGGCAGTTCCTCCAGCCACTGGCGGGCCGCGGGTACGTCCATGTCGGCGAGAAAATCCAGCGATAAGCTACCGCATTTTTCGGTGATGAGCTGCAGCACCTGCCGGATCCGCGGCGCCTTCTGCTCGGGCCAGGTGCAGGGGGCGATGGCGGACTCCACGTCGGCGGTGTGCGCATCGCGCACGGCTTCCCAGCTGTCGAAGGTGGCCACCAGCTGGCGGAAAGCCCGGCCCGAATCGCTGTTCCTGGTACGGTGGGAGAGCAGGGCCGATACGAGCTCGGAAAGCGGGTCGAGGTCGTGGAAATACTTGATGCTACGCCCGTATACCTCGGAAAGACGCTCGTGTATGAGGCGTACGAATTCACGGTTTTCCGGAGTGTCGTGTGCCGGTGCGGCAAGAGCTTTCTTTGTGCGCATAGAAGCGGGCAACCGCGCTGTTTGGAACCGGTGCGGTAAACAGGGCCAAATCCTGTGCCGGAGCGCCTTTCGGGCACTCCTGTGGCAGAACGGGCGAGCAGCACTGCAAAATGCCTGCACAAATGCGGCGAAAGCTACTGCCAGCGGGTATTCCCGAAGAGATTTCGCAGATTGGGCGAACTGCCTTATTTTCGCCGCCCCGGAGAGATGCCAGAGCGGTTGAATGGGCCGGTCTCGAAAACCGGAATACGGGCAACTGTATCGAGGGTTCGAATCCCTCTCTCTCCGCAAAAAAGGGACAAATCATCACTGGTATGATTTGTCCCTTTTTCATTTTTCGCTGTATCCGTTGCCAGGTCAATGATCAGCACCGAAGAGCCACTTGCAGTTCCGAGCCCTCAAACCTCGAAAACCTGAACGAACGAAACCATCGCGAACGGCTACGATCCTTCGGTTACTCTCGATGACTTCCGTTGCAACAGCAATAGCTTGAGCTAATGTTCGTGAACCGATAGGGTTACATTTTTGTAATCTTTCTTACCCAGACATTTTTCCCGTCTGACACATACAGAAAGTACAGCCCAGGCGTTCTCCCTTCGAGGTCGAATGAAACTCCCGACGTTTTTGGATTTTGTTGCATCGAAGCACTTTTGATTTGACGGCCTAGCGCATCAAAAAGAATGAATCGATAAGGCAAATCTTTTCTGTCTTCGACCTTTACGCTAAATACGCCCTGGGTCGGGTTCGGATAAATGACGATTGGAACGTCGTCTTTCTTTTCTTCATCGACAGGAATTGCCCGCTCGCCATGTTTTGCCAATGGCGAATCTGCGCCAACCAGCTGCGTTGTTTTCGTAGTAGCGCCGTTCGCCTGCGTGCAGGTGCCGAGTGTGGCACCTTGAGTTAAATGGGCCTCGACAGCAGCCGCTCCGACACATAGTTCCACAAATGAATTCGTGCCGGATCCGGTCCGCTTGCACAAGACCACTTTTTCCAGTTTATTACCACACCGAACGTCCAGAACCTCGACAACCGTGGACGTGGAAGCAGAGCAGCCGGATGGACTGACAGCTGTTAAAACGATCGTGTAGTTTCCGGCTGATGTGGGCGCGAAACCAACAGCATTGCCGCTGGTTGCGCTTAGCGACGACGATCCACTCCAGATATAGGTATTGGCACCGGAAGGAGACGACAATATAAGGGTCTGCGCTCCGTATCCTAACGCGATCGTATTATCTGCCAGGCCTGTGAATGTCGTGTTTGACTTCGTAATGGCGATTACGGGCGTCGGTACCGTTCCGGCTACGGTAACGGTAGCCGTAACCGAGGAGCTATTGCCGGCTGCATCTGTTGCCGTCAGCACAACCGTATTTTCTCCAATGTTCGAGCAATCAAAATTCGTTTTACTAAGCGTAAACGTCAAAGCCGAGCAGTTGTCGTAGCTGCCATTGTCAAGGTCCGAAGGCGAAGCGGTAGCAGAGCCACCATCGAGCACCACCGTGACATTCTTTGCTACTACCGTGGGTGGGTCGACATCGTTCACTACAATTGCAAAGGGGCTTGATGTCTTCTTCAGCCCGTTGCTGTAGGTCACTTCTACCTGGTAGCTGCCGGAACTTGTAGCGGTGAGGGTGCGCTCTGATTGGTTGATACCTGATCCATCAAGAAGCCACCGGTAGGAAGCGGCCTCGGATGAAGTCAACAGCACCGACCCCCCGGGGCAAAACGATACCGGACCGGTCGCCGTAATCGTGGGCACAGGCAACGCCGCTACTGTGAGGGTCTGGGCTGCATCCGGAGCGGCGGCGAAATTGTTGTTACCGTCCTGGCCCGCCGTAAAGGTTACCGTGCCTGGCGAATGGATGGTTACCGTTTTTCCGGAAACGGAAGCAACCGAGGGATCGGACGAAATAATGCTCACCGGAAGCCCGGAGGTACTGGAAGCGTCCAGGTCGAATGCCGGGTCCCCTTCAAAGCGGTCAGCGATAGCGCTGAAGCTGATTGATTGGCCCGCCTGCGTGATGCTCAATGAAGCCGGCTCATAGGTGATCTCATAATTGTCAGACGCTGCTCCCGAAACAGTGATTGGATACTGGCCAACCGGAGCCGTTTCATCACCGGCTGTAGTTATAATAGGTTGGGCCGTTAAAGAAGCAGCATCATCGCCGTTGACAAAGCCTTCATAAGCCACAGTGAGGGGTGGGTTTGCGGAACCGTATGTTTTGTTTTTATCCTCGGCTGATATCGTCAATGAAGCTTTGGTGACGGTTAAGACACCCTCTTGCAACACCAGTGAATAATTCCCGGATATACCGCCCGATAGGGTGATCGGATATTGCCCAACCGGCGATGAAGGGTCGGCCACGGTGGCAAGCACGGGTTGCGCTGTCAGTGTTGCTGCGCTATCACCATTGACAAAACCATCATAGCTTGCCGTCAGTGTAGGATTGGGCGAGCCGTATTGCTTTTGCTTGTTGTCTGCAGTAACCACCAATTGTTTCGGCCTAATGGTCAGTGTTCCATCCTCAAAGGTAATCGCGTAGTTGGGTGAAGCGGCTCCGGAAACAGAGATGGGATAAATTCCGACAGGGGAGGCGGCATTTGCATCGGTGGCAAGCACTGGCTGCGCGGTGAGTGATTGGGCATCCTCCCCATCAACAAAGCCCTCGAAGCTTGCGGTCAGGGCCGGATTCGCTGAACCGTATTCCTTTTCCTGCGGCAACGCGGTAATGGTCAAAGCGCGCTTGTCAATGATCAGAAGTTGCGCAATCGGATCTGCGGCGTTATACAATGGTGAGCCAGCCTGCGTGGCGGTGATGATAACCTGGCCTGCCTTTGAAATGTGCACTTTGTTGCCGCTGGTAATAGACGCTATCGATGGATCACTGCTGGTGTACGTAACGGGCAGCTTCGAATCCGACGTGGCACTTAAATCAAAATCAGGGTCGCCGTAGACTTTAGCGGATAGCGCCGGAAACTCAATGGCTTGATCGCCTTTGTTTACAACGACTGTAAAATCTTTCGTTGCCGGAAAATAGTTCTCATTACCTGCTTGTGTTACGCGAATAAGAATATTGCCCGTTCCTTCTATTTTTAAAAAATTGCTGTCAACGATCGAGCCCGGGCCTGATACGACTGCCAGCGTAACGGGCAATCCGGATCCGGCACTTACAATCAACTCTGCCGGTTCATCGCCATAATGTAGCGGCGGCAGCGCACCGACACTGATCTGTTGTTGTTTTCGCTGGAACAATTCCCATTCGTTGAACTGGGTATTCGCATTACCGGCGTTCTTCGTGATATTCAGACGGTAGAAGGTAAACGACTGGGTGTTGTTGATCTGGAACGTGCGTGTTAGTGAGCGCGTGGGAAAAACCTCACCTGTTCTTGTGTCAATCGTTGTCCAGCTTGTGCCGTTGTTTGATCCCTGGAGATTCCAGTCTACCGGGTCCCTTGCCTGTACCTCGAATGATGACGTGATGGTATAGCGGGTAACGACAGCGGGAACGGAAGAGCGGTATTGCACCCATAAGGCATTTCTGCCGCTCTGGTAGTAAGCCGTAGTGTAATCGTTATCGATGATCTTCTCATAGGTTTGATCCGGGCGGCTGGTTGTCGTATACTGCGCCGTCAATATGCCGCCATTGTCCGTCAGGTCAAAGGCACCTGTATTGGCGTTGGCATTGTAGAAAACTTGTGGTTCGGCAGCAATGGCTCTGCCACGGGTCAGTAATTTTTGCCGCAGTACGTTATTGATTTGATCGGCCGTCGCGATCTGCGTAACAGCCGATGCCCCAAGACGATCCTGTAATTGTTGTAAATAAAGGCTGCGCGGCAACACATTCGTGCCCCAGCTTTCCCAATAGCCGGTGTTTGTTTGAGTGAGGCCAATGCAGCCAATACCCCAGTTTCTCCCCGTTGGCGGACTTTCCACTTCGATATCGCTTTTATACGACCGGCAATTCCACAACAGCACCTGCGCACCTGCCCATCCATGGCCGCTTCCCGAGGCGCCCCGGTTTTGCACACGGATCTGCCCGCCATAGATATTATCATAAATCTGCCCGGTTGCGTATCGGTGATGAGGACCAATATCGTCGAAGGTGTTATCGGCTACACAGTCAAGAAATACATTGGGGCCCGGCACTTTTGAGCCGCTTACGTAATCGTGCCGGCCGCCCCATGCCATGCAACGCTGAATAAGATTACTGGTGCTGTTTGATTCAAGGTTGAAGGAGTATTTCCGTCCACCGGTCGTTTGTGATACCGGGTCGATCATGGCGCAATCTTCAATCGTGTTGAATCGCGACATGTTGGTGATGTTGACCGCACCAAAGCCAAAAAACTTAGCCACCACATTGCGTACCCAACTGTTTTCCACCCTGCTCAGCAGCACTGCGCTCCATCCATGACTTTCATCGGTGCGGCTTGCGAAGTACGACTCGATCCGCATGTTCTCGACACCACAATTATTGATGCGGCCGGTGACATTGGATTTATAGACCTCACCACCGCCATATTGTGGCTCGATGGGATCCATCACCGGAATATCCAGCGTCAGCGTATTTCCCTCGATGGCAACGATTTTACGCTCATAGGTTGTTCTGTAAGCCGAGGCGGTCCAGCCATACTGGGCCATATTCAATACGTTGATCCAGGCATCATTGGGCGTTTTTTGCAACACCACGTTGTCTCCCACCTGGAAATTATGCCCTGCCACCACTTCAACGATCTTGGTCCCTGTGGGCACATATGCGGAGGCAAGGCGGAATCTGGAACCGCTTACTGCGGCATAGCCACTGCCGGTTCCTTCCATAAGGATAAAGTCGTGTTGTGTTTTTTGCGTGGCAATCAATACGGTTCCATTCACACCATTTCCCTCGCCCCGCAGCACCACGCCACTTGCTTTGATCGTCAAACTCCCTTCTACCGGGTAGATACCGGCTTTCAACAATACCGCACCGCGGTAGCCATTTGCATCCGGCGCCAACACCGACACCCGGTCAATCGCATCCTGGATCAGCTGGCGGCAATCACCCGGTATGGCCGTTACGGTTTCGGCCACCGGGATATCGGGAAGCCTTACACCTCCGCCCTTGTATCCTGCGTTGGAGAAATCAGGGATCTGGTTGACAAGGTTTGTTTGGCCCCGGTTTGCATATTTGTTATACACCAGCCTGTTATTCTGCAACGATACCAGCGGCGCCTGTGCGTACAGGGTTGCCGCAAGCAGCAGGCAAACAAGCGTTGAACAGCACTTTATGAATGAAGAGCAAAAGGCAGATTTTGGAAAACCCAGCCTGTGGTTTCCAGGATTCAATAGCTGCAGCATAAACTTGGATTAAAAGGTGGTAGTGGTTTTGATGGCGCAATCGCACAATAGCTTCCATAAGCAAACTATTAAAGTGTTGCCGCAGTAGTGGTGACAGATCAACCAGAAAAGCGGTGTAAAGCAACCAGACGCGAACTATTCCCGTGCAATCAACTGGGCGAACGTTTTCGCCATGGAACCATTCTGCGGGAATCGTTTACAATTTTTTTGTGTCGGAACAGCCTGCTGCTGCAAGAAGAAGTTCGAGCGCCTATTTGCACAACTCTGTCCCCGTTGTTTCCTTCTTAAGCCATCGTTTTGGCACGAAGCGGAGGTGGGTAAAATCGCGTTTGCCGTCGAAGCTACACACCAAGTCTGAACACGCGGATCGCAAACAGTAGAAATAAAGCAACGCAAGCCGATGATAGGAACTCAGCGCTAAAGGGGATCAGGTCAGCAGAACGAGAGTTCATTTTCTGATACGTTCATCAAATCCTGGCCAGATGGAGAGCGGTATCCGTTTCTCAATGAGGTTGTCTTTTTGCAAATGCCGATACGGCAATTTTTTTTCTGCTTGTTTTTACTGCCTGCCTTGATCAGGATTACAAACAAGAAGGCTCTGAGCGTAATTGTTTCACACAATTTGAACCGGTTAGCTAGCACAGTAGGGCATCCGGTGCGCGCACATGATGGTGGAAATACCATGTTTAATTGCTTTGACTGAAATGACACCCTTTTTTGAAGGCATCCTTACAGCGGGCTCGGGATACGGGTGGTAGCTTTAATCCTTCGATTGAATCGCCTTAAACCTTCGTCTGCCGCAGCTACCGGCGCACGATCGTACACAGAACCAGCAGGCGGTGCCCTTAACCAACTTTTGCCTCACCGAAAATCCGATCGAATGAAACGCAGTTCCAGGAAACCGAGCCAGCGCATCGGGAAGAGCATCTTCCCGGTACTGTTCGCTGTGTCCGTTTCCGGGTTTCTGCTGCTCAGCACCGGCTTCTCGAGGCAGCCCGGTAGCCGGAAACCCAATATCATCGTTATCCTGATCGATGACGCTGGCTACGTCGATTTTGGCTTTATGGGCTCCAAAGACCTGCCAACGCCCCAGCTGGACGCGCTCGCTGCCCGCTCCGTCCGGTTTACCAATGCCTATGTTACCGCTTCCGTTTGCAGTCCGTCACGGGCTGGCCTGCTCACCGGCAGGTACCAGCAGCGCTTCGGCTATGAATGCAACGAAGGAGCGGGCTATACCGGGATCGATACCACGCAGACCCTCCTGGCGAGCGTGCTTCGGGAAAGCGGCTACAAAACCGCTGCGTTCGGTAAATGGCACCTGGGCTTCGAACCTGCACAGCATCCGTTGCAACAGGGATTCGACTACTACTACGGTTTTCTGAGCGGCGGCCGGAGCTATTTCTACCATCCCGCCAAAGACGACCGGCAGGGCGACCGGAACGCGCTCGAGGAAAACGGGAAGCCCGTGCGCTTCGAGGGCTACCTGACGGATGTGTTGGGCGATAAGGCCGCGGGCTTCATCCGGCAAAACAAGGAACATCCCTTCTTCCTGTACTGGGCGCCTAATGCCGTGCACACACCGATGGAGGCCACCACGGAAGACCTCAAGCTGTTCGAAAAACATCCGCGCCAGAAGCTGGCGGCCATGACCTATGCCCTCGACCGGTCGATAGGCCGAATCATCACCGAGCTGAAACAGCAAGGCATTTACGACAACACGCTGCTCTTCTTCCTGAGTGATAACGGCGGTGCATACAACAATCAATCAAGCAATGGTCCGCTCAAAGGGTTCAAGGGAAACAAGTATGAAGGCGGGTTGAAGGTGCCATTCCTGGTAAGCTGGCCGGGGAAGTTCCGCGGCGGCGCAGACTTCGGTGGCCTGACCTCCTCGCTGGACGTTTTTGCTACGGCCCTCGATGCAGCTGGCCTTCCCCGAAAGCCGCGTTCCCTGGATGGCGTGAGCCTGTTGCCCTTCCTGACAAAGCCGCGGGCGGACGCACCGCACGCGGAGTTGGCCTGGCGCAAAGACGCGGAAGCTGCGATCCGGTTCAACCAGTATAAGATGATCCGCGTGAGGGGGCTAGGCGAGCGGCTGTATGACCTGGAAACGGACCCGCAAGAGCAGAACGACCTGCGTTTCCAAAAGCCGGAGACCTTCGGCCTGCTGGCCAGGAAGCTGGAGCAATGGGAAAAAGACAAGACGGTCCCACGCTGGACCGAAGGCGCCACCTGGGATACCATTACCCTGATGATCCACGACGACCTCATGAACAATCGCAGGATACGCGTCACCAATCCCGGTGAACTGGAGCAACTACGCACGCAACACCAACTACCCAAATCCCAAAAAATCAGCCATGATATCGAGTGAAAAGAGCGATCCGATCGAAAAGGACACCCGGCGTTTGGGCTTCAAACTGTTGTTCATTTATGCCATGCTGTTGCTGATCTTTATTGTGTTGCTGTTTTTGTTATAGCAAAAACGGCTTTTTTCGCCGGAAGAATGAACGAAGCGGCAATTGCCGTGTTCGATTCACAACAATGCTTAATTTACGAGGGCTTGCCCGCTACCAATAGAAAATACCTTTGCCTGCTTATGCTTCTCTGGGTAACCGCTGCCGGTTACGCCCAGCAGGCCAGCTCGTTCATCAGCATGTCCGAAGACCTGGTGCACAACGAGGTCACGTCCATACTACAAGACAGGAAAGGGTTCACCTGGTTCGGCACCAGGGGCGGCTTGCAACGCTTCGACGGGTACGAGAAAAAGCTGCTTAAGTACGACATCGGAAAGGGCAACAACCTGCTGAGCCAATCCGTAGAAGTACTGCACAACGGGAAGGACAACAACCTGTGGATCGGCACCAAGTCGGGTGGCCTCAGCGCCTACCATCTCGAAACCGGGATGATCACCAACTACCCGAACACCCATGCAAACAAAGGCGGTTTCGATGCCGACTATATCCTTTCGCTCCTGGATACCGACAGCGAGAAATTGTTCGTTGGTACCTGGAAGGGCTTTCAATACCTCGATAAGAAAACGGGGAGATTCCATATTCTAAACAGCGCCTGGAAAACATTCGATATTCAGCCCGACGGGAAGAAGGGCTACTGGCTCGCAACCGATAGCGGGCTGAAGCACCTAAACCAGGCCCTGGTGAACGACCGGTCCTACGACTTCGGTATCCCTGGATTGGACATTACCTGTATCGTGGCCGATTCGTCGTCGGGCTGCTTATGGATCGGCTCCTGGGAAAAGGGGGTGTTCCGGTTCGACACGCAAACCAAAGGGTTCGTCAACTACCGCCACCACGACAATGACCCGGCGTCGCTGAGCTCCAACAACGCCTACCGGATCGCGCTTGATTCGCGGGGAACCCTGTGGGTGGGAACCTGGGGCCAGGGTTTGAACAAGTTCCGGCGGGCCGACAGCTCGTTTGAACGGATCGACCTGAATACCCCGGGGCTGTTCACCCACGACAGCAAGATCATATTGGCCATCAAGGAAGATGCATCGGGCCTGCTTTGGATCGGTACCGACGGCGCCGGCGTGTTCAAGCTGGACCTTCACCAGAAGCCCTTCAACAATATCGGCGCAAAGGGTGGCGAGCTGCACGGGGGCACGCACGTATTGTCGGTGTATGTGGATCCGGCCCGGAAGCTGTGGCTGGGAACACGAGGCGGCGGGATCCTGTACTCGTCCGACTGGAAAACTTTCAACACCTTAACCGTTACACCCACCGTTGCCGTGCCTTCGAACAGCATATTGAGCCGCGCGTTCCTGCAGGACGGCGATGACCTGTGGATCGGCACCATCAAAGGGTTGTTGCGCGTCCGGAATAAAGGCGGCGTTCCGGTACCGCAGGATCTGTTTGTTCCCGACAGCAGTACCAACAGTATCGGCGACCGGAAGATCAATGTATTGGTCAAGGATCGGAGCGGTAAGATCTGGATCGGTACCCAGGAGAACGGCCTGAGCTGTATCACCGGGTTCGACAAGCGAAACAGGCCCGTGTTCCGGAACTACTTGCCGGGATTTGGCATCAAGGGAGCGCTGCAGAATGCACGCGTCAGCGCCATGCTGGTGGACTCAAAAAACCGGCTCTGGGTGGGTACGTATAAAGGGCTTTACCTGTACGATGCTTCCGCCGATAATTTCCGCATGTTCCTGCAAACGGGCGAGCAGGGAAGAACGCTCAGCAACAACACGATCCTCTCCCTTGCGGAAGACCGGTTCGGCAACGTATGGGCCGGCACCCAATACGGGCTGAACAAGATCTCGGGGGTGGACGGCAACAAGCTTGTGGTGCAGCACTACACCACCCGCGAAGGCCTGCCGAATGATTATATTCATGCCATTATCCCGGACGACCGGGGGAATGTGTGGGCCAGCACCAACAAGGGCATTGTGCGGCTCGACAGGAACAGCAAGGCGGTCTCTGTTTTCGACAAGCGTGATGGCATCCAGTCGAACGTTTTTGCCGAGAATGCCTCCTTCCGGGAGCAAAGCGGCCGGTTCCTTTTCGGTGGGGTTGAGGGCGTCACCTGGTTTTTGCCAGACAGCATCTCGATCAGCCGCTTTGCGCCGCCGATCTATTTCACCAACCTCAAGGTCAATAACCAGCCTTATGAATTCAGGCAGGTGCAAACCGATACGGGTATCTTGGTGAAACCGTTCTATGAAACCGAGAGCATCGCTCTCGACTACCGGGAAAACATTTTTGAAATAGAATTTGCGGCACTCGATTTCCGGGCGCCCGACAAGAACGAGTACATGTACCAGCTCGAAGGGTTCAATACCGGGTGGGTGTATGCCGGCAACAGCCGTTCGGTTTCCTTTACCAACCTGCGGCCGGGCACCTACACGCTGAAGGTGAAGGCCACCAACAGCGATAAGATCTGGAACCCTGCGCCGCACGAGCTCCGCATCGTGATCATCCCGCCGCCGTGGAAAACATGGTGGGCCTACAGCATCTACGTCGCAGTGTTTACCCTGCTGCTCTGGCTCACCCGCTATTTCGGGCTGCGGCAGGTAGCGCTGAAGAACCAACTCTCGCTGAGTAAGTTGGCCCGGCAACAGGAGAACGAGCTGGCCGATTTCAAAGAGCGGTTATTCACGAATATCTCCCACGAGTTCCGGACGCCGCTGACGCTGATCCTCGGACCGGTGGACGACCTGCTGCAAACCAGGCAACTGGAGCGGCCGGTGGAGAAAAGCCTGCGCCTCATTCAAAAGCAATCGAAGCGGATGCTGCGTATGGTGAACCAGCTGCTCGATTTCCAGAAGGCCAAGGCAGGAAGCCTGAAGCTTTCGCTGCAGGCGGGTGAAATGGTCTCCTTTTGCCGCGACGTGTACCTGCTGTTTGCCGACGAGGCAAGCCGCCGGAACATCGCCTACAGCTTCCAGACCCAACAAAAGTTCCATTCGGTAACCTTCGATCCCAATAAGCTGGAGATCATCCTGTTCAATATCCTATCCAACGCATTCAAGTTCACGCCAAACGGAGGCAGCATCAAGGTCTGCGTCGGCAGAACGGAGAACGGCGACTGCGAGATATGCGTCCACGATTCCGGAAAGGGGATCCCGCCCGATGAGCTGAACCGGATCTTCGACCGGTTTTACCGGGGTAAGGAAGAGGACAGCACCACGATCTCCGGCACCGGCATCGGTCTCTCCTTTGTTCGCGAGCTGGTGACGCTCCATGGGGGCACCATCCGCGCCGAAAGCAACGGGAGCTCGGGCAGCCTGTTCACCCTGACGCTGCCTGCGACGCTCGAACCGGAGGTCGCCACGGTTAGCGTGCCCACACCGATTCAACCTGCAAGTCAACATAATGAAAACCTGCTAAATACTGGAATTATGTACGAAGAGAACCTGCCTGTGAACGCTGCTCCCGAGCAGCCCATCATCCTTGTGGTGGAAGACGATGCGGACATCCAGCAGTACGTTTATGAGATCCTGTCCACCTCATTCGAGGTAGTAACGGCGGCAAACGGAAGGGAAGGGGTGGAGAAAGCGCTCGAGATTGTACCGGACCTCATTGTCAGCGATATCATGATGCCCGAAATGGATGGCATCGAGTTGTGCCGCAAGCTGAAGTCGGATAAGCTGACCTCGCACATCCCCATTATCCTGCTCACGGCACTGTCCGACATGACGCACCATGTTCAGGGCATCCGCGAGGGCGCCGATGTGTACCTGCCGAAACCGTTCAACTCGCAACTGTTGCTGGTGCACGTGCACAACCTGATCAACTCCCGGAACAAGCTGAAGGAGCTGTATGCGAAAAAGGTATTCCTGGGCACCGGCAATTTCGAAATTCAAACCTTCGAGGAGGAGTTCCTGCACAAGCTGATGAAGCTGGTGGAGGAAAACATCTCGAACAGCAATTTCAACAACGACGAACTGGCGGGCCTCATGTTCATGAGCCGCTCCACTTTTTACCGGAAACTGAAAGCAGTTACGGGTATGTCGGGGAACGAGTTTATCCGGAAAACCCGGTTGAACTATGCCGTCAAGCTGCTGGAAAGCGGCAAGTACTCCGTGACGGATGCCGCATACGAAGCGGGTTTCAACGACATCAAGTATTTCCGGAAACGCTTCCAGGAGCAATTCAGTGTTTCTCCTTCGGAATACAAAAAATAGGTTCGATTTCTATCGGATGGAGTTTGCACGTTTACACCCCTCATTTTGAAATAGCGCCGCGACCCGGTTGTCCTAATTTAGTCGCGTCTCCTGCCGGTGCATCTCCCGCCATTTTTTTTGCTTGTTGATCGGATGCAACCATCCGCTGGCATTGCAGGAACTTAAAACTCCAGACGATGACCACGCGCCTTCGATTGCATGCTTCGCGGATCCTCACACTTGTCCTGATCCTTCCTGGATTATTACTTTCCAAGGAAGGCAACGGGCAGCATGCCGACTGGGAGAACCCGCAGCTGTTTGAACAAGGTAAGGAGGCGGCCCATGCGCCCTTTATGGTCTATGCCAACAAAGCCGACGCACTTGCCGGAGACGTCGCTCGGTCACCCTTTTTTCAATCGTTGAACGGGACCTGGAAATTTTTATACACGGATGATTTCCGCAGGCGGCCCGTCGACTTTTACGCGCCGGGGTTCAACGATGCTGCCTGGAGCAACCTGCCGGTACCTTCCAACTGGGAGCTGCAGGGTTTCGGGCTGCCCATTTATACCAACATCATCTACCCGTTTCCGAAGAACCCCCCGTTCGTAGGCAACGATAACCCGGTAGGATCCTACCGGAAAGAATTCACCGTACCGGAAGGCTGGAGCGGGAAGCAGGTGCTGCTGCATTTTGGTTCGATAACCGGCTGCGCCTTCGTGTATGTCAACGGGCAGAAAGCCGGTATGTCGAAAGCGTCGAAAACGGCAGCGGAGTTCAATATCACTCCCTACCTGCAAAAGGGCCGGAACGTACTGGCGGTGCAGGTATTCCGGTGGCACGACGGCAGCTACCTCGAAGACCAGGACTTTTGGCGGTTGAGCGGTATCGAGCGCGACGTATTCATGTATGCCTTGCCTTCCCTTTCTCTTTGGGACTTCTTCGTGAAAGCCGACCTGGATGCCCGCTATCGGAACGGAACGTTGTCTGCCGATGTCGTGCTGCGGAATTTCGACAACCGAGTGGCCGGCGATGCGGACGTACTGATGGAGTTGTTCGATACCCAAGGCCAATTGATGTTCAGCCAGAAGAAGCGCGTAAAAGCCGGCAGCGAAAAGTCCGCTTCCGTTGCCTTTAGCGCCAGCATCCCGAATCCCCTGAAATGGAGTGCGGAAACGCCGCATTTATACAACTGCGTGCTCACGCTGCAGCAACCGTCCGGCAAAGTGATCCAAAGCACCGCTGCCAAGGTCGGGTTCCGTAAAGTAGAGATCAGGAATGCCCAGCTACTGGTGAACGGGAAGAAGGTGATGATGCATGGGGTGAACCGCCATGAGCACGACGAGCTGTTAGGTCATGTGCCCACAAGGGAGCTGATGCTGAAAGACATCCGGCTGATGAAGCAGTACAACATCAACGCGGTGCGTACGGCCCACTATCCCAACGATCCCTATTGGTTGAAGCTGTGCGACGAGTACGGGCTGTACGTGATCGACGAGGCAAACGTGGAGATACACGGTATGGGTGTGCTGCCGCAACGCAATTTCGACACCACCGTGCACCCGGCATACCTGCCCGAATGGGCACCGTCGATCATGGACCGCATCGTGCGCATGGTGGAGCGGGACAAGAACCACGCATCGGTGGTCATCTGGAGCATGGGCAACGAGTGCGGCAACGGCAAGGTGTTTCATGATGCCTACCTGTGGATGAAGGGCCGCGATGCGGCGCGGCCGGTGCTGTTCGAGCAGTCAGACGAAGATTGGAATACGGATATCGTGAGCCCGATGTACCCCTCGATCCAGCACATGAAGAAATACGCCAACGACAGGACGAAGAGCCGGCCGTACATCATGTGCGAGTTCTCGCACGCCATGGGCAACAGCAGCGGTAATTTCCAGACCTACTTCGATATTATCAAGGCAAGTCCGCACATGCAGGGCGGCTTTATCTGGGATTGGGTGGATCAGGGAATCAAAACCAAGGATCAGCATGGACGGGCCTTCTGGGGCTATGGAGGCGACTTCGGCGCGGGCCATCTGCAGAACGACGAGAACTTCTGCGCCAACGGGCTGGTGGCCGCCGACCGTAGTCCGCACCCCGGCATCTACGAGGTGAAAAAGGTCTACCAGGATATCATCTTCAAAGATGTAGACTGGCGGAACGGACGCTTGCTCGTGGAGAACAACTTTGCATTTACCGATTTGTCCGGCTACGGGTTCAAATGGCAACTGCTGAAAGATGGATTGCCGGTTTCCTCGGATACGTTCTCCCTGTCCACCGCACCGGGCCTTTCGTCGGAGGTGACCGTGAAGCTGCCGGTGATGGGAAATGACGGCGAGTATATGCTCAATGTTTTTGCGATGGCGAAAGCGCCGACCGAGATGATTCCGGCTGGCCATGAAGTGGCGCGGGAACAGTTTGGAAGCAGCAGCCGTTCTTTCTTTGCCGGTGTCGCTGCGGCAAAAGGCACCCTGGAGGTGCGGCAGGCGGATAACCGGATCCATTTCAGGTCGGGCAGCATCGAAGGCAGCTTCGATACCCGGCAGGGCAAGTTGACCGCGTACCGGTCAGGGAATCATTCCGTGATGGCAGGCTTCCCCGAGCCGTACTTCTGGCGGGCGCCCACCGACAACGACTTCGGCAGCCAGATGCCCGCCAGGCTCGGTTTCTGGCGCAGCGCTCATGGACTGCTGCAACTCGATACCGTGATCGTGCACCAACAGGACAACGACGGCCTCCGGATTGAGTGCCGGTACCTGATGCAAGCCACCTCCGTACCGTATAGCCTCGTGTACCAGCTCCTGAACAACGGCGCGATCAAGGTGACGGCCTCCATCGATATGGGAGACAAAAAGCTCCCGGAGATGCCCCGCTTCGGTATGCGGCTCTCCGTTCCGAAAAGCTACGAGCAAATTGACTTTTACGGCAGGGGCCCCTGGGAAAACTACAGCGATCGCAACACCGCCGCTTTTGTGGGCAGGTACCGGCAGAAGGCCGGCGAGCAATTCGTGGCCAATTACGTCCGCCCGCAGGAGAACGGGTATAAGACCGATATCCGCTGGGTGCAGTTGTATGATGCGCAGAACAGGGGACTAAAGATCACCGGCCTGCAGCCCATTTGCTTCAGCGCGCTGCCCTACCTGGCCGAAGACCTGGATCCCGGTGTCACGAAGAAGCAGCAGCATCCGTCCAACCTCAACGAGCGCAAATTCACGTCGGTGCATATCGACCTCGCGCAGCGCGGCGTTGGGGGAGATAACAGCTGGGGCGCGCCTCCCCATCAGCCTTACCTGCTTACGAAGCCCAGGTACACGTATAGCTACATCATCGAGCCGCTCTCAAACTAACTATATGCAAACAGTGACCCGCCTCTTGTTGGTGTGGATGGCGCTGGGCATTGCCCACACGGTGCAGGCACAGGCCGGCAAGCGGAAAAAGCCCAATATCATCCTGATCTATACCGATGACCTCGGATATGGCGACGTGAGCAGCTACGGCACTTCGGCCATTCCGACACCCAATATCGACCGGCTGGCGAAGCAGGGCGTGCGGTTCACCAATGCCCATGCTACCGCGGCTACCTGCACGCCTTCGCGCTATTCGCTGCTGACGGGCAAATATGCCTGGCGGAAAGAGGGGACGGGAATCGCACCGGGCGATGCAAAGCTGCTGATACCGGTTACCACCACCACACTTCCCGGAATGCTGCAGAAAGCCGGGTACCGCACCGCGGTGGTAGGAAAATGGCACCTGGGACTTGGCGACGAGAAAGGGCCCGACTGGAACGGGAAGATCGCACCGGGTCCCTTGGAGATCGGGTTCAACTACTCATTCCTGATACCGGCCACCGGCGACCGGGTGCCCTGCGTCTTTGTCGAGAATCACCGGGTGCAGAACCTGAGCAAGGACGACCCGATCACCGTCAGCTACAAGACACCGGTAGATCCGGCTGCCCCGACGGGCAAAGGAAATCCAGAGATCCTGCGGCTGCACCCTTCGCACGGGCACGACATGACGATCGTCAATGGTATCAGTCGGATCGGGTACATGAGCGGCGGCAAGTCGGCGTTGTGGAGGGATGAGGACTTCGCGGATGTGCTCGTACAAAAAGCGGCTGCCTTCATCAGTGAGCAGAAGGCTAACCCGTTCTTCCTCTACTTCTCAACGCACGACATACATGTGCCCCGGATCGCGCACGAACGCTTTGCCAATAAAAGCGGGTTCGGTCCGAGGGGCGACGTATTGCTGCAGCTGGATTGGACCGTTGGGCAGATCGAAGAAATACTGAAAAGAAACGGGCTGCTGGAAAATACGCTCGTCATTTTTACCAGCGACAACGGGCAGGTGGTCGACGACGGGTACAAAGACGAGGCGGTGGACCGGCTGGGTGGTCACCGGCCCGGCGGCATCTACCGGGGTGGTAAATACAGCGCCTTCGAGGCCGGAACGAGGGTTCCGTTCATCGTAAGCTGGAAAGGAACGATCGGCTCCGGAAAAGTGAACGATGCCCTGTTCAGCCAGGTCGACCTGTATGCATCGCTGGCGGCCCTGGCTGGCGTAGCCGTCGACAACGGCCAGGCTCCGGACAGTAAGAACAGCCTGCCGGTTCTGTTGAACCAAAGTCAGCAGCCACGGGCGTTTCTGGTGGAGCAATCGCTCCATTCCACGCTCTCGCTTCTCGTCGGGCACTGGAAGTACATCGAGCCTTCGAAGGGGCCGAGAATAAACAAGGAAACGAACACGGAATTGGGCAACCTGCCGGAGCCGCAACTCTACAACCTGGCCGAAGACCCGGGCGAAACCACGAACCTCGCTGCGTCGCATGCTGGTAAAGTAGCGGAGATGAAAGCCCTGCTCGAAAACATCAGGCAGAACAGGTAGCATTTTCAAAACAAGATTTCTGATCATAACCGGCTGACCCGAGTGAAGCATTTCCATCCAGTATATGTATTCGTGTTTTGGATATTGATCGCCGGTGCTCCGGCCTGTCAGGCCGACCGACGAGACCAACAGGCTCTGGCAACGCACGATTCCACTGTTTCGTGTATGGCCGCACCCGCGCGGTTTGCAGGCGGACCCGTTCCCATGGATCTGGCCCAGGGAAACGATACCTCTATTGCGGGAATGGTCCTGATACCTGCCGGAAGCTTCGACATGGGCGGTGACAACAGCCAGGCCTCCGCCGACGAGTTCCCGAAGCATCGGGTGCAGGTATCTGCATTTTATATGGATGCCACGGAGGTCACCAACGCACAGTTCCGGGCGTTTGTTGCCGCAACCGGCTATATCACTACCGCTGAACAAAGGCCGGTTTGGGAAGAGCTGAAGAAAACCCTCCCAGCCGGCGCGCAACGACCACCCGACAGCATTATGGTGGCGGCTTCATTGGTCTTCCGGCCCGGCAACGGCCCTGTTGACCTCAACGATTTTTCGCGTTGGTGGAGTTGGGTGCCCGGCGCCGATTGGCGGCATCCGCAAGGACCAGGAAGCTCCATCGACGGAAAAGAGGAGTACCCGGTGGTACATGTGAGCTGGTTCGATGCCCTTGCCTATTGCAAGTGGGCAGGCAAGCGGTTGCCGACCGAAGCGGAATGGGAGTATGCCGCGAGGGGAGGGCAGGAAAGCCAGGTCTATCCCTGGGGTAACGAGCACGTGCATGCCGGTGCACCGAAGGCCAACAGCTGGGAAGGGAAGTTTCCCTATCTCAACGAGCAGCGGGATGGCTACGTCACCTCGGCCCCGGTAAAACGCTACACGCCCAACAAACTGGGCTTGTACGATATGGCAGGCAATGTATGGGAGTGGTGCAACGACTGGTACGCGGCAGACCATTACCAAGCGCTGTCGGGCCGGACAAGCGTAAACCCCGCCGGCCCGGAAAAAAGCCACGACCCGCAGGATCCTTACGCTGCAAAAAGGGTCTTACGCGGCGGGAGCTTTTTGTGCAACGACAGCTACTGCTCCGGCTACCGCGTGGCCCGCAGAATGAAAAGCAGTCCGGATACGGGCCTCGAGCATACGGGCTTCCGGTGCGTGAAGGATGTGGTGACGAAGTAGCCGGCGAGCCAATTTTATGACCAGACTTAAACGTTCAAACAGATGCGCACAAGAGGATTCTATTTCGGTGTTATGGCGGTGTTGATGGCGCTGGCCTCCTGTTCCGTGCAAAAAAACGCGGCCCGGCAAACCATGGGCACGTCGAAAGAAGAGGTGTTGGGCATCATCCGGCAGGTAAATGATCATTGGCAGGCAGGCAATTCGCCGAAGCAGCGATCGTTCTGGGATGTGGCGGCCTACCACACCGGCAATATGGAGGCCTATTTCCTTACCAGGGAAGAGGCCTACCGGAGGTATTCCGAAGAATGGGCAACCCACAACGAATGGAAAGGAGCGAAGAGTGATAACAAGTCGGAATGGAAATTCACGTACGGGGAGAAGGACGACTACGTGCTGTTTGGCGACTGGCAGATCTGCTTTCAGACCTATGTCGATCTCTATACCCTTCAACCGGATTCGACCAGGGTGGCCCGGGCACGGGAGGTGATGGAATACCAGATGAGCACAGCCCGCAACGACTACTGGTGGTGGGCCGACGGGCTGTACATGGTGATGCCGGTGATGACGAAGCTCCATAAGCTCACCGGCAACCCTCTCTACCTCGAGAAGCTTCACGAATATTTCACCTATGCCAACAGCATCATATACGACCCTGAAGCGAAGCTGTATTATCGCGATGCCAAATACGTTTATCCGAAGCATAAGAGCACCGGCGGAAAGAAAGATTTCTGGGCGCGTGGAGATGGATGGGTATTTGCCGGCCTGGCCAAGGTGCTGCGCGACCTACCCGCTACGGACAAGCACCGCGACGAATATATTGCGAAGTACAAAGGTATGGCCGTGGCCATCAGGGCAACGCAGCAACCGGGAGGCTACTGGACACGCAGCCTGCTGGATTCGGCGCATGCACCCGGTCCCGAAACAAGCGGTACCGCGTTCTTCACCTATGGCTTGCTCTGGGGCGTCAATAACGGCTACTTAGAGGCAAAAGACTACCTGCCGGTTGTACAGCGAAGCTGGAACTACCTCTCCCGCACGGCACTCCAGGCCGGCGGCAAAGTGGGATACGTGCAGCCGATCGGCGAACGGGCCATCCCGGGACAGGTCGTGAATCAAAACTCCACGTCGAATTTCGGCGTAGGCGCCTTTCTCCTGGCCGCCTGCGAAATGTATCGTTTTCTGGAGCGATAACCGGCTCAGGGCATCAGCTTGGGCTTTCGGTAAACCAAAGACTATTAGAACATGGGAGCGATCATGAACATAGCAAGGGCCCTGTTCCTGGGTAGCATCGTAGTGGCGCAAAGCGGTTGCCGGCCGATCGGCGGCAGCGCCCATACGGAGACAGCATTCCGGGGCGAAGGCTACCGGTTGGTGTGGGCCGACGAATTCAACCGGGAAGGGAAACCGGATGCCAGCAACTGGCGTTACGAAAAGGGTTTTGTGCGCAATGACGAAGCGCAGTGGTACACCGAGGAAAACGCCTGGTGTGCCAACGGACTGCTGGTGATCGAAGGAAGAAAAGCAAGCCTGCCAAACCCGCTTTATGAAGAGGGCAGCCAGGACTGGCGCAAGCGGCGAAAGTCGATCGATTACACGGCGTCCAGTATTCATACCAATGGTAAACATGCGTGGCAGTACGGGCGCTTTGTGATGCGGGGACGAATCGACATCGGCCCCGGCCTGTGGCCGGCGTGGTGGACGCTTGGTACATCGGGCCGCTGGCCGGCGAACGGGGAGATCGACATCATGGAATATTACAGCGGCAAGCTGCTGGCCAATGTGGCCTGTCTCGGGCCCGATCGGAAAGCCGAGTGGTACAGTAATACTTTTAATACCGACTCCCTGGGCGGAGCGGCCTGGGCGTCGCGGTTTCACGTGTGGCGGATGGACTGGGACTCCTCGGCCATCGAACTGTACGTCGACGATCAACTCCTCAACCGGGTGGAACTGGACAAGCTGGTGAACAAAGACGGCAGTGGGGTCAATCCGTTCCGGCAGCCGCATTACCTGCTGCTGAACCTGGCGATGGGCGGACAACGCGGAGGTCCCATGAACGCCACGCGATTTCCGAACCGCTTCGAAGTCGACTACGTTCGCGTATACCAGAAGCCATAGGGAATGCTTCGAAAATCAAGAGGAACCCCGTTTAGCTTCTTTTTGATTCGCCGCGAAGCCTGTGCAACAGTCGCATCCGGCGTACATGAACGCCCGTGCAAAAGAAAGTCCCCTAGAAAGAGGACCCGGCAACGATTGCTTTGAAAAGTGGAAAAGTGATGGTGTCTAACATACAGCTAATCTTCTTATGATCGTCTCCCTGCCCTGTACGATCGTGATCTGGTAAGATCCCCTGCCCAGGCCATCGTTCAGTCTTACCGCAACATTATTCGCCCGATTCAGCTTTCTGCTAAGGATCAATGTTCCACACGCATCGGAAATGCTCACCTCGATTTCTCCTTTGATAGCTGCGCTGGCGTTCAGGGCAAATATGCAAGGACTATCCGCGATGACCGGGAACGGATAAAATAGTAGCGGGTCGTCGTCAGAAAGAAGCGGTGCGGCGGCTGTTTCATGTCCGGACCTGTCGGCGGGTTCCTGGTGCAGCAGCGGGTCGGTCATAGGTGTTGCTTTCATAACGATCGTATCGGCAAATGATCATCGGTTCTTACAGGCCCGGGGACTGTGCCCTTTAGCACTTGAGCCTGGGACTGCTGTTCTGGTCTCAACGCGTTCTCTAAACGGGCATGCGGAATTTTTATCAATTGATCCGATAAAGCTATCCGGCTTCCTCATTTTGCGGAGGGGGCAAACAAGTTAAAAAATGGGGGCTGTTGTATTTTTCAGGCCACCAAGTCCAGATGATTGCCGACCGGTATCCACTTCGCGCACAGCAGCTGTTCCCTAAAGCGGGCATCTTCCGGCGGGTTCCCCGGCCTGTGTGGGAGCGGGGCCTGTTCTTGACACAACAGTACCTGTTTATTGCGCGGCTCGCAGGCCCGCCGCTGACGAGTCCGGTTTAGCTTTACCCCATCCAGCAAAGGAACAAGCTGCCGGAGCAAAACCAGCCTGCAACCAGGGCCACCGGCAGTCACATTTTCCCTGCAACTTTGAACCGGGACCGAGAATTTAGTGGCTCCATCAACAAACTGCTTCCGACCATGAATACGATGCGCAGCGCCGGGCGCCGGCAACCGCTGACCAGGTGGCTCGCTTTACTGCTGCTCCTGCTGCAGCAGCAGGACGCCGGGGCCACGAACTACTATATCAATTCGGTGCTCGGTAACGACGCCAATAAGGCCACGCACCAACGTAGCCCGTGGAAAACGACGGCTCCTTTGAAGCAGGTTCAACTGAAGCCCGGCGACTCGGTGCTGTTTGCGACGGGACAATCCTTCACCGGTATGTTGTACCTGGAAAATGTAGTGGCCCGCGAAAAGAGACCGGTGGTGATCGGCAGCTATTTCTTTGGCGGGAGCAAACGCCGGCCCGTGCTGGACGCCGGCGATTCGTTGTACACGATACTGGTGCGCCACTCGTCGTACCTGAAGATCACCGGACTTGAGATCACGGCCCGCGTTCCGTACGGAGGGGTGCATCCGGCCGGCACCAACCTGATGCGCTGCGGCATCCTGGTGGAGCTCACGAGAAACGAGCAGCACCGCAACATCGAGCTCGACAACCTGTTGATCCACGACGTGTATTTCCATCCACTCGGGTTCAGGCGTTCGGCAGAAGAGATCAGGACAGCCAATGGCACGCAAAGCTATGGCTGGGGCGTGCGGTTCATCAACAACAGCACCGGCGGAAAGCTAACCCACATCAAGGTCACCAATACGGAGATCTACAACGTCAGTCATACCGGGCTCAAGTTTACCGCGCCCGCCGGCGGGCTGCAGCACGTAGTGGTCGCCCATTGCAGGGTGCGCCACACCGGGGGGCCAGGCATGCAGTTATCCGGGGTCACCGGCGGGCATCTCCATCACAACAGAATCGACCATTCCGGCTCGGTGCAGGATAGCCGCAACTGGGGGCGGGGTAGTGGCTTGTGGACCTGGAGCTGCAGCAACATCCTGATCGAGCACAACCGGTTTGAGCATGCCAACGGACCCGGCGATTCGGCCGGCGTGCACATCGACTTCAACTGCAGCGACGTGATCGTACAATATAATTTCAGCGCAAACAATGCGGGTGGATTCTGCGAGATCCTCGGTAACAACTACAACTGCGCCTACCGGTACAACATCAGCGTGAACGACGGGTTCCGCATCAAAGGGCAGAACGGCGCATTCCAGGAGGGCAAGGTGTTCTGGCTAAGCGGCTACCAGGGCGAAAAGAAAACGCCACATGGACCTTTCAATAGCTATTTCTACAACAATACCGTTTTCGTGGATACGACGATCACGCCGAAGATCTCGATCAGCAGCAGCGCCAGGGGCATCCTGATCGCCAACAACCTGTTCTACTTCGGGAGGGATGCGATCATTGTTACCGGCGACCAGAAGAAGAATGAGGCCGCCAGTCAATATGCAGCGGACGTGGTATTCACAAACAATTTTTTCCTGCGGAGGTCGGCATGGCCGGAGCAGCTGTTCGTGGATAGCCTGCCCTCGATCGGTCCGCTGAAGTTCGTCAAGAGCGGCGGACTTGATCCGGAGCACTATATACCCGTCGATGGGTCGCTCATAAAGGACAAAGGGATCATGATCCGGAAAATACCCGGCGACAGCAAAGGGCTGTTCCCCGGACTGCACGTAGCGCGCGACTTTCTCGGCAACCCGGTAAGCGGGTTGCCCGATATCGGGGCCATCGAGCTGTACTCAAAACCTAAGCGCAGGTAACAATGTTGTTGCTGATCAGGGCGCTGTTCGCGCTGCCAACGGATGCAGGCCGGAAGCGTGGGAACGTCGTAGGCCCCTCCGAAAATCGTTAGGGAGCGCGGCAACGACGCCGTGGAAGCACTCAACCAAATGCATATATATGTGGAAGCCCGTTTTGTTATTACTGTTGGTTGCGCTGACCGCTGCCCGGGCGGGGGCGCAGGGCAATACCCGTGCGCCCAACGTGATCGTGCTCCTGGCCGACGACCTTGGCTGGAAGGACCTGGGTTGTTATGGAAGCAGCTTTTATGAAACACCCAACCTCGACAGGCTGGCAGCGGCCGGCACCCGGTTCACACAAGCGTATGCCACCAGCCCCGTGTGCAGCCCTACCCGCGCCAGCATCCTCACCGGCAAGTACCCGGTGAGAACGGGGGTTACCGATTGGATCCGCGGCCGGCAGGAGGCAGGAGTGGCTCGGCCTTTCGAAAAGCTGGTGGCCCAACAAACAGCCTATCAACTTGCGCTGGAGGAGAAAACCTTGGCGGAAACCGCACGGGAACAAGGGTACCAGACTTTTTTTGCCGGCAAGTGGCACCTGGGCGAAGAGGAAGCGTACTGGCCCGCGGCGCAGGGTTTCCAGGTCAACAAAGGCGGGTGGAGCAACGGCGCCCCGACAGGAAGGATCAACGACAGCACGGGCGGCTTTTTCACGCCCTACGCCAACCCGACGCTCACCGACGGCCCCGCTGGCGAATACCTTACCGACCGCTGACCGCGGAGTCGCTGCAGTTTATCGAAGAGCACAAGCAACAGCCTTTTCTGCTGTTCTATTCCTTATACGCCGTGCATAACCCGCTGCAGGCGCCTAAGCCGTTGATCGCGAAATATGCCGCGCGGCAAAAAGCGCTGGGGATTCCGGCCAACGACCGCTTTGCGAAGGATGAAGACTGGATGCGGCACGAAAGCGGGTGGCGTCGTAGGCGGGTGCAGGACCACCCTGCGTATGCGGCCATGATCGAGAACATGGACTGGAACATCGGCCGCCTGATCGACAAGCTCCGCGCTTCCGGGCTCGATAGCAATACGCTGGTGATCTTTACGTCGGACAACGGCGGGCTCAGCACGGCCGAGGGAAGCCCCACCACCAACGCGCCGTTGCGCGCCGGCAAAGGCTGGCTGTATGAAGGTGGGATCCGTGTGCCCCTCATCGTGTATTGGAAGGGCAGGGCCGAAGCGGGCGCCGTGTCGGAGCTACCTGTAAACAGCGCCGACCTGTTCACGACCATTGCAAAGGCCATCAACGCCCGGAACCGGAAAGGAACGGGCATCGATGGCGAGGACCTGTTTGAGCTGCTCACCCGGCCCGGAGCGTCCAAAAGCCGTCCGCTTTTCTGGCACTACCCGCACTACAGCAACCAGGGCGGCAGGCCCGGCGCGGCGATCCGGGAAGGTGCGTTCAAGCTTGTTTATCATTACGAAGAAGATGCGATAGAACTGTTCAACATCGATGCGGATATCGCTGAAAAAAAGGACCTTGCCACTACCCACCGGCGCATCGCCGGCAGGCTGAAGCGGAAGCTGTTTCAATGGCTGGATGCGCACCGTGCGGCCCGGCCAGCAAAGAACCCGGGTTACGTAGCGAATCCGGCGTCCGCAGCGAAACCGCTTCCGAAGTGACCGTATTTGTACAAATTGGAAAAACCGGTAAATTTCTGCTGGCTGCCGTTGCCCGGGCCTTCTTGCACCCGCTTCCGGTTCGTTCTTTTTGGGCGCCGAAGGTCGTTCGCAAGCGGCGGTTTCAGTGAGGAGCCGACACGCGCCGTGCGCCGCCGTTTGCCGGGCCCAATGCTGAATGAAACGCACCGTATTATTGAATCGGACGCCGACCTGCCTTATCAATGAATAATGCGTACTTAGACCAACCATTACCGAACAACTAAAACTTCCACGATGCTTGTGTTGAAAAAAAGATTGCTTACCCATCTTGGCCTCCTCGGCCTGTTGCTTTTGCTCGGCGCACAAGTATTTGCTCAAGGCACGGTGGTTACCGGAACGGTTGTTGGCGGTGCCGACAATGCGCCGTTGGCCGGGGTGTCGGTGGTGGAGCAGGGGTCAAAGGGCGGAACAACCACGAACGAAAAGGGCGCCTTCAGCTTGCGCGTGTCTTCCGCTCAACCGGTGATCACGTTCAGCAATATCGGGTATCAGCCCTATACCTTTACCTGGGACGGCGCGTCGCCCATTGGCATCAAACTGGAGCCTTCCGCTACCACCATGCAGGACGTTGTAGTGGTGGGTTATGGCGTGCAGAAGAAAGTGAACCAGACCGGCTCCACGCAAACGGTGAAGTTCGATGACGCCGTGAACCAGCCGGTCACCAACTCCGGACAGCTGATGTACGGTAAATTCTCCGGAGTCCAGATCACCCAGGGCAGCGGGCTTCCCGGCAATGATGCCTCGAGTGTCATCATCAGGGGCGTGGGCACCTTCGGTTCCACCAACCCGCTGGTGGTGATCGACAACATACAGTATATCGGCCTCACCGCGTTCAACAACCTGGCCCCTTCCGACATCGAAACGATATCCGTTCTGAAAGATGCCTCGGCGAGTGCCATCTATGGCGCCCGCGGCGCCAACGGCGTGATCGTGGTTACGACCAAAAAGGGTAAGAACGGGGCGATGAGCGTGCTCTATAATGCCTACACCGGTTTTCAGGAAGTGACGGTAGTGCCCAAATACCTGGATGCCGTAAACTATGCCCGCCTCATGCGGGAGAAGTACATCAACCTGAACGGTCCCACTGCCTCCATCCGGTATTCCGACGCCGATATTCAGGCCATCATCAACGGCACCGACCGCGACCGGTATGCCAACACCAACTGGGCGAAGGAGATCCTTCGGAGGGCGCCGATCCAGAATCATTACCTGGCATTTTCCGGTGGGAACGACAGGACGACGTACCGCGTTTCGCTGGGCTACCTGGGACAGGAGGCGGTGGTGCGCGGCAAGTTCAAATCCGACCGGTTCAACCTGGGCATGAACCTGAGCTCGAAGGTGAAGAGCTGGCTGACCATTTCGAACGTCACCAACGCCTACTGGGCACGGTTCAAAGGCCCGTTCGGGGGACCCTCGGCAATCACGGGCGAGACCGGGATCATCAACCATTTCCAGCGCTCGGCGCCCACCATTCCGGCTTACTACTCCAACGGCAACTACGGCATCGTGGATGGGTCCTACCAGAATGTGAATTTCAGCTTTCCCGCCACCAATCCCTTGCAGCGGGGCGAGCTGGGCGATTACACGAGCGACGACCTGAACGTCGCGAACCGCTTTGAGATCAAAGCCGACATTACGAAGAACCTTTCACTCGAAACAAGCGGGAGCCTGAACCTGAATTATGACATGGTTTCCAATTTCAGCCCTACCAACAGCACCTTCGACTGGGCAGGCAACCTGATCAACACGACACCGGTGAATGCGTTGAGCAACAGTACCAACTTCAACTACCGGCTGCTCAACGAGAACCTGCTGCGGTACCACCGTGTCTTCAGCGACAAGCATGATGTTTCGGTGCTGCTCGGCCACTCGCTGAACTATAACCGGAACGACGGATTTGCCGGTTCGTTACAGGGCTTTCCGTCGAATAGCCTGCAGGAGTTCAATGCGGGGGGCGTCCTCAATCCGAATGTCTCGGGCGGCGCAACGGAAGAAGCCGTACAATCGTTCTTCGGGCGGATCAATTACATCCTGAACAACAAGTATCTTTTTGAATTCAACGTACGGAGAGACGGCTCGTCGAAGTTTGGGGAGTCGAACCGCTATGGTACCTTCCCCTCTGCCTCCGCCGGGTGGAAGATCAGCGAGGAGCCTTTCCTCAACAAGGTAGGCTGGATCTCCGACCTGAAAGTGCGCGCCAGCTGGGGGATCACGGGGAATGACAACATCGGCAATTACATTTTTGACCAGACCTACAACGCCGGCATCGATTACTACCTCGGCACCGGCGTGGTCGGCGCCGTTGCCATCACGTCGCTTGCCAACCCGGGCATCAGCTGGGAGAAAGTGGAGCAGTACGACATCGGCCTCGATGCGAGCCTGTTCAGGAACCGCCTTTCGATCACCGCCGACTACTTCAAGCGCTCCAGTTCCGACCTGTTGTACGGCAATTATCCCATCCCCAGCACCATCGGGGTGCCCAACCTCGCCGCGCAGAATGCCGCCGCGATGGTGAACAGCGGTGTGGAGCTCGCCGCTAATTTCCGCGGAAAGGTCAAAACATTTAACTACAGCTTCGGCGGCAGCCTCACCCTATTTGGCGCCAATAAGGTCACGAGCCTGGGCGAGCGGGGCCTCGAAACGATCGGTGGCCAAAGCATCATCCGGCTGGGGGCTCCGTTCAATGCGTATTACGGGTACCAGGTGCTGGGCGTATTCCAGACGGCCGCCGAGGTGGCCGCGGCGCCCAGGCAATTCGGCAGTACCCGAACGGCGCCGGGCGACCTGCGGTACGCGGATATCTCCGGACCCAAGGACGTACCCGACGGTGTGGTCGACGCGTTTGACCGGACCATCATCGGTAACCCATACCCCGAGCTGATTTATAATTTCAATACCAATCTTTCGTTCAAGGCCTTCGACATGAGCGTCCAGTTTGAAGGGATCGGTGGCCTGGATCGCATCCTCAACGACAACGGGCAGCTACCGATGGAGGGCGACCGGAACAATGCCCTCGCGTATTGGGTGGACCGGTGGACGCCGGAGAACCCGTCTGCGAAGCTGCCCCGGCTTGGAGGCGTCAACAACGCCCTCGTTTCCACCTTCTACGTGCAGGACGCATCCTACCTGAGGCTCCGGAACCTGGAGATCGGGTATACCATTCCCGTCTCGTTCACCCAGAAGTTCGGGGTGTCCAAACTAAGGTTCTATGCCGGCGGTCAAAACCTGCTGACGTTTACGAAAATGAAAGACTTCGACCCCGAGCGGGCGCGGGGTGCGGGCACCGACCAGCTGACTCCCCTGTATAAAGTGTATACCCTGGGCGTAAACCTCAAATTCTGACTGCGATGAAAAAATTGATCCTTATATCCTTTGTGTTTGCGATCAGCAGCTGCTCCAAGAACTTTCTCGACAAGCATTCGCTGACCCAGATTGCCGCAGATAATTTCTGGAAATCCGAAGCCGATGCGCTGCTCGGCATCAACGGCATCTATGATGTATTGCAGGACAGGAGTATGTATAGCGGCTCCCTGAACGGCGTTACCGGCTTTCCGATGTACGACAATTTCGGTGACAACTGCTTTAACTCGTACAAGTTCGAAGGCCCGGGAAATTACATGGAGGGAAACCTCGATCCTTCGGACGGCGCGCGCAACCTGTTCACGCCACTTTGGGTATCCTCCTACAAGGGTATTGCCCGGGCCAACGTAGCCATCGAGAACATCGCGAAAATGCCCGCGTCGGCCATTTCCGAGGCGAAGAAGAAAGTATTGCACGGCCAGGCGCTGTTCCTGAGATCGTTGTTCTACATGAACCTGGCGGTCTATTACCAGGATGTGCCGCTGATCCTCAAGGTGCAATCACTGGAGGAAGCTTACGTCAGGAAGAATACCTATCAGGAAGTGGCCGCACAGGTGGTCCGGGACCTGAAAGAGGCGGCCGACCTGCTGCCAGCGTCCTACCCTCCGGCTCAGTACGGGTACGCCACGAAGGGAGCGGCGTTGGGTTTGCTGGCGCGGTTCCAGTTGTACAACAAGGATTACCAGGGCGTGCTGGACGCCACCGCCTCCATCCTCACCTTAGGGTATGTACTGAACAGCAACTATGCCCAGCTGTTCACCGAGGCCGGCGAGAACTCCAAGGAAATTCTGTTCTCCGTGCGCTTCTTCCAGGACAACAACGTAACGGCAAATGGAGAATTGTTCTCCGCCACGTTCAATGGGATTCCGAAGATCAATTCCCAGCCAATGCCGAACCTGGTCCGCGACTACTATTGCACCGATGGCAAGCCGATCACCACCTCGCCGTTGTACAACGCTGCCAATCCGAAAAACAACAGGGATCCACGGCTGGCAGCTTCGGTCTATTTCCGGAACGATGTGTTCCTTACGGACATCAACCGGGTGTTCATGGGCAACACCTCTACGACCTATGGGCTGAAGAAATACCTGAGAACCCTCAACACGTCCGCAGCCGGTGTGGCGGTGTTCAACCCGGGCGGCCAGGATTTCATTGTGCTTCGCTATGCCGATGTGTTGCTCATGCGCGCCGAAGCGCTGATCGAGCTGAACCAGTTGGGCACGCCCGTGTACGACCTGATCAACCAGGTTCGCGCAAGGGTGAGCATGCCCAGTATCCAGGCAGTGGAAGGCACCAACCTGGGACAAGCGGCCCTGCGCGACATACTCCGGCACGAACGGAGGGTGGAGCTGGCGCTGGAGGGATTGCGCTTTTTCGACCTGAAGCGCTGGGGCACGGTGCAGCAGGCCTTCCAGGCTGCAGCCGCCGATAACGTGGTGAACTACCGGAACATCGTATACCGCGGACTGAAGTCTTCGACCTTCCCCATCCCGCAGAGTGAGCTGGATGCGAATTCCAATCTTACCCAGAACCCCGCCTGGCAGTGATGCCGTAGCCCGCTTTCTGTACTTTTTTGAAGACGACCGGATGCCCGCTTACCGCCGTGGTGAGCTGTGCCCGGCCGGGGTTACAGCAGCAACCGGCCTACCCTCACATGGCTTTCACTGTTTCTATCCAACTGTAATAACCTGATGCGACGATTCCTGTTTTTATGCGCTTTCACCTGCCTGCTTGGCGCTGCGGCATCGGCACAGCCTAAAAAGCTCGGTGAGCTGTGGTTTGATTCGGAAAACAAGATGATCAACGCGCATGGCGGCGGCATGCTCTATCACAAGAATACCTATTATTGGTTCGGTGAGTTCAAGGGTACGGGGAAAGACGGTAACCTGGCGATGGATGGCGTAAGTTGCTATTCGTCGCGCGACCTGGTCAATTGGAAAAACGAGGGCATGGCCCTGAAGATGATCGCCGATACGAATAGTCTTTTGCAGCCCGGTTGTGTGCTCGAAAGACCCAAGGTGATCTACAACGCGCAGACAAAGAAGTTTGTGATGTGGTTTCACCACGAATTGAAAGGCCAGGGCTACAGCGCGGCGCTGACCGGCCTAGCCATTGCCGATAATCCTTCCGGGCCGTACCGGTATGTCAAAAGCCTGCGGCCCAACAGGAATGTATGGCCTGCCAACTTCCCGGAAGACCAGAAGCGTGCGCTGGATTACACGTTGCTGAAAAGAAAAGACTCCGGTTGGCAAGGGAAGGTGATCGAGGGAATGCTGGTGCGCCGAGACTTTGAAAAGGGCCAGATGTCGCGGGATATGACCTTGTTCGTAGATGATGATGGTACCGCTTACCACGTTGCCTCTTCCGAGGATAACCAGACCCTGCACGTTTCCAGGCTCACGGAAGACTATACCGGCTTCACCGGCGAATACCACCGCATCCTTCCCGGGCAAAGCAATGAGGCACCAGCCATCTTCAGGCACCGGAACAAGTACTACCTGGTCGCATCCGGTACTACGGGTTGGGATCCGAACCCGGGCCGGTCCTTTGTAGCTACGTCGCTGTACGGTCCCTGGCATTCATTGGGCAATCCCGTACGCGGCACGGAGCAGGAGCGGGCCACGACCTTTCGCTCACAAAGCACCTATGTGCTGAAGGTTGCCGGAAAGAAGGATGCATTCGTTTACTTGGGCGACCGGTGGACGCCCGACAATGCCGCCGAAGGGAAATACATCTGGCTGCCGATCACCTTCGAGGACGAAAAGCCGGTGCTCTATTGGAAAGAGACCTGGCCTCCGGAATAGAAAAGCGTGGCTGCATCGGCATCTCGCGCAGTACATCCCTCGTTGACGCCGATCAGCCGGATGCCGGGATGCGCCGGAAATGATCGCTGTCTTGCGGGCGCATGCTAACGGGCGCTCGTTGTTTGATACCGGGCCACCGCCTACGAATAGTCCTGCCGCACTGGTGCGTACGATCTTTAGTACACGTGCGTAATGAGGTTGTCGACGGTCTGCAGTAGCGATGCGCTGACCAGGTAGGAATCGTGCCTGGCGGCATGCTTTGTTTTCAGCTTTTCGATCAGGTGCTCGCACAGGTGGATCACGTCGTCCTTATGGATCGGTTTGCCCGGTACCAGCAGGGGCTTGTGGATCTCGAAGTCGTCGCGCAGCAGGTCGGTCACCGGCACCTGCAGGATCTCGGAGAGCTGCTTTACGTGGTGCACCGTCAGCTGGGTGAGGTTGTTCTCGATCTTGCTGTACGCATTCTGCGAGATGCCCATCTGCGTGGCCACGTATTTCTGCGAATAATTCTTGAGCTCCCGGTAGCGGCGGATGGCGGATCCTGGCATGTTGCGTCGTTTTGTGGAAGAAGTGACGTCCGGATAACACGGAGCGCCGCACAAAGTTCAGGCAACACTCAAAAATCATCCGGGCAGACGTCCTGCGGCCCAAATTACAGAAATACGCGCACGTTCTTTTTTTGCCTGCAGCTCCGCCACTTTTCGCCGCGCCTCCCAGGTTTTCTGCTCCCGCGCATTCACCAGAAAGAGCGATCCGTCGCCGTTGCGGAAGCGCAGCTCTTCACCCCGCTGCAGGGCCACGTACGAATTCAGCAGTGCCTGCTGCTGCGTAAGGAGGCGGCCCGTCTGCAGCCATTCCGCATCGTATTGGCGCAGTTTCGTCAGCAGCTGCACCTGCTTGTTGGCAGCTTCGAGCTCGGCCTGCTGTAGCTTGAGCCGCGCGGCCTGCCAGGCGCCACGGCCCTCCGAAAGGCGGAGCGGTACCGAGACGCGCAAGCCGAAGCGGTAGTCGTTGGCGAGGAGCGGAGCGTTGAACGTTTTACCGATATCGTGCCCCTTGTACAGCCATTGATATTTAAGGTCCACCTCGGGGAGCAGCGACTGGAACTTGAGCCGCCGGTCGATCCGCAGTGCCTGCAGCTTGAAGCGGTATTGGAGTATCCCCGGGTGATCGGGGAGCAGTTGCTGCAGGTCGTTGAGGGGTGGGGGCGTGCCCGGGGAGAGTAATTGGGGCACGGCGTCCGACGGTAGTTCTACGGGTGTTGTTCCATCCTTCCAGAGGTAGGCCGCCAACTCGAGGCGGGCCTTCTGCAGGCGGAGGAGCGCTTCCTCGCGGGCAAAGGCGAAGGCCTGCACCTGCGTAGCTGCTTCCACCGTGTCGAGCGCCGCACGGTCGCCAAGCTGCACGTAGGTACGCACCATGCGGAGCCGCTGCGCCGCGAGGTCGAGCGCGCTGTCGGACTGCTGCAGCACGGTATAGGCTTCCCACCAATGCCAGTAGGCGGTCAGTGCGTCGTAAAGAAGGTTGTTGAGCGCCTCGCGGCGCGCGGCCTCCGATGCCTCCACGAGCACCTGTGCGGTGCGGAGTGCGGCCCGCCGCTTATCGAACAGGAGGCGCTGCCCCAGCGGCACCGACACGCCTACATAACTGAGGGCGCCCGGCGTCACCTCCGGATTCAGCCGGGATCCGCGCGCCTCCTCGAGGCCAGCCGTTACGTCAATGCCATACCAGGTGGGCACTTTCAGCTCCGTTTGCCAGCGGTCGTAGTAGGTGGTTCCCACAAGGTCCTTCTGGTTGCTGCTGCCACCGATAACGGGGTCAAAGGCGCCGCGCCGCGAAAGCAGCCCCGCGCGGGCCACGGCCACCTCGGTGCGCGCCACGCGCGCTACCGGGTGCTGCTCCCGCACCACCGCCAGGAGCTCGCTTTCCCGGAACACCGTTTGTGCCGTTGCCGGCCCAAAAAGCGCCAGGAGCAGGATCAGGAGCGACGTTCTCATTTCTTGCTGTTTTTGTCCTGCCCGGACGGCTTGTAATAATCCGGCGGGAAGGCGTTGATGTTGCGCCACAGCTCGTACCATACCGGTACGTTCTTGAGCAGGGCGATGCCGTTGGCACCCGTGCCGATGCGGAGCTCGGGCGGCCAGGGCCGGTAGTCGCGGTGCTCGCGCACCAGCACGCGGAAGGTGCCGTTGGCGCTTACGTCGCTTTCCACTGCCGACACGATGCCTTCGAAAGTGCCAAACGAGGCAGAAGGCCAGCCGCTGAACACGATGGCGGGAAAGCCGTCGAATACAAAGCGTACTTTCTGGCCCACCGATACCAGCGGGAGGTCTACCGGGCGCACGAAGAGCTCCACGGCCGGGTCGATCTTGGTGGGAACGATGTGCACCAGCATGTCGCCTTCTTTCAGGATCTCACCGATGCCGCTGGCGCGCGCCTTCACCACCTGCCCGTCTTGCGGAGCGAGGATGGCGTACATGCCGTTGCGGATCACGTAGCTCGCGTACTGGTTCTGCAGCTTCGCGATCTCGCCCTGCCCGCCCGCGATCTGCGAGAGGGATCCGAGCCGGTCGCTCTCCGCCTTTGCCTTTTTCTCGAGGTACTCCTGCTGAACGGCGTTGAACTCGATCCGCACGATGCCGATCTCCTGGCGGGTGGCGAGAAGCCTGTTCTCGGCGCCGGTCTTTTTGGCGAGCGCCTGCTGCAGCGCCGCATTGCGGCTTTCGAGCTGGGTGAGCGAAACGAGGCCGCTGTCGTGCAGCGCTCGCTGCCGGTTGTATTGGGCGGTGGCGATGCTCCAGTCGTTGTTGGCCGATTGAACGTCCATGCTGTCGGCACGCAGCTTGGCCTCGAGCTGCAGGAGCTTGCCGGTGAGCTGCTGCAGCTTCGCGCTCCGGGCGCCGCCGAGGGCGCCGATCTGGCTTTCGGCAGCGGATACCTTACCGCCGTAGTAGTCGATCGCCGCTTTCTTGGCGCTGATCTGCTCGCCGGTACGCGTCAACAGGGCAGGGTCGAGGTAGTCGGCCTTTACCTCGGAAAGACGGGCGATGGTATCACCGCGACGCACGTAGTCGCCTTCCTTCACGTACCACTGCTCCACGCGGCCGGCGATGATGCTGTTGATCTCCTGCGGCCGCTGCTCCTGGCGGAGCGCCGTTACGGTGCCGCGGGCACGGATGTTCTGGGTCCAGGGGAGCAGGAGGAGCACGATGCATAAGAAAAGCAGGAACAGTAGCCAGCGGCGCAGGTGCCGCGGGATCTGGTGGCCGTACACATGCCGGTAAGCCGAGAATTCGGGTTCCATAAAGTTCGTTTGTGTTTTTCCGTTAGAGTTGAATGACGCGCTGTGCCCTTGCGGTAAATTCGGGGTCGGCGGTGCTCAGCACCACAGTGGTGCCTTCGAGGCCGAGCAGGAGGGAGCGGATGCGGCTTTTGTACGGCTCCTCGATGCCGCGCCAGGGCTCTTCGAGCAGCAGGAGCCGGGGGCGGTGCGCGAGCGCCCGCACGAGCAGGATCTTTTGCACCACATGGCCGGCAAGGCGCCGCCCCGTCGGGTCGAGCTCGGTGTCGTAGCCTTCGGGGAGACTCTGCACAAAAGATTGCAGGCCCGTTTCGGCGATGAGCTGCTGGAGATAGGCACGGTCAACTTCGCGGCCCATGGTCAGGTTCTCCCAGAGGGTGCCGTGAAACACCTGCTCGTGCTGCAGAAAGATGCCCAGGTGCTGCCGTAGGGCGGGCAGGTCGTAGTTGCCGAGCGGCACGCCGTTGATGGTGAGGGCGCCGTTGTAGCGCGGGTAGAGGCCCGCCAGCAGCTTCAGCAGGGTGGAGCGCCCGGCGCCTTCGGGGCCGAGCAGGCAGGCTTTTTCGCCGGCTTCCACCCGGAAGCTGAGCCCGTTGAGGACCTGGCGGCCCTCGTACCCGAAGCGGAGCCCGCTCGCCTCAACGCGGAATCCCTGGCCGGGGTCGGGCATGTAAGTGCCGGAGGCTTCCACCGGCTTGTCGGTGAGCTTGCTGATCTTTTCAACGGCCGTCAGGATGTCGTAGACGCTGTCGAGGTTGATGATGATTTTTTCGATGGCATTGATGACCGTAAGTATGATAATCTCGGCGGCTACGAACTGGCCGATGTTGATCTGTTGGCGCAGGAGCAGCACCACACCCACGATGAGCATTGCGGCCGTGATGCCCACCTTGAAGACAACCAGGGTGCGGTATTGCGCGAGCAGCACCCGGAAGTGCCGGGTACGGGAGCCGAGGTAACGCACGGTATGCTCGTCGGCCTTGCGGAGGTGTAGGCCGCCACTGGCAAACTTGAACGGCTTTACCACCCGGGCCAGTTCTTCAAACCAGCTGGCTACGGCATACTTATGCCGGCTCTCCTCCAGGCTGCTGTGCAGGCCGGATTCGCCGGTGGCCCACAAGATGGCCCAAAGCAGCAGCACCAGCACGATGCCGAAGAGGATGAAAGAGGGGTGGTAAAAGGAAAGCAGGATAAGGCCGAACAGGATCTGGATGAGCGCCGTGGGCAGGTCGAGCAGCAGCTTCGAGAAGCCTTTTTGCAGCGATACCGTCTCAAAGAAGCGGTTGACGAGCTCGGGAAGGTAGACGCCGTCGGCCTTCTGGAGGTCGAGGCGGGGGATGCGGGTGGCGAACGCATGGGCGTAGCGCACGAACAGGCGTTGCTGGATCTTTTCGATGGCCCGCATCTGCCCGATCTGGAGGGCGCCGACGAGCAACACGCCGGTGACGATGAGGGAAATAAGCAGTACGAGGGAGGCCGACAGGGTGCCGGCGAGCACGAAGCCGATGATGGACTGGATGCCTACTGGCAGGGAAAGCTGGATAAGACCGTTCAGGGTCGCATACACATAGATCGGGGTGATGTCCGAGCGTTCTTCCCGCAGCAGGTTCCAGATCCGGGCGGCGGGGCCGGGTTTGGTAACCATAAAGCAGAGTTGTTAGCGTGAAAGATAGGGAATCAGAGGCTGGCTAACAGGCGCGGTCGGGAGGAGGGGTGTGGGTGTCGAGGTCCGGCGGCGGGTTAAACCGTACGACGAGCCGGGCCCAGGGGAGGGGACAATCAGTAAAGACAACAGGAGCAGGTGCCGCAGCGAGGTATTCCTTCACTACTTTCTTGGCCTTTGCTTCCGGCTCACCGGGCTTGTCCTCGTCTACGCAGGTAAAGAGGACACCGTCGGCAGCCTCCAGCCAGTGTGCGACCGGGATGGCCTGCACACACAAGAGGAGCAACAGGAAAATGGCGACGGCTTTTTTCATTGGTACGCGAAGTAACGGAGCGCCATCGGGCCGTCCAAAACCGGCGGCTTGTTTTACAACCATTGGCTATATATTAAACAACTGGGCTATGGCAGGGCTTCCGGGGCGCGATTGCTGCGAAACGGAGACAGCTCGCTACGGATGAGCCGGTGGCACAGCAATTGTAAAAATGCGCCCATACAGATGAACCGGCCACCGGCCGCCTAAACCTACAGCCATGTCTTTTCGCTTTGCTTCCGCCCCTCATTGCCTGGCCTTGCTCCTCATTGCCACCTTTTGCTCCTGTGTCAATACGAAGAAGGTCACCTACCTCAACGATGTCCCGGCGCACCTCGTGATGAACGCTCCCCCGATCATCGAGCAGCGGATCGCCCCGAGCGATATCCTCAACATCCAGGTCACCAGCCCGAACCCGGAGGCGACGGCCATCTTCAATGCCCCGGGGGTGACGACCGTGGCCGGCACCAACAACCAGCAGACGACCGGCTACCTCGTTGATTCGGATGGCTACCTTCAGTTTCCCCTCGTGGGCCGGATCAGGGCCGCCGGGCTTACCAAAAAGGAGTTCACCGACACGCTGCGTAACCAGCTCATAGACAAAAAGTTGCTCCTGGACCCCGTTGTGGCCGTCCGATTCCTCAATTTTCGCGTGACCGTGCTCGGCGAGGTGGCCCGCCCGACCGTAGTGCCGGTACCAAATGAAAAAATTTCGTTATTGGAAGCCATCGGCATGGCCGGCGACCTGACGATCTTCGGCCGGCGCGACAACATCCTGCTCATCCGTGAAGAGGGGGGGCAACGGACGATGCACCGCATCAATTTAAACTCAAAAGACCTGTTTTCCTCCGAGTACTACTACCTCCGCAATGGCGACATCGTTTATGCCGAGCCCAACAAGGCAAAAGTGGCCAGCGCTACCAACTCCCGGCAGTTGCTTCCCATCATATTAAGTGGCCTGTCGTTTGTTGCCATCATCTTCGATCGCGCCACGCGATAAGAAAACCGTGACCATGAACAACCGTCCTGACCAGAAAAACACGCCTTTCGTAGAGGCATTCGTATACCGCTACCTGCCTTACTGGCCCCTTTTTGCGGTATTGGCCGTCATTTTTACCGCCCTTTCGGTCGGTTACCTGCGCTACGCTACTCCCGTATATGAAGCCAACGCCACCATCCTGATAAAGGATGAGAAGAAAGGCGCCGAAGAAAGCTCCCTCTCCGAGTCGATGAACGTGCTGAGCTCCAAGAAGATCGTCGAGAACGAGGTCGTGGTGCTCCAGTCGCGGAACCTGGCCGATAAGATCGTGGCCGGCCTGCGCCTTTATGCCCCCATTTCGGAATCGGGCCGCTTAGGCAACCGCACCGCTTATACGAGCTCACCCATCGTGGTGACCGCATTCAACCTCGACCAGGTGCAAACGACCCAGGACATCCCGTTCACCTATGATGCCGCTGCCCGCAAGGTCCTCGTTGGAGGCGCGGCCTACCCGCTCGACCAGCTCGTGGCCACGCCCTACGGCTCGCTTACCTTTTCGCCCAACCCGCGCTACAAGCCCGGCAGTAACGGTCCGTTCCACTTCCGCCTTGTCGACCCCAAGAGTGTGGCTGCCGGTCTCCAAAAAAAGCTGGACGTAGCGCCCGCCGGCAAGCTGTCAAGCATCGTGCGCCTCAAGTACTCCGACGAATCGCCGGAGCGCGCCGAAGACATCCTCAACAACCTGGTGCGTGATTACAACGCCGCTTCCATCGACTATAAGAACTCGGTTGCCCGCAATACCATAGCTTTTGTAGACGAGCGCATGCGCATCGTGCAGCGCGAGCTCAACGCCGTGGAAAAGCAGATCCAGAGCTTCAAGGCCCGCAACAACGTGGTGGACCTTTCGGAGCAGGGCAAGCTCTACCTGAAGAACGTGGGCGAGATCGACCAGAAGCTGGCCGAGGTGAACATGAAGATGGCCGTGCTGGGCCAGGTGGAGCAATACGTGTCTGCCAAGCAGCGCGACGGCTCCCTCGTTCCCTCCACGTTGGGAATCGAAGACCCGCTGCTTTCCGGGCTGCTGGAGAAGCTCTACCAGGCCGACCTCGAGCGCGACCGCCTCAGCCGCACCACGGCCGAGAATCACCCCGTTATGCTGGCTCTCGACGAGCAGATCGAGAAACTCCGTCCCGGGATCCTCGACAACATCCGCAGCCAGCGCTCGGCCCTCAGCGCCTCGCAGCGCAACCTGGCCTCGACCAACTCGGCGTACAACAGCATGCTGAACACGATTCCCCAAAAGGAGCGCGAGCTGCTCGATGTAAGCCGTGAGCAGTCGATCAAGAACAGCATCTACTCGTTCCTGCTGCAGAAGCGCGAGGAAACGGCCATCGCCGTGGCGTCGAATATCCCCGACAGCAAGGTGGTGGAGACGGCGCGTGCCTCGGTGTTGCCGGTTGGCCCCAATAAGCCCTTTATTCTCGGCGCCGGCATCGCGTTCGCGCTGCTCCTCAGCATAGCGTATGTAGCGTGGAAGGAAGGCTTCAGCCGTAACGTGCTGTTCCGGGACGAGATCGGTACTTATACGGGTGTGCCCGTGCTTGCCGAAATTGCCCATGTAGACCATTTGAAAGGAAAATTATTATCGGCACAGAAGGATGCCCGCGTCGGGGAAGAATTCCGCCAATTGCGCGTCGCTGCTGGACTTTTCAGCAAAAGCAACCCCAAAAAACGCCTCCTCGTAACGTCCAGTGTCGCCGGTGAAGGCAAAAGCTTCGTTGCTTCCAATCTTGCTGTTAATTTATCGCTCTCTGGCAAGAAAGTTGTTTTATTAGATATGGATCTGCGTAACCCGCAGGCTTCCAGGAACTTCGGAGCGCCCCAGGCCATGGGTCTCGCTGAATACCTGGAGAACGAAGTAGAGCCTTACGAAATTATCAAGAGCACCGAGTATAAGAATCTCTACCTCGTTTCCGCCGGCACTACCGAATCGAATGCAACGGAATTGTTACTGAATGGAAAACTGGCCCCGCTCTTTGATTACCTGGAAGAAGCTTTCGACTTCATCATCATGGACGCCGCCCCGGTACACCCGGCGACGGACGCCTACTTCCTCACGGAATGGAGCGACCTGACCCTGTACGTGGTGCGCCATGCCTACACGCCGAAAGCTTTTGTGCAGAACCTGGATGCGAACAACCGCATCAAGGCGCTGAACAACCTGGCCATCGTCTTCAACGATGTGAAGCCCCGCGGCTTCGGATCGGGCAGCTATGGCTACGGCTACGGGCACGAGATGCGCTACGGACAGGATGCAGCCGGCGACAGCCGACTGAAAAAATTTCTCCGCCAGCTATCTTTTCAGAAAAAAGGCTTAAAAAAGGCCTGAAGATTGTAATAGTAATCACAAGAACACCGCCTCCGACACCACATAGGGTAAAATCCAACGTCCGAAAAAAGAACCGCCTCACTTAATATACTACTGCTACTTGGCAGTATTGCTAACCTACAAAACCTGTGATTATGAACACCAATTTACCCGTTGTTCAATGGTACGCCGTATGCACGCGTCCTAAGTGCGAAAAGAAAGTAGCCTCTACCTTGTCCCGCAACCGCTTTGAAACCTTCCTCCCCGTTAAGACCGTATCTTCTTCCTGGAGCTTCCTCCGGAAGACCGAGCAGGAAGCGCTCTTTTCCTCTATAGTATTTGTACGGGCTTCGCAGGAGCAGCTCGATGAGATCCGCCGCACCAAGGGTGTTGTGAATTTCCTCTACTGGCTCAACGCCCCCGCCGTAATCAGCCAGCAGGACATCGCCGGTATCCGCGAGTTCCTCTCCCGTCACAACCAGGTGCAGACCGTACACGTTCCGGTGCGTATGTCGGACAGCAACGACCGCTCCGCCGTAACGGCCGCCGCCGACCTCAAAGTGGCCCACGTTCAGAACACCGAGCGCGTGCTGCTTGCCTCCCTTGGTTACATGCTGGTAGCACCTGTGCAGCAGCCGAAGGCAGTACCTGCCCGCGAAGTGCCGATGATCTACCCGTATTTCCGTTATACCGATGCCGGCTAATAAAAGCCCGCACCCAAAACCGACCCCCGCAAAAAGATGGACACGCCCGCTGGAAACAAGCGAAAGATACTGACCAACATCCTATCCCTGTCGTTGCTGCAGATCGGCAACTTCGTACTGCCCATGATCACGCTGCCCCTGGTATCGCGGATCATCGGCCCGGGGAACTACGGGGTGATCAACTACATCTTCGCTTACGTTTACTACTTCGTGCTGTTTATCAATGCGGGGTTCGATCTCTACGGGGTGCGCCAGATGGTGGCAGCTAAAGGCGATCAACCCGCCATCGACAGCATCGTAAGCCGCATCCTCGTAGCGAAAACGTATATCCTCACCGTGTGCACCATCGTGTTCACGGTGCTGGTGTTTACAGTGCCGCAGCTATCGGGCGAAAAGCTCGTGAGCCTGTTCGCCTACCTGTACTGCCTCGGCTGGGTCATCAACCCGAGCTGGGTATACCATTCGAAACAGGAGACCCGCAAGTTTGCCGTGTTCAGCTTTTTCTCGAAGCTGTTCTTCTCGGTTGCGATCGTGCTGTCGATCCAGGAGCGGAGCGACTATATCTACCACCCGCTCATCACCTCGCTGGCACACGTTGGCGTATCGTGGATATCGCTGCGCTATGCCCTGCGCCGCTATGGTATCAAGGTTCATTGGGCAAAGGCACGTGCGATCGGGGAGACGTTCAAGGACATCCGCCACATCTCCTTCATTGAGCTCATCCGCAACCAGGCCCACCTCACCAACATCATCATCGCTGGCACCATGCTCAGCATCCGCGACACCGGCTTCTACACCGCGGCGCTCCGTATCGTGATCATCGTTCAGAGCATCATCGCGATGCCGCTCAACACGGTACTCTTTCCATATGTAGGAGAAGCGTTCACCGGCTCCCACGAGAACGGGATGGACCGCCTGCGCAAAACATTGCCCTACGTATTCGCGATCACCTTCGGCATGTCGGTATTCGTGCTGCTCTTCGCCGAGCCCCTCATCGGCTTTGTGTTCGGGCGCGAGTTCGCCGGCGCCGCAGGCCTGCTCCGCATCTTTGCCTTTGGCCTGCTCTTCTCCAATCTCAACACGGCCCTCGGCCAGCACGTGATGCTCAACCTGCGGCTCGATGCGGTCTATATCCGGATCATGGTCACCGGCTTTGCCGCCAATATCGGCCTGCTCTTCTGGCTGCATCACCTGTACGGTCTTGCCGGCACCGCTGCCGCCTGGCCCATCGCCGAGCTGTGCATCCTGCTGATGAAGGCCGCGTATTTGCATCATAAGGGCGTGCGCATCATCGACCTCGAATACTACAAGCCCCGCCAGTTCTACCTTAACGCACTCAAGCTGAGACCCTCGAAACGATAACCGTAAACCGACCTACTCCCATGGACTCCTTATCCCGCCTGCTGTTCAAAGTGAAGCGTAAGCTGAAGAAAAAGCTGCGCGACGTGGAGTTGTTCCGCGCCTACCTGAGCCGCCGTGGCCGCACGCCCCGCCCCGCACCCGGGCAAAAGGCCGTGTGGATCGACCTGCACGACAATTCCTATGTACGCTACCTCTATATACTCGTCAAATACTTCCAGGCCGAAGGCTACCAGGTGTACCTGAGCGAGAACCCCCGCTTCCTGCTGAGCCTGGGCGACGACTACTCCCGCTTCCTGATCGAAGAGGAATTCGTGCGTTTCTCCTCCAAAGTGCCTGAGGGTGCTATCGCTTTTACCGACCGGGTTTCCAATAGCCGCGTGCGCCGCAAGCTGTCGAACGATTACTTCCTGCATACCCCCGACACCGGCTCGCACCGCTACCATGTACCCATCGGGATGCACCCGCATATGTACAAATACGGCTGGTGGAACGCGCCCTACGACGAGTCGCAGCGGAAGCGCTCCGTATTTTTCGCCGGCAACTTCGACCCTAATGACTACAAGATCTTCTCGTCGTCCCGGAAATTCAAGATGATCGACCGCCTCGAGCTGCAGAAGCAGCTCCTGACGATGGAGCAGACCCGTTTCCCCAAGTCGTTCGACGAGCTGAAGGGTGGCGCGAAGCACGGCTCCATCGACATCGTGGACAAGGGCAACTTTGTGGTGGAGCAAAGCGACCTCCGGAGCGTCATTGCCAATTATTCGTTCTTCATCGCCTGCCCGGGCGTGTTCATGCCCCAATCGCACAACGTGTACGAGGCCATGTCGGTCGGAACGGTGCCCATCATCCACGAGGAATATGCGCAGCTTTTTGCCCCGGCGCTGGAGCACGGCCGTAACGCGGTGCTCTACAATAACGACAACTTTACCGAGCGGCTCCAGGAGGCCCTGACCTACCCCGAGGAAAAGGTGAACGAGCTCGTCCGGAATGTGAAGACCTATTATGAGCACCACCTCTCTCCAAAGGCCATTGTGGCCGCTCTCTCCAGCGACCAGTACCGCGAGGTGTACCTGAACGCGGAGAAGACCAGCATCCGGAAGCTGAACGCCCGGAAGGAGGGGCCTGGGGAAAATAGCCTGGGGAAAGCGGCGTAAAGGCAGGGTTCTTGTAGTACAGGTCCGCGAAACCTACAAAACCGAATCGTTCGCCGCATGAACTTCGTTACGAGCAAGCCCGTATCCTTCCTGTTGGGGAAATTGCAGCTCATCCTGTTCATATTCCCGCTCACCTCGTTGGTGATGGCCTTCCCTGGCCTCGCCCCGGTGGAAAAGCTGGCCAATGTGCTGAGCTTTGTCGGCATTGTCGGCTCCCTGGCCTATGTGCTTTTCTCCGACCAGATCCAGGTGTCGCTTCGCGGCGCCTTCCCGCTCTTCCTGTTCCTCGCTTTCCTGGCCCTGTCTACCATATGGGTGTTGCCCGCCATGAAGAGCCATAGCTCGCACGTGACGATGCGCACCATCTTCACGGTACTCCAGGCCTTCGTGATCGTCAACATCCTCGGGCGCGAGGAACTCTTCAAGACGCTGAAAGGCATTGCCATTGTGACGGCCCTCGCCAACCTCGCCTTTATCTTCCTGTTCCCGTCGAAGGCCGCCTGGTTCATGGACGATGCCAGCCGCACGCAGGGCATGTTCTCGTCGCCAAACAACATGGGACAGTTCCTTGCTTTTGCCTTCATCGTCGTCAACTTTGTGAATCGAAAGGCCCTTTCTACCCACGTGTGGCTGGGGCTGAATGCTGCGATCGTGTTCCAGCTCTTCAAGTGCGACTCCATGACCTCGCTTACGGGCTGTATCCTGGTCTCGATCTGCTACCAGTTCAAGTTCCTGCTCCGCCCGCTTTTTTTGGTCATTATCGCCGCCGGCCTCATCGTGCCGCACCTGAATGCGATCCTTGGACCCTCCACAGCCTCTATCGGCATCAATAACCGCGACATGACCTTTACAGGCCGTACCGATGTTTGGGAGATCATGATGATGGACCTCAAGGCCCGCGACCGCCTCACTACAGGTTTCGGGTCGGGCGGGTACTGGCTCCCGGGCGAAGGATATAATCCGTATTCCACCATCAGCGAGCTCGAATGGTCGCCCGGGCAGGGGCACAACGGCTATATGGACGTGATGGTGAACACCGGCATCGTAGGGCTCGTGCTCGTGCTGATCTTTCTTGCCTGGATGATCGGGAGCCTCTTCCGGAGAGTCGATTACTCGGAGCCGGTGGTCTACCTGCTGTCGCTGATCCTGCTGCTCAACAACATCACGGAGGCAAGCCTCTTCCGGGAGAAGCACCTCTACTTCGTACTGCTCATGCTGGTGTTCTGGTACCTCTTTCTGGATAGGGCCGCCCAATCGGCCCGCGCAAGCGCCCGGTTGGTACCAGGTGGCAACCTGCAGGTTCAGGGCGCATAAATCATTCGTGTATGCAGTATATGGTCAGCAAGCCGCGCTGGATGCGGAAGCTCTACGGGCCTTGCATTTGGGAGCTCGATACCGGACGCAGGGAAGCTTTTCTCACGTTCGACGACGGTCCGCACCCTTCGCTGACCCCCTTTGTGCTGGATGAGCTGGCAAAGTACGGGGCGAAAGGAACCTTCTTCTGTATCGGGTCCAACATCGAGCGGTACCCCGAGATCTACGCGCGCATCCGGGCGGAAGGGCACGGCGTCGGCAACCATACCCACGATCACCTCGATGGATGGCGTACGGCCAACAAGCGGTATTACGCCAACGTACAGCAGGCTGCGGGCCTGATCGGGTCGCGGCTGTTCCGCCCGCCGCACGGCCACGTAACTCCCTTCCAGGTGCGGCGCCTCCGCTCCCGCGGCTACGAGTTCCAGGTGGTCATGTGGAGCATCATGAGTGGGGATTTTGACCCCCAAACCTCTGCGGAGCAATGCTTCCGCAACGTGGCCGACCACCTGCGGCCAGGCTCGATCGTGGTGCTGCACGATAACGATGCGGCCGAAGCCAACCTGCGCGCCGCTTTACCGAGGCTTCTTTCCGAGTTTTCCCGGCAGGGCTACCACTTCCCGGCCATTCCGGAGCGCCTTTTGTACTAGGATGAACGACACTTAAGGTGTAGAAATTCAACCCTCAACCGTGCAACCGACCCCGTTTATGAAAGGTATTTCTGCCGTTGTAGCAACCTACAAGCGCAAAAAGGAGCTGCGGCGACTTTTTGATTCCATTCTCGCGTACCCCCTCAAAGACCTGGAGCTGATCATCGTGGACCAGAACCGTGATGGCCTGCTCGACGACCTCATTGCCGAATTCACGCCGTTGCTGACCCTGCGCCACATCAAGATGGAAGAAGCCAACCAGTCGAAGGCCCGCAACCTCGGCGCCCGGGCGGCACGGTACGATGTCATTTGCTTCCCCGACGACGATTGCTGGTTCGATCCCGGCGCCCTCCAGGCCGTACAGCGCCATTTCGAGAGCCCGAAGGCGGCCGACCTGCTGATCATCAACTGGGTGCAGGGCCCCATTACCCAGCGCGTGTCGCGCCTCGTGACGCAAAAGGAGCTGTTCTCCTTCCGCTCGGTGGGCTATGTTACGTACGTTCAGTTTTACCGGAGCGCCGTGTTCCATGAGCTCGGCGGCTTCCTCGAGAACGTCGGCATCGGCCAGTTCATCGGCGGCGGCGAAGACAGCGAGCTGACCTTCCGCGCCATGCAGCGCGGCTACCGGATCTTTTTCGATGCCGACATCCGCGTAAACCACTATTACATCCCGGTGCTTACCCGCCAGGCCGATGTGATCCGCGCCCGCCAGCGGGGCATGGGCATGGTCTACGCCGCTTACGACATTCCCTACCACGTGATCCTGAAGGGGATGATGGCGCCGCTGGTAAAGATGGTGCTTTCGATGAACCGGAAGCGCTCCGGTGATTTTTACAACATGTTCCGCGGACGCCTCGAAGGCTTCGTGCATACGATGCGCAAGCGAAAGTCCGAGGCACCGTTGCTGCAACAAAGTAATTGAACCGATCCGCTATGAAACCGAATAACTACCTGATCTACCCGACCGTCACCTGCTGGGACGAGCCGCCCCGCGCCCGTCACCAGGTGGCCCACGAGCTCAAGAAAGACGGCGACGTCTACTTTGTGGAAAAGAACCGCACGGGCATGCCCCGTGTGGAGGTGCGCCTCGCGGAGCCGGGCATCTACGTAGTGACGCCGTATTTCCCGGTCAACTACAAGGTGCGCTACCGCACCCCCGGACTCAACGAGCTCTATCATCGCTGGCTCCTTACGAAGATCAAGGCCCTCGGGCCCCAGTTCGACCTTGTGATCTGCTTCGACTATACGGCGCCGGCGATCCATTCCTTTTTCAAGAACGTGATCTTCTACTGCGCCGACGACAACGTGGGCTTCGGCAAGTTCAATCCCTTCTTCATCAACCGCTACCACACGCGCACCGAGCGCCTCGTAGCCGAGAAGGCACGCCTCTGCATCGTGACCTCCGATTACATGCAGGGCAAGATCAACAAGTACAATCCCGCCACGCATGTGGTACCCCTCGGAGCGCCCAGCCTCATATACCATGGCGCCCGGCCGCCGCGTCCGCGCGAAGGCACGCCGGTACTGGGCCTCGTAGGCTACCTCGATTCCAACCTCGACTACCCGTTGCTCGAAAGCCTGCTGCAGGAATTCATCGTCCACTTCATCGGGCCGGTAAGTCCGGCCAACCGCGAGCGGCTCGGTCGCTTCCCGCATGCCCGATTTCTTGGTGTAAAAACGGGAGAGGCGCTCTACGAGGCGCTCCAGGAAGTGGACGTCTGCATCGCTCCCTACGACGAAGCCGTAATCAACAAGGGCGCTACGCCCAACAAGCTCTGGCTCTACCTCGCCATGGGCAAGCCGGCGGTGGTCACCAACATCCCGAACATCCGCAGCTGGAAGTTCCCGGAGGGTACGGTGTATAAATGTGCCAACGAGGAGTTTGTTGAGACCTGCCGCCGGGCCTACCAGGAAGATACGGACGCTCTTTCGCAGCAGCGTCTCGGGCTCTCGCAAAGCAACTCCTGGGAGGAGCGTGTGAAAACGATTAAGAACCTTTATTTCGGACAACCCGCCTGACACGTCAGTGGACTGGTAGGGCACCATCAATATTCGTATAGCTACCATGAAAATCAGTGCAACGCTTGAAACACCCGCGGTCATCGCCGGCAGGGTTTCTCTTTTCGATTCGTTTGAGGAAGGCCTTGCCGGACTGCGATCCGAGCTGGAGCGGGCCCGGGGCCCATATATCCTGTCGTTCATCAACGCGCACGGGTTCAATCTGTGTCATACCGATCCCGTGTTTCTACAGTCGCTGCTGCGCTCCGACATGATCCTCCGCGACGGTGCGGGGATGTCGCTCCTTTATAAGGCGATGGGGCAGGCGCCGGCCCAGAACTTCTGTGGCACCGACTTCATCCCGTACGTGCTCGAGCACCTCGCAGGAAAGCGCGTGGCGCTGCTCGGCACCCAGGCGCCCTACCTTGAGCGGGCGGCTGCCGTGCTCGCCAAAAGGGGCGTAGACGTCGTTCACCTCGAGCACGGCTTCCTGGAAGCCGGGGAATACGTGGCGCAGCTACGCTCGGTACGACCCGACGTGGTAGTGCTGGGCATGGGCAACCCCAAGCAGGAGAAGGTGGCCGCGATACTGAAAGAACAATTGGATTTTCCCTGCCTGCTCATCTCCGGCGGTGCCATCATCGACTACCTGGGCGAAAAAGTGTCGCGGGCGCCGCTCTGGATGCGCCGCGCCGGGTTGGAGTGGGTGTACCGGCTGCGCCTCGAGCCACGCCGTATGTTCCGCCGGTACATCATCGGGAACGTGCTCTTCCTGCTACGCGTAGCGGAGCTACGGTTCCGGTGGGCGAGGGGCTAGCCCAACCAAGACGCATCTTAACCAACTTAAAACGTCCTCATATGCAAACCAAGAAAAAGATCGCCGCCGTTGCGTCGGGTGGCGGGCACTGGATTGAACTGGTTCGACTTCGCCCCCTGTTGGACAAGCACGACGTGGAGTACTTCTCCACCAACAAAGGTTTTGCCGCCACCGTCGAAGGCAAGCCATTTCACCTCGTACCCGAGGTAAGCCGCTGGAACAAAGGCAGGGTGATCCCGGTAATGTGGCAGATGGCCCGCATCCTCCGGCGCATCCGGCCGTCGGTAGTCATTTCTACTGGCGCCGCCCCGGGCCTGCTTGGGCTGCTCGTGGGCAAAATGCTGGGCGCCCGTACCATCTGGATCGAAAGTGTTTGCCATGCCGAGAAGATCTCCCTCTCAGGCCGGATGGCGCTCCGGTTCTGCGACCGGGTGTATACGCAATGGCCGCACCTGGCCGGAGGTAAGGTCATCTATCAAGGCACTGTACTATGAACATCTTCATCACCATCGGCAGCCAGGAGCCCTTCGATCGCCTGTTGCGAATCGCCGACAACCTGGCGCCGGAATTCCCTGGTGTGTCTTTCGTGGCGCAAACAACCAAAGGCGGCTTCGCGGCAAAGCACATCCACATCCTCGACTTCATTCCTCCCGCACAATTCCGGAAATACATCGAGGAGGCTGATCTCATCGTCAGCCATGCAGGCATCGGCACCATGCTTAAGGTGCTGGAGCTGGAGAAGCCGCTGATCGTATTTCCACGGAAAGCCGCCTTTCGCGAGACCCGCGACGACCACCAGGTGGCTACGATGCACGCGTTCGTGCGCCAGGGCTATGTGGCGGGTGCGGAAACGGCGGAGGAGTTCCGCAGCGCGATCGGCCGGTTTCTGAGCGGCAACCTGCGCGCGGCCCCGGCCATCGCCGCGCATGCATCGGCGCAGCTCCTGCACTCGATCGAGGAGTTCTTGTAAGCGCGCATGCAGCAAGGAATCAACGAAGACGCCACGGTGCGTCTTTTTTTTGTCGGTACGGGTGGGTAAAAAAAGAAGACGCAGCAAGCTGCGTCTTCCGGGGTTGATGGTTGAAGGGTGAAGCCGTTACTGGATCGTGACGCTGTGCTGGATCACGTTGTTGATGTTGTTGACCACCGTCTGCAGCAGCGCCGGGTTGGAGTAGTAGGCGATCACGACCTCGCCGTTGGTGCGGGTGGCGTTGGTCATATGGCTGGCGGTGATGCCTTCCACTACCTTGGCCAGGTCGAGATTGAGCGTAGCGGTATAGGTCTTGCCGGCTTCGAGGGTAACGCTCGGCATCTTCGTGGAGATCTCCACGAACTGGTCGAGGTTGATGCGTACCGGCACCGGCGTACCGTTGGCATTGTAGGTGCCGCGGATCTCAAGGGCGGGGTTGCGCGACGGGATCATCTGGTAGTTGAACTGCGCGTTGGTGTAGGAGCCGGCAGGCACCTTAATGGAGGCGATGGCGCCGGCGGCGCCGTTGCTGAAGAAATCGACGTTATTGAAGTTGAGCAGGTACTCCTCTACGCGGGTGGAGCCGTCGCCCTTGAAGGCGATCTGCTTTCCGGAGCCCTTCGCCGAGGTGAAGGTAAAGTCGGTGCTGGAGGCATTGGAGCTCGTTACCTGGTAATTGATGGTCGCCTTTCCGGCATCGGGGTCATCTTTTTTCTTGCTGCAGGCAAAAAGGAGCGTGCTGGCGGCAGCGAGGGCGAGCATCCAATTGTTCTTTCTGATCATGGGAGTGGAGGTTTGCGGTGTCATACAAGGTTTCGTTGAGAGGTGAGGTGCTGAGCGACACGACCGCATACATCGGTTGGGGAGGCTGATGCCCGTTAAGGCAGAGCAAACCGGCCTCTGAAGGGCTATGTCGGACGGCACAAATTTTTTAACGGTTAAGGCTGTGTTCTAGTGTTCAGAATGCATTATGCAAGAGGAGTGCCAATTAACTTAACCAACCGACAAAAAGATGAATAAACGACCTTTCAGTGCTTTTCAGTTCCTGTTTTCCTTTCTCGACCTCGCCGCACTGAACATCGCTTATGTGCTGTACCTGTTTTCGTACGACACCGGCAAGCAGCTTGACCGGGCCTACCTGCTCCTGTTTCTTTTCGTCAACCTGGCCTGGGTGATCAGCTGCTCCCTGTTCTCCATCTACTCGGAGCGTACCTTTTTCCGTACGGAAAACTTCATCCGGTCTACCGCCAAGGCCTATTTTCTGTTTCTCCAGCTCGTGGTGCTGTTCATGTTCTTTTACAGCTACGAGTTCTCGCGGGCCTTCCTGGTCACCAGCCTGCTCGGCTTCGGGGGCATCCTGCTGCTTACGCGCCTGCTCTACATCTGGATCGCCCGCTATGTCGACTTTGAGGAGCGGCTGGTGAAGAAAGTGGTCATCCTGGGCTATAACGATATCGGGAAAAAGATTGCGAACATGCTCTCGGCCGAGGCCCGCAACACCAGCATCCTCGGGTATTTCGAAGACGAGGAGCGCGTGCAGGAGCTTTCGATGTACCCGATCCTGGGCAACCTGCGCGACTGCCTCGACTACGCCATCGCCCATGAAGTGTCGGAGATCTATTCCACGCTGCTGCCAAAAGACAACGAATACCTCTACGAGCTTGCCGAGGTGGCCGAAGACAACTTCATCCGGGTACGATTCGTGCTCGATTACAACCTCCTGATCAACCGTACCATGCACGTCGACTTCCTTGAAGACGTGCCGGTACTCTCTATCCGCAAGGAGCCGCTGACGGAGTTGGGCAACAAGATCAAGAAGCGCGCCTTCGACCTCGTGTTCAGCACCTGCGTGATCCTGTTCCTGCTCAGCTGGCTCGTGCCCATCATTGCGCTGGTGATCCGCTGGGATTCGAAAGGTCCGGTCTTTTTTACCCAGAACCGACTCGGGCGCGACAAAAAGATCATCAAGGTCTTCAAGTTCCGGAGCATGAAGGTGGCGGAGAAGGACGCCGAGTACAAGCAGGCCACCAAGGACGACGACCGCATTACCAAAGTGGGCGCCTTCCTCCGGAAGACCAGCCTCGACGAATTGCCGCAGTTCTTCAACGTCTGGCTCGGCGACATGAGCATCTGCGGGCCCCGGCCGCACCCGCTGAAGATGAACGACACCTATAAGCAGGTGATCAACAAATACATGATCCGCCACTTCCTGAAGCCCGGCATCACGGGGTGGGCCCAGGTGAACGGCTACCGCGGCGAAACCAAGGAGCTCAAGGACGTGGAAGGCCGCATCGAGCGCGACATCTGGTACATGGAGAACTGGCACTTCTGGCTCGACGTCAAGATCATCTTCCTTACGGTGTACAATATCATCAAGGGCGAGGAGAATGCTTATTAATGTGCTAATGGGATAATTTGCTAATGTGCTAAGGGGGTAATGGGATGATTGGCGAACGCGTTTGAATTCGAAATAGCAAGACAACAACCAGCCCACGGCTTTAGCCGTGGGTTTTCGATAGGTACCAGCCCACGACTTTAGTCGTGGGAACAAGGAATAAGAAACAGGAAACAAGGAAGCGTTGGCCCTTGTAATCAACGCCCGCAGAACCCTCGCCCTATCCGTATTTTTGCCCAAATTTCTCATTTGAAGCATCTCAGGCACCTGCGCAAATATTTCGTCCGGTACCGCTGGCGGCTCGCGGTGGGCATCTTTTTCATCCTGGTGTCCAACTATTTTGGCGTGCTGGCGCCCCAGGTTACGGGCTTTATCATCGACTATGTGCAGCGTGCCCTGAAGCTGCCCGGCTACCAGCCAAAGGCGGAAGCCGCCAATTACGATGTGCTGGTGCAGCGGTTCATCGATACGGTCGAAGGGCGCGAATACTCCGTGGGTACCATCGTGGCCATCGCAGGCGTCACCATCCTCGTGCTGGCCCTGCTGCGCGGACTGTTCATGTTCTTCATGCGGCAGACCATCATCGTGATGAGCCGGCGCATCGAGTACGATCAGAAGAACGAAGTGTATGCGCATTACCAGAAGCTCGACGCCGGCTTTTACAAGGCCAACAGCGTCGGCGACCTCATGAGCCGCATGGCCGAAGACGTGAGCCGCGTGCGGATGTTCACCGGCCCGGCCATCATGTACCTCACCAACCTCGTAGCCCTGATCGCCATGACGGTCTTCTTCATGTACAAGCGCAGCCCGGAGCTTACGTTGTACGTGCTGTCGCCGCTGCCGCTGCTTGCGTTCACCATTTACCGCGTAAATACGGTGATCCACCGCCGCAGCGAAGCGCTGCAGGCGACGCTCTCTGCCATCACCGTTAACGCGCAGCAATCGTACAGCGGCATCCGCGTCATCAAATCATTCGTTCAGGAGCGGGCGATGGAAGGCTTTTTCGAGGCCAACAGCGAGAAGTACCGCCGCGACGCCACCGAGTTGGCCAAGATCGAATCACTCTATTTCCCGTCGATGGCCCTCTTCATCGGCATCAGCACCTTGCTTACCATCATGATCGGTGGCCTGCAGGTGATCAGCGGGGAGATCCGCCTCGCCACCATCGTGGAGTTCGTGATCTACATCAACATGCTCACCTTCCCCGTGAGCGCCATCGGCTGGACGGCCTCCATGATCCAGCGGGCGGCCGCCTCGCAGAAGCGCCTCAATGAGTTCCTGCACACCGAGCCGCTGATCGTAAACCCGGAGGAGGCACAGAAGCCGGCCCTGCACGGGGCGATCGAATTCCGGAGCGTCAGCTTTGTGTATCCGAATACGGGCATCCGGGCCCTCCACGAGTTTAGCCTCAGCATCCGGCCCGGCGAAAAGGTGGCCCTCGTAGGCCGCACCGGCTCGGGTAAAAGTACGGTGGTGCAACTGCTGCTCCGCCTCTACGACCCTACCGGTGGCGAGGTGCTGGTAGACGGCGTGCCGCTGCGCCGGATCGACCTGGCGCACCTCCGTGGCGGGATCTCCTACGTGCCGCAGGACGGCTTCCTCTTTTCCGATTCGGTGGCGCGCAACATCGCCTTCGGCTCCGGAACGGTGGATATGGAAAGCGTGCGCTCGGCCGCTACGGCCGCCGCGGTGCACAACGAGATCATGAGTTTCCCGAAAGGCTATGAAACGCTGGTAGGGGAGCGGGGAGTGACGCTGAGCGGCGGGCAAAAGCAGCGCGTGTCGATTGCCCGGGCATTGGCAAAGCCATCCCCCATCCTCGTGCTCGACGACAGCCTCAGCGCCGTGGATACGCGCACCGAGCGCGCCATCCTCGACCACATCGAGGCCTACCTCAGGGAGCGCACGTCGATCGTGATCACCCACAAGGTGCTGAGCCTTTCCGGCTTCGACCAGATCGTGGTGCTGGACGAGGGCCGTATCGCCGAAAGCGGCACGCACGACAGCCTCCTGAAGCAGAACGGAATCTACGCCGAAATGTACCGCAGTCAGCTTGCGCAGGACGACCGGACGGCCATTTAGGCAAATTTGGCTGATCCAAAAACATAATTATATTTGTAAGAGCGTATTTCACTAACCTATTAGCTCACTGTAAAAACTCTGATCGTGGCGTACGAAAACAACGACAAGAAGATGGACAGCATCTACAGCAAACGGATCCGTGCGGGGAAACGTCGTACCTATTTTTTCGATGTACGGGCTACCCGGGGTAATGACTACTACCTCACGATCACCGAAAGCCGGAAGCGCTTCAACGACAACGGCTACGACCGCCACAAGATCTTCCTATACAAAGAGGACTTCAACAAGTTCATCAAGGCACTGATCGAAGCCGTGGACCATGTGAAGACCGAGCTGATGCCCGACTTCGACTTCGACGCCTTCAACCACGACGATGTGCTCGACGATCACGATGGCGACGAGATGGACCATCAGCACCACGTCCACTCCGATATCGACGGCGCGCCGGTGGTATCGATCAAGACCGCCACAGCTCCCGAAGTGACGCTTCCCACCGCAGCAGCCGCTGCTCCCGAGGAAACCGACAAATGGTAATCCCTACGAACTTCAATACGGCCCCTCCCTGGTGAGGGGCTTTTTCGTGGCTATGCTTCCTGTATGATCCGGCAGAGGCCATGCTTCCCGGCACCGAAAGCGCGCACCATCGTTCGGAAGATGCTTCGCATCATGCGCACAGGCCGGGTGCCACTTAATCCACTGGGAACACCGGGTTCGGGTCCGTGCCGGAAATAGCCAGCGGGTGCCAACAGGTGCATCCAGTTGGCCCCGGGTAAAGGGAACTGCTTAAATGACACAATAGTACCCCCTTACGAGCCGGTTCGCCCACCGGTTTTCCGTAACTTTACGCGAAGCCGGCACAAAGCCCGGCCCCACCAGCCACACACCAAAACTCATGCGTAAAAAGACCTTATTACTGCCGGTTGCCGGCATTGCCCTTGTTTCACTGCTCCTGTTGAAACGTACCACCCAAACCCCGGTTATCGGCCTTTCCGACGTCGCCTACACGGAAAAAGACCTCAACGAAGAGGAAGACGGCTACGACGGCGCCGCCAGCCGCGATGAATTCGAGTTCGAACGGATCAAGGACCCCTCTCTCGGGTACGTGCCCGGCGAGCGTATGATCCGCGCCCTCGAGGCCAACCATTCGGCCCGCCTTGGCGGCCGCGTGCAGTCGCCCCTCACCTGGACGGAGCGCGGCCCGAGCTACGACTCCGTAGGCCCAAGCGGCAACAGCCGTCCCGGCAGTGCTTATACCTCCGGCCGGATCCGCGGCGTGCTGATCGATACCCTGCGCGACATCACCGGCAACACCGTGTTCGCCGGCGGCGTGGCCGGTGGCCTCTGGAAATGCACCAACTTTATGTCGGCGGCCGTTCCCAACTGGACGCATGCCGACGACCGCTTCGATAACCTGGCCGTGTCGTCCATCTGCCAGGATCCCAGCGCTCCGGTGCGCCTGTACTTTTCCACCGGCGAGCCGACGAGCAACGCCGACGCCGTATATGGCGCCGGTATCTGGAAGTCGGAGAACGGGGGCGACTCCTGGAACCGCCTGCCCTCGAGCATCGGCTTCCAACGCGCATTCAAAATTGTTTGCGACGCGGCCGGCAACATCTACGTCGCCAACCGCAGCTCCAACCTGGCCGGCTCCTTTGCGTCAGGCCTGTACCGCTCCAAAGACGGCGGCAGCACCTGGCAGAACATCACGCCCAGTGGCCTCACCGCTTCCAACAGCATCTGCACCGACATCGAGTTCAGCAGCAACGGCCGGATGCACGCTTCCTTCGGCTATGCCGGCACCCGCGTGCAGCACCTTTATACCAACGACCCCGCCAACGTTTCGAACGGCAGCTGGACGGCCAGCGGTGGCATCCGCCTGTCCACCGCTTCGGCCTACCGCCTCGAGCTGGCTACGCAGGGCAATGTGATGTACGGGGTCACCGTAGCTGCCAACAACCTCGACAGCGCCTACAAGTCGGTTGACGGTGGAGCCACCTGGACCAAGCAGAACACGTCGGCTTATCCCTCCGGCGTACTCAACGGGCAGGGTTGGTACAACCTGACGCTGGCCATCAACCCCGACAACAGCAACGAGTTCATCGTGGGTGGCCTGGACGCCTACCGGTTTGGCTCCAGCGGCACCGCAGCGCCGACCCGCATGACCTACTGGGTGGGCACCGCCCCTTATGTACATGCCGACCACCACTTCATCCAGTGGTGGAAAGCCGGTACCCAGAGCCGTATGGTGATCGGCTGCGACGGTGGTCTCTTCCTGTCCAACAACGGCGGCACCAGCTTTACCGACCGTAACCGCAACCTCAACATCAAGCAGTTTTACTCCGCGGCCATCCACCCCAACGCAGGATCCCCCGTGCTGTTGGCTGGCGCGCAGGACAATGGCGTGCACCGGTTGACCAATCCCGGCCTCAGCTACTCCCACGAGGTATACGGCGGCGACGGTTGCTTCGTGCACATCAACCAGCAGGACCCCAACATCCAGTTCGGATCGTACGTTTACAACACGTATCGTATTTCTACAGACGGCGGCAACACGTGGCGCTCCCAGAGCCTCGGCGACAACGGCTACTTCGTAAACCCCTTCGATTACGACGACGCGCTGAACATCCTCTACGCGAGCAACGCCACGACCCCGGCCAGCCAGATCAACCGCTGGGCGAATGCACACGCCAACGGCACCAATACGGTGCTCACCATTGCTGCGCTGACGCGCGGATCTGCCGGCAACGCCACCGCCTTCAAGGTGTCGAACCACACCCGCGACCGCGTGTTCATCGGCGGCAGCAACGGTAAGGTAGTACGCCTCGACAATGCCAGCACGGTGACCACCGGCAACGTAAACGCATCGGTTACCGACGTGTCGGGCACCCAGCTGCCCAATGCCTACGTGAGCTGTGTCAACACGGGGAACACCGATGACGTGCTCGTGGCCACCTTCTCCAACTACGGCGTACAGCATGTCTGGTACAGCGTCAACGGCGGCGGCAACTGGACCAATATCAGCGGCAACCTCCCCGACATACCGGTGCGCTGGGCCCTCATCGATCCGCAAGACAACTCCAAAATGTACCTCGCCACAGAGGCGGGCATTTATTACACGGAAGCGATCAGCGGCGCTGCCACCTCCTGGACCAACGACGTCAACTTCCCGATGGTACGTACCGATATGCTGAAGCTGCGCCTGAGCGACAACACGATCGTGGCCGCCACCCACGGCCGCGGCCTGTTCACGGCCCAGCTGCCGTCGGCACCCGAGGTGCGCTTTTCGTCGCGCTACGCGAACTACACGGAGAGCAGCACCGGCACGGTGGATTGCCGCCCGTACAAAGAATACACCTACAGCGTGGGCATCACCAGCGCGCCTACGGGCGACGCGGTCGCGACCTATTCCATCGAAGCAGGCTCGGCGATCCAGGGAGTGGACTACGACTTCACCGCGAATGGCAGCTTCACCAGTCCCACCAACCAACACATCTTCGCAAGCGGCGCTACGACCCCGAAAACGCTGACCGTACGTATCTACGACGATGCCGAGGTAGAGCCGACCGAGTTCTTCCGCGTGTCCTTCACGGTATCGGGTTACCTGTCGGGTACAACCAATGCGATGCAGGGCGCGTACAATAAAATGGAGCTCACCCTGCAGGACAATGACAAGAACCCCGTGGTGCCCGGCGCCGGTGCGGCTACGGTAGGGGATGGGTCCTACGGCGGCTATATCCAGCCCCTGCGCAGCGGCTATGAGAAAGCGCGCAGCCAGTATATCTACCTGGCCACCGAGCTGCGTGCAGCGGGCTTTGGCGCGGGCAATATCACTTCGCTCGGGCTCAATGTAACGTCGAAGACTAGCCTCATCTCCTTCAGCGGTTTCCGCATCGCCCTTAAGCACACCACGGCCTCCTCGTTCACCACCACCACCTTCGAAGACGGGGCGCAGACCTGCTACTCTGCCAATTACAGCAGCTTCGTAGGGCTGAATACGTTCACGTTCACGACTCCGTTCAACTGGGATGGCGTGTCGAATATCCTCGTGGAGTTCTGTTACGACAATACCTCGATCCCGGGCGGAGGCGGCGACAACGTGATGTCGAGCGCCACGCCCGACATGAAGGGCATCTGGAACCGCGCAGCTACCGGCACCGGCTGCAGCCTGGCGGCGCAGTACACCAACGTCGGGGGTACCTACCTGCGCCCCGATGTGCGCCTCAATGGCCAGCTGGCAGGCAACCCCACCGAAACGGCGCTGGGCGCCACCCGCACGCAGACCTTTACACACGGCGGGGGCATGGTACACTATTACACCCCTTCCGGTAAGATCCTCGCGAGCCTCAAAAACCCGGGCGGCATCAACTACGGCTGTACGGAAGTATCGATCGACCGTGCCGGCACCACGGCACTGCCCTTCAACGAAAGCACTGCCGCCACCTTTGTAGCATCCAAGACCTATAAGGTAGTGCCGGCCACCAACTTCCCCAACGGGCAGTACCAGATCACGCTGTACTATACGGAAGCAGAAAAGGTAGGCTGGGAAGCCGCCACCGGCAAGCTGTGGGACAGCGTCCGGATCATCAAGGTGAAGAGCGCGATCTCGAACTACACCGTGGCCACGCCTAACCCTGACGGCACGCCGGTGGAGGTGGTGCGCCCGGTGCACGGCCGATTCGGCAACGACTATACGCTCACCTATACCTTCGGTACCGGCTTCTCGGGCTTCGGTGTGGGCATCGTCAATACCTGCAGCGCCAGTGCCCCGGTGATCACGACGCAGCCGTCGTCGCAGGCAGTGTGCAATACCGCTCCGGCAACGTTCACCGTTTCCGCAACCGGCACAGGCCTTCAGTACCAGTGGTGGCACGGCTCTTCGCTGATCCCGGGCGCCACTTCGGCATCGTACACCGTACCGGGGACCACAGCCCTGACGATCGGCAGCTACAGCGTAACGGTAACCAATTCCTGCGGAGTAGTAACGTCGGCTGTTGCCCAGCTGACCCTCGACAACAGCCCGGGTTGTACTACGGCAGCCCCCACCCGTGATGCCGACATCTCGGATGCCACGCTGATGCCCAACCGCATCCAGTCGCAAAGCCTGTTGCGCGTGCGCAGCCGCCGCGCCATGCGGATCGACTGGCAGGTCGTGGACGGCCGTGGCCGCACCGTACTCCGCTTCAACCAGTCCGTAAGCGCCGGTGTGAACGACCTGCCGGTGCAGTTCGGTCGCCTGGCCGCCGGTACGTACCTGCTGGTAGGCACCACGGCGAAAGGAAATGCCGGAACGCTGCGGTTCGTGAAATACTGATCCTATTGAACATGTTAAAGCCGGTCGCTTGCGACCGGCTTTTTTTATGCGGCTGCATCCCTTTACAGGGGTGGCGCATCCTATAACAAACGATCTTTATGCGCATGAGAACGATCCTGTCCCTGCTGCTCTGCTGCACCGCACTGTTCGCCAGTGCCCAGGCACCCTCGAAGGTGCGCCGGCTCGATGCCTACCTCGCCATCCGCTACCCGGGTACCATTCCGGTGGATGATGCCGGCAACCCGATGCGGCGCGGGGTCGACTCGGCCTGGACGATCGTGGCGGAAACGCGCACCACCAAAATGAACTGGGGCTACGCCTGGCGTGGTGGCCGTATTTATACGATCGCTGCCACCCGGGTTACTGAGCTGAACGTTGGAAAAACGAAAGAGGGCGGGCTCCCGATCGTGCGCCGTGCGGCCGCGGGCAACTACCTCTGGCAGCTGGAGCTCGTTCCGTTCGACGGGCACAAAAAAGCCCCCGCGCGCGTGGCGGCGGGGGCAATCCTGATCCAGGGTAAGGCTGGCGTCAGGCCCTTTTACCGTACCCTGAGAACCTATACGGAGCTCGATCCGGCTCCTTCGGTCTAGCGCATTTTCTTATACGCGTTGATGAGCCCGTTGGTGGAGGCGTCGTGCCCCGTCACGGGCTCTTCGCTTTCGAGCTCGGGCAGGATGCGGTTGGCGAGCTGTTTACCCAGCTCCACACCCCACTGGTCGAAGGAGAAGATGTTCCAGATGACGCCCTGCGTAAAGATCTTGTGCTCGTAAAGCGCGATCAGCGAACCCAGCGAGCGCGGCGTGATCTTCTTCAGCAGGATCGAGTTGGTGGGACGGTTCCCCTCGAAGATCCGGAAAGGCGCGAGGCGCGCGATGTCCTCTGCCGATTTGCCGGCAGCGAGCATTTCCTCCTCCACCTCTTCCTCGGTTTTGCCGTTCATGAGCGCTTCGGTCTGCGCAAAGAAATTGGAGAGCAGCTTCGCGTGGTGGTCGGCGATCGGGTTGTGCGATTGCGCGGGTGCGATAAAGTCGCAGGGAATGAGGTTGGTGCCCTGGTGAATGAGCTGGTAGAAAGCGTGCTGTCCGTTGGTGCCCGGCTCGCCCCACACGATTGGTCCGGTGCTATAGGTCACGGCTTCGCCGTTGCGGTCCACGCTTTTGCCGTTGCTTTCCATATTGCCCTGCTGGAAGTAAGCAGCGAAGCGGTGGAGGTATTGGTCGTAGGGGAGGATGGCCTCGGTCTGCGCCCCGAAGAAGTTGGTGTACCAGATGCCGATGAGGGCCATCAGCACCGGGATGTTCTCGCTAAACTCCGCTTTGTGGAAATGCTCGTCGGTACTGTGCGCGCCTTGGAGCAGGTCCTCGAATTGATCGTAGCCGATGGTGAGCGCGATGGAAAGCCCGATGGCGCTCCAAAGCGAGTAGCGGCCGCCGACCCAATCCCAGAATTCAAACATATTGGCCTTGTCGATCCCGAACTCGGTAACAGCTTTGCCGTTCGTGGACAGTGCCGCGAAGTGCTTCGCGATGTGTGCCTCGTCTTTCGCCGTTTCGAGGAACCAGGCGCGGGCAGTGCCGGCATTGGTCATCGTTTCCTGGGTGGTAAACGTCTTGGAGGCAATGAGGAAGAGCGTCTCTTCGGCATTCACCTTCTTCAGCACTTCGGCGATATGGCTGGCGTCTACGTTGGAGACGAAGTGCGCCTGGATGCCTTCCTTCCAATAGGGGCGGAGTGCTTCCGTAACCATCAGCGGACCGAGGTCGGAGCCCCCGATGCCGATGTTGACGATGTGGCGGATCGGCTTGCCGGTATAGCCGCGCCAGGCGCCGCTGTGGATGCGGTCGCAGAAGTCGCGCATCTGCTGCAGCACGCGCTGCACGTCCGGCATCACATCCTTCCCGCCGGCGTACATCGGGCGGCCCGAGAAGTTGCGCAGGGCCACGTGGAGCACCGAGCGGCCTTCGGTCTCGTTGATATAGTCTCCTTCGAACATGGCTGTGATCGCGTCTTTCAGGCGGCACTGCTCCGCCAATTGAAGCAGGAGGTCGAGTGTTTCCTGGGTGAGGCGGTTCTTCGAAAAGTCGATCATGAGCTCGTCGAGGCAGCGGGAGAACTTATTGAAGCGCTCCGGATCGGCGGCAAAGAGGTCGCGGAGGTGGGTGCCGCGCAGGCCGTCGGCGTGCTGTTGCAACTGTTGCCAGGCGGAGGTCGTAGTGGGATTGATACGAGGGAACATGGTATGGGTTTATCGCTTGAAAAGGCGGCGTAAACTTACGCCGAATCAGACCGTTTCGCGCAGCCGCGCAATGAGCTTGAGCACGGGCTTCCGGTTGTGCGCCGCCGTCATCCAGCCCGGCAGCCGGCTCCCGATCGATCCGTTCCGCTTTGGAAGGTTGGAGCGGTCGCGCAGGAGGGCTGCCACGTGCTGCTCCAGCACGTCCAGATGGGCGGCATTATACGCCCAGAGATACTATCCCTCGAACGGGGCGCACAGCCAGAGCTCCTGCCGGAAAAAAGGGTCGTAGGGGCCGCCAAAGTGCTGCACCGACCATTCGGGCAGCGCCCCCATATGGATGGTGCCCACCACAAAGAATTTCTTTTTCGAGCTGGTTTGCCGGTTGTAGCCGCAGTGCGCGCAGGAAAGCCGGGCCATCCGCTCCGCCTCCCGCTGACACACGAAGGCCTGCCGGTGGCAGCGCGGGCACCGCACCAGGATGTTGTTGGCGAAGTGGTGCCGGTGAAAACCGTAGGCGCCTCCGTACCGGTCCTGCATCATGACGCCGGATTGAGCCCGGAGAGTACGTCGATGGTACGGGTCACCATTTCGGGAGTGATGTCGAGGTGCAGCACGAGGCGCACCTTCAGGGGCTCGATAGCGTAAGCCAGGATGCCGGCACCTTTCATCTGCTCCACGAGGGCCGCCGCGGTAAGCGGCGCCTTTACCTCGAAAATGATGATGTTGGTCTCCACGGGCAGCACGCGCTCCACGTAGGAGAGGCCGTCGAGGGCCGAGGCGATCTGCGCGGCGCGGTCGTGATCTTCGGAAAGGCGGTCGATGTTGTTTTCCAGCGCGTAAATACCGGCGGCAGCGATGAAACCGGCCTGGCGCATGCCCCCGCCGAATACCTTGCGCACGCGGCGGGCCTTGCGGATAAAATCCTTCGGTCCGAGCAGGAGCGAGCCCACGGGTGCGCCCAGGCTTTTGCTGAGACAAATGGAGATGGTGTGAAACAGGCGCCCGTAGTCTTTGGCGCTCTGCCCCTTGGCCACCAGTGCGTTGAAGAGGCGGGCGCCGTCGAGGTGGAGGGCGATGCCCTGGCGGTCGCAGAGGGCGCGGATGTCTTCGACGTCCTTCAGCTCATAGCAGGCGCCGCCGCCGCGGTTGGTCGTATTCTCGAGGCAAACGAGGCTCGTGCGGGCCTTGTGCACGTCGTCGGCGTTGATGCCTTCAGCGACCTGTATGGATGTAAAGCGGCCGCGGTCGCCGTGGAGCAGGCGCACGGAGGCACCGGCATTGAAAGCAATGCCGCCCCCTTCATATTGATAGATATGTGCATTGAAATCGCAGATCACCTCGTCGCCCGGCACGGTATGCACCTTGATGGCAATCTGGTTGGTCATCGTACCGGAAGGGCAGAAGAGCGCAGCCTCCATCCCGAATAGCTCGGCGCTGAGGGCTTCCAGGCGGTTCACGCTGGGGTCTTCACCATACACATCATCGCCCACGGGGGCACGCATCATCGCCTCCAGCATCGCCGGGGTCGGTTTCGTAACGGTATCGGAACGGAAATCAATCGTCATGCCCCAAAAATAACCCGGAGGAGGGATCTCAGATCGCCGATTTCGGATTTCAGATTTACGCGGGCGCGCGTGGGCGGGTGCTTTGCGGTAAGATCAGAAGCGGTTCAAATTAAAACGCTCCACCTCAACGTTTGAAATGACCGGCCGCACGCCGCCGGACGCGGCTTCGGGGCGCTGCGTGGCCGCATGGTAAAGGGCGCTTGCGGCCGACACTTTCAGCGACCGCGGCGCTGCGCGATCCAGTCGGTGACCTTGCGGTCGAGGGTGGCATCGCGGGTCATATCGTAGAACACGGTGCTTTTCGGGTGCTCCAGGATGGTGAGCCAATGGTCTTCCGGGCTGTGAAGCCAGATAATGGTGTTCGAGAACCGGAGCGAGTCGTTGCGGAGCACGAGTTCGCCGGCCCGGAGGCGGGTGGCCGTCCACTGGGTAGGCGCTGCGCCCAGGTAAAGGAGCCCGCCCCGTACGCGTAGCGCGCCACTTTCCTTCACCAACGTATCGGTGCCCGTCACTTCGATGGAAAAATTGACCATGGTGGAGTCGTTGGCGAAGCGCCAGGCCTCGTAGAACGGTTTCTTGTTGGCGGTGCCCTTCCACGAACCCACAAGCCAGCTCATTTGCTGGAGCGATGCCGCATCCACCCGCTCCTGGGCGCCGGCGCAAAGCGAGTGAAGGAGGCAGAGGAGGAGGGAGGCGATGCGCATGGGAGGCAGTTTAGTGTTTCCAAATATAGGCAGCCCGGAGGAGCCGCCGACGGCGGCAGGTTCCGGTCATCGCCTCTTCTTTCCGCTTATCCAATGCCCTTCAGCCCCTGTAACCTCCCTGCCGCAGGCGCGTCTTATCGGGTAGCCCACCTGCGCCGGTCATCCCTGATTTATACCGTTTGATTACAAAACAATGTACTATGCATACCATAGTACCTACTTTCGTCCTGTAATTATTAAGAACAAGTACTAAATATATACGTATGGAACGCATCGCCCTACTCTTCGCCCTCCTGCTCGCCTCCTTTTTCGGCCTCGCCCAGGACCGTACCGGAGCGCTCCGTGGCTCCGTGACCGACGCCGGCGGCAAGGCAGTCGAATCGGCCACGGTAAGCCTCCTGCGCGCAACCGACTCTGCTGTGCTGAAGCTGGCGGCTGCCGACAAAAGCGGTCGCTACGCCTTCGAAGGCCTCTCCGCCGGTCGCTACCTCGTTGCCGTTTCCGCCGCCGGGCACAGCAAGACGTGGAGCGCTCCCCTGGACGTAAACAGTGCCACTTCCGATGTGCCGGCGCTCGTGCTGCAACCCGCCAGCAAGTCGCTGACCGGTGTAACCGTGGTAGCCCGCCGCCCGCTCATCGAGCAAAAGGCCGACCGCATGGTCGTGAATGTGGACGCCTTTGCCTCCAACGCAGGCACCTCGGCGCTCGAGGTACTCGAAAAATCGCCGGGCGTTACCGTGGATAAGGATGGCGGCATCTCCCTTAAAGGCAAGCAGGGCGTATTGGTGCTGATGGACGGCCGTCCCGCCTACCTCACCGGCACGGAGCTGGCCAACTACCTCAAGAGCCTGCCCGCCACGGCGATCGACCAGGTGGAGATCATGACCAACCCGTCGGCACGCTACGATGCGGCCGGCAACTCCGGGATCATCAACATCAAAACGAAGAAGAACAAAGTAAAAGGCTTCAACGGCTCCGTAACCGTTGGCGGCAGCCGCGGCAAAGCTTCGCGCTCCAACAACAGCCTGAACATGAACTACCGCACCGGCAAGGTGAACCTGTTCCTCAACGGCAGCCACAGCTACTTCGAGCGCCACCAAAACCTCGACATCAACCGCCGGTTCCGCGATAACGGGCAAACCACCGCCATCTTTGCGCAGGAAACCCGCCAGCGCGGCCACAACAACTACCTGGGCCTGAAGCTGGGTGCCGACTACTTCCTGAGCAAGCGCAGCACCCTGGGCATCGTGCTTTCCGGAGGCACCAACCCGCAAAAGGGCCGCAGCGTTTCGACCAGCTTCCTGCAGGATGCGCAGGGCGTCACCGACTCCATCGTGACGGCCGAAAGCGTGACCCGCGAAACCTGGAAGAACAAGGCCGTCAACCTGAACTTCCGGCACCAGTTCGACTCCACCGGCCGCGAGCTGAGCGCCGACGTGGATGTCGTATCGTACCGCACCGGCAACGACCAGCGATTCACCAACGGCGCCTACGATCCGAGCTGGGTAAAGCGTTCCGCCGACCTGCTGCGCGGCGACCTGCCCGTGGACATCAACATCTATTCCGCCAAGATTGACTACGTGCAGCCCCTGAAAGGCGGCGCCAAGCTCGAGGGCGGACTGAAGGGGTCCTACGTGCGCACCGTGAACAGCGCGCTTTATTACAACGTCTTCGACAACACCGAGTACGTGGACACGGGCAAAACGAACCGCTTCCGCTACGAGGAGAAGATCGGTGCCGCCTACCTCAATTTGAACAAGACGATCGGTAAGTGGGGCCTGCAGGCCGGCCTTCGCTACGAGCTTACTTCGTACCGCGGTCACCAGTACGGCTCGCCCGACAAGGTGCTGCACCCTGACTCTTCGTTCTCGCGCGACTACGGGAGCCTCTTCCCGACGGCCTTCGTCAGCTTCGCCGCCAGCAAGAGCCACCAGCTTTCCTTCTCTTACGGCCGCCGCATCGACCGGCCCGACTACCAGGACCTGAATCCCTTCCTGTTCTTCATCGACCGATATACGCTGGAGCAGGGCAACCCCTACATGCGTCCGCAGTTCACCCACAACTTCGAGCTTGGGCACACCTTCAAAGGGTTCCTGACCACGACGCTGAACTACAGCAGTACCCGTGATATGATGAGCGAGACGTTCGAGCAGGCCAGTGTTGCCAATGGCGGCAACGGGTACGCCACGATCGTGCGCGACGGGAATATCGGGCGCCGCGAGTCGGCCGGGATCTCGGTGAACGCCCAGGTGCCCGTGCGCAAGTGGTGGACGGCGATGCTGTATACCAACTTCAACTACAACAAGTTCTCCGGCCGCCTCAACCAGGACGGCGCGCTGATCAACATGGAGGCTACGAACCTCACCACCAACATCAATAACCAGTTCAACTTCGGCAAGGGCTGGACCGCGGAACTGAGTGGCTGGTACCGCACCCGCGGCGTCGAAGGACAGCTGGTGATCATGCCGATGGGCGCGATGCAGGCCGGCTTCGGCAAGACGGTGCTCAAAGGAAAGGGTACCCTGAAGGCGAATATGCGCGACATCTTCTTCACCAACAAGGTGAAGGGCGAGATCGACTTTGACGGCACCGAGGCCCGCTTCTTCCAGACGCGCGACACCCGCCAGGCATCGGTCTCCTTCACCTGGCGCTTCGGCAAGCCGATCAAGGACGGCCGCGAGCGTCGCCGCAGCGGGGGCGCCTCCGAAGAGCAGAACCGCGTCAAGGGAGCACAATAAGATCTGAGATCTCAGATCTGCGATCTGTAACGGCTTTCTCTCAATTCAAGCATCAACCCATTTTACAGACTCGGCAAACGTCTGAGTTTTACACCTTCAATACCAAAATCATGAAACAGTTGCTCACTTTACTGGCCGCCACCGTAGCGATCTCCGCACAGGCACAGACCGGTGCCCGCATCGCCGGTACCGTCAAGGACAGTGAAGGCAAGCCGATGGCCGCTGCTACGGTTTCCCTGCTGCGCGTCAAAGACTCCTCGCTCGCCAAGCTCGCCGTTTCCGACAAGAACGGTCACTACGAGTTCACAGGTATCAAGGAAGGCCGCTACCTGCTTTCCATCACCTCCGTCGGGCACGACAAACTGATCGTTCCCGCCTTCGACGCGAACACTTCCGTTGATGTGCCCGTGGCCACCCTCTCCCGTACTTCTACGGCCATGGCCGGCGTAACGGTGCAGTCGCGCAAGCCCCTGGTGGAGGCCCGCCTCGACAAGATGGTGGTGAACGTGGACGCATCGCCCACCAATGCCGGCAGCAGCGCCCTCGACGTGCTCGAGAAGTCGCCCGGCATTACCCTCGACCGCGACGGCAACATCTCGCTCAAGGGCAAGTCGGGCGTGATCGTGCTCGTGGACGGCAAGCAAACCTTCCTCTCCGGGCAGGATCTGAGCAACATGCTCCGCAACATGCCGGCCGCTCAGCTCGACCAGATCGAGATCATGACGCAGCCCTCGGCCAAATACGACGCTTCGGGCAACTCCGGCGTGCTGAACCTGCGTACGAAGAAGGGACTGCAGAAAGGTCTCAACGGATCGATCAACCTTTCGTATGTACAGGGCCGTCACCCGAAGACACCGAACTCCTTCAACCTGAACTACCGTACCGGCAAGGTCAATATGTTCGGCAGCCTCAGTGCCTCGTATTTCGAAGGGTACAACGAGCTTGACCTGACACGCCGCTTCAAGAACAGCGCCGGCGTGTTCGATACCACCTTCATCCAGCAAAGCCGCGGCCGCTGGTACGGTGAGAACTACAACGCCCGCCTCGGTCTCGACTACAACATCGACAAGAAGACGTCGATCGGCTTCATGGTGAACGGCGGTACCAACCCGCGCGGCCACAACGCGGAGTCGATCTCCGACATCCGCGCCGGCAACGGCAACCTGGTGCGCACCAACAAAGCGCTTTCGGGCAACCGCGACAAGTGGAAGAACTTCGGCGGTAACGTCAACTTCCGCAAGCAGCTGAAGAAGCAGGGCGCCGAGTTCTCCGCCGACGCCGATTATGTACTGTACCGCACCGAGAGCCGCCAGGTTTCCGACAACAACGAGTTCGACGCCGCCAAGAACCCGACCGGCATCCCGTACCTGCTGCACGGCACCCTCACGCAGAACATCGACATCCTGAGCGCCAAGATGGACTTCGTGACCCCGACGGCCAAGGGAGGCAAGTTCGAGGCCGGCGCCAAGAGCTCCTATGTAAAGACCGACAACAACGCACCGTATAAATCCTTTGACCACATTCGCAAGATCGACACGACGGACAAGCGCAGCGACCACTTCATCTACGAGGAGAACATCAACGCCGCCTATGCCAACTGGAGCCAGCAGCTGAAGAAGTGGAGCTACCAGGTGGGCCTGCGCCTCGAGCATACGCACTCGGTAGGTACGTCGGTGGCCCTCGCCAACAAGGTGACGCGCGACTATGTGCAGCTGTTCCCGACTGCCTTCGTGAACTACAAGGTGGACGACAAGAACACCTTCGGCCTTTCGTACGGCCGCCGGCTTGAGCGCCCCAACTACCAGGACCTGAACCCCTTTCAGCGTATACTTGACCAGTATACCTACCAGCAGGGCAACCCGTACCTCACGCCTCAGTTCTCGCACAACGTGGAGCTGAGCCACAACTTCCGCGGCGCCCTCAACACGGTGCTGAACTACAGCTACACCGACGACATCATCTCCGAGGTGCTGAAGCAGAACGATGCGGAGAAGAAGACTTTCCAGACCCGTGAGAACATCGCGTCGCGCCGCAACATCGGCCTTGCCGTGAGCCTCAACATGCCGGTGAAGAAGTGGTGGTTCGTGAACCTATATACCAACGTATTCAACAACCAGTTCAAGGGCATTGTGAACGAGCGCCCGCTGGATGTTTCCTTTACGGCCTTCATGGTCAACTTCAGCCAGCAGTTCCGCCTCAACAAGGGCTGGACGATCGAGCAGAGCGGCTGGTTCCGTTCGAAATCGCAGGAAGGCGGCCTCATGCTCGCCGAGCCGATGGGCGTGGTATCGTTCGGGGTAAGCAAGAACATCCTGAAGAACCAGGGCACGTTGAAGCTGAATGTATCGGATCCCTTCTTCCTCCAGCAGTTCCGCGGCAACATCAACTTCGGCAACATCAGCACTTCGATCCAGAACCGCTGGGATAACCGCCGCGTGGGCCTGTCGTTCTCCTACCGCTTCAGCAAGGGCCAGAATGCGCCGCAGCAAAAGCGCCGCACCTCCTCCGCCCAGGACGAGCTGAATCGCGTCGGCGGCGGCCAACAGTAAGATCTCAGATCTCAGATCTGAGATCCACAATAGTCTTTAGTTTCTCATGTGCATATCGGCCCCCTTCTCCAAGGGGGCCTTTTTATGGAAGATGTCGGATCTCAGATGTGATGATGCACGATGTGTTGCCCTTACGAACCGAATCAACCGAAGCAAGTGTCCGAAGGCGCGGGGAGTCCGCACGGAAAGAAATCTGAGATCATCACATCCGACATCTGAGATCCTCTCTCTTATCTTTGCCCGAAACCAACTCCCAATGCCTTCATTCGACATCGTGTCCAAGGTGGACGCCCAGGCGCTCGACAACGCCGTGAACGTGACCCGGAAGGAGATCACCAACCGCTTCGATTTCAAGAATTCGCACGTCGTTATCGACCTCAACAAGAAGGATTTCAAGATCTCCCTTGAGTGCGACTCCGAGATGCAAATGAACCAGCTCATCGATGTGCTCATCAGCAGGGCACACAAGCAGGGCATTGCCCCGGAGGCTTTCGATACGACGAAAGAGGGGTTCCAGAGCGGGAAGGTGTGGAAGCAAGAGGTGTCGGTGTCGAACGGCCTGAAGCAGGAGGACGCCAAGAAGATCGTAAAGCAGATCAAGGACTCCGGCCTCAAGGTACAGGCGGCTATCAACGACGACCTGATCCGGGTTACCGGTAAGAAGATCGATGACCTTCAATCGGTTATACAGGCAGCCAAGGGCTGGGACCTCGGGATCCCGCTCCAGTTCGAGAACATGCGCTCCTAAAATTTTAACAGCGGAATCTTTGGCCCGGATCGACTTTCTCCTTACTTTTGCGCGTCGAATTGATAAAAATACAGCCGCCGCTTTAAAACAAGATATTATGAAAAAGGACCTTCATCCTAAGAATTACCGTTACGTGGTTTTCAAAGATATGAGTAACGGCCACGCCTTTCTGAGCCGCTCCACCGCCGCTACCAAGGAAACCATTCAGTGGGAGGATGGGAACGAGTATCCGCTGATCAAGCTGGAGATCTCTTCTACTTCGCACCCCTTCTACACCGGTAAGAACGTTCTTGTGGATACCGCCGGTCGTATCGACAAATTCAAGAAGAAATACGCCAAGAAAGCCTAACCGCTTCGGCCCCCCTCTTTTAGTCCCCCCGTGTTTTTGCCGGGGGGATTTTTTATTTTTAGCCTTTAACCCTGACCATGGAGAAGATCGTTTTTACGGAAGAGTTTTGCCGGCCGGAGCAGTTGTTTCCCTTCACCCTCACCCGCTCCATCCAGGACCTCCGGGTGGGCCTGCTCACGATCCGCGAAAAGTGGGAGCGCCTCCTTGGTTTCCCTTCGTTCGACAAACAGGAGGGCGACTACAAAGCCCGGGAAGGAGCCCTCGTCATCGACGAAAGCATCGGTAAGGACACGATCTACCTCATTCATGGCAACATCCTGCCTTCGCCGGCGCTGGCCAAGCAGGTGCATGGCCTGCGGCCGGGCGAATTTCTTAGCCTGCCCGAAAAGGAGTATTTCATCTGCTGCATCACCCGCAAGCAGGTGCTCGATCCGGCCCGCATCAGGCTGGACAAGGCCGTGGAGGTCAGTGCCGACTTCCGGGAACTCTGGTATCCCTGGGACATCGTGAAGCACAATGCCTGGGCCATCGAGCAGGACTTCAACCTGCTAACCGCCAAGCGCAAGAGCCAGGGCGCTCCGCGCACCACCTCCATGGTCAATGCCGCGCGCATCTTCATCGAAAAAGGCGCACGTGTGGACCATTGCATCCTGAACGCCACCGAAGGGCCGATCTATATCGGCAATGGCGCTCAGGTGATGGAGGGCAGCCTCCTGCGCGGGCCGGTGATGATCGGGGAGGGGGCCACCGTGAAGATGGGCACCCGCATCTATGGCGCTACCACCGTCGGGCCCTGGTGCACGGTGGGCGGCGAGATCAAGAATTCGGTGCTGTCGGGCTATTCCAACAAAGCCCACGACGGCTACCTCGGCGACTCGGTGCTGGGCGAGTGGTGCAACCTCGGCGCCGGCACCTCCAATTCCAACGTCAAGAACAACGCATCGGTGATCCGCGTATACACCCCGGTGGGCATCCGTGAGGCGGGCACCAAGTGCGGCATGTTCATGGGCGATTACAGCCGCACCGCCATCAACACGTCGATCAACACCGGTACGGTCATCGGCGCCTGCTGCAATGTGTACGGCACCGGCATCCCGCCCAAATACATTCCCTCGTTTTCCTGGAGCCACGATGGCATCGAGCGCTACGAGATCGAGAAGGCGCTGGAGCATATCGGCAACTGGAAAAAGATGAAAGGGCAGGAGCTCTCCGCCCGCGAGATCGAGATACTACGGGCGGTGCATGCGCGTTATTGAAGCAGTTTGCAGTTTGTAGTTCGCTAACGCCGGCAAGTTCCCGGCTCCGGAATTCTCAGGGGCCATTCGTACTAAAGCGCTGCGTACTTCGCGTTTATTCAATAAGTTGCGGCACAGAATGGAAGGTCGATCCTTGGCGTCCAGATGAACAGGGGCGACCCTCATTAAAAAACCAATTAACCAATAGACCAATAGACCTTTCACCATGAGGAAACAAATTGCCGCCGCGAACTGGAAGATGAACCTGACCTACCAGCAGGCCGAGCGCCTGCTCGACGAGATCCTGCAGGAGAAGATTGCCCTCGGCCCCGACCAGCAGGTGCTGTTTGCCGTACCGTTCCCGTACCTGGTGCTGGCCAAGAGCGAAGTGGACGAAGTGCACGGCTACGCCATCGCCGCACAGAACGCTTATTCGAAAGTAAATGGCGCCTACACCGGGGAGGTGTCGGTGGAGATGCTGCAATCGATCGGTATCAAATATTGTATTCTTGGCCACAGCGAGCGCCGGGAGTATTTCAACGAAAGCAACGAGCAGCTTGCCCGCAAGGTCGAACTGTGTCTTGAATACGGCATCCAGCCGCTGTTTTGCTGCGGCGAGGCGCTTGCCATCCGCGAAGCCGGAACGGAGAATGCGTATGTGCAGCGGCAGATCGAGGAGTCGCTGTTCCAGCTTTCCGACGAGCAGGTACGCCAGGTGATCATCGCCTACGAGCCGATCTGGGCCATTGGTACCGGCAAGACGGCATCGGCCCAGCAAGCCCAGGAAATGCATGCGCACATCCGCTCCGTGCTGGCCGGGAAATGGGGAAAAGAAACAGCGGATGCCGTCCCGATCCTGTACGGCGGCTCGGTAAAAGCCGGCAATGCGGCAGAGCTCTTCGCATCGCCAGATGTGGACGGTGGCCTCGTGGGCGGCGCAGCGCTTGTGGCACAGGATTTCGTACAGATCATTAAAGCTCTGAAATCATAAACAACGTACAGCAGCCATACCGCATCGTCCTGATCCGGAAAGACCAGTTCCTGCTTCGGTTCCTGAAAGTCCGGGTAGTGGTGGACGGGATGGCTATTTACCTGCTGGACAAGAAGATACCCGCGGTGATACCCGTTGGTCCGCATAAGCCGTTACTGGTTGCGACCGACGGGTATCATCATACCCAGCCCTTTGTGCTCAAGAACCTGAAGCAGCAAACGTACTATTTCAAGGTGGGTTGCGTGATCGAGGACGACCAGCTCATTGCCGGCCTCGTGCTCCTTGGATTGCTTTATATCATCGGCCTTACGTCAGGCACTTTTTTCCTGATGCTCTTCAGCTTCGTGCCGATCCTCTATTTCCTCTTTCTCTATTACATCAACCGCAAGGCCTTCCTGCGTTTTCAGCCGGTGTGACCTCACCCCCGGCCCCGGACCTCTCCCCCGGAGAGGTGCCGGGGGTGCGGTTCCGGCTCATAATCGTCCAGCTTGTCGATGTGCAGGATCGTGGTGCCGTCCTGAGCGTGGTACATCGGCTGAAAGCGGGCGTCCGGCACGAATTCATCCGCCGTGTAGGAAGTGCGGGCCACCACGCTGTTGGCGAACACTTCATCATAGGCCCGTACAAATACCAGCAGCTCTGCCTGCATGTCGCGCAGTTCAACGAGCGAAAGGCCATGTAGCGGGCTGTCTTCCGTAATGGCGTGCACCACGGTCCAGTTCAGTACCAGCGTATTGATGCGGCTGAATTCTACCTCGAGGCTGTAAAACTCGTTTTTCTTCCGGGTTCCATCGGGTACCTGCATGGCGAGCGTAAGCTTTACTTCGGCGTCGGTGAGCTGGTTGTTCTTTTCCGGCACCATGCGGAACATAAGCGCCTGCCCGCCCTTATACGGCGACAACAGGGCCACCGAGCTGAAACGCAGATAGGCGCGGGGCATCGAAAAGCGGCCGAAGAAGATACCGCTCGCGAGTGCCAGCGTCATCACCCCGAGAAAGGATTCGAATGCTGCCACACAACTGGTGAGTAAGCCGCTGGGACTAACATGCCCATAGCCGACGGTGGTGTAGGTCTGCGCGCTGAAGAAAAAGGCGTCCACGAACTGGCGAAGGGCCGACCCACCCTGCGTGCCGTTGAGATGCTCGACGCCGATGCAGTAGTAAACGAATGCGAACAACAGGTTGATGCCCGCGTAGAAGCCGATAAGGTAGGTCCAGAACTTCCAGGACGGCATCGACAGCATCGTATGAAACCAGCTGAACCGGTTCAGGAGGGGTACGCCGCGGCGCTCTACGTTGGCGGATCCGTCTTTTCGGTAAAAGCGGCCCGTGCCGCTGTTGGTACCAAAGCCGGTAGTGAGCTCGCTTTTGAATTTTTGTCGGTAGAAGGCCATGCGCTAAAATTAGGAACTGCCGGTCAATGCGGGGAGGAGGCGTGCGCGTACTCCCTCCGGCGTCTGCGCTGCAGCGTGTGCCGCGGCCACGTCACGAAGCCGGGCCCGCGCTGCGGGGTTCTGCAGGAGCGCCAGCACGAGGTAATACAGGTGTTCGTGGTCGATATAGGAAAGCGTCATGGGCGCCAGCAATTCAGGCACCGGCACACCAGCGGGCAGCAGCAGCGGCTTCCCGTGCCGCACCGCATCGAAGAAGCTGCCGGAGCTTTTACTTTCCCCGTAGCGCTCGTCGGGGTGACCGGACCGCCGGAACACTTCGGGCAAGGGTGCCAGCACGATCTCGGCCCGGGCGAGCTCCCTTTCGTATACCTCCGCTTCCACGAAGGTGCCGGAATGTACCTGCAGGGTGCCCTCGTAGTCGTTGAACCAGGAGGGACGCCAGCCGTCGGGGTTGCCACCAACCACCGTGATGGTTGCCGGTACCTCCCGGTGGAGGGCGCGGGCCAGCTGCCGCACATCGTTGTAGTTGCGCCGCGTCGGGTCGATGGAGCCCGGCACCACGATGCGCAGGGGGGCATCCAGGTCGGCGGGAGGGGCCGGGCGGTAGAAACTCCCTGGAATAACGTGCACCGGCTTCCGCACCCCGAATTTTTTTCGCAGAAGCGTCTTTAGCTCATCGAGCAGCACTACGTAGCCCGAAACAGCGGAGGAAAGCTGCTTCCGGCCTACGTATTGGACCATCCCGCGGAGGCTGGCCTTGCGCACCGGCGCGAAGAGGTCGTGTAGGTCATGCACGCCCAGGAGTATTTTCAGTGGGCGCAGGCGCCGGCAGGCACGGGCGAAGAGCAGGTGTTGATACGACACCGTGGCCAGGATCAGGAGCCCCGCTTTTTCGGTACGGCAGGTACGGTACACAGCGCCCGGATGCTCCCAGGTGCGGGCCGGGAGCGTGCGGAAATGGATATGGGCTCCGGGGATGACACCGGCGGCCACCAGCTGCACCTGCACGGCCTCAGGCGCCAGCACGATGATGCGGTGGCCCCCCGTGTTGAGCAGCCGCACCTGGGTCTCAACGGTCTCGAAATGCTCGGTATCGTAAAGGACGATCGTCATTACAGCGGGCTAAATATATATGTTTGCAGGTACGCGGTGCCAAATCCGCCCCATTGCCCGCCCGTGAGCGTCAAAAAGAACCTGGCATATAACTTCCTCTTGTCGATGGGCGGCGTGCTGTTCCCCCTGGTTTCGATACCCTGGATCTCGCGCGTACTCGACCCGGAGGGCCTCGGAAGGGTGCAGGTCGTCGACAGCCTTACGTATTTCTTCATTGCGCTTGCCGAAGCCGGCATCGTTGCCCATGCCGTGCGCGCCGTGGCCCGCCAGCGCAGCGCCCCCGAAGGCATGCGTGCACTCGTGAGCGAGCTCTTGTCGTTGCACCTGGTCACCTCCATCATCTCGATGGCCGGCTACGGCATCGCGCTCTACTTCCTGTACGATCGCATCGGCGACGGGCGCCTCCTGGCCTGCGGCATTATGTTCCTGCTGCTCAACAGCTTTGCCTGCGAATGGTATTTCTGGGGCACCGAGAACTTTCGGTACATCGCGCTCCGCTCGCTCGCGGTACGGGCACTGGCGCTGGCCGCCTTGTTTGTGCTGGTACGCGCACCGGAACATTATCCGTATTATTACGGCATCATGGTGGCAGCTGCGGCCGCCATACTGCTGCTCAACCTGGCGCGGATGCTGCGCGAGACCGGCGTCTCGTTTCGGGCGCTGAACTGGAAGCGGCACCTTCGTGTGACGCGGGTCACCTACGGCATCTCGCTGGTATACAGTGTTCCCCTGCTGCTCGACAACGTATTGCTCGGCGTGCTGGCAGGCAGCGCCGCGGTGGCCTTTTATGCCCTTGCGGCGAAGATCGTGCGGCTGTTGGGTGCGCTCGTCACCGATGCCTTCCTGGTGCTCTACCCGCGCAGTGTCGCGTTACAGGAAGAAGGTGAGGCCGCGGCAGCCCGCGGGTTGCAACTCTCGGCCGAAGGGCTGCTCCTCTTTGCCGTACCCGTATGCTGCGGCATCTGGGTGGTGGCGGACGTCTTCACGGCGGTCTATTTCGGGTCCGACTACAGCCCGGTGGGCCCGCACCTGCGGGTGCTTGCGCTGTTTCCGCTGATCAATGCTTCCGCCCTCTTCCTGAACAAGCAGGTGCTGATGCCGCGTAACGGGGAGCGTTCGGTACTGAAGGGACTTCTTGCCGGGGCGCTCGTTTTCGTTGCCGCCGCCTGCTTGCTGATGCCGCGCTTCGGTGGTCTTGGTACGGCATGGAGCCTGGTGGCCGGAGAGGCAACGGTACTGCTGGTGCTGTTGCTGCTTGCCCGACGCGGCGGATGGAAGCCCGTAAAAATACGGCCACGTGTGCTGCTCGTGGTTGCGCTGACACCTTTGCTGTTCGCAGCCATTGGTGCCTGCGTGGCCCTGGCCGACCTGCTTCCGATGCCCGAGCTGCTCCTGCTGGTCGCCGGTTGTGCCCTTGTGTATGTACTGCTGCTCTGGGCCCTGCGCCCCGAAGTGTGGCAGATGGCGCTTTCCTTTGTTCGTTCTAAACCCGCTGCCGGTGCCGCCTGAGCAAAACAAACAGTTCCGTTTCTTTATCCAGGAGCACCTCCTGAGCGAACCCGTGCTGCACGGTGGCATCGGCAATAAAGACATCGAGTCGATCCTCCTGGAGCATGGCTGGAGCCAACTGCGCTTCCGTGATCATCACAACTTCTCTGCTGCGGCGAAGTTTCGCCGGCTTTGGCAGCTGGGACACCTGGCGCGCACCTTGCCGCGCGGTGCTGAGGTACTGCTGCAATGGCCGCTCTATGCACGGATGAATCGCCTGCTGCTGCAGACATTGAAACGGTTCCGGAAAGACGTACGCTTTATCTGCTATGTTACCGACATCAACGGCATCAAGGATGGAAATGCCGAACTGCTCGGGCGCGAGCTTGCCTGCTTCCGCATGTTCGACCGCTTCATCGCGCACAACGCTACCATGCGGGCGTGGCTACAGGAGCACTTCCCCGAAGCCTGCATCGCCACCATCGACTTCTTCGATTTCAGGGCCCTGCCATCCGGGTCGGGCCGCGCCAAAAGCATGGAGATCGTCTTTGCCGGCAACCTGTTCAAAAGCGGCTTCCTGCAGGAACTGCCCCGTTACAACACGCTCACCTTTCACCTGTTTGGCGAGGCATCGTCGTTGCTGCCGCAGGCACGCAACTGCGTGTACCATGGCGCCCATGAGCCGGCCCGGCTTCCGGCATTACTGCCTGGATCGTTCGGGCTCGTCTGGGACGGGGAGAGCAGCACGGAGTTGAAGGGGCCGCTCGGCGACTATGCGCGGTATATCAGTCCACACAAGCTTTCGCTGTTCATACTGGCCGGCCTACCCATCATCTGCCACGACGAAAGTGCGGCCGCAGCGCTGGTCGCCAGGTACGGCATCGGTTTTTCGGTACCGTCGCTTTCCAATATCGGCGCGCGAATCGCCGGAATGACGGATGTAAAGTATGCAGCCATGAGGAACCGGATGCAACCGCTGGCGGAACGTATTTCTACGGGACGCTGCCTGTTGGATGCGCTTGCGGATCTAGGGTAATTAGGAAAGTAAAAATTCAAAAGTAAAAAGTCAAAAGCTCTGTACCGGTGGTCATCGCCGAAGGGCTATGTTATCATATTAAGCGTTTTTGAATTTTGACTTTTGCCCTTACAACAAGTGATGTTTCAGGATGCAGCTCAGTCCGCAGACGGCATCCGCACGATGAGCTCGAAATGCGGCTCCGTCCAGGTATCGAGCACCTGCTGGAGCCCGGTGCGCGACAACCAACGAGGGTAGATCAGCTTTTCGTGCACCGAGAGGTTGAAGGTGCAGCTGCCATCGAGCCCGGTAAGCAGGGAAAGACTCTCCTGTAGCTCGTCACGGAACTCGGGGAAGAGACATTCGAGGCTCAGGAAGGCGATGGGGCGGGAGAGGCCCTTCACCACTTCGAGCTCATAGCCTTCTACGTCGATCTTTACAAATGTCGGTACGCCGTATTTTTCAATGAGGGCGTCGAGCGTTGTGACCGGAACGTCGGTAGTACCCGTAAAGGCGATCTCCTCGTTCCAGCGGGTGGCGCGGTCGGCCTCGGTGATGGCGCGGAACTTCGGGTTGAGCGTGTTAAAGGCCGAGCCGGGGTGGTGCACCTGGAGGGGGAGGGTGCCGGGCGCGGCGCCCAGGGCAACGGGCTCGATGTGCACCCGCTGCCGCCGGTTCCGGAATCGGACCCGCAGCGTGTGCACATTCTGCGCGTCAGGCTCACAGGTCACCACCGTTCGGGCGAGGTGCAGGAAGGCTTCGGTTTTGTGGCCGTCGTTGCCACCGATGTCGAAGATGAGCGCGCCGGGCGGAACGAAGGATTGGTAGAAGGCGATCTCGTGGCGTTCGGCCGCGATCACCGCCGGCTTGAACAGGCGCTGCCAGGCGCGGAACAGGGCGCTGTATTTGAGCGGCTCATAGAGGCCGCGGCTGTGCAGGAACCGCTTGAAGGCCTGTTTCATGGCGCATTGGCACCCGCTGGTCGAAAAGCGGGGCCGTCAAGATAGGAATTAACAGCAAATTCATTGAGGGCCACGGCTTTTTGTTACCTTTGCCGACCTTCCCAAAGGAGGGTTTTGCAATGAAGAATATCCGTAATTTCTGTATCATCGCCCACATCGACCACGGTAAAAGTACCCTGGCCGACCGCCTGCTCCAGACCACCAACACCATTTCCGAGCGCGAAATGATGGACCAGGTGCTCGACGATATGGACCTTGAGCGCGAAAAAGGCATTACCATCAAGAGCCACGCGATCCAGATCAACCACGTCCACAAGGGTGAGAAATACGTGCTCAACCTGATCGATACACCCGGCCACGTCGACTTCTCCTACGAGGTGTCGCGCGCGCTGGCTGCCTGCGAAGGCGCCCTGCTGCTGGTGGACGCCACCCAAGGTATCCAGGCACAAACGATCTCCAACCTCTACCTCGCCCTCGAGAACGACCTCGAGATCATCCCGGTCATCAACAAGATCGATATGGACGGCGCGATGATCGAGGAGGTGAAGGACCAGATCATTGACCTCATCGGCTGCAAGCCCGAGGATATCCTGCTTGCCTCCGGCCGCTCCGGCATCGGCATCGACGGTATCCTCGAAGCCATCGTAGAGCGCATACCCGCACCAAAGGGCGACCCCGAGGCCCCGCTGCAGGCGCTGATCTTCGACTCCGTGTTCAACTCCTTCCGTGGCATCATCGTCTACTACCGCGTACTCAACGGTACCATCCGCAGCGGCGAAAAGGTACAGTTCGTCAGCACCGGCCAGGAGTACGAAGCTAGTGAGGTGGGTGTGCTGAAGCTGAAGCCTTCGCCCACGAAGGAAGTGTGCGCCGGCGACGTAGGCTATATCATCACCGGTATCAAGAACGCCAAGGAAGTGAAAGTGGGCGATACGCTGACCACCGCTTCCCGACCCACGCAGGAAATGATCAAGGGCTTCCAGGAAGTAAAGCCGATGGTGTTCGCCGGCATTTTCCCAGTGGAAACCGACGCCTTCGAAGAGCTGCGCGACTGCATGGAAAAGCTCCAGCTCAACGACGCCTCGCTCACCTTCGAGCTCGAGACCTCGCAGGCCCTCGGCTTTGGCTTCCGTTGCGGCTTCCTCGGCCTGCTCCACATGGAGATCATCCAGGAGCGCCTGGAGCGCGAGTTCAACCAGACGGTGATCACCACGGTTCCGAACGTATCGTTCATCGCCTATACCACTAAGGGTGAGAAGGTGATCGTGAACAACCCGGCCGAGATGCCTGAGCCGGTAAAGACCGACCGCATCGAGGAGCCTTTTATCCGCGCCGAGATCATTACCAAAGGTGAGTACGTCGGCAATATCATGACGCTCTGCCTTGGCAAGCGCGGCATCCTGATCAACCAGAGCTACATCACCACCACGCGCGTGGAGCTCATTTTCGAGATGCCCCTGACCGAGATCGTTTTCGATTTCTACGACAAGCTGAAGAGCCAGACCCGCGGCTACGCTTCGTTCGATTATAACCCAATCGGTTATCGCGAGGCCGACATCGTGAAGATGGACATCCTCCTCAACAACGACAAGGTAGATGCCCTTTCCGCGCTCATACACCGCGGCCGTGCCCAGGACTTCGGCCGCAAGCTGTGCGAAAAGCTGAAGGAGCTCCTGCCGCGCCAGCAGTTCCAGATCGCCATCCAGGCGGCCGTGGGCGCCAAGATCCTCGCCCGCGAGAACATCTCGGCCATCCGCAAGGACGTGACCGCGAAGTGTTATGGTGGCGACATCTCCCGTAAGCGCAAGCTGCTTGAAAAGCAGAAGGAAGGCAAGAAGCGCATGCGCCAGATCGGCAACGTGGAAGTGCCGCAGGAGGCCTTCCTCGCCGTGCTGAAGCTGGATGACTAACGGGTTTATTAGTCTATTGGTCTATTAGTTTATTAGTAAAGGTTGCCTCTGTGCGACCTTTTTCTTTTTTATCGTTTCCTATTTCGTGGAGAAGCCTTACCGCGCATTGCGGTCATTGCGAGCGAAGCGAAGCAAACTCCCGAATTGTCGGGAAGTTTGCGAAAGAGCACGTGGTTCTCAATGACAAAAAAGCCCCCGCATCACGGAGGCTTCAAAAAAAAGTGCGCTGAATATAAATGACTGAAGGTGATTATTGCGCGCGAAGCCTTGTCTGCGGGTCACCGTTCTTCCACCGGCCATTCCGAATACGGAACGCGCGACAGTTGCCCGTTGTAATATTTCTTTTCACCCGTCACCTCGCGATCGATGAAAGGAGGAAGTGCGAAGGTTTCGTCTTCAGCGGACAACTCGATCTCGGCTACGATAAGGCCATCGTTCTTTTCGAGGAATTCATCCACCTCCCAGAGCTTGCCTTCGTAGGGAATAATGAATCGGTTCTTGCTGACCACGGTATCGCAGAACTTGTGCAGCAGCTCGAGCGCTTCGGGCCGCGGGATCTCGAATTCGAATTCGTCGCGGGAAATGCCCTGCACTTTGCCTTTGATCGTCAGGTAGCCGGTTTCATCGCTGACGCGCACGCGGACGGTCTTGATGAGGTCTTTGGTGAGGTAGCCTTGCTGCAGGTAATGCGGGGCTTCTTTCGGCCAGGCGGCCCATTCGTCTTTCTTTACCAGGAACTTACGCTCGATCTCGAGGGGCATGGGCAAGGGTGTTTGGGCGATAAAGATAGGGGAATGCCCTTCGCGCCCGTAGGGCTAAACCGGCATGAAAAAAGGGCTACTCGCCCTTTTTCTTCTTTTTCTTTTTCGCATCTTCCTTGGCGCCGTCGTCGCCTGTGTTGCGATCGGTGCTTTGCTGGAGCTTTTCTTCGTCCACGTTACCATCGCGGTCTAGGAGGGCATCGCCCACAGGCGGCTTGCCCAGCAGGGGGTCGGCGCCGTTCATATCGATCTTGTAGTCGAACACCTTGCTCACGTGCACCCAGCGGCCACTTTCCCACTTGAAGCCTTCGGAGTCGCCGTCCGGGATCATGGTATACGGAAGGTCGGGCTGGTTGGATTCGGAGACGAGGTGGTCGTAGAGGATCATCTTCTGCTCGTCGACGTAATTGACGAGCGTACTGGCCTCGCGCTTGTACTCGATGTAGAAGCGGTCGCGGGCCTTGCCGGGGATCGAATCCTGCGTAAAGTCGAACAGACCACCGGTAGCACCGAACTGGGGCTGCTGGCGCTCGTCGAAGGTCAGCACCTCGATCCACTTACGCTTGGTGGGGCCGTATACATCAAGCCCGAAGAGGGTGTAGTGGGGCTTCGCGTTCCACGATGTTTTGACGATGTTGTAGTATACGGCGCCAATCCAGTTGTCCTTGCCGCGTACCGAGTCGGACGGACCTTCGGTGTACCCGGTAACGTCGCGAAGCGGGATGAGGCGGAGCGAACCGTCGGGTGTGCGCATCTGGATGGCCCCGCGCTTGCGGCTTTGGTAGCCGAGGTTGGGGAGCTCTACGGCCCAGGTAAAGATGCGGAAGGCGCTATCGGGCGCATACAGCCGCGACACGCCGAGTACCGAATCGAACGGATAGTAGAACGAGTTTTTCGTCTGCAGGCTGCGAACCAGCGTACGGATGAAGATCGAGTCGCTGCGGAGGCGGCCTTCCGGTAAGGTGTCGGTATGGAGGTTGATGGCCAGTTGCTTCAGCGAATCTTCCTTCGCACGTAAGGTACGAAGGTCGGAAGCGGCGATCTTCTGAGCCGATAGGCCGGATGCAAGGGCGGCCAGTATAAAAAGTAACAGGAACGGTTTCTTCACGGTGTGCTTTTTGGGCACCTCTAAGAACGGTAAAAGCGTTTAAAAAGTATCTTAAGATTGGGGCCGGAGAGAAGGAACGCAGATTTTTATGATTTTATACGGTTGGCACTGACTTTTCGCGAAGGGCACGTTCCGTACGTAATGCCGCTAGCCGACCGGCGAACACTCAACGATCCGGTCCAAGCCCGTGCGCAAGCAAATCTGCGTAGGTCGTATGATCATAGGAGTCAGCGTTCCTTCGCACGCTCGAGGTCCCGGGTGAAGTCCAATAGCGTTGGATAAATCCGGTCGATGTCGGGGTGGGGGAAGGGCTGACCGGGATTGGTGGTGGTGACAAATACCGTGTAGAGCCCGGCGGCGCGGCCAAAGCGCATATCGCTCGGCTTGTTGCCGACCATGATGGATTTCTTCGGATCGATATCGGGGAATTGGGCCCGCGCCTGCACGGCCATGCCCGGGTTGGGCTTCCGGAAGAAGCAGCGCTCCTCTTTCTCCGTGCAAAAATAGACCGCATCGAGCCGGCCGCCGACCGCTTCGATGCTGCTCCTCATTTCCGTATGAATACGGTCGAGGTCGGCAGCGCTCATAAGGCCACGGCCCACACCGCGCTGGTTGCTTACGAGCACAATGCGCCCGAAGCTGCTGGCCAATAGGGGCATCGCTTCCAGTACGCCGGTGCTGAAGCGGAAGCCTTCCCAGCTCAGCACATAGGTACCCACGATCTCGTCGTTGATGACGCCATCGCGGTCGAGGAAGAGGGTCCAGCTATTGTCCACGGCTGCCAGGTCGAGCGTTTTTGGCTGCAGCTCCGTCTGTGCGCGGCTGTAGTCCCCGGGTAGCCCGATGTCGATGAAATAACCCTCCTGCACCGCACCTGCAAGGGCACGACGTGCTACGGACGGCTCCAGGTATTCTTTTTCAAACGAAAATTTCTCCGGTAGCCCCAGAGCAAGCAGGCTTGCCCGGTTGACCAGGTACAGCCCGCCGTTGATCAACCCTTCGGCATATTGTTTTTTTTCCTCGAATGCCATCACGGTCCCCGCGCCGTCGATGCGCACCACGCCGTAGCGGTCGAAATCGGTCATGGGCTTCAGTGCAAGCGTGCATTCGGCACCAGTGCGGGCATGCACTTCAGCCAGGTCGGCTACGCTCACCTCGAACAGCGTGTCGCCGTTCGCAACCAGCACTTGTTCCGAAACCGCCGCGCGCAGGGCCAACTGGATGCCGCCCCCGGTGCCCAGTGGCTCGGCTTCGATGACGGATACGTAATCGAGCGTAGGATAAGCCTCGGAAAGCCAGGCTTCGATCGCCTCGTACATATAGCCAAGCGAAAAGATGAAACGTTGCACCCCTTCGCGGCGCAGGGAGTCGATCACATAACCCAGGAAGGGCCGGCCGGCCACGGGAGCCATGCACTTGGGCAGGTCGGGCACCGCGGAGCGGAGCCGCGTGCCAAGGCCTCCGGCGAGCACAACAGCTTCTGTTATTTGAATCATCTGGATTTCAGATTTGCGATTTCAGATTTCAGATTTCAGATTTGACCAGTTCCCCGAAAAATCAAAAATCTGAGGTCCGAAATAGTTAGTTGCCCTCGTGCGTGAAGTACTGTTCTTCTACTAATTGGCAAATGATATGTCCTAGCAGGATATGGCTTTCCTGGATGCGCGGCGTGTCGGAGGAGGGAACGTTGAGCAGGTGGTCGGAGAGGCCGCGCATGAGGCCCCCGGCCTGCCCGGTAAAGCCGACGGTACGGATGCCGATATGGCGCGCGGTTTCAAAGGCACGCACGATGTTGGCGGAGTTGCCCGATGTGGAAAGCCCGATGAGCACGTCGCCCGGCCGGCCGATGCCTTCCACGAGGCGGGCGTAGATCACGTCGTAGCTGTAGTCGTTGGCGACGGCAGTAAGGTAGGAGGTATTGCAATGGAGCGCCTCCGCAGGAAGCGCCTTGCGGTCGGTGTAGAAACGGCCCGAGAATTCGGCGGCGAGGTGCTGCGCATCGGCTGCCGAGCCGCCGTTGCCGCAGAAGTAGATGCGGTTGCCGGCCTGGAGCGATGCGACGATCTCGTTGGCGATGGTGGCCACCGTCTGCAGCATCGATTCGTTTTCGAGCACCTGCTGCTTTACATCGATCGACGCCTGTATGATGTTCCTGATCTTTTCCATGTATTGTGTTTGAACAGGCAGCGAATTTACGGGCTCTATTCGACAGTTTGCCCGGCCCCGGCCCCGGCCCCCTGTCCCCCGTAGGGGGAACTTAGGACTTAGCGTCCTTACGGCAGTACTGGTTCTCTAAAGTAATCCGTTCAAAAAAAACTGCCCGGATCGCGATGCGATCCGGGCAGTTTGGTTATCTCATTACCCCATTACCCCATTACCCCATCCGCTTAAAGGCACCAGCTTTTCATTCCGTGCTCCACGAACTGGTAGGGACGATGCACGCCGCCAAAGCGCTCGAGGCTCTTGATAACGGAGAAGCGCGTGTTGCCGGGGCAGTAGAAGATCATGAAGCCACCGCCGCCGGCGCCGGAGATCTTTCCACCGGTGGCGCCTGCCTTCTTCGCGGTGTCGTAGATGTCTTCCATCAGCGGGTTGGAGATGCCCTCGGCCATGAGGCGCTTTTGCTGGTAGCCATAGTCGAGGATCTCGCCGAGCTCGTGGATACGGCCCTTGAGCAGCGCTTCCTTCATCATCTGGGCCTGCTGCTTCAGCTGGTGCATGGCCTCGATGGAGCCTTCTTTCTTTGCCACCACGTTCTTTGTCTGCTGTTCGATGATCTTCGCCGACTCGCGGCTCGTAGCGGTATAATACAGCACCAGGTTGTTCTCGAGCTCGAAGAGGTAATGCTGCTTGATGCGGAGCGGGTTCACGATCACCTTGTCGCCCTCGTAGAACTCCATGAAGTTGACGCCTCCGAAGGTCGCGGCATACTGGTCCTGCTTGCCACCGGCCATCTTCAGCTCGTTGCGCTCGATGGCATAGGCATAGTGCGCGATGTCGTACTCGCCGAGTGGCAACCGCATCCATTCGGCAAAGGCGCCGATGATGGCCACTACCAGCGTCGAAGACGTGCCGAGGCCGGAGCCGGCAGGCGCGTCTACAAAGGTGGAGAGGCGAAAGCCGCCGTTGATGGAGCCGTAATCGCGTTGCACGGCATTGTACACGCCTTTGAGCAGATCAAGCTGGCCGTCGATCGGAAGCTCTTTTGCAAAATCGTACTCGAGGCGCTCGCTGCGGTCGTTCGTTTCGAGGATGATCTTCGGCTCGTGCAGCGGCTCGATGGAGGCATGCGCGTACAGCGAGATGGTGGCGTTGAGGATGGTGCCGCCGTACAGGTCGCTGTACGGACTTACGTCGGTGCCGCCACCGGCGAGGCCGATGCGGAGCGGTGCTTTGCTTCTGTAGATCATGTGTGAAGGGGCATGCTGCGCCCTGGGCAAGTTAGGTGGAAAATCGGAGCCGCGCCTTAGAAGGGGCCGCTATCCTCCGTAAGGCTGTTGAGGCGCTCCTGCTCATGCAGGTATTCGTCGGTCACCACACGGGTACCGCCCATGAGGTCGCCGAGGCGGCGGTCGGGGCTGAACAGCAACACGACTACCTCCACGAACCAGACCATGATGGGAATGTTGCGAACGAAGCACTGCACGGCCTGCGCTCGGTAGCCGCCCTTGTTGTCGATGATGTGGAGGCCGAGCATGCGCTTCGCCAGGCTCCGGCCACCGATCGTATCCTTCAGCATGAACACGAGTATCATGCCCCAGGCGAACATGCGCGTCGCATCGTCCTTCGGCTGCATCAGGAGCTTCGGGTCGGCGAGGAGGTCTTTGCGAAACAGTACGATCACTGTCGCGAACAGGATCGTCACGAACAGATAATCGAGGATTATGGACACGAGGCGAATAACGATGCTGGGTCTTCCGGGATACATGTGCTTAGGGCTTTGGAGTGTGGGCCACTTCGAGGATTGCGCGCGTCAGGTGGCTCCACGCATATTTTTTCTTCTCTTCCTGCAGGTGCGGGATGAAATGCGCTTCGCCCACCCGGTAGCATTCGGCAACCGCGGCGGCGATGGCGGCGGGCTCCGGCGCGCACACGATGCCGCAGCGGCCATCGGGTACGAGGTCGGGCAGTCCACCTACATTGGTCACCACCATCGGTCGCTCGAAGTAGTAGGCGAGGGGCGTCACTCCGCTCTGGGTGGCGTTGCGGTAAGGCTGCACGATAAAGTCGGCGGCGCACAGGTAATAGCGGACCTCCGGGTCGGGGATGAACTTTGTATGGAGGATCACCGACGCCGAGATGCCCGCCTGCGCCATGAGCTCCCGGTAGGGCGCCTCGTCTTCATAAAACTCACCGGCCACCAGCAGCTTGATTCCCTGCTCGCGGATGGGCGCTTCCTTCATCGCCTGCAGCAAGAGGTCGAGGCCCTTGTACTTGCGGATGAAGCCGAAGAAGAGGATGATGCGGTCGCCTTCGGGAAGGCCGAGGTGCTTGCGCGCATCGCGCTTCGGGAGCTTGCTGCCGAAGTTGTCGTAGAGCGGGTGCTGCACGAGCACCGCGGGCTTGCTGCCTTCAAACATGCGCAGGTCGCGGAGCACCTTGTCGCTCATCGTTACAAAAGCATCACAGGACGGCAGGAAGTATTTGGTAAACGCGGTGTCGAAGGCGCGCTTTTCGTGCGGCACTACGTTGTCGGCGATGCACACCACCCGGGTATGCCGGTTCTTGCGTACCTGCCGCAGGATGGTTCCAAGCGCGGGCCCCATAAAGGGCAGCCAGTAGCGCACCACCACGAGGTCGGGGCGCTCGCGGCGCAGGCGACGGCCCACGGAGAGCCAGTTGAGTGGGTTCACGGAGTTGATGAGGGAGCGGATGCGCAAGCCTTCCGGAGCGGGCTCGTCGCTGTACTGCGTCTTTCCGGGAAAGAGCACCGACGGGTATTGCAGCGAAAAGGAGAGGAGCGAGCAGTCGTGCCCTTCCCGTAGAAATTCGGTAGCGAGGCGCTGGTCGAAGGTGGCGAGTCCGCCGCGCAGCGGCCAGGCGGGACCAATGATCACGATGCTGGCCATCAGAGTCCGGATTTTTCTTCGATCAGGTAGGAGTTGCGGCCCGGTGCGTTGCGCGCCACGAGCTCCGATACGAAGCCCGCCAGGAACAGTTGCATGCCGATCACGAGTGAGGTGAGCGCCAGGTAGAACGCGGGGCGGTTGGTGAGTGGGTGTGCCTCCGGGTCGGCGATCTTGGAGATCAGCAGGAACAGCGTCAGGATGAAGCCGACCAGGAAAAAAAGCGAACCCCAAAGCCCGAAGAAGTGCATCGGCCGCTTCGAGAACTTGCCCACGAAGGTGATCGACATGAGGTCGAGAAAACCATTGACGAAGCGCTCCCAGCCAAACTTGGTGACGCCGTATTTACGGGCCCGGTGCTCCACGACCTTCTCGCCGATCCGGCGGAAGCCGGCCCACTTGGCGAGCACGGGGATGTAGCGGTGCATCTCTCCGTACACCTCGATGCTCTTCACCACTTTGCGACGATAGGCCTTGAGGCCGCAATTGAAATCGTGCAGGTGGATACTCGACACCTTTCGCGTGGCTGCGTTGAACAGCTTGGACGGCAGGTTCTTAGTCAGTTTGTTATCGTAGCGCTTCTTCTTCCAGCCGCTCACGAGGTCGAACCCTTCCACGAGGATCATGTGGCGCAGGCCCGGGATCTCGTCGGGCGAATCCTGCAGGTCGGCATCCATGGTGATCACCACGTCGCCCGAGGCGGCCTTGAAGCCCTCGTTGAGCGCCGCCGACTTGCCGTAGTTGCGCTGGAAGCGGATGCCTTTGATCCGGTCGTCGTTCGCCCGCAGCCGCGTCACTACCTCCCAGGAGTCGTCGGTGCTGCCGTCGTCCACGAGGATCACCTCGTAGCTGAACTGGTGCTCGGTGCATACCCGGTCGATCCAGGCGCAGAGCTCGGGCAGCGATTCTTCTTCATTGAACAGGGGCACTACGATCGAAAGGTCCATAGGATGCTTTAGGATTTGGCGTGCTTCGGGCTGACGGCGGCAGCCAGCAGCGAGGAGAGCGCTCCGATGAAAAGTAAGCGGAAGAGGGTGAAGGAAACGGTCCACTGGATGAAGTGGTCATCGCGTCGGGCGAGCTTTTCGGTGCCGGCCTCATCGTCGATGGTTTGCTTGTTACCGAACTCCTGCGCTTTCATGCTCGCTTCCATGATGCGGTCTTTGTATTGCGGAAGCACGGTGTAGAAGAGGGCGGCATAGATCACCATGATCACGATCACGACCGCGGTGATGCGGAAGCCGTAGGCAAACAGGTTGCCGAAGGTGGCGCCTGTGCCTTGCGCGTGTGCGTGCCGGCGCACGAAGTACAGCAGGCCGAGCGGAAGCGGCAGGTAGCCCAGGTACACAGCCGTCGTATTGAGGAAGTTCCCCGACACATGGATCCCGATGTGGGCGGCGATCATGGCCGCTGCGATGATCAGTCCGGCAACAACCTGGGAGATGGGCTTTACGGTGGGCATAAGCAGTTTAAAAAGTATTCAAAAATACACCCCCCGTGGTAATAATACCGGCGGGCTGTCCTGTTAAGGCTTTTCCAAAAAATGGCGAGTTGGCCGAGCGGCTCCGGTTTGCGGCTTCCATGAACGACCAGGTGGCGTCCGGAACGAACAGCGTGAGGCGTGCCGGGGCGCCTTCCCGGATCGGGAACGGCGGTAGCCCGAACAGGCGGCGCGCATTGGCACCGAGCAAGGCACAAAGTTGCGTGACGTCCAGCTCCGGCAGCGCGGTGCGCAGCGCCCCGAAGGTCGTCTGGAGACCGATGGCGCCCGGACCGGCATACTCGAACTCCACGATCTTATGGTCGGTATCCTGCGGCAGGTGGTGCGCCGCCACGCAATCGATGCTGCCGTCGCGCAGGCCCTCGCATAGCGCGTCGCGGTCGGCAGCGGTGCGGAGCGGCGGCACGAGCTTCAGGTTCGTATCGTAGCTGCGGAGATCATCTTCTGTATACAGCAGGTGTAGGGGGGTAACCGAGCAGGAAACCGGGAGCCCTTCCGCCTTTGCCGCCCGGATGAGGGCCACGGAGCGGGCCGTGGAAATACCGGTGAAGTGCAGGCGGGCGCCTGTGTAGCGTACGAGCTCAATGTCGCGCGCGATCATGAGCTCCTCGGCAAGCGCAGGCCGGCCGGGTAGCCCGAGCTGCGTCGATACGATCCCTTCGTGCATGAGGCCGCCGGGGTTGAAGGAGCGGTCGTCGGGCACCTGGATGAGGGGCACGTCGATCGCCCGCACGTATTGAAGTGCCTTCATCATGAGTCCGCCCGACTGCACCGGGTTCCACCCGTCGGTGAAGGCGGGGGCGCCGGCTGCGTGCATATCGTACATCTCGGCGAGCTCTTTCCCCTCGGTGTTTTTGCTGATGGCGCCGAGCGGGTGCACCTGTACGGGCGACGCGGCCCCTTTGGCCCGGATGTATTCGATGGTGGATTTGTTGTGCGCGCAGGGAGCGGTGTTGGGCACCAGCAGCACGTCGGTGTAACCGCCTGCAGCCGCGGCGGCAGTGCCGGTGCCGATCGTTTCACGCTGCTCCTGGCCGGGGTCGCAAAAGTGGGCGAAGAGGTCGATCCAGCCGGGGGAGAGGTGCAGTCCCTCGAGGTCGATGACCTGGGCGGCCGTTTCGGTGAGCGACGGCGCCAGGCGACTGATGTGGCCGTCGCGCAGCAGCAGGTCGGCATTCTGGAGGTGGTGCGGCGAAGCCGGGTCAACGATGGTGGCGTGCCGGATGAGGATGTCCATGGGTCGCGAAGATAAGAAAGCAGAAAGGGAGACGGAAGTTTGAGCTTGGCGGCGGGAAAAGGAAAGCTATCGGTGCTTTTGTTGATTCCATGAAGAGGCAATGGTGGCACTGGTTCCGGTTGGCTATTCCGAAGCACAAGGATCTTTCCAGGTAAAGCTAATCAGCCGGGGCATCAAGTGGTGAAAAAGAGAAAGCCCCGAGGAATACCTCAGGGCTTTGTCGGGATGACTGGATTCGAACCAGCGGCCTCTTCGTCCCGAACGAAGCGCGCTACCGGGCTGCGCTACATCCCGTTGGGGAGGTGCAAAATAACGAAATGAGTTTCAATCAACCATAAAAAATTTATAGAATCTCCGGAACACGGGCCACATCGATTACTGCAGGATATTCCAGCTGATACAATGCAGCAACCCGCCCTCGGGAGCCAGCTCGCGGCAGTCGATCGTTAAGATGCGGTGGCCCGGAAAAAGGGCATGCATCCGGCGCTCTGCGATCTCGTCGGCCGCAATGCCAAACACCGGGAGCACGATCGTATCGCCCAGGTGGAGGTAGTTGATATACAGGCCGCCGGCACCCGTGAGCTTTTGCAGCAGGTCCCCGGGTGCGTAGGGTATCTCTTCGGTCTTCAGTCCGGCGTTGTGGAGGGAGAGGGCGAGGTTCCGGAGAAAGGTCGCGTTCTCACCGGCTTTATACGCATTCACCAGCACGGTGTGTGCATCGACAAAGCGCAGTATGCCGTCGGCATGGCCGGTATAGTCGTAGGGCTGCCGGGGCACCACGATCACGCGTTCCACCTCGAGTGCCGCTTCGAGCGCGCGCAGCAGCTCTTTTTCTGTGTACTGTGGGTTTTCTTCGAACACACGCGTAGTCACGATCACCTGCTGCGCGTCCTTGACGACGTTGCCGCCGTCGAGCACGATCGGCACCGCGGCTGCCTCGATGCCGATCGCGGCACAGACTTCCGCCGCATCGGTGATCGTGAGCCGCCATTTCTGAGCTTTCAGGTAGGAGGGATCGTAGACGAACCGGACGAATTTCTGCTGGGCCACCTGTACCGGCATATAGTCGCGGGCCCAGATGTCGCGGGTGGCGGGCAACGCTGCATACCGGAGCCCGTTTGCTTCCAGGAGTGCCGTGAAGCGGTCGTAGAAAGGCTTTTGCTTGGTACTGAGCCGGTCGGAAAGGTAGAGCAAATTGGTTTGGGCATCGGTGATCATGGCAGTGCTTTGGTGCCGTGAAAATACGGATGCGGCGTATTGAAAAAAAAGGCGACCTCTCCCGGAAGCCGCCTCTACGCCAGGCCGGCGACCATTTCCCAGTGATCGCGGCCACTGCCATAGGTGCAAAGCCAGTGCCGCGGCCAAGGGACACGGAAAAGTTCGCCCGGCCGCACTTCTGGGGCATTGCCGCAGCGGGCATCGTTTTTTTGTTGAGGAGATTGTGGTGCGTATGGTGATGTCGATAAACATTTTGTTGCTTTGGAAGCACGGCGCTAGGCGCTTATGGCACCATTCCTGTGCGTGCTCCCGTCCATTCGTCATCTATGCAAGCACGACAGTTTCAGGCATTGAATGCCCATCAGCAGCTCCGGGGGTTGCTCCTGAATGGCGCCTGTATCGGGGAGCGGATCCAGCAAAACAAGCACATCCTGCTTTTCCAGCTACGCGCCACGTTCGTAGAAGTCTACTTTACCAGCAAGGGCGACCGGATCCTCTCGAGCCGGAAGTTCCGGAGCCCGGTCGGGCTGAAGCCCTACCTGTAATCCAACGTTCATAACAGCAATAAAAACAAGGTCATGACACTCCGAGAATTTACGGGACTCACCCTGGCGGCGAAGGCCGAAGAGCTGGAACTTTGGGCACAACCGGTCGCAGAGAAGGTGGTGAAGGGCTACCTCGTGCAGTGCTACCGTCTTTACGATTTTTATGTCGAGGTCTATTGCGACCCGGTGCAGGGCCATCCGTGCCGGTACCAGGCGTTCCGGGGAGCACTTGCACTGACAGCGTATTGAAGCGAAGTACCGTGGATGAAAAATCTTCCTGAAGGCAATCAATTTGGTTGCTTGGGCGTGTCGTGCGATGTAAGAAAAGTCGACGGATCGTTGCGCTTCTATACGGCAATCGATTATGACCTGATGCACGTGATCACAACGCGTCGGAAGGTTCGTTATGGCGCACCAGTGCTGACGTCGCAATCCAACCATTCTTGCCATGACGCGATGCGCCGCATTGCGATCAGCCAACAAGAAAAAAGTCGCGTGGCTTCGGTCTGAGGCTTTTATTCTTGAAGTCGGGTGGACTGGATTCGCCCCGAAGCCCCGGGACAGCGACTTTCCCGCCCAACGGGCGGGATGCGCTACCGGACTATAGGTAATGAAAAAAGCCTCCGACTTTCGTCTGAGGCTTTTCTTAAAGTCGGGTGGACTGGATTCGAACCAGCGACCCCTTGCACCCCATGCAAGTGCGCTACCGGGCTGCGCCACCACCCGTACCGGGGAATCGAAGAAACGCCTTGCGTTGTTTCCGCGACGGGGTGCAAATTTAAGGGAAATAGTATATTCAAAATCAGGCGACAAAGATTTTCTTTGCAGGGCATATGACCAACGAACGACGCGAAAAAATCGAAGCCGTACTTTCCAAAAGACAGGCCGGCCTGACCATTGTGCTGGAGAATGTGTTTGACCCGCATAACATCTCCGCCGTGATGCGCTCCTGCGACGCCGTTGGTGTGCAGGAGATTTACGTGCTCAATACCAAGATCCCGCGCCATAAAAAGTGGGGCGCCCGCTCATCGAGCAGTGCCGCCAAATGGCTCACAGTGCACCAGTTCACGGATGCGGCCGAATGCTTCCGCAAGCTCCGCGGCAAGTACGGGCGCATTTTAACAACCCACTTGTCGACCGATGCCGTAAGTTTATACGACTGCGACCTCACCGTGCCCACGGCCCTCGTTTTTGGCAATGAGCACGCCGGTGTCAGCGACGAATTCCGTGAGCAGGCCGACGGCAACTTCATCATTCCGCAGGTGGGCATGATCCAGTCGCTCAACATCTCGGTGGCCTGCGCGGTCACCCTCTACGAGGCCTACCGCCAGAAAAGCGTCGCCGGTCATTATGCGCAGCAACAACTGCCCGATGCGCATTATGGCGCGCTGGCACAACAATGGGGACTTTATGCAGAAAACGATCAATAAACTGGTACTTGCAACTGCCTTTGTGTGCGGCTCCATCGGGGCAAGTGCGCAGGGAAAGGCGATCCCGAAATGGAAGCTCGCCGACCTCGAAGCGGCTATGGCGGCGCCCGACCGTCCCACGGTCATCAACTTCTGGGCTACGTTTTGTAAGCCCTGCATCGCCGAGATACCGTATTTCCAGGAGCTCGTGAAGCGCTACGACAGCGCCGGCGTGCGCCTGCTGCTCGTGAGCCTCGACCTCACCGAAGCTTACCCGAAGCTGCCGGCCTTTGCCAAAAAACGTGGCTTCACGGCACCGATCGTCTTCCTCGACGAAACCAACGCCGACCGCTTCTGCCCGCCCGTTGATCCGAAATGGTCCGGGTCGATTCCGGCCACCCTGTTTCTCAATCCGGCCACCGGCTACCGGGCGTTTTACGAGGAAGGATTATCGAAAGAACGTTTCCACCAGGAACTTAAAAAACTGGTTGCTCCGAAGCCATAGAAAAAGCCCCGACGTTAGCGTCGGGGCTTTTTCTATCCATTCTTTTCTGACTACTTCACACGCTTGATCGTGCAGCCTACGGAGCGGGTCTCTTTCACTGACACTTCCTTGCCGGAGGTCAGTTCGTCCATCGCTTCTTTCAGGTGCTTGCGGGTAGCCGCTGCGGCGTCGTTGGCGTTGTCGTCGATGGCGCCGTGGTATACGAGCTTGCCCGACTTATCGAAGAGGAAGCACTCGGGTGTGCGGTTGGCACCGAAGGCGTCAGCCAGCTCGGAGTTCTTGTCCACCACGTAATTCCACTTGTAGCCCTGCGTTTTTGCGTACTCCTTCATCGCGTCAAACGAGTCGTCGGCACCGCGCTGCGCTTCGTTCGAATTCACCACGATGACGCCGATCTTTTTCCCAAGCGCATAATTGCTAGACTCGATCGTGCGTTCCTGGTATTTCACCACAAACGGGCAGGTGTTGCAGGAGAACATGACCAGGAGGCCGTTGGTGCCAACAGCATCCTTCAGCGATACCTGCTTGCCGCTGATGTCGGTCATCTTAAGTTCCGCCTTCGGCATTGATGCGCCGATGGGCAGCACCTCGGTAAAGGCGAAAAGGCCGACGAGTGCGGCCAAAAGGAGGGGGAAGCCCAGTTTTTTCATATGCGTGTTTTTTTGTGACCCTAAGTTCGGAAAGTTCCGCCGCCGTTGTTCACCGCTCGTCCTTTTTTGCACTGGTTTTACCGTCTTCCGTGTCGGGCACCGGACCGGCCACGCCAAAGTGCGCCACTTCTTTTTCCCGCTTCAGGTTGATCAGCGTCACGTTGAGCTCGAAGCCGATCAGCAGCAGGAGGGCGTTGATGAAAATGAGCGACATCAGGATAAAGACGGCACTGATGGAGCCGTACAGCTTGTTGTAGCTCGAGAAGTTGTTGACCCAATACGAAACAATGCCCGATGCCAGCACCATCAGCGAGGTGGCAAACACCGAGCCCGGCGTCAGGAAGGGCCATTTCTGCGATACGGCCGGACCGTGCCGGTAGATGAACGACACCGACCAGAACACCATCAGTACGATGGCCACCCAGCGCGTGGTAGCGATGATCTCGCGCACCTGGGCGCTTTCGATGCCGATGAATTTTAGCACCTGGCCCTGGGCCACGAGCAGTGCGATGCCTGTGAAGACGAGGAACTGCAGGATGAGCGTCATGCGGAGCGCCAGCTTGCGCTTTTGTAGCCCCGTAGTTTTACGGAAGCCTTCATAGTTCTTGTCGAAGGAACGCAAGATACCCATCATGGCATTGCTCGAGAAGAAGACGGCCAGCAACAGACCAAAGGAGAGGAGCCCGCCCCGGGGGCGCAGCAGCAGATCGCGCAGGAAGCCGATGATGGCGGTGTGGTTCTTTTCGCCCGGGATCACGTCGCGGATGATGCCGAACAGCTCGCGGATGAACTGCCGGGAAATGGGCAGGTAGGGCACGAGTGTGAAGAGGAACAGGAACGTGGGCGGGATGGCCATGAACACGTTGAACGAGATGGCGGACGCCCGCTCCGGTAGACTGGTGCGCCCCAGTTGCCGGCGAAAGGCACGTGTCAGCTCATAGAGGCTGAAATGCCGGATCCCCGGCACGAATGCATGCTTGCTCCCCTCGATCACATGGCGGAGGGGCGTACGGGTCAGGAACTGGCGCTTCAGCGAGGGAGTGGGCATCAGCGGGAAGTGTTGGCGTTGCGGCGGGCACGCTCGTTGAGGTTCTCGTGGTAAGCTTTCGCGTTCGTCAGGTGCTCGCCGTAGGTCTCCGTAAACAGGTGCGTGCCCGGCTTGTCGGGGTTGGCCACAAAGAAGTAATAGTTGGTGCGGGGCGCATCCAGCACGGCATCCAGCGTTTTACGCTGTGGCGTGCAGATGGGGCCCGGTGGTAGCCCTTTTACATAGTAGGTGTTGTACGGCGAGGCAACGGCGATATGCTCGTGCAGCACCCGCCTGATGGTAAAGTCGCCAACGGCATACTTGGCCGTAGGGTCGGCCTGCAGCTTCATATCCTTGCGGAGGCGGTTCAGGTACACAGACGCGATGGTGCCTTTCTCGGCCTGCGCATTCGTTTCCTCTTCCACGATGGAAGCGAGGGTATAGGCCTCGTGGGCCGAAAGGCCCTGCTCCTTCGCTTTGCCGGTCCGGGCTGCCGTCCAGTAACCCGCCGAAACATCGGCGAGCTTGCGCAACACCTGCCGGGGGGAGCTGTTCCAATAGTAGGTATAGGTATCCGGGAAGATCAGGGTCATGGCCGTCTGGGGCGTCGCATTGAAGGGGCGGAGCGAGTCGGCCGAGGCGAGGAAAGCCATCATGTCGGCTGAGTCGCATTCGAACTTGCGGCCCACGTCGCCCGCGAAATCGCCGAGGGTGCGGTATTTCGTGATCGTCAGCTTGACGGGCGTCTGTGCACCGTTGCGCAGCGTGCGTACGATGCGCAGGAGGCCGGTGCCCTTCGGAAACTCGTATTTGCCGGGGCGGATATGGTCCCAGTAGCCGAGGCGGTTGGCCAGGAACTCGAAGGCCGACACATTGCTAACGATCTCGTTCTTGCGCAGCGAGTCGAGCACGGCTTCGCGCGTGGCTGCTTTCGAGGAGATGTAGAGGGTCGCCTTCCGGCCGCTGAATCCGGTGCCGGACCCAAACAGGATCCAGCCGATGACGAGGCCGGCCAGCAGGCCGAGTCCGAGAACGATAAGCAGGATGCGTCGCATACGGGTAAAGTAAATAAAAAAACCCTGCCGCTGTGGCAGGGTGATTCTTAATGATTTGTTAGGGCCTGCCCTTAGCGTTGCTGCGCCGGAGCTGCGGGCGTCGGTACCTGGGGCTGGCTGCCGGAAGTGGTAGTGTTGGTACGCTGTGCAGGCGCTTCGAGCTTGATGTCGTCGCCGGCGACGTTGCGTGTGCCGGAGATGAAGAACGTGGAGGTGAGGCACAGTACCGCAATAACGGCGGCAAAGATCCAGGTGCCTTTCTCGAGCACGTCGGTAGTTTGCTTCACGCCCATGAACTGGTTGCTGAAGCCGGCCACGTTGCCGGCCAGGCCACCGCCTTTCGGGTTTTGCACCAGCACAATAAAGCCAAGAATCACAGCGGCGATGATGATCAGAATCAGGAACAAGGTGGTCATAAAGCGAGATTAGTCGTTGAGGCTATTGATTTTGTCTGCAAAATAAGCGCTTTTTGCGGGATGGAGCAAACTTAATTTGCGGTAGATCTGCGCCGCTTTGCGCTTGTTTCCCTGCTTCAGCCACACTTCCGCCATCGATTCGGTGACGATATCAGCCTGCTGCACGGAGTCGTCGGCAAGGTGGTCCACCTTTTCATCGGTCTTTGTGTCGAGTGGATCGGGCGTCGCCGCCTCGGGCAGTCGCTTCATGGTCTTAAGCCAGTCGGTAAAGCTTTTGAGCTGTTTGCCGAACTTATCGCGCGGCACTTCTTCCGCGGCGGTAAGCTTGATGCCTTGGGAGGCGAAGTAGTCTACCGTGTGAAAGGGCTCAAAGCTAAGGTCGCCTTTGGGCGGCGCGCTGAGGTCGATGGAAAACGACGGCAGGGAGGCCGGCTCGTCAGCCGGAGGCGGTGCGGCTACCTCTTCGTCTGCGATCTCGTCCCTGCCCTCGGTCAGCTCATCGGAGAGCAGCGGCGGCGCCACTTGCGCGTCGGGTTCTGGAATTTCCGGCATTTCAAGGGCCACCGGTTCGGCCCCCTCGTGCTCTTCTGACGACACCGGTAAGGCGCCTTCCTCCGCGGTGATCCCGGCAGGCTCAGGCTGGGTAACTTCCGGCTCAGCCGCGGCGATGCCAGAAGGGGCGTCTGGCTCCGGTGCCGTTGTGCCGGGCACAAGCTCGCGGTTGAGCAGGAGTTCAAACGACAACGGGTCGTGGAAATACAGGATGGCCTTCTGGTACTGGATGCGGTACTCTTCGGAGGCCGGGTCGAGTTTCTTGAGGAGCAGGAAGTGCGCGGGCGCGAAATAGGGATATTGCTCCGTCAGCTGGCGCAGCTCACCGGGACTGCAGTCGGCAAAAGACTTGTTCAGAAGGGGCTCGGTAAGTGCTTGCATCGGCGCTGCCATGCCGCCAAATTACATTCATTTACCAATTCGAAAACAGGCGGTTGAAAATATCGTCCGTCAGGTTGCGGATTATTTCTTCCGACAGCGCAGCTTCAGCCTGTTGCAGGGAAAGCGAGGCGCCGAAGTCGAACGGGCGGTTGATGTCATATTCGACCGGAGGGCTGTTCGGGTTGCGGTTGTTGGTGAGGGAAATGTGGACCGTGATGGTGAGGCGGTTCAGGTTTGCCTCTTTGTTGGAAATACCTGACGTCGTCACGGCGTAATCGGTCACGACGGCTTTTACGTCGTAGTCGGCGTTGTCGGCATTGGTGAGCGAGAGGCGCGTCTGGCCCTGGATTTTGCGGCGAAGGCGCTCGGAGAGGGCGGGGCTCAGCTGCGGGTTCACATAAGGCGCCTTATTGTCGATGTATTGGATGCGGATGCTCTTGATGGAGTCGGGGATCGCCACGTCGCGGAAGCTGTAAACGCCGCAGGAGCTGTTCGTGAACGCGATCGCCAGCAACAGCACGAGCGCGAGCACCGGGGACCAGCGTTTCAGCGAATGGTGAATGGTCAATGGTGAATGCGTTTTCTTCCCGTTCAACATATCGTTTATAAAATGTATTTGCCGATAATTTTTTCCAAAGCTAAACGACGCTTTTCTTAACGAAGCCCTAATTGTGTGGTGCCTATTGACCATTCACCATTGACCATTCGCCATTCACTCATCGATATTATATTCCTTCAGCTTGCGGTAAAGCGTACGTTCGGAGATGCCGAGGTCGGCGGCTGCATCCTTACGCTTGTTCTTGTGCTTTTTGAGCGCCTTGATAATGAGTTCCTTTTCCTTGTCCATGATATTGAGGCTCTCGTCTACCTCCTCGTGCTCGTGGATGCCGTCGTGGTGCACGATCACCGGGCTGCCGGGGGCAAGGTTCGGGTTGTGCGGCACCAGCACCGGTTGCAGCGGCGCATCGTCGTGGTGCGGATGCACTTCCTGCAGCTCGCGGAACAAGGCGCCATGCTGCGCCGCCGCGCCCGGGTTCTGGAGCATCTCCGCGAACAGCTTCTTCAGCTCCGTCACGTCGCGCTTCATGTCGAAGAACAGCTTGTACAGGATCTCGCGCTCGTTGGCGAACTCACCGCCGCCGCCATTGCCGCCCGATGCAAGCACCGGGAGCCGGTTCATGGTGGCCTCGGGCAGGAAGCGGGTGAGTTCCTGGGCGTTCACATTCTTGTCGGAGGCCAGCACCGAGATCTGCTCGGCGATGTTCTTGAGCTCGCGCACATTGCCTGGCCAGGTGTACGACACGAGGCGGTGGCGCGCGGCCTCGTCGAGCTGCACGGGCGTGGTCTTATAGCGCTCCGCAAAATCCACCACGAACTTGCGGAACAACAGGGGGATGTCTTCTTTACGGTCGCGCAGGGCGGGCACGCGGATGGGCACGGTGTTGAGCCGGTAGTACAGGTCTTCCCGGAACTTTCCGGCCTGCACCTGCTGCAGCAGGTCGCGGTTGGTGGCGGCAATGACGCGCACGTCGGTTTTCACCACTTTGGAGGAGCCCACGCGGATGAACTCGCCGGTCTCCAGCACGCGCAGCAGGCGGGCCTGGGTGCCGAGCGGCATCTCGCCGATCTCGTCGAGGAAGATGGTGCCGCCGTTGACAGTTTCGAAATAGCCCTTCCGGCTGTCGACCGCCCCGGTAAAGGAACCCTTCTCATGGCCGAACAGCTCCGAGTCGATGGTGCCTTCGGGGATGGCGCCGCAGTTAACGGCAATGAAGGGATTGTGCTTGCGCGCGGAAAGCGAGTGGATGATATGAGAGAACGCTTCCTTGCCCACGCCGCTTTCGCCTACAATGAGCACGGTGAGATCGGTATTTGATACCTGGGTAGCTACCTGCAGGGCGTAGTTGAGCGCGGGCGAGTTGCCGATGATGCCGAATCTGTTCTTGATGCTTTGCTGATCCATTCTGTCGGTTTATGCTGAGAGTAGTCGCTGTTTCGATGGGGCCGTGCTGGGTCGTGAAGCGTCAGGCGGGAGGTGACGTTTCCGGCGCCAGCACCTTCTTCTGATGCCTCACGATGTTCAGGAAGCCACCATTTCACCCAAAAGCGTTGCCTGCGTGCATTCGAGTACACGCACCTGCACGTAGTCGCCCGGCTTATGGTTGCCGTTGCCTTTCGGGAACACGACCACCTTGTTCTGGGAGTTGCGGCCCATCCAGTCGGCCTCGCTGCGCTTCGACGGCGCCTCGATCAGCACGTTAAAGGTCCGGCCAATGTCTTTGCGGTTGTGCTCCAGCGAGAGGCGGTTCTGTAATTCTACGATCTCCTTAAGACGCCGCTTCTTGACGTCCTCGGGTATATCGTCTTTGTAGCGACGCTGGGCCAGGGTGCCGGGGCGCTCGCTGTAGAAGAACATATAGCTCATCGCGTACTGCGCGTGCTCCATCATCGAAAGGGTGTCCTGGTGGTCTTCTTCCGTTTCGGTGCAGAAGCCGGCAATGACGTCGGACGATAGTGCGCAATCGGGCATGATGGCGCGGATGCGGTCTACCTTGGCGGCGTACCACTCGCGTGTATAGGTGCGGTTCATCAGCTGCAGCACGCGGGTGGAGCCGCTTTGCAGGGGCAGGTGAATGTACTTGCAGATGTTCTCGTACTTCGCCATCGTGTGCACCACCTCGTCGGTGATGTCTTTCGGGTGCGAGGTGGAGAAGCGCACGCGCAGCTCGGGCGAGAGCAGCGCCACTTCTTCCAGCAGCATCGCAAAAGTCACGGGTGTACCGCCGTCGGGGGTATAGTAATACGAGTCCACATTCTGGCCCAGGAGCGTCACTTCGCGGTAGCCGTTTCGCAGCAGCTCCCGGCATTCGTTGAGGATCGACACGTGGTCGCGGCTACGCTCGCGGCCGCGGGTGAAAGGCACCACACAGAAGGAGCACATATTGTTGCAGCCGCGCATGATGGAAACGAAGGCCGTAATGCCGTTGGAGTTGAGGCGCACCGGCGCGATGTCGGCGTAGGTCTCTTCGCGGCTCAGGAGCACGTTCACGCCTTTCTGGCCGCCGTCGGCCTCCTCGATGAGCTGGGGGAGCGTCCGGTAGGCGTCGGGACCCACCACGATATCGACGAGCTTTTCCTCTTCCAGGAACTTGCTTTTGAGGCGCTCGGCCATGCAGCCCAGCACGCCTACGAGGGTGGCCGGGCGCTGCTGCTTCAGCTTGCGGAACTCGGTGAGGCGCTTGCGCACGGTTTGCTCGGCCTTTTCGCGGATGGAGCAGGTGTTGAGCAGGATGAGGTCGGCCTCCTCGAAGTTGCGGGTAGCGCCAAAGCCCTGCTCGGAGAGGATGGAGGCCACGATCTCCGAGTCGGAGAAGTTCATCTGGCAGCCATAGCTCTCGATATAAAAACGGCGCTTAAAGGTGTTGGGGTCCTGTGCAAAGGGGGCATAGGCCTCGCCCTGACGCCCTTCATCGATCACTTTTTCGGTCAATTCCAGCATAACACGGTTTCTGAGCGGCAAAGATAACGGATGCCGGCTCAGTAAGTGACATTCTGGCAGATTTTTAGGAAATCGAACCTAGGGCAAATAGAGCTTCAGGCGGGTGGCCAGCCAGCTTTCCTTTACCGGCACGAGCCATTTTGTTTCGAGCTCCTGCCGTGTACCTACCGTGTTGTTGAAATACAGCGTGTCGGGCGTGATCAAGCCTGCGGTGAGGGCGGGCTGCAGCTGCGCCATCGGGATCGTCTCGATCTTTTCCTTTACCACGAAGGCAAGGTGGGTGCGGTTAAAGAAGTCGACATTGAATTGTTTGCCCAGCTCCTGTACGAAATGCACCGAAGAATCGGTGCTGCAGCCCGACACGCCCGCCGCGCGCTCGTCGGCCATCAGCACGAGAAACTGACCGAACAGCAGGTTGCCGTATGCCTTCACTTTCGCCCCGTGTGAGCGCCACTGCGCGCAGAATTCTTCGATCCTAGGCTCCATCTCAAGGGCTTCGGACATAAAGAAGCGGCGGTTGCTCTGGTAGATCCAGACCCGCGAGTCGGGGGCGAAGTCTTCGGGAAGGAGGTGCCGGAATTCAAGGTTCATGGCGCAAAGCTAGGTATTGGTTTATTTGTCTAGTGGTCTATTTGTATATTGGTAAGGTAGCGTCTGCGTGCGGGCATGCTCTCCAGGATCGTTCCACTCGCTGCCCGGTCCGGCAGGTGTAACATGAATAACGGGGCGTAGTAGACGAAGAAATCTTAGATCTATAAGCAAATCCTAAATCCGAAATCCAAAATCTGAGATCCGCGATCTGCGATCTGAGATCCCTCAGGGGCGTTCGAGCTGCCAGTCGTCTACGATCCAGGTGCCGAGCAGTCCGGGGCGTGCAGTAACCACCACGCGGTAGTCCGAAGGATTTTCTGACCCATAGGGTTTCGTGTATGCGGAGGCCGTGGGCAGGTCCGTACGGCGTCCCTCGAATTCTACTTCAATCCCGGGGTTGCGCCGTAGGCGGAACCGGACGACGCGGCACTCCAACGACTTTGGCTGCGCGCCGACGGCTGCCCGCAGGTTGATGCGTTCAAAGAGCACGGTGCCGGCCGCTCCAAGCACAAAGAACCCGAGCACGGCACCAAGCAGGCCGAGCAGGACGACCATCGTCCAGGCTTTGCCCCGCTGCGTTCCTTCCCTAAAGCGCGCGCTGATGTCGGACCGGAGCCAGAGCAGCAGGAGGGGGATTCCGAGCAGGGCGGGGAGCACGTGCAGGAGAAGGTACTAGGTGGTGTTGCCGCCGATTTGGAGGTAGCCGAAAAAGCGCTGGTAGGCGATCACAAAAACGATGGCGAGCAGCACGATCCAGTGGAACCGGCGATCTACCGTTTGGATGAGCCGGGCTTCATTGCGGTCCTTTTGGCCGCGCTGCACTTTTTTAGATAAGGAATGCATATCGGGTAGATCTTGTACGGCCGGTTCCCGCTGCGGGTTTCCAAGTGCCGGGAAGATTGCCAGGAGTTGCCGATTCCGCAAATGGGTGGCGTGCCGCACTCAGCGATGGCTCTGCAGGTCCCAATCCTCCACGAGCCAGGTGCCTAGCAGCGCGGGGCGGGCTTTCAGAACGATGAAGTGTCCTTCGGGCGATTCGTCTTCGTACAGCTCGCGCCAGGAGTTTACCATGGGCACCTGCTCGAGTCCTCCCTGGAAGCGGTACCAGATCTTCGGGTTTTTGCTGGTGGAGAAGGATTCGACCGGACACTCCAGCGTTTCCGTTGGACGGCCTCCCGTCACCGATCGGTTGACCAGGTCCCAGGCTACCTCGATCGGAAAGCCTACGACGAGGTAGCTGACGACCGCGCCTTTTGCCAGCTGCAGGAACGCCATGACGATTTTTTCAAACCAGTTGAGGCCATCGAAGGATTTCAGCAGCGCGTTCCGTTGCCAGTACCCGAGCAACAGCAGGCCCGTCGCGACCGGGATGAAAAAGACCAGTGCCCGGTACAAATTGCTGCCGCCTACCTGGTGGATGCGGACAGAGAGCCGGTACACCACGAACAGCAGGATGACCAGGATCAGGAGCGCATACTGCGTTTTCCCGCTCCCGTTGCCCTTTTGCGATCGTTGTTGTTTCACCTTAACCGAGTGACCCATGGCTGTACCTGATGTGATTCCAGTAAGCAAGCGGCACCACAATGGCCGCTAACAGGCAACATCAAACAAGCTTACTCCATACTTGCCGCTACGAGCTCGGCCACGTCGAGCACCTGCACGTCGCCTTCTTTCTCGTGGTTCTTGACGCCATCGGTAAGCATCGTATTGCAGAACGGACAGGCGGCGGCCACGATCTGGGCGCCGGTATCGATGGCCTCCGACGCACGCTCAATGTTGATGCGCACATCGCCCTTCTCTTCCTCCTTGAACATCTGCGCTCCGCCGGCGCCGCAGCAGAGGCCGTTCTTGCGGCAGCGCTTCATCTCGATGAGCTCGGCGTCGAGGGCTTCGAGCACCTGGCGCGGCGCTTCATAGATGTCGTTGCCGCGGCCCAGGTAGCAGGAATCGTGGTAGGTGATCTTGCGGCCCTTGAACGTTTCGCCGGCTTTCATGCGGATCTTGCCGGCGTTGATCAGCTCCTGCAGGTAGGTGGTGTGGTGCACCACCTCGTAGTTGCCGCCCAGCACGGGGTATTCGTTCTTGAAGATGTTGAAGCAGTGCGGGCAGGTGGTCACGATGCGCTTCACTGCGTAGTTGTTCAGGGTCTGGATGTTCTGGTAGGCCATCATCTGGAACAGGAACTCGTTGCCGGCACGGCGGGCCGGGTCGCCGGTGCAGAGCTCCTCGGGACCCAGGATGGCGAAGGACACACCCACCTTGTGCAGGATGGTGGCAAAGGCTTTCGTGATCTTTTGTGCCCGCCCGTCGAAAGAGCCGGCGCAGCCGACCCAGAACAACACTTCGGGCGTTTCCCCGGCAGCCGTCAGTTCGGCCATGGTACGTACCAGCATAGAAAGGATTTAGTGATCTAGGATCGCAGATGTCAGATCTGTTTTATCCAAACAACCGTGCAACCCCTATGTTCGTTTGGGCCCAAAAATAGGGGATAACAGCGCTATTCGTGGATTGGTCTGTTTGTCTGATGGTCCAGGGTTAAGCTGTTTCGCCACGCACCGTTTATCGAAACCGTACTGTCATCCAACCGGTATCCCCATGAACCTCCCGCCCAACCTCCTTCATTCCTCATTACCCCATCACCCCATTAGCCCATCAGCACATTACCCCATCAGCATATTCGCCATCAGCACATTACCCCATTAGCACATTAGCCCATTATCTTTGCTCGCCCATGACAAAATTCCTCGACCGCCTGACCAACTGGGAGCAATGGCCGTTCTGGATGCGGTACCTCAACATCACCCCCATGTGGGCCTGGTATTGTATCCGCTCGGGAACGCCCTGGTTCTTTACGCCGTCCAATCCCACATTGACGTTCGGCGGCTTCGAGGGAGAGAGCAAGCGCGAGATGTACGAGCAACTGCCCCCGGGTACTTTTCCCGACACCATCTACATCGAGCCGTATCGCCCCTTCGCCGGGGTGCAGGCTCAGGTGGAGGCCGGTGGGTTTTCTTTTCCCTTCATCGTAAAGCCCGACGTGGGCATGGCCGGCATCCTGTTCCGGAAGATCCATAGCTGGGAGGAGCTGGCAGCCTACCACGCGCAGATGCCGGTCGACTACATCGTGCAGACCCTCATACCTTTCGACATCGAGTACAGCATCTTTTATTACCGCTATCCCGGGGAGCAACGCGGCACCATCACGGGCTTCCTGCAAAAGGAGCCGATGAGCGTCACGGGCGACGGGCAGCGTTCGCTGCGGCAGCTTATGGAAGCGCATCCGAAGGCGAAGTACCGGCTCGACGAACTCTTTACCAAGCATGAAGCGACACTTGAAGAAATACTGCCTGCCGGCGAGAAGCGCTTCCTGACCTATGCCGCCAACCTGAACCGCGGCGGGCACTTCATCAACCTGCACGATGCCATTGACGAAGCGCTGCTGTCGGTAGTGGATGGGCTGAATCAGTACTCCAGGGAGTTTTACTACGGCCGCTACGACCTGAAGGCGGCTTCGCTCGAAGACCTGAAGTCGGGGCGTAACTTCCTGCTGCTCGAGTACAACGGCTCGGGCGCCGAGCCCAACCATGTGTATAATTGCGGGATGCGCCTGCGTGATGCCCACCGGGAAATCCTCCGCCACTGGAAGGCGCTTTACGAGATATCCGCCGCCAACCGCCGGCGGGGCATCGAGCCCTGGGCGCTCCGGAAAGGCTGGCGCTTCCTGAAAGAGGCGGGGCGGCACTTCAAAAAACTCAAGGAGCTCGACGAGCGGGTATAGAAGCATAGACCAGAAACACGGATGGCACCGATCGGGCGAATCCGTACGGATCAAACCCGTTTCGATCGGTGCCGCCCGTCCGGTCCGTGTTCTTTCTCTCACCGGGTAGCAACAGATTCCCTTATTTTCGGCCCCCAACCGGTTGCATGCCCAAACTCCTGCGCATATTCATCACGGGAATGTTCATCTCCTTCCTGGGCTCGCTGCCGCTGGGCACCCTCAACGTGGCAGCCACGCAGATCGCCATTTACAAGGGCGTAGCGGCAGCCCTCTGGTTTTCGTCCGGCTCGCTCGCGGTGGAGGTCGTATATGTACGGCTCTCGCTCGTGGCTATGGACTGGGTGCGCCGGCAGAAGCGCCTGTTCCGCATACTCGAATGGGTGACGCTCGGCATCGTGTTGTTGCTTGCCGCCTCGAGCTTCTGGGCTGCCTGGCACAGTAGCCAGCCGGGCGCCGGTGAGCCGGTGGCGCCGCCCTACCTGAAGAACACGCTGCACCCTTTCCTGCTCGGGGTGATCATGAGCGCCGTCAACCCGGTGCAGATCCCCTTCTGGTTTGGATGGAGCACCGTACTGTTCACCAAGAAGATCCTGCTTCCGCGCAACGATCATTACAACACCTATATCGGCGGCATCGGTCTCGGTACGCTGATGGGCAACTTCGTGTTCGTGTTCGGCGGCAAGCTGCTTGCGGGCAAGATCGCCGGCAACCAGCATATACTCAACTGGGTCATCGGCGGTATTTTTACGGTGACGGCGCTCGTACAGGTCTATAAGATGTGGCGCAACAAAGGCGCGGAGCACCGGATCGACCATCCCGAGGAGCACACACGTCCCTTCGAAGATGAGGTGGACGATATCCAAAGCTCTTAAAACAACTACAATATGCTGAATCAATCCCTCCTGCCAGAATTGAAGTACGAGGCGGCCTCCACCCGCCGGATGCTCGAGCGTGTTCCCTTCGACAAATGGAGCTGGAAGCCGCACGAGAAGTCCATGAGCCTGGGCGAGCTCGCCACCCATGTAGCCGACCTCGTCAACTGGTCGGCCTTTACGCTCGAAACCACGGAGATCAACTGGGCCGAATTCAAATACAACCCGCCCAGGCCTTCGAATTCGGAAGAACTCCTGGCCATTCACGACAAGAACACCGCGGCATCGGTCAGGGCTCTTGAAGGGGCTACCGACGAACAGCTGATGGCTCCGTGGACGATGCGTGCCGGCGACCAGGTCTATTTCACCCTGCCGCGCATCGCCACTATCCGCACCTATGCCTTCAACCACGTGGTGCACCACCGCGGGCAGCTCTCCGTGTACCTGCGCCTGCTGGGCGTTCCGGTGCCGGGAATGTATGGTCCGACGGCGGATGAACAGGGATGAATCGTGCAGGGAGAAGCCGCACTACGCGGCAACAAGAGAACGGATGCCAGGGGCATCCGTTCTCTGTTTACGGAATAGCGACCATTTTATTGCTGAGCTTTGAGTTAAAAAAGTTAACATTGTCGTTCACCAAAACACACCAGTTCACGCTATGAGTCAGAATCAGTCCACCGCGTACAAGACCGTCGGCATCGTGGGTCTTGTGCTTGCCTCCCTCGCTTTCTTATTTTCCTTTGTGCCCTGCCTTGGTATGTATGCCGTATGGCCCGGTGTTGCCGGCCTCGTGCTTTCTGTGATCGCCCTGGTGATGGCAGGCCGTGCCAATGGCGGTAAAGGGATCGCGATCACCGCACTTTGCCTTGCGGTTGTTGGTACCGGCGTTGCCGTATACCAGTACATCACGATCTCCAAAGGCGTTGAAGAGCTCAGCAAAGCCCTCGATACCGAGCTGCGCAAGAGTTCCGATTCGCTGCTTCAGGCCAGCGATGTAAAAGACGGGTCCGTTGAAAAGTCGTTTGAGGAAGCCCAGAAAGCCATCGATTCGCTGAACAATGCTGCCGAGCCGACCCCTGCGGCCGCTCAATAAGATGGATCGTCGGCATTACCTGCTTTTCAATTCACTGATCGCCGGCATTATAGGAATCATGTTCCTGTATGCCGGTTTTTTTGCGTCCGGCAACATGTCCGTGGCCTGTGCCTACAAGCTTGCTACCGGCAAGGAGTGCGCTACCTGTGGCCTTACGCGTTCGCTCACCGCCTTCCTTCACGGGCGCTGGTCGGAGGGGCGTGCATGGAACGAGTTCGGTCTTCCGGTGTTCGGTTTCTTTGCGGTGCAGTTCGTGGCCCGTACCGTGATGATGTTTGCCACCACACACCTGCCGGAAAGCACGTTCAAGTGGGATGGAATCGCTTCGCTGCTCCTCTTCTTGCTCTGCTTCGCGCCGCTCATCTTCGCACAGCTCTGATGGGTACGTCGTATCGGAAGCATCGTGAAGGAGGCGCCTCATCTTCGGTTGCAGTCGATTTCAAAAAACAACGGATGCCAAAGGCATCCGTTGTTTTTTATCAGGCGTCAGCATTGCCGATTACCGATTGCCGACCCGAGGCCTCGGGTCACGATTCACGCTGTTGCTCATTCAGCTCCACCGCCCAGTTGGCGCGGTCGTCAGGACTGAATTTCCAGGGGGCGAAGTTGTTCTCCACATTCGAGTACATACCGTTCCATTCGGCCGGCTGGTTCGATTCCTCGAGGGCAAGGTAGCGCTTCAGCTGGTTGATGATGTGCAAGGGGTCGATGAGGACGGGGCAAGCCTGCACGCAGGCCTGGCAGGACGTACAGGCCCAGAGCTCTTCGGTTGTGATATAGTCGTGCAGCAGCGTCTTGCCGTCGTCCTGGAAGGTGCCGCCGTTGGCGTCTGCATTCTTGCCGATGGCTTCCATGCGGTCGCGGGTGTCCATCATGATCTTACGCGGGGAGAGCAGCTTGCCGGTCTGGTTGGCGGGGCAGGCCTGCGTGCAGCGGCCGCACTCGGTGCAGGTATAGGCGTCGAGCAGGTTCTTCCAGGTGAGGTCGGGCACGTCCTTCGCACCGAAACGTTTGTGGCCTTCTTCTGCGGCCGCTTCCGCGGGAACCGACTGCGGCTCCATGGCATACAGCACTTCGCGCTGGATTTCCGGCATGTTGACCATCTGGCCCTGTGGCTTCAGGCGGGCGAAATAGGTGTTGGGGAACGCCAGGATGATGTGCAGGTGCTTGGAGTAGGGGAGGTAGTTGAGGAAGAAGAAGATGCCGGCGATGTGCAGCCACCAGGCGCCGCGCTCGATGGGGATCAGCGTGCCTTCCGACATATTGGCGAACAGGGGGGTGATGAGGCCGGAGATCCAGAAGTCGGACGTCGGCGCATAGTGCGCGCTGCCCTTTATCTGGAGCGCCTTGTCGGCAGCGTTCATCACGAGGAAGAGCGTCATCAGCACGATCTCCCAGCTCAGGATGAAGTTGGCGTCGCTGCGTGGCCAGCCATTGAGCTCCTGTTGATTGAGGCGCTTGACCCGCGTCACGTTTCGGCGCAGCAGGAACACGACGCAGGAGGCCAGCACCAGGAAGGCTAGTACCTCGAAGAAGTTGATCAGGAAACTGTAGGCGCCACCGAGATAGGGGGCGAAGAGGCGGTGCGTACCGAAGATGCCGTCGAGCACGATCTCGAGGATCTCCACGTTGATGATGACGAAACCGGCGTATACCACGAAGTGCAACAGGGCCACGAGCGGCTTGTCGAACATCCGCTTCTGCCCGAAGGCCAGCAGCAGCATGTTGCGCCAGCGCGCGCCGGGGTTGTCCTTCAGGTCCTCATCACGACCCAGGTTGATATTGCGGCGGATCATCTTTACCTTGCGGGCGAAGATCCACACGGCCAGCGCGGCAAGCACAACGAACAGTATCTGCTGTAGGTATTGCATGGTCAGAGGTTCTTTTAGCTAATTTAACCGCCGTAAAAGTAACAGATGCCTACCGATATTGTTGCAAAGAATTCGATCCTTTCCGCCGACGCCGCACAGCGCAAGATCCGCCGTATGGCCTTCCAGGTGGCGGAGCAGAATGCGGGCGAGCGCGAGCTGCTCGTACTCGGTATCGAAGGCAATGGTACCGTGCTTGCCGGTCAACTCCGGGCGGCCCTGCAGGGCATCGCACCGTTCACCTTGACCTCCGCTACGATCCTGGTCAACAAGCGGGCGCCGCAGGATGCGCGTCTCGACCGGGAGATCGGCCTCGATGACAAGGCGATCCTGGTAGTGGATGATGTCGCCAATTCGGGAAAGACGCTGCTCTACGCGCTACGGCCGCTGCTGGCGCACAACCCGCGCACCATCCAGACCCTCGTGCTCGTGGAGCGGAGCCACAAGCAGTTTGCCGTGCAGCCGGATTACGTGGGCCTGTCGGTTTCCACAACGCTGCAGGAACACATCACCGTGGAAACGGATTGCGACCGCATCTCGGGAGCCTGGCTGCATTGATGGCACGCTCGGGCGGGTTCGCTGCGCTCACCGGTGCACGCGCCGACGCAGCGGCACAGCGACGCATCATTTTTTCGTTCTAACATCGATGAGCGATTTCCGTCAAGCGTATTTGGATCAGCTGTTGGGACTTTATGCACGTAACCGGCAACGCGGAAAGAGACAGGACGCCGTAAGAATAGACCGCTGCGCCGTCCTTCGCCGCGCCACCGTGCAAAACGTCCTGCCGCAGGCAGGACCTTATTTTTCTTATTCTTTCCGTACTGCCTCTAAAAATGCAGCGCGTGCACCTTGAAGGAGCCGTTCGAGTATTCGATCGACGGCGCCGGGAACTTGAGGATGTTGATGCTGTAAAATACCGAGCGCAGGAACTTGCTCCGCGTGCGGATCTGCGTCAGGTCGATATCGGGTGCCAGGTACCACTGGCGGTAGCGCTTGATGTCGGGGCGGCTGAAGGTAACCGTGCCATCGGGTTCCTTCGCTTCGTTCGCATAGCCTCCGAACATGCCCTGCGCCCCGTAGCCGACCGAGAGCCGGAGCCACTTCGGGAGCTTCCACCGTTCCGGCAGCGGAAAGGAGAGCCAGTAGGTCTGGGCATTGTAATCCTTCAGCAGCTTATTCTGTGCCGAAGAGCCAAAAAGCTCGCGGGCCCGTGCCCGGAGGTCGGAGGGGTAGGAAGCCATATGCGACGAGAACTTGAGGCGGATCTTTTGCTCCCGCCAGGTCAGCTGCTGGGCGGCGAAAAGCCCCGCCCCGAAGGCATTGGCGCCCACGTCGGCCCAGCTCCAGCCCCATTCGGCCGAGCGTCCGTCGAGGTATTCTACACCCAGCATGAAGGCAAGCCCGGAGCCGGCGGAAAGCAGCGTGGCCGCCTTGTTGCTGTAGCCCGACCAGCACCAGAGCCCGAAGCCGATATGGCTCATCGAATACACCGCCCAGGCATGGCCTGCCTTGTCCATCTGCTGCCACTCCCCGGCGTCGTTGAACGTGTGGAAAGAGCTGCGCTGGTAGTTCTTGTACCAGGCCCCGTTGAGCCAGACGAGCATCCCGCCGTAGATCCCGACCCCGAGCCCGTCGACAAACAGCTTGCGGCCGAGGTGGGCATTGGTGGTGGGCTTTGCCGCGAGCATCTCCGCCGCGCTGGCACGCCCGCAGCCGATGCAGAGCGAGGGCACGCGGCCGGTGAAGGGTGTCGTATCCCGCAGGAGCGAGTCGATCCGGGTAAGGCTGGTACTGTCCTGGGCATAGGCCCGGCCAAGCAGGAGCATAAAAAAAACAAGGGAGAACTTCTTCACGCGTCAAATGTACATACACCTGTAAATTCGCAACCACCGGCTCATCGTGAAGCCGGCGACTACATTTATCAGGACAAACGAAAACCAACGGAAAATGGATGCAGCAATCGCGCAAAAAGTACAATCCTGGCTCGACGGGGCCTTTGACGAAGAAACGAAGCAAGGGATCCGCGAGCAGCAGCAGCAACAGCCCGACGAGCTCGCCGACGCCTTCTACCGCAACCTCGAGTTCGGCACCGGCGGCCTGCGCGGCATCATGGGCATCGGCACCAACCGGATGAACAAGTATACCGTGGGTATGGCCACCCAGGGCTATGCCAACTACCTGAAGCAAAGCTTCTCCGGCACCGAGGTGCGCGTGGCCATCGCACACGACTCGCGCAACAACAGCCGCTTCTTCGCCGAGACCGTGGCCAATGTGTTCGGCGCCAACGGCATCAAGGTGTTCCTGTTCGAGAGCCTGCGCCCGACGCCGGAGCTCTCCTTCGCCATCCGCCACCTGGGCTGCCAGGGCGGCGTAGTGTGCACCGCCTCGCACAACCCGAAAGAATACAATGGCTATAAGGCGTACTGGGTCGATGGTGGGCAGCTGGTGCCTCCGCACGACAAGAACGTGATCACCGAGGTCGAGAAGATCGCGTCGGTAGAAGACGTGAAGTGGAGTGGCGGCGAAAGCAACATCACGCTTATCGGCACCGAAGTAGACGAAGCCTACCGCAAGATGGTGAAGGGCCTGAGCGTGTACCCCGAAGCCATCGCCGCGCAGAAGGACCTCAAGATCGTATATACCTCCATCCACGGCACGGGGATTAAAATGGTGCCCGACGTGCTGGCCGATTTCGGCTTTACCAACGTCACGATCGTGGACGAGCAGGCAACGCCCGATGGCAACTTCCCGACCGTGGTGTACCCGAACCCCGAGGAATCCGAGGCGATGAGCATCGGCCTGAAAAAAGCACAGGAGCTCGATGCCGACATTCTCTGCGGCACCGACCCCGATGCCGACCGCGTGGGTATTGGCGTGAAGGACCATAAGGGCCGGTGGGTGCTCCTTAACGGCAACCAGACCGCCGTGCTGGCCTTCAACTATATGATGGAGAGCCGCCGCGAGAAAGGCATTGCCGGCGCCAACGATATGGTGGTGAAGACGATCGTTACGACCAACATGATCGACGAGATCGCCGCGGGGCTCAACGTGAAGTGCTACAACGTGCTTACGGGCTTCAAGTGGATCGCCGAGCTTATCCGCAGTAAGGAGGGGCAGGAGCAATACATCATCGGCGGTGAGGAAAGCTACGGGCTCATGATCGGCGACCAGATCCGCGACAAGGACGCCGTTTCGGCAGTTGCCCTGCTTTGTGAGATGGCCGCCTATGAAAAAAACAAGGGCCGCTCACTCTACCAGAAGCTGATCGACCTGTATGTACAGTACGGCTGTTACCGCGAGCACCTCATCTCGATCACCAAAAAGGGCATGAACGGCCAGCAGGAGATCGCCGAGATGATGGAGCGCTTCCGGAGCAACCCGCCGCAAACGCTTGCCGGCTCCCCGGTGGCGCAGCTGCTCGACTACCAGAAGCAGGTGGCCACCGAACTTGCCAGCGGCGCTACCACGCCCATTTCGCTTCCCAAGTCCAACGTACTTCAGTTCGTTCTGGCCGACGGCAGCAAGATCTCGGCCCGCCCTTCGGGTACCGAGCCGAAGATCAAGTTCTATTTCAGCGTAAAGGAGCCGCTTCCTTCTGCGGAGCGCTTCGATGACGTATATGCTTCGCTGGATGAAAAGATCCAGACCATTGTCAGGGAGCTGGCGCTCTAAACTCAGCGCGTTCCTGGACCATGCTATAGTGCCCTTCGGGGCACTTTTTTGTTGGTGTCAGGAGCGGGGCAGCGGCCTGCGCAGCGGCAGCAGCCGGGGCACTTTTGCCTGGTAATCGCCGTAGGCCGGGCCGAAGTCCTGCAGCAGCTTCGCCTCCTCGTAGCGGATGCCGATCATCGTATAGCCCTGGATAGCCACACAGGCGATGAGCCCCGACAATGTAGGAAACAGGAAGAACAGGCCCCAGATGAACACGAAGGTGCCGAGGTAGAGCGGGTGCCGCACGTAGCGGTGCACGCCGTCGATGCGGAGCTCGGGTGCCAGCTCGCGGTGGCGGAACAGGCTTTTGAGGCCGCTCAGCGACAGGAAGTATTTCTTGATGCAGACAGCCATCAGGACGCCGCCGAGTGTTGCCAGTCCGAAGCCGAGGGGTTGCCAAGCCGGGCTGAGCAGCCTTGGTGAGGGCAGCGCCAGCTGGTACCAGAGCACGATGCCCAGCGAGACGAAGGCAAAAAGGGTATAGCCCACCCGGTAGTAGGGGCGCGCGCCGTTAGCGAGGCCGAAGAGCCAGCGCTTGAAGCGGCCGCTGGCGAGGGCGCTGTGGAAAACTCCGAACAGGATCCACAGAAGAGCAAGCAGGAGGTGCGGTTCCGTCACTGTATAAAAATATTGTTTTGCCGCCGGGCCCGAACCCCGTCCGGGCGGATTACCTTTGCTTCCTTATGAGGAAGTTTGAGGATACGTACCGCCACATGGGCCTACGTAAGAAGCTGGTGGACCTGCTGCGTCACAAAGGCATCCAGAGCGATACCGTACTGGAAGCCATCAACAAGATCCCGCGCCACTATTTCCTGGACTCGGCGTTCGAGGAGCAAGCCTACGAAGATCGTGCCTTCCCCATTGCCACCGGGCAAACCATCTCCCATCCCTACACCGTGGCTTACCAGTCGCAGCTCCTCGACGTGAAGCCGTTCCAGCGGATCCTCGAGATCGGCACCGGCTCGGCCTACCAGGCCTGCGTGCTCGCCGAGCTTGGCGCCCAGGTGTTCACCATCGAGCGGCAGAAGCCGCTCTTCGAGGCCAACAAGACCTTTGCCTTCCTCCGCAAATACCCCAACATCAAGTATTTCTACGGCGACGGCTTCGAGGGCCTGCCCACCTTCGGTCCCTTCGACCGCGTGCTCATCACGGCCGCCGCTCCCTTTATCCCGCCCAAGCTCGTGCAGCAGCTGAAGCCCGGCGGCATGATGGTGATCCCCACCGGTGAGGGCGATGTACAGATCATGAAACGCCTTCACAAAAATGCCGACGGCTCCGTCACTGAAGAAGTGTTCGAGCAATTCAGCTTCGTGCCGATGCTGGAAGGGAAAAACGGTTGAGCAATGTGCTAATGAGTTAATGTGCTAATGAGTTAATGTGCTGATGTGCTGATACTGATTACAGTGCAAAGTGGTTCCACTTGTAAGAAAACGGGTTGGCTCGAGTTGAAAGGAACCTGGTTTCGTAAATGATATGGGTATGGCAGTCCCGCCAAACTATCCCCAAAACTGCGGGCGCCTAAAAAAAGACGCTCCGCGATTCCCCTATTGATATTAGTTTATTAATACATTACCCCATTAGTAAATCAGCACATTAATAACTGCTGTTTCCCGATTAGCACATCAGCACATTACCCCATTAGCACATTAATATTTATCTTTCCCCCGAACTGCTTATTATGCGTATTGTTCCTTTTGTGCTCTCTACGCTCGTTACCGGGGCGCTTGTGTACGCGCTGAGCGTCCGGATCGGGCCCGCGCCCGCGCTGGGCGCCTTTCTCAGCCCGCAGCAAGGCTGCTGGCAGAATGCCGAGCCCCTCAACGAAAGCCACAGCGCCGACCTGAAGCTGCCCGGCCTCAAAGGCAAGACCACCGTCCACATCGACGAGCGCCTCGTACCCCACGTGTTTTCCGATAACGAGCAGGATGTGTACTATGTGCAGGGCTACCTGCATGCGAAGTACCGCCTCTGGCAGATGGAATTCCAGACCCTGTTTGGTGCGGGCCGCATTTCCGAGGTGCTCGGGAAAGACGAGCGCTTCCTCCGTGTCGACCGTGAGCAGCGCCGCATGGGCATGGTTTACGCCGCCGAGAACACGCTGAAGACTATGGAAAGCGACCCCGTGCAGAAGGCCTATTTCGATGCCTATACCGCCGGTGTGAACGCATACATCAGCAACCTGCCCGCAAGCCAGCTGCCGCTGGAGTACAAGCTGCTAGGATATAAGCCAGAGCCCTGGACCAACCTGAAAACGGCCATCTTCATCAAGGTGATGAGCAAGGATCTCGCCGGCTACGAGCGCGACCTCGAGTTCACCAACCAGAAATCGGTTTTCTCCCTGGCTGATATGCAGACGCTGTTCCCGGAGATCAACGACTCGTCGGTGGCGATCGTGCCGGCAGGAACGCCCTTCGCTGCGGCCGGTATCGTACCCGTGAAGCCTGCCGGCGCCGATTCGGCCTACTTCGGCAACGATACGACGCTGCGCGTGCAGGAAGTGGATAAGCCCGTGCGCGAGAATGGCTCCAACAACTGGGCGCTGGCCGGCAGCCGCACCGCCAGCGGCGCGCCCATCCTCTGCAACGACCCGCACCTGACGCTTTCGCTGCCCGCCATCTGGTTCGAGATGCAGCTGAGCACACCCACGATGAATGTATACGGAGCCACCTTCCCCGGCGCACCGAGCGTCATCATCGGCTTCAACGAGCACATCGCCTTCGGCTTTACCAATGCCATGCGCGACGTAAAAGATTATTACTCGGTGCGCTTCAAGGACGCGTCGAAAAAAGAATACTGGTACAACGGAAAGTGGGAACCGACCACCATCAAAGTGGAGGCCATCCGCGTAAAAGGCGGCGATACTTTCTACGACAGCGTGGCCTACACATCGTTTGGCCCCGTGATGTATGACGCCGGCTTTACGAAAGGCAACAGCGGCACCGGCGCCATCGCCGTTCGCTGGGCCGCCCACGAGGGCTCCAACGAGGCCGGGATCTTCTTCCGCCTGGATCGCGCGAAGAGCTACGACGAATACCTGGCGGCCATCAAAGACCTGCATACGCCCGGTCAGAATATGCTCTTTGCCGCGAAGACCGGCGAGATCGCGCTCTGGCAGCAGGGCAAGTTCCCGGCGCGCTGGGAAGGGCAGGGGAGCTATGTGATGCCGGGAGCGGATAGTTCGTATGCCTGGCAGGGCTTCATCCCGCAGGAAGAGAACCCGCATGTCGTGAATCCGCCCGAAGGCTTTATCCAGAGCGCCAACCAGCGGCCCGTGGACGCATCCTATCCCTACTTCATTCCCGGAAACTATATCACTTCCCGCGGGCGCACGATCCACAAAGCCCTCTCGGGGATGCAGCGCGCGACGCCGCAGCAAATGATGGCCCTGCAGAACAATACCTACAACAGCCTCGCGGCAGACGCAGTGCCCCTGATGCTGCGTTACGTGGATGCGTCGCAGCTGGATGCCGCCGGCCAGAAGTACCTCTCGGAGCTGCAGCAGTGGAACTTTCACGCCGATGCCGGCAGCCGCGCCATGACCATCTATGCCACGGTGATGGACAGCCTCGAAAGCGTGATCTGGCAAGACGAGTTTGCCCGCGTGCCGGAGCCGAAGGTGCTGCCCGATGAGGAAACCATGATAGCGCTCCTGCTCCGCGACTCGGCCAGCCGCTTCATCGACGACATCCGGACGCCCGAAACCGAAACGCTCGGTATCCAGCTCACCAAGGCATTCACCCTCGCCGCTGCCGACCTGCAGAAAGAAGAAGCAAGCAACGGGCTGATCTGGTACAAGCACAAGAACACCACGATCTACCACCTGCTGCGCGAAAGTGTGCCGGCGCTGGCCCACGCCGGCATCCTCGTAGGCGGCTGGCGGCATACGCCCAACGCCATCACGCAAAAGCACGGCCCCAGCTGGCGCATGATCGTGGAGCTCTCCACACCCACGGTGGCCTACGGGATCTACCCCGGCGGGCAGAGCGGCAATCCCGGCAGCCGCTTCTACGACAACTTCACCAACGACTGGGCCGCCGGTAAATATTATACGCTCTGGCTCATGCGCCCCGACGAAGCACGCGACCGCCGCGTGCGCTGGACCATGACCTTTAACCCCGCTTCCTGATTTATGCGCTTCCTGGTTTCCTTCCTGCTGATCGTGCTCTTCGCCTTTATCGCCGGCTGCTACCTGCCCTGGTGGAGCCTTGCCATCGTTTGCTTCGCCGTGGCCCTGGGCGTTCCCCAAGGACTCGGTCGCAGTTTCGCCACCGGCTTTTTAGCAATTTTTTTGCTGTGGGCGGCGCTCGCGCTCTGGTGGGATATCGGTAACGGACATGTACTTTCGCGAAAGATCGCAGCCCTCTTCGGGCTCGGAGCCGCTCCGGTGCTGCTTGCTTTTGTAGCCGCGCTCGTGGGTGGCCTCGTGGGAGGCTTCGCCGCACTCAGCGGCGCCTCGCTGCGGGCGAACCGATAAACTGACTTATGCGCCACTACACCCTGCTCCTCTTGCTCCTGCTCCCGGCCCTGGGGGCTTTTTCGCAGAAGATCACCGGACTCGTGACCGACCAGCAGGGAAACCGGCTGCCTTTTGCCTCCATCCAGGTGCGGGGCCGGACGGCCGGCGCCACCGCCAACGGCGAAGGGCGATTCACGTTGAAGCTTTCGCCTGGCGACTACACCATCACTTGCCAGCACGTAGGCTACCAGCAGCAGGAAAAATCGATCACCCTGGGCAGCGAGGACCTGGAGCTGCACTTCCAGTTGCCGGTACTGCAGCTGACGCTCTCGGAAGTAGTGGTGAAGAAAGGAGAGGACCCGGCTTACGAGATCATCCGCGCTGCCATCAAAAAACGCCCCGCACACCGCGACGAGCTGCGCCGCTTCAGCACCCAGGTGTATACGAAAGGACAGTTGCGACTCCGCGATTTTCCGAAGAAATTCATGGGGCAGAAGGTAGATTTCGAGGATGGCGACAGCTCGAAGAAGAAGATGCTGTATTTCTCCGAAACGGTGACGCGCTACTCGGTAGAGCCACCGCGCAACGTGAAGGCGGAAGTATTGGCCACCAAGGTGAGCGGTCAGTCGGACGGCTTCGGGCTGAGTGCACCACGCATTTTTACTCTTTACGAAAACCTCGTATCGATGGGCGCAGGCCTCAACCCGCGCGGCTTTGTATCGCCGGTGGCCGACAAGGCGCTTCACTACTACCAGTTCCGCTACGAAGGCTCCTTCACCGAGAACGGCCGTATGATCAACCGCATCCGCGTGCTGCCCAAGCGCCGCTTCGAGCCGCTCTTCCAGGGTTATGTCAATATCGTTGAAGACGAATGGCGCATCCACTCGCTCGACCTCACCCTCGTAAAGGATTACGGCCTGCAAACGTTCGACACCTTGCGGATCCAGCAACTGTATGTGCCGGTGGGGGCGGGCCCCTGGGTGATGCGCAGCCAGGTGCTGTACCCGGCCATCAAAATGTTCGGCTTTGACGCGTATGGCTCGTTTGTGAACGTCTATTCCGATTACGATCTGAACCCCACGTTCCAGAAAGGATTCTTCGACAACACGATCCTCCGGTATAAGGATTCGTCGAACAAAAAGCCAGACGATTACTGGACCAGCACGCGGCCCATTGCCCTGCAGGACGAGGAGGTCGCCGACTACCGGAAAAAAGACAGCCTCGAGAAGGTGCACAACAGCCCGCGCTACCTCGACTCCATCGATCGGTTGCGCAACAAGGTCAGCGTAACGCAGCTGCTCCTGACGGGCCAATCTTTTTCCAACCAGAAGGCGCGCTCGTCCATTTCGCTGCGGCCGCTGATCGGGACCATTAAGTACAATACGGTGGAAGGACTGGTGCTCGATCCTTCGGTAACCTACAGCAAGCGACTCGATACACAAACCATGAGCCGGCGGTACTATTCCGTGACCACCTCGCTGCGCTATGGCTTCAGCAACCGGCATTTCAACCCCAGCGCCTCCTTCCGGTATGTGTTCGGGAAGCAGCAGCACCAGTCGGTGAGTGTTGCCGGTGGCTCGGACGTATTCCAGTTCAATAACGAGAACCCGGTTTCGGAATTCGTCAATACGATCGCGACGCTGACCTCCAAGATCAACCAGCTCAAGATCTACGAGGCGCGCTTTCTCCGGCTCGGTTATTCAAAGGGCTTCAACAACGGCTTCTTCGCCAGCGCCGGTCTGCAATACCAGGACCGACGCCCGCTAGAGAACAGCACCGACTTTGTGTTCCGCTCGCATAAGAACCGCGAGTTCACCCCGAATTATCCCCTGCCGCTTGCCGACACGAACATTACGCAACACCAGGCCTTCCTCGTGAACCTGGACCTTCGCTGGCAACCCGGAACCCGCTACGTGGAGTTCCCGGGTATGCGCGTGAGCGTGGGCTCGCGCTACCCTGTATTCGGACTCAATTACACCCAGGCCTTGCAGGGTGTGGCGGGCGGCGATGTGCAGTACAGCAAGTGGAAGTTCACCGTGGCGCACAGCGTCAACCTGAACCTCGGCGGGCGATTTCAATACCAGGTGCACCTCGGCGGTTTCCTGAACCGCGACTCGCTGCAAAGTCCCGACTATATTCACTTCAAGGGCAATGCTACCCGCTTTGCAGAATCCTATTCGGGGCGGTTCCAGTTGATCTCTCCCTACTACTTCAGCAATGCGAGCCGTTTTTACACGGCCCTCTTCCTGGAGCACCACTTCAACGGCCTGCTGACCAACAAGATCCCCGTGATCCGCAAGCTCAAGTGGAACCTGGTAGCGGGCGCAAATGCGCTGTACTATGGTTCGGGGCGGCATTACATCGAGCCATTCGTGGGGCTAGAGAACATCCTGCGGCTCTTCCGGGTCGACTACATCTACGGTATCGAGAGTAACGGGCTTCGCCGCAGCGAGCTCCGCTTTGGTCTATCCGGCGGAATATTTGGCGGGGGCAATTGAGCGGGTTCCGGTGGCTTTGCTTTAGATTTGCACCCAGTTAACCGAAAACCACAGCATATGTCTTTGACCACAACCACCGTGCAGCCCCAGGCAGAAACGCCGGTACCTGTTCCGACCCAGCCCGACAACCACAGCGCGCCGCTCCTGGCAGCCGTGATGATGAGCGTTTTTGCCGCCCAGCTCAGCCGCCGGCAGCTCCGCCGCCTCAAGCGCCGGGCCATGTGGGGATTGGTGAAAGCCCGCTTCAGCGCCCTGTTCGGCCGCCGCGATTCCGGTATCTCCAACCGCACGCTGATCTACATCCTGCTGGGTGTCGCCGTTGTGATCCTCTGCTTTGTGGCGCCTGTGGCCGCGATCGTACTCCTGCTCCTCGGTATTTTGCTGCTCCTGCTGAACAATCGCTAAGTCGATCCGGCATCCGGAATAAACGAATGGCCGCCCGGCAACGGGCGGCTTTCCTTTTGGTCCTTTCCGCCGACTCTTAAAGCTGCGCAAAATCAGGCGCAGGCTCCACCCGGGCGCTTTATCTTTGCGCCTTCCGAAACGGAACCGAAATTTTGTTCACCCGGCGTGTGTCCTTAAAATTTCCAACCCATGGCAGTACTACACAACCGCGTCTCCAACGAGGAGCTGAAGCAGCGCATGCTGGCCGAGACCGAGCCACGCACCACGCTTTCGTTTTATCAATATTTCCCGATCCCGGATCCGCAGGCCTTCCGCGACGAATGGTACCAGCAGCTGACGGCGCTGAAGGTGTTCGGGCGCGTCTACGTGGCTCATGAAGGTGTGAACGCACAGGTAAGCGTGCCGCAAAGCCGCTTCGACGCGCTGCGCGAATTCCTGCACGGCCACCCGGCGCTCGCAGGACTAAGGCTCAACGTGGCGGTCGACGATGACGGGAAGTCGTTCTGGGTGCTGCGCATCAAGGTGCGCGAAAAGATCGTGGCCGACGGGATCGACGACCCGGCATTCGATATGAGCAACCGCGGCAGGTACGTATCGGCCGAGGAGTTCAACCGCCTCACCGAAGACCCGGATACGATCGTGGTGGACATGCGCAACCACTACGAGTACGAAGTGGGGCATTTCGAAAAAGCCATCGAAGTGCCTTCCGACGCCTTCCGCGATCAGTTGCCGATGGCGGCGGAAATGCTGGACGATGCCAAAGAGAAAAAGATCATCATGTACTGCACCGGCGGCATCCGCTGCGAAAAGGCAAGCGCGTATATGCTGCACCGTGGCTTCCAGGAAGTATACCACCTCGAAGGCGGCATCATCCATTATGCCAACCAGGTGCGGGAGCAGGGGCTGCCCAACAAATTCCATGGGAAGAACTTCGTGTTCGACAGCCGACTTGGTGAGCGCATCACCGACGAGATCATCGCCAAATGCCACCAATGCGGGGAGCCGGCCGATACCCACGTCAACTGCGTCAACGAATCCTGCCACCTGCTCTTCATCCAGTGCGATGCCTGCAAGACGAAGTATGAACATTGCTGCAGCCGCGAATGCCAGGACTTCATTCACCTGCCGATCGAGGTCCAGAAGGAGAAACGCAAGGGGGTAGAAAAGGGCCGTAACGTATTCAGCAAAGGGCGGCACTCGCTGCGCCCCCGGCTGGGGGACCTGGACCCTACGCTATAGACCGGAAAATCTCATTAGACTGATCGCTCCGGGTAGCTATACAGACGTGATGTATGCTGGCGCAAACGAATAGCTTTTTGTGTGACGCGTTCCGCTGGTGGCATCTTTTTGCGGGGGCATGTTTGATGAAGCGGTGGTCGTTACCTTTAGCATCAACCATTCACTATGCTGCGTCCGTTAATCGCATATTTCCTGCTCATCCTGGTCATTTCCTGCGCGTCGAAGAAAGATTCGTTCGCGGGCCTGCTGGGGAAGGACGCGCTTCCGGTGCAATCCTACCGCATCACCAACGACCGCGACACCCTGCTCCGGACGGCCAAGGGTGCGCTCCTGCGCATCGAAAGGGGGAGCTTCTCCGGCGATGTGACCTTGCTCGTGCGCGAGGCCTACTCGATGTCGGATATGGTTGCCGGCGGACTGCTCACCGAGGCATCGGGAGCGGCTCTTTCGAGCGGGGGCATGATCGAGCTGCGCGCTCAGGAGAATGGCATCAAGATCGAGCGGCCGATCTCTGTATCGATCCCGACGAACCTGTACGACCCGTCCATGCAGCTTTATTCCGGTGTGGAAGAAGAGGGGAGGATCGACTGGAAGGACCCCCAGCCGCTGCCCGCCGTGGTGCAGGGAAAGCAACTGTTCCAGCAAAACTGTGCAACCTGTCATGCGGTCGACAAGGAGCTTACCGGCCCTGCGCTTCGGGGCTTCACGGCGCGCGGGCCCTGGGCAGACCGCCGAGAGCTGTACAAGTTCATACACAACCCCGCTCTGTACATACAGTGCAATGCCTATGCAAAAGCGCTACAGCAGAAATACGGGTCCATTATGCAGGCTTTCCCGCAGCTGACGCCGGAGCAGATCGATGCCATCACCGACTACATCGGGTCGGTTGACCGACAGGCCGCCCCCTTGCCGGACCCTTCGGTGCTGAACTGCATCGACAGCTGTGCGGCGTACAAAGAAGCGCAAATGAAGCTATTCGAGCTGGAGCAGCGCCAGCAGGCGTTGATCCGGGATAATGGGTCGCGCGTTGAGCTGGAGTATCACCAGGAGGGTGGCCGCGGTCGCGATTCCGGAGCCGGCGTCTTGCTCATGAACGACAAGGTACAGGCGGAGCGCTTCGACGCGCGCTATTACAATGTGAAGATCGATGCCTTTGGCTGGCATAACATTGATCGTCTCGTGAGCATGGAAGGTGTGGAGGACCGCTATCTTTCTGTGGCCATCGACCAATCGGTAAGTGCGGAAAACAACGTGTTTCTCGCTATCCCGCAGTACCGCATTTTTACGGAAGGCGGACGTCTCCAGGGAAAGGACGATGCGTACGGCTTCTTCAAGACCGACGGAACGGCGCCTTTGCCATTGGGCGTTCGTGCAATAGCATTTGCCATCAGCGAAAAGAACGGGACGATCCTGTTCGGCTCGGTCGCCTTTACGGTGGCAGACCACAACGAGTTGCGGCTGGTGATGCAGGAAATGGACAAGGCCGGCTTCGACCGGGCGATGGCAGCGCTTGCGCTTGACGATGTAACGACCGGTGTTAAAGACGCAAAGAACGCAAAAGAAGTGCGTGCACTGGACGAGCAGATACGGCAGGAACAATCAGGAGCGGAACGGCTTCGCCCGAAGAGTTGTGATTGCGGCTGCCCGGACGTTCCGGCTTTCGATTCACTTCCGGCCCGATAGGGCTGCTCCGATCCGGCGGTACGTTTCCTCGTCGCCGAGGTCCTCGGGCTTGAACGACTGGCCGGTTACCTTTTCGTACAGCTCGATATACCGCTGCGAGATCAGGGCTACCCATTCATCCGTCATCTCGGGAACGGTCTGTCCTTCCTTGCCCATGAACTCGTTTTCAATCAGCCATTCGCGTACGAACTCCTTCGAAAGCTGACGCTGCTTCTCGCCGCGCGCCTGCCGCTCTTCGAACGCATCGGCGTAGAAGTAACGCGAGGAGTCCGGCGTATGGATCTCGTCCATCAACGTAATCGCTCCATCGTAGGTGCCGAATTCATATTTGGTGTCGGCGAGGATCAATCCCTGCCTGCGGGCCAGCTCGTTGCCCCGGGCAAACAGCGCAAGCGCATATTGGCGGATCGCCGCCCATTCCCCGGGCGTTGCAAGCCCTTGCTCCAGAAGCTCTTTCTCGGTGATGTCTTCGTCGTGGCCTTCGCTCGCCTTGGTAGAAGGCGTGATGATCGGTTCCGGGAAGAAGTCGTTCTCTTTCAGCCCCTCGGCCATGAGTGCGCCGCAGAGGATCCGCTGCCCGCTGCTATAGGTACGCCACGCATGCCCGCACAGGTTGCCGCGCACCACCACCTCGATCTTGAAGGGCGTGCAGCGGGCGCCGAGTGCCGCATTGGGCGCCGGTGTCTCTTTCAGCCAGTTGGGGCAAACGTCGCGCGTGGCGGCGAGCATGTAGGCGGCGAGCTGGTTCAGCACCTGTCCTTTATAGGGAATAGGGCGGGGCAGGATCACGTCGAAGGCGGAGATCCGGTCGGAAGCGATCATGACTAGGCGGTCGTCGCCGATAAAATATACATCACGGACTTTGCCTCGGTAGAAGCCGGTCTGGCCGGGAAAGGAGTGGGGCGCCATGGGCCGAAAGTAGGTACGGTACCGCATTCCGCACGCGCGTTTCTTTGCACGGGAGCGGGTTTTCGTGGAAAACAAAATTTTAACACTTCGGCCGGGTATAGTATTTTTCCGCCCAAATTCAGGATGCACCACTTGGGTCGGAAGGCCCCGCGCCTGGACCGTATCATAATGTGTGTATCCAAACCAAATCAATCATCTATGAGAAAAAGCTTGCTAGTGGTTGCCACTGCATTCACTTCGTCGGTGGTCATGGCTCAGAACGTGACCCTCACCGGTAAGGTGAAAAACACTGCTTCGAACGAGAACGTGCCAGCCGTATCGGTTACCGTCAAAGGCGGCGCGCAGGGTGCGTATACCGACGACAACGGCAACTTCCGCATTACGGTGAACAAACTGCCCGTGACCCTGATTGTGAGCTCCGTAGGCTTCGACAGCCGCGAGATCACGGTTTCCACCTCCGGCGCTTCCGTCGACGTACAGCTTTCGCCCGCCAGCACGCTGGGCCAGGAAGTGATCGTGTCGGCTACGCGCAGCCCGGAGCGCATCCTCGAGTCGCCCGTGACCGTGGAGAAGATGAACAGCCTCACGCTCCGCAACGTGCCCGCCCCCAGCTACTACGAGGCCATCGGCAACCTCAAGGGCGTTGACATGCATACGGCGAGCCTTACCTTCCGTACCATCACCACCCGCGGCTTCGTAGCTTCCGGTAACACCCGCTTTAACCAGCTCATCGACGGTATGGACAACCAGGCTCCCGGCCTGAACTTCTCCGTTGGCTCCGTTATCGGACCCTCCGAGCTCGACGTCGATAACATCGAGATGCTGGCAGGCGCCTCCTCGGCACTCTACGGCTCCGGCGGTATGAACGGTACACTCCTCATCAACACCAAGAACCCGTTCAAATACCAGGGCTTCTCCTTCCAGGTGAAGCAGGGTATCATGAACATCCAGAACCCCGAGCAGAAGCCCTCGCCTTACTTCGACTGGTCGGCCCGCTACGGCAAGGCCTTCAACGAGAAACTGGCGTTCAAATTCTCCGGCCAGTTCATCAAGGCTACCGACTGGGCAGCCTACGACTACGATAACGTGCTCCGCAACTCGGTGTTCAGCCGCGTTACGAAGGGCGGCCGCAGTTCCGACCCGAACTACGACGGGGTGAACGTGTATGGCGACGAGACCTCGCAAAGCTTCGCAGCCGTGAGTGCCGCTACCGAGGCGGGTATCCGCCAGGGCGTGCTTGGTGCTACAGGCGGGCTGCTCGATCCCAACAACCTCGCACAGGCCTTCATCACAACCTTCCCCACGGCAACGCCCGCGCAGCTCGCTGCTTTCCTCGGCAACCCGATGATCCCGGTAGCCCTGCGCCCGACGCTGCAGCAATACATCCCGCTGTACCTGGCCAACCGCAACGGAGCCGTTGCCAACGTGAACGTATCGCGTACCGGGTATAAGGAGCGCGACCTTGTCGACTACAACACCATCAACTTCAAAGGCACCGCCGGCCTGTTCTATAAGATCACGCCGTCGATCGAAGCTTCCTTCAACACCTACCTCGGTACGGGTACCACCGTGTACACCGGCGCCGACCGCTACTCGCTGAAGAACCTCGTGATGGCGCAGCACAAGCTCGAGGTACGTGCCCGCAACTGGTTCGTGCGCGGCTACACCACGCAGGAAAATGCCGGTGACTCCTACAACGCCACGGTGCTCGGTCGTATCATGAACGAGCGCTTCAAGCCGAGCCAGACCTGGTATCCGACCTATGCCGTTGCCTATGCCGGCAACCGCTTTGCCGGTAACAGCGACCTCGGCTCGCACATCGCCGCCCGCAGCCTCGCCGACGCTGGCATGCCCATGCCGGGCACGCAGGCCTTCAACGACCTGAAGAACGCCGTAGCCGCAGCACCCATCGGCTCCAACCCCCAGGTGAACGGGGCCCGCTTCCTCGACCAGTCTGACCTCTGGGCTGCCGAAGGCCAGCTGAACGTATCGAACCTCGGCGGCTTCTCCAACATGGTGGAAGTAATCGCCGGCGCCCAGTGGAAGCAGTACGTGCTCAACTCGCAGGGTACCCTCTTCGCCGACACCGCCGGCAAGCTGAAGCCCGCCGAAGTAGGGGGCTACATACAGCTGAAGAAGCGTCTTTTCAACGACCTCCTGACGCTGACCGCCGCCGGCCGCTACGACAAGCATACGAACTTCGAAGGCCGCTTCACGCCCCGCGTGACCGCCGTGGTACGTGTAGCCAAGGACAACAACATCCGCCTGTCGTACCAGACCGCTTACCGCTTCCCCACCAACCAGGACCAGTACATCAACCTGAACGTAGGCTCCGGCCTGCTGATCGGTGCGCTGCCCTCGTTCCAGACCTTCTACAACCTGAACTCGAACCCGGGCTATAGCTCCGAGTCGGTAGCCGCCGCCCGCGCTGCCAATAACCCGGCGCTGCTGCAGGCGTACACGTTCAAGGCCATGAAGCCGGAAACGGTCACCTCCTACGAGGTAGGCTACAAAGGTCTGCTCGGCAAGCGCCTGTATTTCGATGCCTACGCGTACTACAGCCAGTACCAGAACTTCCTTGGCCGCGTGGCCGTGGTACAATCGCTGACGGGCACGCCCGCCGGCGCGCTGAACCCGAGCGCTGCCTCTTCGCGCAACCTGTCGTACATCCAGAACACCGACCAGGAAGTGAAGGCCCTCGGCTGGGGGGTGCAGGCTGACTTCAACCTGTACCGCAACATCACCCTGTACACGAACGTGTTTTCCGACGAGCTCCGCGACGTGCCGGCCAACACCGCCACCGCCTTCAACGCGCCCCGCTACCGCACCAACATCGGCCTGCGCAGCGATAACGTGTTCCGGGGCATCGGCTTCAACGTGGTCTGGAAATGGCAGGACGAAGTGTTCTATGAAGGCACCTTCGTAACCGGCACCCTGCCTTCCTTCAGCACCCTCGACGCGCAGGTTTCCTACCGCATCCCGAACACCAAGTCGGTGCTCCGCATCGGCGGTACCAACATCGGCAACGAGTACTACCGCTCCGGCTACGGCTCTCCGTATGTAGGCGGCCTGTACTATGCTTCCTTCGGTTACAACATCTTCTGATCGTGAGATCCGAACCGATAACGAAAGCCCCGGCCAAAGCGCCGGGGCTTTTTGGTTTGAGATTTTAGATTTGAGATTTTCAGGCCTTGCACGTTTGCCGAGTGCGCAGCGGAATTGGCTGGTGACTGCCCAATTGCTTGCAGTTGTTATCCGGCTTGCAGGCTGGCTTTATAGATGAGGGTTGGTGGCCGGGCAGGGTTCCTTATTAACGCAAAGGCGCGAAGGCTTTTGTCTGGAGTCGTTTAAAGTACAGTGTTTCCGCAAACAGGTAGCGACATCCGCGGAAACTCGGGGCTTTTTTCAAGAGCGCTAAGGGACGGCCGCAAGCGGCCGTTAGCGGGGATCCACAGTGCTTGCTTGAGCCGGTTGCAGCAATCCGAAGTAGCGATTGGATTCGTAGTAAGATTCCATTGCTCTTTGCGTACTCCGCGCCTTTGCGTCACTGCGAGAAACCCGCGTAGTACTTTAGGAAAAGAAAGGCCGCTTGCGGCCGTCATAGATCCAGGATCCAAGATCTCACAGCTGAGATCAAAAAAGCCCCGGCGGTTCGGCCAGGGCTTTTATAGGAGGAGGATGGATTGTATCGTACGGATCAACCGAAGATGCCGCCTTTTTTCAGGCTGCGGATGCCTTCGGCGATCTTAAAGCCATTCTGGTATACTTCGATCTTGTAGTCGCCGGTCTTGAAGTTTTCCTGGCGCAGGGGAACAGACACCGGCTTGCGGGTACCCTGCTCGTAGTCGATGGAGCTCTTGAACGTGAACGGGCGATCGCCTTCGGTACGGGTAGTGAGCGTGCCGGAACCGAGGTTCGGGTCGTTGATCACCTGGCCGTCGGGGTTGGTCACGATCACATAGAGATCGGCGGGACCGGAGCGGGCAACGCGGTTCTCCACATCGAAGGAAATCACCAGCTTGTTTACGCGGCGGGCAGTGGTGGTTTCTTTCTCTTTACCGTTGCGGCGCTCGTCGATCGGCTTGATGGCGATGTTGGAGGCGGAGAAGGTGGAGGCCACATCAACCGTTTTAGCGAGCTCCTCTTTTTCAGAAGTCGTTGTCTGCAGGTTTGCCTGCAGCACGCTGCGCTCCTGGGTCAGTTGCTCGTTGTTGGAGGCAAGCTCCTGGTTCTCCCCATTGAGGCGGGCCACTTCGGCTTCGAGGTTGGCGATCTTGCCGTTCAGCGTGGCGATGAGGCCACGGGCGCGGCGCAGTTCGGACTGCGAGGCATTGCGGTTCTTCACGATGCGGTCGATCTCGGAGCGGAGCTTCGCGATCTCCCCCTGGCTTTGCGAGATCTGTCCTTCCAGGTTGTTGTTGTTGCCGGTGAGCGTGTCGAGGCGGGTAAGGGCGTCGTTGTAGAGGATCTGCACCGAGTCGCGGGTGCTCATGGCCTGGTTGGCCTGCGTTTGCGTGGTAGCGATCTTGGTGTCGGATTCGTTCTTCGTCTTCAGAAAATAAGCCCAGGTGCCTAATAAACCGGCTGCCAGAACGCCAATCACTATATTTTTGACGTTGTTATTCGGTGTGGTGCGGACGGTCGTGGTTTTCTGAGGCTCATTTGCGGAGGGATAATTCGTGTCTGCCATCGTCAATCGATTTAAGGTTAGGAATGTGTGTTAAGGGGTTTTCGGTTAGCTGCTTACGCAATTTTCGCACCCGACTCCGAAAACCATGCCAAAATAATAACAAACCGCTGTACAACCATTCACAAATGAGCGCACAAAAGATCATCGGGGAGCTGAAGAAAGGGCTATACAAGCCGGTTTACTGGCTCGAGGGGGAGGAGGAATATTTTATTGATCAGGTGATGGACTATGCGGAGCACCACATCTTGTCGGAAAGCGAAGCGGGCTTCAACAAGACGGTCTTTTACGGGCGCGATGCCGACTGGGCCTCCGTCATCAATGCCTGCCGCCGCTACCCGATGTTCGCCGAGCGGCAGGTGGTGCTGCTCCGGGAAGCGCAGTCGATGCGCGACATCGAAAAGCTCGAAGCCTACATCGAGAAGCCGCTCCCGAGCACCCTGCTCTTCGTGGCCTATAAAGGCAAAAAGGTCGACGGCCGCACCAAGCTCGCCAAGATCCTGAAGGAGAAGAGCGTGCTGTACACCACCAAGAAGCTGTACGAGAAGGACCTGCCCGAGTGGACGCAGGAAGTGGTGAAGGCCGCCGGCTTTACCATCGAGCCCAAGGCCCTGCACCTGCTCATCGACCATATCGGCAACGACCTGAGCCGCATCTACAACGAGGTGCAGAAGATGACCCTCAACCTGGCCGGGCGCAAGACCATCACCCCCGACGACATCGAGCAGTTCGTGGGCATCTCCAAGGAATACAACGTCTTTGAGCTGCAGGATGCCCTCGCACGCCGCGACTACTACAAGGCGATGCGGATCGTCAACTACTTCGATCACAACCCCAAGGCGGCGCCGCTGCCGCTTGTCTTTCCGTCGCTGTACGGCTTCTTCAGCAAGCTGCAGGTGGTGCACAGCGCTCCCCCGGGGCAGGAGAAGGCGCTTGCCGCATCCATCGGCATCAACGAGTGGAAGCTGAAGGACTATGTGCAGGCGGCCAAGCAATACGCGCCGCATACCGTCGAGAAGAACCTGCTGTTGCTGCATCAATACAACCTCAAAAGCGTAGGGGTAGACGATGCCGGCTCCGGCGACGGGGAGTTGTTGAAGGAGCTCGTGGTGAAGATGATCATGGATTAGGATGTCAGATCTCGGATCTCAGATTTCAGATTTATTGCTGAAGCACGTAAAAGATCGCAGATTTCAGATCGGTGATTTCAAATTTAGGCTGGCGCATGTCAGGGGGATCTCGGAGCAAAGATGATCTCAGCAACGTACTAACGCGCCATTTGCTGGATAACTTGAATAGCAACCTGCGTCTTTGCGTGAAATCCGCGTTGTGCTTTAGGAACAGCCAGGCGCTTGCGCTGGGACTACGCGTGACAAGCACTCCGCGTAACGCGGGAGATTGCTTCGCTCCGCTCGCAATGACGTGCTTCGCTGAGCTACCCCGCAGTAGGCGGAGCTTGCAATGACAGACGCCTAAAGCTTATGAGCATTTTTCCACTATAGACGACCCTTACCAATAGACCAATAGACGAATAGACCAATAAACCCGCGCGCAGCCCTTACCACTCACTGCCCAGAATTCGGAGCGAATCCTCCTTATCGCGGTGCAGTTGCTCCTTCAGCGTTTCGAGCGAACCGTATTTCTCCTGTGGGCGGAGGTAGGCCAACACCTCGATCCGTATTGTGGCCCCGTAAATTTCTTCGTGGAAGTCGAACAGGTTTACTTCTACCCGCTCGATCGTGTCGTGCAGCGTCGGGCGCTTGCCGATGCTCAGCATGCCGCCGCCGCTGCGGACGCCCACCCGGAAGCGAACGGCAAAAACACCTTCGCCGAGCCGGATCTTGTCGCCATCGGTATACTGGAGGTTGGCCGTCGGATAGCCGATGGTGCGCCCCAGCTTGTCGCCGTGCACCACCGTTCCCTCGAAAAAGAAGGGGTAGCCGAGGAGCTCATTGGCGGTGGCCACGTCGCTGCTTTTGAGCGACGCCCGGATCTTGGTGGAGGAGATGGAGAGTTCGCTGATCACGTGTTTCGGGATCTCGATCAGCCGGTAGCCGAAGCGTTCCTGGAGCTGCTCGAGAAGCTCGTAGCCGCCGCTGCGGTTGTGCCCGAAGCGGTGGTCGTAGCCGATGATGAGGGTGTGCGGCCGGAAGCGGCCAACAAGGAAATCCGACACATAGGCCTCTGCTTCCTGCGCGGCGAAAGCTGGCGTGAAGGGAACCACTACGAGGTGATCGATGTCATGACCTGCGAGAAGTGCTTCCTTTTCAGCGAGTGTGGTAATGAGTTCGGGCGATACGTCGGGGTGCACGATCTTGCGGGGATGGGGATCGAAGGTGATCACCACCGATTCGCCGCCGATGCGGGCCGCCTCCGCGCGCAGTGCGCCGATGATCTGCTGGTGCCCCTTGTGCACGCCGTCGAACGTTCCGATGGTGACCACCGCATTACGGAACTCCGGCAACCGCTCCAGATCAAAATGCACCTGCATGGCCGCGAAGGTAAACGTTTATTAGTCTATTGGTTTATTGGTCTATTGGTAATGGGTCGTTTACAGTCGATCCTTTCTTCCGAAACACAGAATGTGTCTGGCTCTCCTGGCTCGCTTGCGGACGATGCAATGAACGACGCACCTATTTACTTCTCTTTACCAATCGACCAATAGACAAATAGACAAATTGACCATTACCTTTGCCGCATGTCCCTCTACTCACGGCGCGGTGTATCGGCACAGAAAGAAGAAGTGCATGCCGCTACCCAGAACATCGACAAAGGACTCTACCCGCGGGCATTTTGCAAGATCTACCCCGACCTGCTGGGCGGCGACGCCGATTGGGTGAGCGTCATGCACGCCGACGGCGCGGGCACCAAGAGCATCCTCGCTTACCTCTACTGGAAAGAGACCGGTGACCTGTCGGTCTGGAAAGGCATCGCGCAGGACGCGATCGTGATGAACCTCGACGACCTCATCTGCGCAGGCATCTACGACAACCTCCTGTTCTCTTCCTCCATCGACCGCAACAAGGCCCGCATCCCCGGCGAGGTGCTCCAGGCCCTCATCGAAGGCACACAGGAGTTCCTCGACGGCATGAGCTCGATGGGTGTGAAAATCGGTTTTCTTGGCGGTGAAACGGCCGACGTAGGCGACGTGGTGCGAACGGTGGCCGTCAACGGCACCATGGCCGCGCGCTGGCCGAAGAGCGGCCTCGTGACTAACGAGAAGATCGCACCGGGCCAGGTCATTGTTGGCCTCGCCTCCAACGGCCGTGCTACCTACGAGGCATCCTATAACAGCGGCATCGGCTCCAACGGGCTTACCAGCGCCCGGCATGACGTGCTCCACAAACATTACAAATCTTTCCCGGAGACCTTCGACGAGACGCTTGCCGAAGACGTGGTCTATATCGGCAAGCACCGCCTAACCGACAGCATCGACGTGAGCGGCGAGCTGATGAACATCGGGCAGCTCATTCTTTCACCCACCCGCACCTTTGCGCCCGTGGTGCGTCAACTGCTGCAGGAGCACTTCGATCAGGTGTCAGGGCTCATCCATTGCAGCGGAGGCGGACAGACGAAGTGCCTCAAATACCTCCCGGAAGGCGTGCGGGTGGTCAAGGACAACCTGCCGGCGCCCCCCGAGATCTTCCGCCTTATCCAGGCCGCCAGTGGCGCCGACGAGCGCGAGATGTACCAGGTGTTCAATATGGGCATACGTCTTGAGGTCTATACCAGCGAGCAGGCCGCCGAGGCCGTCATCGCCACCGCCCGGCACTACGGCATTGAGGCAGGGGTGATCGGCCGGGTAGAAGGTTCTGTTAAAAAGGAGCTGGCCCTCCGCGTGGGCGGCCAGGAGATTCTTTATTAATTTATTTTCGAAAAAACAGGCTATGTCGGAATCCATCATCGAGCTCAGGAACGTGAATATCTACCAGGGAGAGAACCAGGTGCTGCATAATGTGAACCTGCGCGTCAACCGCGGCGAGTTCGTGTACCTCGTAGGCAAGACCGGCACCGGCAAATCAAGCCTGTTGAAGACGCTCTACGGCGAGCTGCCCCTGCGCGACGGCGAAGGCACGGTGGCCGGCTACGACCTCCGCAAGCTCGACTGGAAAAAGGTACCCTTCCTGCGCCGCAGCCTCGGTGTCGTATTCCAGGATTTCCAGCTGCTCACCGACCGCAACGTGAACGAGAACCTCAAATTCGTGCTGAAGGCCACGGGCTGGAAGGACGAGAAGCTCATGAACGAAAAGATCGCCGACGTACTCGATAAGGTGGGCCTGAAGTCGAAAGGATTCAAGATGCCCTTCGAGATGAGCGGTGGCGAGCAGCAGCGGGTGGACGTTGCCCGAGCCCTGCTCAATTCGCCGAAGCTGATCCTGGCCGACGAGCCCACCGGCAACCTCGACCCGGAGACCTCCGACGAGATCATGCAGCTGCTGTTCCATATCTCGCGCGACTACGGTACTGCCATCGTCATGGCCACGCACGACTATATCGTGATCAATAAATTCCCCGCGCGGATGCTCCGAACGGAGCTCGGCCAGGTGATCGACAACGCTTCTATAGCCATGCATTAAGCGCTTCGGCGTTCTTCCGGTTGTTGTATACATCGGCAAGGCGCCGCCGCCGCTCCCGTATTTCTTCGGTAAACGGGATTTCCCACAAAGCTTGTACGCATGCCCGGAAGGCTTCCGGTGTTTCGGCGATCTCTGCCGCGCTGTCAAACGCAGTGCCCGCAACGCCGGCACCGTTCGCGACGCAATGCCTTCCGGCGAACAAGGCGTGCAGCATCTTAAGCTTCAACCCCGTGGTATTGAAGGACGGCAGTACGTTGATGTGCGCTTCGCGGAGCAATAATTCCATGGCTGCTTCGTCGGGATTGGAGACGAAGCGGATATGTGAAAAGGGCGCGCCCGCCTGCACCAGTGCCTCCGGTATGTTCTTGCCGGCGACGACGAAGGGCAGCGGCAGGAAGGCGAATACCTCGCGGATCAGCCACCGCGCTGCTTCCATGTTCTCGGCTACTTCCAGATTTCCCTGGTACAGGCAATAGGTACCGCGGCCCGGGCTTCCCTCCAGCGTTTGCCAGGGTGTAAACGATGGGATGAAGGGGAGGTGCGTGAACCCGTATTGCTGTCGGAGTACCTCAATATCGTTGTACGCCACGCAGGCGAGCGGCACGTCCTTCGGAAGCTGCTGCTGGTACTTTGCGAGCTGCCTGCTTTCGCGCAGGAAGAAAAGGCGCTTCAGCAGTGCCGGCTCGTTCTGTGCCAGCCCGGCATAATAGGCGGCCTCATCGTTGTGCATCCGTACGAGCAGCTTTCGGCCCGGGCGGAGCAGCGGGAGCAGGCCGGCGCAGTGGATGCCTTCCAGCAGTACCGGGTGCCCGTCGCGGTTCAACACTTCGGCAAGGTCCGTATTTATACGGGAGCCGACGATATAGGGTAGTCCCTGCAGCAGGCTCGATACGGGTCCCTTGCGCCGGTAGGCCCGGATGCTGGCGCAGTAGGGCTCCAGGCCTTTGGCCGACCGCCCTGACTTGTACTCGAAAAAATGCAGTTGGATCTTGCGGCCCGACTCCGCCAACGCTTTCACTTTGTAGAACATGTCGATGGCACCCCCGTAGTTGGCAGGCGCCGGCGCGTCGAGGCACACGATATGGAGGTGCTCAGCGCCCATCGAACAGTTTTTTGTAGAAGACCACGAGCTTTTCGCTTTCGCGCTGCCAGTTCAGCTCCTGTCGCGCCCGCAGGCAATTGGCCCTGAGCCGCTCAAGGAGTGCTTCGTCGGTGAGCGTGCGCCGCAAGGTTTCGCGCAGCCCTTCCACAGAGAGATCGGAAACCAGCACCGCCACTTCGAACTGCTCGTTGATGGCGCGGTACACCGGGTAGTCGACACAGACCTGCGGGATGCCGGCATGGATATAGTCGAAAAAACGATTGGCGAGGGAAAGGTAGTTGCTGCGCCCAAGGTCGTCGAAGAGGGTGAAGCCAAGCAGGGCGCGGGGCGTGATCCGGGCGAGGTCTGCCGGTAAGGCCCGTCCCTTCAGCTGCACGGTTTCGGCGAGGCCGTGCTCCGCGATGAGCCGCCCCGCTTGCTCCAGGTAGTTGCCGCTGCCGTAAATATGGAAGGGCACGTCGAGTCCTTTGAACGCAGGTATCAGCGTCTCGAAGGATCTCCCTTCGTTAACGGCGCCCTGGTAGATCACAAAGCGTTCCGGTGCCGCGGGTGGCAACTCCCGGAGTACGGCTATGTTGCGGACCACTTCGTAGTGCACGCCGTAGTCTTGCCGCAGGATGTCGCGGATCGGCTCGTTCACCGTATACCCCTGCGGAAAGCGCGGTACGGAAAAGCGCTCGATGGCCTTCCAGGCTTTGTAGACCCGGGGGCGCGTTACGATCTCTTTCATCTCGCAAAAAAGCTCGTGGGCATCGTACACACGCGGCACGCGGCGAAGGGCTGAAGCGGCCCAGCACGGCAGGATCGTATCGAGGTCGATGGCGCACACCGCGTGCAGGCGGCAGACCAGCAGGAAGAAGAGGAGCCGGAGATTGATCTCGAGGTAGGAGAGCGGGCCCTTCTGGATCCATAAGGGCAGGCGCTTTTGCCGGAAGGGCTGCGCACCAAGCGGCGGGGCGCCCGTTCGCCGGAAACCGACCAGCAATACATCGTAACCCGCCTCCGCCACCGACGAACAAATCCGGATCATCCGCTGGTCAAAGCTCAACTCGTTGGTGACGGTAAAGACGATCGTTCTCATGAAGCCGTATCCAGTTCGGAATGGCGGTAGATCCGCTCGATGATCTCGACCACCTTCACCGCTTCCAGGATGGAGGGCAGGCTATTGGGGCTGCCGTCGAGCGCGCGGAGGAGGTCGTCGTAAACCAGGTGGTGGTTGCTCATCGAGCCGGTGTACGCCCCATAATCGTTTGCTGTACCGCTGCCCGGCTCGTATCCAGAAGTATCGATACCGGAGCTCCATTCAAGCAGATTGAGGTATTCACCTCCGATCTTAACCGAGCCCATTTCGCCAAACAGGGTCAGGGAGCCCTCGCGGTTATGGGTACCGCTGTTGATGGTGTAATGAAGGGTGCCCGATACGCCGCCTTCGGTACGCAGCAGCGCTACGCCACTGTCTTCGGTTTTCAGGTTTGCGCGGAGGCCGTGGTTGCTGCGTCGCCCCTGCGCCCAGGTGATATCGCCAAGGAACCAGTAGAGCAGGTCGATGAAGTGGCTGAACTGCGTGTACAGGAGGCCACCGTCGAGGTTCGGGTCGCCGTGCCAGTCGCCGTTGTAATAGCTCTCCGGGCGCTGCCAGAAGCAATTGAGCTGAAAGCTCAGGATGCGGCCGAGTGCGCCGCGCTCCAGCAGGTCCTTCACGAAGCGCACAGGCTCGTTGTAGCGGTTCTGTTTTACAATGTGCAGCTTGCGGCGGAAGAAGTGCGCCGTGTTCAACATCTCCCAGGCGCCTGCCGATGTGAGGCACAGGGGCTTCTCGCACAGCACGTGGCGGTAGGCCTGGAGGCTTTTGATACAGTGCTCCGCGTGCAACCCATTGGGGGTACATACTACCACTACGTCGATCTCTTTCTCCGAAGCAAGCAGGTGATCGATCGAAGGGTAGGTCCGGGCGCCATAACGGTTGCCGAAGGCTTCCGCTTTTGCGCTGTCGGTATCACAAACGGCAACAAGGCGGCCCTTCTGCTGGATCTGTTCGGCATGCCGGGCCCCGATGCGGCCACACCCGACGAGTGCGAATTGGTACATGCTGTAAAAGTAACGGGCGCGGCGCAAAAAAAGTCCTGCCGTGTGGCAGGACTTTTCAAAGGAAGTAGCGTCTGAATTACATACCGCCGGAATCGACACCCGCATCTTCCTGGCGCGTGTTCTTGCGCTTGAAGAGCGTAGCATCCATCTTGCCGAAGCGCCACGAGAAGTTGAGGCGCGCGATCTGCGGGTCGCGACGACGCACCACGTCCTGCACGAAGCCCGAAGACTCGATGTGCGCGTCGTACTTGCGCGTGCGGAAGATATCGTTGACGTTGAGCGATAAGGTCGCTTTCTTGTCTTTCAGGAAGTCGAAGCGTACACCGGCGTCCACACCGTAGTTGGGGCGGATAAAGCCCTGGGCTGCAGAACCGCCGCCGCCGCCGCCGAACATGCCGCCGCCGCCGCCACGGCCGCCGCCGCTGTTGGAGCCGCCGGGCGCCGACACGATCCGGGACGTATAGTCGCCGGAAAGCTGCAGGCTGAAGTTCTTCGGCAGGCGGATCTGGTTGTTCACCTTGAAGAAATAGGAGAGGAAAGGATCCTGGTCGGGCTGGCCAACCACGTCGATCTGCGAGGTAAAGAAGTTCGCGTTCGACGTCAGGTCCCACCACTTCGTGATCTTGTTGCGGCTTACGAGCTCGAGGCCGGTCACGTAGCTGCGGTTGGCGTTGATGTACGAGTTCACGAACACATCCCGCTTCAGGAAGGTGTCGAACTCGGGCGCCTGGTAGCCGGTGATCAGGTTATTGGTGTTCTTGAAGTAGACCGAAGCAATAAAATTGTCGCGGTTCTTGAACTGGTGCGAGAACGACAGTTCCACCGAGTTGGTGAACTCCGGTACGAGCGCAGGATTGCCGCGGCTGATGTTCAGCGAGTCGGAATAATCGGTGAAGGGGAAAAGCTGCCAGAAGTTGGGGCGGTTGATGCGGCGGCTGTAGTTCATCTGCAGGTCGCTGAAGTCGGTCAGCTTCTGGCTCAGGAAGATGCTCGGGAAGAGGCTGACAGGGAACTCGGTGCGGAACGACTGGCTGCGGTTGAGCACGCCCTCGTTGGTGGAGCTTTCGGCGCGCAGGCCCAGCTGGTAGCCGAAGTTCTTGATCCGGGCGGAGTAGTTGCCATACAGCGCGTAGATCCGCTCCTCGTTGGTGAAGAAGGTGGCCGAGCTCTTGCCGCCAATGTTGTAGCCGATGTCGCTCATGATGTCGCGGATCTGCATGCGGGCGCCGCCTTCGAGCTTCGACTTGTCGCTAAGCGGGTTGGCATAGTCGGTCTGGAATACGAGCACCTTGTTGGTGCCGGCCACGTTCTGCTGCTGGAGGTAGCCACCCTGGTTCTCGGGGCTGGGAGATACACGGCTCGTCTGGGAGTTGATATAGCTGATGTTCTCGTTGTCGCCCTTGTTATAGGTCACGTCGGCCGTCCATTCATGCCCGGCCTTCGGGAAGATATGCTTGAACGAGGCCTGCACGCCCACGTTGCGGAAATCGCGCTCGGCGTCGGTGATGCGTGAGATGCGCTGGAGCGTGTCGGGGTTGCCGGACGAGCGCAGGTTGGTGAAGATGTTGGTGGTGCTGACGCTGTTGGGCTGGCCGCGGTTGTAGGAGCCGCTGATCGTGATGGTGTTGCGGTTGTTGAGGAAGTAGTCGAAACCGGCGCGGCCGAAGCCGAAGACGCCTTTCATCGTGGTGCTGTCTTCCTGATGGAGCACGGAAGTCTTGCCGAAGCCCGTAGTGGTACGGTCGGTGATGCCCGAGGAGATCGACTTGCGGCTCATGAGGTTGGCGCTCGCGAATACGTTGATCTTGTTCTGACGGATGTTGATGTCGCCGCCGCCGTTGGGCCGTCCGCGGGAGTCGATGCCGGCACGGATCGAACCGGCATAGCCGACGCGCTTCTGCTTCTTCAGCACGATATTGAGAATGCCTGCGGTGCCGCCGGAGGCGTCGAATTTGGCGGAGGGGTTGGTGATGATCTCCACGCTTTCAATGGCGTCGGCAGGGATCTGGTCGAGCGTGAGGGTGGTAGGGCGTCCGTCGACGAAGATCTGCGGGGCGTTGTTGCGCAGGGAGACGTTGCCGTCCATGTCTACGCTCACCGAGGGCACGTTGCGCATCACGTCTACGGCGGTGCCGCCTGCGGAGGTGATGTTGCGCTCCACGTTGAACACCTTACGGTCGATGCCCATGGTCAGCTGGGGGCGGGTAGCGGACACGGTTACGTTGGCGAGCTCTTCCTGGTTGATCTGGAGCTTGATATTGCCGAGGTCGCGGTCGAGCGCGTTGAGCATGGCTGACTGGTCCATCCCGCCCTGCGGGCGCTGGAACTGCACTTTCTGCTCCAGGGTCTTATAGCCGATGCCGGTGATGCGCAGGGTATACTGTCCCATAGCAGGAACATTCTCTACGCTGAAGTCGCCATTGGCCGCGGTCAGCATACCGCCTACGATGGATTCTTTGCGCAGCTTGGTCACGGTGTCGACGCGCATCGTTACGAGCACCACGGAAGCAGCCTCTATGCCTTTGTTGGAGCCGGCGTCCACCACGCGGCCATAAAAGCGGCCGGTCATAGAAGGTCCGCCGCGGTTGGCGCCGCCTCCGCCTGCCGGGCGTTGCTGGGCAACGGCGGAGAAGCTAAGGATGAGGGCTAGGCAGAGGTAATAAAGTCGGATCATGTACGGAAGATTGGTTTGAGGCCGCAAAAATAGACCAGAAGGGGGGTGGAGCAGCCGTTTGTTAACCATTATTAACCTTTCAAATGCAGAAGGGTTCTGAAATTGGATGAACGGTAAGCAGGGGCAAAAAGAAACCCCCGCTGTTGCGAGGGTTTTGGGTGGCTAACCGGGTTCGAACCGGCGACCCCTAGAACCACAATCTAGTGCTCTAACCAACTGAGCTATAACCACCGTCTTGGGGAGTGCAAAAATAGGGAAAAAGGCACTTTACGGTCAAATTTTATGGCAGACTTTTTTTAGCAGCATAGCCGGTAACGTTGATTAACGTGAAACAACCTGTTAACACGCCGCCTTTTCCTTTCATCAAAAACGTTTGTTAAGTTGAACACTCTGCAGGAACGCGCATCGTTTTTGCTTTAAATTTGGCAATATGCCTCCGGCTTATAAATTCCTATTCAGTATGAAAAGACTCCCTTTATTGCTAACCATGTTGGCGATCGGTATTTTCCTGGCCATCCGTGGCTTCGGATCCGACAACGCCGCACCTCCCTCGAAATATGAGCGTATCCTGCAGAACGTGGCCGAGATGATCCGCCAGGGGCACTTCAGTCCCAAAGACGTCAACGATGATTTCTCCCGGAAGGTGTACGCGAAGTATTTCGAAGGCCTCGACCCGGAGAAGAACATCTTCCTGAAAGAGGACCTCAAGAGCCTCCGCCGCCACGAAACCCGCGTGGACGACGAGCTGAAGGGAGCACCCGTAGAATTCTTCCAGGAGGTCAGCAAGATCTTCGACAAGCGCGTGGAGGAAACCAAGAAGGTATACGAGGACATCCTCTCGAAGCCGTTCGACTTCGCCGCGAAGGAGACCTATGTAGTGGACCCGAAGAAGACCGACTTTGCCGCCACCGAAGCCGAGCGCCGCGAGGCCATTCGCAAGAAGCTCAAGTATATGGCCCTCGAACGATTTGTGGACCTGCAGGAAGGCCGCGACAAGAATAAGGACTCGGTGCGCAAGACCGATGCCCAGCTTGAGGCCGAGGCCCGCGACCGTGTACGCAAGACCATGAATCGGATCTACGAGCGTAACCGCAAGACTTTTGACGAGGACAAGCGCTTTGCCGTGTACGTCAACACCATCACCAACCTGATGGACCCTTATACCGAGTTCTTCCCGCCGGTGGAGAAGCGCTATTTCGAAGAGCAGCTCAGCGGTACCTTCTCCGGAATCGGTGCCTCGCTCCAGTACGACGAAGGCAACATCAAGATCGCTACCCTGCTCACCGGCTCTCCCGCGTGGAAGTCGAAGCAGGTGGAAGTGGGCGATATCATCACCAAGGTTGGCCAGGGCAAGGACTCCGCGCAGGATATTGCCGGCTACGAGGTGGAAGACGCCGTGAAGCTGATCCGCGGCAAGAAGGGCACCGATGTGACCCTGACGCTCAAGAAGAAGGACGGCTCCCTGCAGCGTGTGACGCTCACCCGCGACGTGATCCAGCAGGACGAAGTGTTTGCCCGCAGCGCCGTCGTGGAGCAGAACGGCTCCCGCATCGGCTATATCTACCTCCCGGAGTTCTATATTTCCTTCGACGATCCGAACGGTCATAACTCGGCTACCGATGTGGCTATGGAGATCAAGAAGCTGAAGGAGGCCAAGGTGGACGGCATCGTGATGGACCTACGCTCCAACGGTGGCGGCTCGCTACCCGCGGTGGTGGATATGGTGGGTCTCTTTATCGAAGACGGCCCGGTGGTGCAGGTGCGTGGCCGCGACGGCCGCCCCATGGTGATGCGCGACAAAGACCCCGGCGTGCTTTATGACGGTCCGCTTACGGTAATGGTGAACGAGTTCTCCGCCTCTGCCTCCGAAATCTTTGCCGCCGCCATTCAGGACTACGGCCGTGGGGTCATCATCGGCTCTTCGAGCACCTATGGCAAGGGCACCGTGCAACGCGCCATCGGACTCGACCCCGATAATTTCATGAGCAACAACTCCGAGCTCGGCTCCCTGAAGCTGACGCTGCAGAAGTTCTATCGGATCAACGGCGGCGCCACCCAGCTGAAGGGTGTGACCCCCGACGTGGTGATCCCCGACCAGTACGAGCTCCTCAAGTACCGCGAGCGCGACAACGAGAACGCACTCCCCTGGGACGAGATCTCCAAAGCGAACTACCGCTCCTGGAATGGTGGTTACGACCTCCAGACGATCAAGAACCTGAGCAACTCGCGCGTGACGGCGAGTCCGGTGTTCCAGCAGATCAAGAAAAATACGGAACTGCTGGCCCAGCGCAACGATAAAGAGTATACGCTCAACATCGAGCAGTACCGCCAGGAGCAGAAAGAGATCCGTGCCCTTGCGAAGGCAACCGATAGCCTCATCAAGGCCAACCAGGAGCTCGTGATCAATTACCTCCCGGCCGACCAGGAGCGTATTGGCCAGGATAAGAACAAGCAGGAGCGCTATAATGCCTGGCTGAAAGACCGGAGCCGTGATATCTACCTCGACCAGGCCCTCCGCGTGATCGATGATATCCGCAACCAGCAGGCGCTCGCCAAGAGCAAAAAAGAGCAGCAGCCGGTGAAGACGTTTTAAGGTTACTGACCAATAATGAAACCCCGACCCTTGGTCGGGGTTTTTGTTTCCCGAAACCGGCGCAAGCGCCAGGTCTTTCCTAAAGATTAAGGCGGGTTTTATTCCGCAATTGGCGGGACAGGCTGCGTAAACGCCAAGGCGCAGGATGCACAGGAAAAATGCGGGGCTAGGAAAGCCGGCTTCACACGGTAGGTGATGGAGCGTCGCACCGCGCGGTTCTTTCTCCTCTCAGAATTCCGCATAGGGCAGATTTTCTCGATCACTCCGCGTAAAGGGGGAGATTGCGTCGCTGTGGTTTGCAATGAAGCGGACGTCGCTTCATGCATTATTCCCTGCGCGCTCCGCATCTGGGCGTCCCCGCATGACACCCGCCTTCCGCTTTGAGAAAAGCGAGCCGCTTCGGCCTCCGCGCCAAAGGCTTTTGACGCCTGCACTATAGCTTCGGCGCCGGCGCACCGACGGCGTGCGGCGGGCCAAAAAAAAGACGCCGGGTGAGGCGTCTCGATACGTTCCTGGCGCTTGTTATCCAGCAACCGGCACTGCCAGGTAACGCTCTTCCAGCACTGCGCGGTGGTGCAGCACGTGTCCGGAAACGATATAACCGATGGCGCGTACATAGATCGGGTTTCCATTGGCATTGCCGCTCCGCTCGAGGGCTTCCTCGCTCAGCGACGCAAAGAGATCGTCGGTGGAGGCAAAGAGCCGCTCCAGCTCCGACAGGATGCTTTCGGGACTGCGGCGCCCGGCCTCGCTGGTCCGAACATAGTCGTCTTCTTCGAAGCCGGGCAGGGCCGCCGACTCGCCGCGCGCGAAGCAGAGGGCACGATAAGCAAAGATGCGCTCCGCGTCGATGAGGTGCTGCACAAGCTCCTTGATGGTCCACTTGCCGGGAGCGTACGCGAAGTCCCATTTTGCTGCTGGCAAAGCGCGGAGCAGGGGCAGCACCCCGTGGCGGAGGGCAAGGGTGCCGGCCAGGGTAGGGGCCTCGGCACGGGCGATGTAGCGGTGGTAAAAGGCCGGAACGCGGTCCAGGTCGATCGTAGCCATAATCGGGTATTTTGCCGCAAAATAAAGAACCCCGCCGGTACGGGCGGGGTTCCTTTTATGGTCGGTGCTTCGACTGGCTCAGTATGTGCTTCGACAGGGTCGGCCCGACAGCTAGACGCTCGTTAGAAGGATTTTACATCCGTCTTGGTCTTCGTCTTGTTGTCTTCGGTCTTCACTTTGGTTTTCTTGCCGTCCTCGGTCTTTACTTTGATCTTGTTGTCTTCGATCTTCACTTTCACTTTCCCGCTCGTTACGGCGTCGGCAAGCTTCACGGCCTCGTAGGCGTTGATGATGCCACCGGTACGCGACAGGCTGGAGAACGGTACTTCCTCCACGTCGCCGGGCTTGGCGGTCTTCGTATCGAGCTTCACCACGCTGTTCTCGAGCACCCACTTCAGCTGCGGGGCCGTAAGGGTCGGGAAGTACTCCCACACGAGCGCCGCTACGCCGGCAGCTACCGGGGAAGCCATCGAGGTGCCCGAGTTGGAGCCGTAAGTATTGCCACCAGGGATGGTGGAGTAGATGTCGCGGCCAGGCGCGAAGAGGTCGGCTTCGTTCTTACCCCAGTTGGAGAAGTCGGCAGCAAGGCCACCGTTCTTCGGGTCGCCCGAGGCGCCGATGGTGAGCCAGGTAGTGGCGCGGCCCTCGTTCAGGAAAGAAGCGTTCGGGAAGTTGTAATCCTGGTCGAGGTTCTTGGCGTCGTTGCCGGCGGCATGCACCAGGATCACACCCTTTTCCTGGGCATAGCGTACCGCATCGTCCACCCACTGCTTTTGCGGGGAGAAGCTCTTGCCGAAGCTCATGTTGATGATCTTGGCGCCATTGTCGACCGCGTAGCGGATGGCGAGGGCAATGTCCTTGTCGTGCTCGTCGCCATCGGGCACAGCGCGGAGGCTCATGATGCGCACGTTGTCGGCCACGCCGTCCATGCCTTTCTCATTGCCACGCACCGCGGCAATGATCCCCGAAACGTGGGTGCCATGCGAAGGCGAAGCGGCCATGACGTCGTTGTTGCCGTAGTTGCGGTCGTTGATATCGGCTTCGTTGTCGCCCGTGATCTCGCCGCGGTAGTTGCGCGGAGCCTTAGTAATCGCTTCGGCCTTCATGATCCCGCCTTCAAGCTCACCGAGGATTTGGGTATTGGTGATGTCGAAGTTCTTGTTGGCGGTAAAGATCTGCATGTACATCTGGCGCGTCACGTTCACTTCCATCGGCTCGGTACCGGGAGGGGTGTAGGCCTTCAGGTCGTTGCCGGTGAATTCTTTCTTGTTGAGGCGAACGGCGAGTACGGAGTCGCCGCGCTTGATCATGGGGTACATCCGCTCGAGGAGCTTCACCTGGTTGGGATCTACGCCGCTGGTCACGTTGTTCCGGGCACGCACCCAGTCGCGGTACAGTGCCTTTTCCGCGGCAGGAACGGAGTTGCTGTCGACGCCCTCGTATTTCGCGCGGTACTGGTGGTAGAAGCGGGCGCCCTCATAGGAGTCCTGCTTCACGTTGCGGCCGTCTTTGCCGCCCAGGAAGTTCCAGCCATGGATATCGTCCACATAGCCGTTCTTGTCGTCGTCGATGCCATTGCCGGCGATCTCTTTCGGATTCCGCCAAAGCACGGGCTTCAGGTCCTCGTGCAGGGTGTCGATGCCGGAGTCGATCACGGCCACCACAACGGTCTGGCTCTTGCGTCCCTTCAGGAAGTCGTATGCCTTGTCGAGCGAAATGCCGTAGTAGCCATCGGTGGCGCGGTCGCGGGTGTGCCAGCCTTTGGGGGTGCCGGCGGCCTCTGCCTGTGCGGCGGCGTCGAATCCGAGGCCGGCGGAGAGGGCCAGCAGGAGGAGGTTACGGGCGGGAAAATGTGTTCTTTTCATGAAATCGTTTGGATATAGACCTAAAATTAAGGGGAAGCGTTGATAGGGATTTGTGAAAACAAGGTTTTGGAGGTTTTAGCGGTTTTGGTGGTTTCAGAAGGTTTCGAATGGTTCGGATGCTGGCGCGAGGCGCGCTGCTTCACCATCCGGTATGCGCTATTCCCTATTCGCTATTCCCTCTTTTTCTTCCCATCAATCCCGCCTTTTGTTCCCAAAGCTCTTCGTTTGTGCCCGAAAGTGAGTCTCTTGGTGACCGTGCGGCTCCGCACACCCCAAAACCAACAATATGAGACGCTCCCTCTTTTTCCTCTTCCTGCTGGCGGGCTTTTTCCGGCCAGCACTTGCACAGACCGGCAACGTAGACCTATCCTACAACAGCAACGATCCCGGCTTCGGCAAGGGTGACGGGCCCGACCTCGGGATTTATGCCATGGCGCCCTACGGACCCACCCAGACGCTCGTAGGCGGTTATTTTGTGACCTACAACGGCGCCTACCGCTACCGCCTCGCCCTCCTCAACGCCGATGGCACGCTCGATCCGTCCTTCAATGCCGGTTCGTCCGTAGACGGCATCGTATACCGGCTTGTGGTTCAGCCAGACGGCAAGATCCTGGTCGGTGGCGACTTCAACAATTTCAACGGCATCCCGCACGGCGGCATTCTGCGCCTCAACGCCAACGGCTCCATCGACAATACCTTCCAGGGCTATGGCGTGGACCGCCAGGTGAACGACATCGTGCTGCTGCCCGACGGAAAGATCCTTGTAGCCGGCGACTTCACCAATTACAACGGCACGGCGGTCGACGATCTTATTCGCCTCAATGCCGACGGCACGCTCGACAACAGTTTCGCGCTGCCTGCCTTTGGCAGCACCACCTCGTATTACCTCCACACGGTAAAGGTGCTTTCGAATGCGAAGCTGCTGATCGGTGGTCGCTTCCCGGCAATAAATGGCATTCCGCGGTCGGGTATCGCCAGGCTGAACAGCGATGGCACGCCCGACGCCTCCTGGGCTCCGGCCGGCGTCAATGGCAGCGGGCATGCCGAAGGGCTTGGCGAGGTACGCGCCATCGCCTTCCAGGCCGATGGGCAGATCCTTCTCGGCGGCTTCATTGCTTCCTATAACGGCGCCGCCGCCAACAACCTCGTACGCATCAACCCGGACGGTTCCCGCGACGCTTCGCTCGTAGGACGCACCACCTGGCCGCCCACGAGGGCCAGTGCCGGCGTATACTGCATCCTGCCCCAGGCCGACGGAAAGATCATGATCGGGGGCGACTTCACGGGCTACCAGAACTACTCCGTACAGAGTATGACCCGTGTGCTCGCCAATGGGTCCATCGATCTGACGTTTACCCGTATGAACAGTTTCGTGGCGCGCCCCGTATATGCCATCCGCCAGCTCGCCAACGGCAAGTACCTCGCCATCGCCCGCTCCGGCCATTGGAACGGCATCGTGCGCGGCGGGATCGTCCGGTTCGAGAACAACGGAGAGGTAGACCTGACCTACAATACGGGCGGCGGCGCCTCCTCCTACGTTTTTGGGATCCTGGCGCATCCGAACGGCAAAAACCTCGTAACCGGCCGCTTTTATGGCTATCACCAGCAGTACAAAGAGTATATGGCCTGGACCAACGACGACGGCTCCCTGGTAGCCGGTATCACCGGAACCACCCACAACGGCTGGCCCAATTCGGTGGCACTGCAGCCAAATGGAAAGATGATCATCGGCGGCGGGTTCACGGGCTACCTGGGCCTGCCGCGCGCAAACCTGGCACGGATCAACCCCGACGGCACCGGCGATCCCAGCTTCGGTACCGGCTATGCCTCGGGTCCGAACGGTACAGTGCACCACGTTCAGCTGCTGCCGGATGGCAAGGCGCTCGTGAGCGGCACCTTCAGCACCTACGGCGGCACCCCCACCGGCTCGCTGGTACGGGTGAACACCGACGGAACGCTCGATGGCAACTTCAACGCCGGAACGGGTCCGAACGGTCGCGTACGCGCCTCTATAGTACAGGCAGACGGCAAGGTGGTCATCGGCGGCGAGTTTACCACTTACAATGGTACTTCCGCAAGGTATATCGCCCGTATCAACACCGACGGATCCCTCGATGGCACCTTCAACAGCGGCACGGGCTTCGACAGCTGGGTGCTGGCGCTGGCCCAGCAGCCCGACGGCCGCATCGTGGTCGGGGGCTACCTGCGCTCGTATAACAACGCACCCGTGAAAGGCCTCGTCCGCATCGGGGCCGACGGCACCCGCGACGCCGCTTTCAACCCGGATTTCGACTACTGGCCGGGCGCGCTGCTCGTGCAGGAGTCGGGTCATATCGTGGCTGCCGGGGATTTTTACAACGTCAATGGCGTTGCGCACCGCGCCATCGTTCGCCTGCGCCCCGACGGTACCAACGACCCTTCCTTCTCTGCCGGGGCCGGCGTCAATGCGCGGATCAACGCGCTGACCGGCCTGCCCAACGGCGACCTGCTGATCGGCGGTGAGTTTACCTCGGTGGACGGGATCGGACGCAACCGCGTGGCGCGCCTCAAAGGTGCAAAGGCAACCCTCGGTGCCCTGACCGCCACTTCGTTTTGCACCGGCACCTCGATCACCGTGCCCTGGACCGTGACGCAGGCCTTTGCGGCGGGCAATACATTTACCGCGCAACTTTCTGACGCAAACGGCTCCTTTGCGAACCCGACCGTACTGGGCAGCGTCAACGGAACCGGCTCCGGCGCGGTTACCGTGCCAATGCCGTCGGTTCCCTCCGGCAGCGGATACCGGGTGCGGGTAGTGGCTTCCGCACCCGAATGGTTCACCGCCGATAACGGGGCCGACATCACGATCGCACAGACCACCACGACGATTTCCTATCCCACCGGCCCCTGGTGCACCACCACAGGTACGGGCACGGTGCAACTGCAGGGAGTGACGGGTGGCACGTTCACCGCATCGCCCGCGGGCCTCGCGATCGACGCGGCCTCCGGCGCAATCGACATCGGTGCTTCCGCGTCCGGTATTTATACGGTATCCTACCTCTCCGGTGCGTGCGCCGTGCCGGTGACCACCCAGGTTGCCGTGCGGCCCGCCACCCTCATCCAGTCGCAGCCCAACCAGCTCGTGTGCGGCGGCACCCAGATGCCGGCACTGGCCTTCGGCGGTGCACCGGGTATCGGCTTTGCCTGGACCAATTCGAACACCAGCATCGGCCTCGCAGCCGATGGCGCCGGCAACCTGCCTGCGTTTACGGCGGTGAATACGAGCGGCGTCATGCAAACCGCATCCATCAACGTGCGCATCACCGGTGGCACGGGCTGTACGGCCAAGCCGATGGTGTTCCAGATCCGCGTATCCCCGCAACCGACGATGAGCCCCGTGGGCAACCAGGTGGTTTGCGCCGGCAACAACAGCAGCCCGGTCACGTTCAGTTCCACCGCCACCGGCGTCACGTTCGTATGGACGAACAGCAACCCTGCCATCGGATTGCGTGCAACGGGCGGCGGCCACATCCCTGCGTTTACCGTGCAGAACAATACCGGGACTGCTCAGACGGGCACGATCACCGTTACGCCGCTGGCCGGTGGTTGCCCGGGCGTGCCGGTTAGCTATTCGTATACGGTGCACCCGCATGCAGCCAGCCTCTCCTACGCCGCGGCCTCGTTCTGTGCGCTGGGCAACGCACGCGCACAACTTACCGCGTCGGGCAACGGCACCTGGAGTGTGACTCCTGCCGGACTAACAGTGAGCCCCTGGGACGGCACCCTCAGCCTCACCGGTGCCGCCACCGGTAATTATACGGTGAGCTACACGGTGCCCAACACCGGCGGCGGCTGCCCCAATAGTGCTTCTACGAACGTAACGATCCTGCCGGGCGCTACCCTGGCCAATGTGCCCAACGCGGTATATTGCAACGGCGCCGCGGTACCGCCGCTCAGCTTCATCGGCACCGCTACGGGCTTCAGCTGGGTCAACAGCAATACGGCAATCGGCCTGCCCGCCGCCGGAAGCGGCAACATCGCATCGTTTACCGCTACCAACACGGGCGACGAGCCGATATATGCATTCGTTCGGGTGACGGCGCTCGGTGACGGCACCAGCATTTGTTCGGCCAAACCGGAGACCTTCCGCATCACGGTCTTTCCGACGCCAAGGGTCATCGACCCCGGTCCGCAGGTGTTCTGCCGCGGCACGGCAGTGGCGCCTTTGACGTTCAGCACGCCGGTGCCGGGTACCAACGTGTACTGGGTGAACTCGTCCAACAGCATCGGCCTCTATGCCACCTCGGGCGGCGCCACGGTGCCGGGCTTTACGGCGCAGAACCCCAACCCTGCCGGCAGCGGAATTGCCGCCGCAAGTACGCTTACCGTTACGCCGTCTGCCAATAAATGTATCGGACCTTCGGTGGCGGTGGCCTATACGGTCAACGACTGCATCACGGGGCGCGGCGACGTGCCTTCGGAGGGAGGCACGCTACGCATGGCCGCCACCGAAGAAATACGGGTGGCGCCAAACCCAACCAATGGGCTGGCCACCGTGCGCTGGTCGGTGCCCGGTACCTGGACGGTGCAGTTGCTCGGGGCCTACGGGCAGGCCATCGGGCGCCCGGTTGCCGTCAACGGCGGCACGCATACGGTTGACCTGACAGGTCTTCCTGCGGGCATGTATCGCCTTCAATTGCAGCACGTCGCTACCGGGAAATCGCAGCTTCGGAGCCTCGTGAAGCTCTGATCGGACTTACCATCTTGGTTCCTGATAAAAGACGCCCCGGCCGCAATGCCGGGGCTCTTTTTATGCACCTGCGTTCCGACCGGCCACCCGTTCGGCACTTGTGGTTGCCCGCCTGTGGCGCCGGTTGTGTACCTTTCAGGGCACTGGAGGGTGGCTGACCAACCGGCAGCCTGCGTCCAGCTTTATTAAATCAAGCTTATGCGGTACGTACTCGTGATCCTGTTTTGCTTTAGTGGTTTGTTGGCAAGCGCCTGCGACTGTATCGGTGCCGGGGGGCTGGATAAGGCTGATGTCGCGTTCAAAGGCACGGTGTTGCGGGTGCGCCGCATCGAGAATGGCGGGGGAAGCTATGTGGTGCATTTCCGGGTGCAGGAGTGGTTCAAAGGAAGGCAGTATACACGCACCCTCTTTATCGAAACGCCTTGCCTAAGTAAGGTCTGCTGCGGCATCCCGTTTAAGAGGGGAGAGGTGTACGAGGTGTACGCCAAAAACGAGCCGGACCGAATGGTAACGTCCGCCTGCTGGAAAACGAAGCGCGTCGGTACCGCTACGAAATAGCGGTCCGGAACGGCGCGCCGCATGCCGGTCAGGATGATTCGTTTCGGATCGGAGCCTGGATGGGCGGGAGCGTGCCGGGTGCGGGCGCAGGTGGTGCAGCTTATAAACCGATCGACCTGATATGGCAACTAAAAACAAAACCGCAGCTACGACGGCCGATGTGACGGCCTTCATCAACACGTTCGTAGACAAGGAGCAGAAAAAACAGGACAGCTTTCGACTCGTAGCGCTGATGCAGGCGTGGACGGGGGCGCCGCCCCGGATGTGGGGACCGACCATTATCGGGTTCGGGAGCTACCACTACCGCTACGCCAGCGGTCACGAGGGCGATGCGCCCCTGCTCGGATTCTCGCCCCGCAAGGCCGAATTCTCCCTGTATGTAACGGTGCCCGGCAAGGAAGACCCGGAGCTGTTGGCGAGACTGGGGAAATACAGGATGGGAAAAGCGTGCATCTACTTCAAAAAGCTGGATGACCTCGACCTGGAGGTACTGGAGCAGATCAGCAAACAAAGTGTGGCGTACGTCAAGGCCACGTATCCTGCAAGTAGTTGAAAATCGTGCAAAAAAAAGCGGCAGGAGTGGGGGCGTTCCCTGCTTCCTGCCGCATTGCCTTATTGAAATATGTTCGGTCCTGTATCGGGTCAGGCCGTCATCCTTCTGTTCCGGAAATCCGCGAAACCCAGTATGAGGAACAACAGGGCATAGGCCAGTGATGTCCAGGCCATCTGCCCAAGCAGGGGCTGCGTACGGGGCAGTAACGAGAAGGTCTGGAAGCTATAGGGGAAATAGGTAGCGAAGGACGACTTGTACTCGAACACCATCAGGGTGCCGGTAAGCCACAGTGCGAGTCCCACGGCGATCGGAATGATAAAGTTCCGGAAGCGCAGCCCGAGCCAGAACTGGAAGGAGCCGATCGCCAGTGCGGCGAGGTACATGTTGCCCCATTTCGCCAGCACCTTGCCCAGGTCGAAGGGATTTTGAAGCAGGTGGAGGCTCGGGTCGATGAAGTTAGCCGCCACCACCACGACTCCCATGAAGATCAGGTCGGCTACCAGGAAAAGGAACAGCAGCAAATGGATGTTGAGGAACTTGGCAAGGAACACGCGTCCTTTCGTATGCGGTGCGGTGAGCACCTGCTTCCAGGTATTATTACGGTATTCGATCTGCGGCAGCAGCGTACACACCAGGATCACGAACATCGGGAAGATCACGAGCCCGTTCATTTCCGAAGCTACCCGGAAGATGGAATTCAGCGGGTCCTTGCGCGTGTCGTCCAGCCCGTCGACGATGAGGTTCAGCAGGAAGGTGAAGGGTATGACGGCTGCGCCCACGAGGGTAAAATAAAAAGAGGCGGTACGTTTTGTCTTGAGCATTTCTGCTTTGAGGGCAATGGCTAGTTTCATGCGTGTTCGGATGTAAGGTCGATGAATAATTGTTCGAGGTCGCTTTCCTTGGGGTGAAGCAGGTATACGTCGAGCCCGCCCTCGGTGAGCCGGCGGTTGATTCGGGCCACCTGCTCGGTATCGTCGTACACCACGCTGAGGCCTTCTTCGCCGAGCTCGGGTGCGTGCTCCCGCAGGATGCGGCAAGCCGCTTCGTTGTCGGATGTGCGCAGCAGGAGGCGCGCCCGTTGCCGCTGCAATCCCTGCAGCTCGGCGAGCGGACCCTGGAAAAGCATCTTTCCCTTGTAAATGATGCCGATGTGGCTCACCATCCGCTCAATCTCGCCGAGCAAGTGCGAGGAGATCAGGATGGTCATGCCGTGGTCGCGGTTGAGGCGTTTGATGAGCGCGCGCAGCTCGATGATGCCCGCCGGATCGAGGCCGTTGGCGGGTTCGTCGAGGATCAGCAGTTCCGGTGCAGGGAGCAGTGCCAGCGCGATCGACAGCCGCTGCTTCATACCCAGCGAGAACTTTTTTACGACCTTATTGCCGGTATCGTCGAGGCCTACGATCCCGAGCACCTCGTCGATCCGTGTTTTAGAAGCGCCATACGTAGCGCGGTATACCTCTAGGTTCTCCCGGGCGGTGAGGTGCCCGTAGAGCGACGGCGATTCGATCAAAGAGCCGGTGCGGGATAAGATGGCCTCGCGGTTCTGGAGCAGGTGCTGTCCGAAGATCTCGATGTCGCCCTGCTGCTTGTTCAGCAGTCCCAGCAGGAGCGAAAGAGTAGTGGTCTTGCCGGAGCCGTTGGGACCAAGGAAGCCGTAGATGCTGCCACGGGGCACTTCCAGGTTGATGTCGAAAAGCGTTTGCACACCGCGCGCATAATGGTAGGAAAGCCCGGTGGTACGGATGACGGGAGGTGCTTGCATTTTTAGTGGGTTTGGTTCGGGAAAAGCAGCCGGCGCCGCTATTTGTTCATAACTAATACACCGGAAAACTAGCTATTAGGCAAAACATGGTACATTGTTTTGGCATGGGCGGTGGATTACCGTGACGGCTGGTAAGCCAGTGGTTTTCGCGAAGTCCTTAAAAACCAGATGAGCGTTTTGGAACGAAGTAAAAAATACCTGGAACCGCCGAAGGCCTGTTTCGAGCGTCTTGCATGGGCGCACGGGTGGTCAACTTCCGACGAAAAAGCAATTCGCGTGTATGGCCGGGCCACCACCTACGCCCTATTTGGACGGATCGGCGTGCCAACGGCCAGGCCTTGTGGCATCATCAACAGCGAATGCTCCGGACGTGGCCGTGTAAAAAGGCGCGGCCGCAAGGATGGCTTGTCGCGCAATAGAAGGGCTTGCCTGCCGGGGAAGTGGGAGGCGGATCGAGGGCGAAGCGGCTCATGCGTTTTCCAGGAGGGCCATCAGCTCCTCCATCGTGTCCTTGAGGGCGCCGGATGCCTCATCAAACTGGTCGTCCTTGCCCTTTTTCGAGAGCTTTCCGTCGTTCGATTTCTTGACGCCGGTGCGGATCGGGTCGAGCGCCTCGAAGTAGTGCGCTACCTGCTGCTCGTATCGGGCATCGGCCTCGAGCTGCGTGAGCAGGTCCTCGTACGCGTCAAGAATGCTGTTGATCTCCTTTACGTTGTCGGTGGTATGCCGGCGGGGAATACGGTCGAACAGTTCGCGGAGCTGGTCCTGGATCTCTTTCATCGGGCGGTTTTGAGAGTGTTGTAAAGGTAGTTGGTGCACGCGCGTGATCGTTGAAAAATCCGGGCCAGGCCCCGGAAACGGCTCCGCGTACCCGTGAGCTGTGATAGTTGTAACAAACCGGCAAAGAAGGTAACTTTCGGGCATGTCGATCAGTAAAGAACTCGCCGCCCATTTCCGCGCCGTCCATTTTGGTGGCAACTGGACCTCGGTCAACCTGAAGGACACGCTGGAAGGCGTAAGCTGGCAGCAGGCCGTAACGCCAATGCCCGGCCTGAACAGCATCGCGGTACTCGTATTTCATATGAATTACTATGTGGGCGCCGTGCTCCGCGTGCTGCGGGGAGGCGCCCTGGAAGCCAGCGACAAACTGAGTTTCGGACCACCCGTGATCACCTGCGCAGCCGACTGGGAAGCGCTGGTAGACCGGGCGCTGTCCGAAGCGGATGCCTTTGCCCAGGCGATGGAACAGCTGGATGACGCACAGCTGGAAGCACCCTTCCTGGACGGTAAATACGGCAGCTGGTACCGCAACCTCGCCGGCATCGTTGAGCATACGCATTACCACCTGGGCCAGGTATCATTGCTCAAAAAGATGACCGTGCTGCAGGCCGGGCCGGCTGCCGCGGTACAATCGGATTCCTGACGGTCGCCCGCACTGCCGGCAGCAGGTAACCTGGGTAATCCCGCTTTAAGGATCGTACATTAGTGCCCATGGCCATACGCTCCCGTCGCAAAACCATCTTCCGCGTCCTCTCTGTATTGCTGTTGCTTGCCCTCGTCGGCGGCACGGTCTATGCCTGGCGCGCCTTCCCCATCATCAGCGGATACTTTGCCAAGAACATGGCCTCGGCCGTGTTCCTGCAGCACCGCGATCCCGCCGCCATCGAGCGTGAGGACCTGTCGGGCTTCCCTTTTTCCATGGCCTCCTATACCGTAGATCTGCGGGATTCGTCGGTGTCGGCGTCGGTGTGGGGCTTTGCCCGCCACAAGGCGATCTACCGCAAAGGCCTCGGCTGCACCCTGCTCAACGACCTCCCCGAAAGCGCGGTCCGCGCGCAGCGTTTTATGCTGCCCTCCGCGCCACCGCGCGCCGACAGCCTTCCCTGGCCGTTGGGAGAGCGGGTAGCCGACAGTATTCCTACGGCTGTGAATGCGCAGCGGCTGCAGGCGGCCATTGACGGTGCCCTGTCGGCTACTTCTTCCGAAGGCAAACCCGCGCTAACGCGTGCCTTCCTGGTGTTGTACGACGGGCAGATCGTGGGCGAGCGCTATGCCGAAGGCGTCACGAAGGAGCAGGTGCAGATCGGCTGGTCGATGTCGAAAAGCCTGACGGGCGCGTTGATCGGCGTGCTCGTGAAGGGGGGGCGCCTTCGCCTGGATGCACCCGCACCCGTGCCCGAATGGAAAGGCACCGACAAGGAAAAGATCACGCTCCGGCACCTGCTGCAGCAATCTACGGGGCTCGATTTCGAGGAGGATTACAGCAAGCCTTGTGAAGTCACCAACATGCTGTTCCGCAGCGACGACATGGCGGCCTTTACGGCGAGGCGACCGCTGCGTGAAGCGCCGGGATCGCGTTTTTATTATTCGAGCGGCAACAGTAATATCCTGAGCCGCATCATCCGCCACACGGTCGGGGAGCAGGACTATGCAGCCTTCCCGTACCGCGCACTGTTTCACCGTATCGGCATGTATTCGGCGCTGCTCGAGCCCGACGCCTCGGGCACCTATATCGGCTCCTCGTACAGCTATGCCACGCCCCGCGACTTCGCGCGCTTCGGGCTGCTGTACGCGAACAACGGGCGCTGGAACGGGGAGCAGTTGCTGCCGGACGACTGGGTGGCCGCTTCGATCCAACCCGGGCCGGCTGATCCGAACAAGCGCTACGGCTGTCAGTTCTGGCTCAACGGAACGAAGGAGGACAAGCCGGGCGAGCGCCATTTTCCGGATGCGCCGCCCGACCTGTTCTATGCGAAGGGCTTTGGTGGGCAGGGACTTTATGTGATCCTTTCGCGCAAGGTCATCGTGGTGCGCATGGGGCAGCACCCGATCGACGAAAATACCTTCCTTAAAAATGTACTCGCAGCCTTTCCCAAAAACGGTCCCTAAGCTGTAACTTTCCCCGGAAGCCATTCGTTTCAAAGAAAATTACGGTTCTTCTTACCTGCTCAACCTGCACCATGAGAAATGCCACTCTTGCCATCCTGCCCCTCTTTTTGGTAGCCGCCTGCAAGCGCACCACCGAAGCCGTAGTGCCGCCGATCGATAACGGCAAACTCGAATACCGGCTCATCAATAGCAGCAACCAAACGCTCCCGGTGATGGCACTTGCCGACGATGTGGCTCACCCGGACATGATCTGGGTGGGAACTGACGAAAACCTGGAATATTTTAACAGGAACTGGAAGTACAATGTGCCGCCGGGTGACACATTACGGTTTGAACGCACCCTTCCGAACCGCAATCCGATCGACCTCGCATCCCTTGGCCGTCGCTTCAAAGTGCGGGTAAGCTTTCCCACGAAAGTGTTCTCGCCGCTCGCTTATTCAAGAAACTTCATCGTGGAAGGGCAACCTTATGCGATCGGCTGGACATTCGGGCGCTATTTCCAGCTGCCCGCCTACGAGCTGGTCGGGCAAGACCAGAACCGGGTGCGGTATATCAATTGGCCGGCGGATACGGCGGTACTGGAGGAAGTGATGTTTTAGCGCGCCGATAAGCGGTATTTTCGCAGCGGATGGAAACGAGCCTGAACAAGTATATCTCCGAATCGGGATTTTGCAGCCGCCGCGAGGCCGACCGCTACATCGAGGACGCACGCGTGACGATCAACGGCGAGCTCGCCTGGAAAGGCTCGCGCGTAAAACCCGGCGACAAGGTGCTGGTAGACGGCGAGCCGCTACCGAAACGCAAGGCGCCGGTGTACCTGATGCTCAACAAGCCGAAAGGCGTTACCTGCACCACCGATCTCAAAGACCGCAGCAACATCATCGACTACATCGGCTACAAGCAGCGCATCTTCCCGATCGGGCGGCTCGACAAGCTTTCGGAGGGTCTGATCTTTCTCACCAACGATGGCGATATCGTCAACAAGATCCTTCGGTCCGGTAACAACCACGAGAAGGAATACATCGTGACCACCGACGAGCCCTTCGGTCTCGACTTCGTAAAGGCGATGCGCGAGGGCGTACGCATCCAGGGCGGCAAAACGAAGCCCTGCTTCGTGAAGCAGGAAGGTCCCAACCGCTTCCGGATCATCCTGACGCAGGGCCTCAACCGGCAGATCCGCCGCATGTGCGAAGCGCTCGGCCACCGCGTGAGCTCGCTGAAGCGCATCCGCATCATGAACATCACACTGGCCGGACTCGCACCCGGCAAGTGGCGCCTCTTTACCCCGGCCGAGATCGAAGCGATCCAGGCAATGCTGAAAGACAGCAGCAAGACCGACGACGGGGAGGGGATGGGAGAGTAATTAACCGGGAGGTCTCTTCTTTTAGACAAGTCAAAAGTCAAAATCAAAAAACTGGTCTGTAAACGGACCAGTCCTTCAAATTTTTGCGCTCCAACCGAGGGCTATGTCGCGTCAGTAGAAACTGTTCCAACCAATTTTTGAATTTTGACTTTTGAATTTTGACTTCCCCTTAGGCTTCCCCCACCCAGAGTTCTCCCGCCCAAGCGGTATTTTTGCGGCTTAAATCGCCGATTTGCAAGCGCCTGTATTACTGATCACCCCGCCGTTCACCCAGCTCAATACGCCCTACCCGGCTACTGCCTACCTGAAGGGCTTCCTCAACACGAAAGGCATCGCCTCCGTGCAGGCCGACCTGGGGATCGAGGTGACGCTGGCGCTGTTTTGCAAGAAGGGACTGCAGGCGCTGTTTGCCCATATCGATGAACTCGGCAACACCTATTCTGCCAACACGGAACGGATCCGCGCGCTCAAGGACGATTATATTGATTCGATCGACGACGTGATCCGCTTTCTGCAGGGCGGGCTACCGACGCTCGCCCACCGCATCGCCCGCCGCACTTTCCTGCCCGAAGCCGGCCGCTTCGCACAGCTCGACGACCTCACCTGGGCTTTCGGCTCGATGGGTACGCAGGACCTCGCCAAGCACCTGGCAACCCTCTATCTCGAGGACCTCAGCGACCTCGTGAAGGAGGCCGTGGATCCGCATTTCGGGTTCAGCCGGTATGCCGAGAGCCTGGGGCGCTCGGCCAACTCCTTCGACGAGCTTTATGCGGCGCTGCAGGGTCCGTATACTTATGTCGACCGGATACTCATCAGCATCCTGCAGGAAAAGATGACGCGGGTGGAGCCGGGGCTGGTAGCGCTCTCGGTACCTTTTCCGGGCAACCTGTACACCTCGCTCCGCTGCGGCCAGTATATCCGCGCGCACTACCCGGGCGTGAAGGTGGTGATGGGCGGCGGCTTCGCCAACACCGAGCTGCGCTCGCTCAGCGATCCGCGGGTGTTCGAGTTTTACGACTTCATCACGCTCGACGACGGTGAAGCGCCCATCGAGCAGCTCATCGCGCATGTCAACGGACACATCGGTATTGACGGGCTCAAGCGCACCTTTACCCTCGTGGACGGCGCCGTGTCCTATATCAACAACACGGCCTGCACCGACTACCGGCAGGGGCAGGTGGGCACGCCCGACTACAGTGATTTTTACCTGGATCAATACATCTCCGCCATCGAGGTGATGAACCCGATGCACAGCCTCTGGAGCGACGGCCGCTGGAACAAGCTCACGATGGCGCATGGCTGCTACTGGGGCAAATGCACCTTCTGCGATATCTCGCTCGACTATATCCGCAACTACGAGCCGATCACCGCTTCCCTGCTTGCCGACCGCATGGAGGAGCTCATGGCGCAGACCGGCCAGAATGGCTTCCACTTCGTAGACGAGGCCGCGCCGCCGGCGCTCATGAAGGCCCTGGCGATCGAGATCCTGCGCCGCCGGCTCGTGGTGACCTGGTGGGCCAATGTGCGCTTCGAAAAAAGCTTCACCCGCGACCTGTGTCTCCTCCTGAAGGCAGCGGGCTGCATCGCGGTGAGCGGCGGGCTCGAAGTGGCCTCCGACCGCCTCCTGCAGCTGATCGACAAGGGCATTACCGTGGCGCAGGTGGCCCGCGTATGCAAGCATTTCAGCGAGGCGGGCATCATGGTGCACGCCTACCTGATGTACGGCTTCCCGACCCAGACCGAGCAGGAGACGATCGACTCCCTCGAGCTGGTGCGCCAGCTGTTCGAGACCGGCGTACTGCAGTCGGCCTTCTGGCACCTGTTTACGATGACGGCCCACAGTCCCGTCGGGCTCGACCCGGAGAAATACAAGGTGCGGAAAGTGTCGGAGGCCGTCGGCACCTTCGCCAACAACGACATCGAGCACGAAGATCCTACCGGCGCCGACCATGCCGCCTTCGGATACGGGCTCAAGAAGGCGCTGCTTAACTACATGCACGGCGCCTGCTTCGATTACCCGCTCCACAAATGGTTCGACTTCAAGGTGCCCCGCACGACGATCGCTCCCGACCATATCCGGAAGGCGATCGAGGAGCCGGAACTTACGCCGGGTTCCGGCAACCAGCGCGTGCTGTGGCTGGGCAAGACGCCCCGGGTGGAAACCTACATGAAGTCGAAAAAAGGGGCGCAATGGGAGGTGTGTACGCTGACCTTCGCCACCCAGCGCTCGGAGCTGTCGGTCAGTGTGGAGCCTGCCGCCGGTAACTGGCTGGCAGGGCTGCTGCCGCGCATCGGGGTCGATGTGCCCAAAGGCCTCACCTACACCGCCGTGAAAGCGGATTACGAGGCGGCCGGGCTCGAGGACTTCGAGCTGTTCTGGGACAACAAGCCGGTAAACACGCTCTATAAAGCGGGCCTCCTGCGCGTCTGACCGGGGTTCGAATGTCCACTTTCCCAAAGCGGGAACACTTCCTGCCGTTATCCAAATATGTTTTGCCGCATGGGAAACTGTGCGCCATCACCCTTCTGCCTCGCGGCTGATCGCGGCTTCTCCACCCAGCCGGGCGGCCAAGCGCGCAAGCGACACCACTACCAGCACCGCGATGAAAGTGGCCAGTATGGCATAGGTATACTTGGAGGCAAGGCTCTCGTCGCCGCCGAGGAGGCGCTTGATCGTTTCCTTGATGGCGTCGTTCCAGGCGAGCGCCGCCACGAGGCCGAGCGCAGCGCTGGACAGAGCGATCATCGATTGCAGCACCATGCGGGTTGTTTGTTTTGCCATGTCTTTTTTTTGGGAAAATAAGGCATTGCCTGAATTCAACGCTTCTCCTGCGGCCGGTGCCGGGGAACCGGGTTTCTACGGAACTGCGGTTTGGTGGAATGTGAAAGAAAACGGAACTTCCGGGCAAACCAGAACGAACATGCCTGCCTCTGCCCGCCAAACACTCTTCCTGCTCTTCGCGCTTGCCGCCCTGCAAGCGGGTGCGCAAACAGTGTACAAGATCACCGACACGGTGTACTACAACGCCCGTTGGCAGATCTGTGAAAAACCGGTCGCCTCGTTCTACCGGGCAGGCGTGCTGGCGGGAACAACCGACAACTGGTTCTTTTACGGGCCGGTGAAGGATTACACGATGGACCATCACCTACTCATGGAAGGAAACTATTCGGAAGCCGGTCGCAAGGAGGGCCCCTTCCGGTTCTACAATTACAAAGGGACCCTGCTCAACGAGGGCTCCTTTGAGCGCGACACCATACACGGTATCTGGAAATGGTACTACCCCAACGGCAAGGAGCGCGCCTCGATCTACTTCCCGTCAGGCGAGCAGTCGTTCCAGTTCATCACCTACCGCGACAGCACCGGCAAAGCGACCCTGGAGAACGGGGTGGGCGATTTCGAATGGTCCAGCCATCCATACACCAGATCCGGGTTCTACTTCCGCATCCGGGGCAGCTTCGACAAAGGGATGCGGCAAAAGAACTGGCAGTACGACCACATGAACGGGTCGAAGCACTTGAAGTACGGCGATTTCGGTGAAGGCTATGCAAAGGACGGCGGCTTTAAATGGAGCTCGTTCAAAACAGACTATACCCGTAATTCGCAGAATTCTTATCCTGTCTCTTTTGTTTCGGATCACCTGCGCGTGACGGAGCAGATGCAGTACGACGCCTTCTTTGCACTGGAAGGCGATTCCACGCAAACGGCGCTGCTCAACTACCTGATCGAGGGCCGTACCGCACGCATCCACATCCCTAAAAAGACATTCGACAGTTCGTTCAACACCATGCTGAGGCTGCTTGACGCCCTGTCGCCGGCCTTCGGATACCGTGAGCGTGATATCAAGGGCACGATCGAATTCAAGATCGGGCCGGCCGGGTTCCCGGAAGACATTTCGATCCAATCGGAACATACCGACAGCTCGGAAGTGCGGCTGCTTCATTTCCTGATGAACAAATTCCGGAAGATCGAAATGCCGTCGGAAGGCAACATTGCACTCGAGGCTTATCACAAGATCCACTTCTACGTCGTCAACCTCCGCGACTATTTTACTGCCAACCTCCGCGACCATGTGGATGTGGACCTGATCTTCTCCTCGCTGACGAAAGAGCAAACGATACAGCGGCTCGAAGCGGACAAGAAGAAGATCAAAAAGTACCTGCGCCGAAACTATTCCGGTCTGCGGTAACGGTGCGGAGCCACAGCCGATCGGCCGTTTTTACGCCTTCATCCGGACCCGGTAGGTGAAGGGAGCCGGAGCCGGTATCTTAGCCGCATCATAAATACTGTCATGAGCCGCTTCCTGCTGTACTTCCTGTTATTGCTCTCGTCCGCGCTAGCCGCACAGAAAAAGGTCGGCTTCGGGCTGAGTGAATTCTCGTTCCGCGACGCCAGGTACGGCAAGATAAATTACTACGTGAGCACCCGCGGGCTCACCGAGCGGAAGCCGGTGCTGCTCTACCTCGAAGGGTCTGGCTGCTTTCCGCTGTTCCGGCTGTATGACGACGGGCAGAACTGCTGCATCGAGCACCGGTTTGTGCTCCTCGACATCGATTCGCTGGCGCAACACTACCACGTAGTGCTGTTTCCAAAGCCGGGCCTCCCGCTTTCCGATACGATCCGGGTTTCCAGCTACGACTCCCTCCGCGGCTTCGAAAGCGGCCCTTGTCCGCCCGCATACAACGAACACCTCAGCCTCGAATGGCGGGCCGGCAACGCCACGTCGATCCTGAACGATCTGTTGAAGCGCGTGCCACACGATCCGAAGAAAGTGGTGGTGATGGGCAATTCGGAAGGCGGACAGGTGGCACCCCGGGTGGCTGTGCTCAACCAGCGGGTCACGCATTGCATCAACATCTGCGGGTCCGGTCTCAACCAGCTTTACACACCCCTCATCAAGGCAAGGCAACAGGCCCGACAGGGACATATTACCTACGAGGAATCGGAGCGGATCGTCGACTCGCTGTTTGCCGTGTACCGCGGGCTCTTTGCTGCCCCGCAGCGCACTGATACCTCGTGGTATGGCCTCACCTACAAGCGCTGGGCCTCGTTTGCCGCGCTGCCGCCGATCGAGAGCTACACACGGCTCTGCATCCCGGTGTACATCGCCATCGGCTCGCGCGACGACAATGGCGACGTGCTGAGCACCGACTACGTACAGCTCGAGTTTTTCCGCCTGGGCAAAAAGAACCTGACCTACAAGGTGTATCCCAACTACGACCACCACTTCAACCAGTACGTGCTCGTCGACGGTAAGGAGCGCCGGGTCCGCCGCAGTGCCGAGGTGATCGGGGCGGCGCTTCGCTGGGTGGACGGCCGCTGAGGCCTGTCGCAATCACCCCTTTCTTTGACGCAGGCAGGGGCGGGGGCTTCCGGCAGGATCGGTTAGGTTTGTACCAGCAAAAACAAATTTTATGGCAACCAAGATCTTCGTCAACCTCCCGGTGCGGGACCTCCAGAAATCAATCGACTTCTTTACCCACCTGGGCTTTTCGTTCAACCCGCAGTTCACCAACCACGAGGCCGCCTGCCTGGTACTGGGCGACAACATCTACGCCATGCTGCTGACCCACGAGCGCTTTGCCGATTTCACGAAGAAAAAGATCTCCGACGCCACGCAAAGCACCGAAGTATTGCTCTGCCTCGACGCCGAAAGCCGGGAAGCGGTGGATACGATGGTGCAGCGCGCACTCGAGGCCGGCGGCAGCCGCTATGCCGACCCGATGGACCATGGCTGGATGTACGCCCACAGCTTTGCCGACCCCGATGGCCACCAATGGGAGATCGCCTTTATGGACGAGGCAGCCCTGCAGGCCATGATGCAGGAAAGCGGCGCCGGCACGGCAGCGCAGTTGTAACGATGCGATCATTCTTAAAGCGGCTCCGGCCGCTTTTCTTTTGCCCTCCTGGGTACCCCGGATTCCGGAAAGCACTGTAACTTACGCCGCGATGAGCGCCCCGCATCCGCCGAACGATGACCTGGATCTGCAAGATCCCGCCCCGCGTCCGAAATCTAAATTCAGGACCTGGCTGAAGCGCATCGGCTGGATCGGTTTCCTCTTTTTCCTCCTAAAGGGCATCGCCTGGCTCATCTTCTTTTACTTTATCAAGGAGAAGCTGGCGAAGTGAGGTGTTTATTGTTTTATTAGTTTACTGGTTTATCGGTAGGGGCGTTTCTGTTCGGGACGTACTACAGCTTTTCGCGATGCATCAATTTCAAAAGCGCTACTCTATTCGCCGATTCAGTTCCCACTCATATGGGTGGTAACGTTCGTCCAGTAAAGGCTATCCGTATTATAAAAGAAAGGCCGCCCACAGGCGGCCTCTTACTAATAGACTAATAAACCAGTAAACGAATAAACGTTTCTACTCCAGGTTGAACTGGATCCCCTGGGCGAGCGGGAGGGCGGTGCTGTAGTTGATGGTATTCGTTTGCCGGCGCATATAGACGCGCCAGGCATCGGAGCCGCTTTCGCGGCCGCCGCCGGTTTCCTTCTCGCCACCGAAGGCCCCGCCGATCTCCGCACCCGAAGTGCCGATGTTGACGTTGGCAATGCCGCAGTCGGATCCGGCCGATGAAAGGAAAGTTTCCGCCTCGCGCAGGTTCAGCGTCATGATGGACGACGAAAGGCCCTGCGGCACACCGTTCTGGATGGCGATGGCCTCGTCGAGGGTCTTGTATTTCATCAGGTACAGGATCGGCGCGAAGGTCTCGTGCTGAACGATGGAAAAATTCGGTTGCGCCTCGGCCACGCAGGGCTTCACGTAGCAGCCGCTCTCATAGCCGGCGCCCTCGAGCACGCCGCCTTCAACGAGGAAGTTGCCGCCCTCGGCTTTGCATTTCTCGATGGCCTGCAGGTATTGCTCCACGGCGCCTTTGTCGATCAGCGGGCCCACATGGCTGTTGGGATCGAGCGGGTTGCCGATACGCAGTTGTTTGTATGCCGCCACGAGCTTGTCGCGGAAGGAGTCGTAGATGTCTTCGTGGATGATGAGGCGGCGGGTGGTGGTGCAGCGCTGTCCGGCCGTGCCCACGGCTCCGAATACGCACCCTACGATCGCGATGTCGAGGTCGGCATCTTTCGAAATGATAATGGCGTTGTTGCCACCCAGCTCCAGCAGCGAGCGGCCGAGGCGGGCGCCTACGGCAGCTCCTACCGACTTACCCATGCGGGTGGAGCCCGTGGCCGATACGAGCGGCACGCGGCCGTCGTGGGCCATCTTCTCGCCGATGTTGGCTTCGCCGATCACGAGTCCGCACACCCCTTCGGGTACGTTGTTGGCGGCGAATACTTCGGCGATGATGTTCTGGCAGGCAACGGCGCAAAGCGGCGTCTTTTCCGACGGCTTCCAGACGCAAACATCGCCGCAGGCCCAAGCTAGCATCGTATTCCAGCTCCACACGGCCACCGGGAAGTTGAAGGCCGAGATGATGCCCACAATGCCAAGCGGGTGCCACTGCTCGTACATGCGGTGGCCGGGGCGCTCGCTGTGCATCGTAAGGCCATGCAGCTGCCGCGAAAGACCGACCGCGAAGTCGCAGATATCGATCATCTCCTGCACCTCGCCGTAGCCTTCCTGCAGGCTCTTGCCCATCTCGTACGAAACAAGCTGACCGAGTGGTTCTTTGTATTTACGCAGCGCCTCGCCCACCTGGCGCACGATCTCGCCGCGCTTCGGGGAAGGCCACATCCGCCATTCCAGGAACGCTTCCTGGGCTTTGGCGATCACCGCCTCGTAGGCGGCTTCGTCGGCCAGCGTAACCTTTGCGATCTCTTTTCCATCAACGGGGGAGAAGGAGGGGAGCTCCCGGCCGCCGGCTGCGATCCACTGGGTGCCGGTGCTCGCACCGCCGTTAGAGGCTTTGATGCCGAGTGCGGCTAAAATATCCTGCATGACAATCGTTTTTTAAAATTTGAAGTGCGCGCCGAACTGCCACCAACGACCGGGCATCGGGGCACCGAGCAGGTCGCTGTACAAGCGGTCGAACAGGTTGTCGGCCTGTACAAATACACCGAGCTTCTCGGGCAGCACAAAGAACTGGGCTTTTCCGTTCAGCACAAAATAGTCTTTCGAGAGCTCCGCCTTGATGGCCGGAGCGCTTTGCGCGGCCGCCCGCTGCTTGTAGAGCCCCGTCAGCCCGAGCACCACGCGTGGTGTGCTGTAGGCGAGCTGTCCGCTGAGGAGGTACTTTGCAAACGAGTTCAGGTAGAAGCCCTTTGCGCCGTTGGGGCTCTCGGCCTGCGCCCAGGTGAGGCCTGCGGAGGCCATCAGCTCGCGGCGCGTGCCGGTAAAGGTGTGCCGGTACTGCAGGTCGAGCTCGGCGCCGGTGATGTTCACTTTCGCCACGTTGCGGGCGAGTGCGTAAGTGCCGGTGGGCGAAAGGTTGTCGCGGCGCGGCATCTGCGCGTAGGGCGTCGGCACATAGTCGATGAGCCCGTCGTGGAAGCGCTGGAAGAAGGTTGCCGACACGCGGAAGCCCTTGGCCAGGAAATAATCCGCGCCGGCTTCCCAGGCCCAGGAGCGCTCGGACGAAAGCGCGGGATTGCCGATGCGCCCGCTCGTCACGAGTACCTTGTTGTAGTTGTTGTAGCGCTCCGTGAAGTCCGCATCCCGGATCGTTTTGCCGCCCGAGGCACGGAGTTGCAATCCGTTGGTCCGGTAGGAGAGTGCCAGCTGGGGCACCAGCTCGGTGCCGCGTCGCTCCTGCCAGTCGAGGCGCAGCGCCGGCGTTACACTGAAGCCGTCCACAGAAATATATTGCAAGGTGGCGATGCCGGCCACCTGGCTTTCTACGTGGTTGCCCCGGTCGTTGGAGCGGATGCTGCGGCGGAAATACTGGATGCCGCTGTTTAGGATCCACGCGTCGGAGCAACGGTGCTCGTTACGCGCCAGCAGCTGCCAGAGACCGCTTTTGTTCTGGTTGGCCACCGAAGCGCTGTTGAACAGGAACCGGTCGTTGGTATGGCGGTAGCCGCCTTCGAGCGACCAGCGGTTGCGGCCTTTTTCGTAGGAGAGCGCCAACTGGTTCCAGGCGGTGCGCACGCGCTCGCGCGAGGTGTCGCTGGCAAAGGTGGTGTAGTAGTTCTGTGCCGCAAAGTCGCGCTCGTCGTAGCTGCTGCGCACCGCGAGGCGGAGGCCATTGCGGAAGAAGTGGCCGGCCGAAAGCGAAGCCGTATGCGCGTGGAAATAGCCTTTGATGCCCCGCTGCTGCACACCGTCGGCATTGTTGCTCAGCACGCCGCCGCCGATGGTGCTGCGGCCGTTGCTGTAGATGCCCCCCGCCTGCGCGTTGCGGAGCCCGTAGGAGCCTGCGGATACCTGCGCGCTGCCGCCCTTCTGCGCGGTGCCGGCGCGTGCGGCAAAGGACTTCGTGATGATGTGCACCACACCGCCCACCGCCTCGGATCCGTAGAGTGCCGATGAGGCGCCCTTCAGCACTTCGATGCGCTCGATCTCGGCTGGCGCCACCGGGAAATAAGTGGTGAAGTGGCCGGAGAACGGGTCGTTGACGCGCACGCCGTCGATCAGCACCAGCACCTGCTGAAAGGTACCGCCGCGCATCACGATGTCGCTTTGCGCACCCATCGGTCCACGGGCCTGGATCTCGATGCCGGGTACATAGCGCAGGAGCTCGTCGATAGAGCTGACGGGCAGTTTGTGGAAGGCGGAGCCGGGGATGACCAGGATGTTACGGCCGCTGCGCGAAGCGTTTATTGGCGCCAGGCCGGAGGTGACCGTTACCGGATCGAGTTGGATCTCAGTGGGTTGTGTCTGCGCACCGGCGGCGATCGCTGAAAGCAGCGCGGCGGCGGTGGCTGAAATACGGGTGTGCATGATGGTGGTTTAAGCGCCGCAAATATAGGCGCATCGGGCTACGCAGGCACGTTCCTGTTCGATGTTCCATCGTTGACTACCGACAAGGTCCGACGAATGCGTTTCGTTGTTGGGCTGACACCAGCTATCGATCGGTTTTCCTTCAACAAGAAACAACAGGAGAAGAAAACGCTGACGAACCCCGGTAAAAAAAAGTCGCGCGTCAGCGCGACCCTGTTCTTAGCGAATACCTTGGCTCCTTCTTTTCTTAGCGGTAGAAAAACTCTTCTTTACCTCTGGTGCCTTAATACGACTCCGCATCCGTCGGGAAGCCGCCTTCCTTCACATCATCGATGTATTGCTTTACCGCTCCCGTGATCTGCTCGTGCAGGTTGAGGTATTGCCGGAGAAAGCGCGGTCGGAATTCGGTGTTGATGCCCAGCATATCGTGCATCACCAGCACCTGTCCGTCGCAGAAGCGGCCGGCGCCGATGCCGATGGTGGGGATGGAAAGGCTTTGGGTTACTTCCTGCGCGAGGGCCGCGGGGATCTTCTCCAGCACGAGCGCAAAGCAGCCGGCTTCCTGGAGCAGCAGCGCGTCGGCCTTGAGCTTGTTGGCCTCCGCTTCTTCTTTCGCCCGCACGTTGTAGGAGCCGAACTTGTAGATCGACTGCGGCGTGAGCCCGAGGTGCGCCATGATGGGGATGCCGGCGGATATGATGCGCTTCACGGAGTCGATGATCTCTTCTCCGCCTTCCACCTTGATCGCATGCGCGCCGGTCTCCTTCATGATGCGGATGGCCGAAGCGAGCGCAATGTCGCCGTTGCCCTGGTAGGAGCCGAAGGGCAGGTCTACCACGATGAGGCAGCGCGGGGCGCCGCGTACCACCGACTGCGCATGGTAGATCATGTGGTCAAGCGTGATCGGCAGCGTGGTTTCGTGGCCTGCCATCACGTTGGAGGCAGAGTCGCCTACGAGCAGCACATCGATGCCGGCCGCGTCGATGATACGGGCAAAGGAGTAGTCGTACGCCGTCAGCATCGAGATCTTCTGGCCCTTGGCCTTCATCTTTTGCAGGGTGGCGGTGGTGATGCGTTTCACCTCGGCGGCAGCGCTCATAGCAGAAATTTCGGGCAAGTTAATTAATGTGCTAATGAGATAATTTGCTAATGTGCTAAACGGATAAAAGAACGAATGGGCCAAGCCCTCTGAAAATGTATTACCCCATTAGCACATTACCCCATTAGCACATTCGTTATACCCACTTCTCCGGCTCGTGCTTGGTGAGTTCTTCGAACAAGCTGTGGATCAGGCCGTCGGCAACACCCATCTTGGGTACGAAGATGTCTTCGGCAGCTACCCAGCGCATCACGTTGATGTAGATCAGCAGCGCCGGCACGATCACGTCGGCGCGGTCTTCGCGAAGCTTGTACAGCTGCATGCGTTGCCGGAGCGAAAGCGAGCTGAATTCCTTGTAATAGTTGCGGAGCTGCTCGAGGTTGAGCGGCTTGCCCTCTTTTTTCTTGGAGAGCGAGAAGATCTTGTTGATGTTACCGCCCGAGCCGATGCAGGTGACGTGGAGGCCGCGCGTCCGGTCTTTGATGAAGTCCTTCATTTTCTCCCAGTCGGGTTTGCCCACCTGGTCTTTCAGCAGGCGGATCGTCCCGATGTCGAAGGATTCGTTGAACTGCAGCTTGCCCTCGGAAAAAAAGGTGAGCTCCGTGGAGCCGCCGCCCACGTTGATGTACAGGTAAGAGTCCTGGCTGCTCAACTTCTCCGCCTCGTGGCTTTCGTGCAGCAGCCGCGCCTCCTCGTTACCGTCAATGACGTCGATGCGGATGCCGGTCTCCCGCTCCACGCGCTCGAGCACTTCCTGCGCATTCGCCGCGCCGCGCATCGCGGAGGTAGCTGCCGCCTTGTATTGCTGCACGCCGTAGACCTCCATCAGCAGTCGGTACGACTGAAGGGTCTTGACCATCATCTCTTCGCGTTGCGGAGAGATGCGCCCGGTCTCGAACACGTCGAAGCCAAGACGCAAGGGCACGCGGATGAGGGCCATCTTGATAAAATCTACCGTTGCATTCGGTCCGCGCAGCACATCGTTGATGAGCAGGCGCCCGGCGTTACTACCTATGTCAATTGCTGCCAGTCTCACTGTCTGTTTCCTTTTGAGGTTGATCGATATGGCTGTCTTCAGGCTCCTTCTTGTTCTGCAGGTAATTGTAGATCTCCACCTGCGAGCGGATCGGCGGCTGGTGATCAGCTCTTACATACTCGTTAATCAGGTTGTTGTCGAGAACCCGTGCCTTGATATTGTCCTGCAACTGGATGTTGATGATGTCCTTGAGCTCCTGCTTCAGGCGCTCGTCGAGGATGGGGCAGGTCGCTTCCACGCGGTGGTCCAGGTTGCGGGTCATCCAGTCGGCCGAGGAAATGAAGATCTTCTCCTTGCCGCCGTTGTGGAAGATCCAGACCCTCGCATGCTCCAGGTATTCATCTACTATCGAGATGGCCGTTACCGGCTTCTGAAAGCGCTCGCTTTCGGAGAACATGCAGAAGATGCCGCGGATGATCAGCTTGATCTCCACGCCTTCCCGGGCTGCATGGTAGAGGGCTTCGATGATCTCCTCGTCGGATAGCGAGTTCATTTTGCCCATAAGCATCGCCGGCTTTCCCTTACGCGCATTCTTTACCTCGTTGTCGATCATCCGCAGGATCTCGCGGCGCGCGAACACCGGGCTCGGGATCAGCGTACTGCAGGCTTTCAGGAAGTGGGTGCCGGTCTTATAATGCTCGATATAGTTAAAGAGCCGGTTTACGTCCGACATGATGGCCCGGTTCGATGTGAGGAGGCAGTGGTCGGCATACACCTTCGACGTGCTTTCGTTCAGGTTGCCGGTGCTTACGAAGCCGTAGTGGATCACACGGTCGTGGAGGCGCTTGCGGATGAGGCACACTTTCGCATGCACCTTCATATTCGGAATACCGATGAGCACTTTCACGCCTTCGTCTTCGAGGCGCTCCTTCCATTCGAGGTTGGCCTCCTCGTCGAAGCGGGCGCGCAGCTCCAGCATCACCGTCACCTGCTTGCCGTTGCGCACGGCATTGATGAGGGCGTTGATCACTTTGGAGTTCCTCGCCAGCCGGTAGCAGGTGATCTTGATCGCGGTCACGTCAGGGTCGATGGCCGATTCGCGCAGCAGGTCGATCACCGGGCTGTAGGAGTGATAGGGGAAGTTGAGCAGGATATCGCGCTCCAGCACCACGTCGGTAATGCGGCGCTCGAGCAGGAGCGGGTGGTCGAAGGGCTTCCGGCGCGCACCCTGGTCCTTCAGCACCTGGAACGGGAACTCCATAAAGTGCCGGAAGTTGTGGATGCGCCCGCCGGGAATGAGGTTGTCGCGCTTCGTGAGGTTCATGCGGCGAATGAGGTATTCGAGCAGGCCCGGGTCCATTTCCTTGTCGTACACAAAGCGAACGGGCTTGCCCTTACGGCGGTTCTTGAGTCCTTTCTCGATCTTCTGGATCAGCGTCGTGGATACGTCGGCGTCCATGTCGATCTCGGCATCGCGCGTCACCTTGAACACGTTCGACTGGTAGTTGTCGTACCCGAAGTAGGAGAAGATGGTCGGCAGGTTGAAGCGGATGATGTCCTCGAGCAGGATGATGTGCTGCTCGCCATCCGGAGAGGGAAGGAGGATAAAGCGGTCGTTGAAGCGCTTCGGCACCTCGATGAGGGCATACTTGCGTTTCAACGCGCTCTCCTGCTTCGACATCACCACGCCCAGGTAGATCGACTTGTCGCGCAGGAACGGGAAGTCGGGGATGCTCTCGATCATGAGCGGGATGACGTTCGGACTCACCTCGTTGTCGTAGTAGTCCTCCACAAAGCTTCGCTGCTCTGCGTTCAGGTCCTTTTCGGTAACGAGGAACACCTTTTGCTCCCGCATTTCGCGCAGGATGCCGTCCCAGATGCGGTTGAATTCGCTTTGCTGGTTGAGCACCGTCATCTGGATCTCCTCGAGGATGCCTTCCGGGTTTTGCTCGAGGTGCATTTTAGCCTTGGCGCCGAACTGGATCATGCGCTTCAGCGTAGCGACGCGTACGCGGAAGAACTCGTCGAGATTGTTGGAGAAAATGCCGAGAAAGCGGATGCGCGAAGAAAGCGACACGGAAGGGTCGGCAGCTTCCTGGAGCACCCTGCCGTTGAAGGAAAGCCAGCTGATGTCGCGTGGTATGATGCGTTTTTTGGGTATGGCCATGCTTGAGGTCTATGGTTTGAGGCCGGTTGGGCCTTTGCTATTGCTTCATCTTTTCAATAATGCCGGTTGTGGAGAACCCTTCCCGGATGGGGTTGATCACCACGCGTCCGCCTGCCGCCTGCACTTCGGCAGCGCCCGCGATGTCTTCCACTTTGTAGTCGCCCCCTTTTACCAGCACATCCGGAAGCAACGCGGCAATAAGTTCGCGCGGGGTATCCTCCCCGAAGAGCACTACGGCATCTACCATCAACAACGAAGCCAGAACCATAGCGCGGCTCTGCTCATCATTCAGCGGTCGGCTTTCGCCTTTGAGGCGCTTCACGGAGGCGTCGCTGTTAAGGCCTACCACCAGATAATCGGCCTCGGCGGCAGCGGCGGAGAGCGAGTCGATATGGCCGGCGTGCAGGAGGTCGAAGCAGCCGTTGGTAAAGGCGATCGTTTTCCCGGGGAGGCGCCATTGCTGGGCGCGGCGGAGCAGTTCGGGCAGCTGCAGGATCTTATTGCGGTACGACAGGGGAGCTTTCATGATCGCGGTTTTTGTTGAAGCGGGAGAGGAGCGAAAAGCAGAGTACGCCTACGATCAGCACCACCACCGTTTGCACTACCCAGAGCAGCCAGCCGAGCGCGACGCCGATCGTGTTTTCGTCGAGCCCGTACCAGCTCATGAGCTTGCCTACGAGCACGGCATACGCCCCGATGCCCCCCGGTGTGATGACCATACCTACAGAGCCGACGGCCAGGGTGGTGAGCCCGCCGCCGATGCCGAGGTGCGCCGTTTCGCGGAGCGCATAGATTCCGAGCGTGGTTCCCGCAAGGTACAAGACCCAGATGAGGATCGTTTGAATAAGAAAGGCGCCTTTTTGCTGTACGAAGCGGATGGAGGAAAGACCGTGTCCGATACCGCGCACCACGTTTTTTAATTTGCCGATAAAGTCGATATGCCCGAAGCGCTTCAGCACGAAAAAGAGCAGGGCTACGAAGAGCAGTGCGCCACCCGCCATCAGGGCGATCTTCCGAACCGATGCTTCCCCGCTGCCATCGGACACGATACCCGAGAAGCGCTCGCGGATCGGCGCGCTGATGATGTCGCCCTGGAAGAGAAAGGCGCAGGCAAAGGCGATGAGCAGGCATACCACATCAACGGCCCGCTCCATCACGATGGTGCCTACGAGCTTGTCGACCCGAAGCTTTTCGTAGCGGGAGAGGATGGTGCACTTCATCACCTCGCCGAGGCGCGGCACGCCGGAGTTGACGAGGTAGCCGATCATAACGGCGGCGAACACGTTGAAGTTGGAAGGGCGGTATCCGAGCGGCTCCATGAGGATCTTCCAACGGAGGGCCCTTACGTAGTGTGCGAGCACGAGCAGGAGAAAGGCCGGCACGATCAGCCAGTGGCGGGCGCGGGCCAGCGCATCCTTGATCTGTAGCCACTGCTCGTGGTGGATGTCTTTTACGGATAGCCAGACGAAGAAAAGGCCGAGCCCCAGGAAGAACAGATATTGTACAACGGTCAGTACCTTTTTCTTCATGCGGCAATATAGCCCGGGCACGGCCAACGGCCAAGTATTTGGCGTTATCGTTTGTTGCCTTCGCGCGGGAATACGATGAAGGGCTGGAAGGTCTTTGCTTCCTCGAAGGGCATCGAGCAGTAGGAGATGATCACCACCACGTCGCCGACCATTCCCTTGCGGGCGGCGGGCCCGTTGAGGCAGCACACGCCGGAGCCGCGCTTGCCCTTGATCAGGTAGGTCTCGAGGCGCTCGCCGTTGTTGACGTTCACCACCTGCACCTGCTCGTTCTCGATCATGTTGGCGGCGTCCATCAGGTCCTCGTCGAGGGTGAGCGATCCTACGTAGTGCAGGTTGGCCTCGGTGATCACGGCGCGGTGTACTTTGGATTTTAAAACGGTCACGGTCATAAGGCCGCAAAGGTAGGATGTCTATTGGTCTATTCGTTTATTGGTAATCGGGTGGCGTCCGGCAATAACTTATCTCATTGTGTTGAGCCTTTCACGGCTCACCCGCTCACTCGATCACCATATTGTCGATCAGCCGGATGCCCCCGATCGAAGCGGCCACGAGCACAACGGCGGGCCGCTGCTTGTCGGACAGCGGTGCCAGGTCGGCCGGGCGACAAAGCGCCACATAGTCAACGGCAAACCCATCCTGCTCGAGCTCCTGCGTGGCACGGGCCTCAAGGGCACGGTTGTCGGTCGTGAAAAAATCCTCCCGGACCCGATTGAGGCTGCGGAAGAGGGCGAGGGCCTTCGTGCGTTGTTCGGCACTGAGGCGCAGGTTGCGGCTGCTCATCGCGAGGCCGCTTTCCTCGCGCATCGTCGGCTCGATCGACAGGCGGATTTGGTCGGTTGCGCCCATCAGTTCGAGCAGGCGGCGGATCACCATGCACTGCTGGAAGTCCTTCTGGCCCAAGTAGAGCACATCGGGGTGCACTACCTCGAGCAGGCGCTCCACCACCTCGCACACACCCTGGAAATGGCCGGGCCGGAAGGCGCCTTCCAGCACCGTTTCCAGCGTGCCCAGGTCGTACTGCTTCTTCACATGCCCGTCGGGATATACCTCGCGGACGGAGGGCAGGAACAGGACATCGGTACCGGCACCCAGGAGCTGCTCCACATCGCGGTCGATGGTGACCGGGTAGTTGCTGAAGTCGTCGGGATTGTTGAACTGGGTGGGGTTGACGAAGATGGAGCAGACGCTGAGGCCGCACTCGGCCTTGGCTTTCCGGAGCAGCGAAAGGTGGCCCTCGTGGAGGGCGCCCATGGTGGGTACGAAGCCCACCGACAGCCCTTCGCGCTGGCGGAGCGCGAGGTAGGCGGAGAGCTCGCGGGCCGTTTTAAAAATGTTCATGGAAGCAGCAGGTATTCATTTATAGGGGCGGCTTTGGCAAGAAATAGTTACCTTTGCACACCTTTTATAAGGCTAAAACCGGGTTTAACCAATGTCAGCAAAGAAAAGAATTTTATTTATAGCCAATGAAATGTCGCCCTACCTGGAGCTGACAGAATTCTCGGAGATCGTCAACCGACTGGCGATCAAGGCAAATGATAATGGCTTCGAGGTACGCTGCATCATGCCCCGCTTTGGCACCATCAATGAGCGCCGCCACCGCCTCCACGAAGTGGTACGCCTTTCCGGCATCAACGTGTCGGTCGACAACGAAGACTTCCCCCTGCAGATCAAGGTGGCCTCCCTGCCCAATGCCCGCCTGCAGGTTTATTTCCTCGACAACGAGGACCTGTTCAAGCGCAAGACCGTATTCAACGACGAGAAGGACGCCTGGTACGACGACAACGGCCTCCGCACCGTGTTCTTCTGCAAGGGCGCACTGGAAACCGTGAAGAAATTCGGCTGGCCCCCGGACATCATCCATTGCTCCGGCTGGATGACCGCACTCATTCCGGCTTACCTGAAAACAGTGTACAAGAAAGAGCCGGTGTTTGCACACAGCAAGGTAGTATACACGATCGGCGAGAATACCTTTGAAGAAGGCCTCGGCGACGATTTCATCAAGAAAGCCCTCATTCACCAGACCCTCAAGGAGAAGGACCTCGATGCCTTCAAGGGTGCGAACAACGCCGGCCTGTTCCAGGGCGGTGCCACACATGCCGATGCCATTACGTTCGGCTCGGAGTCGGTGGATCCCGCGCTGCTGGATGCCTTCTCCAAGGTGCGCGGCAAGAAGACCTTGCCCTATAATGCAGAGTCTGATTTAACAGACTATTTACAGTTGTATGTCGATCTTGCGGGCAAGTGATCCCCTGCTTTGATACAGCAGGGTGGCGCGTTTGCGGCGAGCGGATTTTTCTGCAGGCCGCTGTTGCCCGGAACCTCCATCAACACCTCAAAATCATTTCGTGAAGAAATTCAGTTGGCCCCTCGTGGCCTTGGCAGTATTCGTTACGTTCGGCTGGGCGATCTCCTCTTGCCGTAAGATCAATGAAGCAACGGAGCTGGGTGGTGGACTCGTTCCACCGGTCGACAATATCAACACGTTCGATACCGTGCTCCAGGTGCGGTCCAATAATGTTCCCCGCAACGATACGGGCAGCGTATTTGTGACCGACGAAATGGCTGTCGGCTACCTCAACGACGCCACTTTCGGTACCACCAAGGCCGACCTGTATTTCAACATCGGGCCACGCGCGTACAAGAGCAGCCCGTTCAATAACGCCGACTCGGTAGTAGGTGTTGACTCTGTTGTACTGAGCCTTGCCTATACCGGCAACTACTATGGCGATACGACCTCCGATGTTACGGTAAACGTTTCGGAGATCAACGATCCTTTGTATAAAGACAGCTCGCTCTATTCGGTACAGCATCCCGCATTTACCACCGGCGCCTCACTGGGATCGAGGACCTTCGCGCTCCGCGAGCTGAATGACTCCGTGCGCATGATTCGGGCCCGCGACACCTTTAAGGTGGCGAACGTGCTCCGGGTGCGCCTGAACAACTCCTTCGGAGAACGCCTTGCTTCCTTCGATACCCTCACCAACTCTGTCATTGGCGGCTATGCCAGCTATACGAATTTTTATAAGCTCGTACCCGGCCTCGCCATCACCACAACGCAGAGCGGCGCGAGCAACAGCATCGGCTATTACACGCTCGCCGACACCAGCAAGTCGCGCCTCATCGTTTATTGCCGGATCAAGCGTGGCGGAAAGATCGATACCACGTCGGTGCCCTTCTACCACGGCCTCTATAGCTCCGGTTTCCAATCGACGACCGGCTCCAACAGCGACCTGAAGCCCCGCGGCACACAGGCTAACCTGATCCGCCGCACCCATGCCGGTCCGTTCCTGGCCGCCCTCAACAACGGCAACCCGGACGACGAGCTGGTGTACCTGCAGTCGGAGCCCGGCTCCGGCGCCACCATTCATATTCCCGCGCTCAACACCCTTTCGAACCGCGTGGTACACCGCGCCGAGCTCATCGTAACACAGGAGCCGAACGTGCCGAACACAACCTACCCGGCACCCCGTAACCTGCTGCTCGCCCGCGGCTCGGCTGTGGACTCGCTGCGCGGCGTTACCGACGACTCGCTGACGGCGACGGTTCCGAGCGGCTCGGTCAACATCGGTCTCTTCGGGGGCAACCTGCTGTCCGACGGCACTTACCGGTTCAACCTGACCCGCCATGTGCAGGACATCATTACCCATGGCCGTCCGAACGACACGCTTTACCTCTTCGCACCCTTCCGCACCACGTTGAAGGACGCCCGCTTCTTTGCGCGGCAACGGAACGTCACCGTAGGCCCGCGTATGGGCTGGGGCCGTGTGGTGGTTACCGGAGGTGCGTTTGCCGACGGTGCCCGCCGGATGCGCCTGCGCATCGTTTACTCGCGCCTGTGATCCTGACTGATTTAAAACACAGGACCCTATATTTGCAACCTGTTTCTTTTTACAACCACTTTTAATCTAAGCCACGCATGCCTTATCTATTTACTTCGGAAAGCGTATCCGAAGGCCATCCCGACAAAGTTGCCGACCAGATCTCCGATGCGCTGATCGACCATTTCCTGGCCATGGACCCCCAGTCGAAGGTCGCTTGTGAGACCCTGGTGACGACCGGCCAGGTGGTGCTGGCAGGCGAAGTGAAGTCGCGCGCCTACCTCGACGTACAGGACATCGCCCGCGACGTGATCCGCCGTATCGGGTACACCAAGAGCGAATACATGTTCGAGGCTAACTCCTGTGGTATCCTCTCCGCTATTCACGAGCAATCGTCTGATATCAACCAGGGCGTTGATCGCCAGAAGAAAGAAGAGCAGGGCGCCGGCGACCAGGGCATGATGTTCGGTTATGCCACCAACGAGACCGAGGATTTCATGCCGCTTGCGCTCGACCTCGCGCACAAGCTGCTCATCGAGCTTGCCGCGCTGCGCCGCGAGAACAAGCAGATCAAATACCTGCGTCCTGATGCCAAGAGCCAGGTAACGCTCGAGTACGACGATAACAACCGTCCCGTGCGCATCGATACCATCGTGGTCTCCACGCAGCACGACGATTTCGATACCGAGAAGAAGATGGCCGACAAGATCCAGCAGGACATCATCAACATCTTGATCCCGCGCGTGAAGGCCAAGTACAAGAAGTACGCGAAGCTGTTCAACAGCGAGATTAAGTACCACATCAACCCCACGGGCAAGTTCGTGATCGGCGGCCCCCACGGCGACACCGGCCTCACCGGCCGCAAGATCATCGTGGATACCTACGGTGGCAAGGGTGCCCACGGTGGTGGCGCCTTCTCCGGCAAGGATCCTTCCAAGGTAGACCGCTCGGCCGCTTACGCCACGCGTCACATCGCTAAAAACCTCGTGGCAGCAGGATTGTGCGACGAGATCCTGGTGCAGGTGTCGTACGCGATCGGCGTAGCACAGCCTACTTCCATCAACGTCAATACCTACGGCACCGCCAAGGTGGAGATGAGTGATGCCGAGATCGCCGAGATCGTAGCCGGCATCTTCGACATGCGCCCCTACTTCATTGAGCAGCGCCTGAAGCTGCGCAACCCCATCTACAGCGAGACGGCCGCTTACGGACACATGGGCCGTACGCCGGAAGTGGTGACGAAAGAGTTTTTGGCCCCCGGTGGTAAGATCGTGAAGAAGAAAGTGGAGCTGTTTACCTGGGAAAAGCTCGATTACGTTTCCAAAGTGAAGAAGGCCTTCGGTCTCTGATCATCGAAATAGCAAATGAAAACCTCCGCCTACCGCGGAGGTTTTTTTATATTGGGGTAATGAAACGACGCTTGTTCTTTCCGGCATTGGCAACGATCGTGATGCTCCTCGTAATGCGGTACCAGGGCGCCGCCCTCGTGCACAGTCCGGTGAGCAAACGGGGGATTATCGACCTTGAGTTTGCCTGGACCGAAGCGCGTTTCGCCGAGTTGATGGCGCTCTGGAAGCCGTGGGAAGTCACGCTCAATTTTTACCTCGACTTTCTCTTCATAGTAGCCTACACCTGGTTTTTTTGGACGGCGGCTCGCCACATGCGGGCACGCTTCCGCAAGCCGGCAGTGCCCGGTGTATTTGCGGCCCTGGCCCTTGCTGCCGGCGGGCTGGACGTTGTGGAAAATGGCCTGCTTCTTTTCCGGGTGCTGGGCGGAAGCGGTACCTGGGCGCTGCAGGGCGCAGCCCTGGCCGCTGCACTCAAGTTTGCCGCCCTGGCGGCGGTAGCCGCGTTCCTGTTATGGACCGCGGTATCCCGGCGAAACGGGACCGGGGCTACGATTCCCGCGCTTTAATGCCGGGGGCTTACCTTTAGGCCGTGAAGCACTTTCGTCCCCAATCGCGCCCGAAGAAAAATATGTTGCTCGTAGGCCGTGCCGCCATTCTGCAGGCACTTTCCGAAGGGCAGGCCATCGACCGCATCTACCTGCAAAAGAATGCGCCGGCAGCCCTGCAGCAGGAGCTCCGGCAGGCAACGGCCAAGACCACCGTTCCGCTCAATTATGTGCCTGTGGAGAAGCTCAACGGGTTCAATGTGGGCGACCATGGCGGCTGCGTCGCACTGCGCTCGCGGGTGCAGTACCAGGACCTCCAGGAGGTGATCTCTTGGGTGGTTGATAAAGGGGAGGCGCCGCTCTTCCTGATCCTCGATGGCGTCACGGATATCCGCAACATCGGCGGCATTGCGCGTACGGCCTGGAGTATGGGCGTGCACGCGTTGATCATCCCCGACAAAGGCGTTGGCGCCCTCAACGAGGATGCCATCCTGACCTCCGCCGGTGCGCTCGAGGAGATCCCCGTATGCCGCGTCGGCAGCCTCATGAAGGCTGTGGACGAGCTCCGGCTCAATGGCATCCGCGTGCTGGCATCCGAGATGGAAGCAAAGGCCCCGATCTTCGACGTGAACTTCCGCGAGCCGGTGGCGATCGTGATGGGAGGAGAGGAGCGCGGCATCAACAGCGCCCTGCTCAAAATCTGCGACGAGCAATTCAGGATACCTATGCCCAGCGGCTTCGAGTCGCTCAACGTGTCGGTGGCCACCGGGATGATCCTGTACGAAGCCATGAAGCAGCGCGTTACTTCTTAATTCGAAACCATGAATACGAATACAGTGGTCCGGCTCGTGGAATGCCCGCGCGATGCCATGCAGGGCTGGAAGACCAACATCCCGACCAATACCAAGATCGCCTATATAAACAGCCTGCTCCGGGTTGGCTTCGATACGATCGATTTTGGCTCCTACGTATCGCCGAAGGCGATCCCGCAGATGGCCGATACGCCCGAAGTATTGAGCGCGCTTGATCTGCAGGACAGCCGGTCGCAACTTCTGGCCATCGTGGCCAACGTGCGGGGCGCGGAAAGCGCCGTGGCGCAGCCGTCGATCCGTTACCTGGGCTTTCCTTTTTCAGTATCGGAGACATTTCAGCAACGCAACACCAACGGCTCGATCGCCGAAGCCCTCGACCGGGTGCGCGAGATCCAGGGGCTGTGCACGAAGAACGGTAAAGAGCTCGTGGTCTACCTGTCCATGGGTTTCGGAAACCCATACGGCGACCCATGGAGCGAGCACGTGGTGCTCGAGTGGGCCAGCACGCTCGTCGCCCTCGGGGTTCCGATCCTGTCGGTTGCCGATACGGTGGGCGTCGCCACTGCGGAGGGAATCAGCCGGATCACTTCCTACCTGGTAAAAGCGCTTCCGAAGACCGAGATCGGCGTGCACCTGCATGCGACGGCCGATGGCTGGCGCGAGAAGGTGGATGCCGCCTACAGCGCCGGCTGCCGCCGTTTCGACGGTGCGCTCAAGGGCATCGGGGGCTGCCCGATGGCGAAGGACGAGCTCGTCGGCAACATGAACACCGAGTGGCTCATCGCCTACTTCACAGAGCGGGGGCATGACCTCGGTATCGATGAATCCGCCCTGCAGGAGAGCCTGCGCCTCGCCAACGAAATCTTCGTGTAGATGGAACTGATGCTGCCCGTTCAGATACCCGACCCCGGGGTGCGCCTGTCGCACGCCGAGGGAATCCTGTCGATCGGGTCCTGCTTCACAGAGCACATCGGCACCGCACTGCGTGACCTTAAGTTCAACGTGCTGCAAAATCCGAATGGCATCCTCTTCGACCCCGCCAGCGTTTGCCGCAGCCTGCTTTCGTACATCGACCCCGTTCCGTACACGGAGCAAGACCTGTTTGCGCTGGGCGAGGTGTGGCATAGCTGGAACCACCATAGCCGTTTTTCCGGTACCGACCGGGCTGCGGTGCTTACCGGCATCAACGCGGCGCAGCAGGAAGCGCATGATTTTTTAAAAGGGGCCGGCTGGCTCATCATCACGCTGGGCTCCTCCTTCAGCTACCGGTTGCTGGAAGAGCGCACGCGGCCCGAGGCGCCGCTGGCCCTGAGCAGTGGTGTCGCCAATTGCCACCGCGCACCGGCCGCCTGGTTTCGCAAGCACTTGCTGACCATCGATGAAACCGTGGCCGCGCTGGACAATACCGTGCACCAGCTGTTTCGCTTCAATCCCGGGCTGCGCATCATTTTCACGATCAGCCCCGTGCGCCACATCCGCGACGGCGTAGTCGAAAACAACCGCAGCAAGGCACGCCTGATCGAGGCAGTGCACCACCTGGTGGCCAAATTCGACAAGCTGTATTATTTCCCGAGCTATGAACTGGTTGTAGATATACTGCGCGACTACCGGTTCTATGCGGAAGATCTCGTGCATCCAAATTATACGGCGACCAACTTCGTGCTGGAGCACTTCTTAAAGACATACACCTCGGAGGAAACCCGGAAACTGCTCGAGGAGATCCGCAAGCTGAACATCGCCCGCAGGCATAAACCAGCTTTCCCCGACACGGTGGCACACCAAAGCTTCCTGGCAGCGCATCTTGAAAAGGCACGACAGCTGCAGCAACTTCATCCCGGCCTCGATTTCAGCCAGGAGATCGAATACTTCGGCCCCGGCTCCGGCCCCCTGTCCCCCGAAGGGGGAACTTAGGTGGAACCTGCTTCTCTTTACTTGGGTTTTCTTTCAATGTTGTTTATTCGAAAGTCCCACCGCCGGCGGGACTTTCACTCTTAATCGGGTTGAGGGGAGCAATTGAATAATCGAGTATATGAGTACTTGAGCGATTGAGGTGGAAGAAAAGTGGTTTCCCTCACCTCATGGACTCATTTGATCCTGTCCTTATGTATTCCAACTTCGACCATCAGTGCTTTGAGAAAAGCCTCCCTTCCATGAAAAAAGTAACTACCAAAGTTCCCCCACTCGGGGTCAACCGAGCGAAGCGAAGGTTGCGCGCGTAGCGCTGGGGGCCGGAGGCCACCTTAATGAATCCGGTCGCCGCGCACCTCGGCGCTTTCCACGACGGTGCGCTCGAAGGCAAGCCACTCTTTCCAGCGGCTCCGCACCCGCTCCTTGGGTAGGTAGGTTTCCGCCAGCTCGATAAACAACACATAATGCCCAGCTTCGCTTTCCATAAAGCGGCGGTAGAATTTGCGGAGGTATTCGTCATCCAATCCTTCGGAAAGGCGCTTGAAGCGCTCGCAGGAGCGGGCCTCGATCAGCGCCATCAGCAACAGCTGGTCGAGGAAGCGCTCGTCGGGGGAGCCGCCCTTTTTGGTGAAGGCGAGGAGGGCGTTCACGTAAGGATCCTTGCGCTGGCGCCCGAGCTTCAGGCCCCGCTTTTTGAGCTCGGCCAGCACGAGCCGGAAGTGGCCCCATTCCTCCGTTACCACGGGCGCCAGTGCAAAGACGAGCGCTTCGCGGTCGCTGTAGTGCTGGAGCAACGAAATGCAGGTAACGGCGGCTTTCTGTTCGCACCAGGCATGATCGGTCAGGATGTCTTCGAGCGCCAGAGCCGCCAGGTTCACCCAGCGCGGGTCGGTGGGGAGCTCGAGGCCAAGGATGGCACGGGTGTCTTCCGAAAGTTCCATGGGAGCAAAACTAAAGGTTTAGGGGGGAGGAGGTTTAGAGGGTTTAGGAGGTTTAGGGGTTTAGGGGTTTAGGAGGTTTAGAAAGTAGCGAGGTAGTTGGACCCGGGGCGATTGGGAGATTGACCCGGCCGGAGTGGAGATGGGCAAAAAAAGGGGGATAGGAACACCCGACGTGCGCTCCCAACCAACCTCCTAAACCCTCTAAACCCCCTAAACCTTGCTTTTTCGCATTGATTCTCAAGAGAAGAGCCCCGGAAAGTTGTCCCATATCGGGAAATCCCCTACCTTTGCCGCCAAATTAAGTAAACAGAAACGGAGCCTAACTCGGGTTCCGCAAAATTCGTAGCGATGTCATTAACGAAAGAAAAGAAAGCCGGCATCTTCACCCAGTTCGGTGGCAATGCCGCAAACACCGGTTCCATTGAAGGTCAGATTGCCCTCATCACTGAGCGCATGGCCCAGATCTCTGCCCACCTGCAGCAGAACAAGAAGGACTTCTCCACGCACCGTGGCCTCATGCAGCTCGTAGGTAAGCGCCGCCGCCTGCTGAATTACCTGCAAAAGCACAACCTCGAAGGCTACCGCGCCCTCATCGAGAAACTCGGCATCCGCAAATAAATTAAAAGTCCCTCCCAACCCTCCCCGTATGGGAGGGCTTTTTCTTTAAGGCAACCCTTGCCTTTTTTCGCGTGCCTGCCTGTTTCCCTCATCCGTTTGGAGTACGCTTGCTAACCCCTGATCAACACTCCAAACTCTAAACTCATTTGTTCTATGCTGACGCAAAAATTCTCAAAAACATTTGATATCGGTGGTGGCCGCGAGGTGACCATCGAGTCAGGCCGCCTGGCCCGCCAGGCCGACGGTTCCGTAACCGTACGCCAGGGCAACTGTGTGCTCCTCGCCACCGTAGTGGCTACCGAGGAGCCGAAGCCCGGCCAGTCGTTCTTCCCCCTCTCCGTGGACTACATGGAGAAGTTCGCCTCCGCCGGCCGCATCCCCGGCTCCTTCTTCAAGCGCGAAGGCCGCCTCAACGACTATGAGGTACTCACTTCCCGCCTGGTGGACCGCGCCCTGCGCCCCCTCTTCCCCGAAGACTATTTCTGCGAAGTGCAGGTGATCATCACCCTCGTTTCGTCGGATCCCGAGGTCATGCCCGACGCGATGGCTTGCCTGGCCGCCTCCGCTGCCCTCGCCGTTTCTACCGTTCCCATCCAGGAGATCATCTCCGAGGCGCGCGTGAGCCGCATCAACGGTGAATATGTCATCAACCCCACGCGCTCCCAAATGGAGCAGTCCGATATGGACTTCATCATCGCCGCCACCGAGAAGAACATCATGATGGTGGAAGGGGAAGCGAAGGAGTGCTCCGAAGAAGACCTGATCAAGGTGATCGAGCTCGCACACGACGCCATCCGTGTCCAGATCAAGGCGCAGGAAGAACTCCGCGATATGATCGGCGTTGGTCCGAAGCGCGACTATCCGAAGCCCGAGCAGGACGAGGAACTCCGTGCACGCGTGAACGCCCTCGGCGAAAAGCGCATGGCCGAGATCGCCCGCGCCTTCCAGCCCAAGGCCCAGCGTAAGGACGCCTACAAAGCCGTTAAGGACGAAGTGCTCGCCGCCCTCAAAGCAGAAGCGAATCTCCCTGAAGGCGAAGACCTCCCGGATGCTACCAAAAAGCTCGTCAGCAACTATATCTCCGACCTGCAGTACCATACGGTGCGCGACATGATCCTCAACGACCGCGTGCGCCTCGACGGCCGCAAGCTCGATGAGGTACGTGCCCTCGATATGGAAGTGGACGTACTTCCCGGTCCCCACGGCTCCGCCCTCTTTACCCGCGGCGAAACGCAGTCGCTCACGACGGTTACCCTCGGTACCCCGCTCGACGAGCTGCTGGTGGAAAGCGCCGCCAAGTCGGAATACTCCAAGTTCCTCCTGCACTATAACTTCCCGCCCTTCTCTACGGGCGAGGTGAAGTTCCTGCGCGCCCCCGGCCGCCGCGAGGTAGGCCACGGCAACCTGGCCCTCCGCTCGCTGAAGCAGATGATGCCCGGCGGCGAGTACAGCTACACCGTACGCGTAGTGAGCGATATCCTCGAATCCAACGGCTCCTCGTCGATGGCAACGGTTTGCGCCGGCTGCCTCGCCCTCATGGATGCCGGTGTTCCCTTCCGCAAGCACGTTTCGGGTGTGGCCATGGGCCTCATCACGAAGGGCGACAAGTTCGCCGTGCTGACCGACATCCTCGGTGACGAAGACCACCTCGGCGACATGGACTTCAAAGTGACCGGTACCCGCGATGGTATCTGCGGTGTGCAGATGGACATCAAGGTGGACGGCCTTTCGATGGACGTGATGCGCCAGGCCCTCGAGCAGGCGCGCCGCGGCCGCATGCACATCCTGGAAGCCATGGAGCAGTGTATGCCTGCAGCCCGCGAAGACGTGAAGCCGCATGCACCGCGTACCGTGAAGATCTACATCGACCGCGAGTTCATCGGCGCGGTGATCGGGCCCGGCGGCAAGATCATCCAGCAGATCCAGCGCGAGACCGGTACCACCATCAACATCGAAGAAAAGAACGACCAGGGCGAAGTGGCCATCTTCGGCGCCGTGAAAGAAGGCGTGGACAAAGCACTCGCCTGGGTGAAAGGCATCGTAGAAGTACCGGAAGAAGGCGGCGAATACGAAGGCAAGGTAATGTCGATCATGCCCTATGGCGCGTTCGTAGAATTCATGCCCGGCAAGCAGGGCCTCATGCACATCTCCGAAGTGAGCTGGAAGCGCCTCGAGACCCTCGACGGCGTGCTCAACGAAGGCGATATGGTAAAGATCAAGCTCATTGGTGTAGACCAGAAGACCGGCAAATTCAAGCTGAGCCGCAAGGCCCTGCTTGAGAAGCCCGAAGGCCATGTCGAAGAGCGCCGCGAGCGCCGCGAAGACCGTGGTGACCGCCGCGACGACCGTGGAGGCGACCGCCGCGACCGCGACCGCCGGGATGACCGTGGCGGTGACCGCCGCGACCGTGGCGACCGTCGCGAAGGCAGCAGCGACCGTCATGGCCGCAACGACCGCCGCGAAGAGCGCCGCGAGTTCCGCAGTGGCAACGGCGAAGGCAACAACAACCCGGAGCCCCGCGAGAACGGTGGCCAGCAGGCGGAGCAGCCCCAGCAGCAGCAGGGCAACACCCCGCAGGCAGGTCATTCCGACCTCGGTCCGGACGACCTCCTCTGATAATGCATTAACGATCAAAAGGCTGTCCGCAAGGACAGCCTTTTTTTATCTCAGATCGCGGATCTGTGATCTCGGATCCGCTCCGGACGAACCATCATTTATCGTATTTCTACAATCTTCATTCACATGAATCATATTCAGATCAACATACCTGCCAGCGAAACCGAGCAGGAGGTGATCATCGGCCTGCTGGCGGATGTGGCCACCGGCTTCGAGCAGCAGGACGAGCAGATCCTAGCCTACCTGGAAGAGGGCAGCCTGTCGCACGAGGAACTAACGGAGCTGCTCAGGGGCTTTTCGTACACCACCGAAGTGCTGGGGGAGCGCAATTGGAACGCCGAATGGGAAAAGAACTTTCCTCCGGTGATCGTGCATGACTTTGTGGCGGTGCGCGCGCACTTCCATGATCCGATCGCAGGCGTGCGCCACGAGCTCCTCATCACGCCTAAAATGAGCTTCGGCACTGGGCACCACGCTACTACCTGGCAGGTGATGCAGCAGATGGAGCACATCGATTTCCGGGAAAAGAAGGTGTTCGATTTCGGAACCGGCACCGGCGTGCTAGCGATCCTTGCCGAGAAGCTGGGCGCCGCTTCCGTTCTGGCTACCGATAATGACCCCTGGAGCATTGAAAACGCGCAGGAGAATGCGGAGCGCAACGGCTGCAGCCGAATTGATCTACAGCTGTCGTCGGAATTTCCGCAGGGAGCGCGGTTCGATGTCATCCTGGCAAACATCAACCGCAACGTGCTGCTGCAATACGCAGCGCAACTCGCCGCTGCCCTGCTGCCAGGGGGGTACCTGCTGATGAGCGGACTGCTCGTCAGCGACCGGGAAGTCATCGAAAAAGCCTTTGCCAATGCCGGGCTGGAGTTCAGACACTATACCGAAAAAAACAACTGGATCACGCTCGGCTTTATGAACAAATCCTGAAGCTTTCGTCGAATTAACAGGTGGCACCCCGCAATTTGCCCTAAATTTGGCCCACTTCAACCCAGCCTCGCACATGAGTGAAATCCTGATTATCCTGCTTGCTTACCTCGTCGGCTCCGTACCGACAGCGGTATGGACGAGCCGGTATTTCTTCAATATCGATATCCGCGACTACGGCAGCGGCAACGCCGGCGCCACCAATACCTACCGCGTACTCGGCTCCAAATGGGGTACGTTCGTGATGATCGTCGATATGATCAAGGCGATCGTAGCCGTGAAACTGGTCTATTTTCTTCCCTATGCGTTGCAGGATGACCTGTACCTGGTGAACATGCAGCTCGGGCTCGGCCTTGCCGCCGTGATCGGGCATATCTTCCCGATCTGGGCCAACTTTCGCGGCGGTAAAGGCGTTGCCTCGCTCTTCGGCATGGTCCTCGGCATTCAGCCGAACGTGGCGCTCTGCTGCGTCGGTATCTTCATCCTGGTGTTGTACCTGACACGCTGGATTTCGCTGAGCTCGATCCTTGCGGCCATCGCCTTCCCGGTATTCATCCTTATCATCTTCAACGAGCCCGAGCACCTGTACCGGATCTTTGCGGTAACGGTGGCCATGCTGGTGCTGCTGACGCATCAGAAAAACATCGGGCGCATCCTCAATGGCTCCGAAAGCAAGGTTCCGATCCTCAAGCACCGCGACCGAAAACGTCAAAGAATTCGTAAATAAAGGCCCTTCGGGGCCTTTCTCATTAAGCCTGTGCGCCCCTTTTTTGTCTTTCTTTGGTACCATCTTTGAACACAGCAAAAAAATTCCAGACATGAAGATCATGAAGACCGTTTCGGCCCTCCTCGTAAGCTCGGCTTTGTTCGTCGGTTGTTCTACGGACCCCGTTACCAAACGCAGCCAGCTCAAGCTGCTCCCCGAGTCGGAGCTGCAGTCGATGGGGAAGCAGCAATATGGCCAATTCCTCAACCAATCGCGCGTGGTGAGCCCGTCTGCCGACCGTGACGCCGAGATGGTGCGCCGCGTAGGCCAGCGTCTCGTAACCGCCATCAACTCTTATTACCGTGAAAAGGGCATCCAGGACCGCCTGCAGGGCTACAACTGGGAGTACAACCTCGTGCGCGACGACCAGGTGAATGCCTGGTGTATGCCGGGTGGCAAGATCGTAGTGTATACCGGCCTGCTGCCGGTATCGCAAAACGAGGCTGGCCTTGCTGCCGTGATCGGCCACGAGATCTCACACGCCCTCTTCCAGCACGGCAACGAGCGCATGTCGCAGGGCATGCTGCAGCAGGGCCTCGGCACCGCGCTCTCGGTGGCGGTGAGCAACAAGCCTGCTGCCACACAGAATGTATTCCTCCAGGCCTTCGGCATCGGCTCCACGGTGCTCGGTACGCTGCCCTTCTCACGCAAGCAGGAATCCGAGTCGGACCGCTATGGCCTTATCTGGATGGCGATGGCCGGCTACAACCCGAACGAGGCGCTCAACCTCTGGAAGCGCATGGCCGCGAAATCGAATGGCCAGAAGCCGCCGGAGATCCTGAGCAGCCACCCGTCCGATGCAACGCGGATCAAGAATATCCAGGGATGGCTTCCGGAGGCGATGAAGTATTACAAGCCCGGTAACCGTTAGAATCTCATTGGAAACCGTAGAAATTCAGGATTAAACCCGTCAAAACCCGCTTCTGGCGGGTTTTTTCTTGCTTTCGCCTTGGCCGTTTAACGATTTATTACTACTTTTGCGCATCTGTTTGTGTGAAAAACCCGCTGCCAAAATCTTTTCAACTGCTTGTTCACAAAACCGCGTAACAAACTATGTCACAAACAATCCTGGAAAAGTTACAGTTAAAGAACGAAAAGACTATTCTAATTCAAGGCCTCCCGTCCTCCATCGAAAAGCAGTTCGCCAAATTATCCTTCGCTAAGAATCTCACGCCGCTGCTGCGCTCCCGTAAGCTTGATTTCGCACTCATTTTTGCAGTGAACGAGACGCAGCTGAACAACATTTTGCAAGACATTATGCCGGCTATGAAAGACGAGACCCGGCTCTGGGTAGCGCATCCGAAATCGACGTCGAAGATCGCCACAGACCTCAATCGCGAAAGCAGCTGGCACAAGCTCCTGAGCGCCGGCTATGAAAGCGCCGAGCAGGTCACGCTCGACCACGTCTGGAATGCCGTCAATTTCTGCCGTGCGGAAGTGGCCGTGGCTGAAGTTGCCGTGGTAGCCGAAGAGCCCGCTCCAAAAGCAAAGAAGCGCAAGGCAGTAACCGCCTGATAAATTCCTTCAAAGAGCCCCGGTTTCATCGCCGGGGCTTTTTCTTTTTGCCAAAGATGCTGTGGATAAATCGGTTAGCCGGTGCAGCCCGGCAGTCGGGAGGAATTTTTTCTACACGGCCTGACGAACCTGCGTAAGCCCCGGGTTCAATTACCGCATTCCCTGTGCTGGCATGTAAATAGTACATCCAGCGGCATGAATACCAACAACAACTCCTCTGCCGCCACGTGGCAACATATCGGCGAGGCCGACCTGCTCTGCTTCAGCCACCTTCGCTGGAACTTCGTTTACCAACGCCCCCAACACCTCCTGAGCCGTTTTGCCCATTATACCCGCGTGTTCTTTATCGAGGAGCCGATGTGGCATGATGAGGCCGACAAGCTGCACATCAGCGAGCCGGTAAGAAACGTGTTCGTTGTGGTGCCGCACCTTCAGAAGGACGTGGAAGGCAGCGATGTACACGCGCGTCAGCGTCACCTGGTAAGCGAGCTTATCGGTATGATGGAGATCAACAAGTATTTCAGCTGGTATTATACACCGATGGCGCTTCCCTTCAGCGATCACCTCGAACCCTTGATGATCGTTTACGATTGTATGGACGAACTCTCTGCGTTCAAGTTTGCGCCGGTGGAGCTGAAAGACAACGAGCAACGCCTCATGGGCCGCGCCGACCTCGTGTTCACGGGGGGCTACAGCATCTACGAAGCGAAGAAGGATCGCCATCCGCATATCTATCCCTTCCCAAGCAGCATCGACCGTGAGCACTTCGCCTCCGCGCGCAGCAGCCGCCTCGATCCTGCCGACCAGGCCAACATTCCGCACCCGCGCTTCGGCTTCTATGGCGTGATCGACGAGCGCTTCGACATCGAGTTGATCCGCGAGGCGGCTACGATGCGGCCCGACTGGCAGTTCGTGCTGCTGGGACCCGTAGTGAAGATCGACCCGGAGCACCTGCCCAAGAACGAGAACATTCATTACCTCGGTGGCAAGGACTATAAGGAGCTGCCCCAATACCTTTCTGGCTGGGACGTGGCCATCATCCCCTTTGCCATGAACGAATCGACCCGCTTCATCAGCCCCACGAAAACGCCGGAGTACCTCGCCGCAGGAAAGCCGGTGATCTCGACGCCGATCCGCGATGTGGTATCCCCCTATGGCGACAACAAGCTGGTTCACATCGCTGCTACCACCGAAGCCTTCGTGCAGGCCGGGGACGCGATCCTCGCCACGCAGGACTCCGCCGGCTGGCTGCAGGAAGTGGATGCCTTCCTCGCCGGCAACTCCTGGGACCGCACCTGGAGCGAAATGGCCGGTCATATCGAGAGCCGGATGGGTACCCGTAACACGAGCACGAATGAAGTGACGGCAAACCTCGCCGCCACGAAGGCCGTATAAATACGGTGATCGCTGACACCAGGCGAAGCCGCCTGCCGGTATGAACGATACTGCAGGCGGCTTTTTCTTTGACCAAACGGAAGGACCATGGAACAAGACAGGAATTACAAGCCGGAACTCTGGGGCGGCATCGAGTGTACGATCAACCGCGTGCGCAGCAGGTTCTTTGACCAGCTCGAAGCGGCCGGCCTGTATACGACTTCGTTCAAGGACGAAATAGCCTCACTGGGCTTACGCCGCCTGCGCTTTCCCGTACTCTGGGAACGCCACCAGCCGGAGCGCAGCACCGATATCGACTGGAGCTGGACGCAAGGGCAACTGGAATTTTTCCGCGACCAGCGCATCGACGTGATCGCAGGGCTCGTGCACCATGGCAGCGGCCCGTCGTTCACCAACCTCCTCGACCCTGACTTTCCGGAATTGCTGGCGGAATATGCGGGTAAAGTGGCCACTCAGTTTCCCTGGCTGCGCTACTATACGCCGGTGAATGAGCCGCTCACCACAGCCCGCTTCAGCGCGTTGTACGGGCTCTGGTACCCGCACCGCACCGACGACCGCAGCTTTTTGCTGGCGCTGCTGCACCAGCTCAAAGGCGTCGTGCTTTCGATGCAGGCGATCCGCGCGGTGAACCCGGAAGCGCAGCTGGTGCAAACCGAGGACCTCGGCAAAACGTACAGCACGGAAAGGCTCGCATACCAGGCACAGTTTGAGAACGAGCGCCGCTGGCTCACCTACGACGTCCTCTGCGGGCGCCTCAGGGAAGGACACCCGCTCTGGAATTATGTTACCCGCTTCGACCTGCCGCAGGGCCTGCTGGAGTTCTTCCAGGAGCATCCCTGCCAGCCGGATACCTTCGGCTTCAACTACTATGTGACCTCGGAGCGCTTCCTCGATCACGACACGAAAAAGTATGCACCGCTAAAGGCTGGCGGCAACGGGCGGCACCGCTACGTGGACGTAGAGGCGGTTCGGGTGCCGGTGGACGAGCCGACCGGTGTTTCCGTGCTGCTCGAAGAGGCCTGGGAGCGCTACCGGCGCCCGATGGCCGTTACCGAATGCCACCTCCACTGCACGCGGGAGGAGCAGCTGCGGTGGTTCCAGTATATCTACGGTTCGTGCCAGGCGCTTGCCGAAAGAGGCGTTGGGATACAGGCAGTGACCGCCTGGGCGCTCTTTGGGTCCCGCGGCTGGAACCGGCTGCTGACGCAGCCGGGCGGCGACTATGAGCCTGGCGTGTTCGACCTGCGGGGCGGTACGCCGCGGGCCACGGCGCTCACCCGGTACGTGCAGTCGCTGGGCAGCGGCACGCCGCCCGACAATTTCCTGCTCAACCAGGCCGGATGGTGGCAGCGCGAGATGCGGTACCTCGACGCCTGCGTGGTGCCTGCCACCGAGATCCGCGCTGCGCAGACCGGGCAGGAGCAACCCTTGCTCATCATCGGCAAGCGCGGCACGCTGGGGCAGGCTTTTGCGCGCATTTGCCAGGTGCGTGGACTACCTTACCGAATCCTGAGCCGGCAGGAGTGCGACATCAGCTCGGCGCCATCGGTGGCTGCTGCCCTGGAGCTCTACCAGCCCTGGGCGGTGGTCAACGCAGCCGGCTACGTGCGGGTGGACGATGCAGAGCGCGAAACCGAAGCCTGCCTGCGCGACAACTTCGAGGGGCCGCTCCAGCTGGGCCTGGCCTGCCGCGACCGCGGCATCCGCTACATGGCTTTCTCCTCGGACCTCGTGTTCGACGGCACCAAAGGATCAGCGTACGTGGAAAGCGACGCTGCCCGCCCGCTCAACTGCTACGGCCGCAGCAAGCACCTGCTCGAGCAGGCATTGCTCGCCCGGTACCCGCAGGCACTCATCATTCGTACCAGCGCCTTCTTTGGCCCCTGGGATCAGTACAACTTTTTTCACTGGGTGCAAATGAGCCTGGAGGCCGCTAACCCGGTGCCGGTGGCCGACGACATGATCGTATCACCTACCTACGTACCCGACCTGGTAAACGCGGCGCTTGACCTGCTGATCGACGCCGAGGGCGGCTTGTGGCACCTCGCGAACGGAGGCGCCTTCCGCTGGTCGGAGCTGGCCTACATGGTAGCCGAAAAACTGGATCTTGATAAAAGCCTCATCCGCCCGCAGCCGGCGGCGCATATGAACTATGCGGCGGCGCGCCCCCTGCACAGCGCGCTCGGGTCCGAAAAGGCTCCGTTGCTTCCCGATGCACCGAACGCGTTCCATCGTTACTTTGCGGAGAAGATACGGTCCGTGGAATTGCTCGATCAATAAAATACGTTTATGTCTTTTACGCACAACGACCCGGGTTCCGCGCTGGACGCCGCAGCCTTCGAACAGACGATCGAAGGTAAAGAGGCGCGCCTCTACCGGCTTTCTAACGGGAAAGGCCTGCACGTGGCGATCACGAACTATGGCGCCCGCCTGGTAGCCCTCTATACGCGCGACCGCGACGGCGCCTGGCGCGACGTAGTGCTGGGCTTCGACAAACTCCAGGGCTATCTCGACGACGGCGATTATCACGGAGCGATCGTCGGGCGCTATGCAAACCGGATCGCCCGCGGCCGCTTTTCATTGGAAGGCCGGGATTACACGCTTGCCATCAACAATGCGCCGAATCACCTGCACGGCGGGAAAAAAGGGTTTAACGCAGCGGTCTGGGACGTGGTGTCCGCCAGCGAGCGGGAACTGGTGCTCCAGTATATCAGCCCCGACGGCGAGGAAGGCTATCCCGGCACCCTGTCGCTGACCGTGCATTACCGCCTGGCCGACGACGACCGTCTCGAGATCCATTTCCTGGCCAATACCGATGCGGCAACCGTGCTGAACGTCACCAACCACGCCTACTGGAACCTCAACGGGCAGGGGAGTGGCCCGGTGCTGGAGCACGAGCTATTCATCAATGCAGGTCACTTCACCCCGGTTGACGAAACGCTGATCCCGACCGGCGACCTGGCCTTCGTTACCGGGACGCCCTTCGACTTTACGAAGCCCGAAAAGATCGGTGCCCGCATCAACGACGACAACCCGCAGCTGGTGCATGGCGCCGGCTATGACCATAATTTCGTGCTGATGGACACGGGGGAGGAGCTGATGCTCGCCGCTGCCGCTACCGGGGATCAGAGCGGGATCCGCATGGCGGTCTATACCACCGAGCCGGGCATCCAGCTGTATACCGGCAACTTCCTGCAGTCGCTGCATACGCTTAAGTACGGTTTGACCGACGAGCGCCGCTCGGCCTTCTGCCTCGAAACCCAGCATTTCCCCGACTCGCCCAACCAGCCCGGCTTTCCTTCGGTGCTCCTGCGGCCCGGCCAGGTGTTCCAGAGCCGGACCGATTTTGTTTTCCCCGGCGCGGCTAAGTAAGGACCAACGATACAGAAGAGAAAGGGTGGCTTGAACAGCCACCCTTTCTCATGCAAGCAACAGGTAACCCCGGTCAGAGCCTGGAAGTTCCCTCCTCGATGCCGGCAATAATGGGGGTGAGCTCAAGGCCCGTCGCTTCCTTGTATTTGGGCGCCAGCTCGTTTACGAGGGCGTCAATGGCATCTTCGCGCACGATGTTGATGGTGCAGCCGCCAAAGCCCCCACCCATCATCCGGGCTCCGAGCACGGCGTCGTTTTCACGGACCGCGTTCACCAGGAAGTCGAGCTCGGGGCAGCTCACCTCGTATTCGTCGGAAAGTCCGCGGTGGGTCCGGAACATCTTCATGCCCAGGGCCGTAAGGTCGCCGCGCTCGAGGTCGGCACAGCCCTCCAGCAGGCGCTCGCTTTCCTCCACCACGTATTTGCAGCGACGGTATACCAGCTCATCCGTATCGCGCACGCATTCGTCGAGCATGGGCACGGTAACATCCCGAAGACTCTTAACCTCCGGGTATTTCTGGCGCACCATGTCGACGCCGGCCTCGCACTGTTGCCGGCGCACATTGTACTCCGACGACGAGAGCGAGTGCTTGACGTTGGTGTTGAGCAGGAGCAGCTTATAGCCATCGAGCCTCAGGGGTACATATTGGTAATCCATCGACCGGCAATCGAGCCGCACCACATGGTCTTTCTTCCCGAACATAGAAGCGAACTGGTCCATGATGCCGCAAAGAACGCCTGCAAATTCATGCTCCGCCTTCTGCGCCACCCGGATCAGCTCTTCGCGCGGCACGTTGAGGCCGAACAGCTCGCTCAGTGCAAAGGCGGTGGCACATTCCACGGCGGCCGAGGAGGAGAGGCCTGCGCCAAAGGGAATATCCCCGTCGATCACGAGGTTGAACCCACCGAGCTGGTGTCCCCGCTTGCGGAACTGGTCTACCACGCCCAGGATGTAGTTGGTCCACTGGCCCTCGCGGGGGGCGATGGCATCGAGGCTCGTGCTGTAGCTATCATTGAATTCGACGGCCTTCAACTCGATGCGGTCGTCGTTGCGGCGGCCGGCGGCCACGTACACGGCCTTGTCGATGGCCGCGGGCAGCACGAACCCGTCGTTGTAGTCGGTGTGCTCACCGATGATGTTGACGCGGCCGGGAGAGCGGGCCAGGAGCGGCTCTCCACCCCAGTTTTCGGTATAAACACGGGCTACTTTCTTCGCTATTTCCGGTTGATTCATGAAGCCGATCTTTAAAGGTTCTGTTAAGGCAATAAGGGGTTGAAAGGTACGTTGTTACAGACAAAAAAACGGGCGATCCGACCCGCCGCGCAAAAAGGTTTCTTCACCGACAAGAATACCCCTTTAGCCCGAATTCAACACTGCCCCGGCGCTCCTATTCAATTACTTTGTAACACATTCTAACAGACATAAACGGACCCTTTTACAGCCATGCAAACGAACCACCACAACGCTCCCCGACCGGAGCAGGATCCCGAACTGAGCTACCGCTGGTCGATCGAGAAAACCGCCGAATGGCAAGCCCGCACCGGCTGGCTCGTCGGCTGCAACTTTGTGCCGCACAATGCCATCAACCAGCTGGAAATGTGGCAGGCCGAGACCTTCGATCCATTCCTTATCGATAAGGAACTGAGCTGGGCCGCCGGCCTCGGCTTCAACACCATCCGTGTGTTCCTGCACCACCTCCTTTGGGAGCAGGACTCCAAAGGCTTCCTCGAGCGCATCGAACTCTTTCTCTCCATTGCCGAAAAGAACGGCATCCGGACCATGTTCGTGCTCTTTGACGCCGTATGGGACCCGAACCCGAAGTTGGGCAAGCAGCGCGAGCCGAAACACAACGTGCATAACTCCGGCTGGGTGCAATGCCCCGGCTACGACGTGCTGAACAGCCCCGAGCGCTACGATGACCTGTACGAATACGTGCACGGCATCGTGAACCACTTCAAGCACGACCCGCGCGTGGTGATCTGGGACCTGTACAACGAGCCCGACAACATGAACCTCGCGTCTTATAAAGACGACAACTATTCCCGCCACAAAGCTGAGCTGTCGCTCGAACTGTTGAAGAAAACTATCCGCTGGGTACGCGGCATCGGCCCCGATCAGCCCATCACGATGGCACCGTGGCAGGAAGTGGAAGACTGGAGCTCCGATACCACGGCGTCGGTGCTGGACAACTATATGTTCACCCATTCGGACGTCATCTCCTTCCATTGCTACGCCAATGCCGAAGGGATGAAGAAGCGCATCGAACAGCTGAGCCGTTTTGGCCGCCCGATGTTCTGCACGGAGTACATGGCCCGTCCTTTCGGCAACACGTTCCAGGAGATCCTTCCCTTGTTCCGGGAGCACGGCATCGGCGCCTACAACTGGGGCTTCGTAGCCGGCAAATCGCAGACGCACTGCCCGTGGGACTCCTGGCAAAAGCCTTATGAGCAGGAGCCGGAGCTTTGGTTCCACGACATCTTCCGCGCCAACGGCGAAGCTTATCGCCCCGAGGAAGTGGACTTCCTGAGAAGCTTCATCGCCGCGGCCCGTACCAACCCTGCAGCTGTGCAGGTAGCCACTCCCGCCTGACTTTGATTGAACGATAACGCCAAACCCCGCTTCCGCGGGGTTTTTTCGTTGGCGGAACCGCAAAAAAAAGCGTCCCGGTGGAGGACGCTTCAATCAGTTATCGGGTGCGATCAGTTGCGCAGGTTGTACTTGTAGAACCCCTCGCGGTGCAGTACCGATTGGCCGGGGATGGTGGTAAGCAGCGAGTCCTTGACGAGCTTCTCCACCAGGCGGATCTGCTCGAGGTCGTCGCCTGCCTGCAGGATCAGCTTCAAGCTTTCGATCTTCATGATCGCGCGCTTGCTGGTCTTGCTCGTCTGACGTTCGAGCCAGGCGCACTTTTCGGCCAGGTAAAGCTGGTGGTTGCGAAAATAGGCGTGCATAGGAAATCAGATTTAGTTTGTTTGTATTGTCGGGCTTGCTTCCCCAAGTTAATCCAAATTCGCTTTTTTCCAAATCGATGTAGCCTCAATGGTAAATTTTAGCGTTGAACCACCGTTTTTTACCGACAAACGCCGGGAGTTACTGTTGAGCGGTTGAAGCACGTAACGGAACCAACCAAAAAAAGGAACGCGTCTTTTCAGGTGCGCGTTCCTTTGAAGATCATGAGGTGGGGCTGACCAATCAGGCAAGAGTTGCCGACTCGGTGCGGCTGTAGGCTTCGGTCAGTTTTTTCTGGAGCTCGTACGACAGCGGCTGGTAGCCGTCCAGGCGCATCCGGAATTTGGCGCGGCCCTGGGTAACGGAGCGGAGTGCCGAGGAAAAGTCGTGCAGCTCAGCAAGCGGCACCCGGGCACTCACCTTCTGGAAATGGCTTTCGGCGTCCATTCCCTCTACGATGCCCCGTCGGCTTTGCAGCTCGCCCATCACGGCGCCGGTAAGATCGTCAGGACAAAGCACGTCCACCTGGTAAAGCGGTTCCAGCACCTGCGGGGCAGCATCGTGGAAGGCCTGCCGGAACGCCATGGTGCCGGCAATCTTGAACGAGATGTCGTTGGAGTCCACGGCGTGCATCTTGCCGTCGAACACGCACACCCGTACGTCGCGCACAGAGGAGCCGGTCAGCGGCCCTTCCTGCATTTTCTCCATCACGCCTTTCAGAACAGAAGGAAGGAAGCGGGCGTCGATAGCGCCGCCGACGATACAGTTGTAATACACCAGCTTTCCGCCCCAGGGCAGGTCGTACTCCTCGCGGCCACGCACGTTGAGGCCCGCCGGGTCGGCCATGCCCTCGGTCCAGGGTTCGATGCGCAGGTGCACCTCGGCAAACTGGCCAGCGCCGCCCGATTGCTTCTTGTGGCGGTACTTCGCTTCGGCGCTGCTGCGGATCGTTTCGCGGTAAGGAATCCGGGGCCGGGTAAAGCGTACCTCCAGCCGGGCGCTGTTCTCGATCTTCCACCGGGCAACCGCAAGATGCATATCACCCTGGCAGTGCAGGAGGGTCTGCTTCAGCTCACCGGAAACTTCCACGATCAGCGTCGGGTCCTCCTCGCGCAGCAGGTGCAGGGCCTGCGCCAGCTTTTCCTCCTCGCCTTTGCGCAGCGACTCGATGGCCACCGTCATGTTCGGGGCCGGGAATTCGATCGGGTGCAGCTCGTAGTTCCTGCCTTTGACGTGCAGCGTGTTGTTGACATGCGTGTTCTTCAGCTTGAGCGTGGCGCCGATATCGCCCGCCACGAGCTCGGTCACCGGCAGGCGCTTGTTGCCTTCCATCAGGAAGAGGCTGCTGATCTTTTCCATGACCCCATTGGACTCGTTCACCAGCTCCATCCCGGGCCGCAGGGTACCGCTGAAAACCTTGAAGAAGGAGAGCTCCCCCACATGCGGCTCCGACACGGTCTTGTACACGAAGATGCAAGGTGGGCCATCCGAGCGGCACTCCAGGGCCTCACCGGCCTTCGTGGTTTGAGGGGGCAGCTCGTTGGCGCTGGGGCATACGTTGTCGATGAATCCCATCAGCCGTCCGCTTCCCATGTTGCGCTCCGCGCTGAGGCAGAACAGCGGGAACAGCTCGTGTTGGATCATCGCCTTGCGGAAGCCCGCTTTCAATTCGTCCTCCTCCAGCTCGCCGCGGTCGAAGTAATGCTCCATCAGGGTTTCATCAACGGTAGCCACGGCTTCCACCAGCTCGCGGTGGAGGGCTTCGGCGCGGGCGCGCTCGCCCTCCGGGATTGGCAGCTTGTCGGGTCTGCCACCGGAATCGCGGAACTTGTAGAGCACCATATGCAGCACGTCCACGATCTCGTGGAAGCCGGCGCCCACCTGCAAAGGGTATTGCACCAGCACCACCTTGTTGCCGAAGTGATCGCGGGCCTGCTGCACCGTACGGTCGAAGTCAGCGCTGTCGTGATCGAGCTTGTTGACGGCAAAGATCATCGGCGTGCGGAAGCGCTCCGTGTATTCCCAGATCAGGTCGGTTCCGACTTCTACGCCGGCGGTGGCGTTGAGCACCATCACGCCGGTATCGGCCACCCGGAGTGCCGACACCACTTCGCCTACGAAGTCGTCGTAGCCGGGGGTGTCGAGGAGGTTGATCTTATAGCCCCGCCAGCGGGTGTGCATCAGCTTGGAGAAGATGGAGTTGCCGCGCTCGTGCTCGAGCTCGTGGTAGTCGCCGACCGTGTTGCGCTCGGCAACGGAGCCCTTGCGGCTGATGAGGCCGGCTTCGAACAGCATGCATTCGGCCAGCGTGGTCTTGCCCGCGCCGGCATGGCCCAGCAGAACGACGTTCTTGACATGGGCGGTATCAAATTCTGCCATAAAACAGGTTTAGGTGTGGGGGAATAGGAGCAGCCTGCCCCACACTTTGCGGGACAGGCAGGTCCTAAAAAAGGCAACGCTACCTTAACAGTTGGTAGCGTTGATGAAATCGCGGAACTCGCTGCGGAGTTGCTGGAGGCGGTTCTCCAAAACCAGGAAGGCGTCCAGCAGCCGCTCGTGCTCCGTGTAGGTGTCGTTGCCCACACCGTCGGGACGCGCCTTTTCAAAGTCCACGCGGCGCTCATGCTGCTTGATGGCCTGCTTGAGGTCGTGGATGTTGACCAGCTGGATGTGGAACTGGTTGTCGAAATGCTCAATGTCGACCAGTTGGTCGCGCGGGCTTTCGCGGCAATTGTCCTGGAGCAGCTTTTTGCATTCCTGGAATTCCTCGCGGTAGTTGCGCAGGATCTGCCGCCATTCTGCGGTTTCTGAAGTGAGCTGTGCGAGATCGGTCTGAACCATTGGAAGAAAGTTTAAGGGTTAAGAAAGGTGCTTCTTGTCTTCCGCTCAGGTGCGCTTGGATGGTCTTCTAAATATACGCCTGCCGCTGCCGAAAAAAAAGATATTTTTTCCCGTGCGAACCCGTATATTTTGAGAGACCGCCGGGCCGGGTGCAGGTCGCAAAGGCAATGCCAGATACGGCCCGGGGCGGCTATCTTTGCGCTCCCTTATGATCACGCAGCAAACGATACAGGCAATACAGGACCGTGTGGACGTGCTCGACATCGTCGGCAACTTCGTACGCCTCAAGAGGAGGGGAGCCAACTATCTGGGTCTTTGCCCTTTCCATAACGAGCGCACGCCTTCGTTCACGGTATCGCCTTCGAAAGGCATCTTCAAATGCTTTGGCTGCGGTAAGAGCGGCAACTCCATCTCCTTCGTGATGGAGCACGAAAAGTTCACCTACGTGGAGGCCTTGCGCTGGCTTGCGGCGCGCTACCAGATCCAGGTGGAAGAGACCGCGGTATCCGCAGAAGTACGGGAACTGCAGCAGACCGCCGAGAGCCTGTACATCATCAACAGCTTTGCGCAGAAGTTCTTCGAGCAGCAGCTGTTCGATTCCGCCGAGGGTAAGGACGTGGCGCTCCCTTACCTCGCGCAACGGGGCTTCCAGGAGCCGATTCTACGGAAATTCGGCATCGGCTATGACCCCGACAAGCGCGATGCCTTCGCCACCGCGGCCTTTAAGAACCAGTATAACCGCGAGCTCACGCAGAAGGCCGGCCTCATCGCATACCGGGGCAACGAGTGGGTCGACAACTACCGCGACCGCATCATCTTCCCGGTGCACAACAGCAGCGGCAAGGTCATTGGCTTTGGCGCGCGCCTCATCAAAAAGAACGACAAGGCGCCCAAATACATCAACACGCCGGAGAACGAGCTTTATGTAAAAAGTAAGATTCTCTACGGCCTCTACTTCGCGAGGCAGTCGATGGACAAGCTCGATGAGTGCCTGCTCGTCGAAGGCTATACCGACGTGCTCTCGCTGCACCAGGCGGGTGTGGAGAACGTAGTGGCCTCGGGCGGCACCTCGCTCACTATCGACCAGCTGCGCCTCCTGAAGAAGTTCACCAAGAACCTCACCATCATCTACGACGGCGACGGTGCCGGTATTAAGGCTGCCTTGCGCGGCCTCGACATGGCGCTGGAGGAAGGCCTCAACGTGAAGCTGGTATTGATCCCCGACGGCGAGGACCCGGACAGCTACGTGCAGAAGGTAGGCGCGCAGGAGTTCCGCAACTTCATTGCGCACAACAAGAAGGACGTGGTGCTGTTCCAGCTCGAAGTATCGCTCCGCGATGCAGGGAGCGATGCCGCACGGAAGGCCATTGTGGTGAACCAGATCGCCGAAACGATCTCCAAGATCGACAAGGCGGAGGACTTCACGAAGCAGCAGGATTATATCCGCAAGTGCGCCGAGCTGCTGCGCATCGACGAGTCGGGCTTTACCAACCTGGTCAACAAATTCATCCGCGACCGGATCGCGAAGCAGGAGTCGAAAGTGCCCTTCCAGGAGGCACAGGCGCTTGCCGAGCAGGCGGAGACATCGCCGGTATCGTTCGACGACCAGACCTTCCAGCTGCTGTTCAAGGACGAACTGCAGGAGAAAGAGATCGCGCGGGTGCTGCTCGAGCACGGACATAAGGTTTGGAACGACCAGCTCATCGCCGACTATGTGCTCAACGAGCTGCCGGAGGAGGAGCTGATCGAGAACACAACCGTACTCTCGATCATCCATGCCTACCGCGCGCAGCTAAGCGTGCAGCGCCCGGTGGATCCGAACTTCTTTATCTATCACCCCGACCCGGCGATCTCGTCGATGGCCGTGGCCCTTCTTTATTTTCCGCATGAGGAAAGCCGCTACTGGAAATCGGAGCAGAACCAGTCGGCCGGTTACCAGCAATCGCTGTTCAAGCAAGACTGGAAGACCTTTGCCCGCCTGGTGCACAAAGACAACTACGACGAGCTGAGCAACTACCTGCTCACCCAAAAGGATACCACCAACGAAGAGGCAGAGTCGGCCGTCAATTACCTGAAGCTGCGCAAGGTGCGGCGCCTGCTGTTGCAGAACCACGCCGACCTGGAAAAGGCGCCGCCTGAGCAGCAAATGACCTTCCTGCTCACGCACAAGCACCTGAAGGACATGGAGCGCGAGTTGACGGCAAAGCTGGGGACGGTGATCATCAAGTAGGATCTCGGATCTCAGATTTAGCTCGCGCACGTCAGGTTGCGAAACATTTCTCGACGGTTGAAGCGGCAGGAATTGGTGCTTGCACTGTGGAAGGTGCTGCCAATAAACCAATAAACAAATAAACCCGCTCAGCGGCTCCCGGCACGGTTTTGCGCTTGGTAATCGAAACGCAAGATCATGAGAGCAACAGATACAATGGCCGGCGGGCTTGCCGGCGCCACGTTACTGACGCTGGTGCACGAAACGGTGCGGCGTGCGGTGCCCAAGGCGCCGCGGATGGACCTGCTCGGCATGCAGGCACTCGCTAAAGGACTCCATAAGCTCGGCCTCAACATTCCGAATCCTACCCGGCTCTTCTATTATACAATGGCTGGCGACCTCGTCAGCAATGCGCTGTATTATAGTCTTGGGGGCGTCAATAACCGTAAGATCGTATTACGGGCTACCCTCCTCGGATTGGCGGCCGGTGTCGGTGCTATTTTGTTGCCCGAAAAGATGGGGCTGAATGATGCGCCAAGCAGCCGCACTACCGCTACCAAGCTCATGACGGTAGGCCTCTACCTGCTGGGCGGCCTGGCGGCGGGGATCGTGCAGCGGGCGATGCAGAAGAAGCGGCAGCCTAAGGCCGCGGGCAAAGCGCTCGTGCTTTAGGCCCATCAGGTAGAAGGTTATGGCATCAATTGTGTGGATCGATTCAACAAAACAAACGATTATGTCAGGAAGAGGCGACAACAACAAGAACGGCAGCTCCGGCGCCGGCGCAAGCAACCAGAGCGGTCAGGCGATCCCGAAAGAGCAAGGCAAGATGAATCACGGCAAGCAAACCGGTGGGCAGCCTTCGGAGCCGATGCGCCAGGAGCGCGACCAGGACAGCAACCGCAACACCAGCACGCAGCCCGACCGGAGCTGATCGGCGCCCGTTAAAGAAAACCCATTCCGAGATTTTTTTTGCACGGAATGGGTTTTCTTTATTAGCTTTGATGTTGTAACATTGATTTGTAACCATCACCACAAAAAACACAGCTATGGCAATTACCTGGAAGCTTGACCCGACGCACAGCGAGATCCAATTCAAAGTGCGCCACCTCATGATCACGACCGTGACCGGCTATTTTAAAAAGTTCGACGTGGACGTGGAAACCGTGAGCGACGACTTCACCAGCGCTTCGCGCGTGCAGTTTACCGCTGATGTTGATTCCATCGATACCAACAACACCCAGCGCGACACGCACCTGAAGTCCCCCGACTTCTTCAATGCGGAAGAGCACGGCCAGATCACCTTCGCAGGCCGCAAGTACGAAGGCAGCGGCGATGAGGCACAGCTTCATGGTGACCTGACCATCCGTGGCATTACCAAGCCCGTCACCATCAACGTCGAGTTCGGCGGCATCGTGGTAGACCCGTACGGTCAGACAAAGGCAGGATTTACGATCTCCGGCAAGATCAGCCGCAAGGAGTTCGGGCTCACCTGGAGCGCCGTAACCGAGGCCGGCCAGGTGGTGGTCAGCGATGACATCAAGATCCTTGGAGAGATCCAGCTGGTGAAGCAGGGTTAATCCGTCAACACATACACTCAGGAAATTGGAAGCCGCACCCTGTGCGGCTTTCTTCATTTTTGGGAAAGAGCGCCGCTGCGGTTCCTGGAAACGATATCGTTCAGAATGCACACCGCGTGCTCGCGTGAATTTTCAATGAAGAGGCGGTGCGTGTTCATGCCTCCGCAGATCACCCCGGCGAGGTACAGTCCCGGTACGTTCGTCTCGTAGGTGGTTTCGTGTACTTGTGGCTGGCAAACGGCGTCGTTGCTCAGGTTGATCCCGCAACGGCGCAGGAAATTTAGGTTCGGTTGATACCCGGTGAGCGCGAGCACCCAATCGTTGGCGATCGTGATGCGCCCCTCAGGTGTGTCGAGATCCACCTCCTGTTCCCGGATGGCCGTCACCGTTGTATTGAAATGGGCTTTCACTGCTCCTTCTCGGATGCGATTCTCGATGTCCGGTCGTACCCAGTACTTCACCCGCTGCCCGATCTCGGGGCCGCGCACCGCCATCGTTACCTCGGCACCTTTCCGGAAGGTCTCGAGCGCCGCATCCACAGCGGAATTCTGGGCGCCCACCACCAGTACTTTCTGAAAGGCGTAGAAATGCGGGTCGGTATAATAGTGCTTCACTTTCGGCAATTCCTCGCCGGGAACGTTTAGTGGATAGGGAATATCATAGAAGCCGGTGGCGATGATGACGTACCGTGCCCTGTAATGGCCCTTGTCGCTCTGCACCACGAATCCGTCTTCCTGGCGCTCCACCGATGTCACCGGCTCAAACAACCGTATCGGCAAGGCATTGTCTTTGGCCACGCGTCGGTAGTATTCGAGCGCTTCACCCCGGGTTGGCTTGGGGCCATGTGATACAAACGGTGCCCCACCGATCTCGAGCCGCTCGGAAGTGGAGAAGAAGGTCATGTTCACCGGGTAATTGTATATGGAGTTGACAAGCGTGCCCTTTTCCAGCACCAGGCAGTCGACGCCCCGCCTTCTTGCCTCCACGGCGCAGGCGATCCCGATGGGGCCGCCGCCAACGATTAGCAGGGTGATTGTAGTAATTGGGTCGGGCATCTAGAGGGTCAGGGTTTTGTAAATACGGTCTCCGCTCATGACGCGCACCGGCGATCCGTCGGCCAGGAATACCGTACGCGGCGCATCCTGCAGGGCCTCGCGGAAGGGAGCGCCGTAGATGCGCTCGATATCGCAATCAACAGAGAATTCGCGTACCGCGTGCACGTTCCAGCGCGGGTGCGCCACCTGGTAGGTGCCAGTGCAGCGCGCGGAGATCTGCGTATAGCCCCAGTAGTGCTCGGTGATGAATTCCTCAGGCGATCCTTCTGCGGCGGGTTGCGCCACCGGGTCAACGAGCGCCCTCAGGTGGTTCCAGCGACCGTCCACCTTCCATTCGTAGGCTACGGAAAGACCGTCGTCCTGCTGCTTCCATTCATGACGCATCGGGAAGCGCACGTAGTTCTCCCCGTAAAGCGTATTGGCAATGGCGCAGATGAGGCGTCGCGGCACGATCTCCTTCAGGAATACGACGCCCCGCTTCCAGCCGCCGGCTTCGCGGTACCGCACGTAGAAGCGCAGGTTCACCTCCTCGAAGGTGCGGTATCCGGGTACGGAGAACCCGGCCACACGCGTGTTGTCGAACAGGAAGCCGACCAGGCTCGCATAATGTACGCCATCAAAGGTGTCGAGCTCGGTGAACCGCGGAAGGTAAGGACGGAGCACCGCCGGGTCAACGGCGTAGTTCGCCATCAGCAGGTTGCGCCATTCAGCCGTGAGAAAGGTCATGAAGAAAGGTTTGATCCGGAAACCCAAAAGTAGTACCGGGCCAGAAGCCGCCGGATGCCCTTCGCGGCGAATCAGCGCATCAGCACGAAGCTGCCCTTGCGGGTAACGAGGCCCAGCCGGGGCAGGCGGTACTGCGCGATCCAGACATAGACCTGCGAACCACCGGGATCACCGGAGAGCCGGCCGTCCCAACGCCGGAACGGGTTGTTCGACTCAAAGAGCAGCTGGCCCCAGCGTCCGTAGATCTTCAATTGGTAGTCGCGCAGCGCGGCCACGTTGCCCACCGGTCCGAAAGCGTCGTTGCGCCCGTCGTTGTTGGGCGTGAAGGCAGTCGGGAAGTATACGTCCGAGCAATCGACGGTTACGGTCACGCGGTCCTCTGCGGTGCATCCCTCGGCGCTGGTGACCCGCACGGAATAGGTTCCGGACTGTGTTACGACGTAGGAAGAAGCCGTAGAGCCGTCCTGCCAGCGATAGGTGGCGAATGTACCGGGCTCCAGGCGCAGCGTCTCGCCTGCGCACAACACGGTGTCGGCGCCCAGCGAAACGCTCAGGTCGTCGATATTGCCGATCGTGAAGTCCGCAGGCGCCGTGCAGCCTTGCGCGTCGGTGACCGTAACGCTGTAGTTGCCTGGCAGCAGGCTTTCGTTGCTGGTGGTACTGCTGCTGACAGGACTCCAGGAGTAGGAATGCGGCAGCGTGCCACCACCGGAGCGGATCAGGGCCTTGCCATTGGCGCCGCCGCAGCGGGCGTCTTCTTTCAACACATCGAGTACAATAGCAGGCGGTTCGTTGACCAGCACGCTTGCTGTAGCGGCGCAGGCCCCGTTGCCGGTGACCCGCACCTGGTACGTGCCCGAGGGGAGGCCGGTGCCGATCGCGCCGGTTTGCTCGGGTGTCGTTGACCAACTGTAATTGTAGCTGCCCGCGGGGTTCACCACCACCTGTACACGTCCTTCGTTGCCGCCATTACAGCGCACCGGTGTCAGCAATACCGACGACAGGCCAAGGATGCGGACGTTGCGCGTGGCGGTGGCGATGGCCCCGTTGGAGCCGGTCGCCGTCATGCGTACGAGGTAATCGCCGGGTGCACTGAAGGTATGGGCGGCGGTAGCACCGGTAGCCGTATTGGAGCTGCCGGATGCGGGGTCGCCGAAGTTCCAGGTGTAGGTGCTGCCGCAGCCCATGGTAACCGGGCTGAAACTTGCCGTCCGCTCCGAGCTGCAGGAGAACGTGAACTCGGCCCCGAGCGGCTGCAGGTTGCCGATCCAGATATCGTCGACGGCGAAGCCGTCGTATTCGTTGCAGCGGCTGCCCGCGGCAAAGCGAAACCGGAAGCGGACGACGGGCTCCCCGGCAAGCGCGGAAAGTGCGCGGCCGGCCGTTACCCAGGCGCCGCTGCCACCGCCACTGCCACCCGGGCAGGGCGCCGTTGGCTGCACATTGCCCGACCACCCATCCATGCCGAGCGTGGTCACGTTCTGTGTGTTGAACCAGTTGTTGCCCGGGCAGGACGCGTTGTCGGCGCTGCTGCCCAATACCTGCCAGGTGCCGCCCCCATCGATCGAATATTCGAGCGAGGCGCCATCAAATTTGCGCTCCGTTTCCCAGAAGAGGCGGAAGTTCAGGTAGGGTTGGGTGAGTCCGCTGAAGTCGAAGCAGGGACTCATCAGGTACGAGTTCTCGTCGTTGTTGTACACCGCATTGGCCAGGCCGCCGGTGATCCAGCACTTGGAGCCGCTCGAAGCCCCCGTGATGACGCGCTTACCGGGCGTTCCCCAGACCCAATCGGAGAAGTTGCCGCCCGTGGTCCAGCCGCCATCGTTGGTCTCGAAGTCTTCCACATACGGAAAGGTGCTGACGGTGCTGTTGCACTGCGCATGCCCCGCGCGGGCCGCCAGCAGCAGGCAGCAAAGCAGGACCAGGCAGCGCAGGTCGGGAAGGGCGGATCGGTTGCTCATTCGGGTAGAAAGCGAAGGGCAAAGGTAGGACATCCGGCGCAGCGCCGCGGCGGATGCCGTTGTTAAAGGAGCGCTATTCCGTATCCCCGGCGTTCGCCTATCTTTGCGGCGCAAATAAAGCTATATGAATAAGAAAGAAGTGTATATCGTTTCTGCAGTGCGCACCCCGATGGGCTCCTTTGGCGGCGCGCTGAAGGACGTTCCCGCTACCCGCCTCGGCGCAACCGCCATCAAGGCCGCCGTAGAGCGTGCCGGCATCAAGCCCGAAATGGTGAATGAAGTGCTCATGGGCTGCGTGATTCAGGCCGGTCTCGGGCAGGCGCCCGCCCGCCAGGCTGCGCGCTATGCCGGTCTTCCCGATAACGTGGTGTGCACGACGGTCAATAAGGTATGTGCCTCCGGGATGAAGGCCATCGCGCAGGGCGCCCAGAGCATCCTGCTCGGCGACAGCGATATCGTAGTGGCCGGTGGCATGGAAAACATGAGCCAGGTGCCTTTTTATGTCGAGAACATGCGTTGGGGAAATAAATACGGCAACACGAATATGGTGGACGGACTTGCCAAGGACGGCCTGACCGACTGCTACAGCCAGACCGCCATGGGCAATGCCGCCGACTTCTGCGCATCGGAGAACAAGATCTCGCGTGAGGAGCAGGACGCCTTCGCCATCGAGAGCTACCAGCGCAGCCAGAAAGCCTGGGAGAACGGCATGTTCGCCGATGAGGTGGTGCCCGTAGAAATACCGTCCAAGAAGGGCGACCCGATCGTGGTCAGCAAGGACGAGGAGCCGTTCAATGTGAAGTTCGACAAGATCCCGGGCCTGAAGCCGGCGTTTGGCAAGGAAGGCACCGTTACGGCTGCCAACGCGTCTACGATGAACGACGGTGCCGCTGCTGTGGTGCTTATGAGCCGCGAAAAGGCGGAGGAGCTGGGCATCCGGCCGCTCGCCGTGCTTCGTGGCTACGCCGATGCGGAGCAGGAGCCCGTTTGGTTTACCACTACGCCGAGCATTGCCGTTCCGGTAGCCGTGCAGCGCGCCGGCATCCAGATGTCCGACGTCGACTATGTAGAACTGAATGAAGCGTTCTCCGTGGTAGGTATCGTCAACACCCGCAAGATGAACCTCGATCCCGCCAAGGTTAACGTACACGGTGGCGCTGTATCGCTCGGCCACCCGCTCGGCTGCAGCGGCGCGCGGATCATTGTAACGCTCGTGAACGTGCTGAAGCACAAGGGCGGCAAGTACGGCGCGGCCGGCATCTGCAACGGCGGCGGCGGCGCGTCAGCAATGGTGATCGAGAAGCTGTAAGGATGAAAAACGGTAAGAAGTGATTTCTACCGCTAAGAAAACCCGCCTGCGCTGAGGCTACGGCGGCCAGAGAAAGCTAAGGTATTGGCTACGACAAAAGCCCCGCGTCAGCGGGGCTTTTGTCATTTGAGATTTGGGATTTCAGATTGGTCCGGGCGCGGTCATTCGCCTGACCATTTCGGGCGTCTCGTATCCAACTGAAACGTAATTTTTTTGAAACGAGGCACTGGCCGAAACAAAGGGCTGTTTTACCAATAGACGGATAAACCAATAAACAATTTACTTCTTATGCCCGTATTTCAACCGCAGCCCGATCATGGTCAGGTTGACGGCGAGCGAGAAGCAGTTCGTTACGATGATAGGCATATCATCGCGCAGGAAGCCGTACACGATCCAGAGCGCGACGCCGGCCATCAGCACGAGGAGCATCACGATCGAAACTTCGTCCGCCTTCTTCTCCCGATAGGTCTTGATCACCTGGGGCAGGAGGGAGGAGGCCGTCAGGATACCGGCTACGATGCCTACGATCTGGGTTGTGTCCATGCCCCTCTTGTTGCAAAACCGGTGCTAAGACTCTTTTGGGGTGCCCGCAAGGATATATGGCCGCATACTGCTAAATTTGCCACCGCTTAATTACTACTAATGAGAACAATCGCCTTACGTGAAGCCATCCGGGAAGCCATGGTCGAGGAAATGCGCCGCGACGACCGGGTGTTCCTGATGGGAGAGGAGGTCGCCGAGTACAATGGCGCCTACAAGGTCAGCCAGGGTATGCTGGCGGAGTTTGGACCGAAGCGCGTCATCGATACCCCGATCGCCGAGCTCGGCTTCGCTGCCGTAGGCGTGGGTGCCGCCCAGAATGGACTGCGCCCGATCGTGGAGTTCATGACGTGGAACTTTGCTGTGCTGGCGCTTGACCAGATCCTCAACACGGCTTCAAAAATGCTGGCCATGAGTGGCGGCCAGATCACCTGCCCCATTGTGTTCCGCGGTCCCAATGGCTCCGCCGGGCAGCTGGGTGCACAGCACTCTACCGCGTTCGAATCGCTTTATGCCAACATTCCCGGGCTCAAGGTGATCTCTACCAGCAACGGTTACGATGCGAAGGGACTGCTGAAGCAAGCCATCCGCTACGAAGAGGATCCCGTGATGTTCATGGAGGCCGAGCTCGCCTATGGCGATAAGTTCGAGGTCCCGGAAGAAGAATACTATATCCCGCTCGGCAAGGCCGACGTGAAGAAGCAAGGCCGCGACGTGACCATCGTTTCCTTCAACAAGATGATGAAGGTGGCCATGGGTGCCGCGCAGGAGCTCGAGAAGGAGGGCATCTCCGCCGAGGTCATCGACCTGCGCACCATCCGCCCGCTCGACTGGATGACCATCCTCGAAAGCGTCAAGAAAACGAATCGCCTGGTGATCGTGGAGGAGCAGTGGCCGTTTGCATCGGTATCCTCCGAGATCACGTACCGTATCCAGAAGGAAGGCTTCGATTACCTCGACGCCCCGATCCGCCGCATCACAGCCGCCGACGCCCCGCTGCACTACGCGCCCAACCTGGTGGCGGCTGCCCTTCCCGACGTGCCCCGCACGGTGAAACTCGTAAAAGAAGTGATGTACCTCAAAAAGTAACGATACCGATGAGGCAAGCCTTCCTCAGAACGGGCAAATGAACCGGAAAAGTTGCGCACCCCATGCGCAACTTTTTCATTTTCACCCAGTTGCTTCCTAAAAAAACAGCGCCAAAAGTTTTGTTTTTCCATTTTTCTGCGCATCTTTGTCTCGGTTTTTCATAGGATATTGGATTTTACACGAGGCTGGATTTCTATCCGGCCTTTTTTTTTGCCCCTTAGCGAGGCGAGAATAGCGGAGATAAAAGCTTTACCCGGGAACGGCCAAGGCCTGAAAGCCGGTAGCCATTGCCGCCGCATGGCCTAAATCTGAGGTCCAAGATCACAGATCAAAGATCTCCCAAGCTGGTCCGTAAATTTTATAGTTGGTGTGGCATACACGATGCCGCGGAACCATCGCTTCCCTGACGCATCTTTGTGTAACCCAAGATTCCACTTCCTAACCTCCTACCATGAGCAGCAGTATTTTATTGATTGACGACGAAAAGGCCATCCGCAAGACCCTCACCGAGATCCTCTCTTTTGAGGGCTATGCCATCGACGAGGCCGGCGACGGAGAGGAAGGCCTCCGGTGCTTCCAGAAGAAAACCTACGATGTTGTTTTGTGCGATATCAAGATGCCGAAGCTCGACGGACTCGAGTTTCTGCAGAAAGCCACCGAGCACAATCCCGACGTACCCATCATCATGATCTCCGGACATGGCACGATCGATACGGCCGTGGAAGCCGTTAAAAAGGGCGCTTACGACTTTATCCAGAAGCCCCCGGACCTGAACCGCCTCCTCGTTACTATCCGCAACGCCAAGGAGCGCAACAACCTGGTGGGGGAGAACAAGACCCTCCGCCGCCGCGCACAAAAGGTGCAGGACATGGTAGGCTCATCCGCGCCCATTCAAAAGATCAAGGATACCATTGAAAAGGTGGCACCCACCGAGGCACGCATCCTGATCACCGGTGAGAACGGCTCCGGCAAGGAGCTCGTAGCGCGCTGGATCCACCAGAAGAGCGCCCGCGCCGAAGGCCCGATGGTGGAAGTGAACTGCGCGGCCATCCCCTCGGAGCTGATCGAAAGCGAATTGTTCGGCCATGAGAAAGGCTCGTTCACCTCGGCTATCAAGCAGCGTATCGGCAAGTTCGAGCAGGCCAACGGCGGTACGCTCTTCCTCGACGAGATCGGCGATATGAGCCTGTCGGCGCAGGCGAAGGTGCTGCGCGCGCTGCAGGAAGGCAAGATCACCCGCGTGGGTGCCGACAAGGATATCTCCGTAGATGTACGGGTAGTGGCGGCCACCAACAAAGACCTGCTCCGCGAAGTGGAGGAAAAGCGCTTCCGGCTCGACCTGTATCACCGCCTCGGCGTCATCCTTATTCACGTTCCCGCGCTCAACGACCGTCGCGAAGACATCCCGCAGCTCGTTCAGTTCTTTTTAAAGGATATCTGCGCCGACTACGGCGTGGCCAAGAAGGGCATCGACGATGCCGCGCTGCAGGCCCTGCAGCAGCACAACTGGACCGGAAACATCCGCGAGCTGCGCAACGTGGTAGAGCGCCTCATCATCCTCTCCGGCAAAACGATCACGGCCGATGACGTGCGCAGCTATGTGCTGCCGCATTAGTTTATTGGTCTATTGGTTTAGTTGTTTATTGGAAAGGTCGCCCCTGTGCGGCCTTTTTGCTTGTATGGCAATTACCGGGTTCACTGTTACCCGATCCCCATCGACAAAAAAAGATCGAGTTGCTGGAGTATCGTTCCCGATTCACGATTGACGATGCACGCTCCCCGGCCCCGCATGAACGAAGCGCAGGATCTCGTTGTCGGTGCGCAGCAGGTGCACGTTCAGGAACGAGCGCTGGGCCGCGAGCACGGCGCTGCCGGATGCGATGATCCGCTTGCCCGGGTAGCGGGTACAGAGCGACTCCAGCAGGTCGTCGACCAGGAAACCGGTAAGGTTGGTGATCAGGTGCATGTAAAAAGTGCTGGTGCGCTCCACGATGGCTTCGGGTAGCTCCCGGACGTCCACGTTCGGGCCGAGGTAGATGACGTTCCAACCGTATTTGCGCAGCAGGTAGTTCAGGTAAAGCAAGGGGAGCTCGTGGTGTTCGTCGCGCGGCGTGAAGAGCAATACGGCTTCACCCGTTGAAGAAGGAGGCGAAGGGAGCGTTTCGGTTTCAGCAATGATGCGGTGCTGGAGCAGGTAGCTCGAGAAGTGCTCCTGTGCCGGGATGATCCGGTTGGTCATCCAGAGCAGGCCCACCCGCTGAAGGTACGGAAACACCACCTTCAGCACAGCCTCCTCCAGACCCAGCCGTCGAATAACGGAGTCGAGGCGCTCCCGGAACCTGCCTTCGTCAAACGTTACGGCCGCTTCGAGCATGGAGAGCACTTCCTGCTCGCTGGTAGGCTCCTGATGGCTTCGCTGTGCCTCGATGGCATCGAGACGGCCGGTGGCGTCCAGGGTGGCGATGTGCGAGATCTTCATACCGCCGTGATAGAGGTAGGCCACCTGCAGCAGCACCTGGAGGTCGTCGTTGTCGTAATAGCGATGGAGACTTTCTTTCCGCTTCGATTGAAAGAAGGTGAAGCGCTGCTCCCAGATGCGCAGCGTATGTGCCTTGATGTGGCACAGGTTCTCGACGTCCCTGATCGTAAAGCGTTGCATAGTTGCCGTGAGGGGTGGTTTGCAGCCAGGCCGAATTAGCAAAACTTTGCGTAATATCGGCCCCGCAACCTATTTAAAATAATATTTTTGTCCGCTTTAAAGATATACGGATGTCGTTGACCCATATCCTCGTTGTTTACGGAATCTCCCTGCTGCTCTTCGTGTTGCCTGCGTTCGGCCTCTACAAGCTCTTTCCGAAGGCAGGCGTGCCGGGCTGGAAGGGCCTGGTGCCGTTATACAACACCTGGTACATGCTCGACATCGCGCAACGGCGCAAGCACTGGTTTTTCTGGCAGCTCATCCCGGTGGTGGGATGGTTCATCACCCTCGGCATCTTCATCGAATTCATTAAGGTCTACGGACGCTATAGCTTCGGGGCGCATGCCGCAACGGCGCTGAGCGGCGGGTTGTTCTTTATCGTGGTCGGCAACGACCCGAAAACGCGCTACATCGGACCGGAAACCGTAAAGCTGTATAAGAAGGCAGCCTGGCGCGAATGGGTCGACGCCGCGGTCTTCGCCGTAGTAGCGGCCACCCTCATCCGTATCTTCGTGTTCGAAGCCTACACGATCCCTTCAGGGTCGATGGAAAAGACGCTCCTCATCAACGACTTCCTCTTCGTTTCCAAATTCAGCTACGGGCCGCGCCTGCCCAACACACCGCTCTCGGTTCCGTTCGTTCACAACTACCTTCCCGGCAGCAGCATGCGCTCGTACACCACGGCCGTGCAGCTTCCGTACGTACGCTGGTTTGCCGCACCGGTGAAGCGGGGCGACGTGGTGGTCTTTAACTTCCCCGCCGGCGACACGGTGATCAACCATCCAAGATACCAGTCGCAGCGCCCTTACTACGACGTGAAGCGCGCCGCCGCACTTGGCGACGCCGAGTCGCAGTACGTGCTTGCCAACCCGGAGGAGTACCCGATCGTGGTGCATCCCATCGACAAGTCTGACAACTACATCAAGCGCTGCGTGGGCATCGCCGGCGATACGCTGGAGGTGCGCGGTGGCCAGGTCTTCATCAACGGCAAAGCATCGGAACCACCTCCGCATTCGCAGATGCCCTACGTACTGGAGCTGGCCCGACCCGCCGACGATGTCCGTATCGGAAACACGTATGGCATCGTGACCAGCGATCCTTCACAATGGGAATCGAAGGGAGGCAATATGTACCAGGTGATGATCACGCCGGCAGCACTGCAGAAAATGCAGGCCGATGGCTGGATCCGCAACGCACGTCCCACACTTGAGTCCCCGGCAGGCACCGACGCCCGCTACTGGGGCAACGTGCTGTTTCCTTACGATTCCGCCTACAAATGGACGATCGACTTCTACGGCCCGGTCTGGATCCCGAAGAAGGGCGCTACGCTACAGCTCACCCCGCAGAACTACAGTACCTACGAGCGCGCGATCCGCACCTACGAGCAGAACCAGTTCGAGATGAAGGGCGGAAAGTTCTATGTGAATGGCCAGGAAACGAGCTCGTATACGTTCAAGATGGACTATTATTGGATGATGGGCGACAATCGCCACGAGTCGCAGGACAGCCGCTTCTGGGGATTTGTGCCCGAAGACCGCGTGGTGGGCAAGGCATGGATGATCTGGTTCAGCTGGGACGGCGGACCGCGCTGGAGCCGCCTGTTCCGCATCGTGAAGTAAACAGGAGCACGCACGCAATACGTTGAAACATCAGTTGAAGGCCTCGCACCGCGGGGCCTTCTTCGTGTGGGGGCTGATGAAATATATTCAGTGCTTTCCGCGGATTCTGCCCGAAATGCCTTATTTTTAACTGCCTTCCGGGAACCGGAGGGCATTTTTGTCTCCGTAGGTGAACAAGAATGTGATTAGGCAACCCAAAGACAAGAAGATGAAAGAAACAAAATTTGAATTCAACTACAAGGTATACGACAGCATCGAGGAGCTCGACGAGCAGGAGCAATGGCTGCTCAACGAGGCCCGCGAGGTAACGGCGAACGCGTACGCGCCGTATTCGCACTTCCAGGTAGGTGCGGTGGCCCGCCTTGCCAACGGCGAGATCATCACCGGCTCCAACCAGGAGAACGCCTCCTTCCCGGTAGGGCTTTGCGCCGAGCGCGTACTGCTGGCCTCCGCTTCCTCCGTATTTCCCCGGGTACCGGTGGACGTGATCGCGATCTCCTACAAAGGTGAGGGGCATGCCTCCGATCACCCGATCTCCCCCTGTGGCATCTGCCGCCAGTCGCTCCAGGAGTTCGAGTCGCGCCTTGGTCATCCCATCAAAATGATCCTCGGTGGCATGACGGGCGTAGTGTATGTGATCGACAGCGCCAAGCTGCTGCTGCCGCTGGCCTTTACGAGCGAAGAGTTGCGCTGAGCAGCATCAATAAAATGTATTGTAAAGACGCGCGCAGGCGCGTCTTTTTCATTAGAAAAGGGTTTGCACCCCACAAGACCACTTTGCCTCGTGCTCAAGCAGCCACTGCTTGCGGTGCAGGCCACCGGCATAGCCGGTGAGCGAGCGGTCGGAGCCGATGACGCGGTGGCAGGGCACTACGATCGCAAGGTTGTTGCGGCCGTTGGCGGTGCCCACGGCGCGGATCGCTTTTACATCACCCAGCTGCTTCGACAGGTCGCGGTAGCTGCAGGTCTTTCCGAACGGAATGGCCAGGAGCGCTTTCCATACGCGTTGCTGAAAATCGGTGCCCGGCTGCCGCATCGGGAAGTCGAAGTGCCGGCGGGAGCCGGCGAAGTACTCGTCTAGCTGATGCCGGCATTGCAGAATGGCCTCGTCGTTCTCCGGTACATCGGGCGCCCCGGTGCCGGAAAACGTAATGGCCGTAATGTGGCCTTCCGCGCTGTGCAGGTACAGCATCCCGATGGGTGTAGGGTAGGTAGCGATCATCACCCGATCTTTTTTCCGTTATCGACCGGATGTGCGGGCTGGAGCAGCACGACGTCGTTGTGAGCATCATAGACGCCAAGCACCAGGCATTCGCTGAAGAAGTTAGCGATCTGCTTGGGCGGGAAGTTCACAACGGCCACCACTTGCCGGCCTACGAGGTCGAGCGGGTTGTAGTGCTTCGTGATCTGTGCCGAAGAGCGCTTCACGCCCAGCTCTGCTCCAAAGTCGACCTGTAGCTTATACGCCGGCTTGCGGGTGCCTTCGAAGGGCTCGGCCTGTACGATGGTACCGGTACGGATGTCGATCTTTTCGAAGTCATTCCACGAGATATGCTCCATCGGATGAAGATAAATAAAACTTCGTCCGTAGTTGGAGCCTACGGACAACAGCGTTTCAAAACTGCAGCAATGGTCGGAGACTACGGACAACTGCATTGCAAAGTTCATTCGCTCCGGGCGCGGAAGCACTGTTCCAGAGCGGTGTCAGTCGAGCAGGTTCGTGAGCTCCAGCAGCTCTTCGCGCTTGTAATAATCCTTCTCATTGTCGAAGCACTTCGCCATCTCGTCGAGCGCGCTCTGGATCACCTTCTTGTTGCTGTAGGGCCGGAAGTAGGCGTGCACCGCCGGCACCTGGATGCGCTTGAAATAAAGCTCGATGTCCTTATGGGTGAACACCATTCCGGAGGAGGGGTCGATAAAGAACTCGATCTTGGACACGGGCTGCTCCAGGTCTTCGGCGCTGTAGCCTGGCTTGAAGTAGGCGAGGATGAACTGCCGGGGCACGCCGATGGCCCGCACCGGGATGTCGAGCAGCTCGCAGAGAATGAGGTACAGCAGCGCATTGCCCACCTGGTTCCCACGCCGGGCTTCCAAGGTCTTGTGGATCAGGAAGTCGTTGACGTCGGTATAGGCCGTTTCGGTGCCTTTGAGCCCGTAATAGCCATACAGGATACCGGTGACGATGCGGACCTGCTCCAGTGGCGTCAGGTAGTTGTTGAGCTCGAGCCAGATGTTCCGCCGGAGCTTCTCCACCTCCTGCACGATGGGGGCGGTGGTCAGATCAGGATACTGGAACTTGGCGGCGAGCAGGGCGCCGACCATCAGGTCGTGGTGCCCGGCCAGTGACCATTGATTGAAGTCCTCGCGCAGGTCATTGAAATGGAGCCGGTGGATGAGGAGCTCGATGCGCCCCTGCACCGAATCGGAGATCGTGTTTTCCCAAAGATGCTCCAGGTTGGGAATGATGGTGCGTCCAAATTCCACAATTCGGCTCGAAACCGCGCCAAACACCTCTTCATCCGGGTCGTCGATCAAGTGCAGCAGGGCCGATATCTCCTTCGTTTGTTCCATAAACACATTCCTTCCAATATGATACCAAGCCGAGGTGTGGGTATCCACCGCAAGTTAAATGAAGGCAGAGAAGGGGAGGAGCGGAACTTTTCCACGCGCATCACCGTGTCTCGGGTAATTCGGCCTGCAGGGGCAGGTGCTCGGATAGCAAACGCTCAAACCGCTCATTATCCACAGGTACCAGCACGCGCTTCGGAACGATGGCGGCCGACAGCGCCGGGGTATACAGCAGGTAGTGGCCTTCGAGATCGACGCGACGCACGATGGCCCGCCAGGCGAGGAAATGCCACCCGTTTGTCCTCGTTTCCTCGATGCCCTCCGGGCTTACCCGGAGACAGCGCTGCTCGAACAGTGATTCGTTTCCCGGAAGGTTGAAGAAGACATCCACCTGTTTGCGGATGCGGTGGCCGCTTCCAAAACGGCGTACAGCGCGGAGCCTGCCGGTGTAACGGCAAGAAGCACAAATGACGGTCGCCCACGCCAAGACGCAGCCCCGCAAACACACCGATACACATCCTGAGCGTATACGTTACCTACTAACGAAGACGGCGCCCACGGAAGTGCGGCGCCGTCCAAACGGTATATTCCTGGAATGCGAAGTGATCGTTCTTCGTAAGATCGTAGTCAAACCGGAGCATCAGGGCTTTTTCTTCGGAGCGGCTTTTTTGGCGGCAGCTTTCTTGGGTGCCGCTTTCTTGGCCGGCGCTTTCGATGCCGCAGCCTTTACCTTCTTGTCGAAGGCACCGGGCACCTGCTGCTCGATCATCTTCTTGACGTCCTCCAGCGGCAACACGGCGGCTTGCTCCTGCGTCAGCTTTTCGCCTTCCGGACCGCGGCCCAGCTTCAACATCTTCTTGCCGAACTTGATGAAGGGACCCCAGCGACCGTTCTCGATCGAGATCTTCTCCGCCGGCCATTGCTGGATGTAGCGGTTCGACTCCTTCTCGAGCTTCTTGCCGATCAGCTCATTGATATCGTGCTGCGTGAGCGCATCGTAATTATACGCCTTCGGGATGTTGATATACAGGTCGCCCCACTTCAGGAAGGGACCGAAGCGGCCTTTGCCCTTGGTTACGGGCTGTTCCTGGTAGTGCCCGATCGGGGCATCCGCCTCCTGCTTCTGCGTGATGAGCGCGATGGCCGCGTCCATATCCACGTCCATCGGGTCGGTGCCCTTCGGGATGGAGACGAACTGCTCGCCGAACTTTACATAGGGCCCGAAGCGGCCGGAGTTGACCGACACTTCCTGTCCCTCGTATTCGCCGAGTGTTTTGGGGAGCTGAAACAGGTCGAGCGCTTCCTGGAGCGAGATCGTTTCGATGCTCTGGTTGGGCTTCAGGCGTGCATAGCGGGGTTTTTCCTCGTCCTCCGTCTTCCCGATCTGTACCATCGGGCCAAAGCGGCCCATGCGGGCGATGATCGGCTTGTCGGTCACCGGGTCGCGGCCGAGGTCGCGCTCGCCGGAGATCCGTTGAGCGTTCTCGATCGTGTTGTCTACGTCTTTCTTAAAAGGATTGTAGAACGTATCGATCATCTTGTTCCACTGCATCTTACCCTGCGCCACTTCGTCAAATTCTTCTTCGATGCGGGCGGTGAAGCTGTAGTCCATGATGTTGTCGAAGTATTGCTTCAGGAAGTCGGTCACCACCATACCGAGGTCGGTCGGAAAGAGCTTGCTCTTCTCGGCGCCGGTATTTTCGGCTTCGGTCTTTTCCTTGATGCTGTCGCCGGCGAGGGTAAGCACGGCGTATTCGCGGCGCACCCCTTCTTTATCGCGCTTCTCCACGTAGCCACGCTTCAGGATGGTCGAGATCGTAGGTGCGTAGGTAGAGGGGCGGCCGATGCCGAGCTCCTCGAGCTTCTTCACGAGCGAGGCTTCCGTGTAGCGGGGCTGCGGGCGCGTAAAGCGCTGGATGGCCTTCATTTCGCGCAGGGGAAGTCCCATGCCGATCGTGAGCGGGGGCAACATGCCTTCCTGGGTTTCGTTGTCGTCGCCTTCGGCCTCTTCGTCGTCGGAGCTTTCGCGGTATACTTTCATGAAGCCCTCGAATTTCATCACCTCGCCTTCGGCCTGGAGCTCGGCGCCGTTGGTGGAGACGTTGATCTTCGCGATCGTTTTTTCAAGCTCTGCGTCGGCCATCTGCGATGCCATCGTCCGCTTCCAGATCAGCTCGTAGAGGCGGCGGGTATCGGGGTCGTCGATCGTCGTGTTCTGCATGTAGGTCGGGCGGATGGCTTCGTGGGCTTCCTGTGCCGACTCGTTCTTGTTCTTGTAGCGGCGCGACTGGTGGTAGCGGTCGCCGTATATGGAGCGTACCGTGTTCTGGATCTCGGCGCGGGCCGTATCACTCAGGTTCACGCTGTCGGTACGCATATAAGTAATGTGACCGTTCTCGTACAGCTTCTGCGCGAGGAGCATCGTGCGGGCCACACCGTAGCCCAGCTTGCGGCTTGCTTCCTGCTGCAGGGTGGAGGTGGTGAAAGGCGCGGCAGGGGAGCGGCGCGTGGGCTTTACCTGGATGTCTTTCACCGTATAGTTGGCGCCGATGCAGGATTGCAGGAAGGCCCGTGCGTCGTCGGCATTGTTGAACTTGGAGCCTTCGGCCTTAAAGGTCACGGGGCGGCCGCCGGCGTCGTTGGCGGTAAAGAGTGCCTCGAGCTTGAACGAGCTTTGCGAATTAAAACCATTGATCTCACGTTCGCGCTCCACGATGATGCGCACGGCCACGCTCTGCACACGGCCGGCGGAGAGGTTGTTCTTCATGCTCATCTTGCGCCAGAGCACGGGGCTCAGCTCAAAGCCCACGATGCGGTCGAGCACGCGCCGGGCCTGCTGGGCGTTCACGAGGTCCATGTTCACGGTGCGGGGCTGCTGCACGGCGCTCAGGATGGCGGGCTTGGTGATCTCGTGGAAGACGATGCGCTTTGTGGTCCGCGGGTCGAGGCCGAGCACCTCGCACAGGTGCCAGGAGATGGCCTCTCCTTCGCGGTCTTCATCGGTCGCGAGCCATACTTCGTCGCTTCTGCGGGCGATGGAGCGCAGCTCGCTCACCACTTTCTGCTTCTCGTCGGAGATGATATAATGGGGACGGAAACCGTTCTTGACGTCTACGCCCATATCGCCTTTCTCCAGGTCACGGATATGGCCATAGCAGCTTTTGACCTCGAAATCTTTTCCCAGGATCTTCTCAATGGTCTTCGCTTTCGCAGGCGACTCTACAATCAACAAATTCTTCGGCATAAGGCGTAAGGATTGCTTCCGGATGGTATCGGAACCAACGGCAATATTAGGGCAAGTAACGGAAATTTTTCGAAGCCCATCATTTTGAAGCCCCGGCAGCACGCGCCTATTTGAGCTGCGCGCGGATACCTTCGGCCAGCTTTTGGGCCCAGCGCGCATACTCGGCGGCCGACGGATGCAGGTCGTCGGAAGCCACTAGCGACGGATCGCCGAGTGCTTCCCGGGTACCCGGTGTGATGTCGATGTATTGCGTCTTGTATTGTGCCGCGAGCGCGCGGTTCATGGTGTTGTACTGGTCGATCTCCGACGTAATAGTTTCCCGGTTGCGGCCGGCGGCAAAGGGAGTGGCGCCCCAATCCGGGATCGACAAAACGAATACGTGCTCGGGCTTTCCGTGGGCCAGCGCCACCGCGCGCTCCACCAGCGGACCGCACTCCATATTGTATTCTTCCACGGAGCGGCCGCGGTACTGGTTGTTGACCCCGATGAGCAGGCTTACGAAATCGTAGTGCTTCAAAAAGGTATGTGCGTTGACGGCGGCTGCCAGCTCGTCGGTGGTCCAGCCGGTGCGGGCGATGATCTCCGGCGGCGCGATGTGCACCTTTTCCTTCCGCAGTAATTGCACGGCCTGGTAGGGGAAGCTCTCCGGGAGCGGCAGCGCTTCACCGATCGTGTAGGAATCGCCGAGGGCGAGGTAGGTGTACAGTTTTTCCATGCGGAAGGGTTAAGACTGATGAAGATAGCGAAGAGACGTTTACCGCTAAGAAAAGAAGAACCTAAGGTATGTGCGAAGGATCGCACATCTCAGATTTCAGATCTGCAGTGTGAGGCACCGTGCTGGGGGGAGCAGAGAAGGAACGCCGATTTTTTATGATCGATACGATGGACGCAGAACTGTTTCCTTTTACTATGATTTCTGCGCTCGACCGAATTATCTGCACGATTAATCGGTACGAAAAGATAGGATCGGAGAGTTGGAAACGGATTCCAAAATGGAGGCGAATCGAATTTCAAGCTTTCTACAAATCCGAACGCAGCCGGCGGGCTCCGGTCAAAAATCTCCCTTATTATAAAGCTGTCGATGCGATTTCGTACTTGTGTTTCAGCCGTTGGCCTGCTTACCAATCGACGAACCATTTAAAGAAGGCGCTTAGCGAAAACCTTAGCCCCTTCTTTTCTTGGCGGCAAAAACGCTTCTTATACTTATCCTGCCTTTACGCCGTCGAGGAACTCCAGTACCTTCTGTTGCACATTCGGATCGCGGTAGACGCGCCGGTGGCCGAGGCCTTTCGTAATGTAAAAACGGACGTTGTTGTGACCTGCCTTGCGCACCGGGTGCACGTCGGAGATCGGCGTCATGTCGTCGTCCTGGTCGTGTACCCAGAGCACCTGTGCCTTGAGGTGCCGCACTGCACGGGCTACCGAGAACCATTCGGGCCGTTGCCCGCTGCGCTCCTCGATGAGGTCGTCGAACACGGGGCGCAGCGAGCCGGGAAGGCGGAGGAAGCGGAAATAGTCGGCGATGGCCGTCGTGGTTTCCGTAGCAGGCGCAATGAGGGCCACCCGCAGGCGCTCCGTGCCGGGCATCGGCTCCAGCGCGAGGCTGAGCGAAAGGCCGCCGAGCGAATGCGCCAGGTAGGCGTCCACGGGTCCGAAGCGCTCGTGCACGAGCTCAATGAACTGCTTGTATAAAAGAACATTCACGAAATCGCCCGAGCTGCGGCCGTGCGCCGGCGCATCGAAGCCGAGCACCCTGAAGCCAAGCCCTACGAGCGGCCCGATGTATTGATCAAAGTTGACGATGCTCGACTCGAAGCCATGCAGGATGAGCGCCGTGCGTGCACCCCCCTTGTTCCACTCATAGCCCTGGATGTGATAGTCCTTGAACGTAAAGCGCAGCACCTCGGCGTCGGAAAAGACCGGCGGCAGGTCTTTTTTATTGCGGTGGCGCGGCGTGCAAAAAAGCGCGAAGGCGTCCCGGGCCGCTTTCTTAGGGGCTACGGCGCTGAGTACGCGGAACTTGGTGCGGATATAGGTCAGGGCCAGTCGTTTGCTGAAAGACATGGATATTTGCAGCGGAGTTCTTGGTTTCCTTCTGCCCGCCAAAACTAGGCATTGACCAACGAAACCTCCGCGCAAAACCATGAACATCGTCATCATCGGCACCGGCAATACCGCAACCATCCTCGGACGAAAGCTCAAAGCCGCCGGGCACGGCATCCTGCAGGTCTACGGGCGCGATGCTGCGGCGGCCTCGGCACTCGCCTATGAGCTCGACACCGAGTCTACCAACTATTGGAGCGTTGTGCGCCGCGACGCCGACCTGTACCTGCTCGCGGTTTCGGATGTGGCGGTGGACGAGGTCAAGCAAGAGCTGCAGTTTGCTGATGGAACCGTGGTGCATACCGCCGCGGCGGTACCGCTCGACGGGTTGCGGGGAAGCGCCGACCATTATGGGGTGTTCTACCCGCTGCAAAGCCTGCAAAAGAACAGCATCCGCCTGCCCGAAACGCCGATCATCATCGATGCGTCGGATCAAGCCACTTTGCACCAGCTGGAGCGGCTCGCGCACAGCATCTCCGACCGGGTGGTCACCGCCTCCGACGCCGACCGCCTGCGCCTGCACCTCGCCGCCGTCTTCTGCAACAACTTCACCAACCATCTCTATGCCCTCATGGAAGACTGGTGCGCCCGCGAAGGCCTCGACTTCACGCTGCTGCGCCCCCTCATCCTGGAGACCGCCGAGCGGGTACAGACCCTTTCGCCCAGGGAGAGCCAGACGGGTCCGGCGCTCCGTAATGATACGGTGACCCTGGAGCGACACCTGGCACTTCTCGAGGAACATCCGCTCCTGAAGGAGCTCTACGTGCTGATGACGCGGAGCATCCAGGCAGGCCTGAAGCCGCTTTACTGAACCGCAGAAAGGATCCGGCACGGTCCGCCTGAATCGGCCTTAAAATACCCGGGCCTTTCTAACCGCGGGGCGTTACTTTTGCAGCCGAAAGGACTTTCAATCACCCAGATGTATACCGTTAAATTCAATTTTGAGCAGTCCGGCCTCGAGCCGGTTACCCTGGAAGGCATCAAGCCGGGCTACAGCCTCCTGGAAGTGGCCCTCATGAACGATATCGAGCTGCACCATAACTGCGGGGGCGTGTGCGCCTGCAGCACCTGCCATCTTTACGTCAATAAGGGCGAGGGTTCCCTCGAGGAGCTGAGCGACCGCGAAGAGGACTTCATCGACCGCGCCGTGAACCCGCGCCTCAACTCCCGCCTGGGTTGCCAGTGCCTCCTGCTCGAAGGCAGCGGTGCCGTAGAGGTGACCCTGCCCGATCAGACCCAGTTCCTGGGCGAATAAATGACACCGAAACGCACTCCCGATATGATGAGCCAGTTTGAGCCCCCCATTCATTGGAACGACTACGAAGACATCGCCCTGAAGCTCTATGAGCGCTTCGGGGATGACTTCAATGAAGGCCGCATCTACCGCATCCGCTTTACCGACCTCCTCGAGTGGGTACTCCAGATCCCCGGCTTCGTGGGCACCCGCGAGCAGAGCAACGAAGGTCACCTCGAGATGATCCAGAGCTCGTGGGTGTACGAGTGGCGCGATAACCAGAAGTAGCAATGTGCTAATGAGGTAATGGGGTAATGTGCTAATCTTTTTTCAACCGCCACGAGTCGCTTACCTCACCTTGCAGCTTGTTGTTCCTGAGGTTGCCTATCAGCAAATCAGCACATTAACTCATTAGCACATTCCGCCTATGGAGTTGCTCGAACGCTTTCAAAATATTTCCACGTTTGTATTCGACGTCGACGGTGTGCTCACCGACGGCACGGTGCTGCTGCTCGAGAACGGGCTGCAGGCACGACGGATGCATACGAAGGACGGGCTGGCCCTGCAGATGGCGCTCCGACACGGCTACCGGGTGCTGATCGTTTCCGGTGCGCACTCGGAGCCCGTAGTAACCCGGATGCGCTACCTCGGGCTCACCGAAGTGCACACGGCCATAAAAGACAAAAAAGGATTTCTCGAGACCTGGAGCGCGCAGCACAACATTCCCTTTGAAAAGATGTTGTTCATGGGCGACGACTTGCCCGACCTGCCGGCGATCCGCGCCGTGGGAGTCGGAGCCTGCCCGGCCGATGCGGTGTCCGAAGTGCGCGCTGCCGCCACCTACATCTCGCCGGTAAAGGGAGGGGAGGGCTGTGTGCGCGACGTCATCGAGAAAGTGCTGCGCCTCAACGAACACTGGATCTTCGAAACCGGGATCACCTCCCGATAACCAAGGACTATGACCCGACTGGCTGCGTTTTTCCGCCTCATGCGCTGGCAGAACCTGCTGTTCATCGCCATCACGCAGCTGCTGTTCTACTACTGTGTGTACGTGCCGCTCTACGATCCGGCCACCGCACCCGTAAAGCTGTTCTGGCTCATCACCGCCTCGGTCCTCATCGCTGCTGCCGGCTATATCATCAACGATTATTTCGACCTCAACATCGACCTCGTCAACAAGCCGAACAAGAACGTCATCAACCGCGTCATCGGCCGTCGGTGGGCCATTCTCTGGCACGGCGTGCTGAGCGTGGCCGGGATCCTGGCCACCGTAAAAGCCGTGGGCTGGCACAAAAGCTACCTCATTGTCGCCAACGTGGTGGTAGTGGTGCTGCTCTGGCTCTATTCCACCTCGCTCAAGAAGCGCTACCTCGTGGGCAATATCCTTATCTCGCTCCTCACCGCCTGGACCGTGCTGATCCTCTTCTTCGCGCAGGTGCCGTTTCGCGCCGCGTTCGGGGCCACGTATGACGCCGCAACGGTCAAGTACTTCCGGGTAGCGTTCCTGTATGCCGGTTTTGCCTTTATCCTCTCACTCATCCGCGAGGCGGTGAAGGACGTCGAAGACCTGGAGGGCGACCGGCGCTACGGCTGCCGCACGATGCCCATCGTGAGCGGGGTGCCGGCCACGAAGATCTACACCACCGTCTGGATCGTGGTGCTGCTCGGGGCGCTCATCATCCTGCAGCTTTACGTACTGCAATTCCGCTGGTGGTGGGCGGTGTTTTACTCCGTTTCTTGCGTGATTATTCCCCTGATTTACCTGTTTTTTCAACATACGAAAGCCAGCAGCATTGCAGAATTTGCATCCCTGAGCCGCCTCGCGAAATGGATCATGCTCACCGGGATCTTGTCGATGCTGTTTCTCCGGTTGTACTTTTAAGCTATGGCATCTTATATCCTGGCCTCCCAGTCGCCCCGGCGCAAGCAGTTGCTTGAGTGGGCAGAGATCGATTTCGAGATCCGCGTGGCCAATACCGACGAAAGCTACCCCGAAGGCCTCACGCCATCCGAAGTGGCCGTGCACATCGCCCGCGAAAAGGCGCGCGTGATCGCCGGCCAGTATCCCGGAAAGCCGGTCATCGCTGCCGATACCATCGTGGTGCTCGGCTCCGAGATCATCGGCAAGCCTGCCAACCGGGCCGAAGCGATCGCCACGCTCACGAAGCTGAGTGGGGCGGCGCACGAGGTCATCACCGGTGTAGCGATCCAGAACGGGGAGCAGGAAGTGCTTTTCCACGACGTCACCGCGGTGCAGTTTCACCCGCTGACGGCGGAGCAGATCGCATTCTACGTGGATAAGTACGGCCCTTACGACAAGGCCGGCGCCTATGCCATCCAGGAGTGGATCGGCGTGGTGGGCATCAAGTCGATACAAGGGGACTTCTACAACGTGATGGGCCTTCCGGTAAGCCGCGTGGTGCAGGCGCTCAGGGATCTCTGAGTACCAACACCTACGCATATGACTGAGCGCCTCCTGCAGTACCTGTGGCAGTACGGCTATTTCAACCATTCCGGGCTAAGCACGGACACCGGCGAGCCGGTGCAGATCCTGGCCCGTGGGCTCTGGAACCACAACGAAGGCCCCGATTTCCTGGACGCACGGGTGCGCATCGGGCCGGCCGTGCTTGCGGGTTCCGTAGAACTACACCTGCGCACCTCCGACTGGGACCGCCACCACCACGCCGGCGATCCCAATTACCGCAATGTGATCCTGCATGTCGTGTACCGTCACGACCGCGCCGGCGTGACGCCGGGCGTACCCGTGCTGGAGCTGGAACCGCATATTCCCGGCATCCTGCTGGAGCGGTATGCGGCGCTCATGGAGCAGGGCGATGCGCTCGCCTGCGCCCGCGACGCGGCTTCGGCGCCGCCACTTGTGTGGACGGCCTGGAAAGACCGCCTGGTGGTGGAGCGCCTCCTGCAGAAAACGAAAAAGATCGGTGCCGACCTGGAAGCGTCGCACAACAACTGGGAGGAGGTATTCTGGTGGCTGCTAGCGCGGCAGTTTGGCGTGCGGGTAAACGCGGAGGCCTTTGAGGAGGTAGCCCGGTCGCTGCCGGTGTCGCTGCTCGCGCGGCACCGTGGCTCCATCCACAAGCTCGAGGCCCTGCTGCTCGGGCAGGCGAACCTCCTGCACGGACATTTCACGGAAGACTACCCGCTGCTGCTGCAGCGGGAGTACCGCTACCTGAAAGGCCTCTACCCGCTGCCGCCCGTACACCGGGCCCCGCATTTTCTGCGGATGCGGCCGGCTGCGTTTCCGACCGTGCGCCTGGCCCAGCTGGCGGCCCTGTTGCAGGAGGGCGGATCGCTCTTTACGCGCCTCCTCGAAGCGGACAACCCCTCCGAGGTACACCGCCTCTTCCAGGTAACGGCCAACGACTACTGGCATTACCACTACCGGTTCGAGGAGACGTCGGCCTTTGCGCCAAAGAAGCTGGGCGCCGCCATGATCGACACGCTGCTGATCAACGTGGCGGTGCCGGTACTGTTTGCATACGGGCATTTCACCGGCGACCCGAAGCGGAAAGACGCGGCCCTGAACCTGCTGCGCAGCGTGGGCCCGGAAGATAACAGCGTGCTGCGCCCGTTCCGATCGATTGGCGTGGCCACCGAAGGTGCGGCTGATTCACAGGCGCTGATCCAGCTGTTCAAGGAGTACTGCAGCCGGAAGCGTTGCCTTGAGTGCGCCGTTGGCAATGCGTTATTGAAACGGGGACTGTAGCCTGATTTGTAGCCTGAACAGAAAAAGTCCCGACGGCAGTGCTGTCGGGGCTCGCAGATCGCCGGCGAAAATGGATTATGCCCACTCGCCCCAATCCACATTGACCTCAAGATCGGGATGGATGCTTTGTGCCACCGGGCAGGTGTGGCCTGTATTTTTCAGGATGTCTTTTTGCTTTTGCTCGATATTCCGCAGCGCCTCCGGGAAATGAAACGTAAGGTTGATGCCCCCCACGCGACGGGGCTCCGCCTTCATGATCTTCTCCACGTCGATGGTGACCCCGTCGAGATCGAGCCCCATGGTGCGGGCCTTGATGCCCATTACCGTGATCATGCAAGCGGCGAGCGAGGTGGCGAGCAGGTCGGTGGGGGAGAAGCGCTCACCCTTGCCGTTGTTGTCGGTGGGCGCGTCGGTCTCGAATGTGGAGCCGGATCGCAAATGCGTGCAGGTGGTACGCAATACGCCGTCGTATCTTACCGTTGAAGTCATTGTGTATTCGATTTGTGCCTAAATTTACCTGAATAACCCACTCCATCGTTGTGAAAAAAATCGCTTTCATACTTGGCCTTAGCGGGCTGGCGCTGCACGGTGCCGCCCAGGAGAAAACAGACCGTACGACCCGCCGGAACGAGAAACGCCAGAAGATCAACGCCATGATCCGGCAGGAGGAGGAAGGCGTGCTGGTATACCGGAAACAGACCATCTTCGGAGCCCAGCTGCGCACCAACGGCTATGGCATTCTCTTCGAGCTCGGACGCATGAAGACGCCGCGCATGACGGCGATCTACACAGCCGAACTCACCGAAACCAAGCACCCCAAGGAAGACAAGAGCAATAATTCGAATGGCTCCATCGGTGGCTCGTATATCTACGGGAAGATCAACAACTTTTATGCCCTGAAGCTTGGTTACGGCCGCCAGTATATCCTCGGCCAGAAGGGCAACAAGAACGGTGTAGCGGTGATCGCCGTGGGCGAGGGCGGCCTTTCGCTCGGCCTCCTGCGCCCTTATTACCTCGACATCCGCGACGGGAACACGAAAAAAGCCATTAAGTTCCAGGACGGTGATACAGCTGCCTTCCTTGGTGGCGACGAAGTGATCGGCTCCTCGGGACTTGGAAAAGGCTGGAACGAGATGAAGCTCCAGCCCGGTGCCTACGTAAAGGCGGCCATCCGCTTCGACTTCAACAAGTACAACGAGCGCGTTCAGGCCATACAGCTTGGCGTGAGCCTCGAAGGCTATGCCCAGAACATCCAGCAGATGGCCCTTGTAAAGCCCCGCCGGCTGTTCTTCCAGGGCCACCTGGCCTACCTTTTTGGAGGGAGAAAGTAGACGAAGTGATCGCCAGGCCCCCTGTCCCAGCCCCCTGTCCCCCGTAGGGGGAACTTTGGTCGGTCATACTTTACGGTTTCCGGGTTTTCTCAAAGAACCAATTTCAAGAAGCCCGGATCGCTTTGCGGTCCGGGCTTTTCTTTGGATGCTTGGGTACGGATTGCGGCCCACGGAAAATTTTCGCCCCCAGCGCCCCTTAGGGGTCAGCCGGGTGAATGCGAAGGTTGCGCGCTTAACGCCGGGGCCGTACCTTTGCGATTCCCGGCAACGGGACCCTAAATGAAGAACATGTCGTGTAACTCAGTTTCGGACCAACCCATTAAGCGCAATAAGCCCGACTGGCTTCGTGTGAAGCTCCCGATCGGCGAGAACTACAAACATGTGCGCGGCCTCGTGGATACCCACAAGCTGCACACCATCTGCGAAAGCGGCAACTGCCCGAACATGGGCGAATGCTGGGGTGCCGGTACCGCCACCTTCATGATCCTGGGCAATGTGTGCACCCGCTCCTGCGGATTCTGCGCCGTGGCTACGGGCCGCCCGCCCGAACTCGACTGGGATGAGCCCCAGCGCGTGGCCGAAGCCATCCACCTCATGAAGGTCAAGCACGCCGTGATCACCTCCGTAGACCGCGACGAGCTGAAAGACGGTGGCTCCACCATCTGGCACAACACCATCAAGGCCGTAAAGGCACTCAACCCCGATACGACCCTCGAAACCCTCATCCCCGACTTTAAAGGCAAGAAGGACGATATCCAGCGCCTCATCGACGCCGCACCCGAAGTGGTGTCGCACAACATTGAAACCGTGGAGCGGCTCACCCGCCAGGTGCGTATCCAGGCCAAGTACTGGCGCTCCATGGAGGTGATCAAAACCCTCAAGGAAGGCGGCATGCGCACGAAAAGCGGCATCATGCTCGGACTCGGCGAAACAAAAGAAGAAGTGCTGCAAACCCTGCAGGACCTCAAAGACAACGGTTGCGACGTGGTGACCATCGGGCAGTACCTGCAGCCGACAAAACGCCACCTGCCGGTGGAGCGCTTCGTGCACCCCAACGAGTTTGCCGAATACCGTGAAGCGGGCTACCAGATGGGCCTCGACTACGTGGAGAGCGGGCCGCTCGTGCGTTCCTCGTACCACAGCGAACGGCACGTGTTCGCCGGCCTCGGCCGCGCCGAGTGGGAGCGCTCGAAATCGGGCGTGCCGCAACTCTAAGTTCGGTACCTTTGGTACATACATGAAAAGAGGTATGTATTGGAAAACAGTAACGCTGGCCCTGGCCGGGTTGCTGTTTTTTTATGCCGCCGGGGCCCAGTATATCCTCAACGGCTCGGCAGAGCGGATCAATTGCAACTGCTACCTGCTCACCCCCGACCGCAATACGCAGTCCGGCTCTGTCTGGAACGGGAACAAGATCTCGCTGCTGGTTCCTTTCGACTTTACGTTCAACGTGTACCTCGGCTGCTCCGACGCCACCGGCGCCGACGGCATCGTGTTCATGCTGCAACCGCTCAGCACCTCCGTCGGCACTTCCGGCGAGGGGATGGGCTTTTCCGGCGTGTCGCCTTCCATCGGCATCGCCCTCGACACCTGGCAGAACCCGACCCAGAATGACCCGGCCTTTGATCATATCAGTATCCAGGCGAACGGCATCACCAACCACAGCAGCGACCTGGTGCCGCCGGTGCCCGTCTCGGCCACTTCCGATAACGTGGAGGACTGCAACTGGCACCAGCTCCGCATCTCCTGGGACCCGTCTACCCGCTGGCTACGCACCTGGTTCGACGGCGCGCCGCGCGTGGAAAAACAGGTGGATCTCGTGGGCAGCATCTTCAATGGCGACCCGATGGTGTACTGGGGCTTCAGCGCCGCCACCGGTGGGGCCGTCAACATCCAGAAGTTTTGTACCGCGCTCAACCCGGGCTACACGTCGAGCCTCGCCCGCGATACGTTCTGCGTCGGCACCCCGATCCGGTTCCGCGACAGTTCGGTCTCCTTTGCACCCGTAAGCGCCTGGTTCTGGGACTTCGGCGATGGGACCACCTCTACGCTCGAAGATCCGCCGCCGCACATCTACCCGACGCCTGGGCCCTACGAGCTTAAATTCGCCATCACCGGCATGGACGGCTGCCGCAGCGACACCCTCCACCGGCCCATCCTGGTGGCTTCGCCGGCTACCGCCTCTTTTTCAATCCGCGATACCTGCTTCAAGCGGGCGCCGGTGGTGCAGCCGTTGGGCAGCAATGTGGGCGTTGCGTACGAATGGCGGGTCGACGGAACCCTTGTTTCTACGGATAGCCTTCCCCTCCTGAATGGCCTCACCGAAGGACCGCACGGGCTGCAGCTTACGGTACGTTCCCTCTACGGCTGCAGCGCACCACAATTGCTCTCCCGCTCCTTCACTATGCTGCCGCTACCGCGGTTTTCGCAGGACCTGGCCGATGGGTGCGTGCAGCAGGCCTGGCCCTTTTCGGCCACACTTACGGGTACCGAGCCGGTCCGCCAGTGGTTCTGGGATTTCGGCGACGGCAGGCGGAGCGGCGCGCAGGGGGGCACACTCGTCTTCCGCGATACCGCCGTCCGTTCCGTGCGTACCTGGGCGTTTGGCAACAACGGCTGCCCGTCGGATACGCTTTCCCGGACCGTTCGCTTTGCGGAAGCCCGGGGCTCGGCCGGCCGCGACACCGTGGTGCTGTCCAACCGACCAGCTCTCCTGCACGGCTGGGCCAATGGCCCGGTACTCTGGACGCCGGCAACGGGGCTGAGCAATGCCTCGATCCCAAACCCGACGGTGACGCTGAACGAAGACGCCCGCTACCTGATGACGGTGACCACCCTGGAGGGCTGCGTGCTTCGCGACAGCCTGTTCGTAGAGGTATTCAAAGGGTCTGACGTTTGGGTACCGAACGCCTTCACCCCCAACAACGACGGGCGCAACGACCGGTTCCGCCCCCTCTTCAAAGGCATCCGCGAGCTCCTTAATTTCAGCATCTACAACCGGTGGGGCGAATTGGTCTATGCAACCAAGGACCCGCAGGCTGGCTGGGACGGCGCCTTGAAAGGAGGGAGGGAAGCAGGCAACGACACGTTCGTGTGGATGCTCCACGCCATCGACTGGGAAGGCAGGGTGTACCAGCTGAAGGGTACGGTGACGGTGATCCGGTAGGAAAGGGTTTTGGACGGTTTTGAAAGGTTTTGAAGGGTTTTGGAAGGTTGGTGTAAAAGAGCGTTTTGCTGTTTCATGGACGTCCCACCATAAAAAAGCCGCTCCAGGGGAGCAGCTTCAATATGTATTGGAAAGTGCGTTTTGATATTGTAGGTACCGGAAAACTTCGAACAACAAACGCCAAACTTCAAATTATTCCTTGATCTCCCACACCAGCGCACTGGCGCCGAGGATGGCTGCGTCGGCTTCCTTGAGCTCGCTGAACACGAGGCGGACTTTGTTCTGGAAAATCGGGAGCAGGTTGGCCTCCATGTGCTGGCGCGTCGGGTTCATCAGGAGGTCTCCGGCCTTGATGACGCCCCCGAACAGGATGATCGCCTCGGGAGAGGAGAACATCACGAAGTTGGCTAGCGCCTCGCCCAGCACCTGCCCGGTAAAGCGGTAGGTTTCCGCCGCAATCGGGTCGCCGTTGACGGCGCATTCATATACTTTCTTGGAATCGAGGTCTTCCTCGCTGAACTGGCGCAGCAGGCTGTCGTCGTTGCTGTTCGCGAGCAGCTCCTGCGCGGTGAGCACGATGCCCGTTGCGGAGCAGTACGCTTCAAGCGAACCATGCAGCCCTGTTCCCCAGTGCTTGCGGCCGCCGGGCCGGATGCAGGTGTGTCCGAGCTCGCCGGCGAAGCCGTCGTGCCCGAGAATGAGCTGCCCGTTGGCTACGATGCCCGAACCGACGCCGGTGCCGAGGGTGATCATGATGAAATCCTTCATGCCGCGGGCGGCACCGTACATCATCTCGCCCACCGCTGCCGCGTTGGCGTCGTTGGTGAGGGAGCACGGAAGGCCGAACTTCTGTGTCATGAGCTGCGTCATCGGGATCACGCCTTTCCAGTGCAGGTTGGGCGCGTACTCGATGGTGCCTTTGTAATAGTTGCCGTTGGGCGCGCCCACGCCGATGCCCTTGATCGTGATCTCGTCGCCAAAGCCTGCGAGCACCGGTTTCAGCGTGTCGTAAATGGCGTCGATGAAGCCTTCAACAGTCTCGTGCGCATCGGTGCGGAGGTCGCCTTTCTGGACAATCTCGCCACGGTGATTGACGACGCCCCACTTGGTGTTGGTGCCGCCGATGTCGATGCCGAGTGCCAGTTCATGTGATAGATCCATAATCTTCTTGATAGGTAGTTTACGCTTCAGTAGCAACTTCCGGGTTCGTGGCAGGTGTTTTATCCCGGACCGGGGTTTCGTAGTCGATACCCTGGCGGCGCAGGATGCCCCGCACGGCGAACGCGAAGAAGGCAAGATACGCAAAGCACACTACTGCCACCCAATACGACTGATGAATACCTGCGCCGGCAACGTCGCTCCGTGTCTGGATGAAGTCGGCCAGCTTCCCCTGGATCGGCGGAATGATACCGCCCCCGAGGATCATCATGATCAGGAAGGCAGAGCCCTGGGTGGTATACTTGCCCAGGCCGGCGATCGACAGTGCAAAAATTGCCGGCCACATGATGGAGCAGAAGAGGCCACCGCTGAGGAAGGCGTAGATAGCGATCTGGCCCTTCGTCATGAGGCCGATGATCATGGCCACAACGCCCAGCAAGCTGAAGAGGAGCAGTGTTTGCGCGGGGCGGTCCTTACTGATATAGAAGGCAATGATCTGAACGATCACACACACTACGTAATAATACAGGGGGCGCATGTCGTACTTGGCCAGCGTGTTGATCCCGATCAGCAGGCCGAAGGCCACCAGCGGCACCACGAACTGGAGGGCGCGCTTGGTGCCCTCCGACAGGTTGAAGGCGCTGATGGCGCCGGTCCAGCGGCCGATCATGAGTCCGCCCCAGTACATGATGATGAAGGGGGTCGCCTCCGAGGCGGAGCGGTTGCCGAAGTCGGGCTGGCGCAGCAGCTCACCCAGGTTGGAGCCGATCGTAACTTCCACGCCTACGTACACGAAGATGGCGAGCATGCCCAGTACCAGCTGGGGATACTGCATGGCGCCCCAGCCCTCGGGGCGGCGGCGCGCGCTCGCATTTGCCAGCAACAGGCCTGCAACCACCACCACGAACGCGCCCAGCAGGAGCTTCATACGGAAGTTCTCCAGGTCGTGACGGCCGGCCTCGTCAAGCGTGGCGGGATCGGTCTTGTAGCTGTTGAATACCGGCACGAACAGAACGATCAGCAGTCCGGTCAGAATGAGCAGCGTGTACAGCGCCTTGTTGGCGCGCTCGGTCTTTTCCGTGGAAATGCCGGAAGGCACTTTTTTCGAGAAAAAGAACAGCGCGGCGGCCGCCAGGAAGAGCGCGCCCACACAGGAGTAAAGCACGATCACCTTGTCGAGACTCAGCGATTTGATCTGCTCGTCGGTGATGGCGGCCGTAGAGCCGAAGAGCGCCAGTGCAACAATGAGCGGTCCTACCGAGGTGCCAAAGGAGTTGATGCCACCGCCCAGGTTCACACGGCTGGTACCCGTAGCCGGGTCGCCCAGCGAGATGGCGAAGGGCTGCGCGGCGGTTTGCTGCAGCGAAAAGCCGAGCGCAACAATGAAGAGGCCGAAGAGCATGCCGGCAAAGGTGTTGGCGTTCACGGCCATGATCATGGCGCCGGCACCGAGGGCCGAGAAGAGCAGCCCGTACACGATGCTTTTCTTATAGCCCCATTTGGCAACAAGGTCCTGCCCGCCGAAGGCGCCGTAGGCGAACAGCACGAGGGCACCGATATAATAGGCGGTGTAAAAGGCAAAATCGATCAGCTGGCTTTGGAACTGGTCGAGGCCGAAGTAGTGCTTGCAAAACGGAATGAATACGGAGTTGCCGGCCGCGATGAATCCCCAGAAGAAGAACACGGTAACGAGGGTCGATAGCGCGCCGTAATTGGTGGTGGCGGACCCTTCGATACGGGAGGTGGACGAGTTGATAGCAGTAGCCATGAGCCAGGGTTGATGGTTTGTTGGGAAAATTCCTTTACGGCAACCAAAATAAGGCGTTTTATTGTTACCGGTGACGGCCACGGCGCGCTGTTGATAAAAAGATGCTGCGTTTGTGCGTTCTGTGTCAATAACTTGGAAAAATGTCGGTCTGGCGTTGGCTCGCGTCACGGTGAGGCTCAGCCCATTTTTGAAAGCCGGGCAAATCAGGAAGGGAATTTTATCGCTGCTTTGACGCGGCAATCGAAATTCCCCTAATTTCAAATCAGGTTGAATCGTATGGAGATAATTCACGTATCGGCAGAATGTTACCCGGTGGCCAAAGCCGGCGGACTCGGAGATGTGGTGGGCGCGCTGCCCAAATACCAGGTGGCGTCGGGGCATTTCGCCAAGGTGGTGATGCCCATGTACCGCACTAAATTCCTGTATAACCACGAGTGGGAACTCGTGCACGAGGGCGGTCAGTTCATCGGCGGCCGCTACTTTAACTACGCAGTCATCAAGGAGCCGACCAATGTGCTCGGCTTCGACCTGTACCTCATCGACATCAACGGCCTGCTCGACCGGGAGAAGGTCTATGGGTACGACGACGACACGGAGCGCTTCCTGGCCTTCCAGATCGCGGTGTGCGATTGGCTGAGCCGCTGGGAGCACCAGCCCGACGTCGTGCACTGCCACGACCATCATACCGGGTTTATCCCCTTCCTGATGCAGTACGCCTACGCGTTCAGCCGGCTTGCCAATATCCCAACGGTCTTCACCATCCACAACGCGCAGTACCAGGGACAGATCGGCTGGGACCGCATCAACCTGCTGCCGCCGCACGACACCTGGAAGTGGGGGCTGCTCGACTGGAACAACGCCATCAACCCGCTCGCCTCTGCACTCCGCTGCGCCTGGCGCGTCACCACCGTGAGCCCAACGTATATGAACGAGCTGCGCCAGTCCGCGGCCGGGCTCGAGGCGCTTATGAATTATGAACAGGGCAAGTGCTCGGGCATACTCAATGGCATCGATTCGGAGGTGTGGAATCCGGAGACCGACCCGCTGCTGGTGAAAAATTACAGCACCGAAACGGTGAAGGAAGGGAAACGCCGCAACAAAGAAGAACTCTGTTCGCGCTTCGGCCTCGACCCCGAAAAGCCGCTCTTCGTTTTCATCGGCCGCCTGGTGGGCGAGAAAGCCGCCGACATCCTGCCGGAAGCCATCCGCCAGTCGATCTACGAGCACAACGGTATGGCTTCGTTCCTGATCCTGGGATCCGGTGAAACAGCGGTAGAGAATTCGCTCGAAACATTGAAGTACCAGTTTGCCGGGTACATGAATACCTTCATCGGGTACAATGAAGCGTTGAGCCACCTTATGTACGCGGGCGCCGACTTCCTGCTGATGCCGAGCCGCGTGGAGCCCTGCGGCCTCAATCAACTGTATGCCCTCCGTTACGGCACGGTACCTATGGTGCGCAACACCGGCGGCCTGCACGACACAGTGCGCGACTTCGGCGACTGGCAGGGCTACGGCATCCGCTTCAATAACGCCGAAGTTAGCGACATCGTCTACTCCGTAGGCCGCGCGCTGGGCCTATACCACGCGCAACCCGACCTGCTGCAATGGATGCGGAGCTACATGATGCGCCTCGACTTTTCCTGGGACGCCTCTGCCGGAGCGTACACATCGCTCTACCAGCAACTGCGCGGTTAAACCGCGGCGCTTGCTTTCAAGTGCGCGGGTGACTATCTTTAAATCGAAAGGCCTTTACGGAATGAACCAAAAGACAAGGCATAATTGTTATATAAGAATCTGGAAACCAATCCCAATTAGCGAAACAAACGAGTTATGAAAGAAGTATTGTCCGTGATCCTGGGCGGCGGCGCCGGCACCCGCCTTTACCCGCTGACCGCCACCCGCTCGAAGCCGGCCGTTCCCATCGCCGGTAAATACCGCCTCGTGGACATCCCGATCTCCAACTGCCTCAACTCGGGCATCAGCCGCATGTTCGTACTCACCATGTACAACTCGGCCTCGCTCAACCGGCACATCAAGAACACCTATCACTTCAGCGCCTTCAGCAATGCCTTCGTAGACATCCTCGCGGCCGAGCAGACACCCGACAACTTCACCTGGTTCCAGGGAACTGCGGACGCCGTACGCCAGGGCCTGCGTCACCTCGAGCCCTTCCCGGCCGACTATATCCTGATCCTTTCCGGCGACCAGCTGTACCAGCTCGACTTCGTGCGGATGGTGGAAGAGCACAAGCAAAAGGGCGCCGACATCACCGTGGCCACCATTCCCGTAACGGAAAAGGAAGCATCCGATTTCGGCATCCTCAAGATCACCGACGGCATGATCACGTCTTTTACCGAAAAGCCCAAGAGCGGACTTGAGAACTGGGTGAGCGACACGGGCGAGGAGATGCGTTCCAAAGGCCGCAACTACCTTGCGTCCATGGGCATCTACATCTTCAACCGCAACCTCCTGTTCGACCTCCTGCAGAAGGAATACGCTGAGGCGACCGACTTCGGTAAGAACATCATCCCCGACTCCATTCAAAAGTATAAGGTGGCCTCGTTCCAGTACGAGGGCTACTGGGAAGACATCGGGAACATCCGTGCGTTTTACGAGGCCAACCTCGCGCTGACCGACGACCTGCCGGCCTTCAACCTGTTCGACAACAGCAAGGCCATTTATACCCGCGCGCGCATGCTGCCGCCGGCCAAGATCTCCGGCACGCACCTCGACAAGGCCATCATTGCCGAAGGCTCCATCATCAATGCCTCGCGCATCGAGCACTCGATCGTGGGCATCCGCTCGCGCATCGGCCACGAAACGGTGATCCTGGATTCGTACCTGATGGGTAACGACTATTTCGAGACGCTCGAAGACATCGCGCATGACCAGCAGCACGGACTGCCCATCCTCGGCATCGGCTCGCGCTGTCATATACAGAACGCCATCATCGACAAGGATTGCCGCATCGGCGACGATGTACGCATCATGGGGGGCGCCCACCTCGAGGACGGCGACCATGCGCTCTATACCATCAAGGACGGCATCGTGGTGATCAAGAAGGGAGCGGTGCTGCCCAATGGGTTTACGCTCGGGTAACGGGAACCAGACCTGTAAAGACGCATTAGATACATCTGATTCAACAAGAAGGAGGCGCCCCGACGGGCGCCTCCTTCTTGTCAAGCAAGTAGCCCGTTCTGTAAACTCGAATTTGAACATATGGATTACCAAACCGGGAATTGTGTCCGCAAAACACATTTGTTTGGGATTAGTTGCTAACTTCCGGCCATCAAGATTGATTGCTTATGTCTGCGAACACACCGCTTGCCTCCGGCACCCACAAACCCCGGCTTTCCATCTCCCAGATCGTCAATATGAGCGTAGGCTTCTTCGGGATCCAGTTTGGCTGGGACCTGCAGCGCGCCAACATGGGCCCCATCTACGACGTGCTCGGCGCTAACCCCGACGAGATCCCGCTGCTGTTCCTGGCGGCGCCGCTCACCGGCCTTATTGTGCAGCCCATCATCGGCTATATGAGCGACCGCACCTGGCACCCGCGCTGGGGCCGCCGCCGCCCGTATTTCCTCATCGGCGCCATCCTCAGCTCCATCGCGCTCATCTTCATGCCACACAGCCCCGCACTGTGGTTCGCCGCCGGCCTTCTCTGGGTGCTCGACGTGTTCGGTAACGTAGCCATGGAGCCTTTCCGCGCATTTGTGGCCGACAAACTACCCGACAGCCAGTTGAACCGCGGCTTCGTGATGCAAAGCCTTATGATCGGCCTTGGCGGCTCTATCGCATCGGCGCTTCCCTGGATCATGACCAACATTTTTGACAAAAAGAACACCGCCGCCAAAGGCATTATCGCCGATAACGTGCGCTACTCCTTTTATATCGGTGCCTTCTTCTTTTTGGCCGCGGTACTCTACACGGTTTTCTCCTCTAAGGAATACCCGCCTACGGAGGAGGAACTCGCACGCCGGAAAGCCGAGGGCAAAGGTGGTTTTCTATCAGGTGCGCGCGAGATCTTCTCCTCGATTGCAACGATGCCCCCGCGGATGCGCATCATTTCGCTGGTGCAGTTCTTTACCTGGCCTGGCCTCTTCCTCATGTGGTTCTACTACTCGGTGGCTGTGGCCTACAACATCTTCGGCGCTACCAGCGACACCGATCCCGCGTTCGGTAACGGCCGCGACTTTGCCGGACTTACTCTCGCCTTCTATAACGTGGTGACCTTCGCGTTTGCCTTCATACTGCCCAATATCGCCGATCGCCTTGGCCGTAAGTGGACACACGGCATCTGCCTCGCCATCGGCGCGCTCGGCCTTATCAGCGTGGCCTGGGTGCACGACAAGAACATGCTGTTCCTCTGCATGACCTGCGTTGGCATTGCCTGGACCTCCATCCTTTCTATGCCCTATGCCATGCTCGGTGGCGTGCTGCCGCCGCACAAGGTGGGCATCTACATGGGCATCTTCAACTTCTTCATCGTACTGCCCGAGATCATCGCATCCCTCGGCTTCAAGTGGATCATGAACAACCTCCTCAACAACGACCGCCTATTGGCAGTGCAGGTCGGTGGTTACCTCATGATCCTCGCGGCCATCATCTGCGTGGCCTTTATCAAGGAAAAGAAGAACGAAAACGTAGACGAAACCCAGGTCGCTGAAATGGAAATTCTCGAGAACCGCTCCGTATAAGAACCGTAATGATCGTTATGAAAAGAATACTTGGCTTATCGCTCCTGCTGTGGAGCACCGGCCTGATGGCCCAGCCCCTCAAGCCCACCGGCGTGTACCCGACCCATTGGTGGGCCGGCATGAAGAACCCGAAGCTGCAGCTGATGCTGTATGCACCCGGGGCCGGAAATTATTCCTACAGCATAGCCAACCCGTCGGTGCAGCTGGTAAAGGTGAATAAGGTAGAGAACAGCAACTACGTGTTCCTCGACCTCGTGGTGAAGCCCACCGCGAAGCCGGGCAACGTAAAGGTCAGCTGGAGCAAGGGAGGGGAGAAGGGCTCCTTCGACTACGAGCTGAAGGCCCGCCGCAAAGGCAATGGCACCAGCTACGCGCAGGGCGTCCGCTCCGAAGATTTCATCTACTTCCTGATGCCCGACCGCTTCTCGAACGGCGACCCCGCTAACGACAAGATCGCGCACTACAAAGACCAGACGCTCAACCGCGACTCCATGTACCACCGCCACGGCGGCGACCTGCAGGGCGTGATCAACAAGCTCGACTACCTGAAGGACCTCGGCGCCACGGCTCTTTGGCTGACGCCGGTATTGGAGAACGACATGCCGAACCGTACCGAGCACGGCTATGCCATCACCAACCATTACAACGTAGATGAGCGCTATGGCGGCCACCTCGCCTACAAGCGGCTTTCCGATGCCTTGCACGCAAAGGGCATGAAGCTCATTCAGGATGCGGTGTACAACCACAGCGGCCTCTTCCATTTCTCGGTGCAGGACCTGCCCATGAAAGATTGGCTGCACCAGTGGCCCAAGTACACGCAGACGACCTACAAAGACTACCCGCTGATGGACCCGTACGCGGCCGCTTCCGACAAGAAGCAAATGCTCGACGGCTGGTTCACGCCCCAGATGCCCGACCTGAACCACAACAATCCCTACATGGCCAACTACCTCATCCAGCACGCGATCTGGTGCACCGAGGAGTTCGGCGTGGACGGCTGGCGCATCGATACGTATATCTACAACGACCTCGAGTTCATGAACCGCTGCAACGCGGCGCTGCTCGCCGAGTTCCCGAAGCTCACGCTGTTCGGCGAAACCTGGGTGCACGGCACTGCTAACCAGGCCTTCTTCGTGCGCAACAATATCAAGGGGCTCAAGTTCAACTCCAACCTCCAGGGCGCAACGGATTTCCAGACCCTGTTCTATGGCATCCAGCCCGCGCTCAACCAGGCCTTCGGCTGGACGGAAGGCGTGAACAAGCTGTACATGACGCTGGCCAACGACTTCCTGTATCAGGATGCAACGAACAACGTGGTTTTCCTCGACAACCACGATATGACGCGAGCGCTCTCTACCTTCGGCGAGGACGTGGACAAGCTCAAAGCGTCCCTCGGCTGGCTGCTTACAACGCGCGGCATCCCGCAACTATACTACGGCACCGAGGTGTTGATGAAGGGCGTTTCCAACCCCGACGGCCTCGTGCGCGGCGATTTCCCGGGCGGCTGGAAGGGTGACGCGCAGGACAAGTTCACCGCCGCGGGCCGTGTGGGCCGCGAAGAGGAAGTGTTCCAATGGATCCGCACACTCGCCAACTACCGGAAGAATTCGACGGCCCTTACGAAGGGTGCGCTGACGCAGTACGTGCCCAAAGATTGGGTGTATACCTACTTCCGCCACGACAGCAAAAGCACCGTGATGGTGATCATGAACACAAGTGCCGAGGAGCGCACGGTAGATCCGCAGGCATTTCCGGAGCGCACCGCAGGCTTCAGCTCTGCCCGTAACGTCGTCACCGGCGCGGTGAGCCAGCTCGGTCGCAGCTGGAAGGTACCCGGCAAAACGATCTGGGTGCTGGAGCTCGGCAAAGGCACGCCCCAAACGGCCGCCGGCACTCCGGAAAACGGGCTGCAAAAGCAATAAAACAACGCTTCGATAGTGGAGAAGACCGGCCCCTGTGGCCGGTCTTCTGCATTCCGGTGCCTCCCTTAAAAAAAGAATAACGGCAGGGGTGGACAGTGCCGTTTGTAGCATGCTTTAGCCGCTTCCATAGAACGGCTACACTCATGAAACAATAGCACCAGCATTCTAGCGCCTCTAGCAGCAACTGTTCCCCTGACTTGCAATGAGTAAAAAGTTAAGCAGGTGTCTGCATTTTGTGGATGTGAGGAGTCACGATCAAGTACGCGGCCCTGACAACTCTCCACGATGAATTTTTTCTGTTGAAGTGCTTACGGCGTTGTGAACAGTAAAAACACCTACTACCAAAGTTGAGAGCCCCCGCAATGCGGGGGCTCTCGTATGAATGTGCTTTGAGAAAAGGTCGAAGCCAGAAAAATATGTTCGGCCTAAGTTCTCCCTTCGGGGGACAGGGGGCCGGGACAGGGGGCCGGGACAGGGGGCTGGGCCTATATCGCGAAATTGACCACCATCCGGCTGCCGTAGGTGCCCCATTCGCGCATCAGCGTGCCGAGGGATTTCATCATGGCGGAGCGCGTCGTTTTCTTGCCCTTGGTGGCCGGCGCCACGGCCTGCATCGGTACGTCGTACACCTCCACCTTCGTGGCAAACCAGGTGGTATGCAGGCGCGGAATGCCCATGCCGAGGATCATGCCGGGCAGGCCCTGGATTCCCTCGGGACCGCCGGGGATCATGATCTCATCGGTATAGAAGGCGAAGATGGCTACCGTATCGTCGAGGATACCGACAGCCTTTCGGCATTCGTAGCCCTGGATAACGCGGGTGTCGGCAGTGATCTTCCACTTGATGCGCGAGAGGCTGTCCTCCATCAGGAAGGTCTCTTCGTACACGGGTTTCTGGGCTACCACACGGGCGCTGCGGAAGTCGGTAAAGACGACGTTCTTGTCGGCCACGGGGCGGAACCAGGAGCGCGGGTCTACCTGCGTCTCGCGGCCCGGTCGATACAGCGAGCGGTCGCCGTCGCCGATAAAGTCGTGGTAGGTGATCACCGACTTGGGCAGGCGGTCCTTGATGCGGTCGTACCACTCCGGATCGAGCTCCTTGTAGTAGGCCGGCACGTTCATGTTCTTTTCGAACTCGATCTTCACCTTACCGTGGAATTTCGGCGGCTGTGCGGAGGCGCCCAGCGCCAGCGCAAAGAAGGAGAGGAGGAAGAATATTTTTTTCATGGTTGATTGTCTTAGGTTGAATGCATTCACGATTGCCGATTCCGGATTCACGACCTTATTTCGAGCCGGGCGCTTTGGTGAACGACCACTCGAAGCGCAGCATGAAGTATCGGGCGATGCGGCTGTAGCGCTCCTCGTTGATGAAGTTGGAGTTGATGTTGCGGCTGAACCCTACGTTCTGGTTCAGCAGGTCGTTTACGGTCAGCATGATCTTGCCCGAGTTGTTCTTGAACACCTTACGGGAGATCGAGGCGTTGATCAGGTAGTTATCGGGCGTACCGGCAAAGGCGTCCACTTTTTCGCGGACCTCGATGTTGCCGTCCACACCCACTTCGATCTTGCCCGGCAAGTTCACGCTGGCATTGAAGTTGCCACCGAACGTGAAATACCGCACACTGCCATCGGCCTGCAGCGAAGAGCGCGAGTTGTTGTACCCGATTTCAGGATTGACGTGGAAGTTCACATGGTCCGTCCAACTATAGCCGACCGAAGGCCCTACGCGCATCGACATATACGTGTTCGTATTCGGGAGCCCGTTGAGGAAGTTGTTGGTGCGGCCGCCGTTACCGTTTACCTGGATGCCCTTGCTCCATTTCTTCTCGCCATTGCCCACGCTCCAGGAGCTCCACAGGTACCAGTCGCGGTTGCCGTTCACGTTCACCGGGCGATAGGTCTGCTTACCCGTGCGGAGGTTGAGCTGGTTTTGCATCGTGATCGCATTCTGGGTGATGTTGTATCCGAAGTTGGCGCCTACCCAGGAGCCCTTGAGCGCCTTGTAGCGGTTGTACCCAAGGTTGAAGCCATGCACAAAGCCCACCTTGAGGTTCGGGTTGCCCTCGAATACGTTAAGCGGGTCGTTGTTGTCGCGGATCGGCTGCAGCTGGTCGATCGTGGGCTGCCGCGTCGTGCCGCGGTAGCTGAAGTTGATGTTCATCTGCGGCTTGGGCATGTAGCCGAACTGGGCCTGCGGTGTGATGTTGCGGAACGTATACGTGTTGATCTTCTGAGTGAACAGGTCGTGCAGGTTCAGCTGCACCTGCGAAAGTCCGGTACCCACAGCGAAGCGCAGCTTCTTGTACATATAGCGCAGCGTTGCATTTCCGTTGTGTGCCCGCACCTTCAGGTCGAAGTTGGAGGAGAACACGGTATCGAGCGACTCGTACTTGCCGTTGCTGCTCTTGTTGAACGTATTGCGGTACGATTCGGAGTTGTTCTGGTTGTAGCCGTATTCGAGTACGAAGTTGAGTTTCTCCGACAGCGGCTCGTTGAAGGTCGACTTGACGCCGATGGTGCGGGAGCGCCCGTCGATATTGCGCATCTGGTCCACCACCGCCACCGAATCAACAACGTTCGACTCGTAGAAGGCCTGTGCCGTCTTGATCGTGCCCCGCTGGTCGTCGTCGGTCATGCCGTAGCGAAGCGTCGTGATCAGCATCCGGTTCTTCTTTTTGAAGAGCTGCTTCCATACCAGCGACTGGTCGATCTGGCGGCGGCTGGTGTTGTTGATGCGGTCCTGGTCGGACGTATTCAGTGTGTCGAGGCTGTTCACGTTGCCAGAGACGGTCCGCAGGAAATGACTGTAGGTCTGCGTCCGCTGCTCCGAGGTCTTATAGGTACCCGCGATCTTGTAGGTGAGCGTGGTGAGGGAGTCGAGCTTGAACTCGTACTTGCCGTTCAACGCATGCTGCATGCTGAGTGCGGTGGTACGCGCGTCTTTGAACCGCGTGGTGGTGGTATCGCGGAAGATGTTTTGCGTCGTGCTCAGCGACTTGTTGGTGACGCCGAGCTGGTTGTACCGATACGATCCGTTCAGGTTCTGGCGGTCGTTGTTCCATTTGTTGGAGAACAGGGCGCCGCCGGTGTAGGAGTCGGGAAGGCCACGGAGGCTCCAGTCGTTGAAGCCGTCGTCGGATCCGAAGCTGTAGTAATAGCCCGAGATCTCGTCGTACTCCATGTCATTCTCCATACCTAGCTTTTGCTTGTCCTGCCAGTTGAGCGAGCCGGTGTTCACGTTACTGCGGGTACCGTAGACGGAAAATTTCTTCTTTCCCACAAACCGGTTGTAGAGGCCGCGCGCCTCGAGGTAGTTCGTGAAATCGGTGCCGGCCGACAGCTTGCCGAAGCCGCCCTTCTTGCTGTCTTCCTTGAGCTTGATGTTGAGTGTCTTTCCCTCGTTGCCGCTGTTGATCGAGGTCAGGTTTTGCTGCTCGGTCTTGGTATCGTACACCTGCACCGACTTCACGATCTTGGCCGAGAGGTTCTGCGTGGCCATGGTAGGATCGTCGCCGAAGAACTCCTCGCCGTCGACAAGCACTTTATCCACCCGCTTGCCCTGCGTGGTCACCTCGCCCTTGGCGTTGACGGAGAAGCCCGGGAGCCGCTTCAGAAGGTCCTCCACGGTAGCGCCTTCCTTCACGGCGAAGGAGTCGGCAGCAAATTCGGTGGTATCGCCCTTTACGCGGATCGCGGTGTTGGCTTTTACGATCACCTCCTTCAGCAGGAGGCTCTTTGGGGTAAGGGATAGCTGCTGCAGGTCTTTGTCTTCAGCTCCGAGGTCCACCTCGTCGGAGAGGTCGGCGAACTTGGGAAAGGTGAGGAGCAGTACGTACTTGCCTGCCGGGAGGGGCTTTGTCTGGAAAGCGCCGTTCTTGTCGGTGCGTGTAAAGGTGGCGAGGGTGGAGTCCTTCTTGTGAAGGATGGTGACCACCGCATGCTCGAGGTTCTGCTTGCCTGCGGTATCCCGGACGCTGCCGGAGAGGCGTCCCTGAGCCAGGAGCGGGGAAGAAAGGCTTATCAGGAACACGGTCAACAGGCACAGCTGGATGTTTCTCATGTTTGTTTCGGTTTATTTATCAACAGGGCTGATATCGTCCCATTTTTTGAGACGCATCCCGGTTAACTTTACAAAGAAAGGCGCTATTAACTACGAAATACTTCGCACAAGATCGTATGGACAATAACATCGGCAAAACCGCTCATAAAAAAGTTGGGGCTCCAGCCCGTAGAACCCCGGAACCGGCATTGCGCTACGAAGACGCCAATTTCGTGGATACGGGGAAGCCGGTCTGGAACTACTCGATCCTCTATGACCACGACGTGCAGGCGTTTGCCGCCGGTACCAATTACTCGATGTACCACAAGCTTGGCTCGCGGCCCCTGGAAGTGCTCGGTGAAGCCGGCTACTACTTTGCCGTATGGGCCCCGAATGCCACCTCGGTGTCGGTGGTCGGCTCCTTCAACAGCTGGCAGGAGGGTGCGCACCTGCTGTTTCCGCGCCTTGACCGCTCCGGCATCTGGGAAGGCTTTATCCCGGGCATCGGCAAGGGTGAGCTTTACAAGTACCACATCGTCGGCTACAAGGGCCGCACCACGGTGAAAGGCGATCCGTACGCACTGCACTGGGAAAAGCGTCCCGCCACGTCGTCCATCACCTGGAACTTCGACTACCAATGGAACGACGCGGCCTGGATGAAAAACCGGAAGAAGCACAACGCCGTGGATGCGCCCTGGAGCGTTTACGAGGTGCACCTCGCCTCCTGGATGCGCCCCGACCCGAACGACGAGGAAAGCTACAACGACTACTGGATGATCGCCGAGCGCCTCGTACCTTATGTGAAGGAGATGGGCTTTACCCACGTGGAGCTCATGCCCGTGATGGAACACCCCTTCGACGGCTCCTGGGGCTACCAGTGCACCGGCTATTTCGCCGCCACCTCGCGCTTTGGTCCGCCCGAAGGACTGATGCACCTCATCGATCAGCTGCACGGTGCCGGCATCGGGGTCATCCTCGACTGGGTGCCCTCGCATTTTCCCTACGACGCACATGGACTCTTTCTCTTCGACGGCACGCACACCTACGAATATGCCGACATGCGCAAGGGTTTCCACCCCGACTGGAACTCCTACATCTTCAACTACAAGCGCGGCGAGGTCAAGTCCTTCCTGATTTCCAGCGCCCGCTTCTGGTTCGAGTTCTTTCATATCGACGGCATGCGCGTGGATGCCGTTTCGTCGATGTTGAAGCTTGATTACTCGCGCGGCCATGGCCAATGGGAACCCAATGAGTACGGCGGCAACGGCAACCTCGAGGCCATTGCCTTTATCAAGGACCTGAATGAGACCATTTACCGCGACTTTCCCGACGTGCAGACGATCGCCGAGGAGGCTACCGATTGGCCGGGCGTGTCGAAGCCGACCTTTGCGGGTGGCCTTGGCTTCGGCATGAAGTGGATGATGGGCTGGATGCACGATACACTCGATTATTTCAAGTTCGATCCTTTCTTTCGTCCCCATCACCAGGACAAGTTCTCTTTCAGCATGATGTATTTCTACGACGAGAACTTCATGCTGCCGCTCAGCCACGACGAGGTGGTGCACGGAAAGAGCCCGATGATTTACAAGATGCCGGGCGACGAGTGGCAGAAGTTTGCCAACCTGCGCACGCTGTATACTTACATGTGGACGCATCCCGGCGCCCGCCTCCTGTTCATGGGCAACGAGTTCGGCCAAACGTCCGAATGGAACTATAAGTCTGAGCTCGACTGGCACCTGCTGCAGCATGCGCCGCACAAGGGTTTGCAGGAATGCGTGCGCGACCTCAACCGTATCCTCAGGGTGGCGCCGGCTCTCTACAGCAATGGCTTCAAGGTGGAAGGCTTCGAGTGGATCGACCTGAACCACCGCTCCGAATGCGTGATCGCCTATCGCCGTAAAGGCAAGAAAAAAGGGGAGGAGCTGCTGGTGCTGCTGAACCTGACGCCCGAGCCCCGGTGGAACTGGGAGGTAGACGTGCCGGGCAAATACTTCACGAAAGAGCTCTTCAATTCGGATCACCCGCGCTACGGCGGCTCCGGCGACGTGTATAATCAAAAGATCGGGCGAAAGCTCGTGGATAAAGAAGCCGGTACCTGGCGCCATACCGTGCACCTGCCTCCGCTTGCTGCCGTTATCTTAAAATAAGCCAGTTCGGTCGCCCGGCCGCACAATCCGTCCAAATTTAACGTTGCGGACTCGCCAGCGTTTGATAATTTAGTGCAAGGCCAGGCAGATATCCGAAAACGAACCAAGCCTTAACCGAAAAACACCAATTATCCTATGCGTAAGTTCATCATGACCGTTCTTGCGGGAACGATCGGGCTCTGGGCGGCTGCCCAGGCCGACCAAGGTGCTGTCTACTACGAAAAAGGGCAGCAGGAGCTTCAGAAGGGGCGCCTGATGGTGGCGTACAAATACTTCGACTCCGCCTATGGAGTAAACAAAACAGACGTGAAGATCGTGGGGGCGCTCGCGAAGTCGCTCAACGACCTGCGTCGTTATCCCCAGGCCCGTGAGAAGTACCTGGAGCTGGAAAAGCTCGGCGATAAATCGCCCGAGACGTACAACCAGCTGATGACCCTTTCGTTCAACCTGCGCCAGTTTCCCGATGCGGTGAAATATGCCAACCTCGTGCGGGCCGTTGACCCCAACGCGAAAGTGTCGTACTTCATCGGCAAGGCCCATTACGACGACGAGAACTACGGCGAAGCCACCAAGTGGCTGCAGCAGGCGCTCAAGGAAGATCCCACCAATGCACAGGTACCGTACCTGATCGCCCGCGCCTACTCCGATCAGAACAACCACAAGCTGGCCATGCCTTTTTTCCTGAAAGCGCTGGAGCTTGCTCCGGATAATAATCGCTGGATGTACGAGATCGGCCTGATCTATTATGCCCTCAACGATGATCAGAACTCGCTCAAATACCTGCTGATGGCGGCTGACAAAGGCTACCGGAAAGACAACGAGTATATGGAGAACCTGGCGATCGCCTACCTCAACATGAAGCAGGTAGACAAAGGGCTGGAGATCCTCAACGAGGCCCTGCAGCGGCGCCCGGCCGATATCGGGCTGCTCAACATGATCGCCGAGGCGAACTACGATGCGAAGCGCTGGGAAGCGGCCATCGACGCTTGGGACAAGGTGCTGGAGCTGGATAAGAAAAATGCCTCGGCGCTGTTCATGATCGGCATGAGCTACCAGAAAAAAGGCGAGAAGGCAAAAGGCCAGGCACTCTGCGACAAAGCCATCGAGCTCGACCCGAGCCTGCAGCGCAACCGCCAGAAAATGGAAATGCCGGGAATGTGAGGACGTGAATCGTGAATCGTCAATCGTGAATGGTTCAAACTAAATAAGGAGAAGCCCCCGCTGAAAAGTGGGGGCTTCTTTTTTGGTAGGTGCAAGGAATTTTCGTGGTGCGTCGGCAAATGGTCTCTCCGAATTGGCTGGAAAACGTCCTTGAAAAACCGATCCGAGATCCACGATCCGACATCTGAGATCAATCAATCAGGATCTCGTCGGCGAAGGCCCAGGAGCGCGTGCCGCCACCGGGCTTGCCTTCAGGGATCAGCCCGTAGTTCTTCACGAGCACCCGTACGTAACGGGCCCTGGTACCGGCGGGAAGCGTAAGCGTCAGGAAGCGCATCGTAAGCGTATCGGGGGTGAACGCCGAAGATCGACCGACCTGCCGGAAGTTGCCGCCATCGTCGGACACATGCACCTCCAGGTACTCGGGGGCATAGACCCAGCTGCCCTCCTGCACAATGGTGTGCACGCGCACCGTGGAAATCGGCTCGCTGCTGCCAAGGTCGATGGTGGCGTCGACGTCGCCGCCCAGGAAGCCGAGCCAGTCGGGGTAGCTGAGGCCCTTCGCCGACCAGATGCCGTTGACGAGGCTGAACGCGCCCTGCCCCGGGTAGTTGCGGCTCGACGTCCCGGCCAGCGTTACCTTCTTGCCAGTGGCCTTGCTGAACCGGAAGGTGAGGCTCGTCGGGTTGTTGCTAGGGGTCAGCTCGATCCGGGCGCGCGGGCGGGGCATTGGGAGCTGCGCCACACCCTTATTCTTGGCGGTGGCAAAGAACGGCGTGCCATTGACCGTGTAGGCGCGATAGGTGCCTTCGCGGGTGATCGGCACGACCACCGAGTCGAGGCCGGTGTTGTATACGGCGCCACCGCCCTCGTACACGATGGTGCCAGGGCCGTTCACGCGCTTCAGGATCCAATGCAGCCGCGCATTGCCGGACCCGGGCGCGAGCGTGCCGCGGAGGTCGTAAAAGGCCTTGCTGTACGAAGCGCCCCATTGCGCGTAGCGGCCGAATTGCGTCAGGAGGCGGTTGCGAAAGGACGGCCAGTTGCGGGCTTCCTTCGGGCTCCACAGCACCTCGCTCAGTGCCGACATCCGCGGAAAGATCATGTACTCCACCTTGGCGGGGTTCGATACGTATTCGGTCCAAAGGTTTGCCTGCGCACCCACGATGTAGCGCGCCGCGGCACTGTCGAGCACGGCGGGAATCGGTTCGTAGGCATACACAGAATCGAGCGGGTTGAAGCCGCCCCAGACCAGCGAATCGTCGGTGCGGGTCTGTGAATGATCGAAATAGAGGGGCTTACCCGGCGTCATCACGGCGTAATGCTGCTGCTTCGCGGCCTCGATGCCGCCACGCTCGCCCTGCCAGCTCATCACCACGGCATTGGGCGCCAGCCCCCCTTCAAGGATCTCGTCCCAACCCATCATGGTGCGCCCCCTGGCGTTGATGTGTTTTTCGAGCCGGCGCATGAAGTAGCTCTGGAGCTCGTGCTCGTCTTTCAAACCTTCGGCCTTCATCCGTGCCTGGCAGTGCGGGCAGCGTTTCCAGTTCGACTTCGGCGCCTCGTCGCCCCCCATATGCACGTATTTCTCCGGGAAGAGCGCCACCAACTCGTCGATCACGCCTTCCATAAACAGGAAGGTCGAGTCCTTGCCCGCGCACATGATGTCGTTGAACACCCCAAAGGTTTCCTGTACCTGCTTTGGCCGGCCGGCGGCCTGCGCGCGCCGGCTTCCCTCCGAGGGCCAGCTCGGGATCACCGTCGGCTCTTCCGGGAAGCAGCTCAGGTACGGATACGAGGCGATCGCGGCGGACGAATGGCCCGGAACGTCGATCTCGGGAATGACGCTGATATGCCGGCCCGCCGCGTATTGTACCACCTCGCGGATCTCGTCCTGCGTATAGTAGCCGCCGTAGCGCCTGTTGTCGGAGCCGGTGCCCGGATAGCGCCCGACGATAGTGCCGTGCCGCCACGATCCGGTGTTGACCAGCTCGGGAAATTTTTTGATCTCGATCCGCCAGCCCTGGTCGTCGGAGAGGTGCCAGTGAAAATAATTGAGCTTATGTGCCGCGAGGTAATCGATGTATTTCTTTACGAAGGACACCGGGAAGAAATGCCTGCTCACGTCGAGGTGCATGCCGCGGTACTTGAAGCGCGGGTAGTCCTGGATCAGCAATTGCGGCACCACGACCCGGGTGATCGTTACGGCTGGCGGAACCGGTCTGGCCTGCGTTTTTACTTTCGATTTGCCCGGTTTCACCTTCGCTTTCAACGTGTCGGATACGGAAGCAGGCTTTGTAAATGCGGCAGGCGGGAGGAGCTGCAACAGGGTCTGTAAGCCATAGAACGTACCTGCGTACGTATCGCCCTCGATCGCAATGCCGTTGGCGGCCACCTGCAGGTAATAGGCGTCTTTATCCGGGGCTTTCATGAAGCGGCGCGTGTTGAAGCGGATCGCATTATCGGCGCGGTCCTGCCGCACGATGGCCAACGCAAGCCCATAGCGGTCCTTCACATAGTCGCTGAGCATCCCGGCCACGCGCCCGTCCTCCACATCGCGCGCTACGATCACCGTCGATGGCGTGATCGCAAACGTGCCTTTGCCGGGCTGTAGTTGTACGGGTTGCGGGATGAGTGCGGGCGCCTGTGCGCTTCCGGCAAACGGCAACGCAAGCAAGGCGATCAGAAGGAGCTTTTTCATGGTTCCGGGATTGGGCCCGGAAGTTAGCCATTAAACGTCGATTGGTCGATTGGTCTAATGGTCTATTGGTTTATTTGTCTATTAGTAAGGGTCGTTTCAGTGGAGGCTGTCTTCACGATACCCAGGACGAGCCAGGAAGACGGATCGTATGAAGAAGCGTTGCGCACGCTGAACGCGCTCACGCCCGGCGAATACTTTTCCAACAACAGGTACATTCCGCGTGCGCACGCCCAAATCTGAAATCAGAGATCCGACATCTGAGATCCTACTTCTGGTTGATCGGTGTTTCGATAATCAGGTACTCACAATCGGTGACGGCCTTGACGGTGATGCTGCCGGTGTTCCAGATGCCGAGGGCGTCGCGCTCCGCTACCGGTTGCCCCGAGACGTCGATGCTTCCGCGAATGACGAAGATGAAGAGACATTTGTTTGCCGGGTTGAAGTCGTACCCGGTGGTGCTGCCGGCATCAAAGAGCCCGAGACTCAGCTTCGCATTCTGGTTGATCCAACAATGGGAGGCTCCCTCTTCCGAAGAAACGATCGTCACCAGCCGGTTGTGGCGTTGTGCCTTCGGGAAGCTGCGGAACTGGTAGCGGGGCGTGATGTTCGCGATCTTCGGCGTGATCCAGATCTGCAGGAAGTTGACCGGCCCTTCGCCCACGTTGTGCTCCTCGTGCCGCAGCCCGCTGCCGGCGCTCATGATCTGCACGCCGTCCTCGTGCACCACGTTCTCGTAGCCGAGGCTGTCCTTATGGCTCATGCTGCCCTGCAGCATCACGGAGATGATCTCCATATTGCCATGCGGGTGCAGTCCGAAACCCTTGCCTGCTGCGAGAAAGTCGTCGTTGAACGCGAGCAGCGAGCCGAAAGCCGTGCGTGTAGGATCCTGGAAATCGCTGAAGCTGAAGAAGAAGTGGCTTTGCAGCCAGCCGATGTCTTTGAGTCCACGCGCGGAGGCGGGAAAATACGTATGGTTCATTGCCTGGTTTTTAGCGCCCTGTGTGCCAACTGCCGCCGGCACAGGGCGCCCGGCAGCTTATCATTTTTTCGCCTCGAAGCGGCGAAACGTAGTTTTCATCTCGTTGTGCCGGTCCCGGAACCGCAGCATCGCCTCCCGCAACGGAGCGTTGTCTTCCATCCGTACGCTGTACAATCCCATTCCCGACATTTCCCGCGCAAAACGGGCGCGCTCCAGCTCCGCTCCGTGCAGCCGCAGCTGCAAACGATCGATGGCTGTTGCATGCCTTGAAAATTGCTTCCGTAACGCGCCGGCGGCCTCATTCGGAACCCTGCCGAGGTACGTGTCGAAAATGCGCAGCTCCTGCACGGCAAAGCGGAGCTCGTTCATCCAAAGCAGGTACTCCTGGTGAAGGCTGGGAAACGGTAGTGCGGTATTCATGGCGTTGCGTTCTTTAACCGCAAAGTGCGCTCATTTACCGCGCCTCCCAACTGACCGCTACCTGCTCCAAAGCTGATTTGTGTCAGCTTTCCAGCACGCCCATCTTACCCGTTTCGTAGTCCAGGATGGCCTGTTTGATCTCACCGGGATAGTTCATTACGAAAGGACCGTAGCTGACCACGGGCTCGTCGATCGGCTCACCGGTCAGGAGCAGCGCATAGCCTGCGGAGCGGGCGCTGAGGCGGACACCGTCGCCGCCTTTCTCAAACACCCCAAGGTTGGCCGTGTCCAGCGTTTCGCCGTCCGTTTCAAGGGATCCGGAAAGCACGTAGAGCAGCGCATGATGCGACCCGGGTACCGGTACATCAAGTGCGCCGGCATCGTCGAAGCGGAGCATAAACGCCGTGATCGGCGAGAAGGTTTTTGCCGGGCCGTGCAGCCCTTTGAAGTCGCCGGCGACAACCTGCACCCGGAACCCATTTTCGGATACCACCGGCATATCGGAGCTTTTCAGGTCCTGGTAGCGGGGCGCCGTCATCTTATGCGCCCGTGGCAGGTTCACCCAAAGCTGCACGAGCTCCATGTTGCCGCCCTCGCGGGCAAAGTCGGCCGACGGCCCTTCGCTGTGGATGATGCCGCTGCCCGCCGTCATCCACTGTACGTCGCCGCTCTCGAGGAAACCTTCGGAGCCGAGGCTGTCTTTATGATGCAGCTTCCCGCTGTACAGGAAGGTCACCGGCTCGAAGCCGCGATGCGGATGCGGGCTGAGGCGGTCCTGCAAGGCACCGGGTGCATGCTGCTGGGGCCCGGCGTGGTGCAGCAGGATAAACGGACTCACCTGATCAAGGCCGGCAGCGGGTAGGGGCTGGCGGACGCGAAACGCAGGACCGACATTCATGTGAACGAGGTCCGTGTGCTTGCGCACGGTTCTGTATTTCATAAAATTTGTTTCAATCGGGCGGTAGTAAGGAGGTGACGCCCGCAGGTATGAGCTTTTACGGCGCATGCCGCATGTTTCCAGCCTTATGCAAGGGGCACTTCCATCAGCAGCACTTCCGCATCAGCTTCGGCTTTCAGCGAGACGGCATCCACCGCGGATACTCCAAGCCCGTCGCGCTGGTTGAGCAGTACCTCATTTACGTACAGGTCGCCCTTCAGTACAAATACATATAGGCCATTCGCCGGGTCTTTCAGCGCGTACTCCAGTGAAGTGCCGGCGTCGAGCTGGCCAAGGTGAAACCAGGCATCCTGGTGGATCTGCACGCCATCGGCATCTGCGCCCACGGGAGCCACCACGTTTTGCAGGCGGTTGCGCCGTGCTTCGAGGGGGAAGGACTTCTGGTCGTAACGCGGCTTTACGTTGCGCTCTTTCGGAAACACCCAGATCTGCAGGAACTTGACGGGCTTGTCGCTGTTCGCGTTCTTTTCGGAGTGGGCGATGCCGGTGCCGGCGCTCATCACCTGAACGTCGCCCTGGCGGATGACGGCAGTGTTGCCCATATTATCGCTGTGCTCCAGGTCGCCCTCGAGCGGAATGGAGATGATCTCCATGTTATCGTGCGGGTGGCGGCCGAAGCCCATGCCCGGAGCCACACTATCGTCGTTGAGCACGCGCAGGGCGCCGAAGTGCACGCGCTGCTCGTCGTGGTAGCCGGCAAAGCTGAAGGTATGCCAGGATTCGAGCCACCCGTGGTGCGCATGACCACGCGTAGTGGCTTTATGCAGGATCGTCTTCATGATAGTTTATTTGTTTATTGGTCTATTAGTTTACTGGTATCGGTCGCTTTAGTGGTGGGCTGGGAAAGGCGACGCATCTTGATACGTCGTTACGGTGCTACAGAAGCTGTTCATAGATGATTTGTCCGGTTGATCATCGATCATCCGGCCAGTATATTACCCCATTATCCCATCACCCCATCAGCACATTACACCTCAGGCTTCCACCTTTTCCTCGGCCACGCGCTCGGCGAGCCAGAGGAACTCTTTCACGAAGGTGTCCACGCTCTTCTGGAAGGTCGGGTCGAGCAGGTTGCCTTCGGCATCGAACTTCTTATCGACCCCGGGTGTGACGAGCATGTAGGGCGAAGGAATGCCGAACAGGGCCAGCACGAATTGCTGCAGCTGCATGGCCGCGCGCATCCCGCCGAGCCCGCCCGGGGAAGCCGTGACGAGGCCGAACACCTTGTGGTGCTGCTTCGGGAAGTGGTCGAACATGTTCTGCATGGCAGGGGAGTAGGACCCGTTGTACTCGGGCGTCACGATCACGAAAGCGTCGGCGGCAAACATCCGCTCAGCCACCGCACGATGGGCCTCGGGAGCCGCGTCGGGCGTGGTGATCACCGACTGGATGATCGGGAATACGTTGTCGCGCAGGTCGATGAGCCCGACCTCGTGGCCACTGGCCTCGGAGAGTACGCGCTGCAGAAACAAAGCCACCCGGCGGGTAACGCTATTGGAACGAGGACTACCGGATACGATCTCAATTTTCATATGTCAAATTTAGGGGATCAATGTTACAACATCAAATTTATTTCCAACACGCTTTCCACTGCAAAATTGGCAGTGGGCCAGCTTCCGTTACCTTTAGCGCAAACAAATAACATGCTCGACCGCCGGCACTTCCTTAACCACTCACTGCTGGGCTCGTTAGCGCTGTTGTTCCGGCAAACAAGTTGGGCCTCAAATGGTTCAGGAGCCGGGGCCGTAACGCCGCTCGTCATCTCCACCTGGGAGCAGAATGTTCGCGCCAATGCGGCAGCCTGGGAAGTTTTGTCACGCAGTGGTACGGTACTCGACGCCGTCGAAGCCGGCGTTCAGGTAGCGGAGAACGATCCCAAGGACCAGAGCGTCGGTTATGGTGGCCTCCCGGACCGCGACGGGAAGGTGACACTCGACGCCTGCATCATGGATGGCGCCGGCAACTGCGGCTCGGTGATGTTCCTGGAAGGCATTCGAAACCCCATTAAAGTGGCGCGCCTCGTCATGGAAAAGTCGCCGCATGTGCAGCTGGTAGGAGCGGGCGCGCTCCAGTTTGCCCTTGCCAACGGGTTTACGCAAGAGAACCTGCTCACCGCCGAAGCGGAGAAGGAGTGGCAGAAATGGCTCCGGAAATCCGAATACGACCCGATGACGATTCCGAAACTCCTCGAATCGAAACAACTCGACCGCAGCCCGGGACAGGCAGGAAACCATGACACCATTGGCATGATCGCCCTCGACCGGAAAGGGAATATCGGCGGCGCCTGCTCCACGAGCGGCATGGCCTTCAAGATGCGCGGCCGCGTGGGCGACAGTCCTATTATCGGCGGCGGCTTATATGTCGACAGCGAAGTGGGCGCCGCCACCTGCTCCGGCGTGGGTGAAGAAATAGTGCGCATCTGCGGCACCCATACCATCGTTGAATACATGCGCCAGGGCTATTCGCCCGAAGACGCCTGCCGAAAGACCATTGAACGCCTCGTACGCAAGCGGGGCGACAAGGTGAAGGGGTTGCAGGTGGGCTTCATCGCCGTCGACAGGCAGGGCCGCTATGGCGCTTTCGCCCTCCGGAAAGGCTTCACCTACGCCGTGCATTCCGCCAAAGGAAGCAGGACCTTCAAGGCCAAAAGCCTCTATGCCTGAGCCCTATCTTTACGCCATGACGAACCGGTACCGCGGAGTGCTGTTTGATATGGACGGTGTGTTGTTGCACAGCGAGCCGCTCTACTGGGAAATGAACCGGGCTTTTTTCCGGGAGTTGGGAGGGGAGGTTACCTACGACGAGTACGGCGCATTCATCGGGATCTCCGCCACCACCATGTGGCAGACACTTAAGGACCGGTTTGGCTGGGCGCACGCGATCGACGAACTGAAAGCCTCTGAGCGCGACCGCAAGCATGCGGCCCTCAGCGCCGCGTCGCTCGAGCCGGTGGCAGGCGTCGCCCCGCTGATCCGGAAGCTGAGGGCACAGGGTTATCGCCTCGCCATCGCCTCTTCCAGCCTCCGCAGAAACATCGATCTGGTGCTCGAACGCCTTTGCCTGGCCGATGCGTTCGAAGCGATCGTAAGCGGCGAAGAGGTACAGCACGGCAAGCCGGCGCCGGATATTTTCCTCGAAGCTGCCCGCCGCCTTGGCCTCGATCCCGCCGAATGCGTGGTGATCGAAGACAGCCGCAACGGGGTAGCCGCCGCCCGCGCTGCCGGCATTCTCTGTGTCGGCTTTCAGAATCCAACCTCGGGCCCGCAGGACCTCTCTTCCGCCGACCTGCGGATCACCGATTACCACGATCCTTCTTTACATCAACTGCTGTTCCGGCCGGAGCCGGACGTCTAATACCATCGTCATGAGCACGTATACCATCGAGATCGCCACCACCGATATTCCGACCACCGAAGCCGCCGTTGCCGGTGGCGCCGACCGCATCGAGTTGTGCAGCGCCCTTTCCGAAGGCGGCCTCACCCCGTCGCACGGCGTTATCCGCAGCTGCCGCGACCGATTCAATGTCGCCTTATTCCCGATCATTCGCCCGCGCGGAGGCGATTTCCTCTATTCCGACGACGAGCTGGCGGCCATGCTCACCGACGTGCAGCTGTGCAAGGCACTCGGCTGCGATGGCGTGGTGCTCGGGGCCCTCGATGCATCGGGGAACCTGCCCCTGCCCGCGCTGGCGCGCCTGGTGAACGCGGCCTACCCGATGGAGGTCACCTTTCACCGCGCCTTCGACCGTTGCCGCGATCCGTTTGCCGCGCTGGAGCAGCTGATCGAGCTGGGCGTGCAGCGCATCCTCACTTCGGGCCAGCAGCGCACTGCCCCCGAAGGCGCCGCCCTCATCCGCCAACTACGCGAAGCCGCGGACGAGCGGATTGTGCTGATGCCGGGAAGCGGCGTGCGCGCCGATAACATCAAGGCATTGGCTGAGGCCACCGGCTGCACCGAATTTCACTCGTCGCTGCGCGGCCGCACGGAGAGCGGGATGCAGTTCCGGCACCCTTCGTTTGCCGATACCGATTTCGTACGCGATGCGATCGACGCTGCTGCCGTACGCGAACTCCGCAATGCCCTGGAATCCTGAAATTCACATCCATAATACCCGCATCTATTCGCATATGTGTACCCGCATTTTTCTCGTGCTCTTCCTGCTGGCCTCGGTTCGCGCCGGCGCGCAACGCTCGTATACCGCACTCGTCAACCCGTTTATCGGCACCGGCGGCCACGGCCATACCTATCCGGGTGCTTCGCTTCCCTTCGGTGCTATGCAACTGAGCCCCGATACCCGGATGGCCGATTGGGACGGGAGCTCGGGTTACCACTACAGCGACTCGGTGATCTACGGGTTCTCGCATACCCACCTCAGCGGCACCGGCATACCGGATTACTGCGACCTGCTGCTGATGCCCTTCACCGGTAAGGTGGCCTGGAACAACACCGAATACCGCTCACCCTTCCGGCACAGCGAGGAAAAAGCGACGCCGGGCTATTATGAAGTGCTGCTCCGCAAGCACGGGATCCGTGCGCAACTTACCAGCGCCCTCCGCAGCGGGCTGCACCGCTATACCTTTCCGAAGGGCAGCACCGACGCCTCCGTGCTCATCGACCTCATTCACCGCGACGAGGTGCTGGATGCGCATATCGAGAAAGTGAGCGCGCACGAGCTCCGGGGCTACCGCCGCAGCAAGTCGTGGGCAACCGACCAGCAACTGTATTTCTACATCCGCTTCGACGAACCAATCGCCGGGTTCGTGATCAACAACGGCGGGAAGGAACAACAGGGGAACGCGGCTACCGGCAAGGCCCTGCAGGCTGCGGTAAGGCTGAGCGCGCCGGGTGGCGTCGCTACCTGCCGCGTCGGCATATCGGGCGTCAGTATGGAAGGCGCCAAGGCCAACCTGGAGGCGGAGATCGCCGGCAAATCGTTTGAAAGCGTGCGTGCCGCCGCAGAAAGGGCCTGGAACGAAAAACTCGCGAAGATCGACGTGCGCGGCGGCTCCCGCGACCAGCAGGTAACCTTCTACACCGCGCTTTACCACGCGTACCTGGCACCCAACGTGAATCAGGACGTGGACGGCAGCTACCGCGGCACCGACGGAAAGGTGCATCGGGCCGAAGGCTTCGTCAACCACAGCGTGTTCTCGCTCTGGGATACCTACCGCGCCCTGCACCCGCTCATGACGATCCTGGAGCCGCAGCGCACCAACGACTGGATCAATACCTTTCTTGCCCAATACAAGCAGGGCGGCATGCTGCCGGTGTGGGAGCTGGCGGGCAACGAAACCTTTTGTATGATCGGCTACCATTCGGCTTCGGTGATCGCGGATGCCTGGCAGAAAGGCATCCGTGGCTTCGACGCCAAGCTGGCCCTCGAGGCGATGCGCTCCTATGCCGAAAGCGACCGCTTCGGGTTGCGTCACTACCGCGGCGCCGGCTACCTGCCCAACGACCTCGAGCACGAATCGGTGTCGAAAACGCTCGAGTATGCCTACGACGACTGGTGCATCGCCCAGTTTGCCAAAATGCAGGGCGACAGTACGACCTACAAGACCTATCTCCAGCGGGCGCAGCACTACAAGAACCTCTTTGATCCGTCGACCGGATTTTTCCGGGGAAAGGTAGGAGCGAGCTGGTACCACCCTTTCGACCCGGCGGAGATCAATAACTTCTTTACGGAGGGTAATGCCTGGCAATACAGCCTCGCCGTGCCCCACGACATCGAAGGCCTGAAGCAATTACATGGGCTGACGGGCTTCGGCCGCCACCTCGACCGCCTCTTCTCGACGTCTTCGGTGACCACCGGGCGGGAGCAGCCCGATGTGACGGGCCTCATCGGGCAATACGCACAGGGCAACGAGCCCAGCCACCACATGGCCTACCTGTATAACTACGTGGGCTTTCCCTTCCGGACGCAGCAGCTCGTACACCGCATCTGCACCGACTTTTACACCAACGCGCCCGACGGCCTTATCGGCAACGAGGACTGCGGCCAGATGAGTGCCTGGTATATCTTCAGCGCCCTCGGCTTTTACCCGGTGTGTCCCGGCAATGGCGACTACGTGCTCGGCACGCCGCTCTTCGACACCGCCGCCATCCGCCTCGATGGCAACAAGACCTTTATCGTACGCGCGCCCCGCAAAGACACTTCGGCATATTATGTGAACCACGTACAGCTTAACGGTAGGCGCAGCCTCCGATCCTGGATCCCGCATCGCTTTGTGCAGGAGGGCGGCGACCTCTTCTTCGCCATGCAGGCTCACCCGGCCCGCTTCGGCGTCAGCGGCGCCGACCGCCCGCGTTCCGCCATTACCGAACACCTCATCCGCCCGGTGCCCTTTGTGTACAATGAAACCAACAAGTTCCGCGACAGTACGCGCGTACAGCTCGGCGGCCTCGACAGCACCGGCAGCTGGCTGATCCGCGTTACCTACCCGCCCACGAAGCAGGGCGATTATACAAGAGGTAACAGCCCGTTTCCCTACACGGCCCCCTTTACCATCGATACGTCGGCCTTCATCGATATCTACTCAATGCGCTCGGTGGTAAAAGACGATGTTCCGGCACCATACTATAGTTCGAGGCAGGCTTTCCACCGCCTTCCTGACCGCCGCAGTATCACCGTGCAAAGCGCGGTTCATCCGATGTACACCGGCGGTGGGCCCGAAGCACTCGTGGATGGCATCACTGGGAGCGCCAACTGGCGGAGCGGCGACTGGCAAAGCTATTTCGCGAAGGACTTCGAAGCCGTGGTGGACCTCCAGGAGAGCAGGGATATCCGTTTTCTCGGCGTACACGTACTGCAGGAAGTGAGTCCCTGGATCCTGTACCCGAAAGAAGTGCGCTTCTGGGTGAGCGACGATGGCGTCAACTACCGCGAGGCACTCCAGGTTGCGAACAAGATCGCCAACACGGTGGAGGGCGCACAGGAGCAGGAGCTCGGCTCCGCCGTTCAGCTGCGGGCCCGCTACGTGAAGGTGCGGGCGGTCAGCGGCGGGATGCTGCCGGCCGGGCACCCAAGCGCCGGCAACCCATCGCACCTGTTCATAGATGAGGTGATGGTGCGCTGAGCGGTGCCTGTTCCGCTTTTATCTTTACGAAACCGATGACCACCCTTACCACGCAGGCCCAATTCCTATCCACACTCTTCGACGCAATCCCGCAGTCGGTGACCTGGAGCGTGCCGGTATTCAGTGAGGAAGGCATCATTGTCGATTTCGAGATCCGCTACGCCAACGAGAGCGGCGGCATTCACATTGGCGTTTCACAAAGCCAGTTCGTCGGTACCCGTATCTTTTCCGGCATTGCGTTGGAGCCTGCCACCCGGGAGCGTATCTGGCAACAATATATCGACGTCTACCGCTCCGGGAAGAAGCTTGAAGACACCTACTACGATCCCCTACGCGGGAAATACCTGCACGTGGTGCGCACCCGGGCCGACGAAGGCATCCTCACCCTCGCCACCGACGTCACCGAAGGGCAGCGTGCGCAACAGGCGCTGATCGCGCAAACCGAGATGAACCGGAAAATCCTCGATGCGTCCATCAACGGGGTGCTCCTGATGGAGCCCATGCTGAACGGGGACGGCACTTTTCGCAACTTCGTGATGAAGCAGGCGAACCGCCGCTTCGAGGAGATCAGCGGCATCCCCTTTGCCAATGCTGAAGGCCGCACCATGTCGGAAGTATTCCCGAATGTGTCGCTGACCGAGCTGGAGCAGTTCTACGAGGTGATCCGCACCGATGTGCCGCTGCGCAAGGTCGTTACCTACCACGACGGACGGGTGCAAAAGTGGTACGACGTGTCGGTGGTGAAGCTGGGAACCGGCTGCGTGCTAACGTATACCAATGTAAGCGAACACTACCTGCAGCAGGCCGCGCTGGAGCAGCAGGCGCTCGAGCTGCAGGGCATCCTCGAGTCCACCGAAACAAGAGTGCTGGTGCTGGTGCCGGAGCTCGATGCGGCGGGCAGGCTGGTGGATGCCACCATCCGGCTCGTCAACCGCGCTTATGCCGACTTCAAAAAAAGCAGCCCGGAGGCCCTGACAAAGCTGAAGGCAAGTCAGGTCTTCCCGCCGCAGCACCTCGAAAACATCTTAAGACAGTACCGGCATACCCTCGAAACCGGCGCCGTGAGCCGGTTCGACCTGCATTGCGACGACCCCGGACGCATCTTTTGGGTCGATGTGACCGTAACGTTGCTGGGAACAGACCTGCTCGTCACCATCACCGATTATACGCAGATGCGGCTGCTGCAGCTGCAGCTGGAGCAGAAGGTGCGCGAGCTCGAACGCTCCAACCGCAACCTGGAAGAATTTGCCTACGCCGCTTCCCACGACCTGAAAGAGCCGATCCGCAAGGTACGCTTCTTCGTGGACCGGCTCCGCCAGCAATACGATCCCGCCAGGGATACGGTGGAGGCGCAGACCTTCGGCCGCCTCGAGGTCGCCACCGACCGCATGCGCGACCTTGTAGACGACCTGCTGGCCTATGCGCAGGTGAGCCTCCGGCCGAAGCAGCTCGATGCCATTTTCCTCGACGACGTGCTCCGCCAGGTGCTGACCGACCTCGAGGTGGAAGCGGAGCAGCGCGCAGCTGAGATCGAGATCGCCCCCCTGCCCCGTGTACGCGGCCAGCAGCGGCAGTTACAGCAGCTGTTCCAGAACCTGCTCGCCAATGCACTCAAATACCAGCGACCCGGCGTGGCGCCCCGCATAGCGGTACAGGCGCGGGTGGTTTGGGGCTACGACACGGCCGCCTCGCTCGGGCCCGATGAGGCCGCAGGCCGCTACCACCTTATTTCTGTTTCCGACAACGGGATCGGCTTCGAGCCCGCGGAAGCGGAGCGGATCTTCCAGGTTTTCCACCGCCTGCACGGAAATTCCGAGTACCGCGGCACCGGGGTCGGCCTTGCGATCGCACGGAAGGTGGCCGAAAACCATGGCGGCTTTATCTATGCCGAAGGAATCCCGGGACAAGGCGCCACGTTTTTCGTGGGCATTCCCGCGGAAGCATGAGTACCTGACCGGAACACGCTAACTTCCCGCTTCGAATCATCTGTTTCGAACCACCAAAAAACGGATCATGACGCCAATCCAGCCCGATCTACTGCAGGACCGCTACCAGATGGCGCTTGAGGCGGCCGGCTTTGGGATCATCGACAACAACCTCGAGAAAGACGAGATCTATTGCTCCGACTGGTGCTACGAACTCTACGGCCTTTCCCGCTCCGAGGTCGTTACGCTGCAGCGCCTCCTTTCCTGCATGCACCCCGACGACGCCCTGCGCACCCGGCGCAAGCTGGCCGGCTGCATGGACCCCGACCTCCGCGAACCCTACGAGAACGAATACCGGATCATAGACCCTGCCAGCGGTACCGTGCGCTCCTGGGTGAAAGCGCGGGGCAAAGTTTATTTCAACGATACGCGCAAGCCGGTACGCCTTGTGGTGACCGTCCAGGACATCACCGCGGAAATTCGTGGCCGCGGCACCCGCCAGAAGCTGATCACCCTGGTCGAGAACAGCATCGAGCTCATGTCGGTGCTGGAGCTCGACGGACGCAATTCCTACATCAACAAGGCCGGCATGGAGATGCTCGGCTTCGACAATTTCGAGCAAGTGCTTACCACGCCCATTTCCGACCTGCATGAGCCCGAAGACATTGCGTTTGTTCAGGCAAATGTGCTTCCCTCCGTGATGCAGCAGGGCCGCTGGTCGGGAGCGATGCGGGTGCGTCACCTGCGTACGGGCGAGGTCTTTCACGTCTTCAACAACACCGTGCGCATCGATGACCCGATTACCGGCGAGCCCATTGCCATTGGAGCAGTGATGCGCGACATGCGACCGGAGCTCGAGGCCCAGCGCGCCCTTGCCGAGAGTGAGCGCAACTTCAGGGCACTGGTGATGCAGGCCCCGGTGGGCATGTGCATCCTGGCAGGCGAGCACCTGGTGTTCGAGCTCGCCAACGAGCGCTACTGCAAATTGCTTGACGTGCAACCTGCTGACCTGCTGGGTCGCCGGCTTACCGATGCCCTGCCCCGGTCTGAGGCCAGCGGTGTTGCCGGCTGGCTGCGCGGAGTGTTGCACTCGGGCATGCCTTTTTCCGGCCAGGAATTCGAGCTGCAGTACGGCGGCGCCACCCGGTACGTCGACTTCGTGTACGAGCCGCTGCGCTCCGGTACGGGAAGCGTGGAAAAAGTGATGGTGGTGCTCCTCGACGTGACCGAGAAAGTGCTGACCCGCCGGCGACTCGAAGAAAGCGAGCGCAGCCTGCAGGAGCGGGTAGCCGAGCGCACGGAGGAGCTCCTGCGCAAGAACAAGGAGCTGGAAGAATACGCCTATGTAACTTCCCACGACCTGCAGGAACCGCTCCGGAAGATCCGGCTTTTTGCCGGCATGATCCGCGAGCAGGAGGCCGACCGGATGAGCCCGGGAGCGCAGGTGCGCATCAACAAGGTGATCGAGTCGGCGGAGCGGATGAGCAATGCCCTGAGCGACCTGCTGCATTTCTCCAGCCTGACCCACGAGGAGCAAAGCGAAGACGTGGATCTTGAGGGCGTGCTTCGCGATGTATGCACCGACCTGGAGCTCCTGATCGGAGAGCGCCAGGCACGGATCGAAATCGGCCCGCTGCCGGTTCTGCGTGCCGTGCGGCAGCAGATGCACCAGGTTTTTTATAACCTGCTGAGCAACGCCCTCAAGTTCGCCGGGGAAGGGAAGGTGCCGGAGATATCAGTCACGGTGGAGCAACGGACGCCATCGGAAGAGCCGGCTAAATGCTGGATCCGGGTGCGTGATAACGGTATCGGCTTTAGCCCGGAGAACCGCGAAAAGATCTTCGGCCTTTTCCAGCGCCTGCATGCCCGGCACGAATTTCAGGGCTCCGGCATCGGGCTTGCCCTGTGCCGGAAAGCGGTGCAAAGCCACGGCGGCATGATCTACGCCGAAAGCACCCCGGGCGAAGGCGCTACGTTTTACGTTGGCTTCCCCCTCGAGCGCGTACTCCGGCACTCATGATCGCTGAGGGTAATCGAGTTGCTATATAAAAGACTTTTCCTGTAGTTCTACCCGGACTATGTAAGTCGCAACATGTGGCCGGCACCTGTTCAGGCGCCCTTTTTCAATTTAGCCTGCACCTCCCGGACCTTGGCCTCCATTTCGGCAATTCCTTCGCCTACTTTCACCACTTTGGCTTCCAGCTCGGTGATATCCTTGTCGACGTCGGCGATGCGCTGCTCAACGCCCTTCATGTCGGCCTCCACCTCGGCGATCCGGCCCTTTTTGCTTTCAATAAGCTCCTCCATACGCTCGCGGAGGTTGGGTGTGCGGGCGCCGTCAAACTTTTCCTGGAGCTCGTCGAGGTCGTCGAACAGCTTGTTGAGGTAATCCTGCTGGTTTTCGAGGCGCTGCTCCAGCTTCGGACGGAAATCGCGCTTTGCGGCAATGATCTTCTCGAGGTTGATCTTGTCCGCGCTGCGCTTCTGAAGCTTCTCGGTAAGCATGTCGGCGAACGCCTTCTGCTTTTCCACCCATTCGTCCGACTTGCGTTGGCGCTCGCCCTTGTAGGCTGCCCAGGCGGCGTCCATTTCTTTTTGCACGGCGGTAAGAAGCGTGTACACCTCCTGGCCGTCTTCGCGGCTGAAATGAGCACGGTGCTCCTGGAACAGGCGCCGGAGCTCCCGGAGTGTATCCGACTTCAACTTCAGGGGCGCCTTGACAGCTGCGCCGCCGGCCAGCGCCTCTTCCACAAACCCGAAGCCGGTGAAAGCGAGCCCACGTGCCGCCAGTGCTGTGCCAAGATCGCTAACGGCGGGAAGCAGCAGCCCTTCTTCACCTGAAGGCCGGCAGGCTTCCAGCGCCCCCTTCAGCGGGTTGGCGAGCGCGGCGGAGCGCTCCTGGCGCTGTTTGATGTCTTCGCGGATGCGGGCGTAGTGCGCGTCTTCCTGCTTTTTGATGCGGTCTTTAAGGGCTGTGAAGCGGTCCCACACGCCGGTGCGGCGCTCCTTGGAGGGCCAGCGGTTCTGACGCATGAATTCAAAGATTTCGTTGGCGGCCGAGCGGAGTGTGGCGAGCGCTTCCTTTCCGGGTTTGGCGTCGGCAGGAGCGTCGTCGATCCGCCGCTGCAGTACCTCGATTCGCTCTTCGGCCTCCGTGGCAAAAGCTTCGTTCTCCACCTGCAGCAGGGCACTTCGCTGCTTTAGCATGTCGATGCCGTCCTGCAGGCGCTGCCAGGCATCCTTGCGGGCGCCCGGGTCGGCGAATTCCACCGACCGGAAATCTTCCACGATCTCCTGGCGTTGGTCCCACAGGTCCTTCGCGCTGAACTTAGTTACACCATAGGCGGCCAGCGCCGTTTCGAAGGCCTCGATCTTCTGCAGCAATTCGGTTGGGGTCATCGGGTTAAAGATATTGGTTTATTGGTCTATTGGTTTATTAGTAAAGGGTCGTTTAGGTGGTGCAGTCGATACGAGAACTTAAAGTCGTTTTCATGCAGCGGTTAACTCTCATTCGTTTCACGTTACTACCTAAGGTGCGCGCCAGCCCAGATCGAACATCCGAGATCCGAGATCTTAGATCCTGTATGTGGCGCGAAATTTTTATACTTCGGGGCGGCCCAGCGCCGCAATACCAACAGCATGGAATATAAAGTTTTCCCCGGTCGCCCGTACCCGCTCGGCGCTACCTGGGATGGGACCGGAGTTAATTTCGCCCTGCACGCGGAGCACGCCACCGGCGTGGAACTCTGTTTTTTTGAAAAATACGGCAAAAAGACGCGGGAGACCACCCGGGTAAGGCTCAGCGAGCGGTCCCACCACGTATGGCACGGCTATATCAAAGGCATCAGGCCCGGCCAGCAGTACGGCTATCGCGTCAACGGACCCTACGAGCCGCAGAACGGGCACCGTTTCAATCCCAACAAGCTCCTCATCGATCCCTATGCTAAGGCCATTTCCGGCCGGATCGACTGGCACGACTCACTATTCGGCTACAAGATGGGCCACCGCGACGGTGACCTGAGCTTCAGCCGGACCGACAGCGCCCAATACATCCCGAAATCGGTTGTGGTGGATACCCGCTTCGACTGGGAGGACGACGCCCCGTTGCGCATTCCCTACCACAAAAGCATCATTTACGAGGCTCATGTCAAGGGACTGACCTATACGCACCCCGAGATCCCCGAGTCGATCAGGGGCACCTATGCGGCCATAGCGCACCCGGCGATGATCCGGCACCTGCAGGAACTGGGCATTACCGCCATCGAGCTCATGCCGGTGCACCACTTCGTGAACGACCGCTTCCTGCACGATAAAGGGCTGACCAACTATTGGGGCTACAACAGCATCGGCTTCTTTGCGCCCGACGTGCGCTACAGCTCCTCCGGCACGCACGGCGAGCAGGTGCGCGAGTTCAAGGAGATGGTGAAGGCCCTGCACAAGGCCGGCATCGAGGTCATCCTCGACGTTGTGTACAACCATACCGCCGAAGGCAATCACCTCGGCGCTACGCTTTGCTTCCGCGGCGTCGACAATATGGATTACTACCGGCTCACGGAAGACAAGCGCTACTTCATGGACTATACCGGCTGCGGCAACACGCTCAACGTGATGTCGCCGAACACGTTGCGCCTCATCATGGATTCGCTTCGATACTGGATCCTCGAGATGCACGTCGACGGGTTCCGCTTTGACCTGGCCGCTGCCCTTGCGCGCGAGCTGCACGACGTGGACCGCCTCGGCTCCTTCTTCGACATCATCCACCAGGATCCCGTGATCTCGCAGGTGAAGCTCATCGCGGAGCCCTGGGACATCGGCGAAGGCGGGTACCAGGTGGGTAAGTTCCCCGCCGGCTGGGCCGAATGGAACGGTAAGTACCGCGATACGATCCGCGACTACTGGCGCGGCGCCGACAGCATGCTCGGCGAGTTCGCGCTCCGCCTCACCGGCTCGCCCGACCTGTATTTCAACGACTACCGGCATCCTTTCGCATCCATCAACTTCGTAACCGCGCACGACGGCTTCACCCTGCAGGACCTCGTATCCTACAACGAAAAGCACAATGAGGCCAACGGTGAAAACAACAACGACGGTGAAAGCCATAACCGCTCCTGGAACTGCGGCGCCGAAGGCCCTACCGACGATCCCGAGATCCTGGCGCTGCGGGCCCGGCAGAAGCGCAACTTCATGGCGACGCTTTTTCTTTCACAGGGGGTGCCCATGTTCGTGGCGGGCGACGAGCTCGGCCGCACGCAAGGTGGCAACAACAACGCCTATTGCCAGGACAACGAAATCTCCTGGATCAACTGGGCGGAGCAGGATACCGACTTCCTGCGCTTTACGCAGAAGCTGATCCATTTTTACCGGCGGCACCCGGCCTTCTCGCGCAAGCGCTGGTTCAAAGGCGTGCCGATCAAGGGCGTCGGCGTCGAGGACATTGCCTGGTTCAAGCCGGATGGCAGCGAGATGACCGAGGAGAACTGGACCAACGACTTCGCAAAGTCGCTCGGCATGTACCTCAACGGGCGGGCGCTGCGCACCCTGGACGAGCAAGGCGACCTCATTGTCGACGACAACTTCTACCTCATTTTCAACGCGCACTACGAGCCGCTCGAGTTCCGCCTGCCGGTGGACCGTTACGGCAGCGGCTGGCGACGCGTCATCGACACGGCGGCCGACTTTGTGGACGAAGCCGGTACGCCCATCGAAGAAGACAACCCGGTGATCCAGGTGGAAGGCCGCTCCGTGGTTGTGTTCCATCAACCCCAAACGAAAGCACCCCATGCAAGCGATCAATCTTCATAAACGTACGCTGGGCGTCACCCTCGCGCCCAACGAACCAGCGACCGCCCGCGTATGGGCCCCCGAAGCAATGGAGGTAGTGATACAATACGACGAAACACAAACAACGCTGCAAGCCGAAGAAGGAGGCTACTGGGCCGCCCCGGTGCCCGGGCTCACCGCCGGCGGGCGCTATAAGTTCCGCCTCGATGGCAAGGAGTTCCCGGACCCCGCCTCCCTTGCCCAGCCCGAGGGCGTACACGGCCCGTCGCAGGTAACGGACGTCACGCATTTCCCCTGGACCGACGGCAGCTGGAAGAACCCGGCCCTCGGCAGTTATATTCTTTACGAGCTGCATACCGGCACATTTACGGCCGAAGGCACCTTCGCCGCGATCGCCGCGCAGCTCGATCACCTGGTGGCACTCGGGGTCAATGCCATCGAGATCATGCCGGTGGCGCAGTTCCCCGGCAGCCGCAACTGGGGCTATGACGGCGTTTTTCCCTATGCCGTGCAGGATAGCTACGGCGGCGCCGAAGGCCTGCAGCGCCTGGTGGATGCCTGTCATGCGCGCGGGATCGCGGTAGTGCTCGACGTCGTGTATAACCACATGGGGCCGGAAGGCAATTACCTCGGTGCATATGGGCCATATTTCACGGATAAGTACCAGACGCCCTGGGGTGCCGCGCTCAACTTCGACGATGCCTGGAGCGATGCCGTCCGGCGCTTCTTCATCGAGAACGCGCTCATGTGGTTCCGCGATTTTCATATCGACGCCCTGCGCCTCGATGCGGTGCACGCGATCAAGGATCTCGGGGCGGTGCATTTCCTCCGCGAGCTGCGCGGGCACGTAGACGGGCTGATGGCCGAAACCGGGCGCACGCATTACCTCATCATCGAGTGCGACCTCAACGACACCCGCTTCATTGATCCCGTAGAAGCACGGGGCTTCGGCATGGACAGCCAGTGGATCGACGAGTTCCACCACGCGCTCCGCGTAACGGCCACCGGCGAGCAGAGTGCCTATTACTCCGACTTCTCCGGAATCGCCCACCTGGCGAAAGCATACCGCGACGCATACGTGTACGATGGTCAATGGTCGGAGCACCGGAAGAAGTATTTCGGCATTCCCGCGCCTGCCAATCCAGGAGAGCAGTTCATCGTGTTCACCCAGAACCACGACCAGGTGGGCAACCGGATGCTGGGCGAGCGTACGAGCAGCCTCGTGTCGGTGGAGATGCAGAAGCTGATGGCCGGGGCCGTTCTGCTTTCCCCCTTCCTGCCGATGCTCTGGATGGGAGAGGAGTGGGGCGAGACCGCGCCCTTTCAGTACTTCGTGAGTCATACCGACGCGGAGCTCGCGGAGGCAGTGCGGCAGGGCCGCAAGAAAGAGTTCGCTGCCTTTCACGCCGAAGGCGAAGCGCCCGACCCGGTGTCGGAAGAAACGTTCAATCGCTCTAAGCTGCAGTGGGCGCTGCGCAACCAGGAGCCGCATGCCACCATGCTGCGCTTCTACCAGACGCTGATCGGCCTCCGTAAGTCGCTGCCCGCGCTCCGCACGCCCGACCGCAGCACCGTGCAGGCCGAAGCCGACGAAGAACACAAGTTGCTCACCCTGCACCGGCAGGGCGGCGGGCAAACGGCCATCGCCTTCCTGAACTTTTCCAAAGAGAGCAATGCCGCTCAGCTGCCCGTCGCCGAAGGCCCCTGGGTGCTCCGCCTCGATTCCGCTTCCACCGATTGGGGCGGCCCGGGCGGTAACGCCGTGACCAAAGGACTCAGCGGCGATACCGTCAACATTCAACCCGAATCTTTCCTATTGTATACCTACGACCATGTATAACCCGATCGCCACATACCGCATTCAATTTCATAAGGACTTCACTTTTCGCCACCTCGAAGCGATCATTCCCTACCTCCGGGACCTGGGTATTAAAACGATCTATGCGTCGCCCATCTTTACCGCCACGCCGGGCAGCACCCATGGCTATGATGCGCTGAACCCCCTGGAGATCAACCCGGAGATCGGCACGCTGGAAGAGCTCCGCGCCCTCCGGGAGACGCTGCGCGCCGCCGGGATCGGCTGGATGCAGGACATCGTGCCCAACCACATGGCCTACGACACCCGCAATCCCTGGCTGCGCGATGTGCTCCGGAAAGGACGCCAGTCGGTCTACGCCGGTTTCTTCGACGTTACCTGGAACAATGACGCCGCAAGTGGTCATATCATGGCGCCCTTTCTCGGCGCCCCCCTCGAAGACGCCGTGCGCGGCGGCGAGATCAGGCTACACCGGGAAAACGGCGAGTTCCAGCTTCGGTACTACGACGCGGCATATCCCCTTCGCCTCCGGAGCTACGAAGACGTGCTTCGCAGCCAAGGGGCTTCTGAAGCCGTCAACCAGTGGCTGCGCGGGGCCGACGACGTAGGTGCGCTCGAGGACGCGGCGCAATACAGCAAGGGCTTCGACGAGCTGCTGCTGCAGCTGGCCTCGCTTTCCAACGATAAAGCTGTGGGAAGCTATATTGACGAGCGCGTTGCAGCGGTCAACGCCGACCCCGAGGCACTGCTGCGGATCGCCAACGACCAGGTATACCGGCTCTGTCACTGGCAGGAAACCGACGGGCGCATCAACTACCGGCGCTTCTTTACGGTAAACGGGCTTATCTGCCTCAACATGCAGGACGAGCACGTCTTCGACACCTTCCATACGTTCATCAAGCAGCTGATCGACGAAGGCATTTTCGACGCGCTGCGCATTGACCATGTGGATGGATTGTACGACCCGGCACAATACCTCGTGCGCCTCAGGGCCTTGGTTGGCCCCGAAGTGCCGATCGTGGTGGAAAAGATCCTCGAGCTCCACGAAGAGCTACCGCAGGCCTGGCCGATCGAGGGCACCAGCGGCTACGAGTTCCTCGCGCAGATGAACCAGCTGCTGACCGACACCAGGGGCGAAGCACCTTTTTCCCAGTACTACTCCGGGATCGTACAGGAGCAGGGAACGGTGCCGCAGCAGGTACGCGACAAAAAAGCTTTCATGCTCTATCACCACATGGGCGGTGAGCTCGAGAACCTGTACCAGCTGCTGATGCAGCAACTGGTGCCGGAGCAGTATGCGCAGATGCGCACCGAGGACCTGAAGACGGCGATTGCCGAGCTGCTGATCCATATGCCGGTTTACCGCTACTATGGCAACGCGCTGCCCCTTCCGAAGGCTGAAGGCGCCGCCCTGAGCGCTGTGTTCGCCCAGGCCCGTATCAGCCGCGCCGACCTGGCCCCGGCACTCCACCTGCTCGAAGCAACCCTGCTCGGCGAAGAGCCCGACGCACAGAAGATCGAAAAGAAGTTGCACCTGTACAAGCGCCTCATGCAATTGAGCGGACCGCTGATGGCGAAAGGCGTGGAGGATACGCTGATGTACACCTACAACCGCTTCATCGGGCACAACGAGGTGGGCGACGCGCCGGGTACGTTCGGATGGACGACCGATGCGTTTCACCGCGTACTGCGGGAGCGGCAGGCAGAATGGCCCCTGACGCTCAATGCTACGTCCACGCACGATACGAAACGGGGCGAGGACGTCCGCGCCCGACTGCAGGTGCTCAGCAGCCTGTCGGAAGAATGGCTGGCCGCTGTGACCGCCTGGGAGGCCGACCGTGGAACTACGGATGCACCGGACGCCAATGATGCCTACTTCCTGTACCAGACCCTCATTGCCAGCTACCCGCTGCGCGCCGAAGACCGGGCTGGCTACGAGGAGCGGATCGCCGAATACCTTCAGAAGGCCCTCCGCGAGGCGAAGCTGCACTCCAATTGGACGGCGCCAAACGAAGCCTACGAAGCTGCGGCGAAATCCTATGCGTCCAGACTGCTGGCGCCTGAAAGCCCTTTTCAGAAGGGCTTCGCACCATTGTATGAAAAAGTGGCCGATCTCGGCATCGTTCACTCGCTTGCCCAGGTGCTGCTCAAGTTCACGGCCCCCGGCGTGCCTGATGTGTACCAGGGATGCGAGTGGTGGGACGAGAGCCTCGTTGACCCCGACAACCGCCGGCCGGTGGATTACGACGCCAGAAAAGCATGGCTGCAAGAAGTAATGAATGTACCCGCCGTAGGCGGGGTTGCCGACCTTTGGAAGGAGCGGCGCGATGGGCGCATCAAGCTCTGGCTCACCCACCAGCTACTCCAGTTGCGTGCCGCATCACCCGATCTGTTTCAACAAGGAGCTTACCTGCCGCTGCAGGCGGAAGGCACTTATAAAGACAACGTATTCGCCTTCGCCCGTCGACACGGCGGCACCGCGCTCATCGTGGTGGTACCGCTCTGCCCGGCCGCACTGGTTTCCGGAGCCGAGGCACTCGCCACCTTCGACTGGAAGGATACGGCCATCCAGCTGCCCGCGGAGGTCTCAGGGGAGTGGACGGGCTTGCTCGACAACAAGAGCGGTACTGCCCGGAAGACCTTGCCCGTCAACGGTCTCTTTGATCCGCTTCCCTTCGCACTGCTTCGCAGCAGTTCCGTAGAAGTACGGGACCGCTCCGCGGGGTTGCTGCTGCATATCTCTTCCCTGCCTTCGCCCTTCGGCATCGGCGACCTGGGTCCGGAGGCCTACTCCTTCCTGCACTTCCTGCAGAAAGCAAAGCAACGCTACTGGCAGCTGCTGCCGCTCACACCCACCGAGGCCGGACAAGGCCACTCACCGTACAGCAGCACTTCGAGCCGGGCTGGCAATATCCTGTTCATCAGCCCGGAACTGCTGGTGGAAGAAGGACTGCTGCTACGGGAAGAGCTACAGGAGTTTTACCAGTCCCATACGGGCAGTGCCGACTACAGTGCGGCGGAAGCAGCCAAGAAGGCCATGCTCGAAATGGCCTGGAACCGGTTCCGGGACCAAAGCGCCGCCGACGAGCGCTTTGCCGCCTTCCGCGAGCGGGAAGCCGGCTGGCTGCCCGATTTTGCACGCTACCAGCTGCTGAAGGAATTGAACGACGGAAAGCCCTGGTATGAATGGGAAGAAGCCCTCCGCCTGCGCGATCCCGCTACCATGGCCCGGCTCGACCGTGAGCATGCAGGCACGCTCGACAAGTTTTGCTGGCAGCAGTACGTGTTCGACAAGCAGTGGAATCGTCTGAAGGCTTCTGCCAACGAGCGGGGGATCCGGCTGATCGGTGACCTGCCGTTCTATGTGAGCTACGATTCCTCGGACGTATGGGCCGACCGCGCGCTCTTCCTGCTCGATGAGGCCGGACAACGCCTTGGGCTTGCAGGTGTGCCGCCCGACGCCTTCAGCAGCGACGGCCAGCTCTGGGGCATGCCGGTATTCCGGTGGGACGTGCTGAAGGCGCGCCACTACGACTGGTGGGTGGAGCGCTTGCAGCGAAACATCGAGCTGTTCGACCTCGTGCGCCTCGATCATTTCCGCGCATTCGCCGCCTACTGGGAAGTGCCTGCAGGCGCAACCACCGCGCGCAACGGCACCTGGAAGGAGGGTCCCGGGGCCGATTTCTTCGACAGCCTGAAAGAGCAGCTCGGCGCCTTACCGTTTGTTGCGGAAGACCTCGGCGACATCGACGACGCCGTGCTCGAGCTGCGCGACCGCTTCGACCTTCCGGGTATGAAAGTGCTCCAGTTTGCCTTTGGCGAAGACCTGCCGGAGTCACCGCACATCCCGCATAACTACAGGGAGCACTTCCTGGCCTATACCGGCACCCACGACAACAATACGACCAAGGGCTGGTGGCGGCAGGAGGCTTCAACGGAAATGCGGGAACGCCTGGGTGTCTATGCAGGCTACCTCCTGAATGAGGATGATGTACCGCCGCTGCTTTGCCGCATGGCGCTTGCCTCCCTGGCCCAAACCGCGATACTCCCGGTGCAGGATCTCCTCGGCCTCGACGAGACGGCACGGATGAACACACCCGCACAGGGAGAGCACAACTGGGGGTGGCGCCTGCTGCCCGGGCAACTCGATAAGGACGCGCGCCGCCGCCTGCGTCAATGGACTGAACTTTACAACCGCTCCTGATATGATCGACCGGAACACCGCGAGTGGCCCTAACGTACACATCATCGATACGGCCTTCCCGATGCCGCAGCTGGGCCGCTACCGCCGCATCTGGCTGTACCTGCCGCCTGAGTATGCCAGCGGCCAGAACCACTATCCGGTGCTGTATATGCACGACGGGCAGAACCTGTTCGAAAACTGGAGCGCCTTCGGAGAAGAGTGGCAGGTAGACGAAACCCTCGACCGGATGGACCGCAAATGCATCGTGGTCGGGATCGATAACGGAGGGGAGCACCGGTTGCGCGAGTACAACGTGAACGATCACGCGGAGCTGGGAAAAGGCGAAGGACGACGCTACCTCTCGTTCATCGTAGAAACCCTGAAGCCCTTTATCGACCGGACCTACCGCACCAAGCCGGGGCGTGCGCATACCACGATCGCCGGGTCTTCGATGGGCGGCCTCATCTCGTACTATGCCGCCCTGCTGCACCCGGAAGTGTTCGGGAGGGCCGGGGTTTTCTCGCCTTCGTTCTGGCTGCAGCCGTCGATCCTACAGGAAACGAAGGCGATCGCAGCGCGCAGCCGGCCTCCGGTAGACCTGTATTTCTACGCCGGCGAGCAGGAAGGCGCGGAGATGGCCGCGCGCGTACGCGCCGTGACCTCCCTGTTGCAGGGGCACCCAGCGTTCAGGGTACAGGAGTATTATAACCCGTCGGGCACCCACAGCGAGGCGGAGTGGCGGGCCCATTTCCCGGAATTTTACGGTTGGCTGATGGGCCTGCGCCGCAGGTCCAACGTTTCTGCTTAATCTGCTTTAGTCAGGCGATCCAGCTCCGACAAGAGCCGCGGCATCCGGTCGCTGCCATGCATGCTGGCCACCAACGCAGCGGCGACACTGGCATCGATGCCCGCAGCCGTGATCCAGAGCGGTCTGCGGCTGCTTCCCCGCAATAGCGGGAGCGCCACTTCTTCGCACCCCTCGAATCTCGTTTTGGCCACCCCGATCACTGGAAATGAGCTGTGGAGCGCAGCGTACAGGTGTGCGCCAAGACCCGGCCGGTCGCTTTCGAGTTGCACAAACCCGTCGATAACCACCGCCTGGTACGAACGGGCAGGAATCTCGTCCAACAGCGCCAGGATGCAGGGCAGCTCCCGCTTATAAAATGCACCGGGCTCATACGGCGCTACATGCTCCATCCTTTTCGTATACACACACCGGGCCGCATCGTCTTGCCAGCCATCGAACATCATTGCCACGAACTTCGCACCGCTCTCCCGATAGTGTACATCCACTGCAACGATCATAGGGATGCGCAGTGATTGATCTCCTCCACCACCGACGCACCGGTGCTCCCGTCGCCCGAGGTCCAGCGCCATTGCTCATGTAGGCGAAGGCGCCCGTCGGGCAGCAGTTCCGGCACTGACCGGCAAATGCCGGTCATGAGCACACCGGCCCGGTTGATGTGGTGATAGCGCATGTCGAGGGTTCCGTCGGGGTCGCAAACGGCGATGAGATGCCCGCATACGATGGCGCCGCCGCTGTAGCTTGCCGTCACCAGTGCGCCTTCCTGGCGGTAATGGAACACCGTTGCACCGTCGACCTCTCCCGAGCCGGAATTCTGAAGCGAGCGGAAACAGCGCTTGTCGTAAGAGATCATGGCGGGTAGTTCACCGTAAGATACGAAGGGGCCTCCACCGACACCACCGCCCACAAAAAAGGCCCTCCCGCAGGAAGGCCTCTGATAGTATTTACACCCGATCAATCGACCTTGGTGATCTTGACCACGTTGGTGGGCAGGTGCAGGTGCACCGGCGTGCTGCCTGTGTTCACCACTACATCGCCCGACTTCACGAAGCCACGCTCTTTGAGGATATCGATCTGGTCCTGTACGATGTCGTCGAGGCTGTGCTCCTCGTCGTAGAAGAAGGCACGCACGCCCCAGGACAGGCTCAGCTGGTTTACGAGCGAGCGCTCCTTGGTGAAGACGTACAGCGGCGACTTCGGACGGTAGGAGGAAAGCATGAAGCCGGTATACCCGCTCTGCGTCATGCCGATAAGGGCCTCTGCCTTTACGTCGGATGCGAGCTTGCTCGCGTTGTAGCATACGGCGTCGGAGAGGAAGGAAGGAGAGTGGGGCTGCGGCGTAAGCGATTCCTCTCGGTCGTAGCGGTACTCGGTACGCTCCACTTCCATGATGATCTTGCGCATCGTTTCCACGACCAGGTTCGGATGGTTACCGGTCGCCGTCTCCCCCGAAAGCATCACGGCGTCGGCACCTTCAAGCACCGCGTTGGCTACGTCGGTGATCTCGGAGCGGTTCGGCTTGCTGCGGTCAATCATGGATTCCATCATCTGCGTGGCCACGATCACAGGCTTCGCCCGGTGGATGCACTTGCGGATGAGGTCGCGCTGAATGAGCGGGATCTGCTCCACGGGCATTTCCACGCCAAGGTCGCCGCGCGCGATCATGATGGCGTCGGACTCTACGATGATGTCGCGGATATTGTTCAGCGCCTCGGGCTTTTCGATCTTGGCGATGATCTTGGTCTTGCTCTTGCGCTCCTGCAGCTTGCTGCGCAGGATCACGATGTCCTTCACGCTACGGACGAAGGAAAGCGCCACCCAGTCGAGCTCCTGGTCGATGATGAATTCGAGGTCCACCAGGTCCTTCTCGGTGATGGCGGGCAACGAGATCTTGGTGTCCGGCAGGTTCACTCCTTTTTTGGAGGATAGGTATCCACCCAGCACGACTTCCACCTGCACGTCGTTGTTGCGGAGGATGTCGCTCACCTTTACCTCGATCTTGCCGTCGTCGATCATGATGGTGTTGCCCACCTTTACGTCGGCGTGCAGGTTCGGGTAGGAAACGTAGATGCGGTCTTTGTTGCCAACCAGCTTCTCGTTGGTGAACGTAAGGATATCGCCCGGCTTCACGTCCATGCCGCCGTTCTCCATCTCGCCCACCCGCAGCTTTGGACCCTGCAGGTCGCCGAGAATGGCGATGTTGTAGGGCTCGGTCTTGTTGATCTGGCGGATGTACTCGATGATCTTCAGCTTGTCCTCGTGCGTGCCGTGCGAGAAGTTGAGGCGGAACACGTTCACGCCGCACTTGATCAGCCCGAGCAGCTTGTCGTACGTATCGCAGGCGGGGCCTACGGTGGCTACGATCTTGGTGCGGTGATAGGTATGCTCAATGCCCGCGGTGCGGTCCATCTGCTTGTGGTAATACTTGCCTACGTTCTTGCTCATAAATTCTTTATTTCTGATTTGTGATTTCAGATTTCAGATTTTAATCTGAAATCATCACATCTGAATTCTGAAATTAACTAGCCAGGATCTTCACGATCTTCATCCATTCGCTGCTGATCGTGCCCTTGCGCTTGCCCACGTTTTCCAGCGGCACATAGTTCATGCGGTTGTTCTGGATGCCCACGAACACATTGTGGCGGCCTTCGATGAGGCTTTCCACCGCGTGGTAGCCCATGCGGCTGGCAATGAGGCGGTCGAGGCAGGAGGGGGCGCCGCCGCGCTGGATGTGCCCGAGGATACAGACACGCGCCTCCACGCCGGGAACGTGTTGCTTGATGGCTTCGGCCACCTTGTTGGCTCCGCCGAACTCGTCGCCTTCCGCCACCACGATGATGTTCACCAGCTTCTTGCGGCGCTCCTTTTCCTGGAGGGAGGCAATCACGTCCTGGATGTTGGTCTTTTGCTCCGGCACGAGGATGTTCTCCGCGCCGGTGGCGATGCCGCTGTGCAGGGCGATGTAGCCGGCGTCGCGGCCCATCACTTCCACAATGAACAGGCGGTCGTGCGCGTCGGCCGTATCGCGGATCTTGTCGATCGCCTCAACAGCCGTGTTCACGGCCGTGTCGAAGCCAATGGTGAAGTCGGTACCGTAGATATCCTTGTCGATGGTGCCGGCAAGGCCGATGCAGGGAATGTCGAATTCGCGGGAGAACTTGACGGCGCCCTGGAAGGAGCCGTCGCCGCCGATGATGACGAGTCCGTCGATGCCATGGCTCTTCAGCACATCATAGGCCTGCTTGCGCCCTTCCTCGGTATGAAAGGCCTTGCAGCGGGCAGTCTTGAGGATCGTGCCGCCACGCTGGATGATATTGGCCACCGAGCGGCTCTCCATCTTCTTGATATCGTTCTCCATGAGGCCCTGGTATCCACGCATGATGCCGTACACCTCGAGGCCATAGTAAAGTCCGGTTCGTACTACCGCGCGGATCGCGGCGTTCATGCCGGGAGAGTCGCCTCCGGAGGTCAGCACGCCAATGCGGGAAACTTTCTTTTCCATTCCTGTATTCTTCAGTTTCAAACGGCCAGGCGCACCAGAAATGCGTCGGGCGTGCCAAAAATAAGGGATTGCCGGCACTGTGTACGGCATACACACCTATTAAGGGTAAACTCCGTTCGGGGCATGAATGTATCTCTTTTTGTTTTTCATTAACACAATGGCATGGAATTCGTCTATTCTACAATAGCTAACCTCAAAAAACACAACATCATGAAAAGAGCACTCTTCAGCTCCGCCCTCGTGGCCCTGCTTTTTTCCGCCTGCTCCAAAAGCGACGCAGTAGCCGAAATGGCGCCCGCTCCCGAAAACGCGCAAAACCAGCAACCGGCGGGCAACACCGTCGAAACCACCCAGAACGGTTCCTGGGTCACTGGCTGGGAAAACCCTTCCACCTGGAGCAAGACCGCGGGCAACGACAACGTATCCATTTTCAACACACCCCGCAACTTCAAGCAGCTCGACCAGACCATGCTCAACCGTGGAGCTATCATGGTTTTCGCCAGGGGCTACAACTTCGCGGACGTCAACATGAACACCCCGCTGGGCGTGCCCTTTCATTTCTACCTGCCCTACGAGCGGATGAACTTCCCGGTGTTCTGGCGCTATGTGGCCAAGATGTACGGCATCGACCTTAACCTGGAAATGCACAACGACCAATCCAAATATTTCATCGGGGCCCAGCCCAACGTGCAGCTGCGTTACTTCCTCGTTCCGCCGGAAGCCTTGGCCCGCATGAACATGACGGCCGATGACCTGCGCCAGATGTCGTATACCAACCTGGTGAACCTGCTGCAGGTAGCGCCCTGACGCATTCTCCTATATTTGAGCCATGCAACCCGTTCTCATTACCGGGGCCAATGGCTTCGTCGGCAATTACCTTTCCGAATACCTGGCCGCCACATCAACGGTGCTGGCTACGGGGAAGGGTGATTGCCGATTTTCATTTTCGGTACCGGCGCTTACCTATGCGCCGCTGGATATCACCGACCGGGAGGCCGTAGCTACTTTGATCGATGCCTTCAAGCCCCGCTGCATCGTGCACTGCGCCGCCCTCTCTAAACCGGACCAGTGCGAAACCGACCGCCCTTTCGCCGATACGGTGAACGTGAGCGGCACCAGGAATCTGCTGGAGGCAGCCGCCCGCCACGGAGCGCATTTCGTTTTCCTCTCCACCGATTTCGTGTTTGATGGCGAGTCGGGCTTTTACCGGGAAGAGGATGCGGTGGCGCCTGTTAATTATTACGGGGAGACAAAGGTGCGGGCCGAAGCACTTGTTCGGGAATACCCCTTTTCGTGGGCCATCGTACGCACAGTGCTTGTGTACGGCGCGCCGCGCCTTAACCGCGACAACCTCCTGACGATGGTCGCCAAGGCCCTCCGCGAAGGAAAGCCGCTCCATATTTTCAACGACCAGGTGCGGACGCCCACCTATGTGGAAGACCTCGTACGGGGAATCGTAAAAATTGTTGAAACCGGCGCTACCGGCACCTGGCACCTTTCGGGTGCTGACGTGCGCACCCCTTACGAGATGGCCGTCGAAACCGCCCGGCACCTTGGGCTCGACGAGCGCCTGATCACACCGGTCGACGAACACAGCTTTGCCCAACCGGCCCGCCGTCCTCCGAAAACCGGCTTCGACATCAGCAAGGCAAAGAGCGAACTAAACTATACCACAACTTCCTTCGTGGACGGCCTGCGCCGAACATTCGCTGATGGCACGTCTTAGAAGCTTCTTGCCTTAAATGGTTCTCATGAAACAGGGGAATGGTCGGCAGCAAGCGGCCTCGATGCACGACGGCGCGACGTAGAAAAACAATCTGTTTTTTCCAATCTTCGTTGTGCCTCCCGAGGCTTCGGGAGCGCCGTCGTGTCGTCGTGACAGGGGCGTCAGCCCCGCTCCCCGCGCTTGCGCAGTCTCCGATGAACGCTGATCGAAATCATTCAAAAAGCTTCTTAGGTCCTGAAATATACCACTGCTTCTGTCGACCCTCTATCTTTTCTGGACCCGCAAAATCAGGCAAAAGAAAAGTCGCCCTGAGGCGACCTTATACCGGCGCTCCGGCCGGCATCCTGGCAAGCTTCGCTTCGCCAGGACCATTTACAAATAAACCAATAGACGAATAGACAATCTCCCTACGAATACATCAGCACGTTCACGCTGCGCTGCAGGATGTTGAACGCGATCTCGGCCATCAGGTTTTCCTTATCGAGGGTGGGGTTTACCTCCGTCAGTTCGAAGCAGCACACTTTTCGGTTTTGCATGAATTTACTCACCAGGTCTTCGGCCTCGCGCTCGCGCAGGCCGTTGCTGACGGGCGTGCCGGTTCCTTTCGAGATCGATGAGTCCAGCGAATCCACATCGAAGGAGACATAGATATCGGTGCAGTCGGAGAGGTAGCGCGTAACGGCACGTACAATGTTCTCCGGGCCCTTGCTCCGCACTTCTTTAGTGGTGATCACCTTGATGCCGTATTTGTCGATGAGGGCCTTTTCCTCGCGCTCGAAGTCGCGCAGGGCGATGAACACGATGTCCTCGGGCAATACCTTGGGTGCGATCTTGCCCAAGTTCTTGAGCCCGTTCCAGTATTTCGCCGTGTCGGGGTCGAGCTGGTGCACGGCACTTTCGGCGTTGTCTTCGTTGATGGAGAGGGAGAGGGGCATGCCGTGCATATTGCCCGAAGGAGTCGTATACGGGGTGTGCAGGTCGGCGTGCGCGTCGATCCAGATCACGCCGAGCTTGCTTTTCGGTTTGGCCATCTTGATGCCCGCGATGGTGGCGCCGGCGATGCTGTGGTCGCCGCTGAGCACCACCGGGAAGAAATTGCTTTTCATGGTTTCAAGCACCGCCTTGCTCACCTTGTCGTACATGGAGGCAACGCCTTTGATGCGCTTCGCGTACGGCGATTCGATGGGCTCGTATAGCAGCTTGTTCTCTACCGGCACCCGCTCCGAAGGGAAGTGGATGAAGAAATTGCTCATGAAGTCGAGGGCGGCGATCTTGATCGCCTCGATACCCAGGGAAGCCCCGCGGGTACCGGCACCGATCTCGGAGGGAACTTCGATCAGCTTTATGTTTTTCATGCAATCGTTTTTCGTGAAATCAGGCACACACAGCCAGGCCCAACGGGCCGAAAATACAGGGGAAATCTCAGATCTAGGGTCTCGGATCTCAGATCTGCGCGCCCCTCGTAAATAAAAATGCCTGACCGGAGTGCTTCCGATCAGACATCTGCGATCCAAGATCTGACATCTTATTCGTGTGCTGCCAGCACCGGCACCGTGCTGCTGAACACCAGCTTCTTGGTGTGGTTCGGATTGAACAACTTGTCGATGAACGAGTGCGAGCGCGGGATGGTGATCACCATGTCGATCTGCTTGTCGCTTACGAACTGGTTGATCGTTTCGTGGAAATCGTAGGTCCCGATGAAATAGAACTCAGGCTTGAAATCGCTGAAGAGCGCGTTCATCCGTGCCTTTTGCTCAAGGAAGTGCTCGCTGAGGGCCACGTAGTGCTCGCTGTTCACGTTCACGATATGCAACGCCGGGCGAAACAGCTCGAGTACCTGCTTGATGGGCCCGACGGGTGTGGTGAGGTCCACGTCGCGGAAATCGGAGGTAAGCGCCACATTGTTGATCTTCGTGAATTCGGCCTGCGGCGGGATTACCATCACGGGACACGGGTTCTTTTCGACAAGCTTCAGGGTGTTGCCGGTCATAAAGATCTGGCCCAGCTTGGTCTTGCCGGTCAGCCCCATCACGATCAGCGAAGCGGCCCAGTGGCGCGCGAAGCGGGACAGCGATTCAGGGAAGTCGGAGCCGGGTTCGGCATGGCAGGAGATCGTGGCCACGGCTACGTTGCTCAGCTCTGTCTTCATGGCTTCGAGGCGGAAATAGGCCTCTTCTTCTTCATTGGCCTTCTCGTACATGTGGTACAGCACCGTGTTCACCTCCGGGATGCCGGAGAGCATATTGACGGCGTACCGGGCGGTAGCAAGGGAGTTTTCGGAAAAATCGACGGGGACGACTACAGTTTTCATATATAATTCCTGATCAAGGGGTTAAAGAATATAGGCAAAATTCGCAAATGCGGCGAAAAAAGGTATGTGTTTTCACTTATCTGTAACAAAGTTTGAACGCGCTGCGCGGCTTGCATGCCGCCAACAGCCCCCGCCGCAGGGCCGGCAGCCACCATGCCACCTGCTGCCCCGAAGCCGGCCCGGCCCTTTCCGCCCATTCCGTTATATTTGTCGACTTAATTAGCTGAAGAGTGCGACTAAAATCCCTGGAAATCAAAGGATTCAAATCCTTTGCGGATAAAACTATTGTCAATTTCGACGAGAACATCACCGGTATCGTAGGCCCCAACGGCTGCGGCAAGTCCAATATCGTGGACTCCATCCGCTGGGTGATCGGTGAGCAGAAGATCTCGCACCTGCGCTCGGAAAACTTGGAGGCGCTCGTCTTCAACGGCTCCAAAACGCGCTCTGCCTCCGGCCTTGCCGAGGTGAGCCTCACCTTCGAGAACACGAAGAACCTGCTCCCCACCGAGTTCAACACCGTCACCATCACCCGGAAATTCTACAAGAACGGGGAATCGGAGTACCGCCTCAACGACGTTTCCTGCCGCCTTAAGGACATCCAGAACCTCTTCCTCGACACCGGCGTGTCCACCGACTCCTACGCCATCATCGAGCTGGGCATGGTCGACGACCTGATCAAAGACAAGGACAACTCGCGTCGCCGCATGCTCGAGCAAGCGGCCGGCATCTCCATCTACAAGACCCGTAAGAAGGAAGCCCGCCAGAAGCTTGACGCCACCGAAAGCGACCTGAACCGGATCGAAGACCTGCTCTTCGAGATCAACAACCAGCTCAAGACGCTCGAGAACCAGGCGAAAAAGGCCGAGAAATATTACGAGATCAAGAAGGACTACCGCGAGATCTCGATCGAATTGGCGAAAGCCGCCCTCGAGGGCTTCAACGTTACCTACCGCACGCTCAACGAGCAGCAGGAGACCGAGACCGACAAGCGCATCGCCCTCGAAGCTGAGATCGCCACGCGCGAGGCCGGACTCGAGCAGGAGCGTGTCGATTTCATCGCCCGCGAGCGCGAGCTCCACTCGTTGCAGCAATCGTTCAACGAGCTCGTGCAGCAGGTACGTACCAAGGAGAACGAAAAGAACCTGTCGGCCCAGCGGCTCGAGCACCTGCGCGAGCGTGCCACCGGCCTCGAGAGCTTCCTGCAGCGCGCCGGCGGCCAGATCACCGGCATCGAGGAAAGCATCCAGTTTACGCAGCAGCAACTGACCGACGAGGAAGAAAGCCTCGGCGACCTCACGGCCCAACTCGAGGAGTTCCGCTCCAGCGTGGACGCCTCCCGCGGCGTGCTCGACGAGAAGCGCAATGCGCTCAACGCCCTGCGCCAATCGTACCAGCAGGTGCAGCGCAACCAGTTCGACGCGGAGAAGAAGGTGGCCATCGCCGACACCTCCATCCAGAACCTGCAGCGCGCCATCACCCAGCTCGAAGAAGAGCGTGCTACCCGCGAAGAGCAGGTCGCCGCACTCGAGGTCGAAAAGGAGAACCGCCAGACGGAGCTTGACCAGCGTAAGAAAGACCTCGAGGCGCTCCAGCAGCACCATAACAATACGAAGGAGCAGATCCTCAAGACGCAGCAGGTGCTCGAAGGCCTGCGTGGCCAGCTCGCCGACGAGCAACGCAAGCTCGATGCGAAGACCAACGAGCACAACCTGCTCAAAAGCCTCATCGACTCGATGGAAGGCTATCCCGAAAGCATCAAGTTCCTCCACAAGAACCCGAACTGGAACCACTCGGCGCCCATTCTTTCCGACATCATCTACGTAAAGGAAGAATACCGCGCCGCCGTCGAAAATGTACTGGAGCCGTACCTGAACTACTACGTGGTGAACGACCTGCAGGAAGGCCTGCAGGCCGTACATCTACTGGACAACAACAAAAAGGGTAAGGCCAACTTCTTCCTCCTCGACCGCGTGGCCGGCAACGGCAGCGACGGACACAGCGCGCCCGCCGGTACCATTCCCGCCATGGAGGTGATCGAGGTGGACGCGCAGTACCGCGCCCTCGCGAGCCACCTGCTGGGCAACGTCTTCATCGCCTCCGACGAGAGCGCGCTCGAGCACTCCAACGGCTCCGTAATCCTGGAGCGGAATGGTAAGTACGTCAAAGGAAAATACACCCTCACCGGCGGCTCCGTGGGTCTCTTCGAAGGCAAGAAGATCGGCCGCGCGAAGAATCTCGAGAAGCTGAAGAAGGACATCGAGAAGCAGCAGGCCGTCGTGGACGGGCTGCGTGCGCAGATCCAGGAGCGCCAGAACGAGGTGGTGGCCTTCAATGCCGACCTCCGCGAGAGCGCCATCCGCGACGCAGAGCGCGAGATCCAGCAGCTCACCAACGGCCTCTTCCAGGTGCAGAACCGCCTGGAGAACCTGCAGCACACGCAGGGCATGAGCCGCAACCGCCTCGAAGACCTGCACGGCCAACTCGACCAGACCTCGCTTTCGGTAGAAGGCGTGCGCGGCGAGCTGACGGCGCTGAACGAGCACATCGCGCAATACGCGAACGAGCTCACGGAGGCCGAAACCGCGTACCGGAATATCGAAGTTGAATACAACAACGTCAACACACAGTACAATAACTTGAACCTGAACGTGACGCGCCAGCAGAGCAAGATCTCGGCGCTGAAGCAGGAGCTCACCTTCAAAAGCAACCAGCTCCAGGACCTCCACACGCAGGTACAGAACAACACGACGCAGCTTGCCGAGACCAGCAAGCAGGTGACCGAGCTCGAGAGCACACTTAAGGACACCGAGGAAAGTTTGTACGAGCTGATGCGCCGCCGTGAAAGCGAGGAGCAGGGCCTCAACGAAAAGGACCAGGCTTACTACAACATCCGCAACCAGCTCTCCGCCAAGGAAAGCGAGCTTCGCTCGATCTCGAAAGAGCGCGAGCAGGTGGAGCAATTGCTCACCGCCATCAAGGACAAGCTCACCGACGTGAAGCTGAACCTGGCCGGTATGAAGGAGCGCCTCAACGTGGAGTTCAAGATCAACCTTGAAGACATCCTCGACGAGCCACGCACCGGCGAAGTGCCGGTAGAGGAGCTGCAGGAAAAGGCCGACCGTATGAAGAAGCGCCTCGAGAACCTCGGCGAGGTAAACCCCACCGCCATCGAGGCCTTCGAGGAAATGAAGAAGCGTTACGAGTTCATCGTGGAGCAGAAAGACGACCTCGTGAGCGCCAAGGAAAGCCTGCTGCAGACGATCGCCGAAGTGGAGACCACGGCCAACCAGAAGTTCCTCGACACCTTCAACCTGGTGCGCGATCACTTCATCCGCGTATTTAAAACGCTCTTTACCGACGACGACCAGTGCGACCTCATCCTCGAGAACCCAGACAACCTGGCGGAGACCGGCATCGACATCATGGCGAAGCCGAAGGGCAAGCGCCCGAGCTCCATCGGCCAGCTGTCGGGTGGTGAGCGTACGCTGACGGCCACCGCGCTGCTCTTCGCCATCTACCTGATCAAGCCCGCTCCGTTCTGTATCCTCGATGAGGTGGACGCCCCGCTCGACGATGCCAACGTGGGTAAGTTCACCAACATGATCCGCGAGTTCTCCAACAACTCGCAGTTCATCATCGTGACGCACAACAAGACCACGATGAGCACCGTGGACGTCATTTACGGCGTTACGATGCAGGAGCCCGGCGTGAGCAAGCTCGTGCCCGTCGACTTCCGCAACCTCGCGGGGGTGACGACGCCGTCGGGGGTTTCTTAGTTTATTGGTTTATTGGTTTGTTAGTTTATTAGTAAGGGTCGCCGTTGGGCGGCTCTTTCTTTTTTACTTGAGCGCTTCAAACTGACGCGACGCGTCATTAAGCACGTAGCTCCCGTCATTGCGAGCGCAGCGAAGCAATCTCCTCCGTTACGCGGAGTGTTCGTAAACGTTGCTCGTATCGAGGGATTGAAACAAAAGCAGCAACTGCAATTGCGAGCGCAGCTCCCGTCATTGTGAGCGCAGCGAAGCAATCTCCCCCGTTACGCGGAGTGTTTGAAAACGTCGCTGCAAAAGAAGAACGGCGCAAAGAGGAATTTCCAGCTCGCTTCCAGAGAAAACACCGGCAATAACGTTCATTCTGCAATGAAGCCCTACCAGCCTAAAGAAATCTTTGCTAGATGGCATGAGAAGCATTCGTTTATATACCTACCAATCATCACAACACGGTGTTGTATACCGGTGTGAAGGTGAACTTGCAGTAGCGGATCTCTAGACATCGACATCTGTATCACGGCAGCAATCAAGTTACCGAGCGCTATAATGTGAGCAAGTTGGTTTATTACCAGGCTTACCCGACTATTTGGATGGCTATCGCTGAGGAGAAACGTATCAAAGTTGGCAGCCGTAAAGCCAAGCTGGCACTCATTGAATCAATGAACACTGCATGGAAGGACTTGTGGGAAATAGACGTGTGCAACTGGCATTGAAATGAGGAGTTCGAACCAAGTATTGACTCTCGTTGCAGTCGTCTTTCGGCCGCAGTTATTTCGATCACCCCGGGTAACATAGGAAATTGCTTAGCTGCGCTCGCAATGACCGTCACGTCGCCCGATGACTGCACTTCACGATCACGAGCACTTTGTCGCAAACACACCCGCGCAGGGGCATAACCGACAGGTAAACTGACAGAACATCCGTGTCAACTGACAGAGCAGCAGAGTTTTACGTAAAACAGGCATGTCAAATGGCTCAGCAGACATGTCAGATCGTAAAACGGTCATGTAAACCGACAGAACAGCCATGTAAACAGACAAAACAGCGGTGTCACTACCTGGAGCAGCGATGTCTACCCGCAAAACAGGCGTGTAAAGGGCTACGTAGGCCGGTCTGCCAGGAAGGATAGGAGACGCGGTTGGCGCGGCGTCACCGCAAGGGCGCGGCACCGCGCCGTACATTCGCCCCATGCAAACGATCGCCCTGCTGTTCGCCTCCAATGTCTTCATGACCTTTGCCTGGTATTACCACCTCAAAGACACCGGCATGCCGCTCTGGAAAGCCATCGTGCTGAGCTGGAGCATTGCGCTGTTCGAATACTGCCTGATGGTACCCGCCAACCGCATCGGCTATGGCAGCGGCTTCAGCGCCTTCCAGCTCAAGATGATCCAGGAAGTGATCACCCTCATCGTGTTCAGCCTCTTCGCGGTCTTCATCCTGAAAGAGGCCTTTCACTGGCGTTACCTCGTCTCCTTTGCCCTGCTGCTCGCCGCCGTTTGGGTCATGTTCAAGAAATGAACTGCCGGTATCCGGGCTGATGCAAAAAGAAGCAAAGGATCGAAGAAGCACGAATTCACGATTGACGTCCCGATGCTTCGGGAGACGATTCACGCCAATGCAACGCTTTGTTAAGTTCCCGCGTCCTTTTCCCTGCCAGGCCGCAATGCCGTAAATTCGAATTCCATTATGAAAGCATTCTTCCTCAGCCTCTTCGCCGCCTTCACGCTGGCGGCCTCCGCCCAGGACAAGCCCGAGGGCCTCTTCATCAACTCCAAGGCCCCCGACTTCTCCGGCACCGACCAGAATGGCAACAAGGTGAGCCTGAAGGAGCTCAAGAAGAAAGGCCCCGTAGTAGTACTGTTCTACCGCGGCAACTGGTGTCCCTATTGCAACCGGCAGCTTAAGAACCTGCAGGACTCGCTGCAGCTCATCACCGACAAAAAAGCCTCGATCGTGGCGATCACGCAGGAAGCAACGCCCGGTATCCAGGAAACGGTAAAGAAGACCGGCGCGGCCTTCCCGATCCTGCACGATGCGGAGTCGAAGTGGTCGAAGGCCTATGGAGTGAACTTTGCCGTGGACGAGCGCACGATCCGCCGCTACAAAACCGCCGACATCGACCTGCTGGCCATCAACAATCAGAAGGAAGCCGCCAGCCTGCCCGTGCCCGCTGTGTACATCATCAACCGCGACGGGTCCATCACCTACCGTTATTTTGACGCCGATTACCGCAACCGGCTTTCGGTGCGCGAGCTGGCGGAGCAAATCAAGTAGAATCCCCACACATCAATACCTTTGAAAGCCGGCAGTTGCCGGCTTTTTCTATGAACCGCGACTTCCCGGCTTCGATGGACCGCCTCTGCAAATCGCTGACCGCTGTGGTTACCCTGTTGTTCCTGGGTGTAGCGGCGGTGCAGGTGTCGATCTGGAACGAGGTGCCGCGCCTCGGCCCGGCCATTGTGATCGGGTTCCTGGCGGCCACCTGGCTGCTTTCGTTCGTGCTCCGCCCGCAGGGCTACCGGCTCACGCACACTGAGCTGATCGTATGCCGTACCTGGTCGGCGGTGCGTATCCAGCGTTCCGATATCCTACGCATCGAGCCGGTATCGAAGGCAGACCTGCGCGGCAGCATCCGCCTTTTCGGGGTCGGCGGCCTGTTCGGCTACTACGGCCGCTTTGCCAACCGGGCCCTCGGTTCCATGACCTGGTATGCCACCCACCGCAACGGCGGATTACTGGTGCGCACCAGCAACGGCAAAAAGATCCTGATCACACCAGACGATCCGGAGGCGCTGTTGCAGGCGTGGGAGGGAAGTGACGTCCGATCGGTATTCTGATCGTTGCGAAACATGGTCCGTAGTCGAAGACTGGTTCGTAGTCGGAGACTGATCCGTAGTCGAAGACTACGGACAACGGCGTTGGTAGATGCTAAAGGTTGTAAATCGTAAGGAGTGCTTCGGATTGAACGCACCGTCAGATAACAGAAAGATGACCGTATCCAAAGCGACCCTTACAAATAGACGAATAGACCATTAGACTAATTTGCCGCCAGCTTGCCCACCTTGCCACCACCGCCGGCGAAAAAGACCGTGGTTCCTTTCTTGGCCTTCCGGCACACGTGGTAGCCTTCGCGGTTGATCCATTTCCAGTTCTTACCGCCATCGGTACTGATGTCGACGCCGTTGATGCCACAGGCCAGCAGGGTGGACTTTGACGCATACTCCACGCAACTGCGGTAGCCGTGCGGCGGTACCTTCGGTGCCTTCCAGGTGCGGCCCCGGTCGCTGGTATAAAAGCAAACGGCGGAGTCATTGGCGGGACGGAAGAAGTCGCCGCCCACCACTATCATGCGCTTGCCACCCTTGCGGGTGCGGTGGTCTTGTACCGCGATGGAGTTGGCGCCACGGCTTTCGGTGCCCTGCATGATCGGCAGCTCGTGGTGCCTGTCGCGGATCAGCACGCGTGAGCGGAGCCCACCGGTAACGATCACCGCCTCGTCGCGGTCGAGCACGCGCACGTTGGTGCCCGACGAAGCGAACATAGCTTCCCCGGAGTCGGACTGCGGACGGTACTCAAACGGGACGTCTTTCCAGGTGCTGCCGCCATCGAAGCTGCGGGCGATGAAGAGGCGCCCGCCGATCGGGTCGCCCACCACGATACCCGCTTCCTCGTTCCAGAACTCCATCGCGTCGAGGAACATGCCGGGCGTACGGTTTTCGTAAACCACTTTCCAGGAGGCGCCACCGTCGATGGTTTTGAGGATGTAGGCGGGTGAATCAACCGCAATGATGATGGCGCGGGACGCGTCAAAGGCCTCGATGTCGCGGAAGTCGCGCTTCTCAAAGCCGGTGACCGTGATCCACTTCCAGGTTGCGCCGCCGTCGGTGCTTTTACCCACGGTGCCATTGGAGCCGCTTACCCACACCACGTTGTTGTCAACCGCCGAGAGCCCGCGGATCGATGTTTTGGTGCCGCGCGTAAGCAGGGTCACCGAATCGGCGTAGGTCTGCGCGGTGGAGAGGATTGAGGTGAGCAGCAGGAGCGCCAGCAGGAACGATCTCATGGAGAAGATTTGAAGCGGGAAGGTAGCACTTCGGCTGCTTCGGTGTAGCGACAGGGCGATATGTACGGCGTACATGACGAATTGCCGGTCTGCGGTTCGCTGCTTTACTTCGCGCACCTTACTTTTGTTGCCAACCCCCTAAAACCGCATACGTATGGCCCATGTGAACAGAAACGTGCTGACGCTCGACGAATTTACGCTGCAGTCGCTCCGAACCCTCCCCAACGCCACCGGCGAGCTCTCGACGCTGCTCCGCGACATCGGCCTTGCCGCCAAGCGCGTGAACGTGGAGGTCAACAAAGCCGGCCTGGTAGACATCCTCGGCGACGAAGGCACCGTAAACGTTCAGGGTGAAGACGTGAAAAAGCTCGACGTCTATGCCAACAACCAGTTCTGGGGCGTGCTCCAGCGCGGCGTTTCCTGCGCCGGCTTTGCTTCCGAGGAGCTCGACGAGTTCGTGGCCTTCGACGACCAGGTGAGCATGAACTCGAAATATGTATGCCTCTTCGACCCGCTCGACGGCTCCGGCAATATCGATGTGAACGTATCGATCGGTACCATCTTCAGCATCTACCGCCGCGTGTCGCCAAAGGGTACCCCGGTCACTGCCGAGGATTTTTTGCAGCCCGGGCGCAACCAGGTGGCTGCCGGCTACGTGGTGTACGGGTCGTCGACCATGCTCGTGTATGCCACGCGCCGCGGCGTCAACGGCTTTACGCTCGACCCGTCGATCGGCGAGTTCTGCCTCAGCCACCCCGATATTCAATGTCCGCCGCAGGGCAAGATCTACTCCGTGAACCACGGCTTCTTCTTCCAGTACGACGAGGGCGTGCGCAAGTACATCAACGGGTGCCAGAACAAGACCAAGGCCACCGGCGGACCTTATACCCAGCGCTACATCGGCTCCATGGTGGCCGACGTACACCGCAACCTGATCAAGGGCGGCATCTTCATGTACCCGGGCTATACCGAGAAGCCGAAAGGCAAGCTGCGCCTGCTGTACGAGTGCAACCCCTTCGCGTTCATCGTGGAAGTGGCCGGCGGCGTCGCCACCAACGGCCACGAGCGCATCCTCGACGTGGTGCCTACGGAGCTGCACCAGCGCACGCCGTTCTTCGTGGGGAGTAAGGAGATGATGGCGGAGCTCGAAACGTTCCTGCATCCGGAAGCCAGCGCGGTGAAGGCGTAGGAAGGATAAAAAGGTTTCTTACCGCTAAGAATCGAAGGAGCTAAGGTATTCGCTAAGAATAGAGTCCCGCCTGACGGCGGGACCTTTTTTATGTGTTTTGGTAATGCCAGTTGTTTACAACACGTTTGAAGCCGTCTTTAAAAAGGGTTACATTGAAGTTGATCAGGTATCCAAGGCGCCGATCATATAACCGGAGATGTGTGAGTAGTTGCGAAAGGTCGATCGGATGCAGCTCCTGCACCGCCTTGGCCTCAACGATCACGAGGTCATTTACCAGCATGTCCATCCTGAACCCTTTGCCGGCATTAACTCCTTTGTATACCAACTGAACCGGCACTTCGCGCCGCACCCCAAAACCACGAAGCGTGAGTTCATGCTCAAGCGCAATTTTGTAGGCCGATTCCAGCAGTCCTGGACCCAACGCCTTATGCACCGTGATGGCGGCATCCAATATCGCTTTGCCGATCTTTTCAATATCGTGTTCCATGTTTTTCGAACAAAGCTATCTTGTGCAGAAAGCCATTCCCGGTGAAAAAGCCCGAGCAGAATTGTGTTTTTTCGCTGAAAACCCGGCGTGAAAAACACAGCGTGCAACAAGCAATTCTTAGCGAAACCCTTAGCCCCTTCTTTTCTTAGCGGTGAAAAAACTCTTCTTTCCCTTTCTCCGCCTTCTTTCCACCGTACCCTACCTTTGCCTCGTTATGAACAAGATTATCGAGGTGCGCGAGCTCGTGAAGCACTACGGCTCCTTTAAAGCCGTGAAAGGCCTTTCCTTCGACGTGTACGAGGGGGAGATCTTCGGATTGCTCGGCCCCAACGGTGCCGGTAAAAGTACCACGCTGGAGATCATCGAGACGCTGCGCGGGAAAACCTCGGGCTCTGTAACCGTTGCCGGCCTCGACCTCGACCGGGAGCCCAATGAGATCAAGAAGATCATCGGCGTACAGCTCCAGACGAGCGGCTTTTATCCCAATCTGAACCTGGTGCAGCTGATTGAGCTTTTCGCCGGCCTGTACAACCGCACCGTAGACCCGCTGGTCCTGCTCGACCAGGTGCAGCTACGCGACAAGGCCAAAGCGAAATTCAAAGAGCTTAGCGGCGGGCAGAAGCAGCGCTTCTCGATCGCCACCACGCTCATCAACGAGCCCAAGATCATCTTCCTCGACGAGCCGACTACCGGCCTTGACCCGCAGGCGCGCCGCAACCTCTGGGACCTCGTACGCGGCATCCGCGACCGAGGCACCACCGTGATCATCACGACGCATTATATGGACGAGGCCGAGTACCTCTGCGACCGCGTGGCGATCATCGAGAGCGGCGAGATCGTGGCGCTGGCGTCGCCGGATCAACTCGTCGACGAGCTCGTAGCGACTGGTTTCGAGCGGCCGAAAGAAGTGAAGAAGGCCAACCTGGAAGATGTGTTCATCCACCTTACCGGCAAATCCCTGCGCGAGTGACGGATTCCGTTTATGCGCTGAACTTCAGCCACGAGACCGACGGCAACGAGTCGTGCTACTTTGGCGGATGGAGTACCCTGGAAGCCACCCGGCTCTTCCAGCCCGGCCACCCCATCCTGCAGGCCCATGTACTCGCGGATTCCGGAGCAGGCTACCTCGACGAAGCGATCGTATCCACCTTTACCACGATGGGCTCCTTCACTCATTTCTTTGCGACCCATCCCGGGATCCGGATTCATGACGCCAGCCTGCTGCTGGAGGGAGGGCTCCGGCTCGGCAGCCACGACGATGGTGAAGTCCACTTGTCGGCACCGGCTGGCGGCGCTTTCGATATGCTGGTAGAGCGCCTGCTCGAAGTAAAAGAGCTGCCTGCCTCGCTGCTGGCTACGGCCCGGCTGTTCCCCGGTGCGTACCTTGCCATCGACCCGTCTGGTACCGTGCTTTCGATCCACGAGACCTTCGCCGAGTACCTGGATCACTACCCGGGTTGACCTGCCGTACCATGAAGGCTTTTGGAAACGGCATTGCCCTACCTTAGCCGCTCTACAAAATCAAACGACCATGAGCTTATTCGATAGACTTCAAGGTGCCAAGAGCGAGAAGATCAACGCCCAGAAGCAGGAGGGCGCTGCTTTCCTGGAAGAGAACAAAAAGAAGGAGGGTGTGGTAACATTACCTTCCGGCATCCAGTACACGATCCTCAAAGAAGGTACGGGCAAGCAGCCATCCGCCAACAGCGAGATCAAAGCCCACTACGCCGGCCGCCTGCTCGACGGCAAGGAGTTTGACTCCTCTTATCGCCGCAACCAGCCCTTTACTGCCCGCCTCACGCAGCTCATCAAAGGCTGGCAGGAAGTGCTCCCGATGATGCCCGAGGGCTCCAAGTGGCGCCTTTGGATTCCTTCCGACCTTGCGTACGGCGACAATGGCGTTCCCGGGATCCCCGGCGGTGCCGTGCTCGACTTCGAGGTGGAGCTGCTGCAGATCCTGAGGTAAGGCGATAGGCGCCTTTTTACTGGCCTATTGGTTTATGGGCAAGGGCACCCGATCGTTAGCGATAGCCAATGGGGCCGATGGAACTGGTTTACTGAAACGAATTCCCGGGTACACCGCTCACTTGCTCACCCGCTCACCTGCTTACGTTTCGTATCTTGTTCTCAAACCAACTGATCATGGAAACAGCAATTGACCTTCGTTACCCGATCGGGAAATACAGCACCAAGGAATTCTCCCGCGATCAGCGCGAGCAATGGATGGCCGACATCCGCTTCCTGCCGAACCTGCTGGAGCAATCCCTTCAAAACCTCGACGAAGCGCAGCTGCACACGCCCTACCGCGAGGGCGGCTGGACGGTACACCAGCTTGTGCATCATATTGCCGACAGCCATATGAATGCCTATATGCGCTTCAAGCTGGGGATGACGGAAGAGAACCCGACCATCAAACCCTACGAGGAAAACGACTGGGCCCACCTGGCCGACGTTGCTGCGCTGCCCGTGAATACCTCCGTGACCCTGTTGTTTGCCCTGCATACCCGCTGGGACCATTTCCTCCGCTCACTTTCTGACGAGGTCCTGCAGCAGCGGACCGTATTTCACCCCGAGCACCAGCAGCAGATGACGCTGTGGTACCTGCTCGGCATGTATGCCTGGCACAGCCGGCATCATGTTGCCCATATCAATGCCCTGCGCGAACGCATGGGCTGGTAACTTACATCATTGACGCGCCCGACATGGTTCGCCGTTTGCAGATAGGAATCACCATATGAAGAAGTGGAACGTACTGGAATCTAAATACCTGCACCAAAAAGAGTGGCTCACCATACGGCAGGATAAATGCGTCATGCCCAATGGCACCGTCATCCCGGCTTTTTTTGTGAGCGAATACCCCGATTGGGTGAATGCCTTCGCGCTCACCAAAGAAGGGAAGGTACTGCTCGTGCGCCAATACCGGCATGGGATCAACAGCATCGAGACGGAGCTACCCGGCGGCGTGTCGGAGAAAGGGGAGACCATGGAAGAAGCCTGCAAGCGCGAGATCATGGAAGAAACGGGCTACCGCTTCGAAACCTTCCGCTTCCTCGCAAAAGTTTCGGCGAACCCTTCGACGACGAACAACTTCACCCATTTTTTCCTCGCCACCGGCGGAGAAAAAGTTACGGAGCAGAAGCTTGACGAGTCGGAAGATCTAGAGGTACTGGAACTGACGATCGACGAAGTGAAAACGCTCGTACGGGAAAACAGAATGATGCAAAGCCTCCACGTCAACTGTATTCTTTATGCGCTGATGGAACTCGGCGAAATACAACTATGATACCACCAGACAAGATAGGAGCGCAGCCACCCGCTGCGCTTTTAGTCGGTGAAGCGGGTGCGGTCTACCTCGGCCACCAGGAAAATGCTACCGCACACGAGCACTAAGTCTTCGGGGGCTGCAGCCTGCACCGCCGCCTCGAGCGCTACGTTGACGTCGGGATACGCCGAGCCCCGGTGGCCGAATGTCGCCGCAGCTTCCAGGAGTTCCTCAACCGGGAGCGCCCGCGGGATTTGCGCCTGCGTAAAGTAAAAGGTAGCGTCCCGGGGCAGGAGCGGCAGCACCGAGGCTACGTCCTTATCACGTACCATCCCGAATACCAGGTGCAGCCGGCCGAATTGCTCACCCGATAATTGCGCGTTGAGCTGCTTGAGTCCTTCCGGGTTATGGGCTACGTCGAGCACGATGCGCGGTGCCGCACTCAACTGCTCCCATCGCCCCATCAGGCCGGTGCGCTTCCTGGTTTCCCGAAGGGAAGACAGGTGCTCCGGGCGGATACGGTATCCTTTTTCCCGTAGCAACTGAAGCGCGGCATATACCGTAGCAACATTTTGCTCCTGGTAGATACCTGGCAGATCGATCTCCACCGCCTCTACGGCTGTACCTGTCTCATTCTCGATCTGAAACTTGCGGTGGTAGCCGTCGTAGTCGATCGTGACGGCCTTGTACCTACGGCTGGCAAATTGTATCGGTGCGTCATTCTTGACCGCCGTTGCAAAGAAAACAGGCGCCGTTTCTTCCTGCCATTCTCCGATCAGCACCGGGACGCCCGGCTTGATGATCCCTGCTTTTTCGCCGGCGATCGCAGCAAGGGTATCGCCCAGCATGTTCATATGGTCCCACCCGATATTGGTGATCACGGAAAGATCGGGCGTAATGATGTTGGTGCTGTCGAGACGCCCACCGAGGCCTACCTCGATGACGGCGACGTCCACTTGTTGCTGCGCAAAGTATTCAAAGGCCATCGCCACCGTGATCTCGAAAAAGGAGGGCTGCAGCTGCTCCATCACCGGCCTGATCCGATCGGTGAATGCCACCACGAAGGCTTCGGAAACCAACTCCCCATTGATGCGGATACGCTCGCGGAAGTCGTATAAATGCGGGGAGGTATAGAGGCCCGTTGTGTAACCGGCTTCCTGCAGTACGGCCGCGAGCATATGGCTGACCGATCCCTTTCCGTTGGTACCGCCGACATGTACCGTCCGGAACCTGAGCTGCGGATCGCCGAGGTGCGTGCACAGCGCCCGGATGTTGTCGAGGTCCTTCTTATAGGCCGCAGCACCGATCCGGCTGAAGAGCGGCAGTTGCTGGAACAGGTAGTCGATGGTGGCAGCATAGTCCATGCGGGCAAATATCGTGAATCGGCCCATCCCCCGGCCCCTTCCCTAAGGGAAGGGGTGACTCTGTCGACGTTCACTAACGCATGGAGCAGATTCAACGATGAACGAACGTAAAGAAAAGCCCCGACGGCGGTGCCGAAAGGGTATTCTGCTTTTGAGTGTGAGAAATTTCTAGAGGACGTTTCGAGTTAGAGCGATACAACCTCTAGATAATTTACAGCTGATTGTCCTACCTTAAGAAACCCGACAATAACAAAGTTCAGTGCCACAGAGTCACCCCTTCCCTTGGACAACCGAGCGAAGGCGAAGGTTGCGCGCGAAGCGCTGGGTGGGGGATGGGCTGGGGGATGAGATCAATTGCCGCCCGACTGGATGAAGTTGAACTTGAAGTTGACGATCGACTCATGGTCGCTCTTGTTGAACTTCATGGAGGGCAAGTAGCCCACGATCGCATTGCGGTATTGCGCCGTATTGTATCCTTTCGTGATCTTGATGAAGGAGGCACGTCCGTCAGGGGTGATGCGCAGGTCGGCATACACCACGGCGGGGGGCAGGTCGCCCTGGAAGTAGTAGATGCGCTCGATCATCTGCCGGTCGTTGCGGCGCGGGGCGCCATCGTAGCGGCCGCCGGTGGGTGATCCACCGGGGCGGCCCGCGTCGCCGGCGCCGTTGCCCGGTCCTTCGCCCGTGCCGGGCTTGTAGCTATCGGCGGCGTTACCACCCGGACCCGTGGCGCCCGGGCTGCTGATCCGTCCCATTCTTGCTTTCGGTGCGGGAGGTGCCGGTGGCGCAGGGGTTGGGGTTGGATTGGTGCGGGTTACTTTACTGTTGTCGTCGATCCGGGTAGCATCGGGCTTCGAGATCGCAGGGTTGCGGATCACCGGTGCATCAGAAGGTGCGTTCTCGTCGGTTTCCACGGCACGCGCAGCCTCATTGCTGGCAGGAGCAGCCTGAGGTGGGGTATAGGTGGCCTGCGCGGGTGCGGGGTCGCCCGGCTCCATCGGCTGGTCGTTGCCGGAGCCGACGTCGCCGTTGCCCAAGTTCACTTCGATGTACTCGTCGGCGATCGGCTGCTCAAGTGTCGGGATGGGCCACTTCAGGAGAATGAACAGAAGCAGCAAGCCCGCACCGATTCCTAGTGTCAGGAAGAGCGCCTGCCGCTTTCGTTGCTGATCCAGTTCCATGATCATGATCGTGTGATTCGCCATAAAGGTATCGGTTCCCGGTTTGACTGTAAAACGAAGAAAAAGTTAGTCAAATTGCCCCGGCTGCAGCCGGTAGCCACTTTGTTTTAACAATTACCCAACGCGGCGCAGCACGCCGTAGGGTAATCGTTGCAGCAGGGCGGCAACCAACCGCCATCTCCGGGAGACGTAGGCAACACGGCACCTCCAGCCGATCGCCGTGCGGATCTGGGCTACCGCTTTAGGCACGGGCACTACCCAGAACAGCCTGCCCTGCGCCATCTTTGTAGCAACAAACCCGGGTCGGATATCGGTCACTACGATCGGAAGCCGCTGGCGGGCTGCCTTCAGGTTGAGCCCCTCGGCATAATTGCTCAGGAAGGCTTTCGAGGCACTGTATGCCGGCGCGAAGCCATTCCCCCGAACCGCCGCCACCGAGGAGGTCAGCACGATCTGCCCACCACCGGACCTCGCGAAGTGGTCGAACGCAAAAGCCACCGCGCGCACAAAGCCCATCACATTCGTTAGCGTGGTATCGACTTCGAGCGCGGGATCCAGTTCTTTCGAGATCGAGCCATAGCCGGCGTTGTACACGAAAAGGTCAAGGCCTCCGAGCTCATGAACAAGGTCGGCATAGGGATGATTATCACTTTGTACATCATGGCAGGCAGCGACGCAGGTCTCCGGAAACGCCTGCCGGATCTCCTCGAGCAACCCGGCGCGGCGCCCCGTGATGGCTACTCGGTGCCCGTCGGCAAGAAAGGATTCGGCAAGCGCACGACCGATACCGGAAGTGGCGCCAACAATGATGATGTTCATACCCTCCGAAATTAACGGAATCCGGTTACCGCTATCAGCACACCTGGTGCGCATGAAGATGCCGGTGCAAAAGAATGCGGGCCGCCTTTCGGAAGTTTGTTCCGAAGGTGGCCCGCCAAAAAACCAGTAAACGAATAAACCAATGAACTCAATGATGTGCGAAGTCACGGGCATAGTCGCCCCGGATGCGCTCCATGGGCGGGTTGTAGTAGCCGTACCGAAGGTGCGGGAACTCCTCCTTGAGCAGTTCGAGCAATTGCTTTACGCCGAGGCATTCACCCGTGTCGCCCACACCGATCTTTCCCAGGTACCAGTCCGGGTCGATGTTGAACGAGCGCCACTGGATCATTTTCAGACCGGTGTCGCGGATCAGCGTCCGGAGCGCCTCGTATTCAGCAATGGAATCGGTCATACCCGGGAATACGAAGTAGTTGATGGAGGTCCAGCCGCCGAACTCCGTCACGATCCTGAGGCTTTCCACGATATCGTTGAAGTCGTAGTTGTTGGGCCGGTAGTAGGGCATGTAGATCTCGCGGCGCGCGGAGTTGGTGCTGACACGGATGCTGTCGAGGCCTGCCTCGCAAAGCGCGCGCACGGCGGCGGGCTTGGATCCGTTGGTATTGATGTTGATGGAGCCCTTCGGGGTGTGCTTCCGTATTTCTACGATGGACTCACGGATCGTTTCCCACATCAGCAGGGGCTCGCCTTCGCAGCCCTGGCCGAAGCTTACGATGGGGTAGGGGGCTGATTCGAGGTGCGGCACCGTGTACTCTACGATCTCCGCCGCCGTGGGCTTGAACGTAAGGCGGTCCTGCGGCGACACAATGGTCTCTTCTTCCGGCTGGAAGGAGATGCAGCCGATGCAGTTGGCGTTACAGGCTGGCGAAGAGGGGATGGGGCATTCCCAGCGGCCCATGAAGTAATTACGCGCGGCCGGGCAGTGGTAGGTGAGCGCGCAGTTGTTGGCGAGGTGTGCCACGAGGCGGTTGTGCGGGTAGGCTTTGATGAGATCACCCACACCCGAATGCACTTTCCCGTCGTCGAAGCCGGCGGATTCCTGTCGGATGTCTTCCTCGATGCGGGTTGCCGGTACGTAGAATTTTTCGTCGTGCCAGCCCACAGCCACGTAGCAGAACAGGGGCAGTGTAGGCGCGTCCGGGCCCGTTTCGTAAGCAGACAGGTAAAAGGAAGTATGTGCCGGCGGTACGAAGGCGGCTACCGCCCAGCCCTTATCACACAAACGCATGTCGCCCGTTGTTACATCGATGCCGATGCCGCGTCGGCCGGGCAACTCGTAGAGCTGTCCACCTTCGGGCAGCTCGATCCATTCGTCGTCGGGGATGGGCAGCGCGTCCCAGCCGGAGCGGCCCACTACGTAAAGCGAACTGTCTTCGAAGATATTTCCGGCCCCGTCGGAATACAGGACGTAAGGCGAGTGGGAAAGGTTCATACGGAGGCTTTTTCGGATTTCTGGATCTGTGCGGCACTGAAGGAATTCGCGCCGTCCAGTATGGTTGCGTCGAGCGCCGAAAGCACTTCGAGCTGCACGTATTTATTGTCGTTGCGCATCAGCGTCACGAAGTCGGGGCGTACGATTACCCGCTCGAGGATGTTCCAGGGAAGCAGGTCGGCTTTCGGGCTGCCCGGTACTAGGATGCCTTCATCGGTAAAGGTGAGCGCGGTGGGTGTGAAGAGCGCTTTTTCGGAGAACAGCAGCAGTACCGAGAGCACCGCCCAGGCATATAGCCCAAAGGAGGCGGCTCCGGATTGCGCCAGTGCAAGGAACAGGAAGCAAACCGCTTCGAGCGCCCGTATCGGCATGTTGTAGCGACCGGTCGGGTCGAGCTTTTTGCGGCGCCAGCCGTAGACCAGGGCGCCGAAGGCCATGAGGATCATGGGCAGTGCCACTTCCATCCCGAGCCCTTTGCGCGCAGCCACATAGCCGGCCGCGTTCACGAGCAGGTAGAACCCGCTGATGATGTGGAGCGTGCCGATCATGCGGCGTCGCTTCTCGAAGCTTTCTATCCGGACCGGGATCGTATACATAAGTGGGAGCGCTTTCTTCATGATATCGCGACGCGTCATGACGCGTCGTTACCGTCGGCGGAGACGAGGGGCTGCTCCGTTTCGGGGGAAGCCTCCGGATTAGCGGATACGAGCAGGTTACACAGCTTGAAGAGCACGCGGGCACCTACGTTGGCATCCCAGGCATTCTCGGAAGTGCTCACCTCGTTGAGGTCGAAGGCGATGATCTGGCGGCCGCTTTCTTTCACCTTGTTAAAGAGGTAATAGACCTGCTCGGTTTCGAAGCCACCCTGCACCGGCGTGCCCGTGTTCGGACAGAGCTTGGGATCGAGGCCATCGATATCGAAGGAGATGTGCACCTTGGGGGGCAGCTGGGCCACGATGTCGTCGCACACCTGCTTCCAGTTCTCCCCCTCGAACATCCGGCGGCGGATGTCGCGGTCGAAGAAGGTGCGGATGCGGTCGCCGCTGGCCTGTATGTAGTTGAACTCGCCTTCCGAGTAGTCGCGGATGCCGACCTGCACCAGCTTCGTGAGCTGGGGCACTTCTTGCAGCGCGTTGTACATCACGGAGGCATGGGAGTAGACGAAGTCCTCATACGACACACGGAGGTCGCAGTGAGCGTCGATCTGGAGGATGCCGAAGTCGCCGAAGGTTTCGCCGAGGGCTTTGAAGAAACCGAGCGGGGTGCTATGATCGCCCCCCAGCAGCGCCACGAGCTTACCCTTTTCGAGCAGCCCCTTCGTTTGCTGGTACACCCAGTTGTTCAGGAAATGGGAGCCCTCGTTGATCTCGCGGAGCGACTTGCACATGAACTGGTTCTTGTCCACGATCTCGCCGTTGGAGATATAATCGATGTAGAGCTCGGCCTCTTTGCGGAGGTAGTCGCTCTTCATCAGGATCTTACGATCGGTGTCGCGCATGTAGAAGCCCTGCTTCCAGCCTTCCGGCACATCGGGGTCGAAGAGGTCCACCTGCAGGGAGGCTTTCATGATCTGCTCGGCGGCACGGGCGGTACCGGAACCGAACGAAACCGTCACCTCCCACGGCACGGGAAGGATCACGAGGCGCGCATCGTCCTCGGTAAACGGAAGTCCGAAGATGTTGTTGTTCGGGTTACCTGCGCTGTTGGGGTCAAACGTCGTTAAGTCGATCATGGGGAGCGCCTTTAAAGGGCGGTGCAAGTTACCGCCGTTTGGGCGCGCGGCAAAATCCGGCCGGCCGACAGGCGCCAAAGAGGCGTTAAAGCCGGGAAGTTGATCGTTTGACGTTAAGGTGTTGTACCAATCTATGGCCTTGGCTCGCCGGTAGCCGGGTCTGGTCCATTTGGTGCATCCTGAACTTCGAGCAGCAAACTCTAATCCTTGAACATTTCCCAAAGGCTTGTTAAAGGCGACAGGCTGAGGAAAATCAGGTAGGGCAGCCCCGGCAGTAGTCCGTTTTCGGCTACCTTTGCGGGCGAATAGGCGCCACATGAAAAAGATCCACCTTATCCTCCTGCTCCTGGTCATCGGCGGCATCGTCGGCATGTCGTTCTTTATCAAGGACCTCACCACCTACGAAACCTTTGCGTCGGCCGCTTCCAAAAAGGACAAATTCGTGGTGGTAAAGGTAAAACTCGACAAGAGCCAGGCCGTGGAATACGACATGGTGAAGGATCCGAACAAGACCTATTTCTGGGCCTTCGACCAGGACGGGCAGCGCACCCGCGTGGTGTACAACAACGCCAAGCCCACCGACATCGAGCGCAGCGAAGGCATCGACCTTAACGGCTATATGCGCGGCGATCACTTCGAGTGCACGAAGCTCCAGATGAAGTGTCCTTCCAAGTACAAGGACGACATGAAACTGGCGGAAAAGAACCTGCCGGGCGCCACTGCGACCGGTACTGACGCGAACAAATACTGATCGAATGGATTTTATCGGAGAGCAGCTCTTACCCGGGCGCATCGGGCATTTCTTTGTGATTCTTTCGCTGGTTGCCTCCCTGGCGGCTACCGTATGCTACTTCCTCGCTACCCGCACGGCCATCGCCGGACAGCGCGCCTCGGGTAACGCCTTTACCAGCGTTGCGCCCGGCAGCACCGACTGGATGCGCCTCGCCCGGATCTTCTTTATCGCTGAATGCGTAAGCGTACTGGCCATCTTCGCCACGCTTTTCTACATCATCTCCAACCACCTCTTCGAGTTCAAGTACGCCTGGCAGCACAGCTCGCGCTCGCTCGAGATGAAATACCTCCTCAGCTGCTTCTGGGAAGGACAGGAAGGCTCCTTCCTGCTCTGGAGCTTCTGGCACTGCGTGCTTGGCCTCGTACTGATCAAAAAGGCCGGCCGCTGGGAAGCCCCGGTGATGACCACCGTGTCCTTCGTGCAGGTGATGCTGGCCACGATGATCGTAGGACTGCACCTCGGCGGCTGGCGCATCGGCTCCAACCCCTTCGTACTGCTGCGCAACGAATTCGATCTTCCCGCCAAGATCCCGATGCTCGGCGTCTCGGGCAACTACCAGAACTACCTGACCTTCATTACCGACGGCAACGACCTCAACCCGCTCCTGCAGAACTACTGGATGGTGATCCACCCCCCGGTGCTGTTCCTCGGCTTTGCCTCTACACTGATCCCCTTTGCCTACGCCATTGCCGGTCTCTGGACCAGGGAGTACAAGGACTGGACGCGCCCGGCGCTCACCTGGTCCCTGTTTTCGGCGGCAGCGCTCGGCACCGGAATCATGATGGGCGCGGCCTGGGCGTACGAGTCGCTCAACTTCGGCGGCTATTGGGCCTGGGACCCTGTGGAGAATGCTTCGCTCGTACCCTGGCTGGTGCTGGTGGCCGGCGTGCATACGCTGCTCATCTACCGCCACAGCGGGCATGCGCTGCGCTCCAGCTTCTGGTTCCTGATCGGCTCCTTCCTGCTCGTGCTGTATTCTACTTACCTCACCCGCAGTGGCGACCTGCAGGAAACCTCGGTGCACGCCTTTACGGGCGAAGGCATCACCAAATGGCACCTGCGCACGCTCGTGGCGGTGTTCATGATCCCGGCGCTGGTGCTGATGCTGCGCAACTACAGGCATATCCCGCATATCAAAAAAGAAGAGGAAGCTTCGTCGCGCGAGTTCTGGATGTTCATCGGCTCGCTGGTGCTCCTGCTTTCAGCAGTTACCATCTCTGTGATGACCTCGCTGCCCGTGATCAACAAGATAGCTGGACTGTTTACCAGCAAGGAGCTGTTCAAGCCTCTGGCGATGGGAGAGGACTCGGCTTTTGCCTATAACCGCATCCAGGTATTCGTGGCCATCATCATCGGGCTGCTCACGGCCTTCTCGCAGTACCTGCGCTACAAGAGCACGCCCCCGAAGGTGTTCTGGAAAAAGATCCTCATTCCTACGGCCATCAGCCTGCTGCTCTCGGTGGCGATCATCTGGGGCGGAAAGGTCAACTACAGCGAATACGGCGCCGGCTATATGGCGGCCATCTGGATCGCGCTGGTGGCGGCGGTCTATTCCGTGGTGGCCAATGCCGCCTACATCTGGGCGGGCATGAACGGCAAGCTGCGCGCGGCCGGTGGCTCGGTGGCCCACGTGGGCTTCGGGCTTCTCCTGGCCGGTATCCTGATCTCTTCGTCCAAGAAAGAGGTGTTGTCGCACAACACCTCGGGCATCTTCGTGCCGCTGGGGAAGGAAAGCAAGGAAAAGCCAGGCGAGAACCTGACGCTTGTGAAGGACCTCCGGACCGATATGGGCAAATACTGGGTGACCTACAACCAGGACTCGATGCACCCGAAGAAGCCGCTGTGGTTTTACGCGCTGAAGTTTGAGCCGAAAGATGGTGAGAAGCCCTTTACCCTCTACCCGAACGCCTTCGTGAATTACAAGGGCAACGAGGGACTCATGGCCAACCCGGATGCCCAGCATTATTGGAATTACGACGTCTTTACCTACATCACCTCCCTTTCAAACGACCCGGGCAAGGTACCGGAAGACACCGCCGCCTTCAAGCCGCACACCGTGAAGGTGGGCGATACGGTCTGGTACTCCAAAGGATTTGCCGTACTGGAAAACCTCACCTCGCGCGACAAGATCCCGCAGGCCGGCTTTGCGCCCACGGACAGCGCTTCGGTGGCTACGCTGAAAGTTTACGCAAAGACCTCTTCCACCTACACACTCGAGTCGCTGCTGATCTCGAAGGGCGGCCAGGCGATGCCGTATGCCGATACCGTAACTGCCGAAGGACTCGTGGTGCAGCTGCAGCGGGTAACCCCGGAAGGCGCCGAGATCGGGGTGAAGGAGTCGGATGCCGTGCTGCGCTATATTACGCTCAAGGCCTACAAATTCCCCTTCATCAACCTTGTGTGGCTCGGTACGATCGTAACCGTGATCGGCTTTCTTATGAGTATGGTGCGGCGCTTGCGGATCGCCCGCGAGCCCGAACGGAAAACTTTAAGCTTTTCTAAACAGCGGGTAGCGTAGTTTCATGGTCTCTTTTGAAGAACCCTTAATTGGACCTAAATTCCGGTATGTCCCGACGCCTGTCTCTTTTGTTCCTGTTCTGCGCCCCCGTGCTGCTTGCCGGCCTGGACGCGGCCGCACAAGATGCGGTCCGGAGTGACGTCCTGCCTGAGGCAAAGGGAAACTGGGGGGTCAACGATACCATTATGGTGTCGGTCATCAATTACGGCGGCGAGCTGATGCCTTACCGGGAACTCGATATGGTGTACATCTCGAAGCTTCCGCCCGCCGAGATGCAAAAGGCCATCGCCGCCTACAACCGCCTTCGCAATGCCGTGTACGTGACCTATCCTTATGCCCGCGCGGCCGGCGTCACGCTCAACGAGGTGGCAGCACGCCTCAACGGCGTGGAGCGCAAAGGCGAGCGCAAGGCGATTATCAAAAGCCGCGAAAAGGAGCTGCGCGAGCAGTTCCAGAAGCCCATGGAAAACCTTTCAGTGTACCAGGGCAAGGTGCTCATGAAGCTCATTAACCGGCAAACCGGCAACAACTGCTACGAGATCATCAAAGAATACAAGGGTGGCTTTATGGCGCGCACCTACCAGACCGTAGCCTTCTTCTTCGGCTCCAGCCTCAAGCAGCCCTACGACCACGTTAACGATCCTACCGATCGCCAGATCGAGACCATTGTGAAGGAGATCGACAACTCCTGGTACAACAATGCGAACCGCCCGGTAGTGGCCCGCGCATCGGGGATGTGACCTCACCACCGGCCTCTCTCCGGGAGAGAGGAGTGACTCTGGTAGAACACACTTTTTTACAATGCACATTCACGCTGGATGATCATTTCATTTGAATAGGATCGTTTGATCGCTTCTTGTATTCTAGAAGGTGGCGGGTATTGAATCATCCAGCTTTTCATCCAATCCTTTCAATGGTAGCCCGAAAATGGCGCTGGGGTACCCGATCCGGGCTCCGGAAGGGTCTTGTGCGATGAAGGAACGGCATTTTAACGATTCGCACAAAGAACGTATCCGTGCTGCGCGAACCGGATTTCGAGGAGCGATAACCGGCCGGTGGCGCAGGTATTGCCTTATTCCGGCCGGGCAGGGACGGGGCTCGATGCCTGTCGAAAGTCAGCTCAGCCGTAGCACTCGGGCCGGTTAAAGTGGCTCCGAAGCCGTATCTTGCAGCCTTATTGCAAATTAGTTCATGAAACTGGATATACTGGCCATCGGCGCGCATCCCGATGACGTGGAGCTTGGTTGCTCCGGAACGCTCATCAGCGAAGCGCGCCGCGGTAAAAAGGTCGGCATTGTGGACCTTACCCAAGGGGAACTCGGCACCCGGGGTACCGTGGAAACCCGTTACGCCGAAGCGGCGGAAGCCGGGCGTATCATCGGCGTTTCCGTTCGCGAGAACCTGAAGATGCGCGACGGTTTTTTCGTCAACGACGAGGCGCACCAGTTGCAGCTCATCCGCGTTCTACGCCGCTACCGTCCCGACATCGTCATCGGGAACATCCTGGAAGACCGTCATCCCGACCACGGACGCGCCGGCAACCTCATCTACGACGCCTGCTTCCTCTCCGGCCTCAAGCAGATCAAAACGGCGGAAGACGATGGCAGCGAGCAGGAAAAGTGGCGCCCACGCTACCTCTTCCAATATATCCAGGACCGCTTCTACGAGCCTGACCTCATTGTAGACGTCTCGCACGTGTGGGAAGAGCGAATGGCTTCGATCAAGGCCTATACCACCCAGTTTCATAGCCCGGCGGGCACGGAGGGCGACGCCACCTATATCTCGAGTCCCGAATTTATGGAAGCCGTGATTGCCCGCGCCCGCCTCCTCGGTAAGCGTATTGGTGTGCCTTTTGCGGAAGGATTCCTGTCGAAAAAGAACATCGGTATCAGCAGCCTCGACGCCCTGGTGTTGCAAGAAACCTGATTCCGGCTACCCCAACTGATTTTTAACCTACTTAAATAGCATCGCGTTCACATGGCCACTCCCAAATTCATGACCGGCACCGTCTCTTTTCATGCGGAGCTGAAGAAAAGAATCAAAGCGTATTTCAACGAAACGGGCAAGTCGGAAACCGGCGGCCCCGCCCTCTACACGAAAGCGATCGTGCTCACGACCGCCTTTGTGCTCCTGTATACCCACCTCGTGTTCTTTACGCCGGGCATCGTGTGGGCCCTTCTCGAATGCGTGGTGCTTGGCTGCGTAGTGTCGGGCATCGGCTTCAACATCATGCACGACGGCGCACACGGCACCTTCAGCAAGCGTCCCTGGCTGAATACCCTCGCGGCCTTTTCCCTCAACATCCTGGGCGGCTCGCACTTTATGTGGAACATGAAGCACAACGTGATCCACCATGCGTACACCAACGTGGACGGCGTGGACGATGACATCGACATCCAGCCCTGGATGCGCATGAGCTCTACACAGCCGAAATACAAGATGCACAAGTACCAGCACCTATACTTCTGGTTCCTCTACTCGATGCTTTATATCCTGTGGATCTTCGTGCTCGACTACCAGAAATATTTCAAGAAGCGCATCGGAGAGATGCCGCTGAAAAAAATGACCACTGCCGACCACCTCATCTTCTGGGGCTTCAAGGTGCTGAACCTCGGGCTCTTCATCGCGCTCCCCATCTGGCAGGTGGGCTTCACCGGCTGGCTTGTTGGCTTCCTGGTATTCTCGCTCCTTGCCGGCTTCGTGCTTTCGATCGTGTTCCAGCTGGCGCATACCGTGGAGCACACGCACTTCCCGATGCCCGACGAGGCCACCGGTCGCCTGCAGGACGAGTGGGCGGTGCACCAGCTCAAGACCACAGCAAACTTTGCCCCGCACAACAAAGTGATCAACTGGTTCGTGGGCGGGCTCAACTTCCAGGTGGAGCACCACCTCTTCCCGAAGATCTCGCACATTCATTACCCGGCTATCTCGCGCATCATCAAGCAAACCTGCCGCGAGTTCGACGTGCCCTACATCGAGTACCCGCGCATGCGCCATGCCGTGGCCTCGCACGTGTCGTTCCTTAAGCAGATGGGACGCGGGCAGAAGGCTGCGTAGCCCCCTGTCCCCCAAAAGGGGAACTTAGGTCGGTTATACTTTTTCAGTTTTGACCTTTTCTCAAAGTTGTTCATTTGAAAGTCCCGCTAACGGCGGGACTCTCTGCATTAAAAGGGTTGAATGGTAGCAAAGAACTACATGATGTAGGGCAGACGACAAATAGGCTACCAAAAACACTCCTTAGCGAAAACCTTAGCCTCTTCTTTTCTTAGCGGCATGAAACACTTTTTCTGCTTATATCGCCTTTATCATCACGTGATGCGGGATTCCCACCTCGAAGAATTGCTCCCCGCGGATCCCGTACCCGCTCTTTTCATAGAAGGGGATCACGACGTCGCGTGCGTGCATATAGATTTCAGTAAATCCCTGCTGCGTCGCCCATGCCTCGCAGAACGCAAGGATCGCCGCGCCGACGCCCTTTCCCTGCCAGCGCTTATGCACGGCCATCTGGCGCAATTGCAGGCGTTTTTCGGGCTGAGGCGTGAGTACACAACAGCCAATCATCTCCTCTTGCCCAAAAGCGGCAACGAGGTGCTCCTTCGCTTCCCGCTCCGGGTTGATGTAGGATTCGGGCACCCCGATGGGCCGTAGCAGCACCTCCAGCCGCAGCTGTTTCATCTGCCCGTATTCCGGCGTTCCGACCCCGATCAGTTGTATGTTCATTTGCCTATTTTGTGGCGACAAATCTAGACAAGGAATGAATACTGCATTAACGCCTGAAGCGGTCATGGCCCGCGTACAAACCGGGAAGCCCTATGTGCTGCTGTTGCTGAAAGCCGGCCGCGATCCCCTCGAAAGTGAGTCTTTCCAGGAGTTGCAGATGGGGCACCTGATGCACCTGTTCAGCCTCGAGGCACAGGGAAAGGCACATGTATTCGGTCCGGTGACCTCGGAAGGCGACCTCAGAGGCGTCATCATTTTCGGCACCTCCAGCAAGGACGATGTCAGCGCCTGGATGCAAGGCGACCCGCTCTGCGACCGCGGCATTTTCGTCTACGAGCTGCACGACTGGTTCTCGATCCCCGGGATGGGACTACCGGCGTGAATCTGGAATCGGGAATCGGGAATTCCCGATGCGTAGTGGAAAGGAACGGGTGAATTACACATACTGTTTTAAACAGGCGCCAGCATTCACGATTGACGATCCACGATTCAGGGAAGGCGCCAGCATTCACGATTGACGATTCACGATTGCCGGTTATATTTGCGCCACAATTCTTGCCACCATGAATTTTCAATTGAGCGAAGAACACCTGATGATCCAGCAGGCTGCGCGCGACTTTGCGCAGAACGAATGCCTCCCCGGCGTAATCGAGCGCGACGACAAGATGCAGTATCCCCGCGAGCAAATGATGAAGCTGGCCGACCTCGGCTTCCTCGGTATGATGGTGAGCCCCGAGTATGGCGGCGCCGGCCTGGATACCGTTTCCTACGTGCTGGCGATGGAAGAGATCAGCAAGATCGACGCCAGCGTGAGCGTGGGCATGAGCGTCAACAACTCGCTCGTGTGCTACGGCCTCGAAAGCTATGCAAGCGAAGAGCAGAAACGCAAATACCTGACGCCCCTGGCACAGGGTAAAAAAGACGGCGAGCTCTATATCGGCGCCTTCCTGCTCTCGGAGCCCGAAGCCGGCTCGGACGCTACCTCCCAGCGCACTACCGCCGAAGACATGGGCGACTACTATCTGCTCAACGGCACCAAAAACTGGATCACCAACGGTAACTCCGCCTCCGTATACCTCGTGATCGCGCAGACCGACCCCGGCAAAGGCTCCAAGGGCATCAATGTGCTCATCGTGGAGAAGGACTGGCCGGGCGTGGTGGTCGCGGCAAAAGAGAATAAGCTGGGCATCCGTGCTTCCGATACACATACGATCCTCTTCAACGATGTAAAGGTGCCCAAGGAAAATCGCATCGGCGAGGATGGCTTCGGCTTCAAGTTCGCGATGAAGACGCTCGCGGGCGGCCGCATCGGCATTGCAGCCCAGGCCCTCGGTATCGCCTCCGGCGCCTACGAGCTCGCGCTGAAATACTCGAAAGAACGTAAGGCATTCGGTACCGAGATCGCCAACCACCAGGTGATCGCCTTCAAGCTTGCCGACATGGCCACCCGCATCGAGGCCGCGCGCCTGCTTTGCCTGCGTGCCGCCGTTGACAAGGACGAGAAAAAAGATTATACCCTGAGTTCCTCCATGGCCAAGGTATTCGCCTCCGAAACCGCGATGTGGACCACTGTGGAAGCGGTGCAGGTGCATGGCGGCTACGGCTTCGTGAAGGAGTACCACGTGGAGCGCCTCATGCGCGATGCCAAGATCACCCAGATCTACGAAGGCACCTCCGAGGTACAACGCATCGTCATCTCCCGCTCGATCCTGAAAGGGTAATTAGTCTATTGGTCTATTAGTTTATTGGTAAGGGTCGTCTCAGGACGACCCTTCTTTATCTTAGCCGGTCCGTTATCGCCCTTAGCAAACAACCCCCAAAACCTTCGCCCATGCCCATAAACGAAGCCGCGTACCAATCGCTAAAGCAGGAACTTGACGAAAAAGGAGCCACCCTGGTGGCCGTATCGAAAACGAAGCCGGTTTCCGATATCCTGGCCCTTTACGAACTCGGGCAGCGCGATTTCGGGGAGAACTACGTGCAGGAGCTGGTAGAGAAGCAGCCGCAGCTGCCGCCGGATATCCGCTGGCACTTCATCGGGCATTTACAGAGCAACAAGGTGAAGTATATCGCCCCCTTCGTGCACCTCATCCACGGCGTGGACAGCGAAAAGCTGCTGCGCGAAGTGGGCAAACAGGCGGTAAAGAACGGCCGGACCATCGACGTATTGCTCCAGATGCATATCGCACGCGAAGAGACGAAGTTCGGGTTCAGTGCCGACGAGTTGTTACCCCTGGTAAAATCTGTGGGGTGTTCTCCCATAGCCGGTGTGCGCCTCCGTGGCCTGATGGGCATGGCTTCGTTCAGCGACGACCTGGAGGAAGTACGGGTTGAATTCAGAACATTAGCAACAACAGCCTCCGGCATCCGGCAACAAGATGCCCTCGGCATCGCAGGTGGGCCTGGAATAACAGACTTCGACCTGCTTTCCATGGGGATGAGCGGGGATTACCGGGTCGCACTCGGAGAGGGGAGCAACCTGGTTCGGATCGGCTCCCTGCTGTTTGGAAGCCGTGCCTGAGCGATGGCACCATTTTTTAGCCCATCGGTAAAACGTCAACATGAAAAAAGCCTGTTTCTCGGTGCTTGCCCTCATCGTCTCCACACTTGCCTGGGCCCAGGAAGAAGCCACAAAGACCGTGGACGTGAACATCAACACCAAAAGCGAAAGCGCCTGGTACACCTCTCCGGTAGTTTGGGTCATCGGCGCTGCCGTGTTCATCCTGCTGCTGGTGGCACTTACCCGCGGACGCCGCGCCTGATCGTTCCGAAATGCATAAAAAAGCCGGTCTATGACCGGCTTTTCAATTATCGTAAAGGCAGGCACGGGAGCGCACTGCCGGGATCACTGAACCAGGAACGGACAAGCTGTCCGATCAGGAGCGGCGGAACCAGTACTGCAGCTTGCGCAGCTGGTTGCGGCCCATAACGGTAATATTATCCTCGGTAGGCCGGGTAATATAGAGCAGGTACGTGATGAGTACGATCAGGATGATAAAAAACCACACGGGAAACATATCGCTACATTTTATACTATAGAATTTCCAAACACTATTCCAATACTTTAATGGACTCCGAACGGGTAAAAATTGCTGCTTTCGGGAATGTTAAAGGCCGATTTGGGCCAAACCGTTTTGGGTAATTGCTCAGCAGCCCGAATAGTGTAGAAAAATGCTATAGAAAAAACGCAACAGCAGTGGTACCGATGCCGCACCTTGTTAAAAGCCTGATAATGAAGATCAATGCTGGCTTAGCAGGTAGCGCTCGAGGGCATCGGTACAAGCCTGCGCCAAACCCGGATCGGTGCCGGCCTCCGGGTGCCACTCGTCTTCCTCGCGGCGGATACGTACAACGGGGCTGCCTCCACCGGGCGGAGTGAATACATACCAATCCTCCGCGAACGTTACGTTGAAAGCGCGGGTCTGCCCCCCGGCGGGGAGCTCGGTCGTGAACAGGTGTTCCATGCGTCAGAATTTTAATAGCGGGTGGTATCGTCGGGTTCGCCGGAGCGCGGGTCTTCGGTACGGGCGGCAGGATCCTCGTTCTCGGTGCCGCTGCGCTCGAGTGCGCCGTCGCCGGCAGCATGTGCGTTGTGTACGGTTTCGGAAGGCAGCTGCCCGGCAGGTTCCTGGCCAACCGATTCCCGGCTGAGTTGATCACGCTTTTCCATGCCGGGACCGCTAAAAGAATAGTGCCAGCGGGATAATGTGCTGATGGGGTAATGGGGTGATAGAGTGATGGGATGATGATTGGAGGCGTGTGCATAAAAAAAGCCCCGCGGTTGCGGGGCTCTGGTATCTGTTCGTTTCTAGGATCTTTTGGCGGCGGTATCGGCCACTGCTGCAGAGGCGGCTTTCGGCACATCGGCGTTGCGGAAGGCGCTGCGCATCACGCGGAGCAGGCCTTCGGCCGACCAGGTAGGCGGCACGATGATGCGGCGCACGGTGTGTAGCGGCTCTTCCGGGTCGCGCTTCGTGGAGAGCTGGAAGGCCATCCGGATGTCGCGCTTCTTGAGTTCCGGGATACCCGCCTTGCTCCAGATGCCGAAGGGATAGGCGAAGTAGTGGATCGGCTTGCCGCTGATGTCTTCCAGACGCTTGCGCTGGGTTCCGAGCTGCAGGTCCCAGTCGTTGTCGACCATCTTGCCGGTGCCCTTGTCGATGTGCGGTGTCGTCAGGTATTTGTCTACCCGGTCGTGGCGCCAGGTGTGGCTTTCGATGGCATGCCCTTCGTCGGCCAGCTGGCGGATCTGCTCCTTCGACATATAGCGCGGGCGGCCGATGGAGATGGTCATGATGAAATACACCCCTTTGAAGCCGTACTTGTCCATCTCTGGCTTCGCCACGGTGAATTGCTCCACATCGGTGTCGTCGTAGGTGAGCATGAACGGCTTCTCAGGAAGCGGGGTGCCGAAGGCGAGGTAGTTATACAGCTGGTCGGGCAGCACCGAATGGTAGCCGCTGTCGTGGAGCATCTTCAGCTGCTTTTTGAACTCGCTCACCGTAACGTCGTATTCGCGGGTGGCCTTGGGGATGTCGTAAATGTGGTGGTAGCAAAGCACCGGCACTTCCTTGCGGGCCATGATCACCGAGGCAGGATCCGGCGCGCGGTCGGTAACCGCGGTATTGGGGGCGCCACCGGCAGCAGGAGTCGTTGTCTTGCTGCTGTCGCCCGACTTGCCGGCAGCCGTATCGGTGCTGTTAGCGGTCTTGGCGCCGCTGTCGTTGCCGCCGCAGCCGGCAAGTGCCGCGCCTGCCAGCAGGAGGAGGAAGAAGGTCTTCATGGTCATTTTTGTATTGCGTGCAAATTTGGAGGGTTACCGCCACCGAAGCGTGGCCGCGCGATAATTATTTTTCAGTTGCTGTTCCTGCAACTTCGATGCCCGCGTGGGGACGCCTCATTTTGCGATGAAAACGTCGTACGCAATGCGGATCAGGGTGCCCACCACCACCAGCAGAAACAGGCTCCGGATGAAGCGGTTTCCTTTCGCGATCGCCGTGCGGGCCCCCAGCGCGCCGCCCAGCGCATTGCAGAGGGCCATGGGCAGGGCAAAGCTCCACAGGATCTTCCCTTTGAGGAGGAACAGCGTAATGGACCCCAGGTTGGTGGCCAGGTTGGTAAGCTTTGCCTGAGCCGAGGCATGAAGAAAATCGTAGCCCAGCCCCGCCACAAACGCCAGGATGAGAAAGGAGCCCGTGCCCGGCCCGATAAAGCCGTCGTAGAAGCCGATGATCAGCGAGGCGGCAATGGTTACCTGCAGCTGCCGTGCGGGAGGCACTGTGCGTGCGGCGCGTTGCCCGAAGCCTTTGTTGCCGAAGGTGTACGCGGCCACCCCGGCCAACACCAGCAACAGTACCGGTTTCAGGAACCCGTTGGACACTTCGGTGAGCAGGAGCGATCCGCCGTAAGCCGCGAAAAAAGCAATCGTGCAGGAGATGGAAGCCAGCTTCCAGTGGATGCGTACCTGCCGCAGGTACTGGCGCGCGGCGATCGCCGTTCCGCAGAAGGACGGTATTTTTACGGTAGCCAGTATGTTGGCGATAGGGTGGCCGCGCAGCACCAGCAGCGATACGGGCGTCTGGATAAGGCCGCCACCACCCACGATGGCATCGATAAAGCCGGCGGCAAAGGCCGCACAGCAAAGGAACAGGAGCTGCAGGTAAAATTCGTTCACGGTCCGGGTTTAAAGGAAAGCTGCGCGGCGAGGGCTTCGAGCAGGGCCACCTGGGCCGGGTTGATCAGCGTTGCCGCCTCCGCCCACCGGAACCAGCCGGCCTTGTCGACCTCAGGTACCAAGATCCACTTGCCCGACCGGGGCGGCCATTGCATGCGGAAGTGGTTGGAGCGGATCGCGCCTGCGTCGAGGTCGCCCTCGGCGGCCCAGGCCCACACTTTCTTCCCGGCCTTTTGCGTTACGGGAGGAAGGGGAAGGAGGGGGCCCTCGGGCCGGGTACCGGTCTCCTCGGTGAATTCGCGCACCGCTGCCTCAAGGGGCGATTCCGGATCGGCAAACTCGCCCTTAGGGATCGACCAGGCGCCGGCCTCACGGCCTTCCCAGAAGGGGCCGCCGGGGTGCACGAGGAAGAACTCGGGAACGCCTTCGCGAAAACGGTACAACAGGATGCCCGCGCTTTGTCGCATGCGGCAAGATAGGGAATCGCAGGCAGCAGCGGTGGGGAAGGAGTGCTGCCCGACCATGGAACAATTTTTTGAACACAAGGGGCAGGCCCCTGCACGAAACCACGGAGCATGCAATGCTGAATCTTTACGAAGCGCATAAGGGAATGTACCAGTTCCGGCACCTGCCGCAACTTGCGCGGATCATTCTCGATGGCCACCTCGACGAATATGCGCGCCAGCAGTACACGCTTTCCGTGCGCCTGCACCTGCCGCTGCTGCAGCACCTGAAGCATTTCAGCGAGCCCGACCTGCTGCAGCTCACCTGCCGCTCGGCGGGCGAGTTCCTGGAAAGTCTTGCCGCCAACGAAGGCCGTGCACACATCGTTGCATCGGTAGAGCGCTGGCTGGCCAACGAGCTCGAGTTTGTCGACTACCTGCAGATCGTGGTAGAGGACATTACCGTGCTCAACCACATCCGCGCCGAGAGCCTGCGGCACTTCATCCCATTTTATACGAAGGACCTGGCCGTGGCGCTCGAGGCCGTGTGCGAGGTCGAGCGTTTTTTCATGGGCTACAATACCACCTCGCTCGCCACCTTCATCGACCTGCTGCGGCAGCGCCTGTCGCAGCAGGAAGCGCAGCTGCTGGAGGCGGAAGCGATCGCGCACTTGGGCAGCTTCACCTGGGACCTACGGACGAACCGTACCGAAAGCTCCCCGGAAATGCGCCTCATCCTCGAAACGACCGAGCCCGTCGGACTCGAACGCTTTCTTGAGCTGGTGCACCCCGACGACGGCCAGCACCTGAAGGAGTCGATCGCCAACGCGTTCGCCACCGGACTGCTCGAGTGCGAGTTTCGCTACCAGGCCAGTGAGCAGGAAAAAACGCTGTGGGCAAAAGGCATCGTGTACTTCGACAATGGGGAGCCGCTCCGGATGGCAGGCGTGGTCCAGGATATCACCGAGCGGAAACGGATGGAGGCCACCCTGCTGCGCAAGACGCTCGAGCTGGAGCGTTCCAACGAGGAGTTGCAGCAGTTTGCCTCGGTGGCCTCGCACGACCTGAAGGAGCCGCTGCGCAAGATCGTGCTCTACGCCGACCTGCTCGAGGAAGAGCATGCTTCGCTCTCCGGGCGGGGCCTGCAGCACCTGGTGCGGATCAAGGACGGGGCGCGCCGGATGCGCCACCTGATCGAGGACATCCTTGCCTGGTCTTCGCTCAACCAGCGCGAGGAGCCTGTACCAGCCCCGCTCGAAAAGATCCTCGCCGAATCCCTCGAGCTGCTCGACCAGCGGATCCGCGAAAAGGGTGCGCGCATTGTGTCCGACGGGCTGCCGGCGGCGCGGGTGATTCCGTTCCAGATCCGCCAGTTGTTTCAGAACCTGCTGTCGAACGCACTCAAGTTCACCCGGCCGGGTGTAGCGCCCGAGGTCCAGATCACCCACCGCTACCTCGACGGGGCCGAGGTCCCTGCCCGGCGCCTGTCCGAGGCGGGGCGTTACCTGGAGCTCTGCTTCAAAGACAACGGCATCGGCTTCGAGCCGCATTTTGCCGAAAAAGTGTTTGGCCTCTTCAGCCGGCTGCATACCCGTGCCCAGTTCGAAGGCACCGGGCTCGGACTGGCCATCTGCCGCAAGGTGGCCGAAAACCACGGGGGCATCATCGAAGCGAGCGCACAGCCCGGCTCCGGCGCCACCTTTCGCCTGCTCTTGCCGCAATAGACAGAATACGCCTCGGTTTCGTGTTGCCGGTATGGAGCATCGCCTTCAAACGATGGCATAAGCATCCGCTAACCTTCGGTAACCCTTCCCCGATTGCGCTCCATCGCGCGTCAGCCATACATCTGAAATCTGAGATCACAGATCGGACATCAGCTTTCTGGCATCAAGTTTAATTGAATAGGAGGGCGCCGTGCGCACGCTGCGTCTGAAAACACCAATCATGAACGTCATCGACATCCTCTTAATACTCGTGCTTGCGGCATCGCTCTGGAGCGGCTGGCAGCGCGGCTTTCTCATTGGCTTCCTCGAGCTCATCGGCTGGGGCGGCTCCCTGCTGGCGGCTTTTTTTGGCTATCCGTACCTGGCCGGCTGGCTGCAAAGCGTCGTTCCCTCCTGGGGCGCCTGGCTGCAACCGCTTTCCTTCGTACTGATCGTACTGGCTGCCCGGGGACTCTTCGGGCTCATCAGCAACCCGCTGGTGCTGGCCGGCCGTGACTTCAACCGCCGACCGGCCAACCGGGTGCTGGGCCTGCTGCCGGGTTTCATCAACGGCGCGATCTACGCCACGCTGCTCGCGGCCCTGCTGCTGACGGTACCCATTTCGGAAACGCTTTCCGCTGTATCGCAGAAGAGCCGGATCGCCGGCATGCTGGCAAACGAGGCCGAGTGGGCCAACCGCAAGCTGGCGCCCATTTTCGACGAGGCCATCCGCCGCAGCATGACCAAGGTCGGCACCGAGGTAAAGCCGAACGAAACGGTGACGCTGCACTTTAAAGTCAAGGATCCGAACGTGCGCGAAGACCTTGAGGCGAAAATGCTGGCCCTTGTAAATGAGGAACGGGCGAAGGAAGGGCTGCCGCCCGTGAAAGCCGACCCCGAACTCGCGGCCGTGGCCCGGGCGCATGCGCGCGATATGTTTGCCCGGGGCTACTTCTCCCATTATACACCGGAAAAGACCGACCCTTTCGACCGTATGAACGCAGCCAAGGTCAGCTTCCTCACGGCGGGCGAGAACCTCGCCCTCGGCCAGACGCTGCTCATCTGTCACCGCGGGCTGATGAACTCGCCGGGGCACCGCGCCAACATTCTTCATAAATCGTTCGGCCGCCTTGGAATAGGGGTGCTCGACGGCGGGCTGTACGGCCTCATGATCGCACAGGAGTTTCGCAACTAGGAACTCCCTGGAGGCCGTTTCAATACCCATAGTTTTTCTGTAACCGCTGAAAGGGTCGGACACGGGACGAACTCAAACGGCAGCCGGGGTACCAAAAAACAAAAGCCGCCCGGTGGGGCGGCTTTCAATATCATGGGGTACGGATCAACGCTGCTGGTTCTCGCGCGTGCGGTGGCAAAGCGTTTCCACGGAAAACGAGAAGGCCAGCGCAAAGGCAACGGCTTCCCAAAGCGATTGCTTGACGGTGAGTGCCACGATGAACATGACAAGGCAGAAGATGCAGACGACCACCGTAAGGGCATTCTTTTCAGAGAAATACTTCTTCATATGCTGGATTTTACACGAGGCTTCAGTGAAACGACACAAAAGTAGGGAAGTGGCCGGTGAACGGGCAGCGAGCTGTCGGCGGAACGGCGGTTTTTGTCGGCAAAGCGCTGTTAAACAGCCCGGCCCGACGGAGGCCCGACGGGTTGCCCCGGGAGGTGGATAAGTGCTTCTCCATGAGCGGATTCCACAGACGGGCGCCCCGATTGTCCCAGGAACGGTACAATTGCTGAGGCGCCGGTGCCGGAATAGCCGGCAAAAACGTAACAAGACGCGCAGTTTGCTTACGGTACAGTTTTCGTTTATCCTTTACAAACACCTTGACCGTATGTACAACTTTACCAACTACCTGTCCAGCCACGACCGTTTCGGTATCCCCGGCACCTTTGAATTCCAGGTCAACGAGATCGCCCGAAAACTGAAGCTCCCCATCGAGGAGATCCTGCTGGCAGTGCAGGAGGTCGGCTTCGACCGCGACGAGATCCGTGAGTACATCCGCGACCGCCGCGACCGCTGCTGACCCGCTTCGTACGATTGCCTGACCCAAACGTGCCCCTGCATGCTTCCTTCCCGGAACCACGCAGGGGCACTCTGTTTCCGGCAGGCACAAAAAATCCCGGCGGGGCCGGGACTTTCGAATCGATAAAGATACAATTTGCTGCAAAGAGGCAACCTCACCTCCCAGACGTCAAACCTCGAACCATTACTGTGCGGCGGGGATCAATCCCTTGGCGTCGCGCGCCAGGCAGGAGAGGGCGCGCTGCATCAGGTCCTTTTGCTCCTCGGTCAGCTTGATCTCGACGGTCTGCTTGCCGTTGGTGATGCTGATAACGCCAATCCGCTGCTCGAACAGGCGGCGGAAGCTGTAGCTCGTTTCCGGGGTGTTGCGGAAAATGATGTGAAAGAACCCCTCGCAATTCATGGTGCCGCCGCTGCGGTAGGTGTTGCGCAGGCGGGTGCCGGAAAAGTTCACGACGGCGCTCGACTGGTCGTTGAAGCACAAGGCATCGCCGCCGAGGGCGAAAAAGAGATCGATCTCCTTGGCATTGGCCTCGGCGCTGAATTTGTGGTCCCCGAGCCGGATCAGTCCGGTAGAAAGGCGAACCTCCTTTGTATAGGGATCGCGGTCAGATTTGAGGCTACAGGAATCCTGGGCGGAAGAGAAGAGCGGAGCGGAGAGTAGCAGGAAGAGCAATTTTTTCATGTAGGCGTATTCAGGATTTAAAGATACGGGAGGCCCCCGAACCGGATAGATGCGATTGGCACACCAAAGGTTGCCCGGCCGGCTGACCGGAACGCCGCCGGTGGAAAAAAAGTTGCGCGGATCCCGGCATTTGACGGAACTTTAAGGCCACGGCACAGTTAACAACGAACGAACCAAGCTTATGAAGACAATCTTTAGAATCGGCACCGGCTGCCTGCTGGCAGCGCCCCTTTTCCTTTCCTGTTCCGGCAGCGACCGCAGCACCGGGGAAGGAGCCACTACGAGCAGCAGCGCCGCCCGGCCGGCCGCCATCCGGGAAGAGGCCGTGACGATTACGGCGTACCGGGCCACGCTTCAATGCTTTCTCTATACCGACAGCGCTAACAAATCGCCACGCCCCGCGGTCATTGTGATACCGGAATGGTGGGGGCTCAACGATTATGCGAAAGGCCGCGCCCGGCAGCTCGCGGGCCTGGGGTACACGGCCCTGGCACTCGACATGTACGGCAACGGGCAGGTGGCCGCCGACCCTAAGGCCGCTATTGCACTCGCCACCCCGTTCTATACCGACCCGGCGAAAGGCTCCGGCCGGCTGGCTGCCGCCCTCGAGTACCTGAAGGGGCGCCCCGAGACCGATACGGCGCGCACCGGCGCCATGGGCTATTGCTTCGGCGGCACGATGGCGTTGCTCGGTGCACGCTCCGGGCTTCCGTTTGCCGGGGTGGTCTCTTTTCACGGCGACTTCCCCGAAGGCCCCTGGCCCAGGGACGCCTACCGCGGCAACGTGCTGATCTGCCACGGCGCGGCCGACAGCATGGTCAGCAGGGCTTCCTTCGAAGCGTTTGGCCGGAAGCTCGACTCGGCTGCTGTCCGCCATACCGATAGATCCTATCCCAACAGCACCCATGCCTTCACCAACCCCGACGCAACCGCTACCGGCGCACGGTTTGGGCTTCCCATCCGCTACAACGGTGCGGCCGACACGGCCTCCTGGACTGATATGCAGGCTTTCTGGCGCTCGGTGTTCGGGCGCTGACGAACGATTCCCTGCCCTCTTGTTTTATAGATGGCGGCCGTAGTCTTGCGGCCGCTTTTTCATGCGCAATTTTTAGGGAACTCCCTGTGTCGCGAGTCCTTTGCGCCTTGTTAAACCGCTTCCCGGTACGCCGGCGGTTTCCGATATTTGGGTACCCGTACAAATACCGGTTCCTGCAATGCGCTTCCTGTTCGTCTTGCTCCTGATCTCCTTGATAGTTACCCGCCCCGCCGCGGCCCAACGCGTCTCCGACGAGCTGGTGGATGCGCATGCCGTTACGGTAACCGGCGACCGCCCCGACACGCTTGCGGCGCGGCTGACGCGGCCCTTCCGAACCGACCGAGAGAAGGTGCGCGCCCTCTTCCGGTGGGTGGCTCACTACATCGCCTACGAGGTGCGTAGCCCCCGGATGCCGAAGCAGGTACGCGATACGGCCTGGGACGGTCTGCCACTCGACGAGCGGGTGGCCTACGCCACGCTGCGCCGTCGCTCGGGCGTGTGCGAGGGCTTTGCCCGCCTCTTCAACACCCTGTGCCACTACGCTGGCATCCGCTCAGAGCTCGTATCGGGCTACGTGCGCAACGACGACGACCGCACCGACCGCGGCGTACTGCCCAACCACAGCTGGAACGCCGTTTACTTCGACAGCTCCTGGCACCTGCTCGACGCCACCTGGGCCGCCGGATATATGTTCGGCAACACCAGCGATTTCGTACGTGCCTACGACAACTTCTACTTCCTGACGCCGCCGGAAAAAATGATCCGGAACCATTACCCGGAAGACTTCCGCTGGACCCTGATGAAAACCGTTCCGCCCCTGCGCGAGCTGCGCTACCACCCGTTCCGCACGACCGCCTCCCTCAAATACCGCATCCGGCAAACACTCCCGGCTTCGGGCACCATCACGGCCGTCCCGGGCGACACCCTCCGGTTTACCGTGGAACTGCAGGCGCCGGTACGACCCGATGCGATTGCGCCGGACGAGGACGACCCCAAGGACTTGTACCCGAAGCGTGCCCGCCAGGCGCTGCTGGAGCCGGAGGCGTCCTTCGGCACCCGCCGCCTCCGTTATACCTACGTGCTCCGGCCCGGTGTTGAATGGATCACCCTCCGGTGCAACTCCGACGCCATCCTCCACTACCAGGTGCTGCCCCGTCCGGTTCCCGACCCGGGGCAGTGAACACTTTTCTTCATTTTTCTATCCTCCTGTAACCGCCCCGCTCCGCGGGTAGTCTGATCCTGGGTAAACCGATTTGAAAATTGTGTACGTGGACTGTAACCTTGCAAGACCGGCCGTAGTCAGATCCCGTAGACAAGCGACAAAAAACATTAACCCATAAAACTTAATCCCATGGATGGCGCTGGAATCTTAGTACCGATCACCCTCTTCCTGAGCAGTTCGGCCATGATCTTCGGAATTTATTACCTGCGGACCCGCGAGAACCTCGCGATCCTCGAAAAAGGCAAGGACCCCCGTTCGCCCCGCCCGTACAACAACCTCCGCCTCGGGTTGCTGCTGATCGGCGGTGGCCTCGGGCTCCTGCTTGCTTACCTGATCGACATGTTCGTGACGACCCAAAACGACATCGAGCCGCTGTACTTCGCGCTCATCGCCATCGGCGGCGGCGGCGGCCTGCTCGGGTCGTACCAGGCAGAGAAGCGGGCCATGGAGCGCACCCCTGACCTGTACCGGAGGGAGCCTTGAGGCGGGAATAGGCAATCGGGAATCGGTAATGCCGATCCGGGCCAACTGCTGTTTCGCGCTGACGAACATCGTTCATTGAAAAAGCATCCTTCATAGGGATGCTTTTTCAATTCTACCAGTATTGTTTTCAACAAATACCCGAAAGGAGCTACAGCTACTTTTCTATTGCCGATTGCCGATTCCCGATTGCCGTTCTTATTGCCCCAGCGCCTCCAGGCCCTTCTGCACCACGCGGTCGGTGCTGTTGGCTACCTGGTAAAAGCCGCTCGTGCGCCAGCGCAGGCGGGCCAGGTAAGCCCGGATCCTGTTCTGTACTTCCACCTTGTCGCGCTCAGGAATGACGCCCAGGTTGATGCTGTCTTTGCGGGCAAAGTCGACTAGGCCCTTCCAGGCAGTCTCCGTACTGACGAACTTCTGCGCAAACTCCGCCGGGGTCTTATAGACCGCGAGCGCAGCGCGGTTGTCCATGTAGAAGTGATACACGTAGTTGTTGAAGCGGCCGTCGAGGTACAGCTTGGTGATGCTTTGTGTGTACATGCTCGTGTCGATGGGCACAAAAACGTCCGGCATGATGCCGCCGCCGCCATAGACCTTGCGTCCGCCCTTGGTGCTGTACACCTTTTCCTTGCTGAGGTGGATGGAGTCGGGGTTGATCATCTCACCGCTGTGATAGCGCTCGAGAAGGTCGTCCATATATACCTTCTTCCCCTTGTCGTACGGACGCTGGATGCTGCGCCCGAGCGGGGTGAAATAGCGGGCCACGGTGAGCCGGATGGCCGAGCCGTCGGTGAGCGGGTACTGCTCCTGTACGAGGCCTTTCCCAAAGGAGCGGCGGCCGACGATGGTGGCCCGGTCGAGGTCCTGGAGGGCGCCCGCAAGGATCTCGGAGGCGGAGGCCGTGAGCTCGTCCACCAGTACCACCAGCTTGCCCTTTTCGAACATCCCCTCTTTCTGTGCGCGATACTCGCGCTTTTCCGAGTTCGTGCCTTCAGTATACACAATCAGGTTGCTGCCGGCGATGAACTCGTCGGCGATGAACACCGCCTGATTCACGAGACCGCCGCCGTTGCCGCGCAGGTCGAGCATGAGCGATTTCATGCCCTGAGCCTGCAGGTCCTCGAGGGCACGCATGAACTCCTGGTAGGTGGTTTCGGAGAACTTGTTGAGGCGGATATACCCGTTGCCCGCACTGATCATATAAGCGGCGTCGAGAGAGGGGAGCGGGATGGTGCCCCGGGTGACGTAGAAATACTGTACCGTGTTGTTGCGCAGTACCGACAGCTTCACGCGGGAGCCGCCCGAGCCGCGGATCATCCGGCGGATCTCGTCGGAGGGAAGCGTCTTGCTCACCACGCTGGAATCGTCTACCTTGATGATGCGGTCGCCGATCTGGAGGCCTGCCTTATCCGCGGGCCCGCCGGGCACCACGTACAGCACGTTCACGGTATCGGAGAAAATATTGAATTCCACCCCGATGCCCTGGAAGTTACCGGTAATGTCCTCGTTGGCCTCGGCCACGTCGCGGTTGGGGATGTATACGGAGTGCGGATCGAGCTGGTTCATGAGCCCGTCCATGGCATTGTCCTGCAGCGAATCGATCTTCACCTTGTCTACATACTTGCTCCGGATCAGGTCGATGGCCTCCTGCAGCGAACTGCGCTGCTCGCGGGCAAAGAAGCCCTGCTTGCCGCCCGTTTGCTGGTGCAGCCGGAAGCCGAAGAACATACCGGCGATCATCACCAGGGAAAAGACCAGGGGCAGCCAGACCTGCCATTTTTTATTTATCATCGTCTGTCGTTACGTTGTAATTTGTTGCAAAATAGGCCATTTGCAAAAAATGCCGTTTGTTCGCGCATCATTTCAACAAACCCTTAAGCTGTTCCGTTCATGGCTGCTACGCTGATCGCCGACTGCGGCGCCACCAAGTCTGAGTGGGTGCTCGTGCACTCTGGCAAACGCAAGACTGTCTTTACGCAGGGCATCAGTCCGTACTTCCTGAGTACCGACGCGATCGTGGAACTGCTGGAGCGGGAACTGCTTAAAAAGCTCAAGGGAATAACGGTTTCCGAGGTCTTTTATTACGGTACCGGCTGCGCCAACCCGGCCAATGCGAAGAGTGTGAAAACGGCGCTCAAGCGCTGCTTCCCGGAGGCGCGCGCCGAGGTGGCCACCGACCTGCTTGCCGCCGCCCGCGCCGTGTGCGGCCGCGAGAAAGGCATTGCCTGTATCCTGGGCACCGGCTCCAATTCGGGCTACTATAACGGCAGCAAGATCATGAAGAATTCGCCCGGGCTGGGCTACGTGCTCGGCGACGAGGCCTCCGGCGCCTACCTCGGCCGGAAAGTGCTCCAGTATTACCTCTACAACACCTTCGACGAGGAACTGCGCGCGCGCTTCGATGCCCGCTTCGCGACCACGCCCGTAGAGATCCTCGACAACGTTTACAAGCAGCCCCTGCCGAACCGCTACCTGGCTACGTTTACGATCTTCCTGGCCGAGAACCGCGGCCATTTCATGATCGAGAACATCATCGAGGACGGCCTCAACGACTTCTTCTTCACGCACCTGTCCAAGTACCCCGAGATCTGGCGCTATCCCGTAGGCTTCGTAGGCTCCGTGTCGTGGGGCTTCCGCGACGTGCTGGCCGACCTCTGTTCGTCGTACGGCTTCGAGCTCGGCACCATCCTCAAAAACCCGATGGACGGCCTCGTGCGCTACCATGCGGGCGTGGCACAGAAATCATAATGGGATAATTGGAGGATGGGGTAATGGGGTAATTCGTTACCGCTCGAAAGATTGGGATATCAGCGCCGGCTTTGTATTTTGTTAATAGGACGGTAAGTTGCCTTAATTGAGTGACCATTACGGAAATTTGCAGTTGATGCCGCTTGCGAAAGGCGATCATCCCATTACCCCATTATCCCATTACCCCATTCGCACTATGCACGATATCGAACCCTTTTACAACTGGCGCCACGTCTATGTGAGCGAGGAGGACGAGCGGTCGCCGTTCTTTCAGCGGCAATACTCGGAGTTCGAGTTCAGCCAGACGGTATACAACTTCTACATTCACCCGCAATGGGATGAGTTCGGCTCCCGTACGCTGTACCTGAAAGTGCTGCAGGCCGACTACGACGAGCACTATGCCGTGATCGAGCTGCTGGGGGAGTGGAACGATGCCATCGAGAACGACATCATGGCCCTGAAGCGCGACGTGGTGGACAAGTTCGAGCAGGAGGGCATCCATAAATTCATCCTCATCGCCGAGAACGTGCTCAACTTTCACAGCGGCGACCGCGATTATTACGAGGAATGGCACGAGGACGTGAGCGACGAGAACGGCTGGATCGTTTGCCTCAACATGCCGGAGGCCACGCAGCACGATTTCCGAAAGGCCAAGATCAATTATTACGTGGAGCTCATGGAGCTTTCCAACTGGCGCACCTACCGGCCCTTTCACCTGTTCAAGAAGATCGACGAGGAGCTCGGGCGCAGGCTCGCGCTCTAGGATCTCTGATCTGTGATTTCAGATTTCAGATTTATTGCTGACGTACGAAGCCAAGGACGCAGAAAGCAGTTTTTCAGGTACTTGGTCGAAGAATAGGATCGTCGCGGTCAACTGTTTAATTGAGTATGCCGATCGTTGTCTTCTACCGAGAAATTTGGTGGTTCTTAATCATGTTTTGAAATCCTAGGATTTCCACGAAAAAAGGCCTTCCGAAAATTGACTGTGAAAAGGTGCCAAAGCGCCCTTCGTTTGTCGAACAAAGTTGCCTGTCAAACGTTCCATTTTGGCGTGAGGCGAGTGTTGAACACAAGGCAGAAAAATGTAGTATTAGGTGTACGAAGTACACATTCACAAAGGGTTTCTCGGGCCTTCCTATTTTTCAATGCGTTACACTTTTTTGACAAACCGCTCGTAACTTCGCGCATAATTTTTCAATCCCCCTCTGACTGATTATGAAATGGTCGCAATTCTTCACGTCTGCTGTAGGTCGGAAATTTGTAATGGCGTTGACCGGTTTGTTTCTCATCTCCTTTTTGATCGTGCACGTAGGCCTCAACGCCACGATCTTCAATGACCTTCGTTATTTCGATGAGCAGGACAATGGATCGATGTTCAACCGCGCGGCGCACTTCATGGGCAACTCGCTCATCATCCGCATCATGGAGCTTGGACTGTTCGCGGGCATCATCCTGCATATCGTTCAGGGTTATGCCATCGAAATGAAAAACCGGAGCCGCCGCGGCACCGGTTACCAGGTTTCGCTGGGTAACCGCGGATCGAAATGGTATAGCCGCAGCATGGCACTCCTGGGTACGCTCATCCTCCTCTTCCTCATCGTGCACGTGGCGCACTTCTGGGTGCCTTCGCGGATCACGCACGACATGGAGTCGGCTGTATACCACAACAACGGCGTGGAAGTACACAACCTGTTTCTCAAGATGTACGAGGTGTTCCAGCAGGAGTGGGTCGTGATCCTGTACCTTCTCGGTGTGGGCTCCCTCGCCTTCCACCTTTTCCACGGTTTCCACAGCGCCTTCCGCTCGCTGGGTGTGAACAACAAAAAATACCTCGCGCTGCTCCGCAGCCTCGGCTACGGCTTCACCATCATCGTCAGCATCCTGTTTGCCCTGATGCCGATCGCCATGTACTTCGACTGGGTACAGCCCTGATGCGGAAGCTTTCGAACCACCTGGCGCGAAAGCTTACACAAACGATAGCAGCCCGTTAAAAACGGGCGCGGCGCTCAACGGATCCCTGCCACCGGGCGTTATTGAACCAAAGAATCGCTCTAAATCAGAAATACGCATTATGCTCGACGCAAAAATCCCTGCTGGTCCCCTCGAGAAGAAGTGGGAAGACTACAAAGGACATGTGAAGCTGGTGAACCCGGCCAACAAGCGCAAGCTGGAGATCATCGTGGTCGGCACCGGTCTTGCCGGCGCCTCCGCCGCGGCCACACTCGGTGAGCTGGGCTACAAGGTCAAGGCCTTCTGCTTCCAGGACTCGCCCCGCCGCGCCCACTCCATTGCCGCCCAGGGTGGCATCAATGCTGCCAAGAACTACCAGAACGACGGCGACTCCGTATACCGTCTCTTCTACGATACCATCAAAGGGGGCGACTACCGTGCCCGCGAGGCCAACGTACACCGCCTCGCCGACGTGAGCCGCAACATCATCGACCAGTGCGTGGCCCAGGGCGTACCCTTTGCCCGTGAGTACGGCGGCCTGCTCTCGAACCGCTCCTTCGGCGGCACCCAGGTGCAGCGTACCTTCTACGCCGCCGGCCAGACCGGGCAGCAGCTCCTCATCGGCGCCTACCAGGCCCTGGAGCGCCAGGTAGCCCTCGGCAACGTAAAAATGTATACCCGGCACGAGATGCTCGACGTGGTGATGATCGACGGCAAGGCCCGTGGCATCATCGCCCGCGACCTCGTGAAAGGCGAGCTCGAGCGCCACTTCGGCCATGCGGTGCTCCTGTGCAGCGGTGGCTACGGCAACGTGTTCTACCTCTCCACCAACGCCATGGGCTCCAACGTAACGGCAGCCTGGAAGGCCCACCGTAAGGGCGCCGCCTTTGCCAATCCCTGCTTCACGCAGATCCACCCCACCTGCATCCCCGTAACCGGCGACCACCAGTCGAAGCTGACGCTGATGTCGGAATCGCTCCGGAACGACGGCCGCATCTGGGTGCCGAAAAAGCAGGGCGACCACCGCAAGCCGGGCGAGATCCCCGAAGAAGAAAGAGATTACTACCTCGAACGCAGGTACCCGGCTTTCGGTAACCTCGTGCCCCGCGACGTGGCCTCCCGCGCCGCCAAGGAGCGCTGCGATGCCGGCTACGGCGTAGGCTCCTCGAAGCAGGCCGTTTACCTCGATTATGCCGACGCCATTCAGCGCTATGGCAAGATCGAAGCCTCCAAGCGCAACCTTGCCAACGCGGATGCCGCCACCATCACCACCCTTGGTAAAGAAGTGGTGAAGGAGAAGTACGGCAACCTGTTCGACATGTACGAGAAGATCACCGGGGAGAACCCGTACGAGATCCCGATGCGCATTTACCCGGCTGTGCACTACACGATGGGCGGCCTCTGGGTAGACTACGAGCTGATGACCACGATCCCGGGCCTGTATGCGCTTGGCGAAGCCAACTTCTCCGACCACGGTGCCAACCGGCTTGGTGCCTCGGCCCTCATGCAGGGCCTCGCCGACGGCTATTTCGTGATTCCCTATACGATCGGCAACTACCTCGCCGACGAGATCCGCGTCAATGCCATTCCGACGGACCACCCCGCCTTCGTGGAAGCCGAGCGTGCCGTACAGGAGCGCCTCGAGACGTTCATGAACATCAAGGGCAAGCAGTCGGTAGAGAGCATGCACAAGCGCCTCGGCAAGATCATGTGGGATAAGTGCGGCATGGCGCGTAACGCCGAAGGGCTGAAGCAGGCGATCGAAGAGATCCGCGCACTGAAAAAGGAGTTCTGGAGCGATATCCGCATCCCCGGCGCCATCAAGGACTTCAACCCCGAGCTCGACAAGGCCGGCCGCGTAGCCGATTTCATCGAACTGGGCGAGCTCATGTGCCTCGACGCCCTGCAGCGCGAAGAAAGCTGTGGCGGTCACTTCCGTGAGGAGTACCAGACCGAAGAGGGAGAGGCACTGCGCCAGGACGACAAGTTCATGTATGTAGCCGCCTGGGAAATGAAAGGCGAGCACGAATGGCAGCTGCACAAGGAGGAACTGCGCTACGAGGTCATCAAGGTCAGCCAGCGCTCTTACAAGTAATGCTTTAGGGCGCCGCAGGGCGCTTACCATCATCCGAATCAACCGCGTTCTTTAAACGACTGAAGAATGGAACACTACAATATGAACCTGACGCTCAAAGTATGGCGCCAGGCCAACAACAGCACTCCGGGCCGCTTTGAGACCTATAAGGTATCCGATATCTCCTCCGAGATGTCGTTCCTCGAAATGTTCGACGTGCTCAACGAGCGCCTCGTGATCGAGGGCGAAGACCCGATCGCATTCGACCACGATTGCCGCGAGGGCATCTGCGGCATGTGCTCCATGCACATCAACGGGCGCCCGCACGGTCCCTGGCATGCTACCACCACCTGCCAGTTGCACATGCGTGCCTTTAAGGACGGAGACACCATCGTGGTGGAGCCCTGGCGCGCCCAGGCCTTCCCGGTGATCAAGGACCTCGCCACCGATCGCTCCGCATTCGACCGCATCGTGCAGGCCGGCGGCTTCGTATCGGTGAATACGGGTAATGCCGTGGACGGCAACGCCATCCCGATCGAGAAGGAGCATGCCGACGCTTCCTTTGCCGCGGCATCCTGTATCGCCTGCGGCGCCTGTGTGGCGGCCTGTAAAAACGCCTCCGCCTCGCTCTTCACCGCCGCCAAGGTGGCCCACCTCAACCTGCTGCCCCAGGGCAAGCCCGAGGCCAAGCTGCGCGTGCTGAGCATGGTAGACCAGATGGACAAGGAAGGCTTCGGATCCTGCACGTTCACAGGTGCCTGCGAGGCCGTGTGCCCGAAAGAGATCTCGGTGACCAATATCTCCCGCATGCACCAGGATTACCTGTTCGCAGGCCTGGCGACGGAGAAATAAGACAACACTCGTATAGTAGTTGCTGCAGGAAAAGTGCGGCGGCAGTACCTCGCAGATAGAGCCCCCGGCATAAGCGTCGGGGGCTTTTTGCGTGCAGTACCGGGCTGCGCGCCCGGGCGTCCGGGTGGATCGTTGGCACCTGCACCTTGTGGCTACGTCCCCAGTAGCGAGGAGACCGGGTTGTGGAGCTCAGGATCGCTTACCACGATCTGCCGGGGAAGACGCCGGGTCGGGCGCAGACGACACGGGCTTTTGGGTAAGTTCCCTGAGCTTTTCAATGAGTGGGAGCAAGTCGCGGGCCGGAAGCCCCAATGTGAAGGCCTCTGCAAGCAGGTCCTCAAGCTCGCGGGCCTGATCCTGCGGAGACGGGGCACCTGCCTCTGAATAACTACACATGGTAATTGTTTGTTCGGTTATCTGAATCAGCGGATGGAGCGGTGGCCCGGCAGGTAGGGTCGTTTGATGATCACGGCCTCGGCAGGCGTGCGCAGCGTCATACTTGCGGCGCGCTCGGTCATCCATTCCGGCTGACGTTGCAGGGCATCGAGAATCGCCTGGCGCACGGTCGTCAATTCGATGCATTCATCCGTTCTGAGCAGCAGGAAATCGAAGTCCGTCTTGACCGTGATCTCGTTACCGTAGACTGCCAGGAGATCGGGGTGGTAGAAGCAAACGAACACCAGGCAGGGAAACTCGGTAGCGTCGATGTGTGCGTCGCAGGAATAGCGGGTTCCGTGTAGCATGAACGGGAGTGCCAGGAGTGAAGTCGGGGTCATTGTCGGTAGTTGGTTAGAAAGCATAAGAGGCAGCAGCAAGCGTCAGCCAGCCGTGGGCAGCGAAGGTTTCAACCGCGCCAGGAGCTCGCTCCGGCTTAGCGACAGTGAAGCAGAGGCGACTTGCAGGGTGATCCCCAAAAGCCAGCGGAACCGGGCGCACGGCGCTACGGAAGAAGCGGTCCAGACGCGGGCGGCAGCCACGATCGTTGCTTCCAGCATCCTTGCCGCAAGTCCGGTATCGGAGGTCAGCCGCAGCAGGAGTGCATACAAGCTGCGGCTGTACCGGTCATACAGTGCAGAAAGCTCAGCAATTGCCTCGGAGGGTAAATAGCCGTTACTCGTAAAAGGGTCGTTCCCGCGAGGCGGTAAACCTGCTGACGAAAAGGGGCTATTGGTGTTTTCGATACAATGAAGCTAACGAAGGCGAACCGGGGAACTACTATACAATTCCAGAAGAATGCTACATAATTCGGGTCTTCGGGGGCGGCCCTGCACCGGCGCCCCATCGCGGCGCTATTCTTGTTCTTGATAAACCCTCAATCGAAAAGTCTACCTTGCCGGTTGGTCCTTGCTTCGGTACTCCTTCCCGGTACCCCATTACCCGCTTACATTTTGAAGATCTACATCAAACATATGGTCACCCGGCGCTGCATCATGGTAGTGAAAGACGAGCTCGAGCGGCTGGGGATCGAGTGGGAGGATGTTACGCTCGGCGAGGCCGTCGTTTGCGGCTACCTGGGCACCGCGCAGCTCGAAGCACTGAGCCAATCGCTTAAAAAATCAGGGCTCGAGCTTTACGATGACAAGAAAGTCCGTACCGTGGAGCAGATCAAAGCCGCGGTGATCGGGCAAATCCACTATAGCACCGAGCCGCTGGAAGAAAATTTTTCGGCCTACCTCTCCCGCACGCTGCAACTCGACTACGCCTACCTGTCGAAGTTGTTCGCTGCCACCCAGGGGCAAACGCTCGAGCATTATATCATTCAGAATAAGATCGAAAAAGTAAAAGAGCTGCTGATCTACGAAGACCTCACGGTTGCTGAGATCGCGCACCGCCTGCACTATAGCAGCGCCGCGCACCTTTCCAACCAGTTCAAGAAAGTAACCGGGTTTACCGCTTCCTATTTCAAAGAACTCAAGCGCATCCGCACAGAAAGTAAAGAGACAACAGACAAAAAAAAGCCTTTATGAAACCAGGAGATATTTTACCGGGCGTAGCACACATCATAGTGGAGATCATCGAATACATGCCGAATTCGATCGTGAGCAAGACGATCCTGAATAAAAGCACGGGCCACGTCAGCGTCATGTCGTTCGACAGCGGGGAGGGGTTGCTCGAAAAGATCTCTCCGTTCGATACGTTCGCCCAGGTGATCGACGGCACCGCGGAGATCATGATCGAGGGCGTAGCCCACCAGCTTTCCACCGGGCAGGGCATTGTCATCCCCGCCCACCGCTCCAACGTCATTAACGCCCGCGAGCGCTTCAAAATGATCATGACCGTGATCCGGAGCGGGATGGAGAATTGAGCTCCGGCACACACCGGGAGCACTGCTAGGAAATTTAGCATACCATTTCCGTTTAAAGTTGGAATTTTACCAGTTTTAAACTGTGCTCCGCTTGCCTTATTGCTTACGGATCTTCCTGGCCCTCGTACTGGCGGCTTTCGCAGGAACCGCCGTTGCCCAAACCCCCGGGTCGAACCTGCGGGTGGCGAAGCGGGCAGTGCAGGCCGACTCGCTCGTGCTCGACAGCCTGAGCATCGTTCCGGGTACGGTACGGGTGGCCGGCGTGGCCGACAGCAGCTACCGGCTCGACGAAGTCCGCGGCCTGCTGTACTGGAAGTCGAAACCTGCGGCCGACTCGGTACGGGTCGAGTACCGCGTGTTTCCGTATCGCCTTAATTCGTACGTGCAGCGGCTTAACTACGACTCCGTGCGCAACTTTTCCTACCTGCGCCCCTTCGAGTTCAACGCCGGCGGCAACGCACCCGACAACCGCAGCCTCTTCAACTTCGGCAACCTGCAATACAGCGGCTCTTTCGGGCGCGGGATCGCCTTCGGCAACACGCAGGATGCGCTCGTCAACTCGAACTTCAACCTCCAGCTCAGTGGCTACCTCGGCGACTCCATCGAGATCGCGGCGGCCATCACCGACAACAACATTCCCATTCAGCCCGATGGCACCACCCAGCAGCTCAACGAGTTCGACCAGGTGTTCCTGCAATTCAAGAAGAAGAACTGGCAGCTCAATCTCGGCGACATCGACCTGCGGCAGAACAACCTGTATTTCCTGAATTTCTACAAGCGCCTTCAAGGCATCACGTTCCAAACCACTTACGGCATCGGGCGCGGCAGCAAGGGCTCTTCGCTCGTGAGCGGCTCCATCGCGAAGGGCAAGTTCTTCCGTAACCTGATCGACGCCACCACTACGGACAACCTCGAAGGCAACCAAGGGCCGTACCGCCTCCAGGGCGCCAACAACGAGTTCTTCTTCATCGTGCTGGCCAACTCCGAGCGCGTGTTTCTCGACGGCGTGCTGCTGCAGCGGGGCGAAGACCAGGACTACGTAATCAATTACAACACGGCTGAAGTAACGTTTACGCCACGGCGCCTCATCTCCAAGGATTCGAGGATCCAGATCGAATTCGAGTATGCCGACCGCAACTACCTCAACTCGAACCTCTTTGCCTCGCAGACGCTTGACCTTGGCCCTAAACTTCAGGTGCGCATCGGCGCCTTCCAGAACTCGGATGCGAAGAATTCCGCGATCAACCAGACGCTCGACGACCGGCAGCGCGCTTTCCTGGAGTCGATCGGCGACAGCGTGAAAAGTGCCTTTTACCCGACCGTGGTCGAAGACACGTTCTCGATCAATCGCATCCAGTACGAGAAGGTGCGCTTTACCAATGCGGCCGGACTTCCGGATTCGTTCTATCGTTACTCCACCGATCCGCAGGTAGCCCGGTTTACGGTAACCTTTACGGAACTGGGAGCCGGGCGCGGCAATTACAACCCCGTGCAGAATGGCGCCAACGGGAAGGTCTTCGCCTACGAAGCACCTGACCCGGTTACGGGCGAAAAGCGCGGACGCTATGAGCCGGTGAGCCAGCTCGTGACGCCGAAGCGCCAGCAGGTGGTGAGCATCGGGGCCGATTACCGGATCGACAAAAACAATGTACTCAAGACCGAGCTCGCGATGAGCAACTACAGCGCCAATACGTTCTCGAAGCGCGATGCCGCCGACGACCGCGGCTTTGCCGGGCGGCTTCAGTATGCCAATACAACCCGTATTGCCACTGCCCGCGGGCTTACGCTGAATGCCGCCTTCGACGTGGAGCACGAGCAAAAAAGCTTCCGCCCGCTCGAGCGGCTGCGCTACGTGGAGTTCAGCCGCGAGTGGGGACTTCCGCTGACAGCCGTCACGGAACCTGCCGAGGAAACGATCCTGCGCGGCTCCGTAGGACTGAAAGACGAGCGCGGCCACACGTTCAACTACCAGCTGATGTCGTACAAGCGCGGTACCGACTACCAGGGCCTGCAACAGCTCCTGCAGCACGGCTTTGTGCTCGGCGGCTGGACCTTTGCCAACCAGCTTTCGGTAACCCGCTTTTCGAACAGCGTGGACAAGGGTTCTTTTTTGCGGCCGGTGGTGGATGCGAGCAAGACCCTGGAGCGGCTCCGCAACCTGAAGGTGGGCGTGCGGTATGCATTGGAGCACAACGAGGTACAGAACAAGGCCGGCGATAGCGTGAGGCTCGGCTCTTTTTCTTTCGATACGTGGACCGCCTACCTGCGTACCGACGAGAGCCGGCGCAACAAATACGCGCTGACCTTCTACACACGCGCCGACAAGTACCCCGATACCACCAGGCTCGCGCGCGGCGACCGGAGCTACAACACCAACTTCCAGGCGGAGCTGCTGGGCAACGAGCGGCACCAGCTGGTGGTGAATGCCACGTACCGCGTGCTGGAAGTATATAATGAAAAAGTATCACCGCAGAAGCCTGACCGCACCTTCCTCGGCCGCGCCGAATACCAGGTAAACGAGTTCAAGGGCTTCATCAACGGAAGTGTACTTTACGAGCTCGGGGCAGGGCAGGAGCAGCGGCGCGATATCGCCTATTTCCCGGTGCCGGCGGGGCGTGGGGAATACGCCTGGAACGATTACAACAGCGACGGCATCGAACAGATCAACGAGTTCGAGATCGCGCAGTTCCCGGACCAGGCGAAATACATTCGCATCCTCATTCCCACTAACGAGTTCGTAAAGGCGAACTACAACACCATCAACTACAACCTGCAGTTCTCGCCCCGCTCGCTTTTTGAAGGAGGGAAGCGGGGCAAATTCCTCTCGCGCTTTACGTGGCAAACCTCGATGCAGAAAACGAAAAAATCGGTGGCGCGGGGCGACGTCGACTTCAACCCGTTCAAATACGGGATCGAGGATACCGCGCTCATCACGGCACTCACCGCCATCAACAATACCGTTTCCTTCAACCGCTTCTCCGGCAAGTGGGGCGTAGACCTGAGCAACCTGCAAAACACCGGAAAGAACCTGCTGACCTATGGATATGAAAGCCGCCGGGTGAACGACTGGCTGCTGAAGCTGCGCTGGAACCTTTCGACGTCGTTTACCCTGAACCTGAATAACAAGATGGGCCGCAACAACCTGGCTACGCCCTCGTTCGGGAACCGGAACTACGCGTTGAAGACATGGAGCACCGAGCCGCAGCTGGTGTATTTATACAAGTCGGTGTTCCGGGTGCAGACAGCGTACCGCTTCGACAACAAGCAGAACCTGCCTGAGTACGGCGGCGAGCGCTCGCAAACACACGCGCTGACGCTGGAAAGCAAATACAACGTACTTCAGAATGCTTCCATCAACGGGCGCTTTACATTCAGCAACATCTCCTATCCCTTTGCCCCGAACACGACGGTAAGCTACATCATGCTCGAAGGCCTGCTGCCCGGCCGCAACTACCAGTGGTCGATCGACCTGACGAAGCGGATCCTGAAGAACATCGAGATGAACATCCAGTACGAGGGCCGGCAGGCCGGAACGGCGAATACGGTGCACATCGGGCGGGCGTCGGTGCGGGCGTTATTCTGATAGCTTCTCGGATCATTGCCTCGTCGGCGCAAGCGCCTCGCTTTCGTTGCAGCGGCACGCGGGTTTCTTGCGGAGACGCGAAGACGCAGGCGCATTGATCTTTTTGCCAGTTGATTTTTTGGGGGACGATGCCGCAATGCACAGGGAATTTTTCCATGTGGTGTTAAGCAATGTCGAGATTATCAGACGTAGCTAACATTTATGACCGGGCGAGTTCGTCCTGCTTGCAAGCGCCACATCAGAAATCTGAGATCCGAGATCTGCGATCGCTAAATCGGCGCCAGCCATAGAACTGGAATCCGAAATCTGAGAGGCTTTTTGAATTAATTAATAAGCCGGCAAGGCCGCAAGCGGCCTGTGTCGCGCGGCGGCGCGGCGCCCCGAAGCTTCGGGGGGCGGCGCAGCGAAGCGGAAATCTGTTACCTATTTCCCCTTGCATTGTATCGTCGCGTCGCCGCGTCGTTGCGCCGTCGCGTGCCAAGGCCGCTTGCGGCCGACATTTCCGAGCTTTCTAGGAAAGTACGTTAACTCAAACAGCCTCTGAGGTCCTTTGGGTGCGTCAGCAATACATCTGAAATCTGAGATCACACATCTGCGATCAAAGCTCCAGTTCCATCTGGATATTGCTGCGCTCGTAAGGGGAGGGGCGGCCGGTGATCTTCCGGAAGCCCAGCTTGTAATACAGGTTGACGGCGGGCTTCAGCATCGTGTTGCTTTCCAGGAACAGGGCTGTGGCACCCAACTCGCGGGCTTTCTCAATGACGCGCCGGCCCAGCAGCCACCCGATGTTCTTGCCCTGAGCCTTCGGCGACACGGCCATCTTGGCGAGTTCCCAGGTGCCATCCGTGTGCTTCAGCAACGCGCACACGCCTACCGCTTCACCGCCGTACAGGGCCACGAAAATGTGGCCGCCGGGTTGCAGGATCTTCTCATCGGGGTGATCGAGGGCAGCGTAGTCGGCCGCCTCCATCCGGAAATATTTCGAGATCCACTCCTCGTTGAGCGCCCGGAAGGCCGCTGCATATTCGGGTTGATAATCCACTACCTGCACTTCCGCGCTCTCGCGGGCCTTTTTGAGCTCCTGCACCCGCCGCAGCAAGGGCTTGCGCTCCAGGAGGTGCTCCCATTCGGCGATGGCACCCCACAGGTTGTAGCTCGTTTCGGCCATGGCCGCCTCGAGGGCGTCGTTCACATCGCGGAACTGCTCCTGCAGGCGCACCGCGGTGGCGCGGCCCAGCTCCGACAGGAAGACATGGTTCTTCCTCCGGTCGCCCGAGACGGCCCGCTCTTCGAGGTAACCATTTCGTGCAAGGTCCTTTACAATCTGGCTTACCGACACATGCGAGTGGCCGATCTCCGAAGCAATCTCCGTGATGGTACGGCCGTCCTGCTCCGAGAGCACGTAAAACACGGGAAACCAACGGGGCTGAAAGTCATTGCCATACAGTTGGTAGATAGCGGCGGCCTCGTCGGTGATGCGGTCGGAGAGGCGGCGGAGGCGGCTGCCAAGAGCCATTTTGCCGGTGCGGCTATAAAAGTCAGGCATTTCGTAAGGTTTTATGTAAGGGCTTACGAAAGTAGCAAAAGTTGGCTTGGCCACCTTACATTTTTTGCGGTGGGGCAAAAAGAAGGGCCCCCTTGCGGGGGCCCTTGCGACAGGTTACTGATTTTGGTTGACAACACTCAAAATTCGGACGGTGCCTGTCGCGTTTAGGTTACCCGGACATATAAAAAACCCGGGCCAGCTACCGCAAAGGCGGAGTTTTACACCGTGTTGCATTCGGACCATAAAAAGTGGGGAATTCGCGCCCACATTACCCAAAACTGCCGCGCGTGTAAGCGGTTATCAGGCAACGAAAAAGGCCATCCGGGGGACAGCCTTATTCCGGCTCGTTAGCCGGAATCCCGACAAGCCAAGCTTCGTCGGGACAAATAATAAATAGACAACTAGACTATTATACATTAAAGCGGAAGTGCATGACATCGCCATCCTTCACGATGTACTCCTTGCCTTCGATCCGCAAGCGGCCGGCGTCGCGGCAGGCCGATTCAGAGCCGTATTGCACGTAATCATCGTAGGCGATCACCTCGGCCTTGATGAATCCTTTCTCGAAATCGGTATGGATCACCGACGCAGCCTGGGGGGCCTTCCAACCTTCCTGGATCGTCCATGCGCGGACCTCCGTAACGCCGGCGGTGAAGTAGGTATAGAGCTTGAGGAGCTTATAGGCCGAGCGGATGAGGCGGTCGAGCGCCGGCTCCTTCATGCCGTATTCCTCCATGAACAGCTGCTTGTCTTCCTCCGCTTCCATCTCGGAGATCTGGGCTTCGATGGAGTTGTTCATGACGATCACCTCGGCACCTTCGCCCTTTACGGCTTCCTTGAGCTGCTCCGAGAACCTGTTGCCCGTGTGCATCGACGCCTCGTCGACGTTGGCGACATACAGCACCGGCTTGATGGTGAGCAGGAACAGGTCGGCGATGGCCGGCATTTCTTCCTTGCCGATACCCAGCTCGCGGATGCTCTTGCCCTGCTCGAGGTGCGCCTTGCATCGCTGCAGGATCTCGAGCTCGGCCTTCATCTTCGGGTCGGTCTTGGCCAGCTTCTCGGTGCGCTGGATCTTCTTTTCCACGCTTTCGAGGTCCTTCAGCTGCAACTCGGTATCGATGATCTCTTTGTCGGAAACAGGGTTGATGGCGCCTTCGTCGCGCAGGATGTTCTCGTCTTCAAAGCAACGGATGACGTGGATGATGGCGTCCACCTCGCGGATATTGCCGAGGAACTTGTTGCCGAGGCCTTCGCCCTTCGACGCGCCGCGCACGAGGCCGGCGATGTCCACGATCTCGATCTGGGTGGGCACCACGCGGTTCGGCTGTACGAGCTCGGCCAGCTTGGCCAGGCGGTGATCCGGCACGTCCACGAGGCCCACGTTGGGGTCGATGGTGCAGAAGCGGTAGTTGGAGGCCTGGGCCTTAGCCGAGTTGCTCACGGCGTTGAAAAGGGTGGACTTACCGACGTTGGGCAGCCCGACGATACCTGCTTGTAAAGCCATACGGGGAAAGATTTATGGATCTCAGATCTCGGATCTCAGATCTTTTTTGAGGCCGCAAAGATAGGCATTCCAACCGCGGATAACGCAGATCTGAGATCTGAGATCATACATCTGAGATCCGGAGTTGTATCTTCCGCCCTCAAACATCTTCTCGCTATGGCATTGAGCAGGATCTGGTCGGCATTCATCATCATCGCGGTGCTCGTGGCCGCGGCACGGTCGCTGGGCGGCGACACGGGCATCTTCAACCGGATGGTGACCGGCAAATCCTCCGATGCGTACGATACGGTGGGCTATGTGGGTGTCGGCTCGCCGCTAACGGAGCGCCTCTCGCCGAAGTATGCCGACTTCCTGAAGGAGTACGGCTATGTGCGCCGCGACTCCGCTCATAAGGCCACCGTGCTGCTGACCGACAACCCCGCCGCCGATTCCGTCCGCCTCCTGCAGGCCCAGAATCCCGCACTCAAAGTGTATTCCTGGACCGGTGTGCAGAAGCGCCTGCAGCGCAAGGCCGATGGCATCATCGAAACGGCCAAGAGCGCGGTGATGAACATCATCCTGCCGCTCATCGGGGTGATGGCCCTGTTCATGGGACTGCTTTCGATCGCAGAGCGGGCAGGCGGCATCCGGGTACTTTCCCGGATCATCGGGCCGTTCTTCTCGCGCGTATTCCCCGGCATCCCAAAAGGGCACCCGGCCGTAGGGCATATGATGATGAACTTCTCCGCCAACCTGCTCAACCTCGACAACGCCGCTACACCCTTCGGGCTCAAAGCCATGGAAAGCCTGCAGGAGCTTAACGAAGACAAGAAAACGGCCTCCGACGCGCAGATCATGTTCCTCTGCCTGCACGCCTCGGGGCTAACGCTGATCCCGACCACCATCATCGCCTTCCGCGCCGGCCTCGGGGCAAAGACCCCCACCGACATCTTCATTCCCTGCATGATCGCCACGTTTGCGGCCACCATGGCGGCCCTGTTTCTCGTGTCGCTCAAACAGCGGATCAACCTGTTCCAGCCGGTGATCCTGGGCTGGGTAGGCGGTCTTTCGCTGCTGATCGCGGGGCTGGTGGCCTACGTCAACGGGCTCGACCAGAAAGAGGCCGATACCTTCTCCGGGCTCCTCAGCAACGGCATCATCCTGCTCATCTTCCTCGCCGTGGTATTGGGCGGTGTTTACAAAAAGATCGATGTTTTCGACGCCTTTGTGGAAGGAGCGAAGGGCGGCTTCGATATTGCCGTTCGCATCATCCCGTACATCGTAGGCATGCTGGTGGCCATTTCGCTGCTCCGCACCAGCGGCTGCTTCGACCTGCTGATCAACGGCATGAAGACGCTGTTTGCGGCGCTCGGCACCGACACCCGCTTCGTTGACGGCCTCCCCACGGCGCTCATCAAGCCCCTCAGCGGCTCGGGTGCCCGGGGCATGATGATCGATACGATGAAGACCTTCGGAGCCGATTCCTTTGCGGGCCGCCTCGCCTGTATCCTCCAGGGCTCCTCCGACACCACGTTCTACGTAGTGGCGGTCTACTTCGGCGCGATCGGTATTCGCAACACCCGCTACACCGTGGGCCTGATGCTCCTGGCAGACCTTGTCGGTATCATCACGTCAATCTTGCTTTGCTACCTGTTCTTCGGATGACCTCACCCCCGGCCCCTCTCCAAGGGAGAGGGGTGACTCTGTGGTGCGGTACTTCTGTAGGTTACTGTCTCAAAGATCTCAAGCGTAACTAGAGAAACCCCGACGCCAAAGGCATCGGGGTTTACTGTTTCCGGAAAGCGGCTATTGCTGCTTGTAACGCAGCATGGAGGGAGTGAAAGGGTAAAGTGTGTGTAAGCGAATCCGAAAATGAGTTGCTGATACCTTGTCGTAATTCTACAATCCGCAACTTAAACGGAAAAAAATAGAAACTTCAACTAAAGGAAAAGCGACAAAAAGAAATGCTGCTTTATTAAGTCACCCCTCCCTACTGGGGAGGGGCCGGGGGTGGGGTGGGAGGGGTCATTGAAACAGCTCGTAGCGCGATTTGGGACGCCGGGCGTCGTGCCAGCCAAAGCCTTTGAGGCGCATCTCGGAAGGTTGCCTCTGACGGATCGGCCATACGGTGCCCTTTACGGAGCTCCGGTAAATGACGCGGTGCAGGTCGCCCTTGAGGAAGCGAACGTCGAGGATGTCGGCCGTGGTCTCATTGATGCCGGTGAAGGCACTGTCGTCGTCCTGCATGAAATACATCGACTCGGCAAAGCCGCGGCAGCGTACGGAATCGATGGTACCCTCGCGGAAATAACCGTCGAGACGCGATGATTTCACCTGGTTGTAGACGCCCCGCTGTACTTCGCTGGCGAGGAACGAATTGTTGAACACGCGGATGCGGTCGGCCTTCTTGTTCTTCGTGAACAGGTAGATCGTATCGCCGGTGACCTGGTTCTTCTTGTTCCAGACCACGGGATCCTTGAAGAGCCGGAACACCGAGTCGCGGAAGGAGTAAAAGAGGGAATCGCCCACGGCCTGCAAGGAGTCGGAGAAGATGCGCACGTTGCGGAAGGCTTCGAAGTAGCGGTCCGTACTGTCTTTCACCGGCTTCTTGGCCGGGGCCTTCACGGTCGCCTTTGCCTCCGTCCGTGATGCTGTAGTTGTTCTTGCGGGGGTGCGGGTACGCACAGACGCGCGCGCGCCGGCCGTTACGCTGTCGCGGTTAGGCCGGGCAGCGGCAAGTGTTGTACTGTCTGTAGTCCCGTTTTTACGCGCCAAGCTATCCGTTCCACCGGCGACGCCGGCAAGGCTGTCGGAGCCCGCGGTGCTGTCGGTGCCGGAAGGCCGGTTGACGCTGTCGGGGATATTGCGCAGGGGCTGGTAGCGGGCGAGCTCCGAGAGGCGGCCGGAAAAAAGCGTATCGGCTGCTACGAAAATCGAGTCCTTGTCCTGCTTGATGATCATCAGCGGCTGCTTCGTAGCGAGGTACGATTCGGTGCGCTTGTTGGCGAAGATCTGGTTCGCAAGAATGTTTACGCCCTGGCAGGTGTCGATCAGAACGGCGTTGCCTTCCACCTGCAGGATCCCGGTAGCCTCGTCGTTGGCGATCCGGTCGCCCACTACGCGCAGGCACTTGTCGTCGATGGTCGTACGCTGCGTGAACGTGGCCATGCGGGTGTTCATGTCGTAGACGGCCTCGCTCGTTCGGATCACGCGGCCAGCGGAATCGCGGATATAGGTGTCGGTGATGAGGCGCGTCTGCCGGGTCTCGGTGTTATAGATCATCGAGTCGGTCTTCAGGTAGGTCGACGGGTCCTTGAGTTCCACGTTATGCTTGAAGAAGATCTCGTTGAGGTCGCGGTAGTAGGTGCCCTCCCGGCTCGTGACCACCGATTTGCCCACCGCTACGCGGCCGTTGTTGCGGTACGTGGCTGTTTTTGTTGCCACATCGTATTCGAGCTCGTTGGTGGTAACGCGGCTGCGCCCATCGGTGAGGCGCACGTTATTGGTGAGGAAGGCGATGCGCCGGTCGGTATGGTAGCGCAGGTAGTCGGAGTAGATCTGCGTTGTATCATCGTCGATGTGCACGTTGCCGAAGGCCTCGAAGACGCGGGTGATGGAATTGAGCACGAGCGAGTCGCAGTAAAAACGGGTGCGGCCCTGGCGCAGGCCTACGGTGCCGGCAAGGATCTGGAGCTCGGTACCGTCGTCGAGCCGCTGAAAGCGCTGGCGCTGCGTGCCGGCCAGTATTTCTACGGGCTCGCCCGAGCCCGTGCTTTCGACCAGCACCTGGGCGGCGGCGACCTGTGCGAAGAATAAGAACAGAAGAAAGTGAAGAAGTCGCTTCATTAACGTTTCACCGGGATGGTGTCCTTTGCTGCCGGCGAAGTTAGCGGGTCGGTTTTGCCTTTGCCCCCGAACACGGAAATATTAACGTAGCGTTTGGGGTGGATCCGCACGTCGTCGAGCAGGATCTCGAGGCTGAGGGCCACCCGGTTCAACTGGTCATAGAGCTTGCGGTCGTTCATCATGGCTCCGAGCGTTCCGTTGGGGCTCTGGAGCTTGTCCATGGTCGTACGCAGGCCGCCGGCGGCGCCCTTCAGCTCGTTGATCGTGTTCTCGAGGGCGGCCACGGCTTCCTTGATGTGCGCGTTGGCCAGGTTCGACGTGGTGGTCTCCACGTTGCGGATCGTGTGCGTGATGGCTTCGTTGTTGCGCGCCAGGTTGCCCGTCACCGAGTTCATGTTGTTGAGCGACTGGGCCAGTGCACCTGTCTGGTCGCTGAGGATCCGCTGCAGGCCTGCCGACGACACCGCCAGGTTGGCGATCATGGTTTGCAGGTTGCGGTTCGTAACCGGGTCGAAGATGGAGTTGACGGAAGAAATAGCGCGGGTAAGCGTGTCGAGCGTGGTGTTGATGCGCTGCATGGTAGGGGCCACCTGCTCGCGCAGGTCGGCGAGCAGGCCGCCGGTGGGCACGGTGCGCAGGGTGTCGCCGGAACCGAGGAAGGCGTTGCTCTGGCCTTTCGAGATCACGATGGAGGAGATGCCCAGCGGGTTGCCCTCGATGAACGCTTTCGAATCCTTCGGGATCACCACGTCGCGGGTAAGGTGGATCTCGACGATAACGGCGCTCACTTCCTTGTCTTTCGGACGGAAGTCATAGGCGGTGCCAATGTCAAGGCCGTTGATCTTGACGGGATTCGACTTTTGGAGTGCACCGAGGTTGCTGAACTCGGCATAGAGCACCGGGCTTTTGCCAAAAACCTTCTTGCCTTTCAGGAAATTAAAACCGAGCACCAGGACGAGAATCGCGGCGATCGCCAGGATCCCGACCTTTGCTTCATTGGAGATCTTCATGCCTTGTTGTTTACGGTGGCCCGTAGCGCCACATGTCGCGTCAAAATAACGACAAAAAACCTACGGAGCCGAAAAACGGCAGTGCTGCCGCGGCAGTGGGGATAAAAACTGTGCCATGCGTACCATCGGCGAGCCGCAGCAGCGCAGGTCAAAAAAACGGCCCCGGCAGGAAGCTGCCGGGGCCGTAACAGTTTACCGAGGTGTAGGCTCTACTTGCCGCTCTTGCGGGCGTGCTCTTCGCGCTCGATGGCTTCGAGCAGCGCCAGCGTTGCTTTCGGGTCATGCTTCGGGGAGGTTATGTTGGTGGTGCCGCCGGCTTTCGGCTGCTTGCCTACCCAATCAATATAATTACCAAGCGCACGTGAGACGCACTCGGCCGTCTCCTGTTGCCCCTGCTCACTGTTGAGGTAATCTTCTTCCTGCCTGTTGGTGATGAAGCCGGTCTCCACCAGTACGCTCGGCATCGCCGTTGCCTGCAGTACCCAGATCCCTTTACCACGCTGGTAGGAGCCCTGGCTTACCCGTCCCGCCTTGGCGAACTCCGCTTCCACGAAGTCGGCCATACGCGAGGAGCGCATGAAGAAGCGCTTCGTCTTCAGGGCCGACATGGCCACGAAGTCGGGCGAGTTGGGATCGATGCCGCCGTACTTCTGTTCGTAGCCCTCTTCGGAGAACATCTGCGCATTCTCACGGATGGCGATCTCCTTGTCTTCTGTTTTGTGCGCGCCCCAGATATAGGTCTGCGTGCCTTTGGCCTGGGAGGTGGTGGTATAATAGCGGTACTTCGGCACCTTACGGGTGTGCTTCTTGCGCTTTTTGCCCTTGCCGGTATAGTAGGTATCCGTTTCGTAGCCGACGAGCTCCCGGTGCTGCACCGGTGGCATGGCATTTACGTGTATGGAGATGAAGAGGTCGCCCTTGGCATTGTTGGCGATGCTGGCGCGCTCGCGTAAGCCCACGATGTTGCGGTCGGGGCGGGTTTCGATCACGCGCACATCGGGATGATCCTTGGCCAGCTGGGCTACGAGCTTCTTCGAAATGGCAAGGCAGATCTCGTCTTCATAGGAGTAAGAGCCCCGCGCGCCGTTGTAACCGCCGCTCGGCATCACGCCGTGCCCGGCGTCGACGATGACCGTGCGGACGGGTTGCGGCCGCTTCAAAGCGAGGAGTCCGAGGACGCCCGCCACGCAGCAAAGAGCTCCGATCGTTTTCTTTAGCATAGTGGATTTTTGCAGTTTGTTATGTGAACCTTCACAAATCGTTTAATTCTTAAAACTCTATTTTTGTTCATCTTATATGAACGGTCCGGACAAATTTAGTTTAAAAAAACACGTTACTGCGCCGGCAATATTTGCATTGTTTTGTGTGCTAACGTGGACCGTACGGGCCAGTGATATCCATCCTTCCGGTTTTATCGCCCCTTTAACAGCCGACACCGTTCCGAAGAAGCCCCGCAACACCCGCACCAATCCGCCCGACACCAGCCGCCCGGATACGTCGCGGCGCCCCGCTTTGCGGAACAGCACCGACACCTCGGGCCGCGACTCGCTCATCACTTCCGACACCACGATCCTGAGCACCGATACCTTCTCGCTCCGTATTTCCAAGGATAGCTTTGCCGCACCCGTTACCTACGAGGCCGAAGACAGCGCCGTGATCCTCGTGCCGGAAAAGAAGGTCATCCTGTACGGGAATACGAAAACAAAATATCAGGACGTAAACCTCCAGGCGCCCGTCGTGATCCTCGACCAGAAGGCAAGTGTACTGACGGCGGTAGGCACCAAGGACAGCCTCGGCGAGTCGCTTGTCCGTGCCGTCATGACCGAGAAAGAAAACAAGTTTCAGAGCGACACCATCCGGTACAACTTCAAAACGCAGCGCGGTCTCACCTATAATACATTCACCAACCAGAACGAGATCTTCATCAACGCGGGCCTCGCCAAGAAAGTGGACTCGAACACCGTGTTCATGAAGGGGGCGCGCTTCACCACCTGCGACCTCGACGATCCGCACTTCGCCTTCCGGGCCAACAAGCTGAAGGTCATCAACCAGAAAGTGGCCGTGTCGGGTCCGATGCACCCGGAGTTCGAGGGGGTGCCGGTGCCGGTGTACCTGCCCTTCGGCTTTTACCCGCTCACGCGCGGCCGTAAGTCGGGCATGCTCGCGCCGCAATTCGTGGCCACCGACCAACAGGGGCTCGGCCTGCAGGGCATCGGGTATTACAAAATACTAAACGACTACATCGACGCGACCTTCCGCGCCGATATCTATTCGTACGGCGGCTGGAAGGGCGACCTCACGAGCACCTACCGCAAACGCTACCGCTACACCGGCACCGTGAACCTGAGCTTCCAGAACACGAAGATCAACTTCAAGGGCGACCCCGACTTCCGCTCCGACCGGACCTTCCTGATCGCCTGGAGTCACTCCACCGACCAGCGGGCGCGCCCCGGCGTTACGTTCAACGCATCGGTGAACGCCAGCTCGGCGAAGTACAACCAGTACCTCACCACCAACACGCTGCGCAATTTCCAGAACAAGCAGCAGTCGTCGATCTCGTATTCGAAGAACTGGATCGGGAAGCCCTTCTCGCTGCAGCTGGCGGCCAACCACAACCAGGACAACATCACACGCCTCATCAACGTGAGTCTTCCCAATGCCAGCTTTACGGTGAACCAGATCTTCCCGTTCCAGCGCAAAGAGGCCCTCGGCGCGGCCCGCTGGTATGAAAAGATCGGTGTCGGGTATTCCGGACAGCTCCAGAACCAGTTCTCGTTCTACGACTCGGCCTTCAATGCGAAGCGCCTGCTCGATACGCTGCTTTGGGGCGCCACGCACAATATCCCCATTGCCCTTTCGCTGCCCCCCGTTGGCCCGCTCATCGTTACTCCCTCGATCTCCTACCAGCAGCAGTGGATCATGAGCCGCACCGAGTACACCTGGAACCCCGTTACCGATACGCTCGACGCCGTCACCACCAAAGGCTTTCATACGGCGCACCAGATGTCGGTGGGGCTGGGCTTCGGCACCAACGTGTTCGGTACGTTCAACTTCAAGCGGTCGAAGATCCTGGCCATCCGCCACGCCGTGCGTCCCAGCTTCAGCTTCAGCTACAGCCCCAACCTCGCGAAGAACTATTACAAGACCGTGCAGTATAACCGTGCGGGCGAAAAGCGGGTGTACAGCGTCTACCAGAACAACAGCAATATCTATTCGGGCTATTCAAACGTCGAGTTCGGCGGCATCGGCTTCGGGGTCGACAACTCGCTGGAGATGAAGGTGCGCGCCACCACCGACTCGGGGGCTGCGGAGTCCAAAAAGATCCGCCTCATCGACGGTTTCGGCTTTACGAGCGGCTATAACTTCCTGCTCGATTCGTTCCAGCTCAATACGTTCTCGCTTTACCTCCGCAGCTCGCTGTTCGACAAGGTGAACCTCAATTTCACAGCCGACCTGGATCCGTACGAGGTGAATAACTTCGGCCGCCGTGTGAATACGGTTTCGTTCGGCCGAGGCCGGCTCGGGCGCGTTACCCGCGGCAACCTGTCGCTCTCTACCTCGTTCCGCAGCAAGCCGCGCGACGAGAGCCAGGGCGACCAGACAGTGGCCGTGGACCAGAACCGCATCACCGACCCGACCCTGCTCGCCGACCAGAGCCGCCTGCAGGATTATATGCGGCGGAACCCGCGGGAGTTCGTCAACTTCAACATTCCCTACGATTTCGGCGTAGACCTGGCCATGGGCTTCAGCCGCAACTGGACCGAGGACGGCAAGGTGGTCACCGATTTCAACTCGTCGGTGAACCTCCACGGCTCATTCTCGCTCACGCCGAAATGGAACTTCAGCGCACAGGCCTTTTACGACCTGAAGACGAAGACCCTCGGCGCCTTCGCGCTTTCCATCAACCGTGATATGCACTGCTGGCAGATGGCCATCAGCGTGTCGCCGATCGGGCTGCAGCGCTTCTTCACCATCACCATCAGCCCCAAGTCGAGCCTGCTGCAGAACCTGCGCGTGAACCGGACGCGGGTGTTCAATGATTTTTAGTTTATTGGTCTATTTGTTTATTTGTTTATTGGTCTATTGGTAAAAGGTCGTTTACCGTACTGACCTTCGTTCTTCCAATGGCCGTGCGGTTTGTGCATGTCAGGACCAGAGTGAAAAAGCCTTGGTACACAGCAGAACGATCCTCACTACGTTATCCGAATTTTCTTGTGGCGGTGCACCACGCAAGGTTTCGGAGTGGACGCAGGGGGAAGCGCCATCGTTCGATATTCGATATTCCTTGTCCCGACGCTTCGGTCGGGATGCAGGCCAGGGCGCCTGCATTCGATACTCGATATTCCTCCGGGGGCTATGCCTTCGTTGTTTCGAGGTAATGCGTCATCAGCGCGTGTACCTCCTCGCGGAGTTCGGCCACGGTTTTACCGGCGGGGGAGACGGGCGGCAGAAAGTGCATGGCCACGCGGTGCGGCCAGAAGTAAAAGCCTTCGTTGGGCGGCATCACCTTTTCGGAATGAAAGAGCAGCGCCGGAATCACCGACCTACCGGTTTCGACGGCCAGCTTGAAGGCGCCGTCGTGGAACTTCATCAGCGTCTCGGATCCCCGATTGCGGGTGCCTTCGGGGTAGATGCACATGTGAAAACCGTGGCGCACGAGTACGTCCTTCATCTTGCCATAGCTCGCTTTCCGACTCTCCTCGCTTTTCCGGTTCACCAGCACGGAGCCGCGGCGGTACACGATGCCGAAGAGCGGGATCTTGGCCATTTCGGCCTTTGCGATCGTTTTGTTAGCAGTGGGGATACCGGGCGAGGAGAGGGGCGGATCCAGGTAGGAGCGGTGGTTGCAGACCACGACGTAGTTTTCGCCCTTCCGGAAGTGCTCGCGGCCCCGGAAGCTGCGGCGCACCCCGGTGAGCACAAAGAACACCGTCATCCAACCCTGGATCAGGGACTGAAACAGGCGCGAGCGGCGCGGCTCGGCGGCGAAGCCGATCAGCACGATCGGGATCAGCACCAGCAGCATCGTCGACACAAACACGAGGGCCGCCCAGAAAGCGAAGAAGCGGGCCAGGATATATTTAAGCGTGCGCATCGCGGCAAAAGTAAAGGGAAGGAGTTAGGTTTAGAGGGTTTAGGAGGTTTAGAGGGTTGGGCCGCGTGCGCAGGTGACGCGCTGGTAAGGTGGTGCAGGTTTGATTGGATCGGGCGTAGCCCCTCCAGTACCGCCCGCACGGGGGGCGCTGTTGCACAACGGCTTCACCTGCGGCAGGACCAAACAACCCGCCCTGGTTGATCACCAAACGTCCTAACCCTTACTCGAGTGACCAATCGATCGGATCGATTCCCTTCTTCGCGAGCCATTCGTTGGTTTTCGAAAAAGGACGGCTGCCAAAGAAGCCGTTGTGGGCAGACAGAGGAGAAGGGTGCGCCGATTTCAGGATCAGGTGCTTCTTGTGATCAATGAGGGTTTCCTTTTGCTGCGCAAACTTGCCCCAGAGGATAAAAACGGCATGTGGGCGCTCCTTCGATACCTTGGCGATCACGGTATCGGTAAAGTGGTGCCAGCCGATCTTCGAATGACTCATCGGCTCGCCGGCACGAACGGTAAGCGAGGCGTTGAGCAGGAGCACACCCTGCTGTGCCCAGTGCTCGAGGAAACCGTGCCGCGGGATCGCCATGCCCACGTCGTCGTGCAGCTCCTTGAAAATATTAATGAGGGAGGGAGGCGGCGCCACGCCCTTTTGCACGCTGAACGAAAGACCATGCGCCTGCCGCGGGCCGTGATAAGGATCCTGGCCGAGGATCACCACTTTTACCTGGGCAATGGGTGTTGCGTCGAACGCATGGAAAATGTCGGCGCCCGCCGGGTAGATCGTTTTTCCCTGTGTCTTTTCCGTTTTCAGGTGCTCCACTACCTGCTTGAAATAGGGCTTCTTGAATTCATCGGCCAGTACCTGCTTCCAGCTTTCTTCGATGCGGACGTTCATGGAGGAGGAAATTTGCGGGAAGATAGCCAAACAACAGACACTGCCTCCGGCCCGGCGCTGTCAACAACACGCTGCACCCGATTGGGTAACGACGAACGGGCATTTGTGGAATCCACTACACATGAAACATTTTTTCGAAGTGCGCAATCAGATGGCCGCACGTACGGCTCATCCGTAGAAACCCGGGTAGCCCCTGCGTTTCAATTGGTTGCGCAATCACAAGGACGAGCCCCGCACTGCTCGAACCGGTACTGCACTATGGATGAGCTATCTCCATGACTTTCACAGAATTATAACGCCGTGGCCTTCTTATTGCATACCCCTGTGCCTTGTTGGCTGACCCAGCGACCGTACATCAGCGACCGGTTGCGTCGGTTTTTCCCCAACAGCGCCCTCTATCCGAAACCCCAACCCTGCAGGGCCGCTCAGGCACCCTGCCAGGAAGGTGCGAAAAACCACCCGGGCACGCTGCAGTCGCCGTCAATGGCCCTTGCAGTGGCGTACCGGAGCATCAGGATCCAATCACAACGCCCCCTACAAAACCCGGTTGCAGCACGAGTTGCCCGCGGTCAGCTTGCTATCATGTCAATCCTTAACTCAAATAAACACGTATGAACACTTGTTACGCAGTCATCCGGTCTTACACAGCGGGCGCTATGAAGCGACTCTCCAATCGCCTGCGCCCGGCGATGCTGGGACTTTGTACGTCAGCACTCGCGCTGACAGCGACAGCACAGACGGAGCGCACCGTCGCCCACTGTCCTACTGCCTCGATCACCTACGGACAAAACGCCTTCTGCTCCGATGAGGGCAAGGTGATGGTGATGCTCAACGGCACCCCCGGCGGCACGTTCACTTCTTCGGGCGGGCTCCAGCTCGATGCCATGAGCGGCATGATCAACACGGTTAATTCGACAGCGGGTACCTATACGGTGAACTACAACATCCCCGCTGCCAACGGCTGCCCTGTTGTGAATACGCAGACCTCGTTTACGATCATGATGCGCCCGATGGTCGACCCCGTACCGAACCCCGCAGTTTGCGCCGGCTCGATGGTCAACATCCCCGCGTTCACCGGCTCGATGCCCGGCATGACCTACACCTGGACGAACGACAACAACTCCATCGGCCTCGGCATGTCTGGCTCCGGCAACATCGCTCCGTTCATGGCCATGAACGCGACCGACGAGGTACAGGTGGCGCGCATCACCGTGACGGGCTCCTACACCGACAACGGCGTTACCTGCACCAGCAAGCCGATGAGCTTCACCATCTTCGTCAACCCGGTTCCCGAGGTAGACGATGTTGCGAACATCAGTGTCTGTAACGGCGCAACGGTAGGCACCATCGCCTTCACCGGTTCTACCATGGGCAGCGGCGTACGCTACATGTGGACGAACGACAACTCCATGATCGGACTGAATGGCGGCGGCACGGATGAAATCGCCTCCTTCACGGCCATGAACATGGGCAACACGCCGATGGTAGCCAATATCACCGTGACCCCCTACTACATCAACGGCGCCCGCTGCGCAGGCACCCCGGAAACTTTCACCATCACCGTGAACCCCAACCCGGTAGGCTCTGCCACGATCTCTTACGACGCCTCGCCCTACTGCTCCAACGCGGGCATCATCCTGCCGACCTTTACCGGCACCACGGGCGGCACGTTCTCGGCTTCCCCGGGCGGCCTCACGATCAACTCGTCGAACGGCGCCGTCAACACCGGCTCCAGCACCCCCGGTACCTATATGGTCACCTATACCCGCAGCACCGGCGCTGGTTGCGCAGAGGTCAACACGACGATGATCACGATCAACGCCAACACGGTTTCGCTGAGCTATGCAGGCGAGCCCTTCTGCACCGGCAACAATATGGTTTCCCCGACGATCATGGGCGCTATGGGTGGCACCTTTACCGCACCCGCCGGCCTTACGATCGACGCGAACACCGGCATGATCAACCTGGCTACCAGCACAGGCGGCATCTACAACGTGAACTACACCGTGAACAGCGGCGCCTGCGGTATGATCATGGGCACCACCCAGGTACGTGTGATCGGTACGCCGACCATCACGAACAACCTGCGCAACCAAACCCGCTGCGCCGGACAGACCTCGTTCCCGATCAACTTCATCGCCGACGATCCGGGTACTTCGTTCACCTGGACCAACGACAACATCAACATCGGCCTTCCTGGCACCGGCAACGGCGACATCGCTCCGTTCATGCTGATGAACAACACCGGAGCCCCGATCCGCGCCCGCATCGCCGTAACACCGCGCCTCTCCAAGTATGGTAAGACCTGCTTCGGCAAGACCCGCGTATTCTACATCACGGTGAACCCGACGCCCACGGTGACGCAGCTGCCCAACCAGCCGGTTTGCGTAGGCCAGATGACGGCTCCGATCAACTTCACGAGCGACGTGATGTCGAACGTGACGTACACCTGGACCAACAACAACCCCGGTATTGGCCTGCCCGCCTCCGGCACCGGTCCGATCCCCGCGTTCATGCCTACGGGCACCGGCACGGCAGCCATCGTGGTGACCGCTACCTACAATGGATCTACCACTTGCGCCGGAGCCCCCATGGGCTTCGCCATCCAGGCGAGCAACTGCGGTCCTGTTGCCAACCCCGGAGATAATACCAACGGCAGCACCGACGCAGCCCGCACCCGCACGCCTCAGCAGGTATTCGAAAGCCAGGTCAGCACGGCGCCGAACCCGGTAAGCTCGGTGCTGAAGGTGAATTACACCGGCACCGAAGGCCCGCTGACCCTGCGCCTCGTGGATATGTACGGCCAGCCGCTGAAGGTGAACCGCAGCTTCGGCACCACCGGCACCATCGACATGAGCGCCCTGCGCCCCGGCAACTACGTGCTCCAGCTCATCGACGAGCGCCGTAAGCTGACGGTACAGCGCAACATCATCAAGCTCTAATCATTCAGACCAGTAAAAACCGAAAGGCCTCCGCAAGGGGGCCTTTTCGTTTGATGCCTGGTGCGCGATGGATGATGTGCGTACCGGTTCAGGTCGTTTGCAAGGGGACTCCGAGGAATGCGGAAAGGCGGGTGATAGCGGTTGCCAGCTTGCGCGGGGAAAGCGCTGTGGCCGGGTCGAAGGAGGTAAGTCGTAGGTGCGCGGTAGCTCCCTTTGCGGGCATTTGTTTCCAGGTGGCAGCGGCCACACCGCCTTCGAGCACGATGGGCCGGAAGATACCGTTGGCCGTAAAGGCTTTTGCCTGGTGCTCCGGCCGGATGACCGCGCTCCGGTCTTTATAGGAAATGAAGTATTCGTCGAAGGCGGCAAGCAGGAAGGAGGGAAGCGCAGCGGCATCGGGAAGTCCGGCCGGCAACAGGTAAGAGTAGCCTTCCCAGGTGAGCCCGGCGAACTGGGCGCGCACGGCTTCCATCCCGTCGCGCGCCAGCCCGCGCGGGAGGCCGCTCCACCAGGCAAAGTCGTCGAGGGTAGCGGGGCCATGCGAGGTGAAGTAGCGTTGGGCAAGACGGGCGGCAGCCTCTTCGCGGCCGGGGAGGTCGGACGTGGGCGGTACCCGCTCGTCGAGCAGGGCATAGCTGCTTTGCCGCCCTGCGCCGGTACCGCTGCAGATCAGTCCTTCCAGCTCGGCGTCCATCAGGAAGAGGGAGGATCCGTCGCCCGTACAAATACGGGCCTGCTTAAGGAGGTCCACCAGTTCGGTACGGGTGGCCTGTTGCCCGCCGTGCAGGTGCTTTTCGAAGAGGCGGCGGGCTTTACGATAGTGGGTGTCGGTGATGCCCAGCTGCCGGGCAAAGGAGCCCATGGCGGTCCGCACCTGCGGCGCGCTGAGGCGGAGCATCCAGCGGATGTCTTCGGCGGCCACGAGGTGCCAGGTAGGGCGGAGCACGTGTGTGCGGAGTATGCGGCCCGCATCGAGCGCCTCGGTAACCGTTGGTACTGTTCCGTGCTTCATGCGGATCCCGACCGCCCAGAGCGACATCGGGAAGTCCTGTGCCTGCACGGCGCCGAGGTGGCGCACGACTTCTGTTGGGTCGTCGTGGACCGGCTTGAGCAAGTGCTGGGCGGCGAGGCGGAGGCGGGGGATGGGATTGCGGGGCATGGCCAAATGTAGTCAATGGGCCTGGAGGGTGCCGCGCTTATGCAGGCAATGCTCCTAAAGCTCGCGATACTCAATGTTGATCACCGTGTCGTGACTCTGAACCTGCCGATGCTGCGCGTTGGATGGGTATGCTTCACGCGTTTCGATTACGACGGTGTTACTGTCTTTCCAGAAGGCATTGATATCGTTGAATAAACCGGTACAATTGTAAATCGCCCCACTCGCGCCCTTTGCTGTTTGTAGCGCCACATAGGTTGTCGCCTGGTTGCCGTCGCTCCATTGCGCCACCTGCAACTGTTGGGTTCCATCCGGCGAAGGAATCCATTGCTCCTTGTAGTGCTTTGGCTTCGGGCCGGTCGAAAACCGTATTAATTCTGTCTCGACACCATCCTGCTCGGTACGACTCACCACTTCGGAATAATCATTTTTCCGCTTCCGGGACGCTTGACTTTCCCGATCCAGGTACGCATGGATTAGCGAAAGCAGTTGTTCCGACTCCGCACCATCGGACGAGGTCTTTTGATTCCATTCCAATACCGTCAGCACATCGTTCATTTCCCGTTTATTACGGATTTCGTTTTGCGCCTTGATGGTGGCAACCCGATCGTGCAGGTCGCCAAACAGATTGATGTCGTAGCCTGTCCTCGATTTGACAAATGCGGAGAAGTTCAGATCCACGCAACGCTGTAAATGCCGGAGCTCTTTTGCGAGCCGCTGCTGCATCCGGTCCAGCCGACGTTGTGTGAAGTAAGCTTCGGTCTTTACTTTCTGTTGCTCAAACGCTTCTTTCGCCATGTCGTAACCATCCACAACGAAGGCTCCTCCTTCCCGCACCAGCAGGTAATCGAAGGTCGCGAGCAGGATCGCGCGGCACCGTTCCAGTTCAACTTGTTTTTGCTCCTTCGTCACTTTCTATTGGGTTTCGTCGGAAAAGATAACGGTGCTTGGCAATCTAACCCAATGCCGCAAGGTATTCCCGAGCCAATCGGTACCCTACCGATCTCCTTCAATGGCACTTTCCGGCAGGGCACCCCGGACCTGAGGCAGCTGCATCCAGAAAAGAAAAGCCTTTGTACCGCAGGATACAAAGGCTTTCTGGAATGATCGTGATCCGGATAGGATTCAAACCTATGACCCGCAGCTTAGAAGGCTGCTGCTCTATTCAGCTGAGCTACCGGACCTTGTGAGGCGGGTGCAAAGATAGCAGAACCGGGCCAATCAGACCAAATTACGCACGCTGGGGAACGCAAACGAATCGAGGAAGGCGTCCTGCTTGCGGAAATCGGTGATGTTGATGTTGCGTACGTACGTAACGGCCATCAGGCTGCCGTCGGTCCAGGCCTGTACCTTCCAGTCGTAGCCTTTCGCGTCCTGCCAGTATTCCGTCATGCCGACCACGTCGGGGTTTACGGGGTGGGAGAGGCCGTGGTCGAGGCCGGTGGTGCATTCGATCTCGAAGTGCGGGTGCAGGCTTTCCAGGAACAGGAAGAGGCGCTGCTCCGCCAGCATGAGGTCGGAAAGCGGCTTGGCGAGGTGGCAGGTGATGAACCCGTAGGTTACCTTGTTCTCGAGGCTCTGCCCGGTGTACACCTCGTCGCCTTCTTCATTATAGAAGTGGTGCACGAACGGAGAGCGGTTGAAGGAAATGCGGCTTCCGCGCGTGCAGGCGGCAAAGGTGCGGGGCGCTGCGGAAGGGCTTTGGAAAGCGCCGAAAAGGGCCGAAGTAAGTCGCTGTAATAGGTTCTCCATAAGGACGAATTGGGGTGAATAGCTTGTAGCTCTAAGTTAAGCGCTATTTTCGCTACCTCCATGTTAAGCAAATCATTTTTCTACGGAACCCAGCAATTGACCGTTCAAACCGCTCTTTTGCTGGCCGCAGGCCATCTTCGGGGTACCCTTGACGAAGCAGCGACGCGTAGGGTACGGCAGAGCCAGGAAGCGGTGCAGGCCATCGTGGACGAAGGCCGCACGGTGTACGGCATCAACACCGGTTTTGGCATCCTCGCGGATACGCCGATCTCCGAAGGCGACACCCGCCTCCTGCAGCACAAAATCCTGCAGAGCCACAGCGTAGGCGTGGGCGCCCCCATCCCCGCCGAGATCGCCAAGCTCATGCTGATCACCAAGGTGCAGGCGCTAGTGCAGGGCTACTCCGGCGTGCAGCTGGAAACCCTCGAGCGCATCATCTGGCATATCGAAAACGACGTCATCCCGGTTGTTCCGGAGAAAGGCTCCGTGGGCGCTTCGGGAGATCTTGCGCCCCTGGCCCACCTGTTCCTGCCCCTTATCGGGCTCGGCGAGGTGATGTATAAAGGCGCCCGGCGCCCGGCAGCGGAAGTGCTCCGCGAAAGCGGGCTCGGGCCCATCAGCCTGGGTCCCAAAGAAGGGCTGGCGCTGATCAACGGCACCCAGTTCATCCTGGCCTTCGCCATCAAGGCGGTGCAGCGGATGCACAACTGCCTCGAGGCCGCCGACATCATCGGGGCCATGAGCCTCGAAGCACTCACCGGAACCCGCGCGCCCTTCGATGACCGGTTGCATCAATTACGTCCCTATGCCGGCAACCGCCTCGTGGCCCAGCGCCTGCGCGGCCTGCTCGAAGGTTCCGAGATCATGCAGAGCCATGTCGACTGCGGCCGCGTACAGGATCCTTATTCGCTGCGCTGTATGCCGCAGGTCCACGGTGCCTCCCGCAATGCCTGGCAGCATCTTGCCGACCTTGTGGCCATCGAGGCCAACTCGGTTACCGACAACCCCATCGTGCTCGATAAGGACAATACCATCTCGGGGGGCAACTTCCACGGCCAGCCGCTGGCCCTCCCGCTCGACTACGCCTGCTTCGCCGCGGCCGAGATCGGTAATATCTCCGACCGGCGCTGCTACCTCCTCCTCGAAGGCAAGTGGGGCCTGCCGCTGCTGCTGATGAAGGACGTGGGGCTCAACAGCGGCTTCATGATCCCGCAGTATACCACCGCGGCGCTCGTAACGGAGAACAAGACGCTTTGCTTCCCGGCCTCGGCCGATTCGATACCGACCTCGCTCGGGCAGGAAGATCATGTGAGCATGGGCTCCATCAGCGGCCGCAAGGTGAACCAGGTGCTCGACAACCTCGAAAGCATCCTGGCCATCGAGCTCCTGAGCGCCGCACAGGCCCTCGAGTTCCGCCGCCCGTTGAAGAGCAGTCCGCTCATCGAGTGTGCGCATGGCTACCTGCGGCAGTTCGTAGGCTTTGCCGCCGAAGACCGCATCTTCGCGGCCGACATCAATGCGGCGCAGCGCATCATCTCTGACTTCTCCTTCGTTGCGCAAGTGAACGACTGCGCCGCGAAAAGTGGCATCGTGTTAAACGAAGGGTTCGAAACTTTTGTCCTGCAATAAACGTATGGGCAAGGTTGTAATGGGCAAATACAACCATTTAAAACCTCGCAAAACCCGTCGAAACCTTCCAAAACCCATCAAGACCTTCCTAAACCTGTTTTAAACGATTGCTCATGGCCACAACGAAGCAAACCCAATACGACCCGGTAAAGTACAAGACGCCCACAGGCAGTACGCTCACCTGTAAAGGCTGGGTGCAGGAAGCGGCGCTCCGCATGCTGCTCAACAACCTCGACCCCGCCGTAGCGGAGCGTCCCGACGACTTGATCGTGTACGGGGGCCGCGGCAAGGCCGCGCGCAACTTCGAGGCGCTCGACAACATCATCGCCTCGCTCAAGGACCTGGAAAATGACGAGAGCCTGCTCATACAAAGCGGCAAGCCGGTAGGCATTCTGAAAACACATACCGACGCGCCGCGCGTGCTGCTGTCGAACTCCCAGCTCGTGCCTAACTGGGCCAACTGGAAGCACTTCGAGGAGCTGGAGCGCAAGGGGCTGATGATGTACGGGCAGATGACCGCCGGCTCCTGGATCTACATCGGCTCGCAGGGCATCGTGCAGGGCACTTATGAAACCTATGCCGCGGCCGCCGACAAGCATTTTGGTGGTACGCTGAAGGGTACGCTGAACGTTACCGCCGGCCTCGGCGGTATGGGGGGCGCCCAGCCCCTGGCCATCACCATGAACGAAGGCGTGGCGCTCGTAGCCGAGGTGGAGCAGTGGCGCATCGAGAAGCGCCTCGAGACCCGCTACCTCGATGTGATGATCGCCAACGTGGACGAGGCCATCGACCGGGCGCTCGAAGCCAAGCAGAAAGGCGAAGCCCTGTCCATCGGCGTTCATTGCAATGCCGTAGAACTACTGGAGCGCCTCATCGCCCGCAACATCGTTCCCGATACCCTAACCGACCAGACCTCGGCCCACGACCCGCTCATCGGCTACTGGCCGCATACCGTTTCCGAAGAAGGGGCCCGTGTACTCCGTACCGAGAACCCGGAGCAATACCTGGAATACGCCTACGATTCGATGTACCGACATGTGGAGCTGATGCTGGAGCTGCAGGCCCGCGGCGCCATCACGTTCGATTACGGCAACAACATCCGGGCGCGTGCCAAGGAACGGGGGCTTACCAACGCATTCGACTTCCCCGGCTTCGTGCCGGCCTATATCCGCCCGCTCTTCTGCGAGGGCAAAGGTCCCTTCCGCTGGGCGGCGCTTAGCGGCGACCCCGCCGACATTGCGGTGACCGACGAGCTGATCGCGGGCATGTTTCCCGAAAATGCGTCGCTGCAGCGCTGGCTGAAGCTGGCGCAGGAGCGCATTGCGTTACAGGGACTGCCGGCGCGGATCTGCTGGCTCGGTCAGGGCGAGCGCGAGAAAGCAGGCCTTGCCTTCAACGAGCTCGTGCGCACCGGAAAAGTGAAGGCACCCATCGTGATCGGCCGCGACCACCTCGATACCGGCTCCGTAGCCTCGCCCAACCGCGAAACCGAAGCAATGCTGGACGGCTCCGACGCCGTTGCCGACTGGCCGATCCTGAATGCATTGGTAAATACGGCCGGCGGCGCCTCCTGGGTGAGCCTTCACCACGGCGGCGGCGTCGGCATGGGCTACAGCATCCATTCGGGTATGGTGATCGTGGCCGACGGCACTGACGACGCCGCGCAGCGCCTGAAGCGCGTGCTTCGCAACGACCCGGGCATGGGTGTTATCCGTCATGCCGATGCGGGCTACGACATCGCACGGCAAACGGCAGCCGGGCACGACCTGGATCTTTCAAAACGATTGAAGCAATAAATAGAAAATCCCCGCAGCCGCGGGGATTTTCTATTTCAGGGCGGTAGTCACCAGGTCGACCCTTATGCCGACTCCGATGGCAGAGAAAGAACCCTGGCCGTACTGACGCGCGATGACCTCGGCGCCGCCATTGACCGAATAGCGGATGTCGTCGACCATGGGTTTGCCGAACCCGCGGAACAGGTGTCCGCGCAGGCCCACGTGCACACTTCTGCCCAACCGGTAGTCGAGGTTGAGCCCGGCCTCGAGCAGTGAGTAGATCGATACCGGGTAATTCGTGATGGCGGTAAACGTGATGGCGTCGTTGCCAACGGGATAGTCCACGGCCGAGGTACGGTAGCCTTCCACCTGCCGTTGCCAGACGAGCGAATGGCCGATAAAAGGTTCTATGGATAGCCGGTTGCGCAGGAGCGCGATGCGCCCACCCAGCCGCAGGGGCACCTGTACCGAGACGGTACCGGTGGACGTGCCGCTCAATTCGGAGAAGGCAATTCCGATGTCGTAGCGCTTTACCGCAACGCCAAGCTCCGCAAATCCATATTTGTGGAAGCGGTAGCGACCGGCTACGCCCACATATACACTCGGCAGCTCCGGCTCCACCAGGCGGCCACCGGGATCCTCCACGACCACCCGGTCGGTAGCGGCCGCAACCTCGGCGCCGATCGAAAAACCGGTTTGTGCCAGGGCAGGCGCGGTAAGCAGGCTACCTGCAAGCGGTAAAAGTGCTTTCATAAAGGAAGATGAGGTTGCAAAATAAGGCACCTTGCGTTAGCCCTACCAGGGTGCGCCGGGTCCGGTAAACGTGGCGTGGTACCGGCCTACCTTTGACCGATGGAACCAACAAGTGCGGAACGGGTCGCCGCCACGATAAGCCGGGGCGGGTTGCTGACCCTGTGGATCCTGGTGGCCATCAGCTACGAACGGCTTCCGCGGACCATTCCGATCCATTTCAATGCCCTTGGCGAGGCGGACGGCTTCGGGCCGCGCTTTACGGTGTGGCTCCTCCTGGGACTGCTCACCGGCATTTTCCTGCTGCTCAGCGCGATCGGGCGGCATGTGCACCGCTTTCCCCGGAAGTCGGGGGAAGGGCCTGCCACCGAGGCCGAATACCGTACCCTTCGCCTTTTCTTCCAATGGCTGAAGCTGTCGATCCTCCTCGTGTTCGCCATCGATATTGCGCTGTTATTCCCGGCGGTCATGGGCAACGCCACCCGGCAACGGCCCTGGCTCCTGCCTGTCAACATCGGCATCCTGCTGCTGCCCACGGCCTGGTTGCTCTGGACCGTGCTCCGGCAGCGGCGGACGCCCGCCTGAAGCCCCATGGCGCAACTTTTGCGCACTTGTGCGCATGAGCAGACTGATGGTGGTATCGAACCGCCTGCCTTACGCGGTGGAGCGGAACGGTGCCGATATTACGGTGCGGCAAAGCTCCGGCGGCCTTGTTTCGGCGGTGAAAAGCTATTTCGAAAAACCCGGGGCGGGGGGTCCGCAGTTCGAGCAAAAGATCTGGGTCGGCAGTGTCGACACGTCGCGCGAAGACTGGCAGGAGGCCGTGGAGCGCGGGGCCCTTCCTGCCGACACGGTGATCGAGCCGGTGTTCCCTGACCGGGAGACGTACGATCAATACTACAACGGCTTCGCCAACGGCACCATCTGGCCGCTGTTTCATTACTTTCCTTCGATCACGCAATTCCGCAAGGAGCATTTCACCGCCTACGAAAAGGTGAACGCGCTCTTCGCGGAGCGCATCCTCGAGCTCTACCAGCCCGGCGACGTGATCTGGGTGCACGACTACCAGCTGATGCTCCTGCCGCAGATGCTGCGCGAGCACCTGCCCGATGCCAGCATCGGCTTTTTCCTGCACATCCCGTTTCCTTCCTACGAGCTGTTCCGGCTGCTGCCCACGCCCTGGAAAGGCGCACTGCTCCGGGGCCTGCTGGGCGCCGACCTGCTGGGCTTTCACACCTACGACTATGTGCAGCACTTCCTGCAATCGGCCAAGATGATCCTCAAAGTGGAAACGCAGTTCAACAACATCCAGTATGAATCGCGCATGATCCGCACCGACCTGTTCCCCATCGGCATCGATTACCAGAAGTTCCGCGACGCGCTGCTCAACGACCTCGCGGCGCGCATCAGCACCAGTCTCGAGCAGAAGTTCATGGGCCAGAAGATCATCTTTTCGGTTGACCGGCTCGACTATACCAAAGGCCTCAGCTACCGGCTCGAAGGCTTCCAGGCCTTTCTCGAGAAATACCCGCAATGGCGCGAGAAGGTGGTGTTCATCTTCAACATTGTGCCGTCGCGCGCCGAGATACGTAGCTATGCAGATATGCGCCACCGGATCGAGCAGCAGGTCAGCAAGATCAACGGTAAGTTCTCGTCGCTACACTGGCAGCCACTCATCTACCGCTACAACCACCTCGACTTCGAAGAGCTCTGTGCCCTGTACCAGTCGGCCGACGCTGCCCTCATCACTCCGCTGCGCGATGGCATGAACCTCGTGGCCAAGGAGTACGTGGCCTCCTGCCTCGACAAGGGAGTGCTGATCCTGAGCGAGCTTACCGGTGCCGCCTCCGAGATGGGCGAGGCCGTGCTCGTAAATCCGACCGACGCGGAGGAAGTAGCGGAAGCCATCCATACGGCGCTCACCATGCCGCTTACCGAGCAGCGCAACCGCCTCAGCCTCATGCAGCGGCGCCTCGCGCATTACGACGTGCATCACTGGATCAACGACTTTCTCGAGAGCCTGGGCACGCTTAAAACGGTGCAGGAAAAAGAGCAGGCCAATATCCTCGACGGGCCTACGACCACCCAGGTGGTGGAAGCCTTCGCCAACGCCGAAAAGCGCTGTATCCTGCTGGATTACGACGGGACGCTCGCGCCCTATCAAAAGCTCCCTTCGCTGGCAGTGCCCGGAAAGGAAGTATTGCAGTTGCTGCGGGACCTGGCGGCCCAACCGCATACCGAGGTGGTGATCATCAGCGGGCGCGACGCCGCCACGCTCGGAGATTGGCTGGGTGAACTGCCCGTGCACATGGTGGCCGAGCACGGGGCCTTTATCCGGTACCAGGGCGAGGAATGGCAAACGCAGAACACCCTGGCGCCCGAGTGGAAAGACCAGATCCGCCCGCTGATGGAGCTCTTCGTGACCCGCTGCGTGGGCTCCTTCATTGAAGAGAAAGCGAGCACACTCGCGTGGCACTACCGCAATACCCACCCCGACCTGGGCTTCACCCGCTCGCGGGAATTACGCAACAGCCTGCTGCAGCTCACCGCCAACACCGCGCTGCAGGTGATCGACGGCAACAAGGTGCTGGAGGTACGGCAGATCGGCATCGACAAGGGCACCTCGGCACAGCGCGTGCTCGACCGCTTCTCGCCTGACTTCATGCTGTGCATCGGCGACGACACCACCGACGAAGATATGTTCCGGGTACTCCGCGACCGCGCAGTAACGATCCGCGTAGGCCACGCCAAAACCGCCGCACGCTATAACCTCTGGGCGCAAACGCAGGTGTTGCCCTTCCTGCGGCGCTTTCTGCAGGCCAGGAACAGCCCTGTCACCGATCGCAGCTAGCGCAAAGGAACTGATTACCTAATGCAGGAGCGCTTCTCAGCGCTCCTTTTTCGTTGGCCCGATATGATTGCACCCACAAAAAAAGCGTTATGGCGGGCACCATAACGCTTTCCTGTTTTTATGAATTCCGGCTACGCTTCCTGCATGGCCTGTAGATATACGGAACGCAGCAGGCTAAGGGGAGCGCCGGCGCGGCCGGGGTCTGTCTGCAGGTCCTCGTTGATGTGGCGAAGCGCCCGCTCGATCAGGAAGGTCTGGAGCAGCATTTCCCGGTCGGCAGGATCGGCAGGAACAAAGGGCGTGTCCTGTACTGCTTCAAAATAGGCCTTGGCGAAGAAACCGCTCATCAGGTACGCCCAGCGCTCCGCATAAGCAAGGTAGGCGCTGTTATCCGCAGGCAGGTGGGCGCTATGGCGGAAGCCTTCGAAGGTGGTCTGGTAGATCGAGGCGATCATCTGCGCCACGTCGCGGAGCGGCGAGCGCTTGATGCGGCGCTCGCTGTAGCTCCGTTGCACATTACCGCCGAAGTCGTACAGCGCCAGGTCTTTGCCGGTAAGCAGTACCTTCTGCAGGTCGTAGGAGCCGTGCGAGCGCACCTTCATCACGTCGAGCTTGTGATCGTATACCCGCTTCAGCAGCTGCACCACCTCTTCGCGGCGGGCCAGAACGTCCTGCGCTTTCGCCGCCACGGTTTCCGGAAGATCGGAGCTGCGCTCGAGGCGGTGGTAAGCTTCGCGCACCTGCGACTGCATCGACGCAAAGAGGGAGCGCTGGTAGTGAAGCGAAAATTCTTCCGGCGCAAAATCCTTATCCAGCGTATTGCGGGCGAATGCGCGGTGCATCTGTGCCGTGCGTTCGCCGAGGGTGCGCATCAGCTCGGCGCCGCGACCACCCACCAGGTCCTGCAGCTCGTCGGAGAGCGCTTCCAGGCCGATCGGGTTCGACCAGGTGCCGGGTTGTAATTCGAGCAGCCGGTGCGCATCGGGACGTGCGATCACCCGCTCGATGAAGTTCGCCACCCGCTCCTGCATGTAACCGAGCAGGTCGCCGTGATTGTCGACGAGCTCCTGCATGATGGCCAGCACCATGCGCCCGTTCGGCGACTGCCATTCCACGCTGCCCAGGTATTTCGGTGTGAAGGAAAAGGACGCATCTACGGAGAGGTAGCGGTTCAGCTCCACGTCCGGGTTGGTGAAGAACTCCACCTTGCGGTACCATTTCAGGAACAGGCGGTTGTCGTAAACGATCGATGTATTGAAGCGGTTTTGCTGGAACACGCGCGGCACTGAGTTCTCCCAGGAGTACTGCGCCAGCTCCTCGCTCGTGTCGAAGTGCACGCGGCCATCGGGCATTTGCAGGTGCTCGCGCTGCACGAGGCGGCGGAGCAGGGAGCGCTGCAGTCCCTTCAGGTAAAAGGCGTCGCAGAGTACGCCGGCGCCGTTCGGGCCGTGCACGTGGGCGATAATGGCCTCCGGGCAGGTGTGCGCGAGCTGTGCGGCCTGCTCCTCGGGGATCACGCTCACGGCCAGCTGGTACCATTCGGGAAGCCCGCTTTCGTAGGCGACCTCCAGCAACATCCACCAGGCCTGCCGGTCGTCTTCGCCGAAGCGGTAATGGCCGCTAATGGAGAGGCTGTACACGGTGCGCTGCTTCCCGGCAAACCAGGGGCGGCTGTAGATATACGCGGGCAGGATGTCCTGCTCCAACTGGGTACGCACGAAGGGCGACATGAGGTCCTCTTCGCCGCGCGCCTCGAGCGTCGGGATACTGCGCTCTTCCTCGGCGGCGGAGCGCACCTTCTGCAGCTGGAACCATTGGAAGGAGTGGGGCCCCATCGTAAAGAAATACGGACTGTCTTCGCGCACGGCTGGGAAGCGGTTGCGGCTGAACAGCTCCACGGGCTGGTAGCCCTTGAAGCCGCGCAGGTCCACCTCGGCGGGCTGCGCATACTTGGAGAGGTTCACCACCACCAGCAGCGTCTCGTCCTCGAAGGTGCGGGTAAAGGCGAGCACCTTCGGGTTCTCGACGTTGATGAATTTCATATCGCCGCGGCTGAAGGCCTTGAAGCTAAGGCGCAGGGAGATGAGGCGCTTCATGAACCAGAACAGCGACGACGTATTGCGGCGCTGCATCTCGACGTTCACCGATTCGTAGTGGTACTCGGGGTCGAGGATCACGGGCAGGTAGAGGCGATGCGGGTTAGCCTCCGAGAAGCCGGCATTGCGGTCGGCGCTCCATTGCATGGGTGTGCGCACGCCGTCGCGGTCGCCGAGGTAGAAGTTGTCGCCCATCCCGATCTCGTCGCCGTAATACAGCACCGGGGTGCCGGGCAGCGCGAAGAGGAGGGAGTTCATCAGCTCGATCTTGCGCCGGTTGTTGTCCATCAGCGGCGCCAGGCGGTGCCTGATGCCCAGGTTGATGCGTGCCTTCGGGTCTTTTGCGTACACCTTGTACATGAAGTCGCGCTCCTCGTCGGTCACCATCTCGAGGGTGAGCTCGTCGTGGTTGCGCAGGAAGGTGGCCCACTGGCAGTTCTCGGGAATATCGGGTGTTTGGTCGAAGATGTCTGTGATCGGGTAGCGGTCCTCACGCTGCAGGGCCATGAACATCCGCGGCATCACGGGGAAGTGGTAGTTCATGTGGCACTCGTCGCCGTCGCCGAAGTAGGCCGCCGCGTCTTCGGGCCACATATTGGCCTCGGCAAGAAAGAGCGTTCCGGGGAACTTCTCGTCGACGTGCGCACGGAGCTTCTTGAGGAAGGCATGTGTTTCGGGCAGGTTCTCGCCGTTGGTGCCCTCCCGCTCGTATAAATACGGAACGGCGTCGAGGCGGAAGCCATCCACGCCCATCGCGCACCAGTAATCGATGATCTTGAAGATCTCTTCCTGCACCTGCGGGCTGTCGTAGTTGAGGTCAGGCTGGTGGTGGAAAAAGCGGTGCCAGTAGTATTGCTGCGCCACGGGATCCCAGGTCCAGTTGGACGCTTCGTAGTCCTGGAAGATGATGCGCACGTCCTTCCATTGGGTCGGGTCGTCGGTCCACACGTAGAAGTCGCGCTCCGGAGAGCCCTTCGGCGCCGTGCGGGCCCGCTGGAACCAGGGGTGCTGGTCGGAGGTGTGGTTGATGACGAGCTCGGTGATCACCTTGAGTCCCCGGCGGTGCGCTTCCTTCAGGAAGGCCTGGAACTGCTCGAGGTCGCCGTAGCGCGGGTTGATACTGTAGTAGTCGGCGATGTCGTACCCGTCGTCGCGCAGGGGCGACGGATAGAAGGGGAGCACCCAGATGGCCGTTACGCCGAGTTCCTCGAGGTAGTCGAGCTTTTCGAGCAGGCCCCCAAAGTCGCCGATCCCGTCGCCGTTGGAGTCGCGGAAGGCCTTGATGTGGAGTTCGTAGATGACCGCATCCTTATACCAGAGCAGTCCTTCTGTAGCATCTTTTCTTACCATAGTCGGGATCAATTCTGAACAATATGGGCTGTGCAGAAAATATCATACCGCAGGAAGGAGGGGCGTGAGCAACCTGTACGGATTGGGTGGGCCGCAGCGGCCTGTTACCCGACGGCACAACGGCACCACGGCACTACGGAATACGTTACGTACGTTCTCGCTTTTCTTGCCTTGCGGTTGCGAACCAGGACGAACGTCCAGCCTCGCCCTTAACGCAAGCACCGCTCCGGTATGGAGTGAACAACGATTATCCCCTGGGCCTGGAACTGACCCTGCCCATCCACGATTGCCCCTTCACGATTACACACGCAATTTTTTGTTACCCTGACCGTGTCGAAGGGCCGCTACCCGAAAGGCCGTACATTAGTCGCCCTATGGCCCTCCTGATCACCAACATCCGGCAGCTCATCAACACGCACAACGAAACGGTGCCCCGGCGCGGCGCGGCCCTTGCCGACCTGCCGGTGACCGAGAACGCCTGGCTGCTCGTGGAAGGCGACCGGATCGCCGCCTTCGGACCGATGTCGGAACTCCCGGAGGCGTACCGGAAAGCGGGTGCGGAGGTGGATGCCGGGGGTGGGCTCGTGCTGCCGTCGTGGTGCGATTCGCATACCCACCTTGTCTTTGCCGGCTCGCGGGAAAGTGAATTCGTGGATAAGATCCGCGGCCTCAGCTATGCCGACATTGCCGCGCGGGGCGGCGGCATCCTCAACTCGACACGCCGGCTCAACGAAACCTCCGAGGACGAGCTCTTCCGCCAGAGCTGGGCGCGCCTGCAGGAGGTGTTGCGCCTCGGCACCGGCGCCCTCGAGATCAAAAGCGGCTACGGGCTTACGGTAGCCGGCGAGCTGAAAATGCTGCGCGTCATCCGGCGCCTCCGCGGGCAGGCGCCGGTACCAATAAAAGCCACCTTCCTCGGCGCCCACTCCATACCCCCGGAGTATAAAGAAGACCGGGAAGGCTATATCCGGCTCATCATCGACGACATGCTGCCCCGCATCGCAGGGGAGGGGCTGGCCGATTATATCGACGTTTTCTGCGAGGAAGGGTTTTACACCCCGGAGGAAACGGTGCGCATCTGCAACGCGGGAGCGGGCTATGGACTGAAAGCCAAGATCCACGCCAACCAGCTCGCCGTATCGGGGGGCGTGCAAGCCGGTATCGCCGTGGGCGCGCTGTCGGTGGACCACCTCGAAAGCATGGACGATGCGGCGCTGGAAGCTCTTGCGGTCTCGGACACGATCGGGACGCTGCTGCCGACGGCGGCGTATTTTCTTCGGATGCCCTTCCAGCCGGCGAGACGGCTTATCGACGCCGGTTGCGCGATCGCGCTGGCGTCGGACTTCAACCCGGGCTCTTCGCCGTCGGGCAACATGAACGCGGTGCTGTCGATGAGCTGTATTGCGATGCGGATGCTGCCCGAGGAGGCGGTGCAGGCGGCTACTTTCAACGGGGCCTGCGCCATGGACCTGCAGCACGAAGTGGGTACGATCGCCGTCGGCAAAAAGGCGAACCTGATCCTGACGCGGCCGATCCCCTCCCTGGCCTATCTTCCCTATGCCTTCGGCTCCAACCTGATCGAGCGGGTGCTGGTGAACGGGGAATGGTTGACGTGAATCGGCAATCGGGAATCGGCAGTCGGCAATCGGGAATCGGGAATGCGGTACCGGGGATCAGGGTTTTGAACTGTGTTCTATTGTATCTTGCCCGTAAACGAAAACGATTGCCCTGAAGTGAGCCGGCCGCACCCGCAGCCAGCTTCAAAATACAAACTAAAAACTCCTTCCATGCACATCCCGCATTTCCGCTTCTATAAGAAATCCGACCTGCTCGGCATCACAAAGATCCGCCGCTTCGAGACCAAGCTGGGCGAGCGGGTGCAGGTGCTTCCGGACGACCACAGCGCCGGCATTTTCCAGAACATCGATGCGCGCTACATCGTATTCGGGGTGCCCGAAGACATCGGCGTGCAGGCAAACGAAGGCACCGGCGGTGCCTCCACGGCCTGGGTCGCCTTCCTGCAAGCCTTCCTCAATACGCAGAGCAACGATTTCCTGACGGGCGACGACATCGCCGTGATCGGGCATTTTGACTTCTCCGACATGCAGGGCCTCATCGAGGCCAATGCGCAGAATCCCGACGAGCAGCTACTGGCCTTCCGCCACGCCGTGAACGCGATCGACGAGGAAGTGGAGAAGCTCGTGAAGGCCATCGCCGCCGCCGGGAAGATCCCGGTGGTGATCGGCGGCGGGCACAACAACGCCTATCCGATCATCAAGGGAGCGGCAAAAGGGCTGCAGCAGGACGGGCAGATCGAGATCGCGCAGATCAACGCCATCAACCTCGACGCGCATACCGACTACCGGCCCGCCGAAGGCCGCCACAGCGGTAACGGCTTCCGCTATGCCGAAGACGACGGCTTTCTCCAGAAGTATTGCGTGGTCGGCCTCCACGAGAACTACCTGCAGCAGAACGTCTGGGTCGACATCGTCAACAATCCCTTCTTCGACTGCATCACGTATGAAGACATCTTCCTGCACGAGAAGCGCTCGTTCCTGCAGGCGGTGGCCCATGCCATTTCGTTCACCGACGACAACTATACCGGCATCGAGCTTGACCTGGATTCGGTAGAAGGCGTGCTGAGCAGTGCCGCCACCCCGTCGGGGGTGATGCCCCTGCATGCGCGCCAGTACGTGAACCTCGCCGCTGGCAATGCCCGTTGCGCCTACCTGCACATCTGCGAGGGCGCCACCCGCCTTCACAATGGCAAGACCGACGATGCCACGGGCAAGCTGATCTCGTACCTGGTGTCCGACTTTGTAAAAATGCACGGCGCCGATAAGACCGAGCAGCCGGCGAAAGTGATGGAGGCGAGCGCGTAGCAAAAAAGGAGTAGGATACAAAACAATAAAAGAGGGAAAGCGACGCGCTTTCCCTCTTTTGATTTAATCCTCTGTTCGACCAAATCTTTTAAGAGGTCAGGAATGAACCGGGCCTTATTTTCCCCCACGGCTGAAACCATGGGCTGGTATCTTTCGAATACCCACGGCTAAAGCCGTGGGCTGCTTGCAACGCAACGATCAAATGCACCCAAATATTAATGCCCCCCGGTCGACGAGGGGCATTTAAATATGGGGTGTCCAGCTCGCCTTTCCTTTGGGACAACCGACCGAAGGCGAAGGTTGCGCGCGAGAGCGCTGCCGGGGGATGGGTCACTCCGCAGAGAGGTACTGAGCGGCTGCGTAGCCTTCGACGCCCGAGCTCGTACGCACCAGCCACCACTGTTCGTTGGCCTTGGAGATCAAGGTAACATAATCTTCATGAGCGGCCTTGCCGATGATCTCCTGGTCGGTACCGGGGCCCTTGCGGACGTTGAGATTCGACTCCTGGGTGGTCACCCGGGCCCGCTTACCGGCTGCATCGGCGCCCACGTTTACGTTGAGAATGAGGTCGCCGGAGCGGTAATCCGGATCGATCGAGTTGTACACGCTCCACAGCTGGTCCTTTACCTGGCCGGTAGGCGCCTCGCCGTCGATGTACAAGACGCTATTTTGCTCCCGTACCTGCAGGTTGCGCACGCCTGCCTGTTGCGCGGCCTGCACCAGCGCACTGTATTTATCCTGTAATGCCATAGCGGGTCCTATTTAATGGTGAGCTGATTGTTGACCTTCCCTGGATGTGCCGCCTGTACGGCCTGCATGAGCGTGGTGAGGCGGTCGCGCTCAACCGTGCCCGTTAGCGTTACCTCGCCATTGTTGGCGGTAGCGGTCACGCCAGGAAAATCCTTGGTTGCCGTGCGCAGGCTCTCCGTTATCTGCTGGTCGCCCGACACCTGTACCGGGCTCTGGTAGGTCTGGTCCGTCTGTGGTGCCGTAGTGGTCGTCGTTGTGGTTGTTTCCGCCTTCTTTTCCTTTCCCTTGCAGGAAGGCAGGGCCGTTCCGGCAAAAAGACAGAAAGCAAGGCTCAGCGGGAGCATTATGCGTTTCATAGACAAGGTTTTGTTTAAACGGGGAACGGCTGCAATACGCATACCAGAGAAGTTGGACGTTTGGTGATTCTTGTTTGAAGTTCTGCTGTACCAGCCCAGCAGGCAAATCCTGATTCCGCAAAAGAAAAGCCGCCCGTAAAGGCGGCTCTATACCATCCGGGTTTTCCCGAAAAACATCAAACGTCCTACAACTGACCCTCGAGCTCCATGATCTTCTCGAAGAGCTCTTCATATTGCTTCTCCAGCGTTTTTGCCTGCTGCTGGGCGGCTGCATAATCGGTCTCTGTCTTTTTGAACTTCACGGCGTCGGCATAGGTTTCCGGGGCGGCGAGGGCTGCTTCGAGCCTTGCCTTGAGCTCATTGTTCTCCGCGATCTGCTTTTCCACCTGCGCAAACTGGCGCTGGTATTTTTGCAGCTCTTTCTGCAATTCCTTGTTGATCGGCTTCTTGGCTTCTGGAGGCGCTACGAACTCCACCTTCTTCGGCTCTTCCTTTTTCTGCTTCACTTCCTTGTTCCCTGTTCCCTGTTCCCTGTTCTTCTGTTCCCGCTCCAGCTGCTGCCGGTTCTTCTCCATCCGCTCCTTCCATTCCACCCACTCGTCGTATCCGCCCTTGAACTCCTTGATTTCGCCGTCCACGATCTCCCAGATCTTGTTGGCGGTCTTGGAGATGAAATAGCGGTCGTGGCTCACGAGCACAAAGGAGCCCTGATAGCGGTTCAGCGAATCCACCAGCAGCTGTGTGGAGTGGATGTCGAGGTGGTTCGTCGGTTCGTCGAGCAGCAGGAAGTTGGCCTTCGAGATGATCGTCTTGGCGAGCGCCACGCGGGCTTTCTCGCCCCCGCTCAACACCTTGATCTTCTTGTCGGCATCGTCGCCGCTGAAAAGGAAGCAGCCAAGCAGCGTGCGCAGCTCAAGCTCCGTTTTCTGGGAGCCGGCCTCTTTCAATTCGTCGATGATGGTGTTATTCAGATTCAAGGCCTCCAGCTGGTGCTGCGCATAAAAGGCTTCGTCTACATTATGTCCCCATTTGCGCTCTCCCTCGATGGGCTCCTGGCCGGCAATGACGCGCAGCAGGGTCGATTTACCCTTGCCGTTGGCGCCAATGAGGGCGATCTTGTCGCCGCGCTCAATCTCGGCGGTGGCGCCCTCCAGAATGGTGAGCGAAGGGAAGCGCTTGGTGACGTTCTTCAGCTCGCACAGCACTTTACCCGGCACTTTGTCGATGGCGAAGTTGATGCGCAGGTCGGGGCGTTCGATGGCCACGTCCTCGATGCGGTCGAGCCGGTCGAGCTTCTTGATGATGCTCTGGGCCATGGCTGCTTTCGAGGCCTTGGCGCGGAAGCGCTCCACGAGGCGCTCGTTCTGGCGGATATAGTCCTGCTGGTTCTCGTAGGCGCGCTGCTGCTGCTCGATGCGCAGCTCCTTCTCGGCCTCGTAGTATTCGTAGTTACCGTTGTAGAAATGCAGCTCGCGCTGGTAGAGCTCCACCACCTTCTTCACCATGCGGTTGAGGAAGAAGCGGTCGTGTGATACGATCACCACGGCGCCCTTGTAGTGCTGCAGGTATTTCTCCAGCCATTCGATGGAAGGCAGGTCAAGGTGGTTGGTCGGTTCGTCGAGCAGGAGGAGGTCGGGTGCCTGCAGGATCATACGGGCCAGCAGCACGCGCATCCGCCAGCCACCGGAGAACTCGCGGTAGGGGCGCTGCAGGTCGGCGTTGGAGAAGCCGAGGCCCTGGAGTACTTCGCCTGTTTTATACTCGATCTCGTAGCCGCCGGCCTCCTCAAACTGGTGCAGCTTGTCGGAGTATTCGTGCAGCAGTTCCTCCGTCTCTTCGGTCTCGAGGCGCTTCGTGAGCACTTCGAGCTCCTTTCCGATGGCCATGGCCCTGTCGAAGGCATGCATCGCCACCTGGAGGATGGATTCGTTGGTATCGAAGGAGAGGAGGTCCTGGTGGAGGTACCCGATAGAGGTGTTGCGGCCACGCTCCACGGTGCCGTTGGACGGCTGGTACTCGCCCACGATCACTTTCAGGAGCGTGGATTTGCCCGTTCCGTTGTAGCCCACGAGGCCGATGCGCTCCTGCGGGTGGATATGCCAGGTCGCGTCCTTCACGATGGTGCGCGCCCCGAACTCGAATGTCACATTTTGAAAACCTGCCAGCATAAAGTAGAATGAGGCCGCAAAGATAAACCGGCCGGGGGAAGGTTTTGGGTGTTTTAAGGGTTTTGGAGGATTTAGAAAGGTTCAGAGAGGTTCAGAAGGGTTTAGAAAGGTTATGAGAAAAGCATCGAGGGGACGGGCCACCCAACCTTCCTGAACCCCCTGAACCCTCCTGAACCTAATCTCTGCTGCCCATCCGCACATTGATTTACCTTTGCCCGCAAATCCGACATTGATGAACAGAAAGATATGGATCCTGGCCCTCGTTGCCGGCGCTATCGGCGTCTACTTCGCTGTATTTCACGAGAGCGAGCCCGCCGTCAAAACGCCGGAGGCGCCGAAGCAACAACCCCTGGCACAGAGCAAGCACAGCGCCGCCTTCAACGCGTCCATCGACAAGGCACTGAACGATTATTATACCCTCAGCGAGTCGCTGGTTAAGTGGGACAGCGGCGCCGTTCGCGCGCAGGCCGGCACTCTTCAGGCCTCGCTGGGCGCCATTACCTGGGACGAGCTGAAAAAGGACACGGCGATCTACATGACGGCCGTTTCGTATAAGGACATGTTCAACGGCGACCTGCAGACCATGCAATCCGCCTCCGACCTCACGGAGCGCCGCCGCGCCTTCCATTCGCTGTCGCAGAACTTTTACGACGTGCTGCGCGTTGTGCGCTACGATGCCGCCCCGATCTACATGCAGGAGTGCCCGATGGCCTTCAACGATACGGAGCCGGCGGTCTGGCTCGCCAACAGCACCCGTATCCGCAACCCGTACCTGGGCCTTCATCACCCGGAGCACCGGAACACCATGCTGAGCTGCGGGCTGGTAAAAGACAGCCTGAAGCTCGCGACAACGAAATAAACCTATGCGTATCCTGCTGACCCTGCTGGCGATTGCCGGCAGCCTCTGGGCCGACGCCCAGTCGAAATACACCATCTCCGGCTTCGTGCGCGACTCCGCCACGGGCGAGACCGTCATCGGCGCCTCGGTGTCGGCGGGGGAGGGGCGCAGCGTCAGCAGCAACCAGTATGGCTACTATTCCCTGACACTCGAAGCCGGCACCTATACGCTTTCGGTATCGCATGTTTCCTTTTTCACCGACAGCCGCAGCATCCGCCTCACGGGCCCGACGCCGCTCAACATCGACCTGAAGTCGAAGTCGGCCGCCATGAACGAGGTCATTGTGTACAGCAAGCGCCGCGACGCCAACGTGCGCAATGCGCAAATGGGCAAGGTGGACCTGTCGATCGCGCAGATCAAGAGCGTACCCGCCTTTCTTGGCGAGGTCGACATCCTGAAAACGATCCAGCTCCTGCCGGGCGTACGCAACGCGGGTGAGGGCAATGCCGGCTTTTACGTCCGCGGCGGCGGCCCCGACCAGAACCTCATCCTGCTCGACGATGCCGTGGTGTACAACACGGGCCACCTGTTCGGGTTCTTTTCGATCTTCAACTCCGACGCCATCAAGAACGTGTCGCTCATCAAGGGGGGCATGCCCGCGCAATACGGCGGCCGGCTTTCGTCGGTGCTCGACGTGGCCATGAAGGACGGCAACTCGCAGCAGTTCACCGGCGAGGGCGGCATCGGCCTCATTGCCTCGCGCCTCTCGCTGCAGGGCCCGATCGTGAAAGACAAAGCGTCCTTCATGGTATCCGGTCGCCGCACCTACGTGGACGTACTCACGAAGCCCTTTGTTTCTAAGACGTCCACCGCAAGGGGCTCGGGCTATTATTTCTACGACCTCAACGCGAAGGTGAACTGGCGCTTCTCGCCGAAGGACCGGCTCTACCTCAGTGGCTATTTCGGGCGCGACGTGTTCCGCTTCGTCAACACCGGCCGTTCGTTCAGCGCCGACATCCCCTGGGGCAACTCCACGGCCACCCTCCGCTGGAACCACGTGTTCGGCCCGAAGCTGTTCTCGAACACAACGCTCGTTTATAACGACTACCATTTCGAGTTCGGCGCCACGCAGAACGACTTCCGGGTGGGCCTCTACTCGGGCATCCGCGACGGCAACCTCAAGGTGGACTTCGATTACTATCCCGCGCCGCAGCACAAGCTTAAGTTCGGGGCGCAGAGCACGTATCACAAGTTCATTCCCAACCTGGTGTCGGGGAGCCAGGACTCGACCCGGTTCTCTCCCTCCAACGCGGAGCTGAAATACGCGCTCGAAAACGCGCTCTACTTCCAGGACGACTGGGACATCAGCGACAAGGTGAAGATCAACGCCGGCCTGCGCTGGACGCAGTTCTCGCAGCTGGGCCCCTATAAAAAGTTTGAGCGCGATGCCGACGGCAACAAGCTCGATAGCACCGTATACGGACGCAACGAGATCGTGAAGGCCTACCATGGCTTCGAGCCACGCCTCACGGCCCGCTATCAGGTCAATGCCAGCACCTCGATCAAGGCTTCGGTGACGCGCAACCTGCAGTACATCCACCTCGTGAGTAATTCCGGCACCACGCTGCCCACCGACCTGTGGCTCCCGAGCTCGTACCGCACGAAGCCGCAGGTGTTGTGGCAATATTCGGCCGGCTACTTCCGCAACTACAACGACAACACCTGGGAAACCTCGGTCGAAGTGTACTACAAGGACATGAAGCAGCAGATCGAGTTCGAAGAAGGCTACCAACCGAATGTCGGCGATCCGGAGGAGCACTTCGTGTTCGGCTCCGGCTCCAGCTACGGCGCCGAGTTCTTCGTGAACAAGGTGCGCGGTCGCCTCACCGGATGGATCGGCTATACCCTCTCCTGGACCTGGCGCAAGTTTCCCGACCTCAACGGCGGCGAGCGCTTCCCGGCGAAATACGACCGGCGCCACGACCTGTCGGTGGTGGCCACCTACGAGCTGAGCCCGAAGTGGAAGTTCGGCGGCGTGTTCGTATTCGGCACCGGCAACACCACCTCGCTGCCCGAGCGCTTTTACATCATCAACGGCGTGCTGACGCAGGAATACAGCAAGGTGAATCAGTACCGCCTGAAGCCCTACCACCGCATGGACCTTTCCGCCACCTGGACGCCAAAGCCGTTTAAAACGGGCCGGTACAAAAGCCATTGGGTGTTCAGCATTTACAACGTGTACAGCCGCCTCAACCCGTATTTCATTTATTTCGACCAGCAGGGCAGCCCGCTTACCAATGACCTGAAGGTGCAGGCGAAGCAGGTGTCGCTGTTCCCGATCATACCCGCGGTGACGTGGAATTTCAAGTTCTAGCGACGTTGCACCCGGTAGGGCTGCGCGCTTTGTAGAAAAAGCATTGGTTTTATCAGGACACCGCACCCCGTAGGGTGCTCGTTACTCGAACAGCGGAAGGGTGAACATTAGATTGCCCGTTCACGTCATTTTTCCGACCGGCCAAAACATGCACCTTTCTTCTCTGGCTGAACTTCGCACAACCTCAGACTTTTTCGGTAACGCGCATCCCTCCGGGATGTTGACCTCGTTCGTAATTATCTACCTCTTGCCCGGCATTTCATGCCGGGCTTTCGAGCGCGCATCCCTCCGGGATGCCGGTGTCGGGTTGCAGGCGTCAGGAAAAGCATTACTTGCGATTACGGAATCTGAGATGAACGATCAGGTAATCTGGATACGACTCCCCTCCCTATGTGAGGGGCTGGGGGTGGGTCTTATTACCGCGCGGCTGCGCCAGCATCGTAGATAAACCGGACCTTGGCGCTTTTGGAATCGGTAGCGGTAAGGAGGAGGCGGTAGCTTTTGGCACCGGCCGTAACTACCAGCAGCGCCGTGTTGGGCGGAATGCGGCCCAGGTTGTCGGCCTGCATCTCCACTTCCTGGAACTTGTTCTGCAGGTCCACCTGGATCCAGGTGGTGAGGGGTTGGTGATTGAGCTTCTGGTGGGAGAGCAGCACCTTACTGTTCACGAGCACGGAGATGCTGTCGCCGTCGACCTCGGCATTGTCGTAGAAGTCGAGGCGGATGCGGCCGGTATCCACTTCGATCTCGGGGATCTCGCGGAAGGCGGATTCGGCCACGCGGGTCAGGATCAGGTTGCCGGGCTGGCAGGGCGCGTCGGTGTTCATCACCTTGCCGTTCCACTCGCCCCGCAGCGTTTCCTCGTTGCCGACGCGGTAGTAGCGCAGCACGTAGTTCTTGATGCAGGGTACGCAATCGGGCGGGATCCGGAAGGTCTGTACGCCGCCCTCGTTGAGGTGCAGCTTTTCCACCGTGGAAAAGTACATCCCATTGAATTTCTTCTTGACGTAGTTGGTGATGTCGGAGTAGTGATAGGAGGCCCCCATAATCGAATCGCCGCGCGTCTGTATCTGCAGCTCGATGAAGTATTTCGGGAAACAGCCACCTGCATTTTGCGTCAGGGTGCCTTTCCAGATCCCATTGAGATTGGGAGTTTGGGCAAGGCCAAACACGGGGAGCAGCAACAACAGGTACAGGAGACTTTTCTTCACTGGTGTAAAATAAACGCAAACAGGAGCGGACCCGCGAAGTTTTCGATGAGCGGTCATTGGCCGGACTTCTGGTACCGGAAGCGCACCATGGCGTTCTTCTGCTCGGTAGAGGTGATCTGAACTTCGTGGCGCTTATCGCCGTCATAAACAAGCATCAGGGAGGTATTCGGCGGGATGCGGCCCATATTCTCGGCCACCATCACCAGCACGTGCTCGGGCGTTTCTTCGCTCAGCTTCACCGTGAGCTCGATCGGGGCCGCACTGAGGCGCTTGTGCGACAGCACCAACTTGTTATCAAGATAGATCGAGACCGTGTCGTTGTCGACCTCGCCGTTGTCGTACAGCTTCACCAGCACCTCATCGGAGCCAACCGTCAGCACGCGCGCGGTCTCGTTCTGGCGGTTCCGGGTTTCTACGGGAACAGGCACCGGGCGCACTTCGATTTTTTTCGGAGCGGGCGCCACCGTGGTTTCTTTCGGAACGTTCGGCGTTGCGGTAGCGGGAGCGCCGGTTGCGGGTGCGGCGGGCTGCTTCGCAGGCACGCGGGCCGTGGTGGTGTTGCGCACAGGCGGTTTTGCGGGTACGCGGGCGGCCGGGGTGTTTGTTTTCGGAGCGGGCTTCGCAGGGGTGCGGGCCACGTCGGAGCCCGGCTTCGGACGGTTCTTCAGGAAGGGCTCCACGTAGAAATCCGATTCTTCAACCCGGCGCAGCATCACCTTGCCGCCGCCGCAGTCGCCCCACTTGCCGTTGTTCTTCGGGTTGGCGCGGTCTTCCGATTTGCCCACATAGGTGCCTTCCAGAAAGATCTCGCGGCCGGACACGATGACATCGAACTTGTAATTCATAAGGCAGGTACCACCGCCGCCCATATTGCGCACCTCGGTGGTGCGCAGCTCCTGGATGTTGAAGCGGCCGCCAGTGCTCTGGAAATTGCCCGTCATCGTAGCCTTGCCGTAGAACCGCTGGTCGAGGTAGGAGTAGGAAACGCCGGTGACGGCGGCTTTCTTCTGGGCGATCTGGAATTCGAGCTTGTATTGCTCGCCGCCATCGGTGACGAAGTACCCATGCCAGATACCCGTAAGGTCTTTGGTGGAGGCCGGCTTTGTCTTGGCAGCGGCGCCCTGCGCCGACGCATTGCCGGAAAGAAAAAGCGCAAGCAGGAGCAACAGGAGAGAGCCGGACGGTTTCATCGAAGCGAATTTAGACATAACTTCCGCGGACGTTAAAGCGGACTCTAGCAAGAGTTTGTTAATTTTGCCCACCTTTATGAACGATCAGATCAATATTACGCTTCCTGACGGTGCCGTCAGGAACTACCCGAAAGGCACGACGGGCTTGGAGATTGCCAAGTCGATCTCAGAGGGCCTGGCCCGAAAGGTGCTGGCGGCCGAAGTCAATGGCGAGGTGTGGGACCTGACCCGTCCCATCGACGATGACGCGGCGTTCAAGCTGCTCACCTTCGACGATGCCGGCGGCAAGAACACCTTCTGGCACTCCTCCGCCCACCTGATGGCCGAAGCCATCGAGGCTCAGTTCCCCGGCGTCAAGTTCTGGGTCGGCCCCCCGGTCGACAATGGTTTCTACTACGACATCGACCTCGGCGACCGCAAGATGAACGAGGAGGACCTCGCCGCGATCGAAAAGAAGATGGCGGAACTGGCGAAGCAGTCGAACCCCTACGTACGCAAGCCGATCTCCAAGGCCGACGCTGTTCAGTACTTCACGGAGAAAGGCGACGAATACAAGCTCGACCTGCTCGAGAACCTGCCCGACGGAGAGATCACCTTCTACACGCAAGGTGGCTTCACCGACCTGTGCCGCGGCCCGCATATCCCGAACACCGGTTTCATCAAGGCAATCAAGCTGACCAATATCGCCGGCGCCTACTGGAAAGGGTCGGAGCAGAACAAGATGCTCACCCGTGTATACGGCGTCACCTTCCCCAAGAAAGAGCAGCTCGACGAATACCTTGCCCTGCTGGAGGAAGCGAAGAAGCGCGACCACCGCAAGCTCGGTAAGGAACTCGAGATCTACACCATGGACGACGATGTCGGCCCCGGCCTCATCATGTGGCTGCCCAACGGAACCGTTATCATCGAGGAGCTCGAGAAGCTCGCGAAGGAGACCGAGAACGAAGCCGGCTACAAGCGCGTGGTGACGCCGCACATCGCCAAGGAGAACATGTACAAGACCTCGGGGCACCTGCCGTACTACGCCGACAGCATGTACCCGCCCATGGAGATGGAAGGGGAGAAGTACTACCTGCGGTCGATGAACTGCCCGCACCACCACAAGATCTTCGACGCGCTGCCCAAAAGCTACCGCGATCTTCCGTACCGCATCGCCGAGTATGGCACCGTGTACCGCTACGAGCAGAGCGGCGAGCTGTTCGGGCTCATGCGCGTGCGCTGCCTGCACATGAACGACGCGCACATCTATTGCACCAAGGAGCAGTTCGGCGACGAGTTCCGCGCCGTGAACGAGATGTACCTGAAGTACTTCAAGATCTTCGGGGTAGAGAAATACGTGATGCGCCTCTCGCTGCACTCGCCCGAGAAGCTGGGCATCAAGTATGTGAACGAGCCGGAGCTCTGGAAGGAAACCGAGGAGATGGTGCGCAACGTACTCATCGAATCCGGCATTCCCTTTATCGAGGTGCAGGACGAAGCGGCCTTCTACGGTCCCAAGATCGACGTGCAGATCTACAGCGTCATCGGCCGCGAGTTTACCCTCGCCACGAACCAGGTGGACTTCTCCCAGGGCCGCTCCTTCAAGCTGCATTATACCACGGAGGAAAACAAGGTGGAGACGCCGCTGATCATCCACCGCGCCCCGCTGGGTACCCATGAGCGCTTCATCGGCTTCCTGCTCGAGCACTATGCCGGCAAGCTCCCGGTATGGCTGGCCCCGGTGCAGGTGAAGGTGCTGCCGATTTCCGACAAGTTCCTGGATTATGCAAAAGAAGTGGCTGCTGAACTGAAAAAAGCAGATATTCGTGTAGCCATCGACGACCGCAACGAGAAGATCGGCAAGAAGATCCGGGATACGGAATTGCAGAAAGTGCCCTATATGCTCGTGGTGGGTGAGAAGGAGATGAACGAGGGCAAAGTATCGATCCGCCGACAAGGCAAAGGCGATACCGGCACCCAGAGCATCGCGGAATTCAGCGCGGCGGTGGCAGAAGAGATCAAAGAAAGGAGAGGGGAAAGCCTCCCTGCATAATACGATTCGACAGCGCATTAACCATCAAACAACCCAGGCCACGTTTCTTCGCTGACTGTCGACAGTGGAGAACGGGCTGAACATTATGGCATTACCGAGTAAAGGCGGATTCCGCCCGGGCGGGGGCTTCCGCGGAAGATTCATCCCCCGTAAAGAAGCAGAACATCGCATCAACCACCACATCCGCGTACCCCAGGTGCGCCTCGTAGGTGACAATGTGGCCATGGGCGTGTATCCGACCCAGGAAGCGCTTAAAATGGCCCAGGATCAGGCCCTTGACCTCGTGGAGATCTCTCCGCAGGCCGATCCCCCGGTTTGCCGCATCATCGACTACAACAAGTTCCTGTACGACAAGAAGAAGAAGGAAAAGGAGATGAAGGCCAAGGCGAAGACCACCGAGATGAAAGAGATCCGGTTTACGCCCAACACCGACGACCACGACTTCGACTTCAAGAGCAAGCACGCCGAGAACTTCCTCAAGGAAGGCAACAAGGTGAAGGCCTACGTGCAGTTCAAGGGCCGCGCCATCCAGTTCAAGGACCGGGGTGAGCTCCTGCTGCTGAAGTTCGCCGAGCGCCTCGCCGAGGTGGGCCAGCTCGAATCGATGCCGAAGCTCGAAGGCAAGCGGATGCTCGCCATCATCTCGCCGAAGACCTCCAAGAAGCCGAAGGGCGAGGGGAAGAATTCCGAGCCGAAGCCCTAGGAAATAACGAATATCGAATATTGAATATCGAGAAGAGAGACGCCGTGCGGCGTCTCTTTTTTTGTGCCAGCCCAGCAGGAGGGTTCCGGCTGGGGCGTAGCGCGTACAAAACCGCGCCCCGCCCGCCGGCGCTGAAAAAAAAACCGGCTGGCATCTTTTTTTTGTCGGCTGAATGCCGGATATTCGAATTCCAATATCCGATCTACACTATGGAACTCGAAACCCTCCGTCAGGCCTGCCTGGCTTTACCTGCGGTGCAGGAAGAGGTGAAATGGGGCGCCGACCTCGTTTACACCGTGGGCACTAAAATGTTCTGCGTCGCCGGCACCGACGGCCCCCTTACTTTTTCCTGTAAAGTCCCCGACGACCAGTTTGAAGAGCTTTGCCGCGTGCCCGGAATCGAGCCGGCGCCCTACCTCGCGCGGGCGCGCTGGGTGCTCCTCACCGAAGCCTGCTCCTGGAAAGGAAGCCAGCAGCTCGAGCTCGTACGGGGCAGCTACCGGCTCGTGTCGGCGAAGCTTACCAAAAAGGTCAAAGGCGAAATCGGTATTGTATGATCCGGAGCCTGCCCCTGAACGTCCGGTGGCGCCTCCGTACGCGCGCCCTCATCGCCCTCCTGTTCGGCGCCTACCTCGGCGCGCTCACCGGCCTGTTCGTGATCAAGGATCCGGCCTTCTTCCTGCAGCAATGCTCGGAGCTGAACTGGGACCAGCTGGGACAGTATACCCGTTACGCCAACTACATACCCGGACGGACGCTTGCCTACTATGGTACCCTGCAGGAAAATTTCGGGACCGGCGTACGTAATGTGGGGGCCAACCTCTTTGGCTTCCTACCTTTCGGCTTCCTGCTTCCGCTGCTGAACGACCGCTACCGCCACGCGGGCCGGCTCGCCCGTGCCGCCATGCTCCTGAGCGCCACCTTCGAGGTGTTTCAGCTGCTCACGGGGGTGGGTTCCTTCGATGTAGACGACCTCCTGCTCAACAGCGCCGGTGCCGTGCTGGGCTTTTTTGCGCTCGAGTGGCTGTCCGCCCGAAGGGAGCGGGCGCCGTACCGCGCGGCATCGTTCCGTTAAAATGTATCTTGGTGGCAATAAAGGGCGCGTCCTTGCGCAGATGTGCGCCTTTTTCCCTACCTTTGCGCTCCGTTTTGGCTCCCCGCCGGGACGGTATTGCTTGAAGAGGCTCCCTAAGTGCTCCGCCTGTGCGGGCCGCCTCCAGGGCTAAACTCTCAAACGACTAGGTACCATGCCTAAAGTAAAAACGAACTCGAGCGCCAAGAAGCGCTTCAAGGTGACCGGCACCGGCAAGATCACGCACCAGAAATCCTTCAAGCGTCACATCCTGACCAAGAAGTCCAAGAAGCGCAAGCGCGCATTACGTGTTGACGGCGTAGTAGCTCCCTCCCATGTGGATTTCGTGAAGCGCCTCCTGCGCCTGAAGTAAGCCTTCGGTGCAGCAGTAAGAACCTCATTTCAAAACATTCAAACTGAATCGTAATGCCTCGTTCCAAAAATGCCGTTGCCTCCCGCGCACGCCGCAAAAGAATCCTCAAGCAAGCCAAAGGCTTCTATGGCAAGCGTAAAAATGTATACACCGTTGCCAAGAACGTTGTAGAAAAAGGTATGACCTACGCCTACGTAGGCCGCAAGCTGAAGAAGCGCGAATACCGCCGCCTGTGGATCGCCCGTATCAACGCCGCCGTGCGTGAAGAGGGCCTGACCTACTCGCAGTTCATCAACCTCCTCAACGTAAAAGGCATCACCCTCGACCGCAAGGTCCTGGCCGACCTCGCCATGAATAACTCTGAGAGCTTCAAGGCCCTCGTAGCCCAGGTGAAGTAACCGCCACCCGATCGTAATAGAAAAAGCCGCCCTCTCCCGGGCGGTTTTTTTATGCCCTGCCCGCAGGAAGCCCTCGCGGATACCGTCTAATTGCGGCGCACTCCGTCCCTTTTTGCTAATTTTAGTTTGATGCCGGCTCCAAAACGCACACTGCTTCTTCTTTTTCTTTCCCTCGCCACCATTCTTTCCGCCCCCCTGCGCATGGCGGCGCAAACCTCGCTCCGTGACTATACGCAAGTGCTGCAGGGCCTGCCGCTCGCTATCCTCCCTGCCGATACGGCCGACCGCTTCATCAAAGCGGAGCTGCGGGCTAGGGCCGCCGGCGACGCGGCGGCGCAGCAACTCATCGAGCTTTGCCGCCTTCATTACCTGGTGAACCGCACGCCGCAGGTGGGGCAGGCTGAGCAGCGCCTGCTGCGCCTCCTGCCGGCCCTCCAGCGATCGGGCAGCGAGGCTGCCGGCGCGCATGCCCTGTTCCTGCTTTCGGAAGCCTGCTGGCGCAGGGGCGATCAGGCCCGGGCACTCGAATACGCACTGAAGGCCTATGGCCGCTACACCGTCTGGAGCGGCACCGAATTTCCGCTCAAGTACCATGCGCTCACTCAGCTGAGCCTCCGCTTTTACCATTACCTCGATTTTGCCACCGCGCGCCGTATCGCCGGCGAGGCGCTGGCCACGAAAGGAGCCGTTGAGCTTCCCGAGCCGCACATCGTGCTCAACACGATCGGCCTCTGTCTCCGTGCGACGGGGCAAACGGATTCGGCAGTAGCCTACTTCCAGAAAGCCCTGGCCGAGGCAGGAGCCGCCAGCCGGCCGGTTTGGGTGGGTATTGTCAAAGGCAACCTCGGCATCGCCTACTACGCGCAGGGAAGTTATGCGGAGGCCATCCCGCTCATCGCCGAAGACATCCATGAATCGGAGGCTACCAACAATACCTTCCGCAACCGGGTGAAGAGCCTCGCCATCCTGGGCGAATGCTACGCCCGGCTCGGTCGCCGGGCGGAAAGCGCGGCGACGCTGGAAAAAGCGCAGGCACTTTTCCGGGAGCGCCGCTTCGAGCAGGAGCACGACCTCGTGACGGAGCTCTTTCCAAGGCTCGCCCGCCACTACGCGGGGCAGGGCGACTTCGAGCGGGCCACCGGCCTGCTGGAGGCGGCGGCCCGCTCGCGCGATACCCTCGTGCGACGGCAAAGCGCCCTCGTGCTCGCCGGCGCGCAGCTGCGCGTGTTCTCCGAAAAATACGCGGCCGAGACGGCTTACTTCGGGCAGCAGCGCCGCAACCAGCTGCTGATGCGGAACATGCTGATCGGCGGCATCGTGCTACTTGCCGGCATGGCGCTTCTCGTCATCCGCCACCAGCGCGTGCGCCACCTGCTCCGCGAGCAACAGGCTGCCTCCGGAAAAGAGCGGGCGGAAGCCGAACTGCAAAGCGCCACCGCACGGCTCGGGCAGATCACCCAGGCAATGCACGAAAAGAACCGCCTCATCGAGCAGCTGCAGCACGAGTGGGAGGAGCGGGCCGCCGAGGAAGAAGCCTTCGGGCCTGAGGCCCAGCAGACCGTGTCGCGGCTGCGCGACCTCACCATCCTTACCGAGGAGGCCTGGGAGGAGTTCCAGGCGCTGTTTGAAAAGGTGCATACCGGCTTCCTGTTCCGGCTCCGGCAAAAATTACCCGACCTCAACCCCGCCGAGGTGCGGTTCATGACCCTGGCAAAGCTTCACTTCTCCAACAAGGAGATCGCGGCCGTGCTCGGTATCTCCGCCGGGGCGGTGCGCACCACGCGGAGCCGGCTCCGCAAAAAGCTCGGGCTCGCCGAGGAAGGCGACCTCGAAGGCCTCATCGCGCGCATCTAAAACGCATCATCCAGGCGCATCATACCGCTTAAATTGCCGCATTTCAACACTTTGCATTTGATGCACAAGTGTAACGGCAAATCCTTGCATTCGCCTGCCGGGCGCCGCACTTTTGGGTCATGGCACCCGTTCGCCCCCACTTCCTGACCCGCTACCTGCTCTGGACCCTCGTGGTGCTCCTGGCTGCCATCGGCGCCTGCATCTGCGTGTGGATCTGGCACCGCGGCCGGTTGCGGCAGCTGGAAGAGCGTGCCGGGGGCCACTTGTATTCCCAACATCCGTCAAACAACGCTTATGAGCCATTTGCTTCGCACCGGGGCCCTGTGCGCCCTGTTCTTTATTTCGGCCGGCCTGCGCGCCCAGGTCGGTATCAATAGCGCAAGCCCCGACGCGTCGGCCGAGCTCGACGTGAAGAGCACTACCCGCGGCTTCCTGGCGCCGCGGATGACGGGTGCCCAGATGACGGCGATCGCATCGCCGGCCGCGGGCCTTGCCGTGTACAATACCGATAGTGCCTCGTATTGCCTTTACAACGGGAGCGCCTGGTTGAAAGTTCAGCTGTCGAATGCGAATAGCTGGACGGCTTCCGGATCGAACATCTACAGCAACAACGCCGGGAACGTTGGCGTGGGCACTACGAGCCCCGATTCCCGGCTGAGCGTTTCCGGAGGCAACTTTCTCGTTACGGGAACGATCGGCGGCGGCCCCGAGATTGAAAAAACCGGAGCTGGCACACGTTTGTACTTTGCACCCACGAAAGGTGCGTTCCGGGCAGGGCATGTCGAAAATGAAAGCTGGGATCCTGCCAACAATGGGGAATACTCGTTTGCCGGTGGGTACAACACCATCGCCTCCGGCAAGTCTTCGACGGCTTTCGGTCAATTCAGCGTAGCGTCGGGAGAAAACAGTTTCGCGATATCGAACGGTACCGCCAGCTCCAGCAGCAGCATCGCGCTGGGGGGCACGGCCAGCGGCGCCAACAGTGTGGCCACCAATGCCGCTACAGCCGCCGCACTCTTTTCCTTCGCCGGCAACTTCAGTACCGCCTCGGGCCCGTTCAGCGCCGCGTTTGGCAGGCAGAACACGGCCGCTTCCTATAGTGAGTTCGCTGTCGGCATTTATGGCTCCACCTATACCGCTTTGAGTCAGTCTGGCCACAACGCCGCCGACCGCGCCTTCAATGTAGGAGTAGGCAGCAACGCAACAGCCCGCGCCGACGGACTGACCGTTTTGAAAAGCGGCTACACCGGTCTGGGCAACGCCACCCCGCTGAGTACGCTCGACGTGAACGGCTCCATGGGCGCGAAAGTGAAAACCGGTCAGGTAGCGGGAACGAATCATCCCGACGGGACCGGCTCCTTTTGGTTCTACTCGTCGGGCACCGGGAGCATCACGCTACCGACAACGTCTTGTACTAATCGGATGTACACCATCGTGAACCAGACCGGCGGCAGTCGCACGATCACCTCGTATAAAGATCTTTCGGGCACCACGCAAACGACCGTTGCCAACGGCGCCTCCATTTCCCTCGTGTTCGACGGCAGCAACTGGCTGCAGTACCAGTAACCCCTCAACACCAACAACTGTTTTATGATCCGTAAACAACTCCTCGTGCGCTTCGGCCTCTGCTGTGCCCTGGGCACCCGTGCGCAGGTAGGCATCAACAACCCCAGCCCAGACGCCTCCGCCGAGCTCGACGTAACGAGTACGAACCGCGGCTTCCTGGCGCCGCGGATGAACACGGCGCAGATGAATGCGATCACGGTACCCGCCGCAGGCCTCGCGGTTTACAATACCGACAGCAGCACCTATTGTATCTACACGGGTACATCGTGGCTACGCCTGCTTCCCTCTTCCAGCAAGGAATGGATGCGCGATGGTACAGCGATGTACAACCAGAACGGTGGCAAGGTGGGCATCGGCACCGCTACGCCAACGGAGGCGCTCGACGTGAACGGGCGTACGAAGACCAGCAACCTGCAGCTCACCAACGGTGCTGCCAATTCCTACCTTCTCCAGAGCGACGACAGCGGCAACGCTACCTGGACTTCGATTAACAATATTATTAAAGACACGAACACGAAGAGCAGCAGCACGCAGGCATGTGCCGCGAACTTCGAGAGCCCCTACTCGATCATTAACTATACCACCGGCAACGGCACCTTCTCGGAAGACACCTACCTCGCTGTAACCGTGAGCGCAACTTCCTCGTCAACCGTTGCCAGCGAGAATGGCTACTATTACTTCGAGCTCACGAGCCCTTCGGGGCAAACGATCGAGATGGCGGTTGGCTACCCCAACGTATCGGGCGCGACCTTTTCGACGGCTGGAACAACCGCAGCCCCGGGAATATTCAGTCTGACAGTGCCTTTTACCGGAAGCTATAACATTATAGGTCCTACCGGCCCAGCCATCTCCACACTGTACGGCAGCCCGATGAACGGAAACTGGAAGCTGAATCTCCGATATATGACGGGGGGCAACGGAGCGGCAAGCGCCTGCATCACCGGCTGGAGCCTGGCCATCTGCGAGTCCAATCCCTTCGGCGACAACCTCGGTAGCCACACGGCGGGCCGGAATGTGCGGCTCAATGGCTACTACCTCAGTAACGACGGAGGCAACGAAGGAATTCGCGTGACGGACGCAGGCTATGTGGGCATCGGCACGGCAACGGCAGTCAGCACGCTCGACGTTTCGGGCACGGTGGGACTGGCAACCAAGAACGCGCAGGTAGCGGGTAGTAACAGCGTAGACGCCACCGGGTCGGTATGGATCTGCACCTCCGGCAGCGGCAGTATTTCCCTGCCCTCGGCAAGCGCCAGCAAGAACCGTATTTATACGATCCTTAACCAGACCGGCGCCGTGCGCAGCATCAGCTCGTACAAAGACCTTTCGGGCTCCGTCCAGTCTACGCTTGCCGCCAGCACCGCGCTCTGGATCGTGAGCGACGGCACGAACTGGCAGCAAATCAAATAATTCCTTGTCTTTTCAAATCAATCCTGAATGAATAAGCTATCCCGCATTTACCCCATCTTGTTGGCGGCCGCGCTGATGACGGCTACGCCGGCAGCCGCCCAGGTAGGCATCAACAACAGCAGCCCGGATGCCTCGGCCGAGCTTGACGTCAAAAGCACGACCCGCGGCTTTCTTGCCCCGCGCATGACGGGTGCGCAAATGACAGCGATCGGAATGCCCGCTGCAGGGCTGGCCGTTTATAACACCGATAGCGCATCGTATTGCATTTATTCAGGATCGGCCTGGCTGAAAGTCCTGTTGTCGACATCAGGAAACTGGTCGGTCACGGGTAATGACATTTACAGCAACAACAGCGGAAACGTGGGCATCGGCACGACAGCTCCGCAAAGTAAGGTCCACGTACAGAGCGGAAATTTCCTGGTTTCCGCGGTGCACGGAAGCGGCAATGCTATTGAGGTCACCGGCGCGGGAAGCCGCCTGTTCTTCAATCCCTTAAAGAGCGCGCTTCGTGCGGGTTACGTGCAGGATAGTCAATGGGACCCGGCCCAAATCGGTGAGTATTCCGTGGGGCTGGGTACAAATAACACGGCTTCCGGGGCCGCCGCTGTTGCTATGGGCGATTTTTGTACCGCCTCCGGAACGAGCGCTGTTGCATTTGGGCTTTCTTCAAGGGCAACGGGAACGGCGTCCATCGCAGGCGGATTCGGCTCGGAGGCCTCAGGCTTTATTTCTGTAGCGCTCGGTCAGGGCAATCTTGCCACGGGGTCACGTGCGGTAGCGCTCGGGCAAACCAACACCGCCTCAGGCGACCGCTCGTTCGCGGCTAACTCGAGTAATACGGTGTCCGGCTCCTATGCAGCCGCACTAGGGATCTCCAATACAGCCGCCTCCTATGGTGAGCTATGCGTCGGATCCTTTTCCACTACCTATGCCGCTGCCGGAACGAGCACCTTTCAAACGACCGACCGCTTGTTCAACGTGGGGAATGGCACTTCGGTATCGTCCCGATCGGACGCCTTTACGATACTTAAAAGCGGCGCTACGGGTATCGGCAACAATAATCCGGCAAGTACCCTTGACGTGAACGGGTCGATCGGTATGAAGGTTAAGGCCGCACAGGTAGCGGGTACCCATCATCCGGACGGGACTGCTTCTGTATGGATCTATGGTTCCGGCACTGGCACCATTACGTTGCCTTCGGCCTCCTCCTGCAGCAACCGCACGTACACCATCGTCAATAATACGGGCGGAAACCGCACCAGCAGCAGCTATGTGGCGCTTGGCGGAAGCAGCACAACGACCATTGCCAACGCAACATCGGTACAATTGATCTCAGACGGTACCAACTGGTACCAGGTCAAATAAATCTTCACGCGAACAAATTGACAACGTATGAAACGAATCCTACTTTCCGTTCTGGGGCTTTCCGTAATGCTTACTACGAGCGCCCAGCAGCTGACGAACAAGGGCAGCCTCATCACGATCCCTTCGGGCAACACGGTGACCGTGGTGGGTAGTATTTCTACAAGCAGCAACGGGGCGATTTCCAACAACGGCAACCTGCAAACCACGGGCGACTGGTCCCACGACGGCACGCTGCTCTATTCCGGCACCGGTACCCTGGAGCTCAACGGCAGCGGCGCGCAAACTCTTACCGGCACTACGCTCTACAACCTGCTTGTATCCGGCTCCGGCACCAAGACCACTTCCGGCACCAGCACCGTCAGCAACAGCCTCCTCTTCTCCGGCACCGGCATCCTGAACACCACCACCAACAGCGATACGCTGGAACTCGGGTCTTCCGCTACGATCAGTGAAACGGCGGCCGCCTACCTCGACGGCTGGATCCGCACGACGCGCACCCTAAGCCAAGGCGTGAGCAACAGCTTCGGCGGGCTCGGCATCACCCTCACCGCCAACGGATCGGCCCCGGGGGTCACCACCGCCAAGCGCGGCACCGGCATCACCGCCGTGCAAACCGGGTCGGGTAACCTAGGGATTGCGCGTGTCTTTAACGTGACGCCCGCCACCAACAACGGCCTCAACGCAGATGTCGTGTTCGCCTATCGGGACGGCGAGCTCAACTCGCTCTCCGAGGCGAGCCTCGTGCTGTTCCGCTCCACCGACGGCGGCTCAAGTTGGACCTACCTGGGGCAGGTAGCCCGCGACGCTTCTGCCAATACCCTCACGATGTCGGGCCTCAACTCCTTCGGGCAGCTCACCCTCGGCTCCTCGGCCACACCGCTGCCGCTCACCTGGCTCTCGTTCACGGGTATCGCAAATACCACCGGCAACCTGCTGCAGTGGACCACCGCCAATGAATCGAATACAAGCCACTTCGAGGTGGAACGCTCCGCCGACGGAAGCAGCTTCCAAGGCATCGGCAGGGTAGGGGCCGCAGGAAACAGCAGCACCGATCGACGCTACAGCTTCACCGATGGGGTGACGGGGGGAACGTACTACTACCGGCTGAAGCAGGTGGACAACGACGGCCGCTATTCGTATTCCTCCGTAGTACGGCTCGCCCGGGGCGAAGATGCGCGCGCGATGACGGCATCGGCCTACCCCGTTCCGTTCCAGGACAAGCTCACGCTGCGCCTCAGCAAAGCCTTTAGCGGGAATACAAAGCTTATCCTGAGCCTCATGGACGCCACCGGAAAAACGGTGCTGCGCAAGGAAGCCACGATGGGCGCGGGCCAGGTCGACCTGCCGCTCTCCGGACTCGGCGCTCTTCCCAAGGGTAGTTATTACCTGCAGGGCACCGCCGCCGGCGGCGAGCACTTCCTGCTGAAGTTGGCCCATTAAACCGATTTAGTATTTGTCGGGATCAGAGCCGCTCCACATGGAGCGGCTTTTCTATTTTTGCCGCCATACACCAACACCGACATGCGCATCCCGGCCCTTCTGCTCCTTTTGCTGCTTTCGATGGCAGCCGCCGCCCAGGGGCTTCCTAAAGAATACCCCGCGCAGGTGGCCTTGCTCGACTCGGTGATGGACCAGCAGGGCGCGCCGGGGCTCGAGCGCCTCGAAGCCCTGGCCCGAAAGGAGGAAGGGGGTATGCTCAACCGCCTGGCCGCGCTTTACCGGCTGCGCTATGCGGCGTTGCGCCTCACGGGACCGAAGCCGGCCCTCGAGACCGAACTACTGCGCCAGTATACCACATTTAACGAACGACAGGAAGAAGGTCCCGCGGTACAGGCGATGGCCTATCTCTCGCAGTATCATTGGAACAGCGGCGACCACGAGCGGGCTTTCGAATGGGGCCTGCGCACCTACGAGCGCTGCGCTGCGCTCGACGGCAAGTCCTTTCCGCCGAAGTGGAACCTCCTGTACGAGCTCGCCTCCAAATTCTACCATTACCGCGACTTCGCTTCCGCGCGGCAGTACCTGCTCGAGGCGCTCCACTCCGGGAGCCCCGTGCAGGTGCCGTCGCCCTTCAACGTAATGAATACGGTGGGCCTCTGCTACCGCAACCTGGAGCAATACGATTCGGCCGCTCATTATTTCGAAAGCGCCGGGCCGCTCGTAGACACGGTGCGTCAAAAGGTGTGGACGGGCATCATCCAAGGCAACCTCGGCATCACCTACCATTACCAGAAGCGCTACGCACTGGCGGAGCCCCTGCTGCGCGCCGACATCGACCTGTCGGTACGGGAGCACAAGGTGTTCGACAACCGCGTCAAGAGCATGGCCATCCTCGCAGAGCTGCTCTTCGAAACGGGTCGGGGCGGGGAGGCACAGGCGCTGCTCGCATCGGCCTACGCGCTCGCACAGGAGCGCCGCCTGCAGGAAAATTATCCCCTCATGAACGAGCTCTACCCGAGGCTGGCGCGCGCCGCCCTGGCCCGCGGCGACCAGGCTTCGGCCGCGCGCTGGCTCGGGCTCGCCGCCACCACCAAGGACAGCCTCTTCGTGCGGCTCAACGCGCTGAAGGTGCTGGGCGTCAAATTCCGCCTCGAGGCCGAGCGGCATGCCGCCGAGCGGAGATCGTTCGCGCAGGAGCAGCGCCTGCAGCGCTATACCCGCAACGGGCTCATCGGGGGCATCCTGCTGCTGACGGCGCTCGCGCTGCTCTTCATCAATTTCCAGCGCGTGCGCTTCCGCTTCCGGCAACAGCAGGCGGAGGCCGAGCTGCGTGCGGCCGAGACCCAGCTGGCGGCCTTTACCCAGGTGCTGCAAGAAAAGAACCGCCTTATCGAGCGCTTCAACGAGGAGCTGCAGGAGGCGCGGCAGCTCCCGGGCGACTCCGAGGAAACGCTTACCCAGCTGCGCAGCCTCACCATTCTCACGGAGGCAGAGTGGGAGCAGTTTCGCCGGCTGTTCGAAAAGGTGCACGGCGGGTTCCTGCTGCGCCTCAACCGGAAGCTTCCCGAGCTGACGCCGGCCGACATCCGCTTCATCACCCTCAGCAAGTTGCAGTTCTCCAACAAGGAAATCGCCGCCATGCTCGGCATCGGGCTCGTGGCCGTGCGCGTCACCCGCAGCCGCCTCCGCAAAAAGCTCGGGCTCGCCGAGGACGTCAGCATCGAGGACGTCATCCGCGAGATCTGACCCCGACCTGTTTCCCGGAACGACAGGCGCCCCTCCGGGCGCTTTTTTTGGGATGTTACAAGTTGTAACGCTATTGATCCACAACGGGTTATGATTGAAACAAGTTTGTAACAGCGATTCCTTGGAAAAGCCTTCCGGCCGCGGCCATATTTGATCCATGATCGCCCGACGCCCGTTCCGCATGGCCCCGCACTACCGCTGGATGCTGCTCGTGCTGCTCCTGGCCGCGGCTTCCTGTTGCGCCGTCTGGCGCTGGTACGCCGTGCAGGCGCAGCGGCTCGAGCGCGATCGATCGATTCACGAGGCGCTCCGCGTTTCGGCCACCAATCCTTCATCAAATCAAACGCACAAATCATGACCCGGACACTTCGCTTGCTCTTATTCCTGCTGCCGCCCGTTCTATCGCCGCTCCTGCCGCGTGCGCAGGTGGGCATCAATAATGGCAGCCCCGACGCCTCGGCCGAACTGGATGTGACCAGCAGCACCCGCGGATTCCTGGCCCCGCGGATGAACACGGCGCAGATGACCGCTATTTCAGCTCCTGCCGCCGGGCTGCTCGTATTCAACAGCGACAGCAGCACCTATTGTGTGTATACGGGTAGCGCCTGGCTGAAGGTACTGGTATCGACGGCCAACCACTGGAGCGCATCGGGCAGCCATATCTACAGCAACAACAGTGGCAAGGTGGGCATTGGAACGACGAGTCCTTCAAGCAAGCTGCACCTGGCCGACGGCAATCTCCTGGTCACCGGTACTACCGGCTCCGGACCGGCGATCGAAGTAAGTGGAATCGGCACCCGCATGTTCTTTAGTCCGAACAAGGCCGCTTTTCGTGCAGGTTTCGTCGGTAGCGATCAATGGGACAATGCCAAGACCGGAGCATACTCGTTTGCCGCGGGGCTGAGTACAACGGCCTCCGGCGAAGGTTCCGTATCGTTCGGCGTCACCAACACCGCCTCTGGCACTGGTAGCACTGGAATCGGAACGGGGAATACGGCATCCGGTTCTTCCAGCCTTGGGATGGGTATTAACAATACGGCATCCGGGGACGCTTCCCTCGCCGCAGGGCGCGGAAACACCGCGGGCTCTTATGCCGAAACAGCGATCGGCACGTATGGTACCACCTATACGGTTGCGAACGCCTCGGCCTCCAACAGCAGCGACCGGATCTTCAATATCGGCATCGGCACTAGCAGCGCGCGCGCCGATGCGCTGACGGTGCTCAAAAGCGGTTTTACCGGCATCGGGAAAAGCAGCCCGGTGAGCACTTTCGAGGTCAACGGGTCGATGGGCACAAGGGTGAAGGCGGGGCAGGCGGCCGGCAGCAACCACCCGGATGCCACCGCCACGATCTGGATCTACGGGTCGGGCAGCGGCACCATCACACTGCCCGCGGCAAACACCTGCCCGAACCGTATTTATACCATCGTAAACAACATCGGTGAAGACCGGGCCATCAGCGCCTATATACCGCTCGGCGGCGGCGGCAGCAGCACTAATATCGTTGGCGGCACCTCACTGCTGCTTGTTTCGGATGGTACGAACTGGTACCAGGTCAAATAATACCTGAAAAGGACGTAATGAAAAAAACATTTTTCCTTCTTGCATTCCTGGCCGGGCTCGGTGCATCGGCCCAGCAGCTCACGAACAAGGGCAGCCTCATCACGATCCCTCCGGGCAACACGGTGACCGTGGTGGGCAGTATTGCTACAAGCAGCAACGGGGCGATTTCCAACAACGGCACGCTACAGACCACCGGCGACTGGACCCACGACGGAACCCTGCTCTATTCCGGCACCGGCACCCTGGAGCTCAACGGCAGCGGGGCGCAGGCCCTCACCGGCACTACGCTCTCCAACCTGCTTGTATCCGGCTCCGGCACCAAGACCACTTCCGGCGCCAGCACCATCAGCAACAGCCTTTCCTTTTCCGGCACCGGTGTACTCAACACCACCACCAACAGCGATACCCTGGAACTCGGGTCTTCCGCTACGATCAGTGAAACAGCCGCTGCCTACCTCGACGGGTGGATCCGTACGACGCGCACGGTGGCACAGGGCGTGGGCAACAGCTTCGGCGGGCTCGGCATCACCTTCACCGCCAACGGATCGGCACCCGGCAGCACTACCGTCAACCGCGGCACCGGCACCACTGCCGTGCAGACCGGACAGGGCAACCTGGGCATCGCCAGGGTGTACGAGGTGACGCCCGCCAACAACAATGCCCTCAACGCAGAAGTAGTGTTCGCCTACAGAGACGGCGAGCTCAACTCGCTCTCCGAAGCGAGCCTCGTGCTGTTCCGCTCCACCGACGGCGGCTCAAGCTGGACCTACCTGGGGCAGGTAGCCCGCGATGCCGCCACCAACACCCTCACGATGACCGGGCTCAACTCCTTCGGGCAGCTCACCCTCGGCTCCTCGGCTACGCCGCTGCCCCTTACCTGGCTCTTGTTCGCGGGTACCGCAAATACCACCGGCAACCTGCTGCAGTGGACCACCGCCAATGAATCGAACACGAGCCACTTCGAGGTGGAGCGCTCCGCCGACGGAAGCCGTTTCCAAAGCATCGGCAGGGTAGGGGCGGCGGGCAACAGCACGACTGAGCGCAGCTACCGCTATACTGACACAATCAGCGAAGGCACTCACTTCTACCGGTTAAAGCAGGTCGATGCCGACGGACGCTTCTCCTATTCCGCTATCGTCCGCATCGCACGCGGAAGCGATGCCGGCAAACTGACCTTCAGCGCCTATCCCAATCCTTTTGCCGACCGGCTCACGCTGCGCTTCGCCGCCCCCTTTGCCGGAACCACCAAGGTCGCCCTCGCTTTCACCGACGCTGCCGGGAAGATCTTGTTGCGGAGCGAAGCCAGGCTTGCCGCCGGGCAGACCGAGATTCCGGTGACGGGCCTCGAGGGCCTTCCTCGCGGCAGCTATTTCCTCCAGGTGGCGTGCCCGGGAGGGCAAAGGTTCCATCTGAAGCTGCAGCGTTGATGCCGGAGCTTTGCGGGTGCCGCCGGGTGCCTTGCAGGTGGATTGGGGCGTCTTCGTCGTCAACGGGCGCCGGGTGTGGGCCCTCGCACAGACGGTGCGTGCCGGGCACAACGGGTGGGCGCCTTCGCTGCCACCTCAGCGGCCGAATACCGAGGTCCCGGCCGGATTGATCCACTTCCAACGTCGCTACCGAGCGCCTCAGGTGGCATCTTTTTGTACAAAGACCGCCCCGCTTTCCGGGGCGGTCTTTCTGAAAGAAACCGTGGTACGATCGTGGATAGTGGTATAGAAAAAGCATATGAAAACAACACTGACCATTCTGGCCATCGTAGGCGCCGCCGCCGGTATCGTGTACTTGCTGCGTGATAAAGAGCCTGTGGCCGATGCCCTGAAGCGTTCCGGCGACCTGCTTTCCGGTGCCGGCGACCTCATCAAGGACCAATACGGCAAGCTGACGAAGCAGGCCAGCAACGGCGTTTCGGAAATGGCATAAGCGATCCGCGGAAGACCTCATTACGCGACCGCACCCTCCGGGGCTGCGGTCTTTTTTTGCGCTGGGTGTCCATTTAACCAGGCGGCTCATCCATGGCCACGGCGGGGCTAAACCCGATCCGAAATTGCTGCCGGCATCCCGCCTGGGAAAGGATGGTGGATACCGGGACGAGCTGAGCAGTTGCAAACAGAGCAATGGGGGCGCCGGCAGGCACCCGGGCAGGTGCGCGTCCCGGTAGTACCGCAACGACGTTCCGAAGTCGCTTCAAATACCCCCGGCGATGCGCTCCGGCACGTTTCTCCCGGCTCCTTTGATCGCTTCGGCAAATACCAAGGGACATTGTAACACTGCATCGCGCCTACGCTGTATAAATACAGTAGGAGCTATTAAAGAATAGCGAATCGTTCCGCCTGCTTTTAAAAGCCTTTCCGGCACCCCTCCCAAGCGGATCCCGCGCTGGGAGCATAGGGATGTGGGCAAGTCCGAAAGGGGGAGGAGCGTCCGTGCAAACTCATTCCCGAACCGATTTTTTAGGGGGCCCGTCACAGTTGGTACAATCTTCGCAACTCTTCCTCAAAACAAGTGATATGAAAACGACACTGACTATCCTGGCCGTTGTGGGTGCCGCTGCCGGCATTGTTTACCTGCTTCGTGAAAAAGAGCCCGTGGCCACGGCCCTGAAGCGCTCCGGCGATGTACTGGCGAACGCCGGCGACATCATCCGCGAAGAATACGAAAAGCTGGTGAAGAAAGGAAGTGATGCCGCATCCGAAATGGCTTAAGGCCCCGGCGAACTTCCCCGAGCGACCGATATGAATCCCGACCGCGCCCCATGGGCGCGGTCTTCTTTTGATCTATTCCGTCTATGGGGCTATCGATTAAAATCATTTCTTCCTATCGGCTGCGCGGTTATTTTTGGAGGGTTCTTCCGGCACCGCCTGCCGGCCATCACTCACCACAATCAACAACCGAAATGGAAACGAACCTGCCATTGACCGAATCCGCGTCCTCGATCAGCAAATGCCCCTTTTTTTCCGGCGCGCTCAAACAGGCTGCCGGCACCGGCGCCCGCAACCGCGACTGGTGGCCCAACGCGCTTCCCCTGAACATCCTGCGCCAGCATTCGTCGCTCTCCGACCCGATGGGACCCGACTTCGACTATGCCACGGAATTCAAGACCCTCGATCTCGCCGCGGTCAAGAAAGACATCTATGCGCTCATGACCGAATCGCAGGACTGGTGGCCGGCCGACTATGGTCATTACGGCCCCTTCTTCATCCGCATGGCCTGGCATAGCGCGGGCACCTACCGCATCCACGACGGCCGCGGCGGCGCGGGCGCGGGGCAGCAACGCTTCGCCCCTCTCAACAGCTGGCCCGACAACGCCAACCTCGATAAGGCCCGCCTGCTCCTCTGGCCGGTGAAGCAGAAATACGGCCGCAAGCTTTCCTGGGCCGACCTCATGATCCTCGCCGGCAACTGCGCACTGGAGTCGATGGGGTTCCGGACCTTCGGATTTGGCGGTGGACGTGCCGACGTCTGGGAGGCCCAGGAAGACGTGTACTGGGGCTCTGAAAAAGAGTGGCTCGGCGACAAGCGCTACAGCGGCGACCGGGAGCTCGAGCGCCCGCTCGCGGCCGTGCAGATGGGCCTTATCTACGTGAACCCCGAAGGACCCAACGGTAACCCCGACCCCATTGCTGCGGCCCGCGACATCCGCGAGACCTTCGGCCGCATGGCCATGAACGACGAGGAAACCGTGGCCCTCATCGCCGGCGGCCACACCTTTGGTAAGACCCATGGCGCCGCCGATCCGTCGAAATACATAGGCCGCGAGCCGGCCGCTGCCGGCATCGACGAACAGGGTTTCGGCTGGAAGAACACCTTCGGCACCGGTAACGGCGCCGACACCATCACCAGCGGCCTCGAAGGCGCGTGGACCACGACGCCGGCGCAGTGGAGCCACAACTTCTTCGAAAACCTGTTCGGCTACGAGTGGGAGCTGACGAAAAGCCCCGCAGGCGCCCACCAGTGGCGCCCCGTGAATGGCGCAGGAGCCGGGCTTGTACCCGACGCCCATGACCCGTCGAAGAAGCATGCGCCGATGATGCTTACGACCGACCTTGCGCTCCGTTTCGACCCCGAATACGAAAAGATCTCCCGGAGATTCTTCGAGCATCCCGACCAGTTTGCCGACGCCTTTGCCCGCGCCTGGTTCAAGCTCACCCACCGCGACCTCGGTCCGCGCGCCCGTTACCTCGGCCCCGAGGTACCCGAAGAGATACTGATCTGGCAGGACCCAATCCCCGCACGTACCTATGACCTCATCGACGAGGCCGACATCGTGGCCCTGAAAGCGCAGATCCTGGCCTCCGGCCTCACGGTGACGCAGCTCGTGTCCACGGCCTGGGCCTCGGCGTCCACCTTCCGCGGGTCCGACAAGCGCGGGGGCGCCAACGGTGCCCGCATCCGGCTTGCCCCGCAAAAAGACTGGGAGGTGAACAGCCCGGTGCAGCTCGCCACCGTGCTCGAGGCCCTCGAGTCGATCCAGACCGCCTTCAACGGCGCACAGACCGGCAACAAGCGCGTGTCGCTGGCCGACCTCATCGTGCTGGGCGGCAGTGCCGCCATCGAGAAGGCGGCTGCCCGGGGCGGCACGCCCGTTACGGTACCCTTTACGCCGGGTCGTACCGACGCGTCGGCAGCAGAAACCGATGTGGAGTCCTTTGCCGCCCTCGAGCCGGTGGCCGACGGCTTCCGCAACTACAAGAAGGCCGGGATCGCGGTATCCGCCGAAGAGCTGCTCGTAGACAAGGCGCAGCTGCTCACGCTCACGGCTCCGGAGATGACCGTGCTGGTGGGCGGGCTTCGCGTACTCAACGCCAACTGGGACCGCTCCGCACACGGTGTATTTACCCGGGAGCACGAGACGCTCTCGAACGACTTTTTCACCAACCTCCTCGACTTCGGCATCACCTGGTCGGCCACCGACGACGCCCAGGAGACCTTCGAAGCCCGCGACCGCCGCAGCGGCGCCGTAAAATGGACGGGCACCCGCGCCGACCTCATCTTCGGCTCCAACTCCGAGCTCCGGGCCCTGGCGGAGGTCTATGCCTGCGCCGACGCCCGTGGGAAGTTCGTGGCCGACTTCGTGGCCGCCTGGACCAAGGTCATGAACCTCGACCGCTTCGACGGGGCCTGATCCTGTTGGGACAGAGGCAAAAAGGGCGGCCCCGGTGGCCGCCCTTTTTACATCACCCGCGACCCCGGCCGGAGCCGCGCGGTTTTGTTTTTGCATATCTATTACCTTTACGGAAACTTTTCGGTCACCGACACAACCCCCTCTACCCGGTAAATGACGAATTCATACCTCGGTCTCGTTGAACAGACATTCAATTTCCCCCAGGAAGGACTCGAAGTAAAGGACGGCTACCTCCATTTTAACGGCCTCGACATCAAAGCGCTGATCGACAAGTACGGAACGCCCCTGAAGGTTTCCTACCTGCCCAAGATCGGATCGCAGATCAACCGGGCCAAGGACATGTTCGAGAAGGCCATCAAGAAGCACAAGTACGAGGGACAGTACCACTACTGCTACTGCACCAAGAGCTCGCACTTCTCCTTCGTGGTGGAAGAGGCGCTGAAGCACGGGATCCACCTCGAGACCTCGTATGCCTACGATATCGAGATCATCAAGAAGCTCGCGGAGAAAAAGAAGATCACCAAGGACATGTACATCATCTGCAACGGGTACAAGCAAAAGGCCTATACCCGCCGCATCGTGGGCCTGCTCAACTCGGGCTTCCGCAACGTGATCCCCGTGCTCGACAACAAGGAGGAGCTCAATGCCTACAAGTCGGTGAAAGGAGTCTTCAAGATCGGCATCCGCGTAGCCGCCGAAGAGGAGCCGACCTTCCCCTTCTATACCTCGCGCCTCGGCATCCGGGCCAAGGACATCCTCGAATTCTACGTCGACCAGATCGAGGGCTACGAGAGCAAGTTCCAGCTCAAGATGCTCCACATCTTCCTGAACAAGGGCATCAAGGACGATATCTACTACTGGTCGGAGCTCAATAAGATCATCAACCTCTATTGCCAGCTCAAGAAGATCTGCCCCGAGCTCGACTCCATCAACATCGGCGGCGGCTTCCCCATCAAGCACTCCCTCGGCTTCGAATACGACTACCAGTTCATGATCACCGAGATCGTGGGCAACATCAAGGCGGCCTGCAAGCGCAACAAGGTGCCGATGCCCAACATCTTCACCGAGTTCGGCTCTTACACGGTAGGAGAGAGCATGGCGCACATCTACAGCGTCATCGGCGAAAAGGCCCAAAACGACCGGGAGACCTGGTACATGATCGACTCGTCGTTCATTACCACCCTGCCTGATACCTGGGGCATCGGCGAGAAGTTCCTGATGCTCCCGATCAACAAGTGGGAGCAGGAGCCGCAACGCGTGGTGCTCGGGGGCATCACCTGCGACTCGCACGACTATTACGATTCCGAGGAGCACATCAACGAGGTGTTCCTGCCCAAGACCAACGGCGAGGAGCCGCTCTACGTGGGCTTCTTCCACACCGGCGCCTACCAGGACCAGATCTCGGGCTACGGCGGCATCAAGCACTGCCTGATCCCCTCACCCAAGCACGTCATCATCGAGCGCGACAAGAACGGCAAGCTCGTGGATTGGCTCTATGCGAAGGAGCAAAGCGCGCAGAGCATGCTGAAGATCCTGGGATACATCAAATAGATCTCAGATCGCAGATGTAGGATCTCAGATCTGTGGCTGCCTCTGCCAAAACCTTCTCTGCGATCTACGAGCTCCCTGCAAGCTGTAAGAAATGTTTGACCTAAAGCAGATCTGAGATCTGACATCCGAGATCTGAGATAAAAGAAAACCCCGCCTGAGCGGGGTTTTCTTTATTGTTTTTGTCCGAAGACCCGGTCGCGGGTCTCCTCGCGGCGTTGCTCGTTGACCTTGCGCTGCTCTTCCTGTTGGGCCTGCTGCGCGGGTGAGGGGCGCTGCGGGGGAGCCGTCTGGTAGCGGCCGCCGCCATTGCGGTAGCCGCGGTTGCGGCCACGCGGGTAGCCGTAGGGCGCAGGCGTGGTGTAGATGCCACCGCGGTAAGCACCGGCACCGTAGCCGCCGCCGGCAACCGGGTAGTAGCGGCCGGTGAAGGGGTCGCGCTCCACGAGCATCGTGGCGCCCGGGCGATAAGGATCTTCGACCCAGATGCGCTGCGGCGCCATCGAGGTTTGATTGTTATAGGGGTCGTTGGGATCGTAATAGTCGCCCGACGTGGTGCCTTGTACCGGCGAGCACGAGGTGAATGCCACCGCCGCCAGCAAGGCCCCTGCCACCGTTAGTCGAAAAAAGCTGTTTTTCATAGGGCAATGCATTTACCTTCCTGACGCAATTTTAGATCCCCTTATTCTTAAGTTTTTCCTACATGAGGTTTCTCCCCTTAGTCTTAACACTTTGTTGCGGCACCGCGGCCGCACAGGCCCCGTCCGCGATTCCCAATGAGGCTTCCCGCAGCGCCGAAGACAGTGTAAAAATTCCCATCCAGCGCTTTTTCGACGGCATGCGCCGCTCCGATACCGCCATGATCCGGTCCTCGCTCGCCCCGAACGCGGTGCTGCAGACGATCCGGATGACGAAGACCGGCGAAACCCGCGTGACGACCGACCCGGTCGACTCGGTGCTCGTTGGCATCGCCAAGCCCCACACCGACGTATACGACGAGCGCATCACGTACGACGGTATCAAGATCGATGGCCCCATGGCCACCGCCTGGACGCCCTACCAGTTCTACGTCGGCGAGAAATTCAGCCACTGCGGTGTCAACTCCTTCCAGCTCGTTCGCTACAGCGGCGAATGGAAGATCCAGTATATCATCGACACCCGCCGGCGCACCAACTGCAAGTGATCTCAGATCGGTGATCGCGGATCTGGGATCTGGCTGCGCCCGCCGGAGCTGCCTTCACCTATTCCGTGAATCTCCTTTTGCTACCCTCTTCCTTGCGGTTCAGAAAAAGTGGCTCCGGATCGTTGACGAACGATCGTCACAAAGCAGTTCTCAGATCCGCGATCCGAGATCTGAGATCTATCGCCGCAGGCGGTATTTCTTATTGACCTTGGGACTGTTGAAATAGGAATCGAGCTCGGCGGCGCTGAGGTTGTTGGTGAGCTCGATCGGAACGTCGATGAGCTGCAACTGGCTTTGCTTCAGCTCCTCGCGCAGCTTGGCGATCTTTCCGGCGATGCCGGGGTCGCGGGTGCCGAGCAGGGCATTGTCCTGCAGGATGTACTCGAGCCGCTTGATGGAGGCGCGTACCAGCGTGGCCTGGCTCTGCTCGGTGCTGCGCGTAGGTGCCGTAGCCTCCTTGATCGGCGTCAGCACGAGGCCTACGCCGGGCATGATGGAGCCCGTGCGCTTCGTATCGGCATCGCTCGAGGTAGAGAGCACCGTACCCGTCAGCGCAGTGCCGGCCGCCGTCAGGTCGAAGGCCGTGCGTGCCCGCTTCGTTTTCTTGATCGTTTTGTCCAGCATCAGGAACGTGAGCTTGAGGCGCAGGATATACTCCCGCATATCACCCACCAGCTGCGCATACTGACCCTGCGCCAGCGGGTAGTTGAGCGCATGCCGCACCACGATCCGCACCTGCGCAGAGTCCTGTTGCTGGAAGCGCGTGGCGCCGATGAACAGGGCCTGCACCACCCGCACCTGCGCTGAATCGCTGTCCTGCACGAAGTCGTAGCCCGGCGACCACGCAAAGTAATCGCCACAGCGCTGCACGGCCCCGAAGGCACCCAACGGAAGGGAGGTTTGGGTTACGATGGATTCGATGGGGTAGGAGCCGGCCTCGCAAAACACCGGGAAGCGCAGCGTATCTCCCTCGTTCACGTACACATTCCCGTATACGCCCGGGCGCAGCCGCGAGGGGATGATCTCCGTATTGTAAAAAACGATCGTAAACGAAGTGTCCACCCGGATCCGCGGGTCAGACAGGTTCTGGATGCCCAGCTGCACCTTGTAGGGATTGTCGTACCGGAGGCGGCCCGAAAGGAAATAGGAGCGCTCTGCGCGGAACGAGAGCACGCCGGTATTTTTCTGGATGCGGATGCCCACGGGCGCGTTGCGCAGGTACCAATAGTACTGCTCCGGCGCCTTGTTGATCTCGAACTGGTACGAGAGCGACGAATCGACATGTAGGGTGAAGTACGGCGCGAGGTTGATGATGCGCAGGGCCGTGTCGGCCCCCACGGCCGGAAGCGTCGCCGTATCGGAATGCGGCCGCGGCAGCAGGGTGTCAGCCACCTGCGCGGAAGCGGTGAAAGAGAGCGCAAGAAAAAAAGGCAGGAGTCGTAAGGGAATGGAGGGACGCATAAGCGGCTGCAAAATAAACTAAAACGCACGCCTGCTCCCTTGCGTGGCGGGTAAAGGCAAAAGAAAAAGCCCGGTGTAGAAACACCGGGCTTTAAACCAAAACCAACTGCTTATGAGAAAAACATTTAAACTTTTATTATCGTTAGCGGACCTCGATCTGCTTTACACTTTTGACAATCGTTCGCTTCGGAAGGTTTAACGTCAAAACACCATTAACATATTCTGCAGCAATCGCTTCCGTGTCTACCGAATCAGATACGGTGAAAGAACGCGAGAAGGATGTGAATTTGTATTCGTGGCGCAGGAATTTGTCTTCTTTTGCCTCGTTTTCACTTTTCTTTTGCACTGATACCGTCAGCAGGTTCTTTTCCAATGCAATGTCAAAGTCTTCCTTCGCGAAGCCGGGGGCAACAACCTCGAGCTGGAAGGCGCTCTCCGTTTCGCGGATGTTGACCGGGACTACCGGCCGAGCCGCGGTGGCCGGAACGCGCGTACCACTAATAGACGCTCCGGGAGCGAAAAAGTCATCTAACAGGCTGTTAAAAGAAGCAAAGCCGGGGCGGGGGTTGAATTTTGCGTGCGTCATGATTATTGATTTTTTCAAGTGATTTAATGCGTTGTTTGTTGGGCAGCTGCAGGTCAAACGGCGTTCCGATCCATTTTTCCGGACAGTACGTCACTGTTTGAACACCGAATATGTCAGAATGGCCGGCGCGCCTGCATTTTCCTGCATGATTTGCAGTTCCGTACCTTTGCGAAAAATCAGCATTATGTATCCCGCAGAGATAGTACAACCCATGAAGGAAGAGCTTACGGAAAATGGTTTTTCCGAACTCCTGAGCGGCTCCGACGTAGAAGCGCAATTGCAGAAGCAGGGCACCACCCTAGTCATGATCAACTCGGTATGCGGCTGCTCCGCCGGCACCGCGCGCCCCGGCGTGCTGATGGCCGTGCACAACGCTTCCAAGAAGCCTGACTTCCTGACGACCTCCTTCGCCGGTTTCGACACCGAGGCCGTGCAGACCGTGCGCCAGCACTTGCTGCCTTATCCTCCGTCTTCGCCTGCCATCGCCCTTTTCAAGGATGGCGCCCTCGTACACTACATCGAGCGCCACCAGATCGAAGGCCGCTCCGCGCAGATGATCGCTAACAACCTCATCTCGGCGTTTGAGCAGTATTGCAACTGATTTTACACCCCCGAAGCTTCGGGGGGACGCCAAGTACGCCAAGAGCGCAAAGACACAGGAGGCCGGCTTAAAAAGCTGGCCTCTTTGCTTTGTGGATATCGACGTACCGGAACACAGAAGCCGTTAGCGTTTATGATGAGGCCATAAAAAGGACAGCGAATGCGCATCGGCGAATCCAAGGTTGGTAGGTCCTGTTACCAATAAACTAATAGACAAATAGACTAATAAACCATTCCTCCTTACTTTCACGCCGCATATGTATCCCAACCTTTACTACGCTTTCCAGGACCTGTTCGGTATCGAGCTGCCCTTCCTGCGCATCGTTAATACGTTCGGCTTTTTCGTGGCGATCTCCTTTTTGGTGGCGGCCACCCTGCTCAGCCGGGAGCTGAAGCGCAAGACACGCGAGGGCCTCATGCAGTATACGGAGGAAACGATCGAGGTGGGCCGGCCGGCTTCGATCGCGGACCTGCTCATCAACTTTTTCGCAGGCTTTGTGCTGGGCTACAAGCTCGGGGGCATCATCGTCGGGGGCTCCGAGGCACTCCAGGACCCGCCCGCCTACCTGATGTCGGGCGAGGGCAACCTGCCGATCGGCCTCCTGCTCGGCGGGCTGCTCGCCTTCTGGAAGTGGTGGGAGAAGCGCAAGCAGCAGCTGCCGAAACCCGAAAAGCGCGCGGTGCGGATCTGGCCCTACGACCGGGTAGGGGAGTTCACCCTGCTGGCGCTCATCTTCGGTATTCTCGGCGCCAAGCTGTTCGACATCTTCGAAAACTGGAGCGACTTCCTAAAGCACCCGGCGGCCTACCTGCTTTCCCCTGCCGGGCTTACTTTCTACGGGGGCCTTATCTGCGCCACCATCGCGATCATCCTGTATGCCCGCAAGCATAAGATCTCCATCCGTCACCTTGCCGACGCCATCGCACCCGCGCTGATGGCCGCCTACGCCGTGGGCCGCATCGGCTGCCAGGTGGCCGGCGACGGCGATTGGGGCATCTACAATACCGCCTACACGCTGGATGCGAACCAGAAGATCGTGGCGGCGCAGCCGGGCGATTTCGAGCGCACCGTTGCCGCCAACACCGGCTATTTCGCACGCCGCTGGGACGACAGTGCCTCCATTCAGAAAGCAAACTTCCCGAAACCGGGCGCGCTGAGCTTTATGCCCGACTGGTTCTTTGCCTACAACTACCCGCGCAACGTGAACGAGGACGGCACGCCGCTGCGCGCCTGCAACGACGATAAATACTGTATGGGCCTGCCGCAGCCGGTGTTCCCGACACCGCTGTACGAGGTGATCATGGGAGGAGCACTCTTTTTCCTGCTCTGGGGATTACGAAAGCGCCTGAAGCCCTACGGCGCCGTGTTCTGCCTCTACCTGATCGTGAATGGACTGGAACGCTTCACCATTGAGCTGATCCGCGTAAACAACCGTATGGATTTTCTGGGGTTGCGGCCCACGCAGGCCGAGGTGATCGCGGTAGGATTGATCCTCACCGGGACTGGCCTTTGGATTTATTTATCGAAAAAAAATAGTGCCAGCCCCGCAAAATTGTGAACAAATACCGGCCGTAGTGGAAAACTGCCGCTACCTGAGCTTAACAGAAGCTTACGGCGCTTATTTAGAGCGTAGTACAGTTTTTGCAGCGCCATAATATACGGAAAAATGTTATGCGCTTTGCCGTTTCCGCCTTATTTTTGCAGACAGTGCCGAAAAATGCTCCTTTTAACGACTCTTTCGCAGCAATCTGTACCATAAGACGGTCATCTTATACGTATTACGTTCACCTCCCTAAACGCAAGGAAAAAACACTATGAGGCAGCTTAAAATCGCTACCCAGATTACTAACCGGGATTCGCAAGCCGTTGAAAAATACCTCCAGGAGATCTCCAAGATCCCGATGATCACGCCCGAAGAGGAGACCACCCTCGCTCAGCGGATCAAGATGGGGGACCAGCGCGCGCTCGACAAGCTCGTGCAGGCCAACCTTCGTTTCGTGGTTTCGGTAGCCAAGCAATACCAGCACCAGGGCCTCTCCCTTTCCGACCTCATCAACGAGGGCAACCTCGGCCTGATCAAGGCTGCCCAGCGCTTCGATGAAACGAAGGGCTTCAAATTCATCTCTTATGCCGTGTGGTGGATCCGCCAGTCGATCCTGCAGGCCCTCGCCGAGCAGGGACGTCTCGTACGCCTGCCCCAGAACAAGATCGGTACCTACAACAAGGCCAACAAGGCGTATATGGCCTTCGAGCAGGAGCATGAGCGCGAGCCTTCGACCGAGGAGCTTGCCGACATCCTGGAGATGAGCGAGACCGAGATCAACAACATCTTCCAAAGCAATACCCGCCATACTTCCCTCGACGCCCCCGTGCACGAGGCCGAGGACGTGGCCATGGGCGACCTGCTGGAAGGCTCCGACGATACCGACGACGACGTGATGAAGGACTCCCTCCGCGCCGAGATCCGCCGCGTGCTGAAGTCGCTGTCGCCCCGGGAAGCCGAGATCGTGAACGCCTACTTTGGCCTCGACGGCGAGAATGGCGTTACCATCGAGCAGATCGGACAGAAGTACGACCTCACCAAGGAGCGCATCCGCCAGATCAAGGAACGCGCCATTAAGCGCCTCCAGAAGGCCCGCTACAGCAATGCACTGAAAGCTTACTTAGGATAACAAAAGCCGCCTCCGGGCGGCTTTTTTGTTTGTCTATTGGTTTATTAGTAAGGGTCGTTTTCGGACGGCCTTTTCCAATTCCTCCTGAAGTGTTCTTCCTCAAACCCATAAAACCAATAAAACCCCTAAAACCTCCAAAACCTTCCGATCCGTTTCCTCCCTAGCTTTGCCCCTATGAGACACCGCGCCTTCATGCTCCTGCCTTTTGCCGCCTTCGCTCTGGCCGGTTGCGAACGCGATATCGACATCGAGCTCGACAACGTGGAGCCGAAGCTGGTGGTGGAAGCCACCATCGAGAACGGCGAGGCGCCGGTCGTGATCCTCACCCGGTCGCTCAACTATTTTTCCACTCTCTCGCTCGACCAGGTGCTGAACAACTTTGTGCACGGCGCCGCCATCGACATCAGCACCGGCACGCGTACGCACCGGCTGAAAGAATACACCTTCGCGGTGGGCCCCTACAACCTGTCGTATTATAGCACGGACTCGTCGAACCTCGCCACCGCCATTACCGGCACGCTCAACACCAGTTATAATCTCCGCATCGAGACGGAAGGCCGTATTTATACGGCAACGACCACCATCCCCAACATCACGAAGCGGATCGACTCCATGTGGTGGCGCCCCAACCCGCGCGACTCCTCCGAAGGCAAGGTGCAGCTCATGATCCGCACCACCGACCCACGTGGATACGGCGACTACGGCCGCTACTGGACCCGCAAGAACGAGGAGGAATTCCGCCCCGGCCGCAACTCGGTGTTCGACGACCTGGTGGTCGACGGCACTACCTATGAGATCCCGGTAAGCCCCGGCGTGGAGCGCGGCGACCAGCGCGTGGGCTGGGAAGAGCGCGTGTTCCGGCGCGGCGATACCATCACGCTCAAGCTTGCCAACATCGACAAGGCCACCTTCGACTTCTGGCGCACGATGGAATACACGTACTCCACCGTCGGTAACCCCTTCTCATCGCCTATCAAGGTACTCAGCAACGTAAAGCCCGACGCCCTCGGCTATTTTGGCGGCTACGCCTCGCAGTACCGGACGCTCATCGTACCCGAGTAGCAAGGTTTAGCGGGTTTAGAAGGTTGCGTGCGCCAGCCAACCACCTAAACCCTCTAAACCTCCTAAACCCCTAAACCCTTCCGGTTTTCCCCCTTGTGTTCATTTCTTTTCCCTGCCCAGCCCTTCCGTACGCTACATTTGTGCCCGCAACGTGAATAGTATGGAAAACAACAGCCCCGAAAAGATCCAGCTCCTCATAATAGGATCCGGCCCCGCCGGCTACACGGCCGCCATTTACGCCTCCCGCGCCAACCTGAAGCCCGTGCTCTACCAGGGCATCCAGCCCGGCGGCCAGCTCACCATCACCACCGAAGTGGAGAACTATCCCGGCTTCCCCGATGGCGTACAGGGCCCCGAGCTCATGATCCACTTCGAGAAGCAGGCTACCCGCATGGGCGCCGACCTCCGCTACGGCCTCGCCACGGCGGTAGACCTGTCGCAGCGCCCGTTCAAGGTGACGATCGACGAGGAGAAGGAAGTGCTGGCCGACGCGATCATCATTGCCACCGGGGCCTCCGCCAAGTGGCTGGGGATCGAAAGCGAGCAGCGCCTCAACGGCTTCGGCGTATCTGCCTGTGCGGTGTGCGACGGCTTCTTTTTCCGCGGAAAGGAAGTGGCGATCGTAGGCGCTGGCGACACGGCAGCCGAAGAAGCACTCTACCTCTCCAAGCTGTGCTCCACGGTGCACATGATCGTGCGCCGCGACGAGATGCGCGCTTCCAAGATCATGCAGGACCGAGTGAAGGCCACGCCCAACATCAAAATCTACTGGAACTCCGTGACCGACGAGATCCTCGGCGAGAAGACCGTGGAGGCCGTGCGCATCCAGAATACCGCCACCAACGAAAAAACCGAGATCGCGATCAAGGGATTCTTTGTCGCCATCGGCCACCAGCCTAATTCGGGTATCTTCCAGGGACAGCTCGATATGGACGAATCAGGTTACATCAAGACGATCCCGGGAACGGCAAAAACCAACGTGGAAGGGGTCTTCGCTTCCGGTGACGTACAGGACAAGATCTACCGCCAGGCCGTTACGGCCGCTGGTTCCGGCTGTATGGCCGCCCTCGACGCAGAGCGCTACCTGTCGGAGCAGGGCCTGCATTGATCTGCCCACGCACGCGCGCCGGGCCATAGGCAGCTTCAAAAGCAAAAAGCCGTTATCGTATGCCACACTACAGCAAAAAGTGGTTGTTGTCGCTGCTTGCCCTTGGCTCGGTGGTCGACTACCTGTTCTTTTGGGGACATGCCAACCCGAAGAACGAAGCAGCCGGAAAATTCCTGCTCAGCCAATGGTACCCGCTCCCGTTTGAGTGGGAGGGGAACAGGTACGCAACAGCCGAACATTGGATGATGGCCGGGAAGGCCCGTCTCTTTGGCGATACCGCAATGCTGGAGCAAATTCTTGCCGCCCCTTCGCCAAAGGAAGCCAAAGCACTTGGCAGAAAAGTACGTGGCTTCGAACCCGATACCTGGAACGCGCAGTGCTTTGAATTGGTAGTGCAGGGAAACGTCCATAAGTTCGGTCAGCACCCGGCTGCGATGGCGTACCTGCTCGGGACGGGAAACAAGGTCATTGTGGAAGCCTCGCCTTCCGACGCCATTTGGGGGATCGGGCATGCGCAAGGCAGTTCAGAAGCGGCGGATCCGGCAAAATGGCGGGGGCAAAACCTACTGGGCTTCGCGCTCATGGAGGCGCGGGACCGGCTCCGGGCGCACACGCGCTCCTGAAACGCCAAAGCCGCTCCTGAGTAGTGCCGGCGCGCGCCCCCGTCCGTCATCCCTGCTTTCACAAGAATCTGCTAAAGAAGCCGCGGGGCACCGCATCGTTTCCTATATTGCTATTATGAACGGGCACTTTACGATCGAGCTCGATGGCCTGCGTTTTTTTGCGCCGCACGGCGTTTATGCCGGAGAGGCCCTCACCGGCAACGAGTTCGAGGTGTCGCTCCGGCTCCGGATCGACGAACCGGAAGGCCCGGTCGGGCTTGCGGACACCATCAACTACGTGGCGGTACATGAGCGCCTGCGTGGGGTATTCGCCGGTCGGGAAGAGCTGCTGGAAGTCCTTTGCCAGAAGATCGCAGTAGCGCTACAGCAGGATTTCCCGCAGTTGCTGGACGTCCACATCCGCATCCGGAAATTAACTCCGGCCATAGCCCACTTTACCGGCTCTGTAGGCGTATCTTATTCGAAAGCATTCACCCCCCAACCATGAAAACCCTTTTTCTCCACTTTGTACTGGCACTCTGCTGCCTCGGCGCCGCCGCCCAGTCCGACGCGGAGTTCGTGCAGCTGGCCGAGCGCCAGGAAGCGGAGCTCAACGAGCACGGCGCCTTCGAGAACTTCCGGAAGGCCCTTAATATCAACCCGTCGAATCATACCGCCTTGTGGAAGCTGAGCGAGTTGTGCAGCCGCATCGGCAAGCGGCAGGCAACGAAACAACAGCAGCAGGAGTTTTACGTGTACGGCAAGTCCTACGCCCAGCGCGCCATCCAGGTGGCGCCCACCGCTGCCGACGGGTATTACGTGCTGGCTGTGTCGATGGGCCGGCTGGCCCTGGCGCAATCCGGCAAGGAGCGTGTGCGGTCGGTAAAAGAGATCCGCACCCTTATCGAAAAGGCGCTGGCCCTGCACCCGCGCCACGGGAGGGCCTGGCATGTGCTCGGCAAATGGCATTACGAGGTAAGCAACCTGGGCATCTTTGAAAAAGCGGCGCTTAAAGTGGCCTATGGCGGATTGCCCCCGGCTTCGCTTAAGGAGAGCATAGCCGCTTACGAACGGGCCAAGGTCTATGAGCCGGCCTTCGCCCTCAACTTCCTCGAGCTGGCCAAGGCCTATCACCGCAACGACAACGACGAAAAGGCTTTCGAGCAGCTGCGCGCCTTGCCTGCCGTTCCCAACAAAACCCTCGATGATGCCCGCATTAAATCCGAAGGGGCAAGGCTCTTAAAGGAGTGGTCGGAATAAGGCAGAAGAAGGGAAAGAAGTGTTTCTAACCGCTAAGAAGCTAAGTGCCTAAGGTATTCGCTAAGAGGCTGTTTAAGTTAATTGAGGGACTAGCAAGGCCGCAAGCTGCCCTTTCCGCGCGGCGACGCGGTGAGTGACGGCGCAGCGAAGCAGCAATGTGCTGAAAATTCCTCCTTGCATTTCATCGTCGCGCCGTTGCGTTGTCGCGCGCTAAGGCCGCTTGCGGCCGACCATTCTGCGTTTTCAGAAAGCACATGAACTTAAACAGCCTCTTAGAAAAAGGCTGCGCTGACGCGCGGCCTTGTTTAGTACCATTTGAGGTTAAATACTTCAGATTTCGTCAGGTTAACGGCGCTACATGGGTTCGCGTGGTTGGAAGAAAAAAAGGAATGATTTGGAATATCGAGGTAGAAGAGAATGACCAAGCCTGGCTTACGTCAGATAACACAAACTACATGAATAAATGCGCCACAGAGGCGACCCTTACAAATAACCAATAGACAAATAGACCTATAGGCTAATAAACACCCTCCTTTGCGAAAACCTTAGCCCCTTCTTTTCTTAGCGGTAAAAAAACACTTGGCCCCTTATAGTTCCTTCTTTCGCCACTTCCCCGTCCGGAAGTACCCGTACGACAGCGTCAGCAGGATTGTCCAGTACAAGAACTCCGATACCCAGGCCCACACCAACGACAGGTGCCACACCTCGAGTACGAGGTAGACATAGGTGCAATAGAAGATGATGGCCGCCAGCTCGATGAGGAAGGTGACGCGGCTGTTGCCCGTACCCGTGACCGCGTTGAGCCACACCGTGGCGCAGGACATCAGCAGGAGTGCCGCCGCCACCACGCGGATCACCGGCACGCCTGCGTCAACGAAACTTTTATCCAGCCCGTAGATCGAGAGGTACACCGCCGGAAAGAGGTTCAGGAACAGGAACACGCACAGCGAGATCCCTGCCGACAGGAACATGATCTTTTTGATGACGCCGATCACCTCGTCGCGCCGGCCCTGCCCGATGATATTGCTCACCATCGTATTGGACGTGGCGGCAAAAGCCCAGACAAAGACCCCGAAAAACCCGAAGATGTTGCGCATCGTGTTCGACACCGCAAGCCCCGTTTGCCCGCTGTTGCGCTCTATGAGCAGGTAGAAGAACAGCCAGGCCAGGATGGAGATCGCATGCTGAAACACGAGCGGCCCCGAAAGCTGCAGGATGTTGCGGATGTTCTCCGGGTCCCAGCCCACGGGGCGGAATAGCGAGAACTGCTTGTCGATGCCCTTGACGCGGATCAGGATGAAGATCGCGAACATACCGAGGAACTCGGCGATGATGGAGGCATAGGCGGCCCCGTTGAAGCCCAGCGCCGGGAAGCCCAGTTTGCCGAAAATGAGCGCGTAGTCGAAGAAGATATTGGCTACTGCCTCCACGAGGGTGCCGGCTACCAGGAAGCGGCTCTGGTTGGTGCCCACGAGCAGCGCGTTGCGCATCTGGTAGATGAACAGGAAGGGGAGGCCCCAGATACGGATGTGCAGGAATTCGACGGCCTGTGCATAGGTCTCCGGCGACCGGACGAAGGAGCGGAGCACCAGCGGAGCCACCGTATACGTCAGGAGGATCCCGGTGACAGCGATGACCATCGCCACCAGGATGCCCTGGTGGAAGATCTTGCCGATCTCCTCCGGGCGGTTCTGGCCGGCTCGCCGGGCGATGAGCGCCTGCAGGCCGTTGTTGAGCCCGTAGCCGACGCTCGAGAAGATGAGGTAATACACGCCCGTGATGGACGCGATGGCCAGCGCCTGCTCGCTGAGGTGGCCGAGGAACACGTTGTTGATGATGAAATTGAAATTCGGCACCAGCAACGCGAGCGAGATCGGCAGGGCGATCATCAGGATTTGCTTATTGGTAACGTCTACTTGCAGGGAAGCCATAGGAGGGCGCAAAGATAGGGGCCGCCTTGCCCGAAAGGAGAGGAGCGCGCCGGAACCGGAAACAAGCCAGCAGCCATCCCTTCAAGGAACCCGGGTGTGCAGCACCGCCCGACCATTCGTATATTCACCTTTCCGCAGGGCGCTCACCTACCCGCGCACCGGCAAAGCAACATGATACCTGAAGATTATGCGTGGAGCGTCAAATTGGTGCAGGACCAGCACGGCTACCTCGGCCTTTCCTTCGAGCAGGCGGAAAAGATATACCGATTCGAACAGGAAAAGGACACCTGGTCCGACAAGCATTTCTTTTCGGCATGGGAGGAGTGGGACTACGAGCTGACTACCTTCCGGGAGGTCCTCAACGAGACGCAGCTGGAGGCCTATATGGCGGCGCTTAGCGAGCGTATCCGCAACCACGTGCACCAGCTCAAGAGCGGTGATCCGGAAAGAGAACGCGAGGTCCGGTATCACGAGGAATTGACGGCGTTCTACGAAACGCAGTTGCTTCCCGAGCTATACAGCGACGTCATCCTGCGCTTCGGCTGGCTGATGGGTGAACAGGCCAAGATCGAATACCTCCGGGCTGAATACAAACGCTTTCTGAACGATGGACGCAAGTCTATTTTGATCAGTCATTTCCGGCATAACCGGAGCTTTATGCCGGTAACACTCACGAGCGACCTGCTCCGCCACCGGCTTACCGCTCTGCTTCCGGATTACCATTCTTTTCGCCAAGTGATGGACGAACCGACGAGGTCAGTAGCAACATGCATAGAGAAAAAAGTCCGGCACCTCCCACCCGGAACGAATGACCTGGTCGCGCGAAAATTCACCGAGCTCGCAAAGTTCAGGGAAGACCTGTTCGACAGGTACCATAGCGACAGGGGTGGCTGGCATACAGTGATCAGCCAAACAACAGCAGAAGAAGAAACGGTGATCACCCACATGTCATTGCTCCTGTTAGACGCCGAACGATACGGCTACTGATACCGGGTACAGCATCTTTGGTTTCTTCAGTATCCCTGACGTCGCTACCGTCCGCCTCCGCTCGAAAAAGACCGTTCCCGGCCAAAGGAAAAGACCGATCTAAGTTCCTCCGCCAGCTGGCGGAGACAGGGGGCCGGCCTATATTTGCTTCAATGAACGTACTGTTTGACATACAGGGCAGCGGGCGCCCCGACCGGAGCCTGCTGCTGTGCGAATGGGGCGAAGGCTATTGCTGCATGGCGCTCGTGGAGCCCGATGGCCCGAGGGTGCATCGCCTCAAGTACTGGTCGCTGGCCGACCCGCTCGACGCCGGCACCCGCGACAGCCTACTGCGCGAGCTCGAGGTCTGGGGTCGCCACGTGGAGAAAGCTGTGTTCTGCTCCGCTTTTCCCGAATCGGTGCTCGTGCCGCAGCGCTACTCCGCCGCCGCTCCGTGGATCGAGCTGCTCAGCCCCCTTCGCGGCGGTGCCCGCGAAGACCGCATCGGCGAATGGCAGCTGTCGAACCACTACCTCTTTCCCGCACCCATCGACGGAGCGCTCCGCGCATCGTTCCCGGCGGCCGAATATTACCACGCCCACACCACCGCGCTCAAAAGCTACAACGGCATCGACGCGCCCGGCCAGGCGCAGGTGCATTTTGCCCCCGGGCAGTTCCGCGTGCTGCTCCGCAAGGGCGGACAGCTGCAGCTGGCGCAGATCTACCGCTACAGCACCCCGCTCGACGCCGTGTATTACCTGCTCAAGATCCTCGACAACGCGGGCCTGCCGCATGCCAGCACCCCGATCGCGCTGTCGGGGCTTATCGACGAGCATTCGGCGCTGTACCGCGAGCTGCACCAGTATTTCGGCGACCTGCGCTTCACCGCTCCCGAGGGCGTGCCCTCCGAGGAAGGTCGGCCGGCTCATTTCTTCACCTCCCTGTATAACCTTGCCCGATGCGTATCATAAGCGGAGACCTGGGCGGACGACGGATACACCCGCCCTCCGATATGCCCCACACAAGGCCCACCACCGACATCGCCAAGGAGGGCCTGTTCAACATCCTGCAGAACAACCTTGATTTTACCGCCCTGAAGACGCTGGACCTCTTCGGCGGCACCGGTGCCATCTCCTACGAGCTGGCGAGCCGCGGAGCACCCGACCTCACTATCGTGGAGAAGGATCCGAAGATGCATGCCTTCATCGAAAAGACCGTGAAGGAGCTGAAGATCGAAAACATCCGCATCGTACGATCCGAGGTGTTCCGATACATTGAGACCTGCGGCGCCGCGTACGACTTCATCTTCGCAGGCCCGCCCTATGCGCTCGCCACCATTGACGAGATCCCGCGCAAGATCTTTCAGCATGGATTGTTGAAGCCCGGCGGCTGGTTCATCCTCGAGCACACACCGCGTAACGATTACAAAGGCTTCCCGCATTTCCGCTGGGAGCGCAACTATGGCACCACCGTATTTACCCTGTTCGTGAACGAAGCCGAAGCCCCATGACGAAAAAAGAAATCCGGAAGCAATTCATGCAAAAGCGCGACGCCATCGAAGCCTCCTGGCAGCTGAAGGCCGACGACCTCATCCTGATCCGCTTCCAGACCGTGGAGCTGCCCTTCCTCGAGCGCATCATGAGCTTCTATTCGATCTCCGAAAAGAAGGAGGTCAATTCCTTCATCCTGACCGACTACCTGCACTTCCGCAACCCGGCGCTGCAGATCGCCTACCCGCGCATGAACGTGGCCGACACCTCGATGGAAGCCGTGCTGGCGCCCGCCGACGAAGCCTTCATGGACAACGAGTTCGGCATCACCGAGCCGACCGGCAATACCATCCTTCCCCCCGAATCGCTCGACCTCGTGATCGTGCCGCTGCTCGCTATCGACAAGCAGGGCCACCGCGTGGGCTATGGCAAGGGTTATTACGATCGCTTCCTGGCGCGTTGCTCGCCCGATTGCCTCAAAGTGGGCGTATCCTACTTCGAGCCCATCGACGCCATCGACGACACGCACCCCTATGACCTACCTTTGGACCTATGCATCACCCCACAAGAGGTCTATGTTTTCTAACGTGTTCCTGAAATCCTTTCGCTTCCTGCTCTTCCCGCTGGCCTTTCTGTACGGGGGCATCGTGATCCTGCGCAACTGGCTGTTCAACCGGGGCATCTTCAAATCAGCCCGCTTCAACCTGCCGCTCGTATGCGTGGGCAACCTCTCGGTAGGCGGCACCGGCAAGAGCCCGATGGTGGAATACCTCATCGGCCGGCTGAAGCACGACTTCCGGGTGGCGACCCTGAGCCGTGGCTACAAACGCAAGACGCGCGGCTACGCCCTCGCCGGCGAGCGCACCACGGCGCTAGAAATCGGCGACGAGCCGATGCTCTTTCACCGCAAGTTCCCCGATGTGCCGGTGGCCGTGGGCGAAAAGCGGCTCGAGGCCATCCCGCAGCTCCTGCACGATCACCCCGAGACCGAGGTGATCCTCCTCGACGACGCCTTCCAGCACCGCGCCGTGGCTGCCGGCTTCAACATCCTGCTCACGGATCACGGCAACCTCTACACCCGCGACTTCTTTCTCCCCACCGGCGACCTCCGCGACCAGCGCAGCAGCGCCGCCCGCGCCCAGGTGATCGTGGTTACGAAGTGCCCGCCCGGGCTCACCGAGGAAGAAAAAAGAGACCTTACCGAAGAGCTCGATCCGGGGCCAGGGCAGCACCTGTTCTTCACCACCATCGCTTACGGTTCGGCCTATCACATCCTGACAAAGGAACCCGGGTATATCACCGACGACACCGAGGTGCTGCTCGTGACCGGGATTGCCAACCCGCGGCCCCTGAAGGAGTACCTCGAGGAGCGCACCGGCTCCTACTCGATGATGCATTTTGGCGACCACCACATTTTCTCGATCGACGACTGGCGCGAGATACAGGCACGGTTTGCGGCGCTCGAAGGCCCCCGGAAGCTGATCCTTACCACCGAGAAAGACGCGATGCGCCTGCTCAAATTCGAGCAGGAACTTGCCGGCCTGCCTTTCCTCGTGCTTCCCATTGAGCCGCAGTTCCTCTTTGGGGAAGGAACGCGATTTGATAGTATCGTGCATACCTTTATTCAAGAGTTTAAACAAACCCAGCAACATGGGCAGAGACAATAAGAAGAAATCAAAGCGACAGAACGGACATAAGCAGGGAAATGGAGACACCTACAAAGGACGGCTCGACGTGACCCGTTCCGGGATGGGCTTCGTGATCGTGGAAGAGCTCGACGACGATATCCTGATCCGGCCCAACGACTTTAACTCGGCCCTCCATGGCGATACCGTGCGTGTGGAGGTCATACCTGCCCGCGACGGCAAGCGGATGCAGGGCGCCGTAGTACAGGTGATCGAACGGAAGCAAAGCGAATTCATCGGCAAGCTGCAGGTGAGCAAAGGCTTCGGCTTCGTGGTCGGCGGCGAGGGCGACCGCAAGACGCCCGATATCTTTATTCCCGAAAGCGCTTTCAACGGCGCTACCGAGGGCGACCGCGTGGTGGCCCGCGTTAAGGACTGGGCCACCGGCACGGGCAAGCGCCCTACCGGCGAGATCGTGACCGTGCTCTCCCCCGAGGATACGAACGACATCGCCATGAAGGAGATCCTGCTCGAAAGCGGGTTTCCTCTGGAATTCCCCGACGACGTGCTGGAGGAAACGGCCCGTATCCCCGACATCATTCCACAGGAAGAGATCGAAAAGCGCCGCGACTTCCGCAAGATCCTCACCTTCACCATCGACCCGGTGGATGCGAAAGACTTCGACGACGCCCTCTCGATCCGCGTGCTGAAGAACGGCAACTACGAGATCGGCGTGCACATCGCCGACGTAGGCCATTACGTGGCCCCTGGCACGGCCCTCGACGAGAACGCCTATTCGAAAGCAACCTCCGTATACCTTCCCGACCGGGTGAACCCGATGCTGCCGGAGCATATCTCCAACGTGCTCTGCTCGCTGCGTCCGCATGAGGACAAGCTCACTTTTTCCGCTGTGTTCGAGATGACGCCAAAGGGTAAGGTGGAAGGCTACTGGCTCGGTAAAACGATTATCCACTCCGACCACCGCTTCACTTACGAAGACGTACAGGAGATCATCGAAACCCAGGAGGGCCACCTGCGCGACGAGGTGCTGCTGCTCAACTCCATCGCCCGCCGACTGCGCAAGAAGCGATTCGACGCCGGCGCCATCAATTTCTCCTCGCAGGAGGTCCGCTTCAAGCTCGATGAGAAAGGCAAGCCGATTGGTATCGTGGTCAAGGAAAGCAAGGAGTCGCACCAGCTCATCGAGGAGTTCATGCTGCTCGCCAATAAGTATGTGGCCGAGCACGTGGGCAAGATCAAGGTGAACAAGAAGCCGGTGCCCTTCCCGTACCGCGTGCACGACCTGCCGAGCGAGGAAAAGCTGCTGCCCTTCATGGCCTTTGCCCGGAAGTTCGGCCACAAGTTCGACATGTCGAGCCCGGAGAAGATCGCGGAGTCGTTCAACGGCATGCTGCAGGACGCCCATGGCAAGCCGGAGCAGCATGTGCTGGAGCAGCTCGGCATCCGCACGATGGCCAAGGCGGTGTATACCACGGAGAACATCGGCCACTACGGCCTCGGGTTCCCCGACTACTGCCACTTCACCTCGCCCATCCGCCGCTATCCCGATATCCTGGTGCACCGTATCCTCCTTTCGATCCTCGAAAACGACATCGAGATCGATAAGAAGATGGAGGAGAAGTGCCGCCACAGCTCCGAGCGCGAGCGCGCCGCCATGGAAGCGGAGCGGGCCGCCAACAAGTACAAGCAGGTGGAGTACATGAGCGACTACATGGGAGAGGAGTTCGACGGCGTCATCTCCGGCGTGTCGGCCTTCGGCTTCTGGGTGGAGACCGTAGACCATAAATGCGAGGGCATGGTAAGTGTGACGAGCCTCATCGACTACGACGAGTTCCGCCTCGTGCAGGAAGACTACAGCCTTGTAGGGCAGCGCTCCGGCCGCACCTTCCGCATGGGCGACCGCGTACGGATCAAGGTGATCGCAGCCAACCTCGACAAGCGTACCCTCGATTACGAGTGGGTGATGACGCCCGCCGAGCTGGAAGCGGAAACCGCGCGCAAGTCGAAGAAAGGGGGCAGCACCAAAAGCGCCCGCCGCCGCAAGAAGGGCGACGATCCTGACTTTTAAGAACGATAGCAAAGGAACACGGATGGGACGGAGTTTACGGAGGATCACAGATCAGTACTAATCCGTAACATCCGTTCGATCCGTGTTCTTTCCATTTTCACCAGCCACCAGAACCGACATGCAATCTTTTGAGACCCTTTCGCAGCAATTCGCGACCCGCTTTCAGACCGATCACTTTCCCGCGGCGCCCGCCACGCTCTATGATCCCAACCGCTATTTCCTGAAGCTGGGAGGCAAGCGGGTGCGCCCTGTGGGCGTGCTGATGGGCAACGAGCTCTTCGACACCATCGTGGACGATGCCTGGGCCGTGGCGACCGCCGTGGAGCTCTTTCACAACTTCACGCTCATTCATGACGACATTATGGACGCCGCTCCGCTGCGCCGCGGGCAGCCCACCGTACACGAGCAGTGGGGCCCGAGCACGGCGCTCCTGGCGGGAGATGTAATGCTGGTAAAGGCCTATGAATACCTCAACGGGATTTCTGCGAAATACATCGTGCCCATCAACCGGCTATTCAACAACACGGCCCGCGAAGTATGTGAGGGCCAGCAGCTCGATATGGATTTCGAGAAGCACGATGCCGTTGGCCTGGAGCAGTACCTGCACATGATCAACCTCAAGACCTCGGTGCTGCTGGCCGCGGCACTCAGGATGGGCGCCATCCTTGGCGGCGCCGGCGAGCGCAACCAGAACCTGCTCTACGAATTCGGCCGCAAGCTGGGCCTCGCCTTCCAGGTGCAGGACGACTACCTCGACGCCTTCGGCAACCCAGAAAAATTTGGCAAACAGGTAGGCGGCGACATCAAGTCCAACAAAAAAACCTTCCTGCTCATACACGCCCTCGAGACCGCAAGCGGCTCCGACAAGGAGGAACTGGCATCACTGCTTGCCGGCAACGCTCCCGATAAGGTGGAGCGTGTCCTTGCCATCTTCCATGCCTGCGGTGTGGACGCCTGGGCCCGCGAGCTGAAGGACCGCTACCTGCAGGAGGCGCTCACCCACCTCGAAGACATCGCCGTGCTCTCAAAACGCAAGGAGCCCCTGCGGGAATTGGCGTTGTATCTGATTCACCGGGAAGCATAAAAGGTAAAAGTCAAAAGTCAAAAAGGGTACGTCAGCTTGCAAGGGCCGGCCTGCGTCCGCAAGCGTCTTTTGACTTTTGACTTTTGAATGAACGCAACAGGCCGCAGCACGATACGCTGCGGCCTGTTGCTTTTTTGTGAATGCTCCTGCCGGATCAGATATAGGTACCGGTGATGTCGAAGCCGGCGCAGATGCAGGAAATGATAACGGCGAGGTCGATCACGATGCTGGCGAGGAAGACGGGGATGGTGATCTTCGTAGGCATCGCGGCCAGGTTGGTGACCAGCGTAGCGCCCATGCAGGCGAGGGCGACTACCCAAAGTGCCATGATGTTGCCCGAAAGGATGATGGCGAAGAGCGTGAGCGGGGTGAGGGCGCAGCCATGCGTGGCAAGGGCGGCGGCGAGCCAGCCGAAGCGGTAGCGCTCCTGGCCATCGGCCCAGTTGAGGAAGCGGGTGAAAAGGCCGTCATGGGCGTCAACCGTTACTTCATTATGCGGGGTCGTGACCGAGGTGTAGTTGTTATGTGTCAGCGTAGTCATGGTGGGTTGTTTTGTTGACACAAAGTTGCGCTGCCTGGAAAGGGCCGGGGCTGACCGTGAAGAGCGCAATGACTGATCTTCCTCAGGTGCGGCAACGGTCAAGGTCATTCGGGAACACAAAGGTTCTTAAGGTTCTTAGAGTTCTGAGGGTTTGCAGGAGGGTTCCGTCGGTCAGGCTTTGAAACCTGTGGCACCATAAAGACCTTCAAAACCTTTGCGCATACATTAACTCGCCGGCACGTCAGCACATTATTGTATTTTCCGCGCTCAAAACCAGAACATCAATGGGCCACCCCCTGTTCCGCCGCAAGCCGATCCACGACATTATGGGCGATAAAAGTGAAGCCGAAGCCCATGGCCACCAGGGCCTCAGCCGCGTGCTCACCGTCCGCGACCTCACGTTCTTCGGTATTGCCGCCATCATTGGCGCCGGCTCCTTCTCCTCGCTCGGCGGCGCCGTGTTCTCCGGCGGTCCGGGTGTCGTGATCCTCTTCATCATCTGCGGCATTGCCTGCGCCTTTACTGCCTTCTGTTACGCAGAATTCGCCTCGCGCATCCCCGTAGCCGGTTCGGCGTACACGTACGCGTACGCGTCGTTCGGCGAATTGTTTGCCTGGATCATCGGCTGGGCCTTGCTGATGGAATATTCGATCGGCAACATCTACGTGGCCTTCTCCTGGAGCGACTACTTCACCTCGCTGCTTGCCTCCAAGTGGATCGGCATCCACATTCCGCCCTACCTCGCCACCTCGTATATGGAAGCCAGGGATGCGATCGCCGCCGGCTCCACCAACCCCGAGGTGCTCGGTGCCTGGAACGATGCGCCGCAGATCGGCGGCCTCCGCATCATCTTCGACCTGCCGGCGCTCCTCATCAACGTCCTGATCACGGCGCTCGTGTACCGTGGCATCAAGGAGTCGCGCAACTTCTCCAACCTGATGGTGATCCTGAAGCTCGCCGTAGTGGTGCTCGTGCTCCTCGTTGGCGGCTACCTCATTTTCGCCCGCGACCTCACCGGCAACTGGATGCCCACGGCGTCGGACGGCGTGCGCTCCTTTATGCCCAACGGCTTTGGCGGTGTGATGGCGGCCGTGAGCGGCGTCTTCTTCGCCTATATCGGCTTCGACGCCGTGAGCGTGCTTGCCGAGGAAAGCAAAAACCCCCAGCGCGACCTGCCGCGTGGCATGATCCTCTCGCTCGTCATCTGTACGGTCGTGTACATCCTGCTGGCGCTCGTGCTTACAGGCGCCGTAGTATACGGCAAGTTCGAAGGAGTGGGCGATCCGCTGGCGTTCATCTTCGAGCCGGGCAACCTCGATATTCCGTGGATGCAGTTCCTGGTGGCGATCTGCGCCGTGGTGGCCATGACCTCGGTGATGCTTGTGTTCCAGATGGGACAGCCGCGCATCTGGATGACGATGAGCCGCGACGGCCTGCTGCCGCCCGCCTTCCAGAAGATCCACCCGAAGCACAAGACGCCTTCTTTCTCCACCATCGTTACGGGCCTCCTCGTGGGCGTGCCGATCCTATTCACCGACAAGACCTTCGTGCTCGACTTCACGTCCATCGGTACGCTGTTCGCCTTCGTGCTCGTGTGCGGCGGGGTGCTGCTGCTCCCGCGCCGCCAGCGTTCGGCCGGAAAGTTTCACCTCCCGTATTTCAACGGCGGCATCGTGTTTCCGATCCTGCTGGCGGCGGCGCTGGCCTTCATCCTCTTCCGCTTCCCGGGCTATTTCAGCGAGTTGCTGAACGGAGATTTCACGAACCAGACCAAGGCTGAAAATGCGAGCGATTACCTTTTTGCCGCACCGGCCGTCAAGATCGCGACCATCATCTTCTGGATCACCTGCTTCGTACTCGCCGGTTTTGCCATCGTGAAGAAATACTCGCTCATACCCCTGCTCGGGCTCGTCAGCTGCATGTACCTGCTCACGGGCATGTCGGCGGAAAACTGGAAGTGGTTCTTCATCTGGTTCGGCATCGGCCTCGTGGTATACCTGATGTACGGCTACCGCAAGAGCAAGCTCAATGAAAAAGTCGCGTTGTCATAAAGGCAGATAAAGAGGCAAAGCGATTATTACCGCTAAGAAAAAAAGTGGCTAAGGTATTCGCTAAGAAAAGGTCCCGCTGACGCGGGACCTTTTTCATAATTTCCGACACCGGATGTGATCAGTGCCCGTCGAAAGATCGTAGCCAGAAAGCGGCCTTACCAGTTTACCAGTAGACCAATAGACGATCTTTTTTTTGCGAAACCCTTAGCCCCTTCTTTTCTTAGCGGTGAAAAAACCCTTCTTTACCTTTGCTTCCTTATGAAATTCGAGATCGGCGACAAGGTCGTGGTGAAAGCCACAAACGAGGAAGGGGAAGTGATCGACATCATGAACGAGAAGATGGTGATGGTGCAGGTGCGTGGCGTCAAGTTTCCCGCTTATATCGACCAGCTCGATTTCCCGTACTTCAAGCGTTTTACCGAGAAAAAGCTCTTCGAGCCCAAGAAGGAAAAGACCTATATCGAGAACGTGCGCAAGGAAAAGACCCCGCCCAAAGAGCGCATCGTGGACGGATGCTGGCTTTCGTTCCTGCCCAAGTTCGACGTGGACGAGTTCGGCGACGACGTCGTGGAATCGCTTAAGATCTACCTCGTGAACCATACGGACGACGAGCTACTCTTCACCTACAAGCAGCAGTTCTTCGGAAAAACCGACTTCGAGTTGAGCGGCGTGCTGCATGCCTTCGAGGATTTCTACCTCCACAACATGACCTTTTCCGACCTGAGCGACTCGCCCCTGTTCTCCTTCGAATTTTCGCTCAAAACACCCCAAAAGGGCAAGGCCGATTACCACGAATACACGCTGCGCCTGAAGCCGAAACAGGTGTTCGACCGCCTTGAGAAGCTGAAAGAGGAGGGAGGCGCCACGTTCACCTACAAGCTGTTCGACGAGTACCCGGCCAAGGTGGAAGAAGCGCCCGTCGACTTCGGCTACCGCGCCGGCGCCGGCGCTCCGATCTACGACGCCTCCGACGCGCGCCGCCACCTGGCGCCCGCCCGCACCGTGGTGGACCTCCACATCGAGCGGCTGGTAGACGACCACAAGGGCATGACCAATACCGCCATCCTCGGCATCCAGCTCCGCGAGTTCGAGAAGTGGTACGACCTGGCGCTCGCGCACCGCCTGCCCAAGTTCACCGTCATCCACGGCATCGGCAAGGGCCGGCTCCGCGACGACATCCATGATTTTCTCCGCAAGAAGAAAGAGGTAAAGTCCTTCGTGAATCAATACACGGCCGAGTTCGGATTCGGCGCTACAGAGATCTATTTCAACCACAAATGAACCGGGTGAACCGGCATTTACTATGGCTGCTTGCCGCATTGCTGGCAGGGGCATCTTCCTGCGGAAGCGGCGGCAGCAAATGGGTGACCCTGGAGCTGACTGATGCCGCCTCGGAGACCTGCACCCCGGTGAGCGGTTTCGACACCCTGCGCTACTTCCTGCTCACCACCCGCAACGGCGACTTCGGCGGTAGCGGACGCTCTGCCGGGCCTTTTAATCCGGACCGTGTATACCGGGAAGGAGTGCTGCCGAAGAACGGCAAATTCTATATCGACAGCGTGCTACGCGACGACTACCTCTTCCTCCGGGTAGAAGCCGTGACCGGCGGGGTCCGCTTCCGCACTAATGAGCGCATTTCCCGCCTCGAAGAGCGTCCCGGCGACACGCTCCCCATCCCGGTTTGCCTGACCGCAGGTCTTTCCAACGAGTAACTCACACGCGAGCCTCCGGCGCCGCGTCAACCGGGAATCGGCTACCCCAACGCCGCAGAGAGAAGGGTACGAAAGACGCCCGCTGCTGTAGCTGCGCATCGCGCGCACCTGATTGCTGTGACACGATTCTGGATTCCCGATTCCCGTTTGCCGATTCCCGATTCCCGTTTCACGTACCTTTGCGGCGACTGCAGGCCGCGCTGTCGATCCCAAACTTCCAAGTTGGGGTAGGAAAGTCCGGGCAGCACAGGGCAACGCATCCCGCTAACGGCGGGACAGCTCCGAAAGGGGTTCGAGACAGTGCCACAGAAAATTACGGCCTCCGTCCCGGCTTCATCGCCGGGATTCGTCTCTGAAAGGAGAGGGTTACGGTGAAAACGTGGGGTAAGAGCCCACGGGGCGGCGTCGGAAGGCGGCGCCCGGGTAAACCTTGCGTGCTGAAATGCCATGTATAGGAGTCTTTCGGGGCGGCCCGTCCCGGTTCGCGCAAGCGGCGGGCTCCAGGGTAGGCAGATAGAGGCTCCCAGCAATGGTAGTCCCAGATAAATGACAGCGCGTTTCCGCAAGGAGGCGACAGAACCCGGCTTACAGGCCTGCAGTTATTTTGTTTATTGGTCTATTGGTTTATTCGTTTATTGGGAAGCGCTGGGCGTACTGGCGCAAATTCAAAAGTCAAAATTCAAGAAAATCCTGGGTGCAACAGTTCGTACCACATTGCAAATCCTCTAAAGCGGGCATACGGCAGCACCAGTGAAGTTTTTGACTTTTGAATTTTGAATTTTTACTTTTAGCGAAATGACCGAACAAAAGAAACGACTCATCGTATTGACCGGCGCCGGCATCTCCGCCGAAAGTGGCCTCAAGACCTTCCGCGATGCCGACGGTCTCTGGGAAGGCTACGACCTCAACGAGGTGGCCACGCCGCGTGGCTGGAAGAAAAACCCGGCCCTTGTACTGGATTTCTACAACATGCGCCGCCGCAACGTGCTCGACGCACAGCCGAACCGCGCGCACTACATCTTGGCCGAGCTGGAAGAGCACTTGGACGTGCAGATCATCACCCAAAACATCGACGACCTGCATGAGCGCGCCGGCTCCACAAAGATCCTGCACCTCCACGGCGAGATCCGGAAGCTGCGCAGCGAAAAGAATGAGCGGCTGGTATACCCGATCGACGGCGACATCCAGCTGGGAGACCTGGCCGAAGACGGCGGGCAGCTGCGCCCGCACATCGTCTGGTTCGAGGAGCCGGTACCGCTGATCGAAACTGCCGCGGCCCTCGTCCGCACCGCCGATATCTTCCTGATCGTGGGCACCTCGCTGGCCGTGTACCCGGCTGCGAGCCTGGTGGACTTTGCTCCCTGGAACCGGCCCAAATACATCGTGGACCGCAAGGTGCCGCCCAACAGCATCTATGGGCTTACGGCCATCGAAAAGCCCGCCACCGAAGGCATGGAAGAATTTAAGCGCCTCGTGCTCGCCGGGTAACAATTTTTCTCTATTTTTCCGATAACTACTACTGCCATGGGACCCATAGGATTCAACGAGCTCATTGTCATTTTTATCGCGCTAGGGGTGTTCCTGATCCCCGCCATCCTCTTCATGATGACGCAGCAAAGCGTGCTGAAGAACGTGCAGGTGCGCAACCGCCGGATGTCGCCCGGTGAGGTATGGTTGCAGCTGATCCCCCTCTTCGGGATCGTATGGGCCTTTTTCGTAGTGAACCGGATCGCCGATTCGATCGCCCTCGAGCTGGGAGATGCCGAGTTTACCTTTGATTCGGCGAGCGATCCCTACGGCGACCGCTCCGCCCCGCGCGAAAAGCCGACACAAGGTATCGGCCTGGCCTACCTGATCTGCGCGGTCTGCTCCATCATCCCGTTCCTGGGCGTACTGGCCTCCCTGGGCTGCATCGTTTGCTGGATCATCTACTGGGTCAAACTCTCCGAGTACAGGAACCTGCTGGTGACCCGCCGCTATAACAACACTTCGGTCCCGGCTTACTGATCGGGCAAAAAGGCTGGCCAGCCGGCTGGCGCATACATTTTTAACCACTAAAACAACCCCACTATGGACTTCGATGGTAGCAACGCTTACCTGGCAGGAATGATCGGCATGGTCGTGCTCGTGGCACTCGTACTCTGGCTGGTGCCGATGATCTTTTTCTGCATCACGCAGCAAAACACGCTTAAGGCAGTGCGGCCGCAGAACCGCATGATGCCCCCGGGCCAGGTCTGGCTGCAGCTCATCCCGGTATTCAACCTTGTTTGGGCCTTCATTGTCGTGAACAAGATCGCCGACTCGCTCGCGCGCGACCTCAACTCCCAGGAATTTTCCTTCGATGCCCCGCAGGGTACCGGTCCGGCAGGCGGCGAGAAACCGACCTATTCCATCGGCATGGCCTATTGCATCTGCGCGGTTTGCTCCATCATTCCCGTGCTCGGCACCTTTATCGGGCTCGGCGCGCTGGTTTGCTGGATTATCTACTGGGTAAAGCTGGCCGAATACAAGAACATGCTGCTTTCCCGCCAGTACGACGCGCAGCGCAGCGCCAGCTACTAAGCGTACGATTTGAATGAAAAGGCCGGGTCGCTTGCGACCCGGCCTTTTTTGCGTCAGGATTAGGGTGAGTGGCCACACCGTCGGCGCTGCTCCTGTAAGGTTTCCTCACTTAGGCGATTGGGGGCTTTCTCCACCGTCGGGGCCGTAAAACACGACCCAGGTGGCGAAATCGTGGGAGAAGTCTTCGAAGCGGTGCTTCATGCCCGCCGGAACGAACAGCACATCGCCCTTTTGAAACGAAGTGCGCTCGCCCGCCCGCATAAAGGTGCCGTGGCCGGAAGCGATGATGTATAACTCGTCCTGCCGGTGCGGCTGCTGGGTGTCTTCGTGCTGCGGCGCATAGTACTCAACGATCAGAGAGCCATGGCGCAGCAGCTCCGCAAATGCCTGCCCTCCGTCTTTTTTCAGCGCTTGCTTCGCGGCCTCTAGTGACACCTGGTAGCTCATGACTGCGGCCGGATTTCCTCCATGAAGTCGATGTCGAGAGCCGCCAGCTCGGCGAGCACCGGGTGGTAGATCTCCGGCAGCACCGGAATGTGCAGGCCCCGAAGGGTGAGGTCGCCGCGGAGCAGGAGGCGCGCAGCAATCCCGAGCGGGAGGCCCACCGTGCGCGCCATGGCCGTTTGCTGGTCGTCGGTGCCTTCGAGTGCCAGCGACGAGGCCGCCTTGTAGCGGCGTCCCTCGCGCTCGAAGCCGATTTCGTGGAGCATCACCACCAGATCGCGGTCGCCGGGCTGCAGGGCAAGCTTTTTCTCCAGCGTCAGCTGCAGCACATCGGCGGCGCTGCAAAGGCCCTTGTTGATAAGGGTAGTATGATCGTCGAGGCCCAGGTAGAACAACTGGCTGAGCGTGAGCTTGGCATCGTGCATCTTCATCGCCACCGTAGCTGCGGCGGTGGTCTTCAGGTCTTCGAGGTCCACGTCCTGAAGCGAGCCGGTCTCGTTCACCATCATAAAGCCCTCAACGCGCTCGGTTTCGGTCTTCGATACCTCGTCCTGTAGTTCTACGAGGTTCATGAGGTCTTCGAGGATCTTTTTACTGCTTTCAAACTGGTCGTGCATCCGCTGCTGCAGCCACTGGGTGAAGCCGTTGCGCTCGAGGTGCTCGTGGAAGAACACCGACAGGCTCTTGCCGTTTGTGTCGTAGGCTTGCGTCTCGTCGGTGAGCTTCAGGTCTACTACGTTCTTCCAGCCGTAAATAAAGTCGGGATAGCGGAGCGTGGTACGGATGAAGGTGGGGCAGTCGTCGAGGCCGTAAACCGGGATGTAAGAGAGGGAGTCGCGGTTCGGGTACCAGCACAGCGGCTCGTAGCCCGGCACCTGCACGAAGCGTTTCTCGGAAAACAGTTCCGGGTACTCCATGCGCCGGTCCATGCCCGCATCCCGGTACACGGCGCCGGCCTTGCCGGCGAGCACCACGTTGCGGGGGTTCCAGGAGATCTTGTAGCGCCAGGGATTATTGTCGGACGAAGGCGCCACAAGGCCGCCGCAGTGGGAGTGGAAGGAGGTGATGCGGCCGCCGTCGGCCTGGATGCGGTGGATGAGGCGCATGGCGCTCATGTGGTCGATGCCCGGGTCGAGGCCCATCTCGCAGAGAAAGAGCAGGTCTTTTTCCCGCACTTCATCGGCAAGGGCCCGCATCGCGTCATCAACATAGGAAGCGGTAAGGAGGTGCTTGCCGAGCGCCACGCAATCGCGGGCTACGAGGATGTGCAGGGAAGGAGGGAGGAGGGAGATCACGAGGTCGCTTTCGCCGATATGGCGGGCCCGCAGCGCAGCGTCGGCAACGTCGAAGGAAAGTGCCACACCGCCGAGCGCATGCCCGATCTTCTCCTCCGCCAGTGAAAGATTGGCATCCACAACGGTGAGGGTCCAGTTCTCTGAAAGCGCGTGGCGGAGCAGGTAATCGATGAGGGCCGTGGCCGACTTGCCGGCGCCAAACAGGAGGATCTTTTTCATCGCTTGTTGCAAAGCGTGAAAGTAGCATAAAAGATTGCTGATTTCTGATTTGAGATTTCTGATTTCTTAAAGGAGCCAGACCAATCCCTGCGGTATCATTCACTAACCTTGCTGCAGGAACCGTCGATACAACATGAGATAATCAGCGATCAGTAAACCTGAAACCAGCAATACAGATCTCAGATCTGAGATCTCGGAACCGAGATCTCCGGGCGTGCGTCCCCAACAAATCTGAAATCTGAGATCACACATCTGAAATCCTCAGCCTGCGTCAGCAATACATCTGAGATCCGAGATCACACATCTGAGATCTTAAGCAGGGGTTTGTCCCGTCTGCACCACGTTCGACTCCACGCTCAGGAGCTTGTAGCGCAGCTTCAGCGATCCCTTCGCATGCGGCAGCACCAGGATCTTGCGCTGGCCGGGAGCGATCGAGTATACGCTGTAGGTCTCGCTGCGAACGGTCTTGCCGTCGCGCTTCACGAAAGCCACTTCGAAGTTTACCTTGTCGAGCGCGTAGGCCGACGAATTCAGGACCTTAACCTGGAGCTCGCTGGTGGCGATCGGGCTGTCGCCTTCGTGCACCGAGGTGATCTCCACCTTACGGCGCAGCTCTTCGACCGGGAGTTGTCCGGGATCTACGACGGGCGAATCGGGGCGGCGCATTTCGCGGCTCAGCGCGTTCTGGTACGAAATATCGGCGGGGCGGCCGGCACTTTCCTCTTCGGAAAGCACGGGCAGCGGGGTGGCGGCCAGCGTCTGCGGGCGCACCGGGAGACTTGATTCGTTGTCGACCACCTTGTGCAGCACCGCGGCGCCGGCGGCCAGCATCAGGAAGAGGCCCAGGATCCAGAGCCCGGAGCGACGCTGGTTGGTGCGGCTGCGGAAGATCGTGGCCGGCTCTGACGCCGCCGCGCGTTCCTTCAGCTCGGGAAGGGGCAGGGGAGCGGTGGGCTCGGGGGTCAGCAGGTCCACATAGCTCGGGGTGGCGCGCTGGGGAAGCGAGATCGTGGAATTGGGGAATTGCGCCGCCTGGGGCCGGCGGGAAACAGGGCGGGGCGCATAGGCCTCGAGGTGAATAAAGGGGCGCAGCTCGGGGCGTTCGGAGGCATAATACCAACGGGTGCTTTCCCCCTCGATCCAGACGAGGTCGAGGCGGCGGAGCGGTAAGGCTTTCAGTTCAGCAAGCGAATAGGGTCCGGACTCTTCGTTATTCCGAAGCAACAGGTAATTTTTCATGGGTCTAGCGTCTTGATCCACCCATTAAAAAGAAAAATATGTGCCGATAAAATCGGGGCTTTCCGGCCCCGCTACGGCCCCGTTCCGGAACATTAACACGGCCTTGTGGATAACCACCCTTAAAGCGGTGATAAAGAGCCCCTTTTTACGTGGTTTTCAGGGCCAAAAAAGGTATATTTGCCGACTCTAAAACTGTGCATTTTTAAGCTGTACGAATGGAAGAAACACTCCTCCCGCAAGAAACGAACGATTTCAACCGGATCATACCGGTGAACATCGAAGAGCAGATGAAAACGGCCTATATCGACTACTCCATGTCGGTGATCGTAGGCCGCGCCCTGCCCGATGTGCGCGATGGTCTGAAGCCGGTGCACCGCCGTATCCTCTTCGCGATGAACGAGCTGGGAATGGGCTTCAGCCGCCCCTATAAAAAATCCGCCCGTATCGTGGGCGAGGTACTCGGCAAGTACCACCCGCACGGCGACTCCTCCGTGTACGATGCCATGGTGCGTATGGCCCAGGAGTGGAGCATGCGCTACATGCTCATCGACGGCCAGGGCAACTACGGCTCGCAGGATGGCGACGGACCGGCGGCCATGCGTTATACCGAGGCCCGTATGCACCGCATGGCGGAGAGCATGATGGCCGACATCGACAAGGAAACGGTTGATTTTCAATACAACTTCGACGACACCCTGCAGGAGCCGACGGTGCTTCCGACGCGCATCCCGCAGCTGCTCCTCAACGGCTCCTCCGGCATCGCCGTGGGCATGGCCACCAACATGATGCCCCACAACCTCTCCGAGGTGATCGACGGCTGCGTGGCCTACATCGACAACCGCGAGATCACGATCGAGGAGCTCATGCAGTACGTGAAGGCACCCGACTTCCCCACCGGCGGTATGATCTACGGCATGGAAGGCGTGAAGCAGGGCTACCTCACCGGCCGCGGCCGCGTGGTGCTGCGCGGCAAGCTGCGCGTGGAAACGAAGAGTTCGGGCCGTGAGCAGATCATCATCACCGAAGTACCCTACCAGGTGAACCGCGACGCCCTTTGCGACCGCATCGGCCAGCTCGTGACCGACAAGACCATCGAGGGCGTAGCCCACATCAACAACGAATCCAACAACAAGGAAGGCACCCGTGTCGTACTCGACCTGAAGCGCGACGCGGTGGCCAACATCGTGATCAACCAGCTCTACAAGTTCACGGAGCTGCAGACGTCCTACGGCATCAACAACGTCGCCATCTCCAAGGGCCGCCCGAAAGTGCTGAACCTGAAGGAGCTCATCTCGGAGTTCGTGGAGTTCCGCCACGAGGTGGTGGTTCGCCGCACCAAGTTCGAGCTGCGCGAGGCCCGCAAGAAGGCCCACATCCTCCAGGGCTACCTCATCGCCCTTGACCACCTCGACGAGGTGATCGCCCTCATCCGTGCCTCCACGACGCCGGAAACGGCCAAGGAAGCCCTCGTGAACGCCGGCTGGGGACTCGACGAGATCCAGGCCAAGGCGATCCTCGAGCTGCGCCTCCAGCGCCTCACCGGCATGGAACGCGACAAGATCAAGCAGGAATACGACGACCTCATGGTACTCATTGCCCGCCTCGAGGCCATCCTGGCCGACGAAGGCCTCCGCTTCCAGGTGATCAAGGACGAGCTGGCCGAAGTAAAGGACAAGTTCGGCGATGCGCGCAAGAGCGAGATCTCCTTCCTCGAGAACGAGATGAACATCAAGGACTTCATCAAGGAAGAAGACGCGGTGATCACCATCTCGCACCTGGGTTACATCAAGCGTACCTCGGCCACCGAGTTCCGCGCGCAGAAGCGCGGCGGACGCGGCGCCATCGGCTCGCGCTCCCGCGAGGAGGACTTCATCGAGCACCTGTTCGTGGCCTCCACGCACCACACGATGCTGTTCTTTACCGAGAAGGGACGCTGCTACTGGCTCAACGTATACCAGATCCCGGAAGGAGAGAAGGGAACGAAGGGCCGCGCCATCCAGAACCTGCTCCAGCTGGCCCCGGACGATAAGATCCGCGCGGTGATCGACGTAAAGGACCTGCGCGACCTCGACTTCGTATCGAACCACTATATCATCCTCTGCACGAAGCAGGGTGTCATTAAAAAGACGGCGCTGGAGGACTTCAGCCGCCCGCGTGCTACCGGCGTCAACGCCATTACCATCGTGGAAGGCGACCAGCTGCTCGAGGCCCGCATGACCGACGGCAACTGCGACATCATGATGGCTGTGAAGAGCGGCCGCGCCATCCGCTTCCCCGAAAGCAAGGTGCGCTCCACGGGCCGCGGCGCCATCGGCGTCGGTGGCATCGAAGTGGACGATTCCCGCGACGAGGTGGTGGGCATGGTGTGCGTGAACCCGAAAACACCCGAGCGCACCGTGCTCGTGGTGAGCGAAAAAGGCTTCGGCAAGCGTACCTCGGTAGAGGAGTACCGGATCACCAACCGCGGTGGCAAGGGGGTTAAGACGATCTCCGTGACCGATAAGACCGGCGCGCTCGTCGGCATTCTCGACGTGGCGGAGAGCGAAGACCTCATCATCACCTGCCGCAGCGGCATCACCATCCGCATGAAGGTGGCCGATATCCGCGAGCTGGGCCGCGCCACGCAGGGCGTGAAGCTGATCCGCATCGACGAGGGCGACGCCATCGCCGCCATCACCCGCATCGACGTCCAGGACGAGGAAGGCGTGGTCACCGGTGAGGAAGGAGCGGTTGCGGAAGGTGCCGTAGCCCCGGCCGCCGGCGAGAGCGACGCAGCAACTTTGGACACCGATACAACGGATTCGGCACAAACCGCATCTGAGGAATAAGATTTTACCCATCCCATAAACAAAAACGAACGCAATGCGCAAGATCCTGTTTACCGCATTAGTTATGGTCGCCGGCACGGTGCTGCACGCACAAAAGCTCGACGATGTACAAGAGAAGATGAGCAAGGGCAAATATGACGAGGCCCGCGAAAAGATCGACAAGGCAGGCACCGACCCGAAGGCGGCCTCCAACTCGCAGTACTGGTTCCTGCGCTCGCAGGTGTATTACAACCTGGGACAGGCGAATGCAGCCGACACCGCGCTTACCGGAGAGGCCCTGCGCTCCATGCAGCGTTACATAGGCATGGAAGCGGGCGTTAAGGACGAAAGCAAGCGCATGCTGCACTCGATGCTCGAAGGGCACAAGACCGCCGAGGCCATCTATATCCACTACCGCAACGCAGGTGTGAAGAGCTTCGAAGCGCAGAAGTGGGCGGAAGCCGAGGCCAACTGGGGTAATGCCCTGGCTGCCTTTGACTACCTGAAAACAAGCAAGCTCACGACGTCGACCTTCGATACCGTGATGACGACCTATGCCGGCTACGCCGCGCAGAACGCCAACAACCCCGAGCGCGCGGTGTACTACTACGGCAAGCTCGTAGACCAGAAAATCAAGGATTCGACCGTACGCGGCATCTACGCCTACCTGGTGGATTATTATGGTAAAAAGAAGGACGAGGCCAACTTCCAGAAATACCTGACGCTGGCGCGCCAGTACTACCCGGAAAACGCCGCCGCCTGGACCAATATGGAGTTGCAGAGCGCGGGCAGCGACAAGAACGCGCAGCTCGCCAAAATGGCCCAGTTATTCAAGCAGGATCCGAAGAACGAGGATGTGGCCAACAACTACATCGTGACCCTGTTCAACTCGATCTACCGCGACAACGATGCCAACCCGGAGCGTACCGGTGAACTGACGACGGCCCTCCAGACCGTGCTGGCCAACGAGCCCAAGGACGCGTACTATTACTACGTGATGTTCAACCACATCAACAACCAAGTGAACGACCTGGAGACAGCCGCCCGCGCCATCAAAGGCACGAAGCCGGAAGATCTGAAAAAGCGCAAGGACATCGACGCGAAGATTGATGCCCAGAATGCCGTGCTGCTGCCGTACATGCCGAAAGTGCTGGCCATCTACGAGGGTATGGGCACGGAGATCAAGGCAGCCGATAAGCAGAACTACAAGAACATGCTGACGTACCTGATGTATTACCACCAGTCAAAAAAGCAGGCTGCTGAAGCCAAGAAGTACGAGGACAAGTTGAAAAACCTGAAATAAGCCTCCCTGAGAAAGCTATCCGAAAGCCGGCCCGTTGGGCCGGCTTTCTTTTTGGGAAATGGGCAGGGGATGGCGACCGGATAGTTGTGGGCTGGTTTGAGCAGCGGGCATTTCAAATAAACTGGTTGCGCCAGGGAGATCGCAGGCCACCGAAGGATAGCACTCATCCGGTGTCAAAATCTTACTTAACATAATATAAATTATAAGAAATTTATCCACCGCTGGGATAAGGCCGTTTTCTTTGAACCTCAGCGGTTTAATAACTGTCACGTTCACAACCGCGTGCCGGCAATGTCGTTGACTGCAGGCTCCAGCCGCTCGAAGTAAAACCGGAACCCTCCTGCCTGCAATCGCTCCGGCAACACCCAGCGGCTCTTGAGCACGAGCTCCGGCTCCGTACCGATGATCCGGGCGCCGATCGCCAGCAGCCAGGCCGGCGTCGGAATCCCGAATGGTATGTTGAAAGCGCGTCTGATCGTCCGCATCAGCTCCGCATTGTTCACCGGCACCGGGGCTGCCACGTTGAAGGCGCCTTCCTGCTCCGGGTGCTGCAGCAGCCATTCCACGATCCGCGCAAAATCCTGCTCGTGGATCCAGCTCACCATCTGCCGTCCCGAACCCTGGTGGCCGCCGAGCCCGGTAAGCACCAGGGCCCGGAGCTTAGGGAAGGCACCGTCTTTTCGTCCCAGCACGAAGCTCGTACGCAATGCCGCCTTACGTGTGCCCGGCGTTTCCGTTTCAAAAAAAGCCTGCTCCCACGCCTTGCAAACGTCCACAGAAAAGCCGGCTCCGTACTCGCCGTCGCTTTCCGTCTGCGGCCGGTCTTCGGCGTGCCGGTAGATGGTCGACGAGGCCAGGTTGATCCACAGGTTGGGCGGCGCCGTGCAGGCGTTGATTGCGGTACCGATCGCATGGGTGGGTTCGAGGCGCGAGCGGAAGATCTCGGCCTGGGCCTCGGGCGTATACCGGCAGTCGACCTCTTTGCCACTCAGGTTCACCACGAGGTCGGCCCCTTCGAGCTCCGAAGCCCAGGGTCCTTGCGTGCGGCCATCCCAAAACATATAGCGGACATTGCTGTAATCTGCCCGCGGCTTACGGGTCAGGATCATGATTTCCTTACAGGTAAACCGGAAATAGTGCGCCAGCACGGTGCCGAGGTAGCCCGTACCACCGGCCAGTATGATCTTCTGGTACATATGATTAGACATTTTAATTCAGGATAAAATAGAGTAGAAAAAGTCGGTACCCCACCCAGCTTGCGGATACGGTCCACGAGAGGCCGAGCAGGCGGCAGCGCCGGGCGTGCTCCAGCAGCATCGCGCCGGCAACTCCCAAAAACGCGGCGGCATAGACGAGCGGCGGCAGCGTCCCGATGGCGCCGAAAACCAGGTCGAGAATGCCGAGCGCAAGGCCGCCTCCGAGCGACACCGTCATCATATTACCGAGGTAATCAAGCAATTTACCGGGAGCCAACACCGCCAACAGGGCGCCCTGCCAGACGAGCTGCCCGGCACAAATGGCATACTCGCGCCAGAAACCGCTCGCCGGGATAAGCCCCTCCAAGTGGCCGCTATAATGACTGAGGATGCCCGCCGTCAGGATCCAGGCAAGGAGTATCCAGGCGAAACGGTATCCGCGGTGGAGCGACGGCCCGGTGCTGGCCGGATCCGGGTTCAGGGGCAGGATGATCCGGCGGTTGTACGAGATCAGCCCGTAGGCTTTCTGTGCAGCCCAGGAAAATGGGCGAAACCGGAAAACGGGTGCCAGCGCGGGCAGTGCCGATGCCAGGATGGTAAACAAGCTCTGAACGCCGTAGGTAACCGTGGCCGTGCGGGTATTGACGAGCGCAATTTCATTAACGGCCCGCTGCCGGTCGATCAACGCCGCGCAGGCAGCCGGAGGATCCTGGTAGGATGCCCGCCCCTCCGCTCCCAACATCCCGCAGCGCACAAATGCCTTAGTATAAAGCCCGCACATCGGGCAATCCGCATCGTAAAGAATGACATGACCCGCTAACCGTTTCATAATTTTCAATTTTTTTTGAAACATTTTGATCAAAAAAAAGCTACTTGAATAGCTTGAACAGGGTTCCGAAAAACCAGGTCTCGTCTGCCTTCATCATCGTTTCCACACTGCGGTCCAGCTTCGAGGCGAAACCATGGATATCGTTCACCGTCTTTATGAAATTCTTCGCTTCCGGAGTATCCTCCTCTACTTTCCGAAGGCGATCCAGCTCGTGGAGCACCGGCTCGATCTCCCGCTTTTTACGCTCGCGGGCGATGCGCTTCGCTACTTCCCAGATATCTTTCTCCGCCCGGAAAAACTCCTTGCGTTCACCCGGCACCGGCGCCTTGTACACCAGGTTCCAGTTGAGCAGCTCGCGGATGTTCATATTGGCGTTGCCCCGCGAAATGCTGAGCTGCTCCATCACATCTTCCGTGCTCAGCGGATTTTCCGACACCAGCAGGAGCGCATGCACCTGGGCCATGGTGCGGTTGATTCCCCACTCCGACCCGAGTCGGGCCCAGGTCTGGATGAATTGCGCCTTGGCTTCAGAGAGGTTCATGGTGTAAAGCTAAAGCAAAGTTTTTAAACTTTCAGTAATTGTTGAAAGTTTTCCGCCTCGTCGATGTCGGTCATATTCGGAAATTTCACGCAAAGACCCGCGGAGTCGGCAAACAGCCTTCACACCCACACATTTTTACGCCATTTGCGCGCTTCGCGCCGGTGCGTGACACTTAATACAAGAGCCGCACCTTCACCGACTCCGGCACCTCCTTCAGGAGTTGCAGCGCGCGGCCCGACAGGCGTTTGTCGACGTCCACCACCACGTAGCCGATCGACTCGTTTGTCTTGAGGTACTGGCCCACGATGTTGATCTTGTGCGCCGACAGCTGCCCGTTGATCTGCGAGAGTACGCCCGGCACGTTGCGGTGGATGTGCAGGATGCGGTGGGCGCCTTCCTGTGGGGGCAGCGCAAGCGCCGGCACCGTATGCGAGCCGAGCGTGCTGCCCTTTTCCAGGTAATTCAGGAGCTTATTCGAAACGTCCTCGCCGATGTTCTGCTGCGCCTCCTCCGTAGAGCCCCCGATATGCGGCGTCAGGAGTACGTTGGGCAGGCCCTGGAGGGGGGTCTCGAATTTATCGCCGTTCTTTTCGGGCTCTTCGGGAAATACGTCCACGGCAGCACCACCAATAGCGCCGCTCTCGAGCGCCTTGCGCAGCGCCGGGAGATCGATCACCTCGCCACGTGCATAGTTGATGAGCAGAGCGCCCTTTTTGCACCATTTGAGGTTGCTCCTGTTGAGCAGGTTGCGCGTCGTTTCGTTTTCGGGCACGTGTATGGTGAGCACGTCGGCGGCCTGCATCAGCGCCTTGAGTGTGCGAGCGTCGCGGGCATTGCCGAGCGGTAGCTTCGTTTCGATATCGTAGAAGAGCACCTTCATACCCAGGGCCTCGGCCAGCACGCTCACCTGCGAGCCGATGTTCCCGTAGCCGATAATGCCGAACGTCTTTCCGCGCAGCTCGTAAGAGCCGGAAGCCTCCTTGAGCCAGATGCCCTGGTGGGCCGCCCGGTTCTTGTCGGGGATGCGGCGGATGAGCATGATGGCCGCACCGATCACGAGCTCTGCTACCGAGCGGGTATTGCTGTAGGGCGCATTGAATACCGCCACGCCGCGGTCGGTGGCCGCCTCGAGATCGACCTGGTTGACGCCAATGCAGAAGCAGCCCACTGCCTGGAGGCGCTGCGCCGCATCGAGCACGCGCTCCGTGAGCAGCGTCTTGGAGCGGATGCCCAGCAGGTGGCAATTCCGGATCTCCTGGATCAACTCCTCCTCGGGCAGGGCCTTCGTCAATTTGCGCACCTGTGCATAACCCGCATTGCGGAAGTTCTGCACCGCTATGTCGCTCACATTCTCGAGCAGCAGCACATTGATCTTCTCCTTTGGATAGCTGGTATTCATATTGCAAATATGCGCGGGAAAAAAGAGTTTGGTGTCTGATGTTTGAAGTTTGATGTTAGCGGTATAGGCGGCAACTCCCGTTTACTTTATGGCAACCGGGCATCGGGCTTCCCCGGCACGACGCGTCAAAAGAACCTCAAACACCAGACACCAAAGGTCAAACATGTTCTCCCCCACCTTAATTTTACCGCTTTCGTGTTGCATAAATTCCGGGATTTGAAAAGAAGAACGATCGCAGGCGCAGCGCTGTTGCTCCTGCTGGCGAGTTGTCAGTCGGGCGCAAACAATGCGCGCATTGAGCCGGTAGACTCGGTGGAGCAAGCCGTGGACCTACCCACCCCTACCCTGCCGGAAGAAACGAAACGCAGGCTGCACGATAATATCGACGCCTTTATGAAGCGGACCGGCTTCCTGAAGAATTTCAGCGGCTCTATCCTTATTGCCAAGAACGGCGTCCCGGTGTACGAGTATTACCAGGGCTTCCGCGACTTCAAGACCAAAGACTCGCTCAGCGCCGAAACACCGCTCCAGATCGCCTCCACCTCGAAGCCCTTTACCGCTGCGGCGGTGCTCCAGCTGGTGGAGAAGGGGCAGGTAGGCCTCGACGATCACCTCAGCAAGTATTTCCCCGGCTTCCCCTACCCCGGTGTCACGGTGCGCACCCTGCTCAACCACCGCAGCGGGCTGCCCAATTACATCAACTACATGGACCGCGACAAGCGCTGGGAACGCCGCCGCATGGCCACGAACGAGGATGTGATCCAATCGCTCCTGACCTGGAACATTCCGCGCGCCTACCGCCCCAACGCAGCGTTCAACTACTGCAACACCAATTATGTGCTGCTGGCTTCCATCGTGGAAAAGGTGACCGGTGTGCCCTTTCCGCAATACATGAAAAAGAATTTCTTCGACCGTTTCGGCATGACGAACACCTACGTCAAGACCCTGCAGGACCCCTCGTTCAACCAGAGTTTCGACCGCTATTGGCGCCCATGGGACCTTGATTTCTCCGATGGCCCCTATGGCGACAAGAACATGTACTCGACCCCGCGCGACCTGCTCAAGTGGGACCAGGCCTGGTATGCCGGAAAGGTGCTGAGCAAGGCCATGGCCGATTCGGCCTTCACCCCCAACAGCAACGAGCGCCCCTCGCTTCACAACTATGGCCTCGGCTGGCGCCTCCTGAAAGCACCCAACGACAAGCAGGTGATCTACCACAACGGGCACTGGCACGGGTTCAACTCGGCGTTCGCCCGCCTTGTGCACGAGCAAGGCACCGTGATCATCCTGTCGAATAAGTTCAATCCCGCCGTCTACCCCTTCGCGCGGGCGCTGTACAACGCCTTCGGCAACTACGACGGCCGTCAGCCAGAGGCGGAGGAATAAAGCAGGACGTGGTGCTGTAACTTCTATTTACCCTTCGCTTATCGGACTAAAGAGACGCTGCCGGCGTCTCTTTAGCATGGTAGGCAGTGTACATTGGTAACGCGGAACCAGTACCTTGGCCCTTCCGCCGGGTCATTGAACGTTCCCGTCCAAACCGGTAAAGCAAATGCCCTCGCAAACCAACTTCCAAAACCTCCAAAACCTCCAAAACCTGTTCTCGTGCCCACATTCGCCTACACCATCCTCTATGTGCCCGATGTTGCCGCTGCCATCGATTTTTACGAGCGGGCATTCGGGCTTCCCTGCACGTTTATCGCCCCCGACGGAAGCTACGGCGAGCTGAGCACCGGCGCTACTACGCTCTCGTTTGCCTCCGAGTCGCTGGCCGAAAGCAACCTGCCCGGCGGCTTTACGGTGGCGCGACCTTCGGAAAAGCCCTATGCCGTCGAGATCGGCTTTGCAACCGACGACGTGCCCGCTACGGTAGCTACCGCGATCGCCGCCGGCGCCACGCTGCTGGCCGAGCCTAATACGAAGCCCTGGGGCCAGGTTGTGGCCTATGTACGCGATCCGAACGGCTTCCTGGTGGAAGTCTGCACCCCGATGGGCGGATAAGCAGCGAACCGGTTTAGCTTTAGGGAATGAAGATCTTTACTGCCGCACAGGTGCGCGCCTGGGACGCTGCCACTATCGATGAGCAGGGCATTAGTTCCCTCGACCTGATGGAGCGTGCCGCCGCGTGCTGCACGGAGTGGCTCCTCCACCATTGCCCACCCGACGCGCCTTTTGCGCTCTTCTGCGGGCGCGGCAACAACGGCGGCGACGGACTTGCCATCGTGCGGCAGCTGCTTGCCGCAGGGCGGAGCGTCTCGGTGTATGTGGTGCAGCCGGGCCGCGCGGCCAGCCCCGACTTCGCCGCCAACCACACCCGCCTCGCTGCAAGCGGCATTTCGATCGGAGCGGTGGAAGAAGGAGCGCCCCTTCCGGGTATACCGGCCGGCAGTGTGGTGGTGGACGCACTCTTCGGCGCCGGACTCAACAAGCCGCTTGAGGGCGTGGCGGCAGCCCTTACAGTGGCCCTCAACGATAGCGGCGCGTCCATCATTTCCATCGACCTGCCGAGCGGGCTGTTCATGGACCGTCCGTCCACCACCCACGCGGTGATCAGAGCAACGCATACGCTGACGTTCGGGGCGCCGAAGCTCGCGCTCCTGCTGCAGGAAAACGCGCCCTTCATCGGCGCCGTGCAGGTGCTCGGCATCGGGCTTTCGACACGGTTTGCGCAGGAAACACAGAGCCCGTATTTCTACCTGACCAATAAGGAGGCGAAGGCCCGCTTCCGGCCGCGGCCACGCTTTGCGCACAAGGGCAGCTTCGGGCACCTGCTGCTTGCCGCCGGCGCACGCGGTAAGATGGGGGCGGCGCTCCTGGCCGCCACGGCGGCCGCCCGCGGGGGCGCCGGCCTGCTCTCCTGCCATATCCCCCGCTGTGGCGAGCTGGTGCTGCAAACAGCCCTGCCCGAGGCCATGCTGGCAACCGACGCCTGCGAAGACTTCCTGACGGAACTCCCGGCCGATATGGACCGTTATGATGTAGTTGCCATCGGCCCGGGCATTGGCACCTCCGACCCCGTGGCCGAGCTCCTGGAGCGCTACCTGCAGCACAGCCCGGGCCCGATGGTGCTCGACGCCGACGCACTCAACATCCTGGCCCAGCACCCCTACTGGCTGCTGCGTCTCCCTCCCGGCTCCATCCTGACGCCGCACCCAAAGGAATTTGACCGGCTCTTCGGGACCCATACCTCGGACTTCGACCGCATCCGGACGGCACTGGACCAGGCAGCCGCGCTGAAAAGCGCCGTGCTCCTGAAAGGGCACCACACCTTTGTTGCCCTCCCCGACGGCACCGGCGCCTTTAACAGCACCGGCAACCCCGGCATGGCCAGGGGTGGATCGGGCGATGTGCTCACCGGGCTCCTGGGTGCGCTGCTGGCGCAAGGCTATAGCGCGGCGGATGCGGCCCTGCTGGGCGTGTACCTCCACGGGGCTGCCGGCGACAGCGCTGCCGCGGCTGCTTCAGCCGAAGCCATGCTGCCGTCGGACCTCATCCTGCACCTCGGCAATGCGTTCCGACGCCTGTATTGACGCCCTTCTTACTTATCTTGCCTCCCGTAGCCCACACAAAAACTAACCGCATGGCCCGCTTTGCGCTCTTCATTCTTATCCTTGCCTGCCTCGGCTGCTCCGGCGGCACCACCAGGAAACCCGCTGAAGTACTGCCCGGGTCCTGGCGCCTGTACGACGTACTGCCTGCCGAAAGCGAACGCAACGGCGACGACCTGTTGCAGACGGCGCGCCGGAAGCAGGTAGCAGCCAAAGGACGCCTGCTTTCCATTTTTCCCGACGGCACCTATACCGAGCTCGAGGGCGAGGGCGCCTACCACCGCGGCCGTTGGCAAGCCGAAGAGGAAACCCTGCAACTCAAAGAGGAATCGGGCGAAGTGCGTCGCTTCGGGCTCGCGCTCCAGTCGGCCAACCAAAGAGACCTGATCCTCCTGCGCGACAAGAGCGGTGGCGGCAGCCAATTCATCCGGCAGGCAGCGCCGCTGGACAGCTACCGGCAAGACCCTTTCTATGCTGCAAATAACGAATGGCGGATCCGGCCCGGCTCGGCGGAAAGCGAAGCGCAGCTGATCGCGCGCCTGGGTAATTACTTCCGGCACCTTGCCTGCCTCCTGAAGGCTTCGGACGACCGGAAGGAAGAAGTAGTATCCTTCGAGTTTTCAAGGGGCCCGGTAAAGATCTATAACGGCGGCATCGGCATCCACCCGATGCACATCGTGCCCGCAGACTGGGTAGCCGCTTTTCACAGCAATGCAGACGCATTCCGCGCCTACCGGCTTTACGAGCGTTACCTGCAGCGCAACAGCTACCACGGCGCCAGCACCGGCCGCTGGGTGACCGACGATTACAACATTCTCCTCAGCATCTATGCCGACCTGAAAGACGGGAAATTCTCGGAATAAGCCCTATCAAAACCTCGACAAATGAAGCCTGTAACGGGTAGTGTTATTGTTACCTTCCTCCTTATGCTTGTGGCCTGCCCCGGCTATGGACAAGCGCCTGCCGAAGAGGAAAAGCGCCTCGTAGCGCTGCACCGGGAAATGACGGAAGCAGGACGCAGGGGCGGCGACGCCACGGCAACCGGCAAAGCCTTCCGGGCGCTGTTGCGGCAGGTGGCGGCATCGGGTTGGTCGCTGGACTATCCGTTCAGCGAGCTGCGCAGCGAGCCCGGCGTACAGGTCGTAACCTCCCCCGACGGGCGGCTGCGGCTCTACTCCTGGGACGACGAAACCGGCGGTACAATGCGGTACTTCTGCAACCTGTTTCAATACCGTGACCACCGCGGTAAGGTGATCGTGCGGGAGGCATTGGAAAACGAGCCGAAAGCCGGCTACCTGTACTCGGCCCTGTTTCAACTAAAAGGTGGTGCGGAGCCGCTCTATCTCGCCCGCCGGCACGGCACCTATTCTTCGAAAGACGCTTATGAAGGGGTTCAGGCCCTGTGCATCACGGTGAAAGGATTGGACGGCAAGGTAAAAGCCATCCGCACGAACACCGGTCTGCGCAACGGCATCGGCTTCAGCTATAATTTCTTTTCGGTAGTGGACCGTTCGGAGCGGCCCGTTACGCTCATCGGATGGGATCCGAAGTCGATGGAGCTCACACTCCCGGTAGTGCGCGGCAACGGTGCAGTTACAAATGGAAAGATCCGCTACCGCTTTGACGGAAGGGTGCTGGTGCGCCTCGACAAATGACGGATTTCATCGCCGCTTATTCATTACTTACTCAACAACCGCCAGGAATACCGGCAGCACGATCGAATCGGCATGTTCCGGCAGTCCGGATGCATTGGCCTTTTCGAGCACCAATCGTGCGGCCCGCGGTGCCCCTTTCGGTACCCGGAGCCGGGCACTGAACGGAACAAAATTCGTGGTCATCCACTCGCCTTCCGCACGGGCGCCGCCTTGCGCGATGACCCGGCCGGCAGGGTCGGTGAGCCGCACCGGGAACTCCGCTTCGAAATACCAGGGTCCCCGCGCCTTGCCGGTGATCAGCACCGTACCCGAAAGGGTGTCGCCCGCCCTTGGTTGCGTAATTACGATAAGCCCGCTGCTGTCGGGTGTGCTCACTTTTTGCGGTGATGCGGGCGAAGGCCCCGTCCCGGCTTCGGCCGGAGCAACGGTGGGCGTATCGGAAAGTGGAGTGCCGGGCGCGGCAGGGCCCGAACAGGCGTACAGGATTGTGGCTGACAGGAGAACAGGTAAGCGCATACGAGCCTGCGGAAAACAATTGTGCCGCGGGAGCACTTGGTTCCTGTTATGGAAATGGCGGTCCGGGCGCATCCCGATCTCAAAACCTCCTCATGGTGCACCGCGTCTACCTCGTCTTTATCGGGCTGTTCGCCGCTTGCTCCGCATCCCCCAAAAAAGAGCCGGTCGGGGCCGGGCTCCTTCAGGCACCTGCAGCACCCGCGCCTTCCTATGATACTACCGCACAGACCCTGCACGTATTCGTGGCACTCTGCGATAATAAATACCAGGGCATCGTGCCGGTTCCCGCCGCCATTGGCAACGGCCAGGACCCGAACAGCAACCTGTACTGGGGTTGCAGCAGCGGTATCCGCACCTATTTTAAGAAGAGTGCGCACTGGGAGCTGCTGCTGCGGCGGAAAGGCACCAGCCCTGTGCTCGAGCGGCTTCTGTTCCGCCATAACAATACAGGTGCCTACCTGGTGGCCGATGCCTTCGACGGTCGCTACATCAAGGACTGCACCATCGCTTTTCTCAACGCCTGCGCCGGCCGGATCGCTGATACGATCGTGCACGAAGGCCGGGTGCTGGGCACCGGAGGCGCGGCACGCCTGATGGCCTATATCGGGCACGACGGCCTGATGGATTTCTCACTGCCGGCTACCATCCAGGCGGCGGACCAAAAACAACGCGACGCCATCATTCTGGCCTGTATCTCGAAAAAGTATTTTGCCCCGCACCTGCGTGCCGCCGGCGCCCGCCCCCTCCTCTGGACCACCGGCCTTATGTGCCCGGAGGCCTACACCCTGCACGACGCCCTCGAGGTGTACCTGGCGAAAGGCAGTGCGCAGCGCGTGCGGGAGGCAGCCGCGCGGCCTACCATCGCTTCCAGAAATGCGGGCAGAAGGCGGCCCTGAACCTTCTCGTCAGCGGGTACTGAGCCTCGGCCCATTCCTTTTATTGGTAGACAAGCACCGAACTTTCCCCTGGTCCAAAGGATCGTGGCTGGGAGAATAAAGGCTTGTACAGGTTCCGTGTACGATATTGGGCTGCTCCCCTATCTTTGCCGTCCGGTAAAAACCGGCATTCACATTTTCTTAACGGAGCCGTGCGACGGCACGTAAACCAAAAACCAAACAGAGCACATGAATTCGTATGTCTACCTGGTGCCCGTGATGGGCCTGATCGGACTGTTGTACACGCTGTGGAAATTCGCCTGGGTCAGCAAGCAGGATGATGGCACCGACCGTATGCGCGAGATCGGCAATTACATCGCCGAGGGCGCTATGGCCTTCCTCCGCGCCGAGTGGAAACTCCTTACCTATTTCGGCATCATCGTGGCCCTCCTGCTCGGCTACATGGGCAGCCGCAGCGAAGAGTCGCACTGGTCGATCGCGATTGCCTTCCTCATCGGCGCCTTCTTCAGCGCCCTCGCCGGCTATATCGGTATGCGTGCCGCCACCAAGGCCAACGTACGCACTGCCCACGCCGCCCGTACCTCGCTCGCCAAGGCCCTCAACGTATCCTTCACCGGCGGTGCCGTGATGGGTATGGGTGTTGCAGGTCTCGCCGTGCTGGGGCTGGGTGGCCTCTTCATCATCCTGATCAAATACTTCGCACCCGAAGCAGCCGCCGACGCGAAGTCGGTGACCCGTGCCATCGAGGTGCTCACCGGCTTCTCGCTTGGTGCCGAGAGCATCGCGCTCTTTGCCCGCGTGGGTGGCGGTATCTATACTAAGGCGGCCGACGTAGGCGCCGACCTCGTGGGTAAGGTAGAAGCCGGCATCCCCGAAGACGACCCGCGCAACCCGGCTACCATTGCCGACAACGTAGGCGACAACGTAGGCGACGTGGCCGGCATGGGTGCCGACCTCTTCGGCTCCTATGTAGCCACCGTACTCGCAACCATCGTGCTGGGCCACGAAGTAAAGGCCGCCGGTGGCACCACGGTCCTCAGCGACGGCTACGACGGCTTCTCCCCGATCCTGCTCCCGATGCTAATCGCCGGTGTGGGCATTCTCTTCTCCATCATCGCCACCTTCTTCGTGCGCATTTCCGAGAACGCGCCCATCTCCACCGCCGTTGTGCAGCGCGCCCTCAACATGGGCAACTGGGGATCAATTGTGCTCACGGCCATCGCCTCTTACCTCCTGTGCGTTTCGATCCTTCCCGAAGGCACCATGACCCTCCGCGGCTTCGCCTTCGACCGCATGGATGTGTTCTATGCCATCATCGTTGGCCTTGTGGTAGGTACGCTCATGAGCATCATCACCGAATACTTCACCGCCATGGGCAAACGCCCGGTCATGAGCATCGTGCGCCAGAGCGCCACCGGCCACGCCACCAACGTGATCGGCGGCCTTGCCGTGGGCATGGAATCCACGTTCCTTCCCATCCTGGTGCTCGCGGGTGGTATTTACGGCTCCTATAAGTTCGCCGGTCTCTACGGTGTGGCCATTGCCGCCGCCGGTATGATGGCCACCACCGCCATGCAGCTTGCCATCGACGCCTTCGGCCCCATCGCCGACAACGCCGGCGGTATCGCTGAAATGAGCGAGCTTCCCAAGGAAGTGCGCGAAAAGACCGACACCCTCGACGCAGTGGGCAACACCACCGCGGCCACGGGTAAAGGATTTGCCATCGCTTCCGCAGCCCTCACTGCCCTCGCCCTCTTTGCTGCCTACGTTGGTGTGGTGAACGCCAACGGCTTCAACATGGACGGCATCAACATCTACAAAGCCGACGTGCTGGCTTCGCTGTTCATCGGCGGCATGATCCCCTTTATCTTCTCCGCCCTTTGCATCCGCGCCGTGGGTGAGGCCGCCATGGCCATGGTGGAGGAAGTACGCCGCCAGTTCCGCGAGATCAAAGGCATCATGCAGGGTACCGGCAAGCCGGAGTACGACAAGTGCGTGGCCATCTCCACCGAGGCCTCGATCCGCAAGATGATGCTCCCCGGCGCCATCGCCATCCTTTCCCCGATCATCATTGGCTTCCTCCTCGGTCCCGAGGCCCTCGGCGGCTTCCTGGCCGGCGCTACCGTGAGCGGTGTGCTGATGGGTATGTTCCAGAACAACGCCGGCGGCGCCTGGGACAATGCCAAGAAAAGCTTTGAGAAAGGCGTGGACATCAACGGCCAGAAATACTTCAAAGGCTCCGATCCCCACAAGGCGTCGGTAACGGGCGACACCGTCGGCGACCCCTTCAAGGACACGTCCGGTCCCTCGATGAACATCCTGATCAAGCTGATGTCGATCGTTTCCCTCGTGATCGCCCCGACCCTGGCCAGCATGTTCCGGGATAAATCTGACGACCGTGCAGCGAAACCGCAATCGGAGCAGTCTATTAAGACGACGACCGCCGCCGTTGCGATCGCCTCTGAGAACACGGTGACCTATCGATAAAACATTTTTCTGCTTACTGTGAGACGGATCCCGCCCTTCGTTGGCGGGATCTTCCTTTTTGGGGGTGGGGGTTTATTGGTCTATTGGTCTATTTGTTTATTGGTAAGGGTCGTTTAACGAGGAAAATTCCCTTCATAAGCGACCGTTTTACAGATAGACTAATAGACAAATAGACCATTAGACCGCTCTCTCGGAGATTGTCGATACCTTTAAAGCATGCCGCCTGCTTTGCTGTATTACGCGATCCCGTTTTTCGTGCTCCTCCTGGCCATCGAGGCCTGGATCTCGGCGCGGGAGCACCGGGACCTGTATGAGAAACGGGATACCTGGGGATCACTTGGGCTCGGCGTCGGTAATGTGATCACGGGCTTTTTTACCAAGGCGATCATCTACGGCCTGTTCCTTTTCCTGTATCAGTTCCGGCTTTTTGAGCTGACACCCACTGCCTGGTGGTTCTGGGTACTGCTTTTTTTTGCCGACGATCTCTCTTACTACTGGTTTCACCGCACAGCACACAACGTCAACTGGTTCTGGGCCTCGCACGTGGTGCACCATTCCTCACAGCGCTACAACCTCGCCGCAGCGCTCCGCCAGACCTGGACGGGCAACGCCACCGGCACGTTCCTGTTCTGGGCCTGGATGCCCCTGGCTGGCTTCCACCCGGTCTGGATCCTGTTCATGCAGCAGATCAGCCTGATCTACCAGTTCTGGATTCATACCGAGCTCGTGCGGCGCCTGCCCCGCCCGCTGGAGTGGGTGCTCAATACGCCCTCCCATCACCGGGTGCATCATGGCTCCGACCTCAAATACCTGGATAAGAACCACGGCGGCATCCTGATCATCTGGGACCGGCTTTTCGGCACGTTCCAGCCCGAGGAAGAGCGGCCGACCTACGGACTTACCCGGAATATCGAGTCGTTTAACCCCGTGGTGCTCGCGCTGCGCACCTGGGGTGAGCTCATCGGCAAGGTGCGCCGGGCGCCAGGCTTTCGCAACAAGATCGGCTACCTGTTCGGTCCACCCGGTTGGAGCCCAGACGGAAACACCCTGACGGTAAGCGAATTGCGCCGAAGAGCGGCGATCGGCCGGGAAAATGCGCCGTGCCGTTCCCCCGCCAATGTTAATTTTCCTTAACAAATCAAAAAATCCGGAGAACGTTTTTGTTCGTACGAAATTGGTCGTATATTCGTTTCGTAATCATTATTACTTATGGCAGCTTCTAAATCAGTAAAACCCACCGAAAGCGAGCTGGAGATCCTCCAGATCCTTTGGGGCAAGGGCCTTGCGACGGTTCGCGAGGTGCACGAAGAGTTGGCGAAGACCAAAGAGGTCGGCTATACCACCACGCTCAAGCTGATGCAGATCATGCATGAAAAGGGCTTGGTAAAGCGCGACGAGTCGATGCGCACGCACGTCTATCAGCCGGCGGTGAACAAGGAACGCACCCAAAAACATTTGTTGAACAAGATGATCGATTCGCTTTTTGGCGGATCTTCGACCCAGTTAGTGTTGCAGGCATTGGGCGAGCATAATGCGAGCCCCGAGGAGTTGGAACAGATACAAAAGCTTCTGAACAACCTCAAAAACCAGTAATCATGGCTTGGAGCCAGTCGATCTTCCTGCAGGCCCTCGGCTGGGCCACCCTCAACAGCTTCTGGCAACTGGGGTTGTTGTGGTGCGCCTACCAGGTTACCTGCTATTACGGAAAACCCGGAAGTAACCGCAAATACCAGATGGCCGTTTACGGCCTTCTTGCGGGTACCGCATGGTTTGGCTACACCTTCTTCTCCTATTACCTGAACGGTCAGGCCGCCCAAAGCCACTGGTCGCTGCCTTCCTTCGGGGATCAGTCGGTGCTTCCGGCCATCCTGTCGGCAGCATCCATCACCTACCTGGCGCTCCTCTTCCTGCCGGCGATCAACGTGTACCGTAACTGGCGCTACCTGCAACAGATCCGCTACACCGGGCTGCAGAAGGCTCCGGTGCGCTACCGCTCCTTCGTGCAGAAGATCGCGGGCCATGTGGGCATCCGCAAGTCGGTGCAGGTCTACCTCTCCAACATCGTGACCTCCCCTGTAACGATCGGTTACCTGAAGCCCATCATCCTGATCCCGGTGGCCGCGCTCAACAACCTCACGGTGGCCCAGCTGGAGGCAGTACTGCTCCATGAGCTCTCGCACATCCGCCGCTACGATTACCTGGTGAACCTGCTGGTAACGGCCATCAACGTCTTCCTCTATTTCAATCCCTTTGTGCGCCTCTTCATCCGCGCCATCGAAGGAGAGCGTGAGAACTGCTGCGACGAACTCGTGCTGCAGTTCGAATACGATAAAATGAGTTATGCATCGGCCCTGCTGGAACTGGAAAAAACCAATCATAAAACCGCAGCCTTAGCCATGAGTGCCACACACCGCAACAACCTGTTGAGCCGCATCGAAAGGATCGTGGGCATCCAGAAAAAGCCCCGCATCAACGCGCAGCACCTGCTGGGTGCGTTTGCCGCCTTCATGCTGCTCCTGACGCTTAACTCACTTATCATCTCCACCCGTTCGCACCTCAAAGGCGAGCAGCCGTTTGCAGGCGCCCTGCAGCCTTACTCCTTCCTGGCCGACAACGGCGAGTATCTCCCGGAAAGCACCCCGGTGAGCCAGGACCTGGCTGCCCCGATGATCGCTTCCACTACCACGGCAACGACCCCGGACTCCCCGATCGCCGATGCGGCGCCTGATTGCCCCGCACCGTCGCCAGAGGCAGCCGAAGCCCCCGCCGAAGCCCCATCCTACCAGTTCGTGGCTTTCGATGAGGCTGATGCCACCCTGAGCGCCGAGGAAAAGCAGGAGGTGAAGACTACGATCGGTAATGCACGCAAGATGCTGCAGTCGCAGTGGCTGGAAGTGGCGAAGAACATCCCGGACGGTATGACCCGCGCGGAACTGGAGATCGCCCGCCAGCAGTATATGGCGCAGGTAGACCAGTTCAACTGGCAGGGCATGGAGCAGTCGCTCAAGTCCAACCACGAAGAGATCGACCTTGAAAAGCTCAATAAGCAGCTGACCCGCGAGATCGCCCTGGCCAAGATTGACAGCGTGCAGTCGGTATACGAGCAGGCCCTCGCCCAGATCGACCGGATCAACCTGAACAAAGGCCGCATTGCCGCATCCCCCCTGCCCGACGGCTCGGTGAGCGACATCAAGAAAGTACGCGCTGACCTTGAGCGCAAGATCGCCGAGCTCCGCGAGCTGCGCAACCGCAACGTGATCAAGCTTTAATCAATCAGCGAATCGCATACGAAAAGCGGGGAAGTCATCTTCCCCGCTTTTTTATTTTCACTCTTCGCAAGGCGCAACCGCCTGCGAGTAAACCAAGTTGCTGTCGGTGGCAACCCTCCAACGATCTTCAGGCCTTTTGTGTGGTCACGTTCCGGCGTTTACACTTCTTTCCGCAGCAACCCACTCCTCTTCCGTTGCCTGCCGGATCGAATCGGGGCGGTCCTGATCGCAACAAAAAAGACCGCAGGTGCGGTCTTTTCGAAAATAAGTTGATCCGGCTGCTTACCAGACGTTTCGCGGACAGTTATCGCCCCAGCGGTTGCCCAGGATAAAGCCGATCATTATCTCGTGGGTTCCACGGCTCGCCGTGTTGATGGGCGTCGTCGTAAAGTCGTAGGCATAGCTCACATTGAACGTATTGCCTACGTTCAGGCCCAGCATCGCTGAATAGCCATCCTTCACGCGATAGCCGCCGCCCGCCCAGAGCAGGTCGCGGTACTGGAGCTTCACGTTCAGGTCGTACTGCATCGACGTAGGTGCGCCGGCCACGTACTTCATCATCACCGACGGTGTGGCGTTGATGTCGTCGCTGAGCAGGAAGCGGTAGCCCAGCGTACCGAACAGGTGCGGCACGAGCTTACCCTTGTTGAACGTGGCGTCGTCGGCCACGGCAAACTTTTGCGGGATGACCTGCTGGGCCGAGAGGCCCGCGTAAAAGCTCGATCCGTACAGCCAGAGACCGACGTTGAGGTCGGGCCGGAACTTCGAAATGTAGATATTGACGTCCCCGAGCGCCACGTCGTTGGCAACGGCCGGCGTCGCTTTCGAGCGGTCGAAGCCCATCTTGCTGATCCCGGCGGAAACGCCCGCGGAAAGATTCCACTTGGTATTGAGGGCCAGGTGGTAGGCGTAGGAGACGTTCGCCGTGAAGCGGTTCAGGTTACCGGTACGGTCGTTCATCAGCACGAGCCCGATACCGTGGTGCGGCGCCGACGCCTCGTACTGCTCCCAATACGTAGCGCCCCGCGGGTTTTCGCCCGGCGGCAGGAAGGAGGTTGGGGTCGTCTTCATATCGGACTTCCCGATCGGCTTATGGATCGAGAAATAGGTGGTGCGCGGCGCGCCGTTGAGGCCCACCCACTGGTCGCGGATCGACAGCTTCACGTCGGTGTAGTTCTCGATACCGGTGAGTGCCGGGTTGAGAATGTAGTTATTGAGAATATACTGCGTGTAATGCGGGCGCTGCTGGGCCGAGGCGGCCCCGGCAATTGCCAGCAAAGGAAGGAAAAGGGATGCTTTTTTCATGAGCGTTAGCGAATGAGGTCCACGAATCCGGAGAGCTGCTTGCGGCCGTTCTTCGGGTTGATCAGGTAATAGTAGGTGCCCACGGGGAGCTCTTTGCCGTTCATAGTGCCATCCCAGGCGCGGGTATAGTTCACCGAGCGGTATACCAGCTGGCCGTAGCGGTTGTACACTTCCACCGTGGCGCCGGGGTACGACTCGAGGTACTGGATCTCCCAACGGTCATTGGTACCGTCACCATTCGGGGTGAACACGTTTGGTATCTGGGGCGCCTTCAGCACTTTCACGAACACAGCGTCGGAAGCCGTACAGCCATCGGCCGAGGTTACGGTGAGTGTATAGGTAATGTCTTCGGCAGGTGTTGCGAGCGGGCGCGGCAGTGCCGGGTTGTTGAGCCCCGCAGCCGGTGTCCAGAGATAGCTGAGCCCGTTGCCATTGCCCGAGCCGAGCAGCGAGTCTACCCCACCCTGCAGGATAAAGCGGTCCGGGCCGGCTGTTACCGTAGGTACGCCAAACACGTCGATGGTGCGTTCGAGGAAGGCGGAGCATCCATTGTTGCCATTATAGGTGTAGCGCACCGTATGGACGCCGGGGCCGGTGCTGGCCGGGTTGAAGCGCGGCCCCATCGGTGCGCCGTTGACGGTGAACACACCGGTGCCGGACACGGAAGCCTCGTTGAGCGAACGGGCCCCGGTAATCTCAAAGGAGGGCACGTTCATACAAACACCGGTCAATGCATCAAAGCGAAGCTCCGGGATCGCTTTAACCTGGGCAACGGCAGACGCCTCGATCGCGCAGGTGGTACCTGAGTAGGCCACGATCCGGACGGTATAGTTCCGGCTGCCCGGGTTATAGAAATCGGGGTATTTGTGGCTGTAGATGGCGCCACGAACCGGGTTCAGAATGGTTTCCACGGAGCTCGGGTCGGCGGCATCCCAATAGATCTCGAGCTTCACTACGTTACCTACGTCTACCCACGACGAATCCTTGATCCGCAGCGAGTCGGTGCTGCAGAATTCGTTGTTGAGGATCCGGAGCACCGGCACCGGCTGGGTACCGCTGATCATGACCTGCTGGACGAGGGTGTCGGTGCAGCCGCGGTCCGTACCCACGATCAGGCGTACGTCGTAAGGCCCCACGGCGGTATAGCGGTGCTGGGGGTTCTGCAGGGTAGAAACGTTGTTGGCCGGGGTGCTGCCGGCATCGCCGAAGTTCCAGTTCCAGGTGCTGATGACGTCGGGAGCGGCCACCTTGCTCGTGTCGGTGAAGGGCGAGAAGGGATCGGCCAGGCAGTTCTGGGGTACCACAAAACCAGGCTGCGGGCGCGGGCTCACCAGGATCGACTCCGTATAATCCTTCGCGCAACCCTTATCCGTGGTAACGCGCAGGGTAACCGGGTAGGTTCCAGGGGCGGCATAGGCATGCACGATCGGACCTTGCCCGGTGCGCGGGGCGGAGCCCTCGCCGAGGTCCCAGGTCCAGGATTGCAATACGCCCGAGTTGGCTACGGAAGCGTCGGTGAAGGTGAGGTCGCGGGTACTGCAACGCACGGGGGGCAGCGTAAAGGCGGCTGTGGGCAGGGCGTTCACGAACACGGTTCCGGTGAATACGGCCGACGCGCAGCCGGCTGCGGACGTGATCCGGAGGGTTACCGTATGGCTGCCCGGCGTAGCAAAGGTCTTTGTCGGGTTCTGCTCCGTGGAGGTCGTGCCGTCGTCGAAGGTCCAGGCCCAGGAGGTCACTGTACTTCCGGGCGCCGTGCTGGCGTCGGTGAAGGTGAACGAGGCGCCGAGGCAAACTTCCGGGGCCGAGGCCGTAAAACCTGCCTGCGGCTCGGCGTACACGGTCGTCAATGCCTTCAGCGTGTCCTCTTTACAGCCCTGGGCGGTGGTCGCCGTCAGGGTCACGTTAAACGGACCGGCACTGGTATAAACGTGTGTTGGGTTCGTGGCCGAAGAGGTGCCACCGTCGCCGAAGGTCCAGGCGTACGTCATTGCGGAAGCCGGGCTAACCGTGCTCGTATTCGTAAAGGTGGCGGAGCCGGAAGGCAGGCAAACGTTGGGCAGGGTAAAGTCGGGCACCGGTTTCGGGTGGATCGTGACGCTTACTGTTGTGTCGTCGGCGCAGCCCGTGGCAGTGGTGGCGGTGAGCCCGAAGACAAAAGTGCCTGCAGCGCCCGGTACATACTTATACAGCTCGCCGTGCGGCGCCGGCAGTGCTCCGCCGTTCACCGTCCATGCATAGGTCGTAAAGGAAGGGTCGGCAGTATTGGTAACTGAATTCGACTGCAGGTATACGGTGTCGCCAGCGCAGCGCAGGGCCGAAACGGTGAAGCTGGCCCGCGGCTGGGGATCGACGATCACGTCGTAGTAAGCGGTGTCGGACGTACAGCCGGCAGCGGAGCGGATCCAGAATTTGACGCGGTAGGACCCTGCGGCGGAATAGGTCTTGGAGGGGCTTTGGGTAGTAGCCACGTTACCGTCGCCGAAATTCCAGTGCCATTCGGAAACTGTGGAGCCGGGTGCGGTGCCGGAACCTGTAAAGCTGATGGGGGCGCCGATGCAGAAACGGTTCGTGCCGGCAGGCGCCGTGATGGTGGCCACCGGCTTGGCATACACGGTATTCACCGTTTGGGTGATGGAGTCGCGGCAACCGGCTGCCGACACAGCCAGCAAGCTCACCTGGAAGGGACCTGCCGTGGTATACCCATAGGTCGGGTTGGCATCCGTGCTGGTAGCGCCGGGTACCCCGAAGTTCCACTGGTAGCTAAGAGTGCTGCCGGTTACGGTGCTGTTGTTGGTAAACGTGAGCGACCCGGCCGGGAGGCAGGCGCTACCGAAGGTAAATCCGGCAACCGGGTTCGGGTTGATGTTGATGGTCTGGCTGAACGCGATGCTTCTGCAGCCGCTGGCGGTTTCGACCGTAAGCGTCACGGTATAGCTGCCCGGGGTGCTGTAGGTACGTACCTGGGCGGCGCCGCTGTTGGTTTCTACGGGCGGGTTACCGTCGCCGAAGTTCCAGGTCCATTTGGTGATCGTACCGCCGCTGCCTTGGGAGTTATCGGTGAAGGTAAGCGGGCGTCCGGCGCAATAAGGTGCCGCCACCGTAAAGCCGGCTACCGGCGGCTGGCTCAGGGTAACCGTCTTGGTTACGGTATCCGAAAGGCAACCGATGTCTGTGATCACCGAATGCTTTACCTCGTAGGCGCCCGGGCCGGGGAAGGTAAACGACGGATTGGCCTGGGCGGAGTTCCCTGCGTTGCCAAAAACCCAGGAGTAGGTGCTGATGGGCCGGCCCTGCGGGTTGCTGGCGTCCTGGAAGGTCACCGCATCAGTGGCGCAGCCGTTGGTTACAAAGTTAAAATCGGACGTCGGGCGCTCGAGCACCACGAGATCGTAGTTGATCTCCTGCTCGCCGCCGCAACCGTCGGAAGTCGGGTTGAGGGCGAGAATCCGGACCGGGTAGGTGCCCACGTTCGGTACGCTGTAGGAACCAGGGAGGCTGTAGCGGTACAGGGTCTTCCCGTTTACGACGTAAACGGAGTCGGCCACCGGGCTGTTCACGGTCACATCGGCGAAAAGCCCGTTGAAGAGCCAACTGATCTGCGTGGGGGCATAAGGAAAGGTCATCGACAGCTTGAACGGGGTGTTGCGGCAGGTCGAGGGGAAGTTGACGGTGGCATTGGCATTCCGGATCGAGGCGAATTGGTAAAGGTCCTTGACGTTGGCACCGGCCGAATAGCCATAGCTCTCGGCATTGGCATACCCGTATGCCAGGGCGTTAAAGCCGGAGTCCGAAGCGAGGCGGTGGAAACCCTGGGTCAGCGTGTTGCCGCCGTTGATATCCGCGAGGTAGATATAGGAGTAGTTAGGGTCGCGCGGGTGCACCGTCCAGAAGGAAGCCGGCACGGGCGTTCCGTCGAAGGTAAAGGACGAGATGCCGGTGCCCCCGTTGCGCATGATGACATGGATATGGTGCTGGTGGGGGTAAGCTGCACTCGAGCCCGCGAAGAGGTTCGAATTCACAAGCGTTACCTTATTGATGTTCTGCTCGACCGGGTTGAGCATGATCATGTCGGGATCATACGGCTGGGCGTTTGAATTGCCGTTACAGCCCTGGCTGGTAAAGTACTGAGCCACCGAAATCGGCTGATCAGCTTCGATCAGGTTGGTGGCATTGCTGAGCGGAAGTGTGTAGACGTTATTGACAAACAGGGCCGGGTTGACCAGCGCTCCATTCACAAATACATTGGTATTCGGATCGTTTCGGAACACCCGGTAATAGTTGAACGGATTATTCTTGCTGGGCACCGTCAGGTACTTCTTTCCCCAGGAGGCGATCGGGTAAAGTTGCTGGTACAGGTTGTCGGAGGTGCCGTTGCAGGTACCGGCGCTATTGTTCGGGGGGATCCTGATCTTACCGGTGCCGGAGAACACTGCCAGCCGCTTACAACCGCCGGAAGCGCTCGCAATGGACCGAACCGTGGTTCCGCTGAGGTCGTTGCCGGTAAAGATGCCGCCGCTGCCGGAATTGCTGGCGAAACCCAGGATCTGGTAGATCTGGCCCTTGTTCAGGGTAATGACGTTGGTGCTGCCGGCGGCCCACCCGTTTTTGGTGGCGGTGGAAGGCTTGATCTCGACCGTTGTATTGTCTTCGATACCTACGATCGTAACGAACGAGTTCGAGGCGGCTTCGTTGGAGGATTGGGTGAAGGAGGCAGCCATGTATTCGCGCCCGAGCACCGGCACCGGGAGACAGAGTGTCGCAGCCGAGGCAGCACTCCGCGTGATATAGGAATACATTACGATCGGCTTGGCGCTGGTAACCCGGATGGCGCGGTTCGAAAAAGCCCCTTCGTCGTTGATGGCATAAGCGGTCGAAATCGACACAGACGCGACCTGCCCGGCGGTGATCGTGCCGGTGGCCACTGTGGTCACGCCGAAGATCTCGACGGTATAGGTCGTAGTCTCGTCCGCCGTAAGGTAGAGGGTCATGACGGGCTGGTTACCAGCCCCGCCCGCCATGCCCACATGGTAACTGTAGGCAAGCCAGAACTCTTTTCCCTTGTTCGAAAAATCCTGGGCATGAGTGGAACGCGGGGCCAGGAAAATCCCAGTGAGCAGCAGAAAGGCAATCAGTTTTTTCATTATCCGTTGTCGGAGGTTGCGAAATGAGCAATGAAGTTACGATAAAGGCAATGCAACTACTTCGAACCGAAGAGTTTGCGCTTCAGATTCCTGTTAAGGAAAACAAAATAAACCTTAGAAATGCTGCTTCGCCGCAGGTTTAACCGGTCGTCAAATAATAATTCCGCCTGTACAAATGCCAAAATGTCTTATCGGGAAGCGCTTCAAAAAGACCAGGCTCGGCAAAATCCGGGTGCCCAACCATCCATTTGCACCATAAGTCAGCTTTCATTCTTGCGGGGGCCAGATTCCCGGCAATTGCCCCAGACGTCCTAAAAGTGCCCAAATTTCGAGGCTGTGGTTCCGGAGTAGTTTGACCCCATTTGCTTCCCGATCGTGAAAATTCAGCCAATGTGGAAAACACCATGTCGGTTTTTTTTGCCGGATCGATGGTTTATCATTTAAAACTAGTACTGGCGTATTTAAACTACTTTGAATCAACGTTTTAATATCCTACTAAAACTGATGTTTAGCTTTCCTCGCAGTATCTGCAATTCGGCGCAAAAGATCCATTTTTTAAGGAACCAAAAAATGATGTTTTAGGCGTTAAATGTCTTCGAATCAATATTTTGTAATGGTCTCTATCTTACTAAAAATTATAGTTTTTGACGCTTGAGTTCCATTTGGACTTTTACTAATTTTTTTAGCAGTTGATAACGAAGAGCTTTGAACCCTTCTAGCATAGGATTTGTCCTGTTCTGATTAGTATGAAACACTTCCTGTTTGCGCTCCTCGCAACCCCACTCCTTTTCTCCTGCGGCAAGATCAAGGACCCCGAGTTCCGGAGGCTCGACAACTTCGGCGTTAAAAAACTCGGGTTCGAGGAGTCAACGGTGGGATTCTCGGCTACTTACTTCAACCCCAATAATTTTGGCGTCACTGTCAAAGAGGCAGCCATTGATGTGTATATCGATACCCTGTACCTGGGCAAGTTTACCCAGCCCCGTGAGGTAGCCGTCAATAAGAATGCGGAGTTCACCATTCCCCTGGAGGGAACGATCGGGTTGCAGCGTGCCATGAAGTTCAACTTACCCGGCCTTCTTGGCAAGGAGGTGCTGGTGCGGGCCGACGGCTCGGTGAAGGTGGGGAAGGCGGGTATCTTCGTCTCGAAGCCCATCAAGTACTCTGGCCGGCAACGGGTGAGCGCCGACCTAATAAAAAATCCAGCCGGTGCGGCTGGATCGATGAATTAAGATCAGGGGGAACTCAGGTTACTGCTTCTTCGCAGCATCGGGCTTTTTGCAGCAGGCAGGCAGGCGGTTGTAGCCATCAGGCTCAGCCGTAACCTCGTCGGCGTCATAGCCAGCCGTGGCGATCGCCGCTTTGATATCTTCATTGGTCACACGGTCGCTCAGGTACTTAACCACGGCTTCCTTTTTCTTTACGTTCACCACAATGCTCGTTACGCCATCATACCGCTTCAGGTAGGTCTCGATCTTGTTCTTACACATATCGCACTGGATGGTGGGCAGCGCAATACGGAGGGTCTGCAGGGCCTTGGTCTGGGCAGAAGCCTTCATCCCAAAACACAGCAGCAGCAAAAACAGCAACTTTTTCATGGATCGGTTCAATTTGAATTCAATTTAAACAACTCCTGTCCAGTTTGAAGGATCTTCCCGCCATTTTAACAAAATCCCCTCTTCCTCCGGGGCTACGGTGCCTTTCTGCAGGCTGAGCCCGATGAGCGCCTCGTAGTGCGTCAGCGAATGCAACGGCACCCCGGCGGCGGCGAATTGCGCATCCGCGTGCGCAAATCCATACTGGAAAATGGCGGCCATCCCCAGCACTTCCATGCCTGCCGCCCGGAGCACCTCCACCACCTGCAGACTGCTTTTCCCGGTCGACACCAGGTCTTCGAGCACTACCACCCGCTGGCCGGGCTCGTAACTCCCTTCGATTTGATTGCCCAGCCCATGCTCCTTCGGCTTTGGACGCACATACAGGAACGGAAGCTTGAGCTGGTCGGCCACGAGTGCCCCCCAGGCAATACCGGCGGTCGCCACCCCCGCAATGCCATCGGCATCCGGGAAACGCTCGAACACCAGGTTGCACAGCTCGCTCTTGATGTAATCGCGGATATAGGGCTGGGAAAGCACACGGCGATTGTCGCAGTAAATGGGACTTTTCCAGCCGCTGGCCCAGGTGAAGGGTGCAGCAGGACTCAGTTTAACGGCACCGGACTGAAGGAGTTTCTCGGCAGTGATAGAGGCGTCGGTCATGCCGCGAAGGTAGCGGAAAGCGTGCTCCGCCCGGATGTACCTTTGATCATGCTCCGAATCTATTTTGGCGAACGTGTGCTGCTGCTGACGCCTGAAGAAACGCCGGGCGCTGCTGGTACTGCGACCGTCGACTCCGCGGAGGCACTTCGCGCGGCGGCCCTCTCCTTTCACCGCTCCGAAAAAGCCCGGCTGATCCTAAACATGGCCGCCCAGTGCGACACGACCCTATTGCTGGAAGGAGCATTTCGCCTGATCCGCACGGGCGGAGGGGTCGTACGGCGAGCCGATGGAGCGCTCCTGCTGATCCACCGCCGCGGCGTCTGGGACCTTCCCAAAGGCTGGATAGACCCGGGTGAAACACTGGAGGCCTGCGCCGTGCGGGAGGTTGAAGAGGAAACCGGCGTCACCGGGCTCACCGTTACCAGGCCACTGCTCGTGACCTACCACACCTACGAAGACAAAGGCGGGCTGGTGCTGAAGGAAAACCACTGGTTCGCCATGGAAACCACCTTCGAAGGCGCCCTCCGGCCGCAGACCGAGGAGGACATCGCCGGGGCCGAGTGGGTGACGCCTTCCGACCTCGATCGCCACCTTGCGCACACGCACCCATCCATCCGTGACGTGCTGCAGTTCTATTTAGGACGCTGACGCTTCGCGCACTGAGCGGAGCACTTCGTCCGGAACGAATTGGCTGATATCCCCCCCGTAACGGAGCACGTCGCGCACGAGCGTGGACGCCACCGAGGTATACTGCGGCAGGCAGGTCAGGAAGATCGTTTCGATGCCGGCGTCTATGCTCCGGTTCATGTCGGCAATTGCCTTTTCATACTCGAAGTCCGACACGTAGCGGATCCCGCGCAGGATGTAGTTGGCGCCGACGCGCTTGCAGCAGTCCACCGTAAGCCCCTCGTACACAAGCGCCTCCACCTTCGGCTCGTGGTGAAAGATGGAGCCGAACCACGCTCTCCGCTGCTCGGCCGTGAACATGGGCTGCTTGTTTGCATTGACGCCGATGCCGATATAGAGCTTGTCAAACAGCGGGAGCGCGCGCTGCACGATATCGATATGTCCGAGTGTGACCGGGTCGAAGGTGCCGGGAAAGAAGCCGATACGCATAAGCGAAGTTAATGTGCTAATGAGGTAATGGGGTAATGTGCTGATGGGGTAATGGGTTGATAGGGTGACCTGGTGATAGACGGAGCGCCTGCTGCCTGCCGGAACCCTCTCAGCCGTTACACCCACTTATCCCCTGTTTGCAAGCAGGTAGAGCACCGCCATCCGCACGGCTACGCCATTTTCTACCTGCTGCAGGATGATGGACTGGTTGCCGTCGGCCACGTCCGAATCGAGTTCCACACCGCGGTTGATGGGTCCGGGGTGCATGATGGTGATGGGCTTCGGCAGGCTTTCGAGCAGGCGCCGGCTGATACCGTAGGCGATGTTGTACTCGCGCAGTGAGGAAAAGAGCACCTGGTTCTGCCGCTCAAGCTGGATGCGGAGCACGTTGGCCACGTCGCTCCATTCCAGCGCCTTGCGCAGGTTGTATTCCACCCGCACACCGAAGGCCTCTGTCAGGTATTTGGGAATCAGCGTTGGCGGGCCGCAAACGATCACCTCCGCTCCCATCTTCTGCAGCAGGTGAATATTGCTTTGCGCCACGCGGCTGTGCATGATGTCGCCGATGATGGCCACACGCACCCCTTGCAGGGTACCCAGCTTCTCCTGGATCGAAAAGGCATCGAGGAGGGCTTGCGTCGGGTGCTCGTTGATGCCGTCGCCGGCATTCACGATGGCAGCCGGAATGTGCTTGGCGAGAAAGTGGGGCGCCCCGCTGGCACTATGCCGCATCACCACCATGTCGACCTTCATCGAAAGGATATTGTTGACCGTATCGAGCAGGGTCTCTCCCTTCGAAACCGACGACCCGGAGGCACTGAAGTTGATGGTATCTGCCGAAAGGCGCTTTTCGGCAAGCTCGAAGGAGATGCGGGTACGGGTGGAGTTCTCGTAAAAGAGGTTGACGATCGTTACGTCGCGTAGCGAGGGAACTTTCTTGATCGGCCGTTGCAGCACTTCCTTGAATTGGTCGGCTGTCTCGAGGATCGTGGCGATGTCTTGTGCCTGTAGTTCCTTGATGCCTAGCAGGTGTCGGGTAGAAAGTGCCATTAAAAGGCAAATATAAGGGGTGAGGAAGGTCTATTGGTTTATTGGTCTATTAGTTTATTGGTAAGACCCGATGCTAACTGCCCTGTACTTCCTGACGGTTGTTTCTACTGCCCGCACGTAATACTACCTTGGGATCCAACCGCACCTGGCCCGTGCCTCGGCGTTGCATTACCGGCAGCCCGGAAATTACCCGATCACCCCATTACCCCATTACCCCATTAGCACATTACCCCATTAGCACATTAATTCAGTCCTCCTGGTCCAGTAAGATGACCTCGTCGCGGCCGTCGCGCTCGGCCCAGAGCACCTTTACTTTCTGTGATACGATGGAGTCGATGGAGCGCCCGGTGTAATCGGGCTGCACCGGCAGCTCGCGGCTGTAGCGGCGGTTGATGAGTACCAGCAGCTCCACCCGCGCGGGGCGCCCGAAATCCATGAGGGCATCGAGCGCAGCGCGGATCGTGCGGCCGGTATACAGCACGTCGTCTACCAGCACCACCCGCTTTCCTTCGATCGAGAACCCAATGTCGGTCTTGCCCGGCACATGCAGCTCCTGGCGCACGTCGTCGCGGTAAAAGGTGATGTCGAGGTGGCCGTAGTCGAAAGCCGGTGCGCCCTCGCGGCGCAGCAGGCCGGCCAGGCGGTCGGAAAGGAAAACACCGCGCGGCTGAATGCCGATCAGGGCGGTCTGGGCCAGTAGCGCAGGGTCTTCCAGCAGCTGGCTTGCGAGACGCTGCAGGGTGAGGGTCATTTGCTCGGGCTGGAGGATGGATTTCAAACGGGGCAAGTTTGCGCTAAAGTAACGAGTATAGGTTTATTGGTTTATTAGTTTATTGGTCTATTGGTAAGAAGTACGAAGGCGGAAGTGAAAGCGACGATAGCAGGTTGCCGGTGGGATCGGTGGTGCTCGCCGGCGACGATCGAGTAAGTAGAATCAATAACAGGTATCCGCAAAATAAGACAAGGCCGCCCGGGGGCGACCTTGTCCTCTTTTATCGATGCTCGTATTTTCCGATGCGCCTGCTTACTTCGCAGCGCCGAAATGATACACCAGGCCGAACTGGTAGGCGCGGTTCTTCAGCTCCGGACCGTCGTTCGAGCTGTTGTTGCCGCCACCGTCTTCCAGCACATTGGCCAGACCGTAGTAATACTTGGCGGTGAAGCCAAGGCCGATACGGGTGAGGTACCCAACGCCGCCAAAGGCGCCGACTTCGAATTTATCGAAAGCGTCCTTGTTGCCCGTACGGGTATTGGTGATGCTGTTCTCTTCGCGTGCCGTCAGCAGGAAGTTTGCCTGGCCACCGGCCTCGAGGAAGAAGCCGTTGTTGCCGGGCATGAACTGCAGCGCGATGGGCACGCCCAGGTAGTGCAGGTCCTGCTCGGAGCTGACGTTGCCTTCGCGCAGTTTGCTGCCGAAGCCGGTCCACTGGATACCGGGCTGGATCGCGAATGCCTTACCCAGTGGGATGTTGACGAAACCACCGCCGTACATGCTCGTCTTGGCCGTGATGCTCGGGGACGGAGAGATGTTCTCGGTTGCGAACTTGGCAATGTTCACGCCGCCGGTGAGGCCGAAGCGTACCGCGCGGGACATTTCCGTACGAAGGGGTTTATGGTCCCTGTCGCCGCCCTGGGTGCCATCCTGTGCCATTACTGAAACTGCAGCCGCGCACGCAAGGGTCAATAAACTGATCTTTTTCATATTCGTAAAGTTTTTCAATTGCCCGCATTTATGCAAAAAGGAGGCCGCGGCCGTACCAAACTCTGCCGTTCGGCCTGAATCATACAATTGTTCAATTACCGGGACTTCGCCTTATGGCTGCGGTCAAACATATAGAACACGGAGATCTGTCCGACGCGGTTCTTCACCGCACCATCGCGCGCCTTGTTGATGTTGGACACCCCAAGATTGTAGCGGCCGCCGATGCCAAAGCCCGTCTGTGAGAGGTAGTTCACCCCGAATCCTACGCCGAAGTCAGCCTGCTTGAATTCATTCTTGATGTTGTCGGTACCGTCCGGGGTTTCGTGCTTGGCGCTCAGCAGTAGGCCCACCTGCGGCCCGGCCTCCACGCGGAACCCGTTGTTGAACATATACTGAAGCATGAAGGGTACGTTCAGGTAGTCGAATTTGAACACGTCGGCGTCGCTGCCGGTGCCTATTTTCATTCCCTGTTGCGAGTAGAGCACCTCGGGTTGAAGCGCGAACTGCGGACCGAGGTGAATGTGCACGAGCAGGCCTCCATGGGCGCCCAGGCGGCTTTTTACGTCCACGTCCGATTCAAGCGACAGGCTGGCGATGTTCAGCCCCGCCTTGATCCCCAGCTTCGGGAGGTGCTGTGCGTGAACGATGGTTCCGGCCGCGAGGGCGAGGCCGAGAAAAAGCGCTTTTTTCATGGTTTGCTGTTTTTTGCGCCGACGCTGCAAAAAGGGGGCCGTATCCTGAATGCAGCAAGTCTTTCCTGTGCAAAAGAACCCGGCGTCGATGCGTGCGGGTATTGATGATGACACGGTTCGGTGGTTCAGCAAAAGAAGTTGCCGGCAGGCCGGCTGTGGAAAAAAACCTGGATCTTGTTTTACCCGGCCGGGCGGCCTGAACTCACGGGGAAGGATGACCGCAACATGCGGCGCATGAAAAAAGGCCGCATCGCTGCGGCCTTATCGATACGGGATACAAAAATTTGCGGTTAGAAATTCTTGCCGATGCCGAAACCGAAATAGCGGTTGGTCATCTTGCCTTCCTGGTTTTCGCCGGGAACGATGCTGGTGACACCAAGGTTGTAATGGGCGTTTACGAACAAGCCTTTCGGAAGCTTCACGCCGCCGATGAAATGAATGCCGACGTCGGTTCTGCGTAAGTGGCCCATCTCGTCGTTCGGGTCTTCATTGCCGTCGAATTTGATCTTGGTCACTTCCGTTTCACCGTCGAACGTGGATACGGCTTCACCACCAATGCCAATGCTTACCGAAGGTCCGGCACCGATGAACGCTTTCGAAAAATGGTAGGTGAAAAGCAGGGGCACTTCAACATAAGTGAGCTTCAGGGTAACGCCATCGCCGTCCTCGGTGAACTTGCCCCCTTTCGAAAGCACGTTCAGCTGCGGCATCAGCTTGAAGTTGCCGGAGAGCGGGAGCTCGCCTTGAAGACCGACCTTCCAGGAGAAACGGCTTTGCGAATTCACCGTAAGGCCATCAGCAGAGGCGCTCAGCGTGGATACAATCCCATTGGCATGTACCCCGATCTTTTGTGCGGAGGCACTGGTGCCGATCGCAAGAACTCCTGCGAGGGCGAGTGTCAATTTTTTCATGGTTGCTGTTTTGTGGTACAAATGAAAGTAATGTCGGCGGGACGACAGCAAAAAAAATCCTTAACGGATTCATAAAGGCCGCATCCCGGCGGATACCGGAAAATAAAAGGTCCCGCCGGGAGGCGGGACCTTTTATTAAAGCTCGATCAAATTAGAATTTGAAAGCAGCGGTCAGCGTGAGAGCGCTCATGGAAGCACCATCTTTCGACAGGCCGAGGTAGCCAGCGGAGATCTGGAACTTCTCAGCATTGTAGCCAACATGGGGCTCATAGCCAAGACCGGAAGTGCTGGCAGAGAAACCGTCCATAGATACACGGAGCATGTTCACACCTACTTTAGCACCGATGAACACATTCTGAGAAGGATAGAAGCGAACACCAGCCAGGATCGGAAGCATAGAGGTTTTCAGGCCGCCGTTCTTGTCTTCAGAACCGAGGAACTGGTTGTAGGAGATGGTAGCAATACCGCTCACTTTCTCAGCGAAGTGGTATTCACCGCCAACTTCAGCACCGATACCGAAAGAATAGGCTTCACTCAGATCACCAAGCGGAAGAGAGGGCTTGATACCAGCAGAGAACTGGAAACCTTCACCCTTCTGGGCGTTAGCACCGAGAGCGATTGCAGCAATGGCAAAAGAGAGTACTACTTTTTTCATAATACAGTTGTTTTATAGATTAGAATTCGGGGCAAAGAAAAAGAATAGGGTTTATACAACAAAATTTTCGCATCTGTTTTTTAAGCTCATCCCCTGAAAATACCATGCAGACGGTATTTTTGAAGGCACCGATGGGGAAATGTGGATAAATCAGCGTCCTAAATTCCTTCGCTTTCCCCCCTCAGGAACGGGTAGCGGTAGTCGGTGGGCGGAACGAACGTTTCCTTAATGGTACGGGCGCTGAGCCAGCGGTACAGATTCAGCTGCGAGCCGGCCTTGTCGTTGGTGCCCGAAGCGCGGGCGCCGCCAAACGGCTGTTGCCCCACTACTGCGCCCGTCGGCTTGTCGTTGATGTAGAAGTTGCCGGCGGCATTCCGCAGCGCCTGGGTAGCCAATACCACGGCCTCGCGGTCCTGGGCGATCACCGACCCGGTAAGGGCATAAGGAGAAGTTGCGTCCACCAGGCGAAGTGCGGCTTCGTACTGTTCGGCGTCGTACACGTGGATCGTGAGCACCGGCCCGAAGATCTCGTCGCACATCGTCACATACTGCGGATCGGTGGCCTCGATGACGGTCGGTGCAATGTACCAGCCTTTCGATTTGTCGTACGTGCCGCCCACCAGGATGCTGGCCGATGCGCCACCGCTGTTAATCACGTCGTCGATGTAGCGGGCGATGCGGTCGAAGCTTTTTTCGTCGATCACGGCGTTCACGAAATTGCCGAAGTCCTCTACGGTGCCCATCTTGAAGGAGTTGACGCCGTCCACCAGCAGCCGCTTCACTTCGTCGGCGATGTTGGACGGGATGTAGGCACGCGAGGCGGCGGAGCATTTCTGTCCCTGGTATTCGAATGCACCCCGTAATAATGCGGTAGCGACCACGTCGGGCGAAGCCGACTTGTGTGCGATCACGAAGTCCTTGCCGCCGGTCTCGCCCACGATGCGCGGGTAGCTGCGGTAGTTCGGGATATTGGCGCCGATCGTCTTCCACATGGCATTGAACACACCCGTGGAGCCCGTGAAGTGTACGCCGGCGAACTCGCGGTGCGCAAAGCAAACCTCCCCGATCGTCGGGCCGTCTACATAAATCAGGTTGATGACGCCGTCGGGCAGTCCGGCCTCGCGCAGGATGCGCAGGAACATCTGCGCGGAGTAGACTTGTGTATTAGCCGGCTTCCAGACCACCACGTTGCCGCAAAGCGCAGCCGACGTGGGCAGGTTGCCACCGATGGCAGTGAAGTTGAATGGCGTTACGGCGAGCACGAAGCCTTCGAGGGCGCGCCACTCGAGGCGGTTGTGCATGCCGGGCCCGCTCACGGGCTGCTGCTTATAGATCTCGCTCAGGAAGTGTACGTTGTAGCGCAGGAAGTCGATCAGCTCGCAAGCGGCGTCGATCTCGGCCTGGAAGGCGTTCTTGCTTTGGCCCAGCATCGTGGTGCCGTTCATGTGGTAGCGGTACTTCGTGGCAATGAGGTCGGCGGCGCGGAGGAAGATGCCGGCGCGGTCTTCCCAGGGCAGGTTGGACCAGCCCTCTCGAGCCGCGAGGGCCGCATCGATCGCCTGCGTCACATGGCTTGCGTCGCCCGCATGGAAATGCCCGAGCAGGTGACCGGTCTCGTGCGGCGGCCGGATCTCCACCAGCTTGCCGGTACGCACCTCGTTGCCCCCGATGTACATCGGGATGTCGGCGGTCTGGCCTTTCAGTTCAGCAAGTGTCTTTTTCAATGCCGTACGCTCGGGCGATCCGGGTGCGTAGCCCAGCACCGGCTCGTTAGCCGGAAGCGGGTAGGAGAAATAGCCTAGGTTCATGGCGGGGAGTGTTTATTTGTCTATTAGCCTATTGGTTTATTTGTAAGGGCCGTTTCGGCACGAGCAGACTTTATACAATTGAGCACACTATCATTCGGCGTGCATTGTACTGAAGCGTCGATACCGTTTCATCGGATACCGACTGATCGCATCCGCCCCTTTCCTAACGTATTCAGGCCATCAAATCTGAAATCCAAAATCAAAAATCTGAAATCACACATCTCAGATCCGAGATCCGAGATCTGAGATCCTTACTTCGCCTCGTCTTCCTTGTTGCTCATCAGGTAGGCCTTGATGAAGCCGTCGAGCTCACCGTCCATCACGGGGCCGATGTTGCCGACCTCGTAATCGGTGCGGTGGTCTTTGATCATCTTGTAGGGATGGAATACGTAGCTGCGGATCTGCGAGCCCCACTCGATCTTTTTCTTCGAGCTGTTCATGGCGTCCTTGGCTTCGTTGCGCTTCCGCAGTTCGAGCTCGTACAGGCGGCTCCGAAGCATTTCCATGGCGCGCTCGCGGTTACCGAGCTGCGTCCGGTCTTGCTGGCACACCACCACGATACCGGTAGGCAGGTGGGTGAGCTGCACTTTCGTTTCCACCTTGTTGACGTTCTGGCCACCGGCGCCGCCGCTGCGCGACGTTTCGATCTTGATGTCCGCGGCCTTGATCTCGATCTCGATGGTATCGTCGACCAGCGGGTACACAAACACCGAAACAAAGGAAGTATGCCGGCGGGCATTGGAATCGAACGGGGAGATGCGCACGAGGCGGTGCACGCCGCTTTCGGCCTTCAGGAAGCCGTAGGCGAAGGGTCCGTCGAACTGGTAGGTGGCGGTCTTGATGCCGGCACCGTCGCCCTCCTGCCAATCGAGCTCGCTTACGCTCCAGCCCTGTTTCTCACCGTACATGCGGTACATCCGCGCCAGCATTTCTGCCCAGTCCTGGCTTTCAGTGCCACCGGCGCCGGAGTTGATCTGCAGCACTGCCGGAAGACTGTCCTCAGGCTCATTGAGCGTGCTCTTGAACTCGGCGTCCTCGATGGCGGCGAGCGCTTTTTCGTGGGCAGCCTTGACGTCCTCCTCGGTCCCCTCTCCTTCTTTCCAGAATTCGAAGAGCACGGCAAAGTCCTCGACCGCGCCTTCTACCGTTTCGTAGAGACTGGTCCAGTACTCGTTTTCTTTTATCTCTTTGAGGATCGCCGTAGCACGGCTGTTGTCGTCCCAGAATCCGGGCGACAGGGACAATTGTTTATCCTGGTCTATCTTATATCGTCGGTTCTCGACGTCAAAGAAACCTCCTCAGGACAACGACGCGGTCCCTCATATCTTTAATCGCTTCTTGTGTCATAGGCCGCAAAGATAGCGGGGATTTGTTTAATGGTTTATTGGTTTACTTGTTTATTGGCAGGAGTTCGTTCCTGGTGCTGCATACCGTCAAGGCCCGTGCTGTAATTCAAAGCAGTAATGACATTAATGGATCGCTGCCCGGTCCAAGTGTAAATAACAGATCAAATGAGTGGTTTCAACTGGATGCGAGCCGCCAACTCATTCTAAGTCTATGTTCTTTAAGCGGCCACTAATAAACTAATAGACGAATAAACCAATAAACCCCTCCCCCATTCTGGCAAAGCATTTGCTCTAGCTAGCAAAACACCCTGTTATGCTAATCAGCTACATGACTGACCTGTTGGCAACCCGTGTGAATGAAGTGGCCTTTTTCGTTTCGCTGGGTGTCTCCGCCTGGTTCTACCAGCAATTCCGCAAACTGGAAGTACAGATGCGGCACGAGGAGCTGCTCGATGGGTTGCTCCGAAAGGCCTGACGATAAAAAACCACCCGGCGGGTGGTTTTGTTTTTCTCGCAGGTGCGTTACCGTCAGGCGCCGGCGCTGCCGTTGTTGCGGTCGGTGTTGCCGTTCTGCCGCAGGCCTTCGCTGGCCTTGTTCCGTGCATGCTCCGTATCCTCCAGTGGGCGCACGTTGCCTACATTGTCGTCCATTACGTTCTGCGCATCACTGGTATCGTTGTTCGTCTTATGCGGGTGGCGGTTCGCGATGGCGTCGTTGTTCGCGGTGTTCTCCTCGCCCCGCTTGTGCTGGTTTGTTGACATAAAGATCGTTTTCCGAAAAAGCACAAAAGCCAAGCCGGAATAGGATGTCAGATGTCGGATCTGTGATCTATGATCTATGATCTAGGATCTGTTTCGGATTGGAACTGTTTTACAGCTCCGGCAGTTCCCTCAACTGGTCGCGCGCATCTTGAGCACTTATTTCGAGGCTTCGATCAGGAGGGCCTGCATCGGGACGCGTGTTCCATAAATTTTTGATTGGCGCCCGAAGGCGTCAAGCAGCCTTTTCTTGATCATCGCCCGTAAATGGCCCCCCTTGCGGTCGAGGTACTGGCCGAGCGGTGAGCCGTCCACATACCCGTTGACGAGGGCGGCCGCATCGGTACACCGGCTCTCGAGTGCCCGCTTTTCGATCCTGACGGCCCTGAAGCCGGCAGCCTGCAGCAGCCCATGCAGCAGCTCCGCGTCGTACAGCGAGTAAGGCCCGACCGAGAGAAAATCGGGCGCCGCCGGCCCAAGCACCTCCTCCATGACCTCCGCAATGATGGCCGCGCGTGGATTCTGCGCCATCGAATCCCAGGTGGTAGCGAGCAGGCGGCCGCCGGGCCGGAGTACGCGGTGCATCTCCCGCAGGGCCTTCGGCTTGTCCGGAACGAACATCAACCCGAACCCGCAAAGCACCGCATCGAACCGGCCTTCGGCAAAGGGGAGTTCCTGCGCATCGGCCACCGACCAGCGCAGGCGCGGATCCTGCAGCAGGCGCTTCGCTACCGCGAGCATGTCCGGGTTGAGGTCCGAGGCCTCCAGGGTGCCTCCGGCAGGGAGCCGGGGCAACAGGTGCCGCGTGAGGCGGCCGGTGCCGCAGGCAAGCTCCAGCAGCTGCCCCGCCCCTTCCGGCACAAGCGCGGCCAGCGCCTGCGCGTAGGGCTCGAACAGGATCGGCCCGAGCGAAGACTCGTAATGCTCCGGCACGGAGCCAGCATATGTGGCAGCGGTGGACATAACGGTGTTTCGTCCAAAGGTAGCGTTCCCGGTGGCCATTCATCGGGCATGCGTTGGTAAAACCCTACTGCCCGGCCGTATCGCTACTCATCGTCGAGCGAGGTCGCGATCTTGTTCTCCGCCCATCCATCACCGGAAGGGCTGTCGGTAAGGCCCGGATGAGCGCCCTGCCCGCCCGGGTCGCCAGTTCCCGGTTCCCTCGCGGCCTGGGTAGCTTCCTCATCCGTCAGGCGGCGACCCGTTCCTGCGCTTTCGAAGTGCTTTTTTTCGTCTGGTAGTGCCATAGCGGTGCATTTAAACGAGGTCAGTCTTGTCTTCGCCCAGACGCGCGGTCTCTCCTTCGTCAAGGTCGTCGTTGGGGCTGTGGATCGACAGATCTGCGTCCTCGGCGATATCGTGCTCGGCAGCCTCATGGGCAGCTTCGGCGCGTTCGCGCTCCGAGGCGGGAATCTCCTGCCGCAGCGGGTGCTCGTGGCGACCGCTGCCGCCCTCCGGCGCGCCGCCCCTGTTTCTTGTTGTCATGATCATTTGTTTGTTGGTACCGACCCTAATACTATGCCGCAATAGTCCCGAATGCTAAAAACAGGCGCCGCCGCAACCATTCTTCCGGCATCGCCCTCTTTCCCAAAAGACCCTATGAAAAAATACCTCCTCGCACTCGTCTTCAGCAGCGCACTGCTCGGTGCGTCGGCACAGGAAAAGGGCGCCGTCGAAGGCGCCCTGCGCGACCCGCAGCGCAAAGCCCAGGAAGCAAAGGCCGACCGCTTCATTCACGACAGCCGGCAACTGGCCAACTCCACGGCACCGGCCCCGAAAAAAACTTTAGCCCCGAAAGCCCGGAAAAAGAAGGGTGGCGCTGCCACCTCCTGTCACAAAAAAGGTCCTGCTCGCTAGCAGGACCTTTTTTGTAATGCGTCACCTGGTTAGGGTTTCTTCGGGCGCATACCCCGGGTGTCGATCTCCCCTTTGAAGGTGTGCTCGTCGAGCTTCTCATTACCGCGGCGTACCTGCGGGTCCTGGGTCAGGGTCCGCGTTTCCTCGGAACGGCCCGCCATACCGAAGGCACCGGTAACCGAATATTGGAGGGCAGCATTCAGCGCCGACTCCGACGGGTCGCCCCAGTCTTTGTCGAGGCCGTCGGGAACGATCGCGTTCACCGGGATACCACCGAAATAAGAGCCTTCGCCGTTCTTGTTCACCGTTTTAAACGACACGGGGAAGATATACCAGTCCTTCACCGGGATCGGGAAGAAGCCCACCGGCTTGCCGTGCGTGGGGCTCGGGCCTACCAGCACCACGTTCATGTAGGGCTTCAGGTTATTGATGAGCAGCTCGCTGGCCGAAGCCGTGCTCTTGCTCACGATGAAGAAGACGCGGGGCAGGTTGAGGGAGCCGAGCTTGCTGAAGTTGGTGTTCTCGTTGTACTGGCTGTTGCGGGCGTTGAACTGCTGACGCATCATGAGGTTGCCGCTGGCCGAGGAAGGCGCAATATAGTTGGCCAGCTTTTCCTGCATCGTTACATAGCCTCCGCCATTATAGCGGAGGTCCACCACCAGGTCCTGGATGCCTGCGGACGCAAAGTTCGAGAACGAGTTCCGGAACTCATTGAACACCGCATTGGTATCCCCCATGAAAGAGTTAAAGACAAAATATCCCACCTTACGGCCTTCGTGGTTGATGACCTTGCTCAGCACTACCGGTCGCTCCTGGTACACACCTGCATTCAGGTTCAGCGTTACCTGGCTGTTGTCGGGCTTCACGAAGGTGAAAGAACCGCTCGTGCTCTGGAAAACCGCCTGCGACACGAAGCTCGTGTTGTTGGTGGAAATATTGCTGGAACCGTTGATCTTCACGATCTGCCAGCCTCTCCGCACGCCGGCACGGCCGGCCGGGGAAGCGGGCTCCACATGCTTCACGCGAAGGTCGTTAGCGGTCCTGAAGAATACGTTCAACCCAAAGTCGCCGGCACTGCCGGATGCCGTAGCATCCCAGTCGGTTTTCTTAACGGCAAAGCTCCACTTGTCAACCGGGCCGCTAAACCCGGGCTCGGTGCTGTACTGGCGGAGGCCCGTCATCATCGCTCCCAGATCGGCATAGGCCGACGAGCTGAACGACGAAGGAATTTGCGTATTCCAGAGGTAGATGTCGCGCGAATAGCCGGCGGCCGTGTCCCTATCGGAAGCAGTTACCGGCCCTGCGGGGGCATCGGGCGAAGCAGGTGCTAGGTTGTTTTGCGCTACATCGGTCTTCTTACAGGAGAAGAGCATCCCGGTGGCCAGCACAGCTACCGCCAGGAAGGATTTTTTCAGATTCTGCATATGAGGATACGAGGTTTTCGAGGTTTGCCTCTATGGGCAAAAACCGCGCTGAAAGGGCAACCCTGGCCTGCTTTTAACAGCTTATAAATCAAAAGAAAACACAACATTCCGGTAGCTTTTCCCGTTCTGACCCGGGCTCATCCGTGCGGCCGCGCTGGCATTGCCTTATCTTGCTCACCTAACCCTGGCCATGTCTTATTTTTCTACTGACTCCCGCGAAAACCGGCATGCCCGGCTCGTGCAATCGATGCTCGATGCGTCCATGCATGGGATCATGCTGCTCGAGCCCGTGCGCGACGCATCCGGCGTGGTCACCGACTTTACCGTTGCAGCCAGTAACGCTTCCTCGAAGCAGCATGTCGGCTTCGCGCTCGACCCGGGCGATCACCCGCTGCTGAGCACGCTTTTCCCGGCCTATAAGGAGCAAGGTTTTTTCGACGCTTATGTGCACGCGCTGCAGTCCGGCACCGTAGTGCGCTGCGAGCTTTATTACAAAGACGAGGCGCTGGAAGGCTGGTTCGACCTCGGCGTTGCGCCGCAGGACGATGCCCTCGTGGTCACTTTTGTGAACATTTCCGAGAACCGGCGCAACCAGCAGCGCACCGAGGAGGCGGCAAGCCGCCTGCAGTCGATCATGAACGTGGTACAGGCGGGTGTGTTCACCTTTCACCCGGAGCGCGACGCCAGCGGTACCATCACCGATTTCCGCTTCGGTGTCTGCAACCCGCGCTTCACCGAATACGTGGGGCAAACGCCCGACGCCCTTACCGGTGACCTCGGCAGCAAGTGGTTTCCGTCGTACAAGAAAAACGGGCTGTTTGATCGCTACCGCCGGACCTATGAAAACGGCGACACCGACCTGTTCGAATTTCACTACAACGACGACGGCATCGATGTCTGGCTCAACATACAGGCTACCCGACAGCCGGATGGCATCCTGGTCACCTTTACCGATCATACCGCGGAGAAGAAGCTCCAATTGCAGCTACAGGGCATGGTGGAAGAGCTGAAACGCTCCAACGCCAACCTGGAAGAGTTTGCCTATGCCGCGTCCCACGACCTGCAGGAACCTCTCCGGAAGATCCACTTCTTTTCCAACAGGCTGAAAGAAAGCTACCTGGACGCCCTCGGCAGCAACGGTGCGGCGATGCTCGAGCGCATGGAAAACGCCACCCGCCGCATGCGGATCCTGATCGACGACCTGCTCGCCTATTCCCGGGTTTCGGCGCGTCGCTCCCAGGTAGAGGAAGTGGACCTCAACGCCGTCGTAAACGACGTCCTGAGCGATCTTGAAACCCGCATCACGGAAAAGGCCGCCACGGTTCGGACCGAAACGCTGCCCACGATCCGGGGCGATAAGCTTCAGCTGCGGCAGCTGTTCCAGAACCTCATCGGCAATGCATTGAAATATTCGCGCGAGGAGGCCGCACCCGAAGTACAGATCAGGTGCGGCGTTCAGGCAACCCGTTCGCTTCCGGAAGATTGGCCGGGCAAAGAAGGCGCGCAGCAATACTATGTGCTGGAGGTAGCCGATAACGGGCTCGGGTTCGAGCAGCAGCATGCCCGTCGGATCTTCCAGCTGTTCCAGCGCCTTCACGGCCGCTCCGAATACGAAGGCACCGGCATCGGGCTCGCCATTGTGCAGAAGGTGGTCGAGAATCATGAGGGCTTTATCCATGCCGAAGGCCGCCCCGGAGAAGGGGCGCGCTTCCTCATCTACCTGCCCGGGCCGTCGCAGCAATGAGCAAAGGACTGCGCCGGGTGATGGCCCCCGTCGAAACAGGAAACCCCGCCGGAGCGGGGTTTTGATTTTTTGATGGAGGTGTGATCGTCAGGACATGGGGATCAGGGACACAATCTCTTCGAGGAAGCGACGGTCGGTCTCGTCGTAGGTATCGAGCGCGCTGCTGTCGACGTCGAGCACACCCAGCACCGTATTATTGCGGATAATGGGCACCACGATTTCGGAACGGGAGAGCGAGCTGCAGGCGATATGTCCGGGAAAGGCTTCCACGTCGGGAACGATGAGGGTACGGGCCTCGGCCCAGCTGCTGCCGCAGACGCCGCGTCCCTTGCGGATCCGGGTACAGGCCACGGGGCCCTGGAAGGGGCCGAGCACGAGCTCCTCTCCTTTCACGAGGTAAAAGCCGACCCAAAACCAGCCGAACTGCTCCTTCAGCGCCGCCGCCACGTTAGCCAGGTTGGCCACGAGGTCGGGCTCGCCTTCGATCAATCCCTTGATCTGCGGGATGAGGTCGCGGTATTGTTCTTCCTTGCTGCCGGAGCTGATGTGGAGGTCTTCTGCCATGTAGTGGGGTTGATGCCGCAAAGTAAAATGAAAAGCTGCCCCGGGGAGCAGCTTTTAACAAGATATAAGCGGAGGATCAGCGGTTACCGCCGTTACCGCCCTCGCGGTTCTGGCGTGCCTGCTGGCGCAGCGCGTCGAAGAAGTCGTTCACGGCCTTCACCTGGTCGTCGGTAAGCGGGATGGCCTTGTAGCGCTTGTCGCGGTCCACGTCGATGGCGACGGCCTTTGCCTTGCGCTCATCGCCGGAAAGCTCGCGGGTCTCGCGCATCTGGCGGCGCACGTCCATATTGATCTCGATGACCTTTTCGGCCTGCTCGTCGGTCAGCTTCACTTTCTCGATCAGGGCGGGCTTGATGCGCTCTTTCATGCGCTGGGCCTGGGCAGCGGGGTCGCGCTGCTCCTGGGCATACAGGGAGGTGGAGGAGATCCCGACGGCGAGGGCCACCAGGAGGAGGAGCTTTTTCATGTCAATCTGTTTTGAAGCCGTAAGTTAGCGCGCCCGCCGGTTAAACGAGGTTAAAACTTTATGGCCGCATGAGAACGATCGCCGGATACCTATGGAACTTCGTACGCTCCGTGCGGCCGGTGGTGGCGGCTGCCGTACTGCTCTTTACGGGGCTACTTGTTTGGACCAACTACTATTTCGGGCTCGAGCGGGCGCTGATGGACACGCCTACTGCACCGCGCCTCCTGCTCTGGTGGCTGCTCTTTGCGGTTGCGTTTGCCGTGCCGGTGTGGTTGCAGTCGGGATCAGGGGCGGGCCGCCTGCTGCGCAAGCCTGGTTATCTGGTGCTGCTGCTCGCCGCTCCCCTCATCTTTGCGCTCAAGCTGGCACTGCCCCTGAACCTGCCGCTGCACCCGGTGCCGCTCGACAACCGGTACTGGAACCTGGTGCTGTATTACCCGGCCAAGCTCCTGCTCACCGTAGTACTACTGTACGTGCTCTGGCGCCGCTACCACCGCGACGCCCCCTTCTATGGCACCGGCGCGGGGGGCAGCCTGCGCCCGTACTGGGGCATGTTGCTCTTCATGGTACCGCTGGTAGCACTCGCTTCTACGCAGGCCGATTTTCTCGCCACCTATCCGAAGTTCCAGCACCTGGCGCCGGTGCGGGCCGCTTCCCTTTCCAAACAGCTGCTTTACGAATTATCCTACGGCAGTGATTTCATCACGATCGAGCTGTTCTTCCGGGGCTTTCTCGTACTTGCCTTTGCGCGCTACCTGGGCACGGGCGCCGTGTTGCCGATGGCGGTGTTCTATTGCGCCATCCACTTCGGGAAGCCGCTCGGCGAATGCATCTCCTCCTTCTTCGGGGGCATCGTGCTGGGCGTGGCCACCTTTCACTCCCGGAGCATCTGGGGTGGCTTGCTGGTGCACCTGGGCATTGCCTGGCTGATGGAGTTGGGCGGCTACCTCGGACGGCTTTCCTCCTGAGCGGGCCCGGAGCTGACCCGGCGCAGATGCAGGCGCACCTTATTCCCCGAGTTCAGGACCAGTGTTGAATCGCTCAGGTCCGTCACCGCTACTTCCTGCAGGGTGCTGTCCTGCACGAGCAGCCTGGCTCCCTCTTGTGTATAGCGGTAGCGCTGCACCATGCTGCCCTCGATGATGCGCAAACTGTCGCTGGTGAACGCGAAAAACGTTGGAACGGAATCCTTGCGGGAAAAGGCATGCAGGAACACGACCATCGCGGCCTCGGTGTCGGCAGTATCGAGGAGCGCTACGGAATCAAGTCGCCAGACGTCCTGCAGGGTTGGGCCGGCTTTACGGGTTCCGAAAGAGGAGCAGGCAGACAGTACAAATACGGTAGCGGCTGCCACGAGCAGCGGGATGAACTTTTTCATGTTGCGGTTTTTAGTTTGATGAAGTACAGGCCTGTACCCTGAATACCGCGAACCGCGAAAAAGTAACCCGCCGGATTTGTTAAGATCATCAACGTTTCATGCCGGCGAGCTCCAGCACGATGCCGTACTCCGCTTCGGTCACGGGCTGCACCGAAAGACGGCTGAGGCGAAGCAATGCCATCTGCTCCAGCCGCGGATCGGCCTTGATAGCTTTCAGCGATACCGGGTTTTTAAGTCGCTTCACCGGCTTTACGTCGACCACCACCCAGGCGTCCTCATCCGTGGTTGGGTCCTGGTACGCTTCCTTCACTACTTTGGCGATCCCGACGATCTCGAGCCCTTCGTTGCTGTGGTAAAAGAACAGCTCATCGCCCTTCTTCATTGCGCGGAGGTTGTTGCGGGCGGCATAGTTGCGCACCCCGTCCCAGAACGTGACGCCGTCTTTCTCGAACTGCTCCCAGCTGTATTTGAACGGCTCGGACTTGATCAACCAATAGGCCATAAGCAGGTTTTGATGCGGGCGAAATTAAGGTGAAAAAAATGGGTTTCTCCAAATCCAGACAGTGCCTGTGCTGCGTATCTGATGCAACAAAGCGACAGTCGCAAGCACCCTTCACAAACCAATCAATAAAACCCCCTTTTATGAAAAAGATCCAGATGACAGCATTGCTGCTGGCAGGCCTCGTATTGTCCAGTGCTTCCTATGCCCAGAACGATGCGGCCATGCACACGACCAAGAAAAGCGAGCGTACCGTGACGGTAGGCGGCGCGCCGATGTACCCGAGCAAGAATATCGTAGAGAACGCCGTCAACTCGGCCGACCATACCACGCTGGTAGCCGCCGTAAAGGCCGCCGGCCTGGTGGAGACCCTGCAAGGTGCCGGTCCCTTCACCGTGTTCGCCCCGACCAATGCAGCGTTCAATCTCCTCCCCGCCGGCACGGTCGATAACCTCGTAAAGCCCGAGAACAAGGCGACGCTGACTTCCATCCTCACCTACCACGTGGTACCCGGCCGCCTCGACAGCAAGCAACTCGAGAAGGCCGCGCGCAAGAACGGAGGAAAAGCGGAGCTCACCACGGTGCAGGGTGCGAAGCTCTGGATCATGAAGGACGAGGCCGGCCGCTGGTGGGTAAAGGATGAAAAAGGAGGCACTGCCCAGATCACGATTGCGAACGTGTTCCAGAAGAACGGGGTGATCCACGTCGTCGATAAAGTGCTGATGCCCTGACGGCTCCGGCCCCCTGTCCCCCGAAGGGGGAACTTAGGTGGCTCATTCATTCCTGCTTCAGTCTTTGCTCAAAGCTTTTTTTATACGAAAGCCCCGACGGTGTCGGGGCTTTCTACTTTGAAATTTTCAATGCTGAATACTCAATAACCAAAGATCAAGAGTAACCAACCTGAAAATTGAGCATTGAAAATTGAATATTTCTCCTCTTTAGTAATCTCAGCTACCCTACGAAAAGCCGCGACCGAAGTTCCCCCTTCGGGGGACAGGGGGCCGGGGCCGTCACCAGCCAGAGGCCAGCACGTCGGCGAGGTGCATCGTTTTGATGGGGGCCTTGCGGTTGTCGATATAGCCCTGCAGGTGCATGAGGCAGCTGAGGTCGGTGGAGATGAGGTATGCTGCTTCCGTGGCGAGGGCATGCTCCACTTTTTGCTCGCCCATGCCGATGGAGATGGGCTCGAACTTGACGGCGAAGGTGCCGCCGAAGCCGCAACAGGTCTCTACATCCTGGAGCTCGGTAAGCTCGAGCCCTTCGACGTGTTGAAGGAGCAGGCGGGGCTCCTGCTTGATCTTGCATTCACGGAGCGCAGCGCAGGAGTCGTGGTAGGTGGCCTTCCCGGGCAGTTTCGCACCGAAGTCGGTCACGCCCAGTACATTCACGAGGAAGTCGCTGAACTCGTAGATGTTCTTGCTGATGGCTTGCACCTGGTGGTGCAGCGAGGAGTCCTGGAACAGCTTGCCGTAATAGTTGCGCACAAAGCCGACGCAGGAGGCGCTGGGTGCCACGATGGGCTGCTCCGGGTTGAAGTCGGACAAAAATTTGCCGCACACCTGGCGCGCATCGTCCCAGAAGCCGGCATTGAAGGCCGGCTGCCCGCAACAGGTCTGCGAAGGGTTATAACGTACGCTGCAGCCGGCCTTCTCCAGCACTTTCACCATGTTGAAGGCCGTATCGGGATAAAGCTGGTCGACGAAGCAGGGAATAAAAAGCTGGACGGTCATCCTTCGTTCCTCTTTTTGAGCCGGCGGCTCAGGTGGATCATTTTAAGGGCGGTGATGCCCGCCTCTTCGCCTTTGTGGCCGTGGCGGCCGCCGATGCGCTCGTCGGCCTGCTCCTGGTTGTTGACCGTGAGCACGCCGAAGATGGTGGGCACCGGGAGCTCGAGGTTCAGCCCCGTTACGCCCTGCGTTACCGCCTGGCATACGTATTCGAAATGGGGGGTATCGCCGCGCACCACGCAGCCCAGCGCGATAAAGGCTGCCGGGCGGTCTTTCTTCTTCACCGAGTTCCAGTAATGCTGGATGGCGAAGGGAATCTCAACGGCACCGGGCACGAGCAGCGTCTCGGTGCGCAGCCCGTTGCGGCGCAGCACGCGAATGGCACCCTCTTCGAGGGCATCCACGACGGCGGCGTTCCATTCGGTCTTTACCAATACAACGAGGGCATCCTGAAAATCCGGGATGCCCTCGTTAAAGTCGTACAATTTGCTTTCGCTTACGTCAGCCATTGGGCGCGCTTATTTTTTTTCGGTGCTGTACACACCCAGCTGGGCGAGGAACTTGTCGGCCTCGGCGCCGCGGGTGCTGCGGGGATATTTGTTTTTCAGCTCGCGGAACAGGTCAGACGCTTCTTTGGGGTTGTTGGCCACGCGCTGCGCATAGTAAGCGGCCAGGAAGAGGTACTCCGAAGCGTTCACCTCGTCCTGCTCAAAATGGTGGGCGGCCTTCTTGTAAGCGCTGAGGGCATCGCCGGCCTTGTTCTGCTCGGCATAGGCATCGCCCAGCAGCTTGTAGGCGCGGGCCTGAACCTGGGCGGCGTCGGTCTCGAACTCGCCGAGGTGCTTTGCTGCCTTGGCGGCGTCGCCCTGCTGCAGGTAGATGCTGCCGGCATAGAAGTGGGCGAGGTTGCCGGCCTTGGTGCCGCCGTACTGGCTGATCACCTTCAGGAAGCCGGGAGCCTGGCCGTCGCCGTTGAGGGCGAGGTTGAGCGAGTCGGCGCGGTAGTAGTTCTCGGCGCGGAACATGGCTTCGGAAGCCTTTACTTCGTTGGGCTCTTTCACGAGCTTCTTGTAGCCCAGGTAGCCACCACCCAGCAGGATGACGCCGAGACCCAGCATCATGATCAGGCGGTTGTTGCGTGTCCAGAAATCTTTGGCACGGTCCACCACGATCTCGTGGTCTTCACGGGGGGCGGGGGTCACTACTTTCGTTTCAGCCATTGTTCGGAGTTTTGAGGAGTTGTCAGTTTTAGTGTTGGGGTACATCAGTCAACGATGAAGGGGTAATTCTGGTCTACATACACGTCTTTCAGCACTTCGTCGTCGTTGGGCCAGGGCGATTCCTCGGCAAACTTGACGCTTTCGGTTACCGCTTCCTCGACGCGCTTGTCGATGGCCGCGATCTCCTCGTCGGTAGCGAGGCCGTTTTCCCGGATGGTGGCCAGGAGGGCGGTGATGGGGTCCTTGCCTTTGTATTCTTCCACTTCTTCCTTCGTGCGGTATTTCTGCGGGTCGGAGATGGAGTGGCCTTTGTAGCGGTAGGTCTTGATCTCGAGCAAGGTCGGGCCGTCGCCTTCACGGGCGCGCTTCACGGCGCGGCTCACGCCTTCGTGCACCGCCTCGGCGCTCATGCCGTCGATGACGTCGCTCGGCATCTCGTAGGCGTCGGCAAGCTTGTAGATGTCGACGATGTTGGACGTACGCTGTACCGAGGTACCCATCGCGTAGTTGTTGTTCTCGCAGATGAAGATCACGGGGAGCTTCCAGGTCATGGCCAGGTTGAAGGTCTCGTGGAGCATGCCCTGGCGTGCGGCGCCGTCGCCGAAGTAAGCGAGGCACACGTTATCGGTGCCCTTGTATTTCTCGGCGAAGGCGAGGCCCGCGCCGGTACCGATCTGGGCACCCACGATGCCGTGGCCGCCGTAGAAGTGGTGTTCCTTGCTGAAGAAGTGCATCGATCCGCCTTTGCCCTTGGCGCAGCCGGTGGCCTTGCCATAGAGTTCGGCCATGCAGGAGTTGACGGAGATGCCCTTGGCAATGGCGAGCCCGTGGTCGCGGTAGGCGGTGATGAACGGGTCTTCGGGACGCGTGGCGGTCATGCAGCCGGCGGCGATCGCTTCCTGCCCTACGTAGGCGTGGAAAAAGCCCCGGATCTTGCCTTCCATCTTGTATTTCTCTTCGGCCATGAGCTCGAACTGGCGAATCAGCTGCATGAGCTCATACCAGTACAGATACGTTTCTTTCGTGTATTTAGTCGACACGGGTCCAAATTTGAGCGGCAAAAATAAGGGTTTCTGTCGGGAGTTGGATGGGACGCCCGGTGGAATTTAAAGGCTGAAAAAGAGGGATTTAAAGGGAAACAAGGTTTTTTAACCGCGACGAAAAGCAGCGGCTATGGTTTTCGCTAAGGGGAGACGAATGGATGGCGGATGGTAGCCCGGAGTGCTCAACCCGTTTGAAAAACCTACTTTTCCCGACCAATGACCGGTCGTTCGCAGTGCCGTTTGTGATGGTGACGACTTCCAAAAATATCCCCGACGCAGCCGCAAGGGATTTGAACAGCAGCGTCCATGCTGACCTCAGGATCAGAGAAATAGGGTGACGCTCTTTTTGGCAAACACGTCCGCCTGCTACCGGTTAGGAGCTTGGCCGCTGCCGGATGCGAGCGTGCTCAGTTGAACGATTAACCGGGGCTGGTCTCCGCGCAGCACGAAGGCCGGCTTCACCCCGGTTTTGCGGATGTCGTTGCCTCTCATGGCAAAAGCTTCCTGCCGGTAGTCGGCGATGTAGAGCTCGGTTCCGGCCGGATAGGTGTACGACTTTTCCGCCTTCGGCTCGAGGTTGCTGACCCGGGTTTCGCCGGTCCCGTCGGGCTTGTAGACGATCAGGGCCAGGTGGTACACGTGGTTATAGTCGTTGCTGAACCGGACCGTGATCTCTTTTTGTGCTGCGGTCGCCCCGTGCAGCAGGGCGAGTACACAGAGGAACAGGAATTGTTTCATCGCAGCGGAACAAGCAGCATCAGCGGAAAGTTGCGTCCACGCGGAACAAGTGCATGTTTACGAAAAACTACACTTAGCGAATACCTTGTTTTCTTCTTTTCTTAGCGGTGAAAATACTTCGTTAACTTCCCCTTCCTTGTCGCTTTCGATCACCGCCATATCGCTCCTCCAGTTCAAGAACTACTTCCACCAGGAATACCGGTTCACCGAGCGCATCGTGGGCATCTGCGGGCGCAACGGCCGCGGCAAGACCAACCTGCTCGACGCGATCCACTACCTCTGCTTCACCAAAAGCTATTTCACCCGCATCGACCAGCTGGTGCCGCAGCACGGCCACCAGGGCTTCCGGCTCGAAGGCCACTTCAAGCTGCAGGGCAAAGACGAAAAAGCGGTGTGCGTGCTCCGGGAAACGGGACGCAAGGAGTTCACCGTGAACGAGCAGGCCTATTCCCGCTTTTCGCAGCACATCGGCCGCTATCCCTGCGTGGTGATCGCCCCCGACGACGTGCAGCTCATCATCGGCGGCTCCGAAGAGCGCCGCAAGTTTATCGACACCCTCCTCTCCCAGCTCGACCCTGCCTACCTGCAGAGCCTCATCAGCTACAACAAGATCCTCCAGCAGCGCAACTCGTTCCTGAAGAACTACCACGACGGACTCGGGAGCCGCGACCTTTCGGTGCTCGACATCCTCGACGAGCAGTTGCTTACGGAAGGCAATAAGATCTTCGCCCGTCGCGAGCGTTTCCTACTCGGATTCCTGGCCGAGGTAAAACACCTGTACAACGACATCGCGCAGAGCTACGAGCCGCTGCAGCTTATTTACGAAAGCCAGCTGCTGGTGAACGACTTTGCCGGCCTCCTGCGGTACAACCGGCAGAAAGACCTCGTGTTGCAGCGCACATCCGGCGGCATTCACCGCGACGACCTCGTTTTCCAGATGGGAAATCAGCCGTTCAAGAGCATCGCCTCGCAGGGACAGCGCAAGAGCCTGCTCTTTGCCCTGAAGCTGGCCGAGGTTGCGGTGCTACGGAATGAGAAGCGCCTGGCTCCCCTCCTGCTGCTCGACGACGTCTTCGAAAAGCTGGACGAGGAGCGCATCGGCAACCTCCTCAAGCGCGTGGCCACCGACGAGGACGCGCAGATCTTTATCACCGATACGAACTGCGCGCGGCTCACGAAGCAGCTGGAGGCGCTGGGGCGGCCGTTCCAGATCATTGAACTATAGGGAGGTTCTTAGGGTTTTTAGGGTTCTGAAGGTTTTGCAGGATTGGCGCAGGGGACAAGTGGAACCTTAAGAACCGTCAGAACCTCAAGAACCTGTACTTTTGAATCATGGCCCAATACTCCCTCGGTGACGCAATTCAACAGTTTTTGCAAGGCAGCCGCATCAAAGGCGACATCCAGGCCATGCAGATCACCGATATCTGGGAGAACCTCATGGGCAAAACGATCTCCAAATACACGGAGCGCATTGCCATCATCAACGGTACCCTGTTCATTACTACGAACGTAGCCCCGCTCAAGCAGGAATTGAACTTCCAGAAGGAAAAAATAAAGCTTCGTGTGAACGAAGCTTTGGGAGAAAAAGTGGTGCAACAAGTCGTGATCCAGTAGGATCAGTAGTTCCAGGAAAAGGTCTTGACCTGCTCTTCCTCGAAGAATTCCTGGCGCTTCGAAAGCGCAGCCTTCATGAGGTCGTGCGAAGAAACCACTCCCTTGAAATTAAAGCGATCATATACCGCCACATGGCGCACGTTGTAGCGCTCCATCAGCTGCATGCAATACTCGAGCGTGTCGTTGTTGGTGGCAACCGGCAGGTAGGTGCTCATGAAATCCTTGACACAGGCAGTTTCCAGCTCACCGGAGCGGTACAGGAGCTTTTCCGTGATGTCGTGCTCGGTAAGCACGCCCATGAAGCGCTCGTCGTCGAGTACGATCAGGTAATCTACATTCTCGCAATGCATCTGGTGCAGGGCCTCGGTGACCTTGCGCCGTGAAGTAGTCGTGTTAAACTGGGGATACTTGTGACGAAGCACGTCTGCTACTCTTTCCATGGTTAAGGGTTTTATGGGTCAGGGCTCCGGGGTGGATGGAGGGTACTGTATGGTCAGGGGTAAAATTAAATCCTTTTACCATACGAAAGATGCTTTGTGTACCAAAGACACGCCAAAATACCACTCTAACCTCAACTAAGACGCACGCGCGGATCCACCACGCCGTACAGGATGTCGGCCAGCAGGTTCACGAAGATGAAGAACGTGGCGGAGAGCAGCACCGACCCCATCACTACCGGGAAGTCGAGCTTCTCCAATGCATCCACCGTGAGCTTGCCGATGCCCTGCCACCCGAAGATGTACTCGATGAAAAAGGCACCCGCGAGCAGCTCGGCAAACCAGCCGGTAATGGCCGTGATGACCGGGTTGAGCGCATTGCGCAACGCATGCCGCCACAGTACCGTTCGCTGGCCAAGACCCTTTGCATAAGCAGTGCGGATATAATCCTGCTGGAGCACGTCGAGGAGCGCGCTGCGGGTGAGCTGCGTGATGATGGCCAGGGGGCGGATGCCGAGGGTGATAGCGGGCAGAATGAGGTTCTGGAGCGTCAACCGGCGCTGCCCCTGCATGTCGATGGCAAACCAGGAGCCGGTGAGCGAAAGCCCGGTCCAGCCGGTGAGCAGGAAGCCGAATACGTAGGCGATGATGATCCCCATGAAAAAGGACGGCGCCGAAATCCCGAGAATGCTCGTGACGATGGCCGAAGTGTCGAGCCAGGAACCCTTGCGTACTGCCGCCAGCATGCCCAGCGGAATGCCCAGCAGCACGGCCAGCAGCATGGCCGCCGTAGCCAGCATCAGGGTGCCGGGAAGCGCCTGCGCGAGCATCTCGCCCACGGGCCGCTTCGTCTGGTACGAACGGCGCAGGTAGGGCGCCTTCAGTACCCAGTTGCCCCCGACGCGCCAGCCCGGGATGGCCCGCTCCTGCTGCTCGGCTTCGGAATACCGGCTGATGGGGGACAGGTCATTGAGGTAGTGCGCGAACTGGGCCGTCTTGGACCGGTCGAGGTAGAGCTCCTTGCGGATGGCCGCCTCGGTGGCCTTATTGCCGGTCTGCCCCATCACGAGCTGCGCGGGATCGCCGAAGCCCTGGAAGAGCGCAAACACCAGCACCACCACGCCCAGCAGGACGAAGAAGCCATACACGATCTTTTTGAGCAGGTAGCGCAGCACCGAAGCAAGGTAGGGAATTAATGTGCTAATGGGGTAATGTGCTGATGTGCCAATAAAAAGGTTCAGAAAAGTTCAGGTGGGTTTAGGAAGGTTCAAAGTGGTTTCGAGGGTTGCGGCTCTAACACAACTTCTCAAAACTTCCCAAAACCCTTCAAAACCTTTCAAAACCCTTTTCGCTAAAGCCGTTTGATAATGCGATCGGCGCGGTGGTAGGCGACCTTCTCGGTCACGGTTCCTTTCTCGAGCAGGTATACGGTGGGGTTGACACGGGCGGCGCTGCGCACGGGCGTGATGTCGCAGCTCACCACCATCACGTCGGGCAGACCCGCGGCGGAAAGCTGGATCTTTCCCTCGCTGGCGAGGTGGGACACGACGAAGAAGGGAACGTTCTGCTTGCGGGCCTTTTCGTACAGCGCCTTGATATCGGGCAGCCAGCTGTTGAGGTCCCTGAAGTGCAGGGCGAATACGAGCACGGCCTTCGGCTCATACAGAACCGGCATCGTATAGTCGTTGCCGTCGAGACCCATCAGCGAGAAGCCCTTGATCGGCGGCTCCGCATTGCCTTTGCGCACCTGCTTTGTGCTCATGCGCACGTACTTATACGTAGCCCAGTCGTCGGGCAGCTTTGCCGCATCGAACTCGTACTCCTTCCCTCCTTTCGCATACACCATCACGGTGGCAAAGGAGTCGGTGACGGCGCCCGCCGGGATCTTCATCTGCGCCTCGATGTTGTTGCCTTTCTTGAAGGGCAGGCAATCCGCGATCGGGAGGTTGCGGAGCATGAGCTGCTGGAAGCCGAAGGCGAACACTACGGATACGGCCAGCACAAAAAGACGCCCCTGACGCGTCAGCAGGGGCTGCAGGTAGCGCTGGAAAATGATCAGGAAGATGATGAGCAGCAGCAAGGCCACGTCCTTGAAGAAGGAAGCCAGCGGCGGTATGGGCAGGCAGTCGCCGAAGCAGCCGCAGTTCTTGAACTTGCCCGAGAGGAAGGCATAGGCCGTCAGGAACGTGAAGAACACGATGAGTGCCAGCAGCCCGTAGAGCACGCCGCGGCGCCACCAGCCAAGCAACAGCGCCACGCCGGCAATGATTTCGAGTGCGTTCATCAATACCGATAGCCCGAGCGAATGCGCGGTGAGGAAATGAAACAAGGACATGAGCGCCGTACGCGCGAAGAACGTGGACGTTTCAAGCGATGCGATCCAGACTTCGAAGAACTCCTGCATTTTGTAGCTGAGGCCGTGCGGGTCGTTGGCCTTTACCAGTCCCGAGACGATGAAGAGTACGCCCACCAGGATGCGGACCGTGTTGACAGCGATTCTCATAGCATTCATTTGTGCGTGCCTTCGTCCATCAGGATGAGGGCGAAGAGCGCGTAGTTCAGGATATCGTAGTAGTTGGCGTCGATGCCTTCGCTCACGAGCGTTTGCCCCTTGTTGGCCAGGATCTGCCGGATGCGGGCCAGCTTCATCAGGATGAGGTCGGTAAAGCTTTCCTGCGACATGCTGCGCCAGGCCTCGCCGTAGTCGTGGTTCTTGTTCTGCATGAGTGCCTTCGCTTGCGCTGCCGCTTTTTCATAGAAGGTCAACGTACGGTCTACAGACAGCTCCTCGGCGCCATCGTCGGGCAGTTGCAGCTGAATGAGGCCGATGATGGCATAGTTGGCGATGCCGACAAATTCGGAGCGGATGTCGTCACCGATCCGCTGGGCGCCTTTCTCCTGGATGGTGCGGATCCGCTGGGCCTTGATGAAGATCTGGTCGACGATGGAGATGGGCCGAAGCACGCGCCACGCGGTGCCGTAGTCTTTCGTCTTTTTGGCAAACAGGTCGTGGCAGTGTGCAAGGGCGGCATCATATTGCCCGGAGGTCCGGTCCGCAGCGCGCTCGGGTACATTCATTCGGTGGCGATTTGCTACTTTAGCTTCAAAAGTAGGGAACGTGAGCCGTGGGCCGTCAGCCGTGAGCGGTTTTCTTTGCGCACGACGTTTCTTTCATCTTGCTCCAGCCATGACGATCCCATATACGCTCAACTGCCGCGGCCGACTGCTGCCACTCGAAAAGCCCGCCGTGATGGGCATCCTCAACGCCACACCCGATTCCTTCTTCGCCGGTAGCCGGGTGCAGCAGGAAGCCGAGCTCCTGGGCCGCGCGGAAGAAATGTTGCTGCAGGGCGCCACCTTCCTGGATATCGGCGGGCAAAGCACGCGGCCGGGCTCGGAGCGCGTGTCGGAGGAGGAAGAGCTCGCGCGGGTGCTGCCGGCAGTCATCGCCGTGTGTCGCAACTTCCCGCTCGCGCTCGTGTCCATCGATACGTTCTATGCCCGCGTGGCCCGGGAGGCCGTGGCCGCCGGCGCCGTGCTGGTCAACGACATCAGTGCCGGCGCCCTCGATCCCGGCATGCTGCAGGCCGTCGCTGAACTCCGCGTTCCCTATGTGCTGATGCACATGCAGGGCGACCCGAAGACCATGCAGGGCGCGCCCCAATACACCGACGTGGTGACCGAGGTCTTCGATGCGCTGAACCGCAAGCTTTCGGAATTACGCCACCTTGGTATCGCCGACGTGATCGTGGATCCCGGCTTCGGGTTCGGCAAAACGATCGCCCACAATTTCCAGCTGCTCCAGCGCCTCGACTTTTTCCAAGAGCTCGGCTGCCCGGTTATGGTCGGCATCTCGCGGAAAGGAACGATCTATAAGACGCTTGGGATAACGCCGGAGGAAGCGCTCAACGGGAGCACAGTGCTGCACACCCTCGCGCTCGCGCGTGGCGCGAACGTCCTTCGTGTACATGATGTCAGAGAAGCGATGGAAGCCGTGAAGTTGGTGCGGGAAGTAATGGGGTGATACAAAGGTTTAGAAGGGTTCAGGAGGGTTTAGAAGGGTTTAGAAGGGTTTGGTTCCGGCTCCAACCTTCGTAAACCCTTGTGAACCTCTCTGGATCTTGCACCCCCCGATGCGTCCATTCCATCGATAATTGATTGGCGCCCGGCGTTCCGGCATCGACCGCAAAAAGCCCCTCGGATCCGAGGGGCTTTTTGCCGTGGGAACGGATTGCCGATTCCCGATTGCCGATTGCCGATTCCCGAACTCAATGTCCATGTCCGTCGTCGGCGCTGTGGCCGCCGGCACCGGCACCTGCGCGCGGCTGCGGCATGGCGGCCTTATCGGCTACGTCGGTTACGAAGAGCTCGAAAATGAGGTTGGAGTTGGGCGCGATCGCGGGTGAGGGCGAATTGGCGCCATAGGCCAGCGGCGAGGGGATCCAGATGCGCGCGCGGTCGCCCTTCTTCAGCAGCTGCACGGCCTCGTCGAAGCCTTTGATCATCTGGCCTTCGCCTACCGGGAACTGCAGCGGCGGCTTGGGTGCGCCACCAGTCGTGTCCATATTGGAGTCGAACTCCTTGCCATCAACCGTAGTACCACGGTAGCGGATGCTTACGAAGTCGCCCTTCTTCACGGCCGGTCCGGCGCCGGGGGCCAGCACCTGCACAAATACGCCCGAGGGGGTTTTCTGTGCCTGGATGCCTTGCTGCTGCAGCAGTGCGGTAAGGGCCTGGATATCCTGCTGCAGTTGCGCCTGCACTTTGGTATCCGACTGGAAACGCTTCTCGCGCTCGGCCGTTTCGTCGGCGCGGGCAGCATCGCGGTTCGGGAAGATGTTGATCACCTTGAAATTGGTCGTGATCTTGTCGCCCTTCTTGAAGCCGGGAGGCAGCTGTCCACCGGCCACACGCTTGATGAGCGAGTCGATGACCTGTACGGCCACCACGGAGTCGTTCTTATGGAGCAGGGGGAACACCTCGGTGAGGTCATAAGGCGTGGTCTGGCCGGTATAGTCGAAATAGATGGGGCCGGTGGTGTAGGTGGAGTGCAGCGTGCTGTCGTTCACCTTTTGCGTGAAGTGGATCTTCATTACCTCGCCCGGCTTCACCTTGGTGCCGCCCTTGGTGTACAGCTTATATGGCATCCCGCCGCGGGTCTTCTTGAAATCAACGTTGTTGCAGCCGGCGGCCAGAAGGGCCAGGGCGGCTGCCGGAAGCAGGTTCTTGAAATGCATGTATCGAGTTGTTTATTGTAAAAATGAGCTGTTCTCCTTCAGGGCTTCCTTGAAGCGGCGTACCGTATCCGTGAGCGGGGCGCTGTCGCGTCCGCCCGCGGCATTGAAATGACCACCGCCTTCGAAGTAGCTGCGCGCAAAGGTATTGCAATCAAACTCCCCTTTGCTGCGAAACGACCACTTGCGCTCCTCGTCGCGGTCGATGCAAAGGCCCACGAGCTTGATGCCCTGGATGGAAAGCGGGTAATTGACGAGGCCCTCGGTGTCGCCGGTCTTGATGTCGAAGCGGAGCAGGTCGGCCTTGGGGATCGAGATGAGGGCCGTGTTGTATTCGTAGTACACCTCCATGCGGTTCATCAGCACGTGGCCGAGAAAGCGGAGGCGGTTCTCCAGGTAGTTGTCGTAAAGCTGCTCGTGCACCTTCGTATGCTCGAGGCCGAGCTCCTTGAGGTGGGCTACCATATGGTGCACCGAGGCGTGGGTGGACGAAAAGCGGAAAGAGCCCGTGTCGGCTACCACTCCGGCATAGAGGCATTCGGCGGTAGCGATATCGATCTTTTCGGCATGCCCCGAGCCGGCGATAAAGTCGTAAACCATCTCGCAGGTAGAGCTCTTGCCGGTATCCGAAACGCCGTACTGGAACATGGCTTCGTCGGGCTCCTGGTGGTGGTCGATCAGGATCTTGGTGCAGGGCAATGCAGACAGCAGGGACGCCATCGACTTGGTGCGGCCCATGTGGTTGAAGTCGAGGCAGAACAGCCACTCGGCTTCCTGCAGCCAGTCTTCCGATTTCTTGCGGTGCAGCTCGAAGTCGAGCACCGTGTCGGCGCCGGGCATCCAGTCGACCCAGCGGGCCCAGTTGGTGGGCGAGATCACCTGCACGGTGTGCCCCAGGTGCCGCAGAAAGTGGTACAGGCCCAGGGTAGAGCCCATAGCGTCGGCATCGGGCTTCTGGTGCATGGTAATGGCGATACGGCGCGCAGGGCCGCTCAGCAAGGGATAGATTTCGGAAATGGGCTGCATAAAGAGGGGGCAAACCTACGTGATTTTGGGCAATGGAGCGGTGCGGAGCCTGAGCGCCCGGTAATGAAAAGCCGCTGCAGTTGCAGCGGCTCCTCTCCTGGTCGGTCGGTTTGGTTTATCGTTCGGGCATGTAGATCTTCAGGTTGCCGTCGTTCTCGGAACTTACGATCAGCAGGCTCTTTCCGTTCGGTGACTTTCGTGCCGGCACGTAGAGCACCCCTTCCGGTCCGTCGCCGGCGGCCAGTATTTTTACGAAAACCGGGGCGGCCGGGTCAGTGACGTCATAAAGCGCGACGGCATCGGCACGCTCGAGGCCCACGAAAAGGATGTCGCGCGTACCCACACGGCCTACGGTCACGCCCTCGGGCTCTACGCTCTTGTCGTCGCTGCGGGCGTCGTCGTACATGGCGGCAGCCCGGGCGCGCACGTCGAGATCGTTCCGGCTGTCGAATACCTGGCTCCCGGTAGCGCCGTTCCAGACGCTGAAGGAGCGGGCACCAAAGCTGTACAGGGCGTCGAAGTCGCCGTCGCCATCGGTATCACCGAGGCTGGAGGTCACGTTCAGGCGGCCCAGCGAGCTGTTGGCTTTGAGTGCAGCAGCGTTGGGGAAGGCCGTGGCATCCAGCACGTGCGCGTTGGCGCCCAGGCGGCGGCCCTCGGTATAGCCCGTATACTCGCGGGCGTCACCCTCGTTGGCGGTAAACAGGTAGGGAATGCCATTGCGCTCGAGCACGGCGATGGCGTCGGGCATATAAACCCCTTTGACCGGCGCGGCAGCGAAGGTGATCCCGCCGTCCTGGTCGGACAGGTCGGTGGCATTGGCCGTGTTGCTGTAGTCTTTGAAGCCGAGTGGCCACAAAGCGGTGACGGTCTTTGCGGAAAGGTCGATGCGGGCGATGGCGTTGTTTTCCTGCAGGGTCACCCAGGCGCTGCGCGAGTCGGGGCTCACGGTGATGTATTCGGGCTCGGCGTCTTTGGCGAGGTCGCCTGCCGAGGGACCGAAGGTGCGGAAGCCACCGGCGCGCAGGGCTGCGAGCTGCCCGCCGAAGGAGCCGAAGTCGAGTGTCGTAACGGCGTCGCCGTTCTGCAGGTCGATGATGGATACGCCGCCTGCAGGGTCGATGCTGTAGTCGGCATTGGGCTCCGCTTCGTTGGCGGTGAGCAGGTAGCGGCCATCGGGCGAAAAGGTGATCATGTCGGGCAGGGCGCCGACGGGGATGTTCTTGAGCAGGCTGTAATCGTCGGTGCGGAACAGGAGCACGCGGCCCGGGTTCGTTTTCACGCCTGACTCGAGCGCTACGGCGAGACGGCCGTCGTGGACGGCCACGCTATTGGCAGCCCCGTTATAGGCCCCCAGGCTGATATGTCCGATTACTACCGGCGCGGCAGGGTTGGCGATGTCGACCACTTCCACCCGGTTGAGGGTGGTGGCGTTGTTGACCACGAACAGGCGCTTCGTGCGCTCGCAGTAGGCGGTGATCTCCGCCGCGCCGGTGCCGGCGATATTCAGGGTAGCTACGGTCGTGAAGGAAGACGCGTCTTCCATGATCACCGGCTCCGGGGCCGGACCGGTGTCTGCGACATCTTTCTTCTTACAGGCAACGAGCAGGGAGGCGGCAAGGCAGGAAAGCAACAGGCGTTTCATGAGCGGGAGTTTCGTGCCGCAAAAATGCAGGCAAGCGCCTCCCTCCCACCCGATTTGGCGTTACCAAATTGTGACCGGATAATGATGTATTTGTTGCGTGGGGTGGCGGTGCCGCGATGTGTGCCTTCCTGCCGATCGCGCTATGGATGAAGCCGTGAGCTGGTGCTATTTCGAACACCCACGGCTGAAGCTATGGGCTGGTGGGGGACCTGCCACCATGGCGAACCGATCAGAAGCTGGTGCCGTCGAGCGCTTCAAATTGGGTCCATTCCTGTCCGAAATTTATTTTTTGATGGTGCTCCTTTTGACGTTCGATGTAACCCACCACACGCCGGACAATATCAGGTGAAACCGAGATGGCTGCAAAGCCGATCGGCCACGCAAATCGTTCTCTGCATTGCCCGTGGTGATTCATCCAATGAGCGAAAGCACCATTTACTTTTCGCAGGATCTCAGAGAGTGGTCGATCAAGACGTGGACCAGTCAATGCTTGCACGTGGTCAGCCACTCCGTTCAGCGAGAGTAGCCTGCAACCCTCCTTCTCGAAATGGTGCGCCAGGCGGGGATATAGGTGTCGCTCTATTTCCGGGGTGATGAACGGCTGCCTTGCCTTGGTGGACCAGACTACATGGATCCAGCTTCGGTTCAATGTAGGCGCCATGGGTAAGTTTTTCTTTGAAAACTACCAATATCCAATACTTATCCAGCAGGGAAAAAGACCATCATTTTTTGTGTTTTTTCGGTACGTCCATACGAGCCCACGGCTTCAGCCGTGGGTTTTCGACGTAACGCCAGCCCATAACTTCAGCTATGGGCACCCATCATACCCCCTGGCGAAAAACAGACAATCAATAGGTGCGGGTGTACGTCACGCCCTCTTTCAGCGCACCGGTTTCGCCGGCACTCACACGGAACCTGGTCGGCAACGTTTTCCATTTGCCGAAATCGCCGCGGTATACCACGAAGTGCAGGTGCGGTCCGCTCGTCCAGCCGGTGTTGCCGCTGCGGGCGATGGGGTCGCCGCGCCGCACGCTGTCGCCCAGCTTCACCAGCGCACCGTTGGGCGCAATGTGGGCGTAATGGCCGAAGGTGCCGTCGGGGTGCCGGATCGTTACGTAGTTGTTGTATTGCTTGCACGACTCCGAGGCACAGGCCTGTGTATGCTGCTGTACCACCTTGACCACGGTTCCCTCGCGCGCCGCCCGGATCTCCGTGCCCTCGGGCATAGTAAAATCGAGAGCACTTTCACCCCGGTGCGAGAAGTTTCCGTTGTAGCCCTGGAACAGCAGGAAACTTCCGCCCGTTGCAAACGGAAGGTCATAGACATAGCTATCGTCGTGCACGGCGTCCACGTCACCGGTGGCGGTATTGTAGCGGAAGGAGAATTTGAAGGCGGTGCCCGCCTTCTCCGGCTTTACGTCGCCGATACGGAGCTTCTCCGAGCGCGGCGGCAGCAGGAACTGCGTCTTGCCCCCTTCCGAGAACGCGAGGTTATCGAGCTTGAGGTCGAGGAATACCGATACGGGGTACCATTCCTCGTTATTGCCGTACAGCACGAAGCCGCCCCCGTCGGGCAGGCGCTCGTGAAAGACCTTGACGGCGGGCTGGGCAAACAGCAGCCCCGAAAGAAGGAGTACCGGGAGTAACAGGAAGCGTTTCATGGACGGGGTGTTTTGGTGTTCCGGGCAAGATACGGCAACCACGGATTCTTGCGCCCGTCTGCTCCGGTTGCCTGCGGGCGTATGGTTCGCCCGGATTTCCGGAGGCGGCGCCGGCTTCCACTTCGGCCCGGACCTCCCGCAAGCATGGCTACTCCGGCCGGTCTGCCGGGGAGAGCGGGCGGATGACGCGGCAGGGATTGCCGGCGGCGAACACGTCGGGCGGGATGTCTTTCGTCACCACCGAGCCCGCGCCGATCACGGAACGATCGCCGATAGATACGCCGGGGCAGATGATGGCGCTGCCGCCGATCCACACATCGTCGCCGATCGTGATCGGTTTTCCTGCCTCCAGTCCGCTCGCCCGGGTGGCCGCGTCCATCGGGTGGGTGGCGGCATAGATCTGTACGTTCGGACCAAAGAGCGTGCGGCTCCCGATCGTGACCGGGGCGACGTCGAGCACCACGCAGTTGAAGTTGAAAAACACCCGCTCCCCCATCCGGATATTGCTGCCGTAGTCGCAATAAAAGGGAGGCTGGATCCAGAGCTCTGCACCGGCGTTCGGGAGCAGCTCCGCCAGGATGCGGGCGCGCTTTTGCGGGAGGTCTTCACCCGAATCGTTGAGTGCTTTCAGCAGCAGGCGGGCCTGCAGGCGCTCTTCCGACAATTGGGGATCGAGGGCGTTATAGAGCTCGCCCGCCAGCATTTTTTCCTTTTCGGATTTCATGCCGGAAAGGTAAACAGGCGCCGGCCGGCCGCCATGGTTCAGCCTTCGCGCAGCCAGTCGTCGGTGAAACGCCGCGCAGCGAAGCCAAGGGCCGTAAACTCGTCCTGCCCGGGCCCGGCAATGGCGCCGTAGGTGCGGAGGATGCGATTGATGAGGTCCTGCCCGTACCGGAAGGTGCGTACGCGCAACCCTCCTTCCCACATGATGGCGGCCTGGCTACCCTCACCGGTCCATTGCAACACCTCTGCGTAGGAAAGCGGCCCCGCCTCCGAAACCACCAGAGCCGCTTCCTCGATAGCGCCGGTCAGCAGCTCGAAACCGTTGACAGGCACAGCTTCCCCGCTTCCGTTCATCTGGCGCTGCAGCGCGTCGGTGAGCGGGATCAGGAACAGCTCCTGTCCCAGTGCGATGATGCGCGCCGCCGGGAAACGCATCCGGATGCCGTTAAGTGCCGGCTCGGCGCCGATAAAGCCGTGAAAGGAAAAAGCCATAAGGAAGTTCAGATCTCGGATTTCAGATTTCAGATTTGAGTCATACCGGTTGAGTGGAAACCGGCCCGTAAACATACGGGCTTGTCCTGGCGTAGAACTGGAGCCGTCACCGGCAAGCTACCGGCAGCCCTGCTCCCGCTTCGCCAGCAGCTCATCGTACGGAGGTATGAGAAAGCCTTCTTCCTGCTCACGCACGGTCACGAAGAACCGGTATGCCTCCACGCTATAGCGGCAGGGGTCGATGCCAGCCTTCGTAAAAGCCAGGGCAGACGGCCCGTTCCTCCGGGCATAGAGCTCGCCGGCCACCTGCTCCAATTTCATAAACAGGAAACCCCGGCTTTGCTGGTCATCGGCACCCCGGTAGCGGCGGAGGACATCCCGGAACGTAGCCTTCGCGGCGTCGAGCCGGCCAAGCTGCAGCTGGCAAAAGCCGATCGTTTGATAAGCCAAAGCCACCAGCTCGGCCGACAGCCCGGGCGACCGTAACTCCCGTTGCGACCAAAAGATCGCACGCTCATACGCGCCCAGCTGGTAATAGCAGTCCGGAAGCCTCATCCAGGCATGGCGGTTCGTACTGTCGAGGCGGTATGCCTCCTCGAATCGATCGATCGAATGCCGGTAAAGCCCGGGCAGTTCGGCGCTGTCGCCTTTAAAGAACACTGTCTTCGAGTACGAACTCATTCCTTCTACCAATACCCGCTCCGATGCGGCACGGTCGAGGGGTTGCGCACCCGACCGGCAGGCGCTGAACAGCAAGAGGACATAAAGAGGCAAGCGTCTTTGCATCGGCAGCAAGTTTGGCAACGGCCCTATCGGCCTGCCCCTAAGATAAGCGCGGCGAAGCAACCGCATCAAAAAAAGGCCACCCTGCGGGCAGCCTTGCGGGTATGCGTTTGTCGGAGGCACGCCACGTCAAACTTCAACCACCAAACCTTAAACGCTTACCTGCCCACCACCTTGATCATGGTGCCAGCGGTGAGGTTATCGGTCAGCTGCATGCCGTTGAGGATCGCCAGCTCGTTGTGGCGAGCCTCCGGGATGCCGGCCGCAGTGAGGGCCGCACGCAGCGTGGTGGCGCTGCTGATGGTGCGGAGCTTGATGCGCTCGGCGGTGCGGTTCAGCTTGGCCGGATCGGAAAGGGTGCGGAAGCCTTCCATGATCGAAGCGAAGGTGCTCTGGCGCTCCGCGAAGTCGGCGCCGGCCGACACACCGACCATGTGGTAAATATTGCCGTTGTACTGGATGAAATAGTTCAGCGTGCGGATGGTGCCGCCGCCCTGCTGCTGTTGCTGGTCGGCTACGGCTACAAGCGCCGAAAGGCCGTTCACGGTCGTTTCACGGCTATCCACCACCGTGAGCTGGAGCTTTTGCAGTTGCGCCGTAGCCGCCTCGCGCAGGTTGCTGCCGGGGGCAAGCATCAGGATCACGAGTGCCTTTCCGTCGGCCGGGGCCATCTGGAACTGCGACGGTGAATTCTGGTACTGCCAGCCCTGGGGCACCGGGAACTGGAAGCGCAGCTCGGGGTGGTAGAACGCACCCGTTTCCACGTAGCCCTGGCGCGGGTCGGCGCCATAGGTGATGCCCTCGATGCGGCGCAGGTAGCTTTCGCGGTTAACCTTGAGGGCCGCATCGGTCTGGTTGGTTTTCTGCTGCCACTGGTCGGCCAGCTTGTTTACCGTTACGAAGCGGTCGCCCGGGTCGGGGTGCGTGCTCAGGAAGGGCGGAATGGCTTGTGCATTGGCCGATTGGCTCTGGCGCTGCAGCGTCTGGAAGAAGGTGGCCATGTTATGCGCGTTGTAGCCTTGCTTCGTCATGTATTCGACCCCGAGCTCGTCGGCCTGGCGCTCGTCGTCGCGGCTGAACTTGAGCATCAGCAGGCCCACGCCTTGCATCGCACTTTCCGCGAAGCGGCCGAGGTTGGGGTTTACGATCACGGAAGCGAGTACGCCTACCTGCCCCAGCATCTGGTTGCGTTGCTGGATCACCGAGTGGCGGGCCGTGATGTGGCCCGTTTCGTGGCCCAACACCCCCATGAACTGGGCCTCGTCGTTAAAGTGGGCCATGATGCCGCGGGTGAAGTACACGTAGCCGCCGGGGGTAGCAAAGGCGTTGATGACGTCGGAGTCGAGGACCCGGAACGTATAGGCGATGTTCGGGCGGTGCGAGATGGCGGCTACCGCTTGGCCGCGCTCGCGCATGAAGCGCTGGAGGGAAGAATCGGGGTAAAGCCCGAACTGGGCCACGATCTGGGGATCGGCCTCCTGGCCCATGGAGATCTCCTGGGCTTCCGAGGTGAATACGACCTGCCGCTTGCCGGTGACGGGGTTGCGGGCGCAGGATTGGGCGAGCGCGATGCCGAGGGCGAGTCCGCCGAGAAGGAGTGCATTTTTCATAATCGTCTGTTGTATAAGGCCTTGACGCAGTGCCGGCGCCTTTCTGCCGACCTGCCCGGGCTTCCGGCCGGCATGATGCAAATACGATACCGCAGAGGGAATCTCAGATCTCGGATCTGTGATCTCAGATCTCGGATCTCAGATTTCAGATTTCAGATTTGCGCAAAGCGCGGCAAACAACCCCACATTACTATAGGACTGCGACGCGAGCAATCGCCGCCGTCTTTGCCGAGGCCCTGTGTGTGGATCTGGCAAGCCGAAAGAAATGTACGGTCAGAAGCAGATCCCAAATCTGAGATCCGAGATCTGACATCCCTTCTTTATCTTCGCGCCGCAATAAAAAATACCAATATGACCAATAGAACATTTACGATGATCAAGCCCGACGCCATGCGCAACGGCCATGCCGGTGCCATCCTCGACCAGATCATCAAGGCGGGCTTCCGCGTGGTGGCCCTCAAGCAGACGAAGCTGACCCTTGAGAAGGCCGGTGAATTCTACGCCGTGCACAAGGAGCGCCCCTTCTACGGTGAGCTTACCCAGTTCATGAGCAGCGGCGTCATCATCGCGGCCATCCTCGAAAAAGAGAATGCCGTAGCCGACTTCCGCACCCTCATCGGCGCCACCAACCCGGCCCAGGCCGAGGAAGGCACCATCCGCAAGAAGTTCGCGACCTCCGTGGGCGAGAATGCGGTGCACGGCTCCGACTCCGACGAGAACGCCCAGATCGAAGGCTCGTTCTTCTTCTCGGGTCTCGAGCAATTCTAGCCCCCTGTCCCCCCAAGGGGGCACTTAGGTCGAACATACTTTTCTGTAGCTGCTTTTCCTAAAGCACAAAAAAAGCCCCGATCGCTTTGCGATCGGGGCTTTCAGTATTAGCACATTTGCACATTAACACATCAGCACATTGCTCAAAGCGTCTTTTCAAGGTGCTTCAGCATATTGTTGGGCATCGGCTCCACGGTGTAGCCGGCGGCGCGGAGGAGGGCGATGACACCTTTGTCGCCGGGGAGGTGGCCGGCACCTACGGCTACCACAAGCGACTTGCCGGGCATCAGCTCCTGCAGCTTCGTGACCCAGGTGGCGTTGCGGCGGTAGAGCAGCAGGTCCATGTACTGGCTGATGCCCATGTTCTCACGCTTCGTGATGGCCTCGAGCTTGTCGAGCTGCTGCGTTACGTAAGCGGTGGCCATTTCCTCGAACTCCTTACGCCCGTCGGTCTTTCCGTAGTTGTGTACATAGTCGAGCAGCTGGCGGGCCTGGAGCGTATACGGAATGGAATCGAAGATCGACATCTGGAAGGCCATCGTTTCGAGGCCGCGCACCGGGCGTTTTTCCTTTTTTGCTTCCGTCATGATGAGCTGCTCCATGCCTACCGGGTTCTCGCAGCCCATATCGGCTTCCATGAGGGCCGAGGCAGCCAGCATCGGCTTGAACTTCTCGAGCATGGAGAACGGGATGAGGCCGGGCTTCTGTGCGAAGAAGGTGCGGATCGAATCGTACTGCTCCTTGCTCAGCAGGTCGCGGAGGGTGGTGTCGCCGTTCATACGCATCCGGTTCATGATCCCCATGAGCTCCTGCATGTTTTCCATATCGAGCTCGAGGTAGACGGCGTCAGCGCCCTTGATGGCGCCCCGGAGCGAGTCGCTGAGCTCGATGCCCCCGGCACAGAGCAGGTGCATGGTGCCGAAGAGATAAGAAGGACGCGAAAGATCTTTTCCAGAGATCCGCCAGAGAAGTGTGTTGGGGTCGGCGGGTTGCGAAACGGTTGTTTGAGCGGGGCTGACCAGGAAGGCCAGGGCGCACACAAAGGCCAGGACGATGTTTTTCATGTTACAGGTTTAGCTGGGTGACTGCCGTGCCGGTCCTGTTGCCTGCCCTGGTGGGAAGATCGACGACATTGTACTGCATGCGCCACTCAGTACTACCTATTCAAGCGGGATGCCGGAAATTTTGGGGAATTGCCCCCTGTCTCCGCCAGCCGGCGGAGGAACTTAGGTCGATGCTTACTTTATGGTGGGAGGTGTTGCTCAAAGGGGCAAGGGCTTATGCAGATTATAGTTTGTCCCTAACCGTGATATGAGCACCAACCTCATTCGGGCATTTTATCGATTAGATATTCGGATGGGCACCAAGCACCTCAAAAGGCAACCGCGTAGGCCGCCCGGGATCCAAACAGCAGGTAACTGTTTACTGCCTGGCGAATGGATAAGACCCGCGAGAGCAGGTCGCACGCAAAAAGATCTGAGATCCGCGATCCCCGATCCGAGATCCCCGCTAGGGCCGCACCACCGGGCAGCCGTACTTCCCTTTTCCGCCGCCCGACCCGCCGGAGCCGCCGCCGAAGCGGTACTGGAGGTGCAGGCCCGTGAAGTAGAACAGGTCTTTCCGCTTTTCCTGCCCGCGCATGGCGCCTTTCTCGGGGTATTGGGCGGTCGGGTCCACCTCGCCCTGCCGGAAGGCCAGCTCCACGGCTTTCGGTCCGCGCGTGGCCAGCAAGTCTTCGCGGGCGGCATAGGTGGAGCTTACGTCGTCGATATAGTCGGTGAACGTTTTGCGGATGCTGAGCTCAAGCCCGAGGGTCCAGGTGTCGTTGAAGGCAAACCGGACACCGCCGCCAAAGGGTATGGACAGCTGTGTATAGTGATACGCTTTGCGCCCGGGGTATTGGTCGAGGCCCTGCCCTTCGGTGCCGAGCGGCATCAGGTACCACTTCTGCCCGCTCGAGTCGTAGGTGTACGGCTTTACCCGGAAGAGGCCAACGCCGGCAAATACGTAGGGCGACCAGCGGGTATCCTCGATGTTGAAGAACGAATACTCCCCTACCAGGCTCGCATCCACGAGGCCCGTGGCGAAGCTCAGGTTCCGGGAACGCAGCTCCTCCTTTGTATTGTACCGGTCGCTGGCCTCGAGTGCCGAAGAGGTGAGGCCGCCCCGGAGTGCGAGCCGCGGGGTGAGGCTATAGGAAAGGGTACCGCCGAGGGCAGCGTTCGCAAAGCGGCCCTGGAAGGTGCTGCTTTGCAGGTCGCCCTGGTATTGGGAGACGCCGCCGAAGAGGCCGACCTGGAAACGGGATTGGGCAAAAGGTGCGGAAGACAGCAGCAGGAGGCTGCCGAGGGTCAGCAGGAGACGCATTCAGGTGGTGTTTTTTCGCGTAAAGGCAAATATGGGGCCGAAGGCCGCTTTGCGGCCGTTTATTGGTCTATTAGTCTATTGGTTTATTGGTAAGGGTCGTTTAGATTGGTATAGTCACGGCAATCGCGATCTTAAAAAGGGAGAAACGATCTCCTGCCCTATACGAAGTTCCCATGGCTGAAGCCATAGTCTACTACATTTCGAATACCCACGGCTGAAGCCTTGGGCCAGTCGTTCTTTTTCGGCACTGCCCTAATAGGGCGCATCCTGGCTCACCCGTTCACCCGTTCATCATCAATAAATCCAAGATCGGAGATCCGAGATCTGAGATCCCTCCTGAATGGCGTATTTTGAGCCCTTAACACAGACTATCTCTATGCGTCAAGTACTGCTCCCCGTGGCGGCCGCCACCCTACTGCTTGCGGCCTGCCAACAGCAAAGCAAAGTGGCCGGCTCCACCGCCGATAACCCCGCCGCCGACATTCTCTACACCGACCGCGACAGCACCGTGAGCCCGCGCGACGACTTCTTCCAGTATGCCAACGGCGGCTGGCTGAAGGCCCATCCCATTCCCGACGAGTACAGCTCCTGGGGTATCGGCAATGCCGTGCAGGAAGACCTGTACACGCGCCTCCGAACCATCAATGAGCAATCGCTTACCGCAACGGGCGGCGTCGAGAAAAAGGTGGGCGATTTCTGGCACTCCGCGATGGACTCCACCGGCGCCGAACAGCAGAAGCTGCAGCCCATTCAAACCGAGCTCGATGCCATCGGCAAAGCCACGGACCTCAACGGCATCGTCAACGTACTCGCTGACTTCCAGGTGAAAGGCATTGGCGGCGGCTTCGGCGCCGGTGTGTACCAGGATGCGAAGAACTCCGACGTGATGGCCTTCTACCTGAACCAGGGCGGCCTCGGGCTTCCGAACCGCGACTACTACTTCAACAACGATGCGCGCACCGCCGGTATCCGCAGCGCCTATGGCAATTACGTGCGCACGGTGTTCCAAAGCCTCGGTGCCGACAGCAACAGCGCCCAACTGAAGGCCACGCAGCACCTCGCGCTGGAAACCCGCCTCGCCAAGGCTTCCCGCAAGCTCGAAGACCTCCGCGACCCCTACCGCAACTATAACAAGATGTCGATAGCCGACCTCAACAAGGTTTGCCCCGCCATCAACTGGAACGCGATGCTCGAAAAGCAGCACGTGACGAAGCTCGACTCCGTGATCGTAGGACAGCCGGAGTTCTACAAAGAGCTGGACGCCGCGCTGAAAAGCACCCCGGTGCCCGTGCTGCAGGATTACCTGCGCTTTCACCTGATGCGTGCTACCGCCCCTTATCTCGACAGCACTACGTACCTGCAGTATTTCGATTTTTACGGAAAGACCATCCGCGGCGCCAAAAAGCCGAAGACCCGCTGGAAGCGGATGCTGGACCTCCAGGACGGCCTCATGGGCGAAGCCCTCGGCAAGGTGTTCGTGCAGGAGTTCTTCCCGAAAGAGGCAAAGGAGCGCTACTCGAAAATGGTGGAAGACGTGCGCGCGGCACTGAAGGACCGCATCACGCAGCTCGACTGGATGAGCGACAGCACGAAGCAGAAAGCCTTCGCCAAGCTCGCATCGATGAAAAAGAAAGTGGGCTATCCCGACAAGTGGAAAGACTTCTCCGCTATGGAGATCAGCCGCCAGCCCCTTGCCCGCAACGTGCTTGCTGCCAACACCTGGTGGCACAAGTACGAGGTGAACAAGCTGGGCAAGCCGGTGGACCGTGACGAGTGGGAGATGAACCCGCAGACCTACAATGCCTACTACAACCCAAGCAACAACGAGATCGTGCTGCCCGCCGGTATTTTTACGGTACCGGGCTACCGCGATGCGCAGCTCGACGACGCGCTTGTATACGGCTATGCCGGCGCCACCACCATCGGCCACGAGATCACGCACGGCTTCGACGATGAAGGCCGCCAGTTCGATGAGAAGGGCAACCTCAATGCCTGGTGGACGTCGAAAGATTCCGCCGAATTCGCCAAGCGCGCCCAGGTGATGGTGGACCAGTTCAACAGCTACGTAGTAGTGGACACTGCCCGCATTAACGGCAAGGCCACCCTGGGCGAAAACATCGCCGACCTCGGCGGCGCCATCCTCGGCCTCGAGGCGTTCAAGAAAACGGAAACCTACAAAAGCGGCAAAACCATCAATGGCATGACGCCCCTGCAGCGCTACTTCCTCGGCTACGCCCTTGGCTGGCTGAGCCACACCCGCCCGGAGGAGCTGGCCACCCGCCTGCTCACCGACGTGCACTCCCCCGCCAAATGGCGCGTCAACGGTCCTTTCGTGAACGTACCGGAATTCTACGAGGCTTTCGGCGTAAAGCCGGGCGACAAGATGTACCGTCCCGACTCGCTCCGCGTGCGGATCTGGTAATTTCATACCAAGACGCGAAGCGCGCAAAGAGCGCAACATTGTAAATGATAAAAGGCCCCGGCATTTCTGCCGGGGCCTTCTTCGTCAGTGCGCATACAGCGAATGTCATTGCGAGCGCTACGAAGCAAACGTCATTGCGAGCGTAGCGAAGCAATCTCCTGCGCTACGAGGAGTGACCCTAAAGCTGAACTCTTACAGACACGCTGCGTAACGAAGGAGATTGCTTCGTCGGTCCCTTGCCTTCGGCAGGGACGCTCCTCGCAACGACCCGTTAGCGCGGCATGGAATGATATAGGGAGGCTTATTTATCGTAAGGCTCGGGATCAAAGCGGATGCCCAGGCCGGGTGCGTCGGAGGTACGAACATATCCGTCATTGCCAAACGTAAGTCCTGTGGCCAGGTCCTGCGCGAGCAGCAACGGACCGTCGGCGTCGATGTAGTCGGCCAGCACCGCGAGGTGCGCGATGGCCGCGGAGCCCACGGTGGATTCATTCATCGACCCGATCATCACCTGCAGGCCCAGTGCGCGTGCCTTCTCGATCATGCGCAGCGCCGGCGTGATGCCGCTGCACTTCGTCAGCTTGATGTTGATGCCGTGGAAATGACCGGCGCAGCGCTCCACGTCGCTCTCGAACACGCAGCTCTCGTCGGCAAACAGTGGCAAGGGGCTCTTTTCCATCAAGCGCTTCATGCCCTCCCAGTCGTCCTTGGCCAGCGGCTGCTCCACGAACTCCACGCCCAGGTGCTGCAGCGCGTCGATCTTTTCGATGGCTTCGGCTACGGACCAAGCGGCATTGGCATCAATGCGGAAAGGTGCGTCTGTATGTTTCCGGAGGGCCTCCACGATGGCGATGTCCTCGTCGGTACCAAGCTTGATCTTGTACACGGGCCAGGGATGCGCCCGCAGCTTCTCCACCATCCGCTCTATGGAGTCGATGCCAATGGTGTAATTGGTGCGCGGCTGCAGGGGCGCTTCGGGCATCCAGAGCGCCTGCAGTGGCTTGCCTATGATCTGCCCGAAGAGATCCCAGCCGGCCATGTCCAACGCGCACACCAGGAAGGGGTTGTTCGGGTACAGGTGGTGCAGGTAGTGCCAATAGCGCTCCGGCTCGGTGAACGCGAACTTCTCCACGAAGATCTTCTTGCGTTCCAGATCGGCGACCATCGCCTCGGTGCTGATGTTGTAATAGGTGATCGCCGGCGCCTCGCCATGCCCGATGCGGCCCAGGTGCTCCAATGCTACATGCAGCGCAGGCTGGTGGGTCTTGGTGCCCTTGGAGATGGTGAACGGGTATTGGAAAGGCAGCTCGTAAGTGCGGTACCAGAGTCGCATCAGTGTAAGGTTCGGAGGATGTTATGAAAAAGGAAGAGGCGGTAGGCCTGGAGGAGAATGATGAACAGGACTCCCGCAGCGATACCCGAGAAGAACGAAAAGATCCATCCGCTCCGGTAAAAGCGCCGTGCCGCCAACGTAAAATAACCGATAAGCACGAACAGGTTCAGGTAGATGGCAAGGCGCTCAAAAGCCTCCTGGGACATGTGAAACAGGTAGCGGTCCGGCAGTACGAAGAGGAAATGAAAAAGCGTAAAGTAGAGCAGCAGGAAACTGAAAAAATGCGCCGCGAAGGTAAGGTGCAGGCCGAACGGCTTCCTGCGCCTCAGGAAGAGCAGCGCACAGGCGAGGGCATAGAACGGGATGAACAGGAAAATGAATGCTTTCGACTGTCCGGCCATTTTCTCATTGAACACCTGTCCAAGCCGTGTGACGTCAGCCGCGGCGCCGAACTTGCTGTAAAAAGCACTGCGGGTATTGAAGATGCCCCCGCGCTCGACGAGGTAATTACCGATGCGATGGGCGAACACGTTGCCGGCGCCCACCAGCAGGAAAAACAGCAGGTTGCTCACGATGAAGAGCTGCATCGGCTTCATGTACGGCACCTTGCGGCCTTCGGCAAAATGGGTGGTGAGCATGCCGGGACGAAACAGGAGGAGCTTCAGCGTGCGCAGGAATTTGTTATCGAAATGGGTGAAGCCTTCGATGCTTTCCTCGATGAAATGCCCGGCGGTAAAATCGTGCGCGGACACTTTCTTCTCCCCGCAGGCGGAGCAGTACTTCCCGGTAAAGGGGGCGCCGCAGGAGGGACAGGAGGTGCCGACAGCTTCCATGGTCATCAGTTTCGGTGCGAATATAGGCAAAAGAAGAGGCGTGCTGCGGGTGCGGCACGCCTCTGTATCGGGCAGGCAGGAAGCTTAACCCCTGCCGCTGTTCACAATGTATTCGCGCAACTCGGTGTTGAACTCCTTTTCGCGGATCAGCCCTTCGAGCGGGAGGTGCATCCGGTAGCGCCAGTAGTGCTTCGGATCGGCGGGTTGGTTGATGCGCTCTTCGGCGGGGTTCTCGCGGCGCAGCGTCTCGCTCATGCCCAGCAGGTCCTGCAGCTGGAAGATGCTCCACATGGCAGGCGCATAAAGATGCTGCAGCACGATGGCGCGGTTGACCCAGGGCTCGCAGAAATACGGGGCGGTGCCGTGCGACTCGAGCACGGTGTTGAAAAAGCGCTGCGTACGCGCGCGGTCTTCTTCCCACCAGCCGCGGATCGTGCTCATGTCGTGCGTCGAAGGGGTCACTACGGAGAGGTAGGGCGCCGTGCGCGGGTGGAAGAACTCGGTGGTCGGGTCCTTGGGCATCCGCTGGATCTCGAGGCTCAGGATGCCCAGGTCCTTCATCACGCTCGGCACGCTGGCGGGTACCATACCCAGGTCCTCGCCGCAGATGAGCATGTTGGTGGCTTCCTTCAGGGCCGGCAACTTGCGCAAGGCCTCGTGCTTCCAGAAGCCATCCTGGCGGCGGTAGAAATAGTCGACGTACAGCTCGCGAAGGCGCGCCTTCAGGCCTTCGTCGAGGTGGCGGAACGAGGTGATGCTCTCGATGGAGATGCGGAAATGGTAATGCGTGCCGTTGGAGCCGGGCTCCTCGAAGAACAGCACGTTGGAGATCAGGTCGTAGAGCCCGTGCTTGAGGGTATCTGTTTCCGGATCGCCCGCACGGGAGGCAGCCCAGGCTTCCACCTGGCGCTGTGTTTCGAAGGCGGGGCTCAGGTCGTAGCCGCCGCGGCTGTTGGGCACCAGGAATTCGTCGCGCACGCGGCTCGCGAGCGGACCAAACACCTCATCAAGCACCGCGTCGGTGATATAGGGCCGGCAGTAGCGGTCGTAGTCGAACCAGATGCCACGCTCGCCGAACTCGGTGTGGCGCACAGGCAGGGCAGGGATGAAGCGGCCCAGGATGCCTTCCACAGCGTCGAGCGGGATGCTCCAGATGCGGAAGAAGCCAAGGATGTGATCGATGCGGAAGGCGTCGAAGTAGTTCGACATCTGCTCGAAGCGCTGCTTCCACCAGCGGAAGCCGTCTTCCTGCATTTTCTCCCAGTTGTACGTCGGGAAACCCCAGTTCTGTCCTTTGATTGCGAAGTCGTCGGGCGGCGCACCTGCCTGCCAGTCCATGTGGTACAGCTCCGGCGCCTGCCAGGCGTCCACGCTGTAGCGGTAAATGCCGATCGGGATATCGCCCTTCACTACGATGCCTTTCTTGTGGATGTAGTCAACGGCATCCTTGAGCTGCAGGTGCAGGTGGTACTGCACCCAATAGTAAAAGCGGATCTCTTTCGCGGTCTTGGAGCGGGCGGAGATCAGCTTCTCGATCTCGGCCTCGTTGTATACCGAATTGGTCTTCCATTGGTTGAAGTCGGCGGTGCCGAACTTGTCGCGCAGGTGGCTGAACACCGCGTAGGCTTTCAGCCAGTGCCCGTTGGCGGAAACAAAGCTGGTGTATTCGGCGTCTTTGCTGAACTCCTCTCCTTCCGCCTCGTACAGCTCGCGGAGCACCTGCATCTTGTATTTCATCACCTCCTCGTAGTCGATCTCGGTGAGTGCGTTGAGCTGCTTTTGTTTTTTCACGAGCGACTTGAGCGCGGCGGCGCCCTTCTTCCCGGCCACCTTGGAAAGGTTGATGTACTGCGGGTGCAATGCAAAGGCGGAAATGGCCGCGTACGGATAGGAGTCGAGGTAGGTGAAGGTGGCGGAGGTATCGTTGATGGGGAGGAGCTGGATCAGCTTCATGCCGGCGCCCGTGGCCCAGTCGGCCAGGAGCTTCAGGTCGGTGAACTCGCCCACGCCAAAAGAGTTGGCCGAGCGGAGCGAGAAAACCGGGATGGCGATGCCGGCGCCCTTCCAGGAGGTGTTGGGCAGGCGCACGAACCCATCGTGCAGCAGCGTGATGGAGCCGGCCTCGTCGTGGCGGTAGAGGGTGCGGTTGTCGCCATCCTCAAAGCGGACGAAGGAGCCCTTCTTGAAATTATAGATGCCGTATTTATACGTAATGGGAAGGTCGGTCGGCGCAACGTCGAGCTTTACCGTCCACCAGTCGCCGGAGCGCTCCAGCAACACGGGGTTGGCGCTGTCCCACTCGCCGAGGGCCGGGCCGGAGCCCACGAGGCACACACACTCCTGGTCGGGCAGCAGCGGCGCCTTTACCCGGAACTGGTGGCTGTAGTGCTTCGGGTTCTTGAGGCGGGGCGACTTCTGGCTGTTGAAAAATACCTGGCGGAAGGGCGCCGTATAAAACGCGTTCTCGAATTCGCCGGCGTAGTTCCAGGTGTCGACGAGCACGAGGTGGCCGCTGTCCTTTCTACCGATGGCTACGATGCGGTGCTGCTCGGCGTCAACGACGCGCTCGCCGAACTCGTTGGTCAGCACGTAGTGGTAGTGAAGGCTGGTCGCCGCCGTAGTGTCCACCTCGATGGAGGCATACCAGAATTCGGGATTGAGGTACTGGAGGGGCAGCGCCTGGGCGGGGTCGTTGCTGCCGAGCGAAGGATGGTTGCCCGAGATCGCCAGCGACTGGCCGTACCGGGTGTGGAAGCGCAGGTAAAAATCGATTTTCATTCCTCAGGTATTAGGAAGTTCAGTTGGCTAAGCAAATGTGTGCGGGGCACACATTGCCGCGAAAATAATGCAGCGAAGCCAAGTTTGAACAGTAAAAATGAGGCCGCAGGTAATTCTGGATATTTTGCACGTTGTCCCCTATTTTTGCGAAAATTTTTCTTCATGGAAGTGAAACGCTCCAACCGTGGCCTGTACTGGATCCTTTTCTTCGTTTCTACCGCTGCCCTCCTGTTTGCCATCTTCGCTCATTGGGAATGGCTGACCCTCATCATCCCCTTCGTGACGACCTTCTTCGTGCTGGCGATGGACCTCATCTAAGGATCGCAGATCCCGGATCCCAGATTTCAGATTTAGTCCTCAGGTGCGGCTTTCCCGGCCTGTTGCGTACATAGCTAAAGCTCCCGGTTCCCCGGGGGCTTTTTCCTTTTGGTACTTCTCCGAATCCGAAATCCGAAATCAAAAATCTGAAATACGAAAGGCCACCCGAAGGTGGCCTTTCTTTATTACAAGTAGTGTCGCGGGCGGGATCGCTCATCGTCGTTTCAATTCCGTACTAATAGTGCCCGCGGCTTCCTGGAATCCTTACTTCACTTCCTCGAACTCGGCGTCGGTCACGTTCTCCGATCCGCCCTGCTGAGGGCCGGCCTGCGCACCGGGCCCGCCGGCACCGGGCTGACCGGCACCTTCGGAGGCTTTGTACATGTCTTCGCTGGCAGCCGTCCAGGCAGCGTTCATCTCGGCCATGGCGGCGTCGATGCGGGCGATGTCCTGGCTCTTGTGCGCCTCGCGGAGCTTCTCGAGTGCGGCTTCGATGGGGGCCTTTTTATCGGCCGGCACCTTGTCGCCGAACTCCTTCAGCTGCTTCTCGGTCTGGAAGATGAGCGAGTCGGCCTGGTTGATCTTCTCGATCTTCTCGCGCTCGGCCTTGTCGGTCATCTCGTTGGCCTTGGCTTCCGCCTTCATCTTTTCCACTTCCTCCTTGCTGAGGCCCGAGCCGGCTTCGATACGGATCTTCTGCTCCTTGCCGGTGCCTTTGTCCTTCGCCGTTACGTGCAGGATGCCGTTGGCGTCGATGTCGAAGATCACTTCGATCTGCGGAACGCCGCGGGGTGCCGGCGGGATGCCGTCGAGGTTGAACACGCCGAGGCTCTTGTTGTCCTTGGCCATCGAGCGCTCGCCCTGCAGCACATGGATCTGCACACCGGGCTGGTTGTCGGAAGCCGTGGAGAACACCTCCGACTTGCGGGTCGGGATGGTGGTGTTGGAGGTGATGAGCGGGGTCATGACGCCACCCATCGTTTCGATACCGAGAGAGAGCGGCGTTACGTCGAGCAGGAGCACGTCCTTCACCTCGCCGGTGAGCACGGCACCCTGGATGGCGGCGCCAATGGCCACCACCTCGTCGGGGTTTACGCCGCGGTTGGGCTTCTTGCCGAAATATTTTTCTACGATCTCGCCCACTTTGGGGATACGGGTAGAGCCACCCACCATGATCACCTCGTCGATCTGGCCTACGGAGAGACCGGCGTCTTTGAGGGCCTGCTCGCAGGGGCGCAGGCAGCGCTCGAAAAGCGTGTCGGCGAGCTGCTCAAATTTGGCGCGGGTGAGCTTTTTCACGAGGTGCTTGGGCACACCATCAACTGCAGTGATATAAGGCAGGTTGATCTCCGTCTCCGAAGAGGACGACAGCTCGATCTTGGCCTTCTCGGCAGCTTCCTTGAGGCGCTGCAGGGCCATGGGGTCCTTGCGGAGGTCTACGTTCTCGTCTTTGCGGAACTCCTCGGCGAGCCAGTCCATGATCACCTTGTCGAAGTCGTCGCCACCGAGGTGGGTGTCGCCGTTTGTCGACTTCACTTCGAATACGCCTTCGCCGAGCTCGAGCACGGAGATGTCGAAGGTGCCGCCGCCGAGGTCGAATACGGCGATGTGGTGGTCCTTACCGCCTTTGTCGAGGCCGTAGGCCAGGGCAGCCGCGGTAGGCTCGTTCACGATGCGGCGCACATTGAGTCCGGCGATCTCACCGGCCTCCTTTGTAGCCTGGCGCTGGGCGTCGTTAAAGTAAGCGGGCACGGTGATCACCGCGTCGGTCACTTCCTGGCCGAGGTAGTCTTCCGCCGTCTTTTTCATTTTCTGCAACACCATCGCGGAGATCTCCTGCGGGGTGTAGAGGCGGCCGTCGATGTCGATGCGCACCGTATTGTTGTCGCCCTGGGCTACCTTATAGCTCCAATGGCTGATCTCTTCTGTTACCTCGCCGTACTGGCGGCCCATGAAGCGCTTCACGCTCATGATGGTGTTCTGCGGGTTGGTGATGGCCTGGCGCTTTGCCGGGTCGCCCACCTTACGCTCGCCGTTTTTGAGGAAGGCGACCACCGAGGGAGTGGTGCGACGGCCTTCGTCGTTGGCGATCACTACGGGCTCGTTGCCTTCCATTACTGCGACGCAGCTATTGGTCGTACCTAAGTCTATACCGATGATCTTTCCCATTTGCTTTTCGGATTTTTTTGAGTTCCCCTTTGGTTATCAAGGAATATGCCCGGGGTGCAGATCGTGCAATTTTGTCAGAAAAGCGTCAGACAAACGCCGTCAGCGCCCTGCCAGCCCATCAGGATGACAGGTCGACCGGAAGGGACCTGCTGTTTTGGCAAAACGCGTCTCATGAAACGAAAACCGCGTTTCCGGTGGACAGAACACTCATTTATCTGCTTGCCGTTGCCATCGTGCGCGCCTTTTTACCCACGGCTAAAGCCGTGGGCTGGTACGTATCGAAAACCCATGGCTGAAGCCATGGGCTGGTGAAATATCGAATACCCATAGCTGAAGCTATGGGCTAGTAGGAACCCACCTTCTCGCTTCGCCCGTTATGCGATTACCCAATTACCCAATTACCTCATCAGCACATTAGCACATTAACCCATTAGCAAATTGTATTATTGCAGGGCCATGAAACGCCTCCTTTCTGCCTTTCTTACCTTATTGTCCGTCGTTTCGTTTGCGCAGTCGCGCCCCGACTCTGCGCGCCGCCTGCTCGACTCGCTGCCGGAGTCCGATATCGACATCCCGATCACGATCTCGCTCCGTCCCATCTTCACGCTGGCGGAAAATAAGGTCGATACCGTGTTCGCCTCCCCCGGCTGGCCTGACGGCTGGGTGCAGCCCGACTGCAAGACGCGCTACAAGTACCGGATGCGCCGCTCCCCGCTCAGGTTTGCGGCCTCCGGCACGAGCTTCAACCTGCAGTTCACCGGCTTTTACAAGATCATCGGCGCATCGCGGGCCTGCTACAACAGCACCGTGCTGAGCCCCTGGACGCCGGAGTGCTCCTGCGGCGTCAAGGAGAGCGAGCGCCGCGTCAACATCGGCTTCGGCGCCTCTTTCCAGCTCCTCCCCGACTACCGCCTGCTTACGAAGATCGTGCGGCCCGAGCCCGTGGCGCTCGACAAGTGCACCGTTTGCTTCTGGGGCCAGGATGTGACGAAGACCGTGCTCGACGGCATCCGCGCCAACCTGGATGCCACCAAGAAAGCGATGGAGGACTCCTTCGCCGTGGTCGCGCTTCGCCCCTACATCCAACAGGCCTGGAACCAGCTCAACGCCGTCTACGCCATCCCCGGCGCCGGATATTTCGCCCTTCACCCCAAACGCTTGCGCATGGAAAACCTCTCGGCTAAGAACGACCTGCTCAACATCTCAATTGGCATCTCGGCCACGCCCGTGGTGAGCCTCAAGCGCCCCGACGCGCCCGCCACCACGGCGCCCAACCTGAGCAATGCGGCGCATCCCGGCGGCTTCAACATCTACCTCGAGGCCGCGCTGCAATACGACTCGCTGTCGAAGGTGCTGACCCAATACCTCCTGCACAAGCGCTTCGACGTTGCCGATGGGCTGTTCAAAAAGCACATCGTGGTGGAAGGCACGCGGGTGAGCTCCGACACGACCGGCAACCTGCGGATCGAGATCGACTTCTCCGGCTCCTTCAACGGCTCCGCGTCGTTCATCGGCAAGCCGGTGTACAACGCCGCCACCAAGACCATCGAGGTGCAGGACCTCGAATACGACGTGCGCTCCAGGAACCTGCTGATCAAAACCGCCAAGTGGCTGTTCAGCAAGCGCATCACGTCGGAACTGAAGAAGCACACGTCGTTTCCGCTGACCGAGTATTACGCCACGGCCACCAGGAACCTGAACGAATGGCTTAATAAGGAATGGATGAAGGGCATCCGCGGCTCCGGCGCCGTTGCGGAGCTGACGCTCACCGGCGTCTTTGCCCAGCCGGAGCACCTCCTGATCCGCAGCAACTGCACCGGTAAACTGGCCGTACACGTCAGCGAGATCGCGCTGTAGGGCAGCCCCCTGTCCCCCAAAGGGGAACTTAGGTCGATCATACCTTTCTCCGTTCTGTCTTTACTAAAAATTGCTTTATAGGAAAGTCCCGCCAACGGCGGGACTTTCTACGTTACGAATTTGAGCGAGAACAAATGCATACCTGAGCATATGAATACATGAAATAGAAAGGAGGGTTGTGTCGACACAAAGATCCGAATTCATTTGTTCCTATGCTCCTTGGGTCATGTACTTATGAATTCAAATTCTGCCACAAGGACGGACGCCTACCGGAAGAAAGGCCTCGGTCTAAGTTCCCCCTTCGGGGGACAGGGGGCCGCGTGCCCTACCCCTGCGCCTGGGAGCGGAAGGAAAAGTGCCGTTGTGACAAATAGGAGAACAGGACGACGATGCCGGTGGTAGCCATCAGGGAGGGAGTCGGGTACATGCCCAGTATTTCTACGAACACCTTGAGCAGCACGTAGTTCAGCACCACGCAGGCCATGGCCACGAGAAAGTAGCGCCACAGCTGCACGCGCCGCTTCAGGTAGGACCCCTGGAACACCACGAACATGCTCAGGTAGAACCCGATCGGGAAGGTGATGCAGAAGGCGATCAGGAAGGCAGCGATGTGCGGCGTGAAGGCGATGAACCCTAGATCGAGCACCTGCTTTTCCAGAACGAAGTTGTAGGCGATATAATACACCAGGATATTCAGCACCGTGTTGCCGCCACCACAGGCCGCATAGCGGAACATCTGCACCGTCATCACCTTACGGAATGGCGGGTAAAACAGGTCGATGACCTGCAGGATCGCTTTGCGGATGGTGCGGTGCACGCGCTTCATGGAGCGCAAATGTACATTTTCAGGAAGAACCGGGTTCGTTAAAACAAGGACCCGGAAACGGTTTTGAAGGGTTTTGAAAAGTTTTGGATGGTTTTAAAAAGTTGACCTCCGAAGCCTGCCCGCATGGTTTCGTGTACAAGGCTCCCTAGGAGCTGGTACCAATTCGCGCACAACAAGCGTCCGGATATCCCGGCGGGCGATTCCGCTGGCCTGTTACAACCGTCAAAACCTTCCAAAACCGCTCAAAACCTTTTTCGAAGCCGTAACTTCGCGGCCAAATTCAAGCCGACGCATGAGCCTTGTAGCCCGCATCAAAGAGGTAAGCGCCGCCGCCATCAGCAGCCTGTACGGCGTGGCGGCCTCCGCAGACGATATCCTGGTCAACCAGACGAAGCCCGAGTTCGAGGGCGATTATACCGTGGTGCTGTTTGCCCTGATCAAGCAATTGCGTAAGTCGCCCGAAGCGCTTGGCCAGGAGCTCGGCGCGTACCTTACGGCGCAGCACCCGGAGCTGTTCGCCAACTTCAACGTGATCAAGGGATTCCTCAACCTCTCTGTGGCCGACGCGGCTTTGCCCGGCTTTCTCCGCAACGCGCTCGAGCCCGCCGCCGCCACCGGCAAGAAAGTGATGGTGGAATACTCCTCCCCCAACACCAACAAGCCCCTGCACCTCGGTCACCTGCGCAACAACTTCCTGGGCTGGAGCGTCGCCGCCATCCTGGAAGCCGCCGGCAACGAGGTAATGAAGACCTGCATCGTAAACGACCGCGGCATCCACATCTGCAAGAGCATGATCGCCTGGAAGAAGCTCGCGAACGGCGCCACGCCCCAAAGCAGCGGGATGAAGGGCGATCATTTTGTGGGGCACTACTACGTACAATTCGAAACCGAGCTGAAGGCCCAGACCGAGCCCCTGTTCGAGCGCCTCAAGAACGGCAAGTTCGACGGGCTCGACGACGCGCAGCGCACCAAGGCCGAAGCCATTTACCGGAACTGGGCCAATGGTGACCGCAAGGGCGAGGCCGCACAAAAAGCGCTCGACGGCCTCAAGGAAATAGCACGTGCCGCCACACCGGTGATGAAGGAAGCGCAGGGGATGCTGGTGGATTGGGAAGCCGGCAAGCCCGAGGTGATCGACCTCTGGAAACAAATGAACGGCTGGGTGTACGCAGGCTTCGACGCAACCTATCAACGCATCGGCTCCGACTTCGACAAGACCTACTACGAATCACAGACCTACCTCCTCGGCCGCGACCTGGTGAACGAGGGGCTCGAGAAAGGCGTCTTCTTCCGCAAGGACGATGGCTCCGTCTGGATCGACCTGACGGCGGACGGCCTCGACGAAAAGCTGGTGCTCCGCAAGGACGGCACCTCCGTGTACATCACGCAGGACATGGGGCTCGCCCAGCAGAAATACGAGCAGTTCCCCTACGATCAGAGCATCTACGTGATCGCCGACGAGCAGAACTACCACATGAAGGTGCTGCAGCTCATTCTGGAGAAGCTTGGTGCGCCCTATGCCGGCGGCATCCATCACCTGTCGTATGGCATGGTGGAACTGCCCACAGGCCGTATGAAGAGCCGCGAAGGCACGGTGGTGGACGCCGACGACCTCGTGGACGAGATGGTGCAGGTAGCCGAGAAAGAAACGCGGGAGCACAGCAAGATCGAAGAGTTCGGCGAAGTAGAATTGAAGGAGTTGTACGAAACGATTGCGCTCGGTGCGCTCAAGTTCTTTCTCCTGCATGTAGACCCGAAGAAGAAGATGCTGTTCAACCCGGAGGAAACGATCAAGTTCCAGGGCTTTACCGGTCCGTTCATTCAATATACGTATGCACGCATCCGCTCCATTTTGCGCAAGGCGGGCGCCGGCACCGCTGCCGTTGAGATCTCCACGGAAGGCCTGCTGCGTAAGGAAAAAGACCTGCTGCTGCTCATTGAGCAATACGCCGAAACCGTAAAAGGCGCGGCCAGGGATTTCAACCCGTCGGCCATGGCCAACTATGCGTTTACGGTGGCCAAGACCTACAATGCGTTCTATGCCGAACACCCGGTGCTGCAGGCCGAAAGCGAGGCAAAGAAGGCCCTTCGCCTTGAACTGTGCCGCCAGACCGCCCAGGTGCTGCGCGACTCGATGGCCCTGCTGGGGATCCGTGTACCCGAGCGGATGTAAGCGGATCCGAATCGTTTTATTACAAAGCCCCCGGCACCACGCCGGGGGCTTTGCCGTGATTGGTACCACCTTTGCTGCAGGTAGCCCAAAAGAGCAAACCATGAAAAAGATGCTGATGCTTTTCGGGGTGCTGCTGCTGGGCACCGCCGCGGTTCAGGCACAAACCGTGACCGAGGCCACGATCGAGTCCTACGACAGCACTTCGAATACGGAAACGAAGACCAAGGTGAAGCCCAAGACAACGGTGAAGGATAAGGCGTATAACCTCGTACACCGCAAGAAAAAGCGGAGCAGCGGTGTGAAGACAAAAACGACGACCGAAACCCGTAAGATCGAGGACCAGCATTAAAGGGTGTAGCTGGTGATGCCGCAACATAGTTTGCGGCTTTTTTATGGCAGAGACCTACAAGAACGGGCAGGCCCCAGAAGCTGCCCTGCTGTACCGTGTCGTAAGGGGTTGATGGTGACCGTATTTCTGGCCTTGCTCACGGCCGCTGCCGCCTGCCTCTTATGGCAGCGTCGTAGGCTGCTTTGCCGGTGCCGTTCCGGTCAGACGTTGTAGGTATACCCTCCCGCAAACCGGCGCCGCAGCAGGTTGCACCGGTGCCGCCAACGCGGGGAGGAGGTTCTGTATCGGAAGTGCCGGAAGCCGGGCTGCGGCGCGGCTCTGTCGCCATGGAGAGCGGGAATGCAGGCCCGGTACTGCCGGTGCCAACCCAAAAGTGATGATGCGGGCGCCGTTGCGCTGCAGTTGCTTGATGGCGGACCACCCGGTTGTGTCGGGTAAGGGTGCCGCTTCGAACGCTTTTGGAATGGTAGTGCAAGCTGCAAGTGACACCAGGGGCGGGCAAGGTGCAAAAACGCGTATCATGATCGTTTAGCCGGTTTACAGCCAGGAGCCATCTGCTCGAAAGCTCGTCCGGATAATGGTGCATGGCGGCTCTGCCGCCTTCTTGCGGAGGTGCCATCTGTAAAAAAGAGAAAACCCCAGGAATGGGGTTCTCGTTTGGTGTTTTCACAGGTCAAGTGTTCATAGAGTACCATTGCGCGTTTTACTGGCGGCACTTTATCGTGTTGGGGTTCATTTCATGATCCGTTGCCAGGCGATGCGCTGGCCGCGTTCTCCCAGCAGTTCTACGAAATAAATACCCGGCGCCAGGTGTTGGAGTTCGTTTAGGGCAAGTTGGTTCATACCAGGCTGCATCAGCATAGCTTTCACCTGCATCAGCTGTCCGCCTGCGTTCAACAAGCGCAGGTGCATGGTTTCTGATGCGAAAGCCTGGTAGCGCAGGTGCACCCGATCGGCAAACGGATTGGGCCACAAGTTCCATTGAGCTGAGAGCGTTTGCTTTACAGCCCTTACCGCTGAATAGTAGCGGCTACCATTCTGTTCGCGCACCTGAACGCGGTAAAAAACGAGTGTTGCCTGGCGGTCGGGAGCAGCATCGGTAAATCTGTACGTAAAGCGGCTGTGATCCCCGCTGCTGCGCACGACCCCGATCTCCCGGAAATCAGTGCCGCTGGTGCTTCGCTCGATCGCGTATTCTTCAATGGCCACCTCGTCGAGTACTTCCCACTGAAGCTCAACCGATTCGCCCGAGTAGGCACCGGTGAGGCTGATGCTCCGCAGGGGCAGTACGATGGCCTCGGGCACGTCGGGAAGCGTAGTAGAAAATACGTGGTAGCGGATGGTGGCATTTCCGAGCGTTATCGACCGCACCACCACCTGGCCATAGGCGCCGTTGTTATTGGTAAATGACAGTGCTGCAAGTGGCGCCAGGAGCGTTCCGTAGAGCGCCCGGTTACCGCTGATCTGCAGGTTGGCAGCCCCGGCAAAGTTCCATAGGATATGTGCCCCGGCGGAAGCGCCCAGGCTGCTCATGTTGGGAGGTGCCCATGCGTACGTGCCATTTACGTCCACGTTCATCACCAGGATCGTTTGCGCGCTGAGCGACGCGCCGGAAAGCGTCAGCGAGCCCGTGAGCGCCGTAAGCTGCGCCATCGTTACGTTCAGGTAGTTGATCTTATTTGCCACGAGGGTGAGCGTGGCACTCGTGCCCGCGGGAAGTGTAAGGTGGTTCAGACGCGGATCGGTGCTCACCTTCCAGGTGGCGATCCGCGTATGGTAATCGGAAAAGTCGAGGAACGCGTCCGCAACATCGATCCCGGTGCTGCCAGTAGCATCCGGAGCAGTCTGCGTGCGGTCTGCCTGCAAGGCCGGGTTGGAGTTGAAGGTGCCCGCCTGTGTGGTGAGCTTTGTATTGACGGCCGCGCCGCCGTTGGTATACCAGACACGGGTGCCGACGGCATCCGCAAGGCGTATCTTTCCGCGGAGCACCCGGCTCAGGCTGCCGCTGGTGAAGATCGTACGCGCGCCGATGGCGATACCGTAATTATCGTTGTTGTTCGAGGCATAGGTAGGGTACGTTCCGCTGTGCAGGCTGGCCACCGTGCCGTTGCCTGTCAGAATAAGATCCGTACCGATGGCTACCGGGCCCTGTACGGTACCGGAATGAAGGGAAAAGGACGCTTCCGTGAAGATGTTGAAGTCCTTTGCCTGTGCAGTAGGGGCAAAGGTTTGTGAACGGACGTCGGGTAGTAGCGAAAGCGATAGTACAATGGTGAGCGAACAGTTGCGTAAAGAAGGGTGCATGTGTTTCATTTTAGGTTTGCGAAAAGGCGTATCGGCAGACCACGCATTTAGGCGCGGCCATTTCGGTCGGTGCTGGTACCGGCATCCGTGCATGAGCAAGGCGCCGGAGTGAAAACATGCAATGGAGGATTATAGGAAGGAAGAGCGCTGGAAAAATGAGAAGGAGTTGCGAAGCAAGGTTGCGGGAAAAGGTGCGCTCCAGAACATAATGCGTTCAATTCGCGTACCATAACCAACTTTTGAACAGCTGATGCCAAAAGAAAGTCTACAGGCTGATGGACCATAAAAAACGGGACGAATACTCACCTGAAATCCGGCGGACTCCTTGGCCATCGACAAGGGGTGCAAATGACGCGTATAAGGGGATTGCAGTGGGATTGGGTAGCATGTTGCACGTACCGCAATTCTACTGATACAGCGCGCCGGTTGCGGGAAACGATCCCGCGCGAACACCGGCCAGGAAACAGCTTACAGGGCGCTATCAACTGCAGCTTAATGCATTACGAAAATTTTTAAAATAATTTCGATATTCCTTGCTTTTCGGTGTCCATTAGGGTAGCTTTGTAAGAGCGCCGTTACCTTTTTCGAAGCGCACCTACCCTCTTTTTAGTCGTATCCGTACACATCCCATTGCACCCTTCGTTCCGAATGCAATATTTAAATGGCGATGAACCTATGTACTACGATGTTGCCTACCTCATACCTTTTGATTCGCTGTTCCTGCACGAACCGCTGAAAGTCAACGCGGACAACGCTTCGCTCCTTCAAGTCCGATCCGGCCAAACAAACCCCGGGCATCCCTTTTTCAAGAAAGGCGTGCTTCATTCCTCTGCGCTACCGACTGACGATTATCGAAACCTTAAAAACCGCCTAAATGAATACACACCAAGTTCTATGGGCTGACGACGACCCCGACGATCTGATGCTCTTCAACGAGACTGCGCATGAGGTGGACCGCGAGGTTTGTATCACAACTGCCAGTAACGGTCTTGAGCTGATCGACCAACTCAACCGGGCCAAGACGCTGCATGCCTTGCCCGGAATGATCATCACGGACATGAATATGCCGGTGGTTACCGGTCGCGAGGCCCTGGTGCTGATCCGTCGCGACGAGCAACTGCGGCGGATTCCACTGGTTGTGTTTACGACGTCTTCCAGCTCGCTCGATGCGTTGTTTTGCCTTCGGCACGAGGTTCTGATGGTGACAAAACCCTGCGTTCTGCGGGATCTACGGCTCGTGATCCGGAACATACTCCGGATCCGCTGGCCATAACAACACTAGTCCGGTGGTATAGGGTTGGTCCACCTTCGTGCGAACCACGATCCCGCACCAGGTACCGGTGCATTTGGCTGAAAATATGTGGCCCTGCCCTTTCAGGCGCGGATGTTGCCCCTTTTGTTCATGGTGCGCCGAATAAAATATACCTGTGATCAAGAACCTTGTCATGTACGCCGACGATGACGATGTTTACCATACATTGTTTGCAACGGCCCTTCGGCACCGGCCCGGCGTCAGGCTAAGACGCTGTTTGAATTAATGTACGGGCCGGCCAGGCCTCCAGCGGCCTATTTCGAGCGGCGACGCAGCGCCCCGAAGCTTCGGGGGCGTGCTAAGGCCGCGGCGGCCGTCCATTTCAGGATTCTCAGAAACCACAATAATCCAAACAGCCTATTAGAACATTGTCCAGCGGGCTTGCACTGCTCACCTACATATCACTGAACCGCCCCAACCGGGATGTATGCCGCATCGTCATCGACATTCCGATGCATGTGATCAATGGTATCCAGAAACTGGTAACGATCAAGGCCGACATGAACCTGCCCGCCATTTCAGCGGTGCTCTTTTCGAATACGAACGACGGTATCGATCGCCTGATCGCGACGTCGCTGCATACGCCCATCCTGCCCAAACCCGGAACCGTCGGCGAAATGGGTTACCGGATCAGGGAAATGCTTGAACTGGTAAACAGAAGACGGTAACGACGGAGCCGCTCAATCAGTCGGCCACCGGCAAGATCGCAGTCGGGAAGTGGAACTGCACGTACAACTCCCGGGTGTCGATCATCTCTCCTTCCGCGTCAAAGGTGTTCTCAAAGACTGCACGCATGTTCTCCAGGGCATTAGTGCCTGTGGACAAAGCCTTTGCCGAGGCGTACCGGATCGACGAGAGGGCTTCTGTCAATCTACTATTAGTTAAGCAAGACGGTAGAATTCAGCAAGGCGGGATCGTACTCTACAGACCGCATGGGAATGGGACAAATGCTATATCAGCAGCGACCATGAAAACTTTACTTAATCATGATAAATTGAACCTGAAAGGAAAATTTATCGTTTATGGTGTGAACGGCCGACGAAACTTCGAGCTTGATTTAAAAGAAAACGGATCTGCCGAGTTCGCTAAATTGAAAGCTAAGGAGCCGACACAAACAGGTCGCGGACAGGGGTGTATTGACTGGTTCATGGTCACAACGGTAACTTACGTGGATGGCTCTACGTCAACATCTTCGCAGTATGTTACGACGACATGTTCAGGAGGTGGATGCAGTGATCCGAACATGGCAAGCGTCTGCCCCGAAGGCGATGGGAGGAGTTCAGGCGGTGGTGGTGGAGGTTATGGCGTTGATTATGAATTTGAATATCTTTATCACAAAGGAGTAAACTGGGTCGTTGGCGCCCCGGCAAGCGGACATTATGTGGTCTATTCTTTTGAGACAATTTCCGGCAAGAAGGTTTCGGGCGTGAAATCGATTACCGGAATCGTACACAACCGATCAGCAGGATTCTCTGACGGCTATGCTGGAAGTGCAGCTTGGACGCAGTTGCAGGCCGTAGTGAACTTTACTTCATCACAGGCCGCAGCGTCCGTGTCGGGGAAGGTCCACTTCGCTGACGCCACTCATCCATTAGATGTCCCACTCTCCAATAATAAGCAATGGACGCCGCCCCAAATAGTGCCCTGATGTATCAAACAAAATCTTGGAGTGTGAGCGTTGTGCTCATACTCCTTTCCTTCTTTTTGATTCCGGGCTGCTTTTCTTCGAAGAGATCTGTGCAGAAAGGGACTGTCGTACATAAGGTATGGTGGTTCAATCCGGAGCGTAAGGTGATAGAGCCGGACTCCGTATCAGGAGAGCTTAAATATATCTACAAAGACAGTTTCGCAGTCGCAACAGTGCTTCGGACCCAATTTGACGAAGTGAACAATGTGAGGCATGTTAGTTTCCCGGTGCATAAGTATGTGCTGATCGATATGCGGCAGAAAACGTTTTATGATTTCCTGAATTTTTCGGATACAGCGCAGCCTGTCAAGGTGCATAACGTAGATTCTCTGGGGAGGGTGGAAGACGGCTGGAAAATGTTCATGAACGACACCTTCATGTATACCGGAAGTATGATCCGGCTGCCGGACACTACGTTGAACGGCACCCGGTTCAGCCGCTTGAAAGGTTATCGGCTCCAGCAAGGACCTGACGGCACTGCAAGCGTCGGATCGATCGTTGCCTATTATAGCTGCGAGAAGAAAGGGCTGCCTTTGCAAATCGACCACGGCCTCGGCAACCGGCTAGGATGCCCGGTGTTGCGGATGGACTTTGTTAGGAATGGGTATTTCCGATATTCGGAATACCGTTATGCTGAAGACTCACTGTCGAAAATGGAAGAAGCGGTTTTAGATGCTTGGATAAGGCATGTTCGCTCGGGCAGGCAGTCGCGTTCGGGTCAGTCAAGCCGGTAGACGCATCCCCGGCATAGTTACAAATGAAAGGTCTAGGTGGAAGGATGTACGCTGCTTCCGAAATCCTGACCTGTTGGCGCCTTATCTGGATAGGATCGACATTAACGGGGCTTGGTAGATTGAAAGCCTATAGGCCCAGTACCAGCGCAGCGGCTACCGGTGGAAGTACGCCCGCACCTTCACAAGTACAGACCTCCTGGCACCCTATCTTGATCGTATAAACATTGACTCACTATGGTAGACAAAAAAGATGAGCCTATAGATACTCAGGAAGGGGGCGCCGATGAGCCGAAGGAAAGTATAAATGACGAGCATCGTAGTTTATGGCAGGAACGGCCCTATCTACCAAAGACCCGAGGCAAAGACTTTTGGGAGCGGACTATCGGATTATTTAATGAAACAAGCGACGAAGATCTTTAGGTGCTGAATCATGGCTAACGTTATCTAGGCCTTGGCCGTTCGGATAGAGGGATAATTCCACTGAAGAACGGGTCAAGGCTTTTGTATTTTCAAATATGAACCAGCTCCTCACTATCAACGAAGCAGCCGCCACCCTCCGGGTAGGGCATCAGGCAGTCAGGGCCGCTATCAAGAAAGGCGACCTTATCGCAGCCCTCATAGGCGGCGACTGGCGGATCTCCGTAGAGCATCTAAACGAGTACCTGGCCGGCCGCTCCAACAAGCCGAAGCGCGCCATCTACTCCGTACGCCCGACGCTAGGCAAAGCGGGAAGCATCTATTGAACTGTGCACAGTTTGACTCCAGTTCTGGGTTACGTCGAGCGTAGGCGGCCTTGAGGGCAGTCGATGTCATGCCTATGAGTAGCAAGGACACCAATTTCTTCCTACCTTAGTTTACGGGAGTCTTAGACTGGTGGAACCTCTGGATTCAGAATGGTTCTTTCAAGAGATAGTTCCCCCTTTACCTTACAGACACTATCACATTTCAAATAACTAACTGCCATGAGACCCCTCTACTTACTTGCCCTTGGGGCTGCCCTTGCTTTTTCTTCATGCAATAAGGGGGGCGGCAGCGACCCTACGCCACCAGGAAACCCTACGCCGCCGCCGCCGCCTCCGACCGCTACTACCACTGTTTCCATCAGCTCTGGTGACAATCAAGCCGGGGTCGCCTATCAATATTTACCGCTGCCCCTTGTTATCAAGGTGAAGGATTCTGCCGGTGCAGGTGTACCCGGTCTAAATGTTTCCTGGGTGGCCGCATCAGGGAACGGGAATTTGGACTTTCCGAATACCACGACAAATGCGAGCGGTGAGTCATCCAACAGATGGAGATTCGTAAATGGCACCTGGCCCTACAGGGTGATCGTATCGGTAAAGTATGCGAATGGCAATCACGTAGACGGATCGCCATTGACATTCAATGCAACAGTAAGCGGCGACACGCTGGTAACTGTAGCCGGCTTCTCCTCCACTTTAGGCAGCGCACTCAACCAGGTACGCGCTCATAGCGTCTGGGTCGATTCGTCAAATAATGTTTATGCCGCTGAGGGATCCGGAAACAATAGGGTTTCAAAGTGGGCACCAGGCGCCACATCAGCACAAATAGTAATGAGCGGTACCGTTTATAATACGTTCGGTAGCGTATTTGGCGACTCCCAAAACTCGCTTTACGTAATTGATCTTGTAAACAAAAGAGTGATACGCAATGGCGTGTCAGTAGCCGGCGGCAATGGAACAGGAACACTTCCCAATCAGTTCACCTATCTTGTTGATGGATGCGTAGACAATGAGGGGAACATTTACATTCTGGACAGAATCAGCGACTTTAAGTTCCGGGTCCAGAAGTGGGCTCCTGGTGCAGCGGCAGGCGTTACTGTCTATTCCAGAGATACAGTTGGCGGCGGGCTTACGCCCAAGGCGATTACTGTGGATGCTTATAAGAATCTCTATATTGCTGAGTGGGCTAATGAAGTAGTGTGGAAAATCCCGGCAGGTGGGGGTGCGGCCTATGTGGTAGCAGGTGGCAACGGTCGTGGTAATGCGCCCAATCAGTTCGACAATATATCGGATATAGAATTAGACCACTTGGGCAATCTTTATGTTTCCGATTTGGCCAATTCCCGGATTCAAAAGTGGGTACCGGGAGCAACTTCCGGCGTGACCGAACCGATTATTTCTCCAACTAGCTTCCCGGGACAGGTCCTTACTTTAGGAATATACATCGACAAGTACAGAAGGTTGTTCATTGCTCGCGACGGCAGAGTTAGTCGCTGGCAACTTCGATAGGACATCACTCGCTCCGCCAGCACAGCTTGTCATACCATAGCACGTAAACCTCTAGGCATTAAAGCGGCTGATTTTCTGCAGCGAGGGATTCGTGATCGAACACAATTTAACCCGTTGGCCTCCTTTCGAATCTCTGTAGTTTCTACCACCGGCCCGAAGCAGGCCTCCGTACACATCGGCCGCAAGAAGTTGCTGCCCTCCTGGGAGGTGGACTTCGGTAACGGGTACTGCTACCTGCTCGTATACTTCGGGGGCAAATGGGGCGCCCTACAGGGTGAAGGATACAGCACGCCCACGCGGGGCATCGTCTACAAGCTGGCGGCCGCTATAATGACCTACCAAGCCCAAGAAACAGACATTTACCAGCGCCTTGTTAGGGCCGAAGACAAGCGGATCTCTTGGGACAATCCCCACCCGATCAACCGGGACCGGAAGAACCCGCCAAAGCCTGAGATTCACGATCCTGTTATAGTGGGTGCTGTTTAATAAGGGCCAATGAAAGAAGCCCAGGCAAAAGACCGGGCCGAACTTACTTGATCTATAGGTCGTTTTAAAAAACTACAAGCTCATATACTTCAAAGGCGCTCGAAGGGTTGGGGCAGCCCGGACTAGAGCCGGGCTTTTTCATGCCTACTCGGTAAAGGCTCACAGGTTTGAATCCTTCCCGGATTCAGGTTCGAATCCTAGTGTCATTCGAACCGGCGACCCAATAAAGTACAAGTATGGATTCGAGAGCCCGCGCCCGGCCTGCATCTTGTCGGGGTGCTAGATTCTCATCCTCGAGCGCCCGGAACTGTGGGGTCATAGGTTTGAATCCGGGTCGGATCACAACTAACGTTGTTGAGCGCCCAACAGTTGCCGCGCCCTACCCTACTTTGTAACGGCAATGAATGGACGCCAGACCTCCCGAACTGGCAGAAAAGAGGCAATCGCAGGCAAAATGCGGGCAAACGGGAAAAAGAAAAAGGACCTACATTGCTGTAAGTCCTTGATCTTCAGTGTGACCGCGTCAGGATTCAAACCTGAAACCTTCTGATCCGTAGTCAGATGCTCTATTCAATTGAGCTACGCAGCCATCGTTGGGAGTGCAAATATAGGGAGGCCGGCCGTAAAAAAACAAAACCCGGTCAAAAAAAATTTTTAAAAAAGCGCGGAGCGGCGGCACGATCTACTTCGCTATCAAGGTGTTCGACGTCCATGCGAGCGGAACAACACCCACCGATACAAAAAAGCCCCGGCCATTTGCCGGGGCTCCTCATTCGATCGGAACGGATCAATTGATGCGGTTTCCGTTCGACATCCAGGTCGACGACGTAACCACGCCTTCGCCCGTTTCGATGTTGATGATTTCATAATTCGCGATGTGCTTGCCCTGCACACGGGTCCACACCAGGTTGGAAACCACTTTGCCTTCGGCAGCGAGGCTGGCCTCATACGCGGCAAAAGCATCCTGAAGGGGCTTGGGCAGCGGAGCGCTCATTTGGATCTGAACCGGGGCGGTGAGGGCATTGGCGCTGATGACACCAACAGACAGCAGGAATCCTGCGAGAAGCACTTTTTTCATAAGGACGGGTTTTAATTGGTTATTCGGATTAACGAAACCAAAGTAGATTTCAGATTTCGAAAAACAAAGTTCCTTGAACTTTTTTTTTGAAGAGGGCCCGCCCTGCTCCCCGGAAAGCCGCATGCTAGGGATTTGTCCTTCCGGCACGAATAGTGAAAGCTCTTAGGTTTTCCGGCTTAGAACCGCTCATTCAGGGAAGGCGCACACGTGGGTACTTACGCGATGTGCCTGCAAAACCACGCACGTAGTTCTACGATCGACCCAAAAACAGCGCAGGCCCCTGCCCTATTTTCGCGGGCCGGTCACCGTAAGGGCTCACCGGCCGCGACGTCATTACGCGGATCGCGCTTCCCTGCCGGCCCTTCGGTGGCGCGGTCGGCATCGCGGATGCGCACCTTCTGCCCGCGGCCTACCGAATAGCGGTCCACACCTTCCTCGCCGAGCAGCTCTACGCGGATGCGGCTTCCGCCCTCGGCGATCGTGTAGCGATCGTTGCCCCGAAGACCATGCAGGCGCACCGTGCGGGTATCGCCACGCAGGAAGCGCCGCTCGTACAGCAGGCGCCCGCGCTTTCCGCCGGCAAACTGGTATACCTGCACGCGCAAGCTGTCGCCGCTGCCCGAAGCCACGAACTCTTCTTCGCGGTTGCTGCCGTACACATCCACCACGCCCGAAAGGAATTTATAATAGGACATCGCCTTATCCGCGAAGCGGTCGCGGCGGCCACGCAGGTCACGCTCGATGCGCGGGCCACTGAGCGCATACACTTCCGCGGGAAGCGCCCGCACGGCGTCGCGGATTACGTCGTCGGTGAGCCGCGTCTTGATGTCCTCAAGCGCCCGCTTCCAGGTTTCGCGGTCGAGGCTGCCGAGGAAGAAGCGGTCAAACGGCCAGGATTTATAGTTCAGGCTTTTCAGGTTCGAAAAATCGCCGTCGAAGGAAACCAGGAAGCGGAGTCCGAGGATCCGCATAAACCGGGGCACGGGCGCGTTGGCGCGGAAGAAGGCCTGATCGCGGTCGCGGGGGATCCCGTAGTAATACGTAGCGCCTTCGCGCTTGCGGTCGGCCCAGCGCCATTGGTCGGCATGCCGGTCCCAGTCGCCTACCAGCATGTCGAGCAGGCGGGCCTTCAGGATCGACTCCGCATCGGGCACGCGGGTGCCGTCGGCGAGGATCTTCTCGATCATGGAGGTGCTGTTGCGGGTATCGGAACCATCGGGCGTTGGCTCGCGCTCTTCGAGCATACACACCGTGTGCGCGAACATGCTGCGGAATTCGCCGAAGTCGGGATCATCGGGAATATAGTAGAACTTAGGCGCCGGGGCCACCACCCCCATCGCGCGGGCAAGACGGGAAACCACCAGCGGCGCGTAGGGATGCGCCGCCGAAACCTGGTCCTGCGTGAGGCGCCGGAAGAAGGTTTTGCGGAGCGCGGGCGGGAGTCCCATCGTCACGTCCTTATCCACGGTGCGGAGCGCCCACTCGCGGCCCTGCGCATCCTTGAGCTGCAGCGACTTCGTTTGCTTGCCGCCACCCAGCTCCGAAATCGTATAGCCCTGCGCCTTAAGGTGAAATACGGGAAGCTTCACGGGGGTTTCCCAATCGCGGCGGTAGTTGGAGCCCAGGAACAGGCGGCGAAGCCAGGTTTCGTTGCCATACTGCATGCTGGCGGCCACCAGTACCGAATCGCGCCGGCTTCCCTGCGCCTGCGTACTCCCGGCGCCCGCCAGGATCGCCAGCACCATCCAAAGCCCGGCTATTCCACTTCCTTTCTTGAAAACCTGCACCTGATCCTTTTTGGGAGCCTTGTTGCAAAATCTATACTAAGCACGGGCGTTCCGGAAGCCGCAGCGGAAAGGGGAAAATTGCCTACTATTGCCCCTCATGAAGCTATCCCTCTGGACCATCGGCAAGAACCACGAACCCTATGTAAAGGCCGGGATCGACGATTTCACGAAGCGGCTCTCCCGTTACTTCCCGGCCGAATGGCAGATCCTGCCGGTGCCCAGGAACGCAGCCACGATGGCTGAGCCCGAACTGCGGCGGCGCGAAGGCGAGCTCGTGCTCGACTGGCTGAAGCCCGACGATTTCCTGGTCGCCCTCGACGAGCGCGGCAAGATGCTGAGCTCCGAAGGACTTGCCGCATTCCTGCAACAGCGGGCCACCGAGAGCACCCGGCACATCGTGTTCCTCATCGGTGGCGCTTTCGGCCTCGACCCTGCCGTGTTGAAGCGGGCGCAGCTCCAGTGGTCGCTTTCCGCGCTAACCTTTCCGCACCAGCTCGTGCGGTTGCTGCTGGCGGAGCAGCTCTACCGTGCATGCACCATCCTCCGCAACGAGAAGTACCACCATAAGTGAGGTGTGGTTTATTGGTCTATTAGTTTATTGGTCTATTAGTAAAAGCGGAGCGGCAGTTGCTTCAGGCTGCGGCCGCAACTGGGGTCAGTTAAGCCGCCATCCCCTGACCGCAAAACGGCAACATCCGGCATTCCACCTACTTTTGCCGCCAACTTGTTCCACATGAGCATCAGCATGACCATCAGCATCATCCTCATTACCGTGCTTGTTTCGATCGGTGGTTTCAGCAGCCCCAAAACGGTGGACGACCTGATCTACCATCCGCCATCGGTTCAACGTGGCCAGTGGTACCGGTTCTTTACCTGTGGGCTGATCCATGGCGATGTGTTCCACCTCGCGTTCAACATGATCTCGCTGTACCTGTTCGGGCGCTTCGTGGAGCAAAAGTTCCTCGAGATCTTCGGCGGGGCCGGCAAGTGGTATTACCTCGGCATGTATATACTGGCCCTCTTTGTATCGCTGCTTCCGACGCACCTCCGCAACCGGCACAACCAACACTACCGCAGCCTCGGCGCGTCGGGTGCCGTGAGCGCGGTTGTGTTTGCGGGCCTTATGGTGGCGCCCTATATCAAAGTGGGGTTGTTCATCATTCCGCCCATCATCCCGGGCTTTATTTACGGACCGCTGTACCTTATCCTCAGCTCCTATCTCGACCGGCGCGGTGGCGATAATATCAATCATTCCGCGCACTTCTGGGGCGCCCTGTTCGGGGTCGGCTTCATCATCATTGTAGGCGCCATCGCCGGCTACCCCGCCGTCCAGGAGTTCATCAACGGCGTTCAGTATTACCTGCGGGCGGAAGGCTGGACCAGGTAAACCGAAGGGCGCGCCTCGTGGAAGGCCCCACCTTGAACCGGTCGTCGATCCGCATCCCCACCACCCACACGATCCTTTTGTGGGATTCGAGTACCCAGGCGGCTTCGCGGCGGATGCGCGACAGCTTGCTGTCGATAAAGAAGCGGGCCACCTTTTTCTTTTTGCGCATGCCCAGCGGGTAGAAGTAGTCGCCTGCTTTCCACCGCCGCAGTACAAGCGGAAACTCCAGCTCCGCTGCGTCGAGCAGGGCGATCCCGGGCCCGGCCGGTAGTTCATCGGGTAGCTGGTGCAACAGTTCCCATTCGAGCAGACCTTCTCCCACGGTTACCGCCGGTGTTTCGCGGGTGATGAGGTGCACCGTGTTGTCGGCAACAGTGAGGGGTGCGATGATGAGCCAGCGCCCGTAGCGCAGGGCGCGGTGCGAGGACGACAGTACAAAACGTCCCGATTCGGCGTGGAGCAGGCGGTGCAGCTCGCCGGTCTGCGCCGGGGTGAACCCGTACGGACGCGCCAGCTCAAAGAGCAGCGTGTCGAGCGGTACAAGCTGCAGGAGGCGCCGCACCGGCACATGCAGCTCCGCACCCCGCTGCTCCCCGATCTTCTTCAACGATCCCGCTACCGCCTCGCGGTACAGCTGTGCCGCTTCAGTAAAGCGGACTGCATTGCCGGCAAGCACCTTCCGTACCTGTGGAAATACGGTCTCGATGGCGGGCAGCACGTGGTGGCGGAAATGATTGCGCGTGTAGTCGTCGGAGTCGTTGGAAGCATCCTCCCGCCAGGTAAGTCCTTGCTCCGTGGCATATTCCGCGATTTCCGCACGGGTGGCGAACAGCAGGGGACGCACCACGTTGCCGGCTTTCGGCGGGATGCCCTGCAGCCCGGCGATGCCCGTGCCGCGGCAAACGTTCATCAGCAATGTTTCCGCGTTATCGTCGGCGTGATGGGCGGTGGCGATGCGGGCGCCGGGCCAGCGGGTGGCTACGAGCTCGCGGAACCAGGCGTAGCGCAGGTCGCGGGCCGCTACCTGTATCGACACGCGGTGCTCGGCGGCATAGGTTTCGGTGGCAAAGGTCTGCTCGAAATAAGGCACGCCCCAGGCTTCGGCGAGCCCGCCCACGAACACGGCATCGCCATCGCTCTCAGCGCCGCGCAACCCGAAATGGCAATGCGCAACAGCAAACGGAATCCCGGCACGGCGACACAGTTGCGCCAGCGTCACCGAGTCAAGACCGCCGCTCACGGCTACGAGCAAGCGCTCTTTTTGCGCGAACAGGCCCTGTCGGCGGGCATATTGAAGAAAAGCGGGTAAAAGGTCCATAAGCGATCGGTGCGCACCGGCGGGCGTAATTTGGATACGTTGGTCAACAGGAAAAAACGAGCGAAAAGGGCTTACATCGTGAGCTCCTCGTGGGCCGAGCGCAGCTCCGAAAATGCATGGTTGTCGCCGGCGGCTTTTGCGGTCGTCATGCCCTGCTCGTACACGGCAATGGCGGCAGCCTCATCGCCCTGCCGCTCGAGCAGCTTGGCCAGGTGGTAATAAGAACCCACGTAGCCCGGATCCCGCGCCAGCAGGGCCTCGAAGAGGCTGCGGGCCGTATCGTCGTCGCCCGATTTTATGTGCTCGAGCGCCAACGCGTGGTGCAGGAAAGAGTCGTCGGGCTGCGCCTGCAGCAGCTCCTTTATTCGGGCAATGCGGTCCATCGGAAAAAGTATTTTGGCAGTGGTGAAAGCTTATATTTGCATGCCGGATGGTTGCTTATGCAACCTTTGGCTTCACTCCTTAAAACTGTTTGTTTATATGAAAATCTTGGTGTGTATCTCTAAGACGCCAGATACGACGGCAAAAATAGCCTTCACCGACAACAACACGAAATTCGCGGAAGCCGGCGTGCAGTGGATCATCAATCCCTACGACGAATGGTATGCCCTCGTGCGTGCCATCGAGCTGAAGGAGGCCGACGCGTCTACGACCATTCACCTCGCAACGGTAGGTGGTGCCGACGCCGAGCCCATCATCCGCAAGGCCCTGGCCCTGGGTGGCGACGAGGCGATCCGAATCAACGTGGAGCCGACCGACCCGTACCAGGTAGCGAGCGCCATCGCTGAGGTGGCCAAGGCTGGCGGCTACGACCTCATCCTCACCGGTAAGGAAACGATCGATTATAATAACGGCGCTGTGGGCGGCATGCTTTCCGAGCTGCTCGATATGCCCTATATCGCCCTCGCCACCAACCTGCAGGTAGCGGGCACCACCGCTACCGTGAAGCGCGAGATCGAAGGTGGCGAAGAGACCGTTGAGGTGGCGCTGCCCCTCGTGCTTTCCTGCCAGAAGGGTATGGCCGAGGCCCGCATCCCCAACATGCGCGGCATCATGGCGGCCCGCACCAAGCCCCTCAAGGTAGTGGAAGCCTCCGCCGAAACCCTCACCGAGGTGGCTGCCTTTGGCCTCCCCCCGGCAAAGGCCGGCGTGAAGCTCGTTTCGCCCGACCAGGTGGAAGAGCTCGTGCGCATGCTCCACGAAGAAGCAAGAGTAATCTAACGATCTGAGATCTCAGATCTGAGATCTGACATCCCGATCACTCCATCTCCAAATCTTAAGATCCCTACATCATGTCTGTTCTCGTTTTCATCGACCATATCGACGGCCATATCAAGAAAGCTTCGCTCGAAGCGGCTTCCTATGGCGCGCAGCTCGCCGCCCAGAGCGGCACCTCCGCTGAAGCGATCGTGCTCGGCAACCCCGAAGGCCTCTCCGACCTCGGCAAGTACGGCATCACGAAAGTGCACCAGGTGCAGGACGGCTCCCTCGCCGCCATCGACGCCCAGGTATATGCGAAGATCATTGCCGCGGCTGCCGAGCAAACCGGCGCCAACGTGATCGTGTTCTCCAACAACTCCTCCGGCAAGGCCATCGCCCCGCGCGTATCCGTGCGCCTCAAGGCCGGGCTCGTGTCGGGTGCCACCGCCCTTCCTGAAGCCGGCGGCGCCTTCACTGTACGCAAGAACGTATTCTCCGGCAAGGCCTTCGCGCAGGTGTCAGTAAAGACCGAGCGTAAGGTGATCGCGCTCAACCCGAACGCCTTTGCCATTGCTGAAAAAGGCGGCACCGCCGAGGTGGTTCCGTTCAGCGCCACTGTAGACGCACCGCGCATCAAGGTGACCGGCTCTACCAAGACCTCCGGCAAAGTGGCCCTCACCGAAGCCGACGTGGTGGTGAGCGCCGGCCGCGGCCTCAAAGGCCCGGAAAATTGGAAGATGGTGGAGGAGCTGGCCGACGTGCTGGGCGCCGCCCTTGCCTGCAGCCGCCCCGTTGCCGATGCCCATTGGCGCCCCCACAACGAGCACGTTGGGCAGACCGGCGTAGCCATCGCCCCCAACCTGTACATTGCCATCGGTATCTCCGGCGCCATCCAGCACCTGGCCGGCGTCAACCGCAGCAAGACCATCGTGGTCATCAACAAAGACCCGGAAGCACCCTTCTTCAAGGCCGCTGACTATGGCATTGTGGGAGACGCCTTCGAGGTGGTGCCCAAGATGCTCGAGGCTGTCCGGAAGGTGAAAGGCGCCTAAGCAGAGCTTACACTGCCACAGCCCCCGCTGTGGCATTTTTATTGCCTAAAATCACTAGGTTTGTAACAGCAGCAAGTACAGATACACGGATATATGAAGAAAATAGAACTGGAAATTGTGGCGTTGTCGCATAGCATTACACAAACACATTCTTATGCGGTGGTGCTGGGCGAAGTGGGTGGATTAAGACGCTTGCCGATCGTGATCGGTGGATTCGAGGCGCAGGCCATCGCGGTAGCCCTCGAAAAGATGCAGCCGAGCCGTCCGCTGACCCACGACCTGATGAAGAACTTCATGAGTGCCTTCAATATCGAGCTGCACGAGATCATCATTTCCGACCTCCAGGAAGGCATTTTTTACTCCAAGCTGGTTTGCTCCTCCGATAACGATACCATCGAGATTGACTCCCGCACCTCCGATGCCCTTGCCCTCGCCGTACGCTTCGGCTGCCCCGTGTATACCTACGAGCACATCCTCGACTCCGCCGGCATCATGATGGAAGACAGCAGCGCTTCAAAGCGCCGCAAATCCTCTCCCTCCGCCGCCGACGATGACGACGAGGACGATACCCCTGCAAGCTCCGGCGGCAAGGACGACCTCCGCAGCCTCTCCCTCGAAGACCTGAATACGCTGCTCAATGAAGTGCTGGAGGCCGAGGATTACCTCCGGGCCATTGCCATCCGCGACGAGATCAACAACCGGAAAAAGAAAAAGTAACACCTGCTGCACTACAACCATTCAAAAGTCAAAATTCAAAAGTCAAAAGGACTCTAGGCGTCCGATCCGGTTTTTGAATTTTGACTTTTTACTTTTGACTTCCCATGATCGTTTTTCCCAACTGCAAGATCAACCTCGGGCTGCAGGTACGCCGCCGGCGCGCCGATGGCTACCACGACCTGGAGACGATCTTTTACCCGGTGCCGCTCGCAGATGCCCTCGAGCTCGTGCAGGTGGAAGGACACGGAACGATCGAATTCAGCGCCTCTGGCCGCGCGGTGGAAGGCGCCCCCGAAAGCAATATCTGCTATAAAGCTTACCGGCTCTTGCTGCAGCACTTCCCAGATCTGCCGGCGGTGCGCCTGCACCTGCATAAGGTAGTACCCACGGGCGCGGGCCTCGGTGGCGGGTCGGCCGACGGCGCCTTCACGCTGACCCTGCTGAACCGGAAGCTGCAGCTGGGCCTCAGCGAAGCGCAACTGCTGGATTATGCCCTGCAGCTTGGCTCCGATTGTCCCTTTTTTATCCGCAACAGCCCCTCTTTCGCGCAGGGCCGCGGCGAGGCGCTCGAGCCGCTTTCCCTCGACTTGTCGGCCTATACCCTCGTGATCGTGCACCCCGGTATCCATATCCCCACTGCTGCTGCGTTCAAGGGCGTGCAGCCCAACGACGACCGGCCCTCGCTACGGACGCTGGCCACCCTTGCACCCGCCGGATGGAAAGGAGCGCTGGAAAACGACTTCGAGCCATCGGTGTTCGCGCAATACCCGGAGATCGCCGGCATTAAGGAAGCACTGTATGAGGCGGGCGCTACCTACGCATCGCTCACCGGCAGCGGTTCGGCCGTGTACGGTTTATTCCAGGATCCGCCCTTCCTCTCCTTCCCGGATCGCTATTTCCTGTACCGCAGCGACGCCGCCCACTTGTCGGCCTGATGATTTTCCTTATTTTTGAGGCATAGCCGCAACGGATGCACACAACCCTTCCTTTCCTGAAAGCCAACCTCGACCTCCTCAACCACTGAGGACGCATCCTTCTTTTTCCCCTCTTCGCGCAATCTTCTTCTTACCGTTAAATCGTTTAGGCTTATGTCTACCCCTGTACCTGCGGTGCATGCACCCGATCATTATATGCAGCTGGAGCACCAGTATGGCGCCCACAACTACCATCCTCTTCCCGTCGTACTCGAGCGCGGCCTCGGCGTTCACCTATGGGACGTCCAGGGCAAGCAGTACTACGATTTCCTGAGCGGCTATTCAGCCGTCAACCAGGGTCATTGCCATCCCCGCATCATCGGCGCCCTGACTACCCAGGCGCAAAAGCTCACGCTCACCTCACGCGCCTTCTACAGCAACCTCCTCGGCGAGTTCGAGCGCTACATCACCCGCTATTTCGGCTACGACAAGGTGCTGCCGATGAACACGGGCGTGGAAGCCGTGGAAACCGCCATCAAGTTGGCCCGGCGCTGGGGCTACCGCGTCAAGGGCATCCGCGAGGGAGCCGCGAAGATCATCGTGTGCAAACAGAATTTCCACGGCCGTACTTCTACGGTGATCTCCTTCTCGTCCGATCCCTCTTCCTATACCGACTTCGGTCCCTTCATGCCCGGCTTCGAGCTCATCCCCTACAACGATGCCGAGGCGCTCAAGGCCGCCCTCCGCGACGAGAACGTCTGCGGATTCCTGGTGGAGCCGATCCAGGGCGAGGCCGGCGTGGTGGTGCCCGACGAAGGCTACCTCCGCACGGCCAAAGAGCTTTGCGCGGCAGCCAACGTGCTCTTCATTGCCGACGAGATCCAGACGGGGCTGGGCCGCACGGGCCGGATGCTGGCGATCGACCACGAAGACGTGCGCGCCGATATCCTCATCCTCGGCAAGGCACTGAGCGGGGGCGTGCTGCCGGTAAGCGCGGTGCTGGCCGACGATCCCATCATGCTCACCATCAGCCCGGGCGAGCACGGATCCACCTACGGCGGCAACCCGCTGGCCTGCGCGGTGGCCATGAGCGCGCTCGAAGTGCTGAAAGACGAAGGCATGGTGGAGAACGCCGAGGTGCTGGGCCAATATTTCCGGCAGCAGCTGCGCTACCTGCAGTCGCCCTTCATCAAGCTCGTTCGCGGCAAAGGCCTCCTCAATGCCATCGTGATCGCGCACCCCGACAAGGAAGCCGCCTGGCGTCTTTGCCTCGCTATGAAAGACAACGGCCTGCTGGCAAAGCCCACCCATGGCGACAAGATCCGCCTCGCCCCGCCCCTCGTCATCACCCGCGAGCAGGTCGACGACGCGGTGGAGCGGATCGGCAAAAGCATGCGCATCCTCTCCTGAGCAGAATTAACAAAGCCCCCCGGACGGTAACGTCGGGGGGCTTTTTCATGCGATCAAGGAAGCTACTGGCGAACGAACCGAACCACGGCTGCCTTTCCGCGCGGGCTGCTGCCGGTAAGCTGGTAACTGCCGGCGGGCAGCCCCTGCAGCGAAAGCGGCAGCGTATTGACACCCGCCTGCAGCGGCTGGCTGAACGACTGGTATACACGACCCGAGGCGTCGGTCAGCAGCCAGTTGATCCGCTGGGCACGCAGGCTGTGCACCCGGAGCGTGGCGCTACCCCGTACGATGCTCGGGAAGAGCACGGCTTCGGTAAGCGAGGCATCCACCGGACGGATGGCGGTGGTGGTGAAGCTGAACTCGTCGGCGCCGATATCGGGCGTGGTGCCGTCGCGCTGCTCCTGGTCGATATCCGAGCTGATGCCGGTCACGGGTGCACCGCCATTGGCCGCCGCCGTAGTGGCCGTGGCAGCGATGTGCAGGAAGCCGGGCTGCGCTCCATTGGTGCTGATGAAGGGGACGTTCTCGGTCTGGGAGGCCGCGTCCTGCGGGGCTACGCGGGCCTTGTAGGCGGCCAGCGTCTCGTCGGCGTTGGTGCCGTCGTAAAAGATATTATTGAACGCACCGGGCGTACCGGCGAAGAAGATGTTATTGTTACCGGTGTAGCCGGTGAGCGCCGTGCCGCTGCGGCGGTAGGCCACCGTGCGGCCGGTGCCGTTGGACGTGGAAGTGTTGATCAGGATGTTGTTGCGCAGGTCGAGTACGGAGCTGGACGAAGCGGTGAGGGCGCTCGATCCGAAACTGGTGCCGGTGCTCGTTGCATTCAGGTATACTGTATTGTAGTAGACGTTTACGGTCGTGCCGCCCTGCACGTTGATACCGTTAACGGGATTGTTGGCAAAGGCAGCCGGCGCCCGCAGGTCGCCCACGATGTTGTTGCTCACGCCGGTGAGCCGGCCCGAAACGAGGTAAATGCCCGACACGGCACTGTTGGCCGAGGCGCCGGAAAGATCATACACACGGTTGCTGCTGATGCTGCCGCTCGACAGGGTCACGATATCGAAGCTCTGTCCCCAGTAGATGCCGTATACGTTGCCGCCGAGCGTGCTGGAAAGGTTGCCGACGACGTTGCGGCTCACCGTGCGGGTACCCATCGAGGTAGCGTTCGGGAAGATCCCATACACATTCGCGTTCGTAGTCGTATGCGAGCCGCCGATCGAAAGGCCCGTTACGGTATTGCCGGTATACTGTTCAGCGGTGGCGGTATTGCTGCTCACGATCACGCCGTAGGCCGACGGGATGGGTGTGCCGCTGCCCGACGTAGTCGGGATCCCGTTATTCAGGAGCTGGTTGTTGGAAACGTTGATCGATAATGCCTTGTCGATTCGAATGCATCCCAGAACGCCGTTGGCGCCGGTCTTGATGTTGTTGGATACTGTGTTGCCCAATACAACCACCGAGCTCGCCACGCCCCCATCGATGAGGTAAAAAGTGCCGGAGCCGGAATGGCTGTTGGCGGAAATGGTGTTGTTCTGGATGGCGAGCGTCCCGGGACCGGGAGTGGTGGTGTTGACGTTCACGATGGCCGAGAACACTCCGGTCGTAGCCGTAGTATAATTGCAGTTCGACACCGTATTGCCTTCGATGAAAATGCCTTGGGAAGCGGTAGCACCCGAAGTACCGATGCCGTAGATGGCGGTGGTGCTTCCGGAGCCGGTCATCTGTACGGTGTTGTTTGCTATGGTCGCGCCGCCGCTGCCGTTGGCCGTTTGAATGCCATAGGCGGTCACCGAAGTACCGGCGCCATTGGTAATGGAGTTTCCGGAAATGGTCACCGAGCCAAAGTTCTGGGCCCGGATCCCGTAAACGTTATTGCCGCTCGAGGCGCCGCCGAAGTTGGTGATCGTGTTCCCGCTGATCAGGGTCGTGTTGTCGTATGCAGCCGCTACCGACGGACCGCTGGTTACAATGCCCAGGTAGACGTTGGAGATATTGTTGCCGGCGAACGTATTGCCGGTGTGCGCGTCGGTGATTACAAGGCCGGTAGTACCCAGAACGGTGCTGCTGCCGGGCACCAGGTGGGCCTGGTAGATCCCGGTGCTGTTCACGGTAGTCTTGCTCAGGCTGATCGTGTTGTCGCGCACGACGTTCATCACGCAGCCGTCGAAGGGCGCCGCCGTATTCTTACGGCCCAGGAGCACGCCCCACTCCACGTTGTTATCGCCCGTCATTACGAAGCCGCGGATGGTGACGTAATCGCTGCCGGCGAGCGAGAAGATGGCGTCGGCCGTGCTCGCGGCGCTGCCGGTAGCCGTGATCGTGTTGTTATTGCCTATGAAAACAATGGAATCGGTGGCCGTGCCGGTGGCCGTGATCGCATAGCCAGTGCTGGTGGTCTGGGCGGTCGTTACATTGAACTTGACGCCGCCTGCGCCGACACCGGAGGCGTTCAGCGCGGTCACTGCGGCCGCAAGATCCGGGTAGTCACCGGGGATATTCTTGATGCCGGTCAGCTGGGCGCCCGCTCCGAAGGCTGCAAAGAGGGCAATAAGCAAAAGGGATGTTTTTCTCATGTCAATAAGTTTTGCTGGTCAAAGCAGGGAGTAAAATTAGGTGAATACCAGTATGCATCGCCGTTAACAAAGAACGCCGGCCCTGGTGGGCCGGCGTTCGTATTACAGAGGCGTTTGCAATTATTGCTTCACGAGGCGCAGCGTACCGATGTTCCCTTTGCCGGTAGAGCCCTGCAGGAAGTAGGTACCTGCGGAGAGGTCGCCGAGCGACAGGCGCAGGTCGTTGGTGCCTGCGGTGAGCGACTGCTTGAAGCTGCGGACCACACGGCCCTGGGCATCGGTGAGCACCCACTGGGTCTGCAGCGTGCGGCGTACCGATACACGGAGCACCGTGTTGTTCACCACTACGTTCGGGAGCAGCTGCACCAGGGTTACGTCGGCGTCGAGACGCGGGGTCGACGTGATGAGCAGGAGGCTGCCTACGTTACCGACGGCCATGGCGCCGAAGGTGGTCGTGGTCGTGGTTACCGTGCGGGCGGCCGCTGTGCCTGCGGGGGCTACACCGCCGGCCGGGGTCACGATGGTCCAGGCAGTGCCGTTGTGGCTGCCCACTTCCATGTTGGCCGAGCCGTTGAAGGCGCTGCCACCGTCGGTATCGGCAAAGCCGAAGGTTACCGTTGCGGGGTTCGCGTTGGCTGCCGAAGGCGTGATGGTCCAGGTGCGGTTCACGGCGTTGGCGGGCCAGGCCGCGGCGGGGTTAATCCCGGCGGCAAGGGTAATGATGAAGTCGCGTCCGAAGCCGTTGGCGATCGTCACGGGGTTGTACGAAGTGGCATCGATGCCGATCGGGGCTGTGCGGGCCACGTTTCCGACGTTGGTCAGCAGCACGCGGCTCGTACCCAGGAGCACGATGTGGCTGTTGACGCTGCCGCCGGTCACCACGTTCTCGATGCGTACATCCTGGTTGTTCACCGTGATGTTGCCCTGCGTCAGGGTCAGGTCGAAGACGTTGATGCCGTTACCGGTGATCGTTACGCCGCCGGCACCGTTCATGATGATGCGGTTGGCCGCAATACCGGGGCTCGTTTGCGCGGTAGCACCGCGGAAGGCGATGGTGCCCGACGAAGCGTTGAAGCTGCCGTTGTTCACCAGGTTGCCATAGAGCTCCAGCGTGCCGCCGTTGTCGACGATCAGCGAAGCGCCGCTGGCGATGGTCAGGTTGCCCACAGCCACCGTCGTATTCACGATCGGCATGTTGGCAGAGCCGGCGGGGATCGTTACGTTGGTCGTGTTGGTCGGGATACCACCGCACCAGTTGCCGGCATTGTTCCAGTTGCTGCTCACGGCACCTGTCCAGGAGTTGGCGGCATTGAGGGAAAGCACGGCGGGGTTCGAAACCAGGTCGCCGCAGGCTCCGCTCACCACCACCGTATAGGATCCGGCGTCGGTGGCGCTTACCGATGCGATGCTGTAGGTAGCGGCATTGGCACCCGCGATGTCGGTGCCGTCTTTCTTCCACTGGTAGGTCAGGTTGCTGCCCGTAGCCACAACCGTGAAGGTGGCGGCTGCACCCGGGCAGAGGGCCTGGCTGGCCGGCTGCTGGGTGATGATGGTATTTGCGGTCAGGATGAACGCTACTTCGGCAGAAGTCACGTTGCCGCAGGCGCCGTTCACCTGCACCGAGTAGTTACCCACGTTGGCAGTCGAGGCGTTCGTTACCGTATAGGTAGCACCCGTGGCACCCGTGATCGGGTTACCGTTGAGGAGCCACTGGTAGCTGAGGTTCGCACCCACAGCCGTTACCCCGAAGGTGGCGCTGCCGTTGGCACAGGCGGCACGGGGCACCGGCTGGGTGGTGATGGCCGTGATGGCGTTCACGGTCAGCGTTGCCGACACAGAGTCCATACCACAGGTACCGGTCACGATCACTTCATAGGTACCGGCGTCTGCTGCAGCAGCGGCATTTACCGTATACGTAGCGCTCGTGGCGCCCGGGATCAGGACGTCATCTTTCTTCCATACATAGGTCAGGGCAGCGCCGGTGGCGGCAGCCGTGAAGGTGGCGTTGGCGCCGGCGCAGACCGTCTGGGCCTGGGGCACGGTGGTCAGCAGCGTGTTGGGCGTCACGGTTACGGTCACCGTATCGCGGCCCTGGCAACCCGTGGTCGTGTTCGTTGCGATCAGGATGTAATCCGTGGTGACCGTGGGGGTGGCTACCGGGTTAGCGATGTTGGCATCGCTGAGGCCGGCGGCCGGGATCCACTGGTAGGTGAGCGTTGGCAGTGCGATCGGCTGGAAGGCCGTGTTGAGGGCACCGAGGGTTTGCAGGTTCGAAGCGCTGGAAAGGGTCCAGTCGGCCGCTACGTTGTTGTCGGTGGCGGCACTGCGAATCGGACCGGCGAGGCCGCTGGTAGACGGGATGTTTCCGCTCCAGTCATTTGTTGTTACACCCGATGCGGCAGTGAACACGTAGCTGTTGGTGGCTACCGCGTCAACGATCCCATTGCTGGTGCGCAGCACGAAGCCCGCTGCCGTGGTCGACAGGAGGTTGTCGTTGGCGCCACCGGTGTTGAAGAACAGGTTGGCGGGGTCGTTGGTACCGGCACCCACGTGCACCAGGGCAATGCCCTGGGCAGGGATGATCGTACCGGCCGGGAACGTGTAGGTGCGGTTCACCACGGTGGTCGTCCACACCTGGAAGGTGAGTCCGCTCACGTCAGCCGGGCTGTTGCTCACGTTGCTGATCTCCACTACGTCGGGCGTAGCGGTGGGCAGGTAGGCCGGGTACGGGTTGGTAGAGCCGGTGCCACCGCGGTTCAGCATGATCTCGGTGATGCGCACCGGGGGCTGCACGAGGGCAACACCAGTAAGCTGGGTGCTGCCTCCGGCGCAAACCGTAGCGGACGCGGAGGTTGCCGAAGCCTGCACGGCGGGGTTCACCGTGATCGTGATGGAGTCGGAAGTGGCGCAGCTGTTGTTGGCGCCACCGGAGTTGTCTACGGCGGTTACATAGTATTTGTTGGAAGCCGATTGCGGCGTCACCGTGATCGAGGCGCCGGTAAGGTTGCCGGGCATCCAGGTATAGGTGTAGCCGGCGTTGGGGCTCGTTACGCTGAGGGTCGTTTCCTGGCCGCGGCAGATGGTGCTGCTGCTGGCGGTTACACTGATGGACGGAGGCGTCGTCACCGTAGCAAGTACGGCGGTGCGCTGGCCTTCGCAGGGTACCTGGATGTTCCAGTTGTACATGAAGTAGTAGCTGGCAGTGGTGGTCACCGCACCCGTGATCGCCGAAACGAAGCCGTTGATCTGGCCAGCGGTGCTGAGCGCGATCGGGTAGGTCACCCCTGAATTTTCACGGATGAAGTTGCCGGTCATTCCGTTTGCTACCAGGCGGTAGGTTCCCGGGGCGATGGTCCAGCCCAGGGTGATCACCGAGGTCGTGTTGGTCGGCACCGTGCGGGCACCCGTGGTCTGGAGCTGCGTGGCGCCACCGGCGCTGTACAGGGAAATCGTGATCGAGGTACCGGTGATGGATACAACGTCCACGCTGTTCAGGGTGATCGTCTTTGTGACCGTGAAGTCCTGACCGTAGGTGGTGAGGTTGGTACCCGTTCCGCCTGCGGGGGCAAGGCGGCCGGCGTTGACGTTATCGCCCGGCTGGCTGGCGCCTACATAGAACGTAGTCGTGCTGCTGATCGCCGGAGTGGTGAAGCTGCTGCCGGTTCCGATGGGCTGACCGCCGGTGGCGGCTGCATACCAGCTGAGCGTGGTGCCGGCGCCGGAGGTGGCCTGAAGTGTCACCGTACCCTGGCCGCAACGGGTGGCGGGCGTGGTGCCGGTCACTGTGGGGTTATTCACCGTTACGGTCTGCGTCGAAGTAGCAGTATTGCCGCAGGCGTCGGTCACGGTTACCGTATAGGTCGTGTTGGCGGAGGGCGATACGCTCACGCTCTGGGTCGTACCCACCACGTTGGTGCCGTTGCTCCAGGAGTAGGTATAGGGCTGGCCGCCACCTACAGGAGCCGCGTTCAGGGTCGCGGAAGAGCCAAAACAAATGGAGGTGCTGCTGGCGGTGCTGTTCACCGTCAGCGGGTCGCCGGCGGTGAGGGTCACGGTAGCCGTGGCGGAGCAGCCGGTGAGCGCTTCGGTTGCGGTTACCGTATAGGTCGTGGTAGCTGTTACGTTGCTGGCAACCGGGTTGGCGATCGTGGTGCTGCTCAGGAAGGTGGCCGGGGTCCAGCTGTAGTTGAGGGTACCGAGCGAGAAGCGCACGGCATCCGGCACACCGTTCCAGGTGGCGGCGGCATTGCGGCCGGGCACCACGGTAGCGAAGGTGCCTGTAGCGCTCTCGATGCCCTGCGTCTTGATAACGGAGGTGTTGCTCAGCGCGATGGTGTGTACTTCGATGTCGTTGCTGCCTTCGTAGAAGATGGCCTGCACGCTCGCGGTACCGGGGTTGTTGCCGGTCGTTACGTCGTAGAACGCAGCGTTGACCATATTGATCACGAACTTCCGGTTGGGCGCGGTGCCTTCGGTGAAGTATTCGAGACGACCGGTAGCGGGGCTGCGGAAGTCGAGGTCGGCGCTCAGGAAGTGAACGGCGTTATTCGGCGTGGACGTCGACGGCAGTACCGGTGCGAAGCCGGTGCTGGTCGTAACGGTGCCGAAAGTGGCATAGCCGTTCGTCGAGATGTTGATGCTGGAATAGTCGGTGCCATAGAAATTGAACGTGAAGGGCAGCGCGATATTCTCCCAGCGACCGTCTTCGAGGTCGCCGGCAGTTACGGCAACTACAGCCGTACCGTTGTTGGCCAGCACCGTCGGGGTGCCTGTAGCGGCAACCGGCGCAGACGGGATGCTGGCAACCGAGTACGTGCGCACCGAGTTGCCGACGGAAGCCAGCAGCTGGCTGCTCGCGCCCGAGCAGATGGTAGCCGGGGTGGCGGTAGCCGTGAGGGCGAGCGCGGGGTTCACCGCTACGGTTACGGTGGCCGTACCGACGCAGCCGGTAGCCGTTTCCGTACCCGTTACGGTATACGTGCGGGTGATGGTGGGCGTAGCCGTCACCGTGGCGCCGGTGGTCGGGGTCAGGTTGGTGGCAGGCGTCCAGGCGTAGGTGTCGGCGCCGCTTGCCGTGAGCGAGACACTGCTGCCGGCGCACACCGAGGGAGCGGCCGGGCTGACCGTCACTACAGGGAGCGCGGTAGCGGTGAGGGTGAACTCGGGTGTCTCCACTTGCTGTCCACTGTTGGTGCAGCGCACCACGGCGATGTAGTAGCGGGTTGCGGTAAGGTTACCGGTAGCCAGCGATGAGCCGGTGGCGCCGGCGATCGGCGTGTAGGGTCCGCCCTGCACATCGGAGAACTGCCACTCGTAGGTGATGCCCACGTCGGTAGACTGGCCGGAGAGCTGCAGCGTGCGGCCGGAGCCGACGCAGACCGTAGCCGGGCCGGTGATGGTGCCTGCGGTGGGTGTGCCGCTGCAACCGGAAGGCTGCGTGCCGGCAAACTCGTCGGCGCCGATATCGGGTGTATTGGCGTCACGGGTGTCTCCGTCGAAGTCGTCGGTGAAGCCGGCGATGGGCTGGCCGCCACCTTCGATGCGGGTCGGGGCGGAGGTACTGATATGCAGGTAGGTGGCGTCGGCGCCGGTGGTGCTCACGAAGGTGGGCATCTCGGAGATCGAAGCCGTCTCCGCAGGCGCTACGCGCGCCTGGTAGGTAGCGATGGTCTGATCGGCGTTGGTGCCGTCGTAGAAGATGACGCGGTTGGCCGAGGGCGCACCGGCATAAAAGAGGTTGTTGTTCGACGTGCTGCCGAAGTTGCTGAGGGTCGTCGACGAGCGGCGGAAGGCAGCGGTGACGCCGGTGCCGGCCGGAGTGGACGTGTTCACGAGGATGTTGTTGCGCAGGTCGAGGGTTCCCGAAGTGGCCGTCGTGCTCGTGCTCGCATACAGTGCCGAAGTACCGAAGTTGGTGCCGCTGGACGTGGCATTGAGGTACACCGTGTTGTAGTACACGCGCGACGTGCTGGTGGTGCTGGTGCTGGTGATGCTGATGCCGCGGATAGCGTCGGTGCCCGCAGCCGTGGGCGCGTTCAGGTCGCCGACCAGGTTATTGTAGATCGTGGGCGCGCCGGACGAGGCGCTGATGCCGTATACGACGGTGCCCGTACCGGTGCTGTTGCTCGTGAGGCCGTAGATCTTGTTCTTGTAGATGGCGCCCGCGGTAAAGCCGGATCCGCTCAGGATGCCGTACACGGTGCCGCCCGAAAGGGTGTGGATCACGTTGTCGTACACATTGCGGGTGCCGGCGGTAGTGAGGTTGAAGCCGTACACGGTACCGGTACCGCCGCCGACGTTGCTGATCGTGTTGTTGAAGTAGTTCTGGGTGTTCGCCGTAGCCGTGGTGGAGTTGGCGCCGTAGAAGATCGACGTGCCGGCCAGCGTGATGTTCGAGAAGTTGTTGTCGGCAAACTCCTCTACGCCGGTGGGCGAGCCGTTGTTGTAGTAGCCGTACAGGGTACCCGAAGTGCCGCTGCGGTTGAAGTTGCCGGAAACCTGGTTGTTCCGGACCGACATCGTAGCTGCCGACGAGTTGTTGTTGTAGATGAAGTAGGTGGTGCCCGTCGTTTGCAGGGTAGTTCCCACGATCGTGTTGTTGTTGATCGTGAGGGCAGTGGTCGTATTGCCGTTGTACAGGTGGGCATAGGAACCGGTGGAAGCCACCGAGGCGGTAAGGGATACCGTGTTGTCGTTCATGCTGCCGGCGCCGCCATAGGCACTGTTATAAATGCCGTAAGTGGCCGAGGTGGACGCGGAGCTCACCGTCACGGTGTTGTTGTTGGCCGTAAACGAAGCGCCGGTGCCCGTGGAGAAGTAGATGCCATAGCCGGTGCTCGTGAAGCCCGAGCCGCCGTTGGCCGTGTTGTCGACGACGTTGTGATCGGCACTGACGTTGTTCACGTAGATCGCATACACGCCGTAGCTCGCGCTCGCGGCGTTGCCGGCGTAGTTCGTGATGTTGTTGCCTGCGCCTGCCGAGCCGACCACGATGTTCTGATCGTAGAAATCGTTGGGAGCGGTGGTATGGTTGAAGCCGCGCAGGTAAACGCCGGTGAACACGTTCGAGATCCGGTTGCCGCGGATCGTGATGTTCTCGTGGCGTCCGCCCGTAGACGTGACCGTGACGCCGCCCACCGCCGAAACGGAGCCGCCGCGCACGTGGTTGTGTACGAGGATGCCGATCACGTAGGCACTGGTGCCCTTGGTCAGCGTGATCGTGGCGTTCTGGATCACCACGTTCTTGGCGCCATCGGTGGCGCTGGCCTTCCGGACCAGGTAGCCGTACTCGATGCCCTGGTTGTTCGTGGCCACGTCGATGCCGTCGAAGGTCACGAAGTCGGAGCCTTCGATGATGATGACCGCATCACCGGCCGCGCTGAGCGAGGTGGTGGCGAGCAGGCCGGCACCCGTGCGGGTGATGAGGGGGTTGGCGCCGCCGCCCGCCGCCTTGCGGAAGACGATCGGGTTGGCCGAGGTGCCCGTAGCCGTGAGCATGATGGAGTCGGCGGAGGATTCGGTGTAGCCGGCTGCCAGCTCAAAGGTGACACCGCCACCGCCTACACCCTGGGTGTTCAGGTCGGTCACGGCCGTTGCCAGGTTGGGGTAGTCGCCGGGAATCGTCTTGGTTCCGGATAGCTGGGCCTGGCTGCAGAGACCCATGAAGAGCGCTCCCAGGAGGAGTAGATGTCTTCTCATAAGTGGTTAATATAGTTTGTTAAAACGGTGCACAAATTAGGATTTTTTTAAACACGGCCCCGGCCGCCCGTCGAAAAACTTCGCCGTAAAAAGATTGGAATTCAAGGAAATAGGATGTCCCGGGGTGCATCTGCCCAGTGCCCGGCTTTGAATACGGGGCACGCCCCTCCCCCGTTGCCTGCCGGGCCCGGGCCCGAACAGAAAAAAGCGCCCCGGAGCCGGGGCGCTTTTTTTATGAGGCTGAAACCAGCATAGATCAGAGCTTGATGACCTGCTTCCGGGTGCTCAGGCCGCTGCGCATGTCGGTGACCTGCAGCACATAGTTGCCCGGGGTAAGCCCGGAGAGGCTTACCGTGCAGGTGGTGCCGGAGAAGGTCTGTGGGCGGCCTACCGGGCTGCCATAGGCGTTGATCACCTGCAGGCTGTAGGTGGCTTCCTTGGCCGGGGCATGGTGTACCTGCACCGTCACCACGTCGCGCGCGGGGTTGGGAGCCGCGGACACCGTGGCTGCGAACGTAGCTGTTCGGGCCGCATCGGGGCCGCCCTCGCCGGTGCCACCGCCGTTTTGTGCCACGCAGTTGCCCACCTGGTAGGTGAAGGTGATGGGGGCGCCCACGCACTTGTTGGCCACGGGTCGTACCGTTATGGTCGTAGATACGGTGCCCGCCGTAGCGTTCACCGTAGTGTAGGCCGGTACCACGTTGGTGCCGCGGCGCTGCAGGAGGCCGGTGGCCATGGAAGAACTGGACCAGTTGTAGGTAGCTTCCGTACCCATGTTGCCCGTGAGGGTCACCGGGGCGGTAACGATGCCGCGGCAGTATACCTGGGTGCCCGGGTTGGTAACCGTAGGCGTCGGGTTGACGGTGATGCGGAAGCGTACCGGCTTGCCGGAGCAGGTGGTGGTGCCGTTGCCCTGGGGCGTCACGTTGATGAAGGCGTATACCGGCGCAGCCGTATTGTTCACCGCCACAAACGAGGGCAGGCTGCCGGACCCCGACGCGGCCAGGCCGATAGACGGGTTGTCGTTGGTCCAGGTATAACCCACGGCGCCGGTAAAGAGCTGCGCCGGTGCCGTGGCGCCGTTGCAGTATACCGGATTCGACGGGGCATCCATCGTAGCGGGCGGAAGGATCGTGAGCTGGGTGGTGGCGGTGTTCGCACAAACAGCCCCGCCGATCGTATAGGTTACCGTATAGGTGCCGGCCGTGGAAAGCGCCAGGTTCACCTCACCCGTAGCGGAATTGATGACGAGGCCAGCGGGAGCAGCATAAGTGCCGCCGGGCGTACCCTGCTGTGTCGGGTAGGCTGCTCCCCTCGGGCAATAGGGCGCACCGTCGTAGCTGATGGTACCTGCGGCCGGATGCACCGTGATCGTAAAGGTCATCGGCGTGCCGCTGCAGCCGTCGGCCCGCGGCGTCACCGTGATGGTGGCCACCTGCGATGTACCGTTGTTGCGGGGCATGAATGCCGGGATATCACCGGTGCCGATGGCGCCGAGTCCGATCGCGGGGTTGTTGTTGGTCCAGCTGTACACCGTTCCGGGCACTGCGCCGGCGAAGGTGATCGGGTCGGTAGCCGAACCGGCACAGAGGGCCTGGTCAGGTACCATGTTCACCGTGGGCAGCGGGCGCACGCGGATGCGGAAGACCATCGGCTTAAGGGTACAGCCCGTTCCGCCTTCCGGCGTTACCGAGATCACCGCTACGAGGTCGCTCGTGCCGCCGTTCGTTGCCGTAAAGGAGCCAATGTTCCCGGTGCCCGATGCGGCCAGGCCGATGGCAGGCTCCGAATTGGTCCAGTTGTAGGTAACGCCTGCAGCGCCGCTGAAGACGATGGGCTGCGTGGCCGAGCCGGCGCAGGCAACCATGTTCGGTACGGGGTTTACCAGCACGCCGGGGTTGATGCTGACCTGCGTGGTGGCCATCGAGGCGCAGGCGGTGCCGCCGGCGAAGGTGTAGGTCACGGTGTAGGTACCCGGAGTCGAGTTCACGAGGTCGATCGCGCCTGTGCTGGCGTCGATAACGAGGCCGGCAGGTACGGCGCTGTAGGTGCCGGTGGCCGTGCCCGTGCGGGTCACTTCGGCGGTGCCGCTGCCCCCGCAGAAGGGCGAGCCCTCGTAGGTGATGGTAGCCGCTGCCGACGGATCGATCGCGATGGCCGCAGAAGCGTCGCTGTACACAGCGGGGTTGCTGTTTAGCACGCGCACCTTATAGCCGCTGCCGGGGGCCTGACCGGCCGGGATGGTAGCGGTGATGGGCGACGCGTTGTAGGCGGACGAGATGATGTTGTCGGTCGTGTTGTTCGGGAAGTTGCCGGACGCATCGGAAAGCTGCACGTAGAAGGAGCCGCTGTAGGTGCCGGTGCTCGCGAAGGCGACGGTGAAGTCGCGGCTCGAGGAGGCGCCGTTGCAGAAGCTCAGGTTCGATACCGTGCCGAGCGTAATAGTGCGCGGCAGGATGGTGAAGGTCTCCGTGTTCGACGATGCCAGTGCGCCGGTGCTGCTGACGCCTACCAGGGCCGTGCCGGCGTTGGCCAGCAGCGAGGCACCTACGGTGGCCGTCAGCTGTGTGCCGCTCACGAAGCTCGTGCTGATGCCCGTGGTGGAGCCGTTCCAGGTAACGGTGGAGCCGTTCACGAAGCCGGTGCCGTTTACAGTGAGGGTAAGGCCGCTCGTGCCTTCCACGGCCGACGTCGGCGAGAGGGAGGTCACGGTCGGCGTGGCCGGTGTGCCTACAAGCTTGATGTCGTCGACGCGGAACGAGCCGGTGTTGTTCTTGGAGAAGCGGATGCGCAGGTTGGATGTAGCGGGGATCGTGCCGCTTGCTGTAACGAGGTTCCAGCTGGTGTTGTTGGCCGGGGTGAAGGAGAGCGCAGTATAGTTCGTGCCGTCCGTGCTCACTTCTACCGTCAGGTTTTGCGCCGTGCTCGTACGCAGCAGGCCGAAGCTCAGTTGCAGGTTGCTCCAGTTCGATGTATTGATATTGCTGATCTCGAAGATCTTGCTGTTGCCGCCGCTCGTGCCGAAGAACACGTTACGGCTGCCACTGGCGCCGGTGTAGCCGCTCGAGCTGGACGTAGTGCGCACATCGGTGCTCGTCGACACGCCGCTGAATGCAAGAACGCCTTGGTTCTGCCAGCCGGTGTACGTACCCACCGCGATGTCGCCCGATCCGGCGGTACCCACGTTTTCGGAGAAGAGAGTGCCCGGTGCCGGGAACACCTGCAGGATCACCGTATTCGTGGTCACGTTGCCGCAAGGGGCGGCAGCGCTGTACACGGCGCGGAACTGGTAGCCGCTCATGGCTGTCGTGGCGCCGCTCACCGTGAAGGTGTTCGTAGTGGCGCCGCTGTAGTTGCCGCCGTTGGCGATGTCGGTAAAGCCCGCGCCGCTGTTGACCTGCCACTGCACCGCCGTGCTGTTGGTGGCGGCCGCCGTGAAGGTGGCATTGCTGCCGGTGAAGATGCTGCTGCCTGAAGGCTGCGTCGTTATGGCGGGAGCCGCGGCGATGGTCACCGTTACCGAAGAAGCGGTGGACCAGCAACCGGTAACATTGTCGTAGGCGCGTACATAGTAGGTACCCGAAGCGTTCACCGGGTACGCACTGGTTGCTGCCGATGCCGTGGACATACCGGTAGCGCTGGTGCCCTGCCAGAAGTAATTGACGGAGCCGCCCGGGTCGGTCATCGCTTCGAGCGTGGTGGAGCCACAGGCGGGGTTGGCGGCGGCCACGGGCGCCGCGGGGGCAGCCGTCGTGTTCACCGTCATCGTGATCGTGTTGGAGGTGGCCGTCGCCGTTGTGACGCAGGAAAGCCCGGAGGTCATTTCCACAGATACGGCATCGCCCTGCGCGAGCGCGGCATCGGTGTAGGTGCTGCTGTTGGTACCCACGGGGTTGCCGTTCTTATACCACTGGTAGGTCGGCGTGCCGCCGTTGACGGGGGTCGCCGTAAAGGTTACGGAAGTGCCGGTGCAGATCGTGCTGCCCGGGGCGGCCGTGATGGATACGGAGGGCGTCGCGGCCGCCGTGATCGTGAGGTCGCTGCCGTTGTCGTCGCCGTAGAATTCGGGGTTGTCGTTGATCACCCGCACGCGGTAGCCCGTGCCGGCGGCATAGCCGGCGGGGACGGTAGCGCTGATGGGCGATGCCGCTCCCGTGCCGATGATATTGCTCGAGAGGCTGTTGGTGAAGTTGCCGGAGGCATCGGACAGCTGCACATAGAAGGTGCCGCTGAAGCCCCCGCTCGCGGTGAAGTGTACATCGAAGGAGTTATTGCCGGCGTTGCAGAGCGACGTCGGGACACCGGAGTCGATCACCAGCGTGTTGCCGGCGCTCGTCATAACCGAAGTAGCCGGGCCAGCCGCGGTAAGCGTGCCGCTGCTGTTACGGGCGATCACCTGGAAGTTGTAGCTCGTGGCGCTGCTCAGCGAAGCGGCGCGCAGCTTGCCGGATACGCCGGTCTGGCTGCCCCATTCGCCGGCGCCGGTGCCGGTGGCCTGCCATACGGCCGACGTACCGAGCGTGCCGTTGGCCTGCACGTACTTATTGGTAGTGGTCTCGAAGATCGCGAACTGCGTACCCGCGGGGTTGCCGGCGGCATCGATCGTAAGCTCGATCGAGGAAGGCGTAATGGTGCCGGCCGTCGGCGCACCCGGCGTAGCGGCGGGTGACACGAAGGTGGCGTCATTGCCGTTGGTAGTTCCTGCGCTGCTCGTAGCGGTAGCGCGGTAGTGATAGGTTACGTTGGGGTCGAGGCCGGAGACGGTCACCGATACAGGCTGGCTGCTATTGCCCGTGAGGGGGTTCTGCAGGGCGGCCGCGGAGTTGCCGTAGGTATTGTCGAGACCCCATTCGAAGGAGGCGTTCGTGCTCACGTTGTTCGGGTTCACGAGGCCCAGCAGGGTCGTTACGTTGCTGCCGTCGGTCTGGTTGGCGGCGCCGGTCACTACCGTCGGCGGTGCATCGGTTACCGTGAACGTAGCCGTGTTGGAAGCGTTCAGCGCGCCGTTGACGGTCACGCCTACAGTATAGGTGCCAGGCGTCGTCAGCAGGCTGGCCGGAAGTGTGGCGGTCAGTTGCGTAGCAGAAACAAAGGTCGTTGTGATACCCGCGGACGAACCGTTCCAGGTCACGGCCGAAGCACCGGTCACGAAGTTGGTACCGTTCACCGTCAGGCTCACGCTGCTCGTGCCGGCGGTGGCCGACGTGGGCGTGATGTTGGTCAGCGTCGGGTCGGGACGATAGCCTTGCAGCTTCACGTCGTCGAGGCGGAACTGGCCGTTGTTGTTCTTGGAGAAGCGGATGCGCAGGTTGGCCGTAGCCGGGATCGTACCCGAAGCAGTAATGGCATACCAGGTGCCGGCAGCGGCAGGCTGTGTGATCGTCAGCGCCGTCCAGTTGGTGCCGTCCTCGCTCACTTCAACTACGAAGGGGGTCCCGGACTGGTCCATACGAAGTCCGAAGGAAAGCGTCAGATTGGTATAGTTCAGCGTGTTGATGCCGCTGATGGTAAAGTTGCGGTTGAGGCTCGTGGCTATTCCGAAGAAGACGTTGCCGCCACCGGTGGCGCCGCTGTACCCGCTGGAATTGTTGGAATTGCGCACGTCGGTGACGCCGTCGGAAGTAGTGAATGTCAGCACGCCCTTGTTCTGGAACGTGGCCGGCGCAGTGCCGTTTGCATATGTATTTACATTGGTATTGGAGCCAGGCGTGCCCATGCTCTCCGAGAAGATCGTGGCCAATGCCGGCAGCACGGTAAGCGTGGCGGCGTTGGAGGCCGTCACGCCGCAGGGAGCGTTGCCCGTATACTGCGCGCGGAACTGGTACCCGCTCATGGCGGCCGTGATGTTGTTTACGATCAGCGTATTGCTGGTGGCGCCGCTATAGGTGCTGCCGTTGGAAATGTCAGCGAAGCCCGAGCCGCTGTTCACCTGCCACTGCACGCCGGTAGTACCGGTGGCCGTAGCGGAGAAGGTGGTTCCGTTGCCCGCATACACCGTGGCATTGCCCGGATGCGCGGTCACAGAGGGTGCCGCAACGATCGTCACCAGCACCGAAGACGCGTCCGACCAGCAGCCGGTGCTGCTGTTGTAGGCGCGTACGTAATAGGTGCCGGTAGCGTTCACTGTGTACGGAGCCGTGGCCGGCGCCATCATGTCGGTGCCGTTGGCCACCGTGCCCTGCCAGTAGTTCTGAACGTCCATGGCGGGATCGGTCATCGCGTCGAGCGTGGTGGAGGCGCAGGCCGGGTTGGCGGCGGCTACGGGTGCGGCCGGGGCAGCCGTCGTGTTCACCGTCATCGTGATGTCGGCAGTGGCCGTTGTGGTGGTGACGCAGGAGATGCTCGAGGTAAGGGTCACGGCGATGACGTCGCCGGAAACGAGACCGGCATCGGTATACGTATCGCTGTTGGTGCCCACCGGGTTGCCGTTCTTGGTCCAGGCATAGGAGGGCGTGCCGCCGTTTACCGGCGTGGCCGTGAAGGTCACCGAGGCGCCATTGCAGGAAGCGTTGGAACCCGTGCTGGAGGCGATGCTCACCGACGGGGTTACGGCCTGCGTGACCGTGATGTTGGCACCGTTGTCGGAACCGTAGAACTCGGGGTTATCGTTCAGCACGCGCACACGGTAGCCGGTGCCAGCGGCCTGCGCTGCCGGAATGGTAGCCGTGATGGGCGAGCCGTTGCCGGAGCCGATGATGCCGTCGGTGGTATTGTTCGGGAATACGCCGGAAGCGTCGGAGAGCTGCACTTTGAAGGTGCCGGAGAAGCTCGAAGAGGAGAATTCAACATCGAACACCGTGTTCGACGCGTTGCACACCGAGGTGGGCACGCCGCCGGTGATGCCAATGCTGTTGCCGGCGATGGTGGAGCCGCTGCCCGAGGGGCTTTGGGCCGTAGTGATGCCGCTGCTGTTGCGGGCGATCACGACGAAGGTATAGGACGTGTTGCTTACGAGGCCGCTCACGCGCGCCGTGCTCGGGATGCCGCTGTTGCCGCCCCACTGGTCGGGGTTGCCGCCGGCCACCTGCCACACGGGAGCCGTATTGAGGGTTCCGTTCGACTGCACGTAGCGGTTGGTGGTGGTCTCCAGGATCGCGTACTCGGTGTTGGCCGGGTTGCTCGGGTCATTGATGGTGACATCGAGCGTCGAAGCCGTGGCGTTGCTGATCGAAGGCGCCATCGTGGTGGCCGCGGGCGATACGAAGGTGACGTCGCTGCCAGTTGTGGTGCCGCCGCCGTTGGTGGCCACCACCTGGAAGTGGTACGTGAGGTTCGGGCTCAGGTTGCTGAGGGTGGCCGTAACCGCAGTGGGGCTGTTGCCTGTTACCGGGTTGGGGCTTGCCGCTACGCTGCTGCCATAGGTGTTGGAAGTACCGTAGTTGAAGGAAGCGCTCGCGTTGTCGGTATTGGCATTCACTGTACCGTTGAGCACCACGTCGGAGGAGCCGTTGGTCAGTGTGGTACTGCCGGTCGTGACCGTCGGCTGCGTGCTGATGGTCAGGGTTTGGGTGTTGGACGCGGCCGCTGCGCCATTCGTCGTTACGCCGATCGTAGCCGTGCCGCCGGCGGCGATGGCTGAAGCGGGTACGGTTGCGGTCAGCTGGGTGCTGCTGACGAAGGTGGTGGTGGCCGGCGTGCCGTTTACGGTCACTACCGATGAAGCCGTGCCGGTGGGCAGGTTCGTGCTATTGGCGCTGCCTTTGATAAAGTTGGTGCCGTTTACCGTGATAGTGAAGCTGTTACCGCCGGCTGTAGCAGTCGTGGGCGATATACTTGTTGTCGTGGGATCAGCTGGAGTACCGGTTAGCTTAACATCATCAATACGATTTTGGACGGTCGCGCTGTTCTGACGAAAACGTATGCTCAGGTTCTGTGTCGAAGGGATAGTTCCAGAAGCATTCCGAAGGTACCAGGCGGTCGTTCCCGTTCCGGTTGGAAGAGCGGTGTAGGTTAAGGTGGAATAGTTTGTGCCATCTGAACTCACTTCCACAATTACATCACCGGCGCTACTTGTTGAATTTTTTTGCAAGCCGAATGATAATGATAACGATGTAAACGCACTTGTGTTAATCCCAGAAATTACGAAATCTCTTCCAACAGTGTTGGTAAGGAAAACGCTATTAATTCCACTTGCACCAGTGTATCCATTTGAAGGTGTGCTCGTCCGAACATCGCCTGTCCCGCTGTAGCTAAGACCTCCGTTGTTCTGCCAACCTGAATGACTCGGAATAAGCGTGTTTGAGGTTACAGCGGTTCCTCCTATGTTCTCCGAAAACACGGTCTGCGTCGTCTGCGCACTCACCGCCCCTTGCACGAAGAAGGCGGTCACGGTAAGTAGAGCGGCGAAGGCGCGGGAGATACGGGTTCGGTAGGTGTTGGGTGTACCGGCACGGGGTGCGGGCTTTAAAACGGACAGCAGGGACGGGGTCATATATGCTTTGGTTTTTTGCGTGTTTCGAAAACGGCAATGCGCTGCCCGGTAGGGCATGCAGGGCCATAGGGTCGGTCAGACAAAGGTTAGTGGATGGAGTGGTGTTGTTCCGGAGGTCAGTACGTGGGTCGCAAAGCTAGGCGGTCCGGCGATGCGAAAAATGAAGGAAAGGTTACCAAAATAGGCATTCCGGCCCGCTCCGCATAGCAGTGGGCATAATTTCTTTCCGAAGGTGGAAAACTAGGAACCGGTTTTTAAGGTTTTTAGGGTGCAGAAGGTTCTCAAGGTTTCTTTTGACGGATTGCGCCCTAACACCAAGAGCCTGTTTAAATTATTGTGGTTCCTGAGAATCCTGAAATGGACGGCCGCGAGCGGCCTTAGCACGCCCCCGAAGCTTCGGGGGGGGGGGCGCAACCACGCGACGGCGCGACGATGAAATGCCGGGAAGATATTTCAGCCCATTGCTCGTTCGCTGCGCCGCCCCCCCCGCTGCGTCGCCCCGCGAAATAGGCCGCTGGCGGCCTGGCCGGCCCGTACATTAATTCAAACCGACTTTTAGAACCTTAAGAACCATCAAAACCTTGAGAACCTTGTTTAGGTATCAAACTCGTCGTTCTTATCCCCCACCGGATCGGGAGCCAGGAGTACGGCAAGGAGCATCACGAAGCTCAGGATGGGGAGCAGGTAGAGCGCGAGGCGCTTCTCCGGGCATTCGCCGGCAAAGCAGGCGCCCATAAGCAGCAGGTTGCGGAAGGCCCAGGCCACGTTGAAGGCCATGAAGAACAGGTTGAGGCGGCGCACCCACACCTGCTTCAGGAAGAGCAGGGCCAGGAAGGCGCCGGAGAAGATCAGGTGCAGGTAGCCCGGCTTACCGAACCGGGTGCCGGTGGTGTCGAAGCCGGTGACGGTGATATTGGGCGAGGCGATATAGACCCAGGGAAGGAAACAGCAGGCAATGAGGGCCAGGGCGGCCAGTGCCCCGAGCGGTTTGAAGAAACGCATGGCGCAAAGGTAAGTTTGTAGTTTGTAGTTTGCGGTTTGTAGTTGGCTGACGCCTGACCGGTAACGGCTGTACCCCTGCCGCCACCAGACTAAAAACAACACCCCTCCCGTGACTTACCCCGACGGCTTTGACGGACTTTTTACACGGAACGGAACAGACCTGTATGTGTACCATGCGGTCACACATCCCGGCTGGCCAACGATCGTATTCCTGCACGACTCGCTTGGCTGCACCGCCCTCTGGCGCGACTTCCCCGCCCGGCTCGCCGCAGCTACCCAGTGCAATTTGCTGGTCTACGACCGGCAGGGCTACGGCCGCTCCGCCCCTTTCTCCGGCCCGCCCCGCACCAAGGGCTACCTCGAGCGCGAGGCCGCCGTGCTCCGCGGTCTGCTCGACGCGCTGTCGCTCCGCGATGTCGTGCTCTTTGGCCACAGCGACGGCGCCTCCATCGCCCTCATCGCCGCGGCGCTCCAACCAGCCGGCATCCGGGCCCTTGTTTCCGAGGCGGCGCACCTCTTCGTGGAACCCGAAACGCTGCAGGGCGTACGCACCGCGGTGGAGCAGTATTCGGCCACCAACCTCAAAGAGCGGCTCGGGAAATACCACGGCAGCAAGACCGAAGCCCTTTTCCGCGCCTGGACCGACACCTGGCTCGACCCGGCGTTCCGCAACTGGGACATCACCCCGCTCCTGCCGGGCATCTCCTGCCCTACCCTCGTGATCCAGGGCGAACACGATGAATACGGCACCGTTCGCCAGGTGGAAGGCATCGCCAGCGGCATCAACGGCCCCGTAGAAGTACTCCTCCTCCCGGGCATCGGTCATACGCCCCACAAAGAAGCCCCCGAAGCCACCCTGCACCATGCCGCCGCCTTTCTTAAAGGGCTGGAGGCCTAAGCAGAACGCAGATAGACCGGATGCTGCTGATGGGCGCCGATAATCCGTAGCATCCGTATCATCCGTGTTCCTCCTTTGCCCCTGAAACCCCAGCCCTCCTGGGACCTCCCGGAGCTTCAAAGAAAACCCTCCAAAACCTTCCAAAACTCTTTAAAACCCTTCGGCTCCGCTCTTTAACCTTATTTAGCCTAACCCCTTGTTAAGCCTCTTCCTTTAGCGCCCGACCGGAACCAAATTTGCCTTTAGGCGGGCATGAAACCGAATATCCTGCGCACCACCTTTTTCGGGCTCTTCGCCCTCCTCTTAAGCCTCAGCACGTCGGCACAGACCATCACGATCCGGATCGGCTCCCACCCCGGCACGCTGGCGTGGACGCCCGTGCAACCCGAGGCAGCGCCTACCGCCTCGGCACAGGTACAGAACTACGTCCGCGCCATTATGGACGCCGTGGGCCTGAAGCCCAATTTCGAGGTGCGGCCCGCACGTATCGACAATGCCGCCGCTGTGGTTTACAGCGGTCAGCGCTACATCCTGTACAATCCCGGCTTCGTCGACGAGCTCGTACGTAAGACCGGCAACCAGTGGGCCGCCGTGAGCGTGCTGGCCCACGAGATCGGCCACCACCTCGACGGCCATACCGTGACCGCCCAGGGCTCCCAACCCCGGTTCGAGCTCGAGGCCGACGAGTTCTCGGGCTACGTGCTCCGTAAGATGGGCGCCTCGCTCGCCGACGCACAGGCGGCCATGCGCACCCTCGCCACGGCGGCACCGAGCCGCACCCACCCGGGCCGCGACGACCGCCTGGCCTCCATCGCCGCCGGCTGGAACCGCGCTTCCGGGCAGAACAGCGGATCGGCTGCCATCGCCCGCACGCCGGTGCCCGCTCCTGCCCGTCCGCAGGCAGCGCAGGAAACCGCAGTCGTGCGCCGCGCACCTGCCACTACGGTCCTTGCCGATCGCTACATCCTCGGCCGCCTGAGCTTCCATGCCGACCCGCACTCGCAATACTTCGTGACCACCCAGTACAACGTGGTGAAAGTGACGAACAACCGCCTCCAGGTGCTGGGCAAGATGGCCCGCCTCAACAACCGCAGCTATCCGTACGTCATTTACGACAACGAGACGAAGCTGCTGGTGCAGGCTAACGGTACGGTAGTGTCGGAGCAGGGTCGCGCCGTTGGCCGCCTCGCGAGCGCCTGATCAGTTTGAAGTTTATTTTTTGCGGCCCGGTCGCTGTTGCGTCTACCATCCGGCAGCGGTCACCGGATCGCCGGCGCGAACAGAACGAGCAACGATTCCATAGATACGGATACCGGTTGACGATTGAAAAAGCCCCCGACGATACACTGTCGGGGGCTTTTGCTATTTTCTGCCGGAGCAGGATCATCCTTCGGCCGTAGCGTCGACAACCTTCTGCAGGAGGTCGAACAATTCGTTGTCGACCTGACGGTTGCGCCGGAGGTAATTGGCCGCTCCGTCGCGGAGCTCCGGCAGGTTCCGGCGCCGGAGGAGGTGCGCCAACACAAGCCCCATGATGAAGTGCACCGGAACGTACCGGGTCAGCACCGAGTTCATCCAGCGTTGCGAGCCGGCAAAGCGGTACCGCGGCGGCTTCACCGGGTTTTCCGCGTTGAGCAGGGCCTCCGCTGCCTCCAGGCTGCCGGTACGTTCCAGTACCGGAACGAGTGCCGTCGGAAGCCAGGCTGCGGCGAGTTCCGCCGCCCATTGCCGCATCCGCGGTTCGGTGAGCGGCGCCGGGATCGGGTGATACGGGTGCGGGCCGGTGCTGTGCAAATACCCGTCGCTGTTGTCGGCGTCGAGGAAGTCGGTAAAGTGCGTGGAGAATACGGCGGTACCCGCCCGCTCCGCGATCCAAGGCGCCACGGTGCCGATGAATGCCGTGACCTCGGGATAATACACCTGCAGCAGCGGGTGAAAATCTCCCTGCCGCGTGAACGTGCCCTTGAATACATAGCGGGCGCCGCCCGGTGCCGTGTGCACGTATTCGTAGAGTCCGCGGCCCGATGCCTGCTCCCTGAATCCATACGCTTCCAGCTGCGCCCCGAATGCCTTCATGAATACCGCTTTTGCCGCGGTCCGCGTCAGTTCCGTTTCCATAACTTTTTTCTTTTTCGATCCAGCAAAAACCCCTTCGCATGAAGGGGCTTCCGAATCGTATATCTACTGAACAAGGTTGTGTCGAAGACTTCAAACAACCAGCTCCAATCAAAGCACTCTATTTCTTGAACTTGTTCTGCAGCGAAGCGAGCTTGTCTGCAAAGGATTCCTCCTTCAGCGCGGGCTTCGGAGCGGCCGGCCTTGCGCCCTGCGGCACCGGCTTACCCAGCTTCTTTTCGGGGCGGGGTCCTTCGTTCTTTCCCGGTGCCTGGGGCGTCTTCATCGTCAGGGCAATGCGCTTGCGGGCAACATCCACTTCCGTTACGGTCACCATCACCTTTTGCTGCAGCTTCACCACCTGATTGGGATCGCTCACGAAGCGGTTGCTCAGCTGCGACACGTGCACGAGGCCGTCCTGCTTCACGCCGATGTCGACGAAGGCACCGAAGGCCGTGATGTTGGTGACGATTCCCGGCACGTACATGCCTTCGCGCACGTCTTCAATGCTCTTGATCGATTCTTCAAAGCGGAACTCCTCCACCACGCCGCGCGGGTCGCGGCCGGGCTTTTCGAGCTCCTTCAGGATGTCGTCGATGGTATATGTACCGACGGTCTCGGAGAGGTATTGCTTGCGGTTGATCTTCTTGCGCAGCCCGGCATCGCGGATGAGGTCTTCGAGGCGGGCCTGCAGGTCGGTGGCCATCTGGGCCACGAGGCCGTAGCGCTCGGGGTGCACGCTCGAGTTATCGAGCGGGTTTTCGGCGCCCGGGATGCGGAGGAAGCCCGCACACTGCTCGTACGACTTCGGTCCCATCAGCGGCACTTTCTTCAGCTCGTCGCGGCTCTTGAAAGCGCCATACTGGTTGCGGTAGGCCACGATGTTGCCGGCGAGCGTGGAGGAGATGCCCGACACGTATTGCAACAGGTGCTTGGAGGCGGTGTTCACGTCCACCCCCACGTAGTTCACGGCGCTTTCCACAACACGGTCGAGGGCGCCTTTCAGCTTTACGGGGTTCACGTCGTGCTGGTACTGGCCCACGCCGATGGATTTCGGATCGATCTTCACGAGCTCGCTCAGCGGGTCGAGAAGCCGGCGGCCGATGGAGACGGCGCCGCGCACGGTCACATCCTGGTCGGGAAACTCTTCGCGGGCGACCTCGGAAGCCGAGTAGATGGAGGCGCCGCTCTCATTCACCTGAAAGATGCTCACGGGCTTTCCGAAGTCGATGGCGCGCACCGCGGTCTCGGTTTCGCGGCCGGCGGTACCGTTGCCGATGCCGATGGCTTCGATATCGAATTTCTGTACAAGGTGCTTCAGCTCGTGGGCGAAGTTGTCGGCCTGGTGCAGGTACACCACCGTATGGTGCACGAGAGCGCCCTGGGCGTCGAGGCAGACGGTCTTGCAACCGGTGCGGTAGCCGGGGTCGAGGGCGAGCACGCGCTTGGAGCCGAGGGGCGAGGCCAGCAGCAGCTGGCGCAGGTTCTCGGTAAAGACGTTGATGGCGTCCTCGTCGGCCTTGTTTTTCGACAGGAGGCGGAATTCGTTCTCGATGGACGGCTTCAGGAGGCGGTTATAGGAATCCTCGACGGCGCGGTGCACTTCTGCGGCGGCCGGGTTAGACGCCTTCACGAACATGCGGTCCAGTTCTTCGACCGCGGTCGCTTTTTCGATGTTGACGTCCATCAGCAGGTAGCCTTCCTTTTCGCCACGGCGGATGGCCAGCAGGCGGTGCGAGGGGCATTTGTCGAGCGGCTCGGCAAACTCGAAATAGTCGCGGTATTTCTGTGCCTCGGGCTCATCCTTCTTGGTCTCGAGCACGCGGGCCGAAAGGGCGGCCGTTTCGGTAAAGAGCTGGCGCACCTTGGCACGGGCGTTCTCGTTCTCCGACACCCATTCGGCAATGATGTCGCGGGCGCCCTGGAGGGCCTCTTTGTTGTCTTTTACAAGCTCGTTGAGGTAGGACGCGGCCGCTTCGTTCACGTCGCCGTCGCCCTGGGCAAACAGGAGCTCGGCCAGCGGCTGCAGGCCCTTTTCGATGGCCATGGTGGCGCGGGTCTTGCGCTTGGGCTTATAGGGCAGGTAGATGTCTTCGAGCTCGGTGGCCGAAAGGCAGTCGTCGATGCGCTTCTGGAGCTCGGGAGTCAGCTTGCCGAGGTCGCCGATCGTTTTGAGTACGGTTTCCTTGCGCTTGACGAGTTCGTTGAAATAGGCGAGCTCCTCCACGATGTGGGCGAGCTGCACCTCGTCGAGGTTGCCGGTGGCTTCCTTGCGGTATCGGGCCATAAAGGGGATGGTGGCGCCCTCGGCCTGGAGGGTTTCCACGGAGGTGACCTGTTTTTCGGCTAGGTTCAGTTTGCCGGCGATCTGGCGGAGGTACTTCGGTTCCATGCGCTGCGGTGGTGTTTTTAGAGCCGGCAAAAGTACGTTTATTGGTCTATTAGTTTATTGGTTTATTGGTAACGGTCGGCTCTGTGCCGCTTTCTTCCTGACGTGCCCGCAGCTTGTAAGGGTGAACGTTGACTGATCATCAGGACGCTTCCCGAAACTGGAACTGGTATGTCACTTTTTAGGAAAGCCGCGTCCCGGCGTTCGGAGAAAGGATGCACAATACCTCCGACCTCCCAGCGATTACATCGGTGGGCAGGTGAGCCCGGATTTCGCACTGGTGACCAATAATATGTGGTTGTAGCTCCCCTTCCCTTTGGACAACCGAGCAAAGCGAAGGTTGCGCGCGAAGCGCTGGCCGGGGGATGGGCTATCTCCGGTCACCGAAGATCGAGGAAACTGTCCCCGCCCCCACCAATTCGTCAGCGCGGGCGCCGAAGGGACGGAAATACACGAGCACCGTGTAGCTGTTCTCGGTTGCCCAGTTGTTGCCCTCGGTGCTGCTCATATCGGGGTAGCCCGGCTTGTCGCGCGGGAGGGTGATGTAGGCATAATTGTAGAAACCCTGCTTGAGGAACAAATCGGCTTCGTAAACACCTGTCGACTCGTTGAACGTCATCAGGCCGCGGCCGCCCTCGGCGTACTCCGTAAGCTCGCCGAACACGTAGACGTCTTGTCCCTCGAAGGCCTTACCGCCCGGGGGCGTGAAGGTGAAGTGTACATTCCCGTATTCGCTTTGCCAGAAGGGGTTCACGTTGTCCATGGCCTCGATGGAGTAGCGGCCGTTGAGGTCGCGGTATTGCACGCGGATCTGGCCATTGCGCGGACCGTCGGCCTTCACGTACACCTGCGTGGTATCGGAACGGGTGTTGAGGCGCTCCACCCGGTCGCTCATGAGTCGGAGGCTGCGCAAGTCGAGCCAGCGCCACTCCATGCCGGCGGGCATCGCGGTGATCGCCTCGTCGCTGTACTCGTAGTAGTCGCCGCGGTAGATCGTGGGCCGGTCGATCATCTGGGCCGTGCGCCAGTTGTAGTTCTGCAGCACCACCACCTTAAGGTCCTGGGGCGAGAAGTTGGTCATCTGCTTGCCGGTTTTGATGCCGATGTTCAGCTTCTGATAGGTGCGGAAGTAACGGGCGTTAAAAGGTTCCTGCACCTGCAGGGCCACGCCGGCCTTCGTATCGGCCACCACGAAGCGCTTCACGAAGGCCATCTGGTTCGTGTCGTTGTTGATGAACACCTTCAGGAGGTAGTTGCCGGAGCGTGTCGGCGCCGAGTTGCGGTCAGGCACCATGGCCTGGTAGTGGGTGTAGCGGGTGGCCGACACCGAGGAAATACGGTAGTTGGTGATCCGCACATTCTGAAAGCCCCGCGTGTATTCAAACGCATGCAGGATGGAGGGCGTCCAGTCGGCGTTGCACAGCTGGAAGCCATAGTAGTAATTCTTGACACCGCCTTCGAGGTCGTCGAAATGGAGCTCGAGCGCGTCGGCCGACCCGAGGGTCAGCATGGGAAAGGAGGATTGGTCGCCGGGGCGATGTAGTTTGGCCGAATAGATGCGCCCGACGGTACCCGGGGTGCCGTCGGCAGGCACTTCGGAAGCCGCGGCGGGCGCGAGGCTGATCACCAGGGCAAAAAAGGCAAGCAGGGAGCGAATCATAGGTTGAAAATAGGGCATAACGGGGTTTGTTGTAGGGGCGGCACCGGGGCCGTGAATCGTGAATCGTCAATCGTGAATGCTTTTGAGAGGAGATTAGCGCTTGTGACTTATCTGGCGTTGCCCGCTTTACCTTACTTTGCCTCCGGTGTTGAACAAGGTTCCACGACAGGGTTTAGTTCAAGCCCGCTTCACCAGTTGATAGAACAGGCACTGCGGCCAATCCCATCCCCGATGCCTTCACGATTCACGATTGACGATTCACGTTTCCGTATTTTTGGCCCGTCCCGGGAATAGACGCTGCCGGCCGCCGGAGGGTTCCCGGGCAACCAAAAAAATTTTGTGAACATCTCCTCCTTCATCGCCCGCCGGATCGCCTTCAACCAGCAGCAGAGCTTCTCGCGCTTCATCATCCGCCTGTCTACGGTGGCCACGGTGATCTCCGTTACCGTCATGATCGTGACGCTCTCCTTCGTCAACGGCTTCCAGGACGCGGTAAGCGAAAAGGTGTTCTCCTTCTGGGGGCATGTGCGGATCGGCTACCGCCAGCCGGGCAAAACGGCCATCGCCGAAGAAGTACCGATGGAGGCTTCCGACTCGATCCTGCGGACGGTACAGTCGATGCCGGGCGTCCGCTCCATCCACCCCTTCGCCACCAAGTACGCGATCCTCAAGACCACCGAGGAGATGGAAGGTACCCTCATCAAGGGCCTCGACCCGAGCTACGACTCGGCGCACATCGCTCCCTATATCCAGGAAGGGCGCTGGCTCCGCTTCCCCGACAGCACCTATGCCCGCGAGATCGTGGTGTCCACTTTCACCGCGGCGCAGCTGCACCTGAAGCTCCACGACCGCGTGCTGATCTATTTCGTGCGGCCCGATGGCTCCCTCCGCCCCGACCGGCTCTCCATTGTGGGCATCTACAAGACCGGGATCGAGGAATACGACAAGACCTTCGCCCTCGGCGATCTGCGCCTCATCCGCCGCCTCAACGGCTGGGCGCCCAACGAGATCGGAGGGTACGAGGTGTTTTTGAATAATTACGAGCGGATGGACGCCGTCAGCGCTGCCATCTTCGAGCAGCCCTCCTTCCCGCAGCTCTGGGAAACACGCACCGTACGGGAGATCTATCCCAATATCTTCGACTGGCTCGGCATCGTGAGCAACAACGGCTCGGTGCTGCTGTCGATCGTGACCGTCATCGTCATCATCAACTTCATCACCTGCCTCATCATCCTGGTGCTGGAGCGGGTGCGGATGATCGGCATCCTCAAGGCACTCGGCGCTTCCAACTGGACCATCCAGCGGATCTTCCTCTTTCATTCTGCGCTCATCACCCTTACCGGCATCGCGCTCGGCACCGGCCTCAGCCTGTTGCTCATCGCCTTGCAGCGGCGCTTCCAGTTCGTGCGGCTCAACGAAGCCGAGTACTACATGAGCACGGCCGCCGTGCGGGTCGACTGGTCGCAGGTAGGCCTCGTGGTGGTCGGTACCCTGCTGCTGTCACTGTTCGTGCTGCTGATCCCTTCCCTGCTCGTACGCCGCATCCAGCCCATCAAGGCGATCCGGTTCTCGTGACCCATCCCCCGGCCCATTCACCAAGGGAAGGGGAGTGACCCATCCCCCGGCCCATTCACCAAGGGAAGGGGAGTGACCCATCCCCCAACCAGCGCTTCGCGCGCAACCTTCGCTTTGCCCGGTTGTCCAAAGGGAAGGGGAGTTTGAGACAGTATACCTTCATGGAACCCCTGAACGACAAGAGTATTCAATGTCAGACGGGCTTGCTTGCAGGCCTTCTCTTTGCGCTCTTGAAAAATGACTGTAAATAAAAATGACCGTCGCTACCTGTAATCGGAGTGCCTGTACTTAAGAGCGACGTTAGATAAATCCCTTTGCACCTTAGCGATAAAAACTGCCCCTCCCGGCTACCAATGAGCAAACCGGAAACCCTGCTCAATCAGTTTACTAAGCTATTCACGACGTGCCAATGCCCTAATGGAGCCCCTCGATGATCAGGGTACTCAATCTCAGACTGGCCCGCCTGCGGGCCTTCTCTTTGCGCTCTTGAAAAAAGTCTGTAGATAAAAACGACCGTCGCTACCTGTATTCGGAGTGCCTGTAATTATAAGCGACTCCACGTAACCCCCCTTTGCGGCTTAGCGATAAAAGGGTCCTCTCCGCTACTAAAGACCAAACGGAAATACGCCGTCCCCGAGGCAACTACGCCATTCCTGCCCACCGACTGTTTCCCCGAAGCCAAGGGAAGCCCTTCACGATTCACGATTGACGATTCACGAGATGCGCCAGGATGATCCCTGTGGCCACCGCGGCGTTTAGGGATTCGGCGCCGCCGATGCGGGGGATGGTCAGCCGGTGCGTGGCGCGCTCCAGGAGCCCGGGCCGCAGGCCCTTCGACTCGTTGCCGATGAGAAGAATGCCGCCGGTGGGCGGAGGCGAAAACGCGTACATCGAATCGCCGCCCAATGCAGCGGCCAGCAGCGGGAGCGACTGCTGCCCGAGCCAGTCCTGCTCCTCATCATACCAAACGTTGACGCGCGCGAGCGAGGCCATCGTGGATTGTACCACCTTGGGATTATACAGCTCGGCACAGCCCGGACTGCACACCACGTCGCGCACGCCGAACCAGTCGGCGATGCGCACCAGCGTGCCGAGGTTGCCGGGATCCTGGATATCGTCGAGGTACAGCGTCCAGCCGGAGGCGGGCGCCGGCCGGCGGGCGGGCAGCTGGCGTGCAACCATCAGCACCCCGTTGGGCGTCTGCAATTGCGAGATGCGGGCAAGCTCGCCTTCGGTTACGGGTGTCAGTAAGGAGCCGGGCACAGAGCCGCCATGGGCTTCGATCCAGGCGGGCAACGCGTATACCCCAACGGCCGAACCAGGCAGCGCCTCCAGCAGCTCGCCCACCACTTTAGGCCCTTCGGCAAGGAAGAGCCCGGTTTCGGAGCGTCCCTTTTTCAGGCCTAATCTTTGAATATCTTTGATCCCTTGTTTACTCAGCATTGATCGCAACAATTCTATGATCGAAACGGCAGCTTCTTCCTTGTACCGCGTCAAAATTAGCTTTCTCGTAGCTGCCGCGCTGCTCTTTTTCGCCTCCTGCACCACCGTGCGCGACTACCGCGCGAATACGCCGTTCGTATACAAGACCAACATTCACGTGCAGGGCCTCGACCGCGACACGAGCAAGGAGCTGGCGTCGCGACTGGCCGAGCAGCTGCACGACTCCATCGCCGTGCGCAGCGTCACCAAGCTGTTCTTCTTCAACATTATCCGCAACCCCGCCCGCTTCGATACCCTCAACGTAGCCCGGTCCATCACCTTCATGAACGGCCTCATGAGCGCGCTGGGCTATTTCCGCGACACGATCACGTACCGTACCGACACGGTGCAAAAAGGCGACCAGCAGCGGGTGCTCCTCGACTTCTTCGTGCAGCCGAACAAGCGCTTTCTTATCGACTCCATCACCATCGCCCTCAACGACACGCTGATCAACAACCCGCGGCAGGCCGCCGCTCTCGACACCCTGCAGGCCATTACCCTGGAGCCCGCCAACCAGCGCGCCGCGCTGCTCCGGAAGGGCGCGCCCTTTGCCAAGGGGCTCCTCTCCTCCGAGCTCGACCGCCTGGTGAATGTCTACCGCAACCGTGGCTTCCTGCGCTTCAGCCGTGAAGACATGCTGATCGTGTGGGACACCGTGGGCCTCGCCCTGCTCCGCCCCACCGTGGACCCGCTGGAGCAGGCGCAATTGCTCGAGGCCCTGCAGCGCCGCCGGGAGAACCCCGTAGCCGACGTAGAGCTCCGCCTCCGCCCCATCGCCGACAGCTCCCACCTGACACGCTATTACGTAGGCAACGTAACGGTCTATCCCGACCTGACCGTCGAAAATTCGAAGCTGCCCTTGCCACCCGCCCGCCCCTTCCGCGACGTGCTCCTACGGCCCTATGATTCGACGCTGTTCCTGCCCAAGGTGATCACCGAGAACGTGTACCTCCGCCGCGGCACCCTCTACGACCAGCGGGTGCAGCAACGTACGGCCAACCGCTTCAATTCGCTCTCCGCCTGGCGCATGGCCACCGTGGACGCCGTGCCGCGCGCCGGCACCGACACCGTCGACTTCGTGATCCGCCTGACCCCTGCCCGTAAGTATATCTACGATTTCAACATCGAAGGCTCACAGAACCTCGGCGGCCTCTTTGTGGGCTCCAACCTGGTGGGCCTCAACTTCAACCTGCAGAACCGAAACTTCGCCCGGCGCGCCATCCAGGCCACCTACAGCCTCGGCGTGGCTACGGAGCTGAACGCCACGGTGACGCAGACGGTGCAGGTTTCGGGGGCCTACTCGCTCCTGTTCCCACGCCTTGTGTGGTTCGATGGCTGGAAGGCACCGCTGCTCCTGCTCAAATCGCCGTTCCGCAGTACCCTGCGCTCCTCCCTCGGCGCCAACGCCCGCTATATCCACCGCTTCGACTACCTCGACCTCACGGCGGTAAATGCTTCGTGGGGATACGACGGCAACCGGACCTCCGGCGAGCGCAGCACCATCGCCTCCACGCGCTTCAATGCCGAATTTGTGAAGGTGAACCGGATGCGCATCCTGAAAGAGCTGATCGAGACCAACCGCTCGTACGAATTCATCTTCAACGACGGACTGATCCTTTCCACCATCGTCAGCAACTCGTTTACGCGGGTACGCGAGAAAAGCTCGCGGGTGCTTCGCGCGGCCATCGAGCTTTCGGGGCTTGCGGCAGGCGCCATCAGCTCGAAATTTCTCGACAGCACCCTGAAGCGCTTTGTGAAAGTGGACGTTTCCTGGGCGAAGAATATCGCCACCGGCCCGAAGTCGACCCTCGCCTTCCGGTTCCTCGGCGGGGTCGGCATCAGCACCGGCGAAAACAAATACCGCCGTCATATGCCCTTCTACCGCGCCTATTTCGGCGGTGGCGCCAACAGCATGCGGGCCTGGGGCCTGCGGAAGCTCGGCCCTGGCTCCTCGGTGCAGTCGTTTGCGCGCAACGCGTTCCCCGAGCGCTTTGGCGACATGCAGCTGGAAAGCAACGTGGAGTACCGCTTCCGCCTGTTCGAGGTCGGCGGCGTGTTCATCAACAGCGCGCTGTTTGTGGATGCGGGCAATATCTGGTTCCTCCGCAAGAACGACGCATACCCCGGCGGCGAGTTCCGCCCCGACAAGCTCTGGAACGACCTGGCCATCGGCGTGGGTACCGGGCTGCGGGCCGACTTCAGCTTCATTAAGTTCCGCCTCGATTACGCATTCAAGGCCAAGGACCCGAGCCCCGAAAACCCGGCTGCGCAGAATAAATTCTTTTATGGCTGGAAGCCGCTGGGCGGTACCCTGCAGCTCGGTGTGGATTATCCGTTTTGACCCAGCCCCCAGCCAGCGCTACGCGCGCAACCTTCGCGGTGGCTCGGTTGCCCAAAGGGAAGGGGAGCCGGATTACCCTAAAGAAAATGTTCGGAGTGAGTATGAGAAAATAGCGCTGGTCGTATTGATGAAATGGCTGCGCAGAATCGGTGTCCCGCTGATACGTAGGTAGCTATCCGGAAAGGTGTGCTGCACGGCTGGCGGCGGCATGTGGATTCCCGCTCGCAACTCCCTTTCGATTTTCGATATTCCGTGTTCCTTGTTCGCTTCCGCCCATGGCTGAAGCCATGGGCTTGTGCAAATCGAAAACCCACGGCTGAAGCCGTGGGCCAGTAATCCCGGAAACGAAAATCCGTATCAGCCGCTCAGGAAGCACGTACGATAATTGTTTTGATCGAACGGTCGGTCCGGAATATCCGCTCAGGGAGCATCCTTAGGTTCGTCGCTTCCAGGTCGTACATCAAAGTTCCTTGTGCCTTGCTTGTAGTTCCGTGTTCCTTGTTCCTTGTTCGATTGTTCCCTGCTCGGCGCTCCAAGCGCTTCCCGGATCTCGGCTTCCCATTCCTCCATCGTTTTCGCCTCGCTGTTGAGGAAGGCGCCGATGCGGGTACGGCAAAGGGCGCTGAGGTAGCCGCCGGTGCCGAGGGCCGCGCCGAAATCGTTGGCGAGCGAGCGGATATAGGTGCCGGTGCTGCACACCACGCGGAAATCGACCTCCGGCAAGGCGATGCGCGTCAGCTCAAATTCCGAAATCGTGACCGTGCGGGGTTCCAGCACCACCTCTTTGCCCGCGCGGGCGAGCTCGTAGAGGCGCTTGCCGTCCTTCTTGATGGCGGAATGCGCGGGTGGAAGCTGCTGTATGGTGCCGGTAAAAGGTTTCGTGGCTTCCCGCAATTGCTCCGGAGTAAGGTGGTCAAAGGGCTTGAAATCTTCGGGCTCGCTCTCCAGGTCGTAGGTGGGCGTCACGGCGCCGAGGGTGATGGTGCCGGTGTACTCCTTCTCCTGCGCCATGTACTCGTTGATCTTCTTGGTAAACTTGCCCGTGCACACGATGAGGAGGCCTGTGGCGAGGGGGTCGAGGGTACCGGCATGCCCCACCTTCTTGGTGCGCACGAGGTGGCGCAGCTTGCGCACGGCATCAAATGAGGTCCAGCGCAGGGGCTTGTTCACCAGCAGCACCTGTCCTTCGTCGTACCTGTTCGGGACTTTTTCCATGGGGTAGCAAAAATACGGGAACCGGTTTTAGGACGATTCTTGAATGCAGCCGGGAAGGCAGGGAAAGAGAAAGAAGTGATTTTAACCGCTAAGAAAAGAAGGGGCTAAGGTATTCGCAAAGGAGGGATGTCTATTTGTCTGGTGGTCTATTTGTAATTCTGGCTCTACGCCCTCATCGTACCAAATAATCTTAACGGCGATGGAGATCCTGCAGAGCCGGTGCAAAAAAACGTAGTGCGCAATCATCCGCGCTCATCGTATAAAATCCGTGGTATCTGCGTTCCTTCTCTCCTGCCCCAGGCGACACCGGTGTCCTGGAAAAACGAGAGATAGCCGCGTCTAAGCAAGATCCCAGATCCGCGATCACCGATCCGAGCTCCTAGATCGACTGCCGGTTCTTCACCTCGAGGTACTTGTTGATGGCCTGGACCGTCAGGTTCTCGGGGGTGGTGAGGAGGGCGATGATGCCGTGCTTGCGCAGCTCCTTTACGATGAGGCGCTTTTCGTGGGCGAACTTGTCGGCGATGGTCTTGATGTAAATATCCTCCATCGTCTTGGCCGGCTTATCGCGCAGCCCCTTCAGCTCCGTATTCTCGAAGAACACCACCACCAGCAGGTGGTAGTGCGCCATCCGCTGCAGCGAGGGCAACTCGCGCTCGAGGCTTTCAAAGGATTCGAAGTTGGTGAACAGCACCAGCAGGCTGCGCTGGGTGATGCGGTTGCGCACGATGGCAAACAGCTTTTCGAAGTCCACATCCAGGAAGGTCGTCTCCTGCTTGTAGAGCGCTTCCATGATCCCGTTGAACTGCCCCGGTCGCTTGTCGGCGGCAAGGAAGGTGTCGGTTTTCTGGGCAAAGGTGATGAGGCCCGCCTTGTCCTGCCGCTGCAGCGCCACGTTGCTCAGCACCAGTGCCGCGTTGATGGCGTAATCGAGCAGGGTCATGCCCTCGAAGGGCATCTTCATGGCGCGGCCCTTGTTCACGATGCAATACACCTGCTGGCTGCGCTCGTCGGTGAAATTGTTGACCATGAGATCACCGCGGCGGGCGGTGGCCTTCCAGTTCACGGTGCGGTAGTCGTCGCCTACCACATACTCCTTGATCTGTTCGAACTCGAGCGAGTGTCCGAGGGCACGCTGCCGCTTTATGCCCGCCTCCTGGAGGCGGTTGGCCGCGGCCAGCAGCTGGTAGCGCCGCACCTGCAGGAACGACGGGTACACCTTCACCACCTCTTCCTGCTCGAACGAATAGCGGCGGCTGACGAACCCGAGGGGCGATTGCACGAACACATTGATACTGCCGAAGCCATATTCGCCGCGCTGCAGCGGGCGCAGCTTGTACGAAAGCGTTTGCTTGTCGCCCCCGGCGAGGCGGATGTGGCGGCGCCAACGGCGCGCCTGGAACTGGTAGGGCAGCTCGTCGATGATGGTGCAGCGCACCGCGAAGCCATACTCGTTCTCGAGCTCGAGGGCTACGGGGTTATCGTCGCCGATGCTGAAGCGCTCCGGGCAGCGGCGCCAGGCATCGAAGCCTTTTTTCCGGCCAAACAGCATCAGCGTATCCACCAGCACGGCAAGCCCGATGAAGAGCAGCGCCAACATCCCCATCGTAAACAGGTAGGGGAACCAGAAGCTCAGCACGAACAGGGCTGCAGCGCCCATCAGCGTGTAATACACCAGGTGCGTCGGGAAAAAAGACGTCCTGTCGATAAAGCGCTTGATCGTTTTCATCAGCGGGGGATGTCCATGGTTTGCAGGATCTGGCGGATCACGGTGTCTTCGGATACCCCTTCCATTTCCTTCTCGGGCGACAGGATGATGCGGTGGCGCAGCACGGGCGGGATCACCTCCAGGATATCGTCGGGTGTCACGAAGTCGCGTCCACTCATGGCCGCTATGGCCTTGCTCGCGTTCATCACGGCCAGCGACGCGCGCGGCGAGGCGCCGAGGTAGATCGACTTGTGGTTGCGGGTCTGGTGCACGAACGAGGCGATGAACTGCAGGAGCTTCTCCTCCACCACGAAGGAGCGCACCTGCTGGCGGAGCCGCACCACCTCGTCGCGGCGCAGCACCGGCTGTATGGCCGCCAGCGCGTCGGCGCTGCCCATCGTGTTGAACTGCTGCAGGATGGCGAACTCCTGCTCCGCGGTCGGGTACGGCACCACGATCTTGAAGAGGAAGCGATCGAGCTGGGCCTCGGGCAGGCGGTAGGTTCCCTCCTGCTCGATCGGGTTCTGCGTGGCGATCACCATGAAGGGCGGCGCCATCTGGTAGGTCTTGCCGTCGATCGTGATCTGGCGCTCCTCCATCACCTCGAACAGTGCGGACTGCGTCTTGGCCGGGGCGCGGTTGATCTCGTCGATGAGTACGATGTTGCTGAAGAGCGGTCCCTTCTTGAAGTCGAAGGTGCCCTCGCGCGGGTTGAACACCGGTGTGCCCAGTACGTCGGAAGGCATCAGGTCGGGGGTGAACTGGATGCGCGAGAAGGGCGCCTCGAGGCTTTTGGCGGTGAGCTTGGCACTGAGGGTCTTGGCCACGCCGGGCACACCTTCGAGCAGCACGTGGCCGTCGGCAAGCAGGGCGGCGATGATGAGGCGCACCATCTCGTCCTGGCCTACGATCACCTGGCGGATCTGCGCCTGCACGGCGTTGATGGCTTCGCTGAGGGCCGAGAGGTCGGTTCGTTGTTCAAAGAGGTCTGTTTCCATGTTATGTATTTTGGTAGAAGGACTCGAGGCGGCGGTAGAGTGACTGCAGCCTGTTCGCGTCCACGCTTTGTTCGTTACGAAGGGTTTGGATGGTGTCGACGATCCCGCGCAGGTCCTCTTCGGGGTAGCCCGAGCGCACCCGCAGGCGGCGGATGAAGTCTTCGTCGAGCACCTCGGTAGACAGCTTGTATTGCGCCCGCACGTGCTCGAGGAAGTAGGTAGTCATCTTATGTGCCAGGTCGGAGTGATCGCGCTTATCGTAGTAGAGGCGGCCGAGGGTGGTTACGAAGTCGAGCGACTCGTTGCGGGGCCGCTCGTAGGGCGGGATCCAGCGTTGGCGGCGGCGCATCTCCGAGAACGCATACAAGAGCAGGGCGGCCAGCAGCACACCCAGCCCCCAGGCAAAGCCTTCGTGGCGCAGCAGCACGGCGAGCCAGTTGGGTTCTTCCTGTGGTCCCTCACGTTTGCTCAGGTAGTACTCGTTCCAGACCACCTGGGTTACATCGCGCGGGATCACCGAAAGCACCTGTTCGAAGTAATCGAGGTTACCGGGCTGCAGCAGGAAGTAGTTGCTGAAAGCGAGCGGTGCCCCGTGCACAAACAGCAGCCCGTTGCCGTAGCGCAGCGCCACGAAATTGGGCCGGCCCATTTCGTTGGTGCCGAGCACCTGCACGCTGTCGGGGTCGTTGCGGCCGAACACCGTGCCGCCGTTGCGCCCGGCATAGTGATACACGCGGTGCGGGAAACGGGGCTCCACGAGCTCCACCTCGAGCGAGTCGTCGGACGAGGCGAAGTCGAAGGTGCTGTTCATGAGGCCCAGCTTGCGGTTGAACGTGTAGGAGAAATCGCCACCGCTCAGGAACACGTAGTTGCCGGCGCGCACGAAGTCGAGAAGCTCGGTCAGCTCCTCCTCGTCGGCGTTGATGTCGCGGCCGATCAGGATCACGGCCTGCCCGCTGTTCGCCGCCGTTAGGTTGGTCCACTTGCCGGGCATGCTGCGGTCGTCGCTGACGGTAGCCTTCGGAAAAAGGGTGGGCAGCAGGTGGCGGGCCGCGAAGCAGCCATAAGGGATCTTGTCGTCGCGCCGGAGGGTTACCCGCTCGTCGAACGAGCGCGAGCTCTTGCCGCGGCCCACGGCGATCACGATCACCACGAGCACGACCGCCAACGCGATCAGGAGGGGGAGCCTGCGCTTCATGCCACGCGGTTTTTGAGGTGATCGATCTGTGTGCGCACGGCGGCGTAGGCAGTGGCGCTTACCGGCAGCTGCCCGTACCAGGCATACTCGTAGTAGCGGGTGGCGCGGAGGAAATCGGCATGGTAGGGCGTGCCGTAAAGCTGGCTTACATAGGCGCTGTTGGTACGCTCCTGGCGGTATTGCAGCACGTTGCGTTCCGCCATCACCCGCAGCAGCTGCAGGTACATCAGGCGGATGGCCAGGCGGTAGTTCTCAGCAGCCGCGGCATCGCGGATGGCGGCATCGAAGTCGAAGCTGAACAGGTCTTCCTCCGACGGCTCCGAATCAGCGTCGAGCACTTCCTTGCGGCGGCGGAAGGGCGAAGCATCCACTGCCGATAAAAAGGCGATGATCGCGGCCAGGATGCCGATGCCCACGAGCGTCCATAAAATATAAGAGATCCAGCGGTCGGAAAAAAAGCCGGGCGACGAAGTCCGGCTGCTGCGCGGCGCTTCCTGCTTCGGTTGCTTCGGGCGCACCCCGAGGTACCAGAACGCGTCGTCGGCGCGCAGGGCACGCACGCGGTCGTCGGGAACCCGGCGGGCCTGCACCGCCCCGCTGTCGGTGGCGGCAAGCGTACCGGGACGGAATTTCGCGTCCTCGTCCTCCGTCTCCACCGTGTAGGTAGTGGTCTCTTCTTCGTCATCCTCAGAATTGCTCAGTAGACCTTCCTCCACCACAACGGTATCCAGCTGCAGGGTATCGCTCATGGCATCGTCCTGCGCGTGCAGGCGCGGTGCGGCGCCGAGCAGGCTGACCAGTAGTAGCACCAATGACAGAGGCACGAAACGCTTATTCATAGGTCGCGGCCCGGCGTTTTCTCTCCGCAGCGGCCACCTGGAAGGGATAAAGAATGAAGTACCAGACGATAAAGGCGCCGCAGGCCGCGAGGATGCCGAGGCTCATGGGCAAGGGCATCTTGTAGTGGCGCGTCACGAAGCCTTCGATAAAGGCGGCGACCATGAACACGGGGATCAGTGCCGCCACGATCTTGACGCCGTCCTTGACCCCGTCCTGCAAGGCTTTGAAGCGGCGGCGCGTGCCCGGGAACAGCCAGCTCGTGCCCATCACGAGGCCGGCGCCGCAGGTGATGATGATGGCGGTCAGCTCGAGGAGCCCATGCAGCAGCACAGTCACCACGGCATCGGCACCCAGCCCATGCGAATAGAACATGTATTCGAAGGCCCCGATCCGGATCGACTCGCGGCCCAGCGCCAGGATGCTCGGGATGCCGAGCAGCACGCCCCGGAAGAAATACATGATGCAGACGATGATGTTGTTGAGCATGATCTGGATCCACATCAAGAAGGGGCTTGTCTGGGCATACACGTCGAAGGGATTGCCCTCGGCTATGTTTTGCTCCGTCATGTCCACGTAGCCGTCGCCGAGTACCTGGCGCACGAAGGTCTTGTCCTGCATGGCGGAAAAGAAGCCCACGGAGAAGAAGATGACGAAGACGCCGAAGGCGAACAGCAGCATCTTGTAGCGCCGGGCGATGGTAAGCGGCAGGTCGCGGCGCACGAAGGCGGCCAGGCGGTTTTCGGGGTCCTTCCGGTTCTGGTAGATGCTCAGGTAGATCCGCGATGCCAGGGCATTGAGGTAAGTTGTGATCTTGCTGCCCGGGTAAAAGGTCTTGGCATACGCGAGGTCGTTTACCAGGCGGGTGAAGTTGGAGGCCGTTTCATCCGCATTCGCCGACCGGTCGTGCTCGATCTTCTCCCAGTGCTCCTTGTTCTTCTTAATGAATAATCCTTCGCGCAAATGGCAGTATTTACGCCGGGTAAATTAGTGATTTTTCGGTTCGCCGACCCGTTTTATCCTGTAACTTGTTGCGGTTTCCTATGTCTACGATCCACATACCTACGAGCTTCAACATCAGCATCACCTTTCCGGCGGCGGCCTTTCACCGCCGGCTGGGCGCCTGGTTCATCGACACCGCCGTGCTCATTGCGTATATCTACGTGATGGGCGAGATCTATACGGGCGTGACGCGCGGGCTCGACTACGGCAGCAAGGCCCGGGAGTTCTGGGAAGGCATCGGCCTCTTCTGCATCATCGTGCCTTTCTTTTGCTACCATCCGTTCTGCGAGCTCGTGTTCAAGGGGCAAAGCATCGGAAAGCGCCTCATGAAGCTGCGGGTCATCAACGACCGCGGCGGGCGCCCGAGCGTGAGCCAGGTGCTGATCCGCTGGATCATCCGCACCACCGATTATATGATCATCGTGATCATGATCAGCGGGGCCTCGGGCGGCCGCAGCCCGCAGCTCCTGATGCAGGCCGGCCTCGCTTTCGCACTGCTCACGGCCGATATCATCCTCGTCAACGTCACCGCCCGGCACCAGCGCCTCGGCGACCTGCTGGCCCATACCCTGCTGATCCGCACCACCCAGAAGGCCGGCATCGAGGAAACGATCTTCCAGCACGTCGTGGACACCTACACACCCGTATATCCACAGGTGATGCAGCTGTCCGACCGCGACATCAACGCCATCAAGAACATCCTCGACTCGGCGCGCCGCCACCACGACTATAACCTGGCCGAACGCGCGGCCAACAAGATCAAGGCGCACCTGCACATCGAAACGGATATGTCGCCGTACGATTTCCTGGAGATCCTGCTGAAGGATTATAATTACCTGACGACACATTAGCGTGAGCGGGTGAGCAGGGCAGTTCCGTCATTCCGATTATTTAGTATGATCTCCGCAATTCTGAAATGAATTCCTGGCTCCGCGTGCAGATCAAGCGCCTGCGCCAAATGCATCCCGGAGGGATGCGCGTTACCAAAAAATCGGGAAATGGAGCATGATCCAGACATCCCGTGAAATTTATCGCTGTCCGGTACCATAACTGGAAGCGCCTGGCATCATCATCCGCCGTTTCGAATTTCGCATTAATCGATTGGTACCGCCTTATTTTCGACCGTGGCCAGTAACGCGCATCCCTCCGGGATGCTGACATGTTTTTTCTTTATCGACACCTTTAACCCGGCATGTTATGCCGGGCTACCAAGCGCGCATCCCTCCAAGATCCTTTCCACGCAAGGTGTCTACCGTCGGTAAAGCGGCGGTCGGGGATTAATCGACCGGAAAAATTCCATCTCACCACGGCTCACGCCTCCAACAAAAAAAGGGAAAACCCTGCGGCTCTCCCTTTTCGTCAATATCATTTCCCGGATTACTTCCCGAACACCTTCTTCAGGATATCCGACGTGCGGGCCATGGGGTCTTTGCGGATTCTGGCCTCTTCCTCTCCTACTTTGGTGAAGATGCCGAAGAGGGCCTTCTCGGTTACGTAGGCCGTGAGGTCGGGGTTCACCTTCTGGGCGGAGAAGCGGTTGTAGTTGGTGAAAAGCGTGTTCCAGTATTTCGTGGCATCCACCTTTTTCAGGGCCTCCTCGATCACCGGACGGAAGGCAGCCGTAAGCTGCGCCTGCGTACGGTCTTTCAGGAAGGTGGTAGCGGCCGTCTCGTTGCCCTTGAGGATGTTGAAGCCATCCTGGATGGTAATGCCCTTGATGGCATTCAGGAAGATGGGCGCCGCGCTCTTCGTGGCATCTTCGGCCGCGCGGTTCATGCTCAGGATGGCCTGGTCGACCTGCTTGCCCATGCCCATGCCGCGCAGGGTCTTTTCCACTTTCTGCGCTTCGGCCGGCATCAGGATCTTGAGGGCGGCGTCCTTGAAGAAGCCGTCGACGGCGGAGAGCTTATTGGCGCCATTGGTGGTACCTACGGCGAGGGCCTCTTTCAGGCCGCTGATGATGTCCTCGTTGGAAAGGCCGGAGGCGGAACCGCCGGTGGCGGCCGAAACGATCTTGCCGAGGGGATTGCCGGAAGCTGCTTTGGCGGTGTCTTTCTTGGCCACCTGCTGCGTGGCTTTTTCAAGCATGCCTTTGAACTGGGCGTTGGCGGCGTTGAGCGCGCAGGCGCCGAGCGCAAGAAGGAGAATTTTTTTCATGGATGGTGGTAGTGTTCAACACCGAAAATACAGGAATCCGTCCTTAAGGTGCCGTTAAAGTACCTTTGCCGCATGTTCAGCATCTGGGAACAGGAAAGTTTTCTCGCGCCTGCCGACGTCCTCATCGTTGGGGGCGGCTTCGCCGGCCTCTGGTCGGCCTGGCACCTGCGGCGGCGCTACCCGAAAGCGTCCATCGTGGTACTCGAGCGCGACCTCATACCGATGGGCGCTTCCACCCGCAATGCCGGCTTTGCCTGCTTCGGATCGGCGGGCGAGCTCGTGGCCGACGCCAAAGCCCTCGGAAACGACCGCATGCTGGAGCTCGTAGAACTACGGTACCGCGGCCTGCAGCAGATCGAAAAGAACTTGACCGCCGCGCGTATCGACCTCGATTGGTGCGGTGGCTACGAGTTGTTCGAAGAAGGCGTCATCAGCAGCGAGGAGCTCGCCGGCCAGCTCGAAGTCCTCAACATCCTGCTCAAGCCCCTTACCGGTGCCCGCCGCACGTTCCGCGATGTGTCGCACAAGATCCCGCGCTTCGGCTTCGGTGCCACCACGCACCTCGTACGCAACAAGGCCGAGGGATCGCTGCATTCCGGCAAGCTCGTGCGCGCGTTGCAAAAAAGCCTGCAGCAAAATGATGTACAGTTGCTCCACGGCGTCGCCGCCGGCGCTATCCATGCTGACGCCTCCCTTGTAACCGTGACCACCAGCGCAGGCTTCGACCTCAAGGCAAGGCACGTGTTGCTGTGCAACAATACCGCCGCCCGGCACCTCCTGCCCGAACTGCAGGTGACGCCCGCGCGCGGACAGGTACTGCTCACCTCCCCTATCGAAGGACTTGCCTGGCAGGGGACCTTTCACGCCGACGAAGGGTATTACTATTTCCGCAACCTCGGCAACCGGGTGCTGCTGGGGGGCGCCCGCAACAAAGCCTGCGAGGCCGAAACCTCCGACGAGCGGGTGACCACGGAGCTGATCCAGGGCGAGCTGGAGCGCTTCCTCGATTCGGTGGTGCTTCCCGGCCGCAAGGGCGACTATACCATCGAGCACCGCTGGAGCGGGATCATGGGCATGGGCACTGAAAAAACGCCCTGTGTACGCACCCTGGACAACCGCGTGCATGCGGCCGTAGCGCTTGGCGGCATTGGCGTAGCCGCCGCTCCTGAAGTGGGTCGCCGGGCAGCGCGGCTGATCGAACTCTAATCCGTTTCCCGCATGAAAAAGCCCCGGCGCTTCTGCCGGGGCTTCGAAAAAATTCATTCGTTTTTATTGCTTTACAAAGGAGAGGCGCACCGTCTGTCCGTCTTTCTGTGTGCTCAGCCAGTACATGCCCGGGGCAAGGCTGCTCACGGTGAGCTTGTGCTGCCGGCCGCTGATGGTGTTGCGCAGTACAAGGGCGCCGTTGGCACTGTGTACGGTCAGCACGCAGCCGGCATAGGTGGTGCAGCCGAGGTCGATGTTGACGACCGACGCGGCGGGGTTGGGATAGAGTTTCGCGGTGGGTGCAGCTGTCGTGGCGGGAACTTCCTGCGGTGCGGCCGGGGTCTTGTTCCAGGGCTTGTCGAGGCCGCGGCTCTGCTGCAGCGCAGCACGGGGACCGCCGGTAGCGAAGGCGCTGCGCATCCGGTCTTTCTGACCTTCGGTAAACAGGTTGGTGCAGGCGTCGTTGGTGAAGTCCATATAGTTCATGAACATATCGCCGGTGGCCGTGTTGCCGCAGGAGCTGCGGACACTGGTGGGGCAGCCGGCCGTAAAGTTGCCTTGCTTGGGGGTGTCGGCGATGCCATCGTCGCCGCAGTAGGTATCGCCCCAGATATGGCGGAGGCCCAGCCAGTGGCCCACCTCGTGGGTGCCGGTGCGGCCGAGGTGGTAGGGCGCGCTTACATTGATGGTACCCATGGCCTTGGTAGCGATCACGACGCCGTCGCGGTCGGCAACGCCGCCGGGAGCGCTGGCGTAGCCGAGCAGCGTGCGCATCGGGCCCACCCAGATATTGAGGTAGGAGCGGCTGTCCCAGGCGGCGCTGCCACCCGAGGCCGCGAACTTGATCTTGTCGTCGTTGGTCCAGTTGGAGACAGAGCTGTGCTTGCGGACGATGCCGGTGGTGGCGTATCCGTTGGGGTCGGCCGTGGCCAGCACGAACTCGAGGCCGACATCGGCGGCAAGGCCGCGGAAGCGCTCCGGCGTGTTTGCCGAGTCGGCGTTGCGGCGGCGGAAGTCGCGGTTCAGCACGTCGAGCTGGCTTTGCACCTGCGCGTCGGGAATGTTCTGGTCAGGGGTATTGTAAACGATGTGCACGACAACGGGGATGCGGATCACGGCATCCTGCTCGCGGGCCGTGTTGCGGGTGCGCAGCGCGGCAATGCGGGTCTGAAAGGATTCGGCCTCCAAGAGCCCTTGCGCAATGCGGGGGTCTGATGCCTTGAGGGCCTCATGATACGGGGTGCTGGAGCAGGGACGTTGCGCGGAAAGACCCAGCGTGAGCAGCAGTACAGCCAAAGTAAAAATATGCCTCATAGTTTCCGGATTGGGGCATAGGAACAGGATTTAGGTCGGTTTCAGCAGGATTGGAAACTGGTGCAGGTACTGTTGCGCAGGGGTATCAGAGGGATTGGATGGTAGGTACTTATACCGAGAAGACTATTGGTGTTTCTATAGGAACGCGGAGTAAGTACAAATATATAAATTCTATTTAGACAAATACAATACCATTTTTTTTCTTTAACAGCCGGCACTGGCCGCATCCATTATTTTTGCGGGCATGAGACGTTCCTTTTCCTGGCTTGCCGTGCTACCGCTCCTGCTGGCTGCCTGCGCCTCCAACGATAACGGCGGTGACACCGGGGGTGGCGAAACCCAGGCCCCTCCTGCCATCCCGGCGATTTCCTACACCCTCAAAAGGGCTTACCCGCACGACACGGCCTCCTTCACCGAGGGGCTCTCCTTCTATAACGGCCAGCTCTGGGAAGGCACCGGGCAGGAAGGGCGCTCCTACCTGCTGCAGACCGATCTGCAGACCGGAACGCCCGTTCGTAAGGTCAAGATCGACAGCACCCTGTTTGGAGAAGGGGTGTATGTTTTCAGGGATACCGTGTACCAGCTTACCTGGCGCAACAAGAAGGCCCTGCTCTATGATGCCAAAAGCCTGAAGCTCCTGCAAACGCTCGATTACCCGCGCGAGGGCTGGGGGCTCACCAGCAACGGCACCGAGCTTATTGCCTCCGACGGCTCCTCCAACCTGTACTTCCTCGAGCCGGGCACGCTGCGCCTCCTGCGCACCCAGGGCGTTACGGAGAACGGGACGCCGCTCCCGATGCTCAACGAGCTCGAATACATCAACGGCTTTATCTGGGCCAATGTGTGGCAGACCAACGACATCGTAAAGATCGACGCCGCTTCCGGCCAGGTGGTGGGCCGCATGAACCTCGATTCGGTAGCCCAGCTCGCAAAAAGCAAGAACCCGACCGCCAACGAGATGAACGGCATCGTCTATCACCCCGAAACCAAGAAGTTCTACGTCACCGGCAAGAACTGGCCGGAGCTCTACGAAATTGAAGTGCCTCTGTAATTTCGCAAAAGGCATCAACGCAAAGGCGCGCCCATGGCGCGCCTTTGCAATTCTATGATCCCGTCCCGCAGCGAATCACAGGGCTACGCTCGATGTACCCGTGCTCCACAATTTCGACATTCACTATTCGATATTCAATATTCCCTACTTTCCGATCACATACGTAATCGAGCTGCACCGGTCCTTATTGCCCAGCGCTTTCAGGTTGGAGCGCAGTCCCGCGAGCGGCGCGCCGATCCAGGCGGTACTGCCTTTCTGGTAGCGGCTGCTCAGCAGGCTGATGTAAAAGGAATCGAACCACATGGGGCGCTTCTCCAGCAGGCGCAGCCCATGGCGGCCGAGGAGCGTCTCCAGCGATTTCGGTGAGAAATGATACAAGTGGCGCGGCACGTCGTACGCAGCCCAGTACAACCGGTAGATATCGGCGTCGAGCGCCGTGTAGTTCGGGACGGCGATGAACAGGCGTCCGCCCGGTTTCAACAGGCTCTTGAGTTGCTCAATATAGCGGTGCAGTTCGTGTACATGCTCCAGCACATGCCACAGCGTGATGACGTCAAAAGATCCTTGCGGCAGCTCGTACAGCACTTCTGCGGGCTGCACCGGCACGCCACTGTCGGAGGCCAGGCGCCGGGCATCGGGGTCGGGCTCGAGGCCCTGCACCGCCCAGCCGGCTTCTTTCATCGTGCGCAGGAAGGCGCCGGTACCGCAGCCCACGTCGAGCACGGTGCCGCGCCTGATGCCGCTGCTGCTTTCAATGAGGCGCACCTTCTGCTGCAACGTATAGCGGCGCACCCGTTGGTATAGGCGATTCACGAGTCCCTTGCTGGTATCCGTGTGCGAGATATAGGATTCGGCCTTGTAGTACGGGCCAATGGCTTCGGCCGTGGGCACATCCTGGGTAAAGCGCAGCGTACACGCGCCGCATTGCCAGATCACGAATTCCTGGCCACTTACGGTATGATCGCGGGCAGAAAAAAGCGGGTTGACGTCGGGGCTGCCGCAAACCGGGCATTCGGAATAGTGCACACGTTGGTCCATAATAGGCTGCAAAAATAGCGGCCCCGGCGATACGCGGCTGCTAAACGAACCGGATGTCTTCTTTGCGTTGCCAGAAATCGTCCGACCGTTTTTGCGCTACATTGAAGAGTAACTGCCGAAATGGCCACCTGAGCCGCCTGCGGCTGTCCCCGATCGGCCTAGCAGTAGCCGGATCGAGGCGCGTTTTCAGAAAGGCCCGGTGGCGCTCACCTGCAACCCGGTGCTGTGCACGGAGAAATCATTTTTGAAAAGCAGGTAGAGTACAAAGAGGGCGGCGAGCACGACCAGCAGCCAGGCAAGCCATTCAAGATCGCCCCGCTTTGCGGGTACCGCGTCAAGAGTATCGGAGGCGAGGGCCGATTGTACCTCCTGCTCCCCCTGGCGCACGGTGTGGCGGACATCTTCCCGAAGCACGCGTCCGGCGGCCACCGCCTCCAGCACGGGGGGCGTAGCCGGCTGCAGCTGCGCACTTCCGTCCTGCCAGTGTAATAACCCTACGCCAGGCCAGAGAAAGGGGCCCCGGTGCAACTGCTGCTGCAATTCCTGCCCGAAGGCCTGGAGCCGTTCGCCGGCACTGCGTTCTGTTTCACTGAGTGCCCCTGCGAGCCAGTTGAGCTGCGCCTCGCTCACTGCCTGCGCCGGCAGCACCGCAACGTGGAAGGCAGGACCCAGGATCACCTGGTCCACCACGTTGCGCTGGGCGGGAACGGCCTCGAGTGTAAAGGCGCCGAGATGCGGGATGGTAAGCGAGCGGGTCCGGGAGAGGTATTGCGTCAGCAGTTCAAGCACTATTTCCTTGTTTGGGGGAACGAAAATACAACTCCCCCGAGGAAATTGAAGCCATACACCGGATATTGCTTCCAGCGCTCATAGCTCTGGTTGAACACATTGTTGAACTGGGCCCACAGTTTTACGTTTTGCACGATCTTGAATTCGAGGCCCGCAGAGCCGTCGAAGGCTCCCTTCAGCTTGCCCTCCCCGTCTACCGTACGATAAGGTACGCCGTCGAAGGCATACAGGTCGCCGGTGACATACAGGTCGCGCAGCACCTGCAGGCGCAGGGCCATGTTGAACTCCAGCGTCGGCAGCCCCCAGGCCTTCTCGTTCACATCTACCCCGGTGTAGCGCTGCACGTCGAGCACGGTACGGAGCGAGAAGCGCTCGCCTACGGCATACCCGATCTCGCCGTGGATGTTGAGCGCATTCATCGAAGGCTCATACCGCACCGCAAAAGCGCGTCCCGTGGGCCCGTCGTTGATAAACAGCGGCTGGTTGGTATAGGTGTTGAAGCCAACGCGCGCGAGGTAACTGAAGTGGTCGGTGAGCGCGCCGCGCAGGCCACCGAAGATCTCCTGCACCCGGCTGTTGTTCACGAAATCCGGCGCTTCGATCCAGGGGTTATATCCTGCCAGCGAGCGGAAGCTGTTGGCACGCAGGTGCCCTGTCCAGCCGGCCATCAGCGTCACCTCCTTGTTGGGCGACGACACCTCGGCCACCACGTTCGGCATCAGCTTGAAGGCGCCATTGTCCCACGACGGACGAATGCCCGCCTGCAGGTAAATGGCTGCCGTCTTCACAAATACCGATGGCGACACCTGCAGCCAGTTGTTGCTGCTTCGGACCTTATCCGCTGATGTATAGGAGTTGAATTGCCCGTCGGCCGTCAGCTCCACCTCGAAGCGGTTCTCGAGTGCCTTACGGAGCGGTAGCCGGATATAGGAGTTCGTTTCGCTGCTCCCCTGCTTGTTGCCGAAGGTCTCCACACGCAGCTCCGGTGCATAGGAAATGCCGTATGCCGTGCGGCTGATGTTCCGGACACCCACACGGCCGCGGAAGCCCTGGTAATGGATGCCCACCGAGTCTTTCGGCAGCTCCAGGGTCGCCGGCACGTAGCCATAGCGGTTGTATTGCTCGTCGGTATACCCTAAGCGGCCCGTCACCTCGTGGTTGCTGCCGGCACGCGCCACGCCGTGCACGTCCACGCCGCCCTGGCTGTATTCCTGGTACTTGATCTTACCCTTCGAGGAGGTATAGCGACCGTAGATATTCAGGGCGGCCTTGTTCGGATCGCCGATCGACAGCCCGGTCTCGAAGTAAGGCGTACGCTGCGTGCCGTACCCGGCTTTTACATAGTTCCAGTTATCCCATTGCACGGCGCTGTCGACCTGCAACGCGAGTGGCTTCAGGGTGCCCGGCTGGTAGGCGAACACGAGGTTCTGGTTGGGGATGCGGTATTGCAGCACCGGACGCGATGTATCGGCCACGGGCGGCGTGGCGCCGAAGGTGAGCTTGGTGGATTCTTTCAGCGTCGGCCGGAAAGAGGCCGTTACATTCACCTCGCGCTTTTTAGTAGTATCCTGCGCCAGGGCAGGCAGCGCAGCGAGGAGGCATCCGGAGAACAGGAGGGTTTGCTTCATGGAGGGTTTGCTTGGTGGTTACTGGCCTACTTTACTGGTGCGGGCTTCCTCGGCGGTGACCTCGTCGAGCTTACGCTGCGCTTCGGCCTTCAGGTCGGGCTGCGTTGCATTCTCGACCACGCTCTGGTATGTAGCCTTCGCGTTGAAGAAGTCTTTCTGCCGGTAGTAGATATCGCCGAGCAGGATGTAGGCGCAGGTGACCCACAATTCGTAGGATCCCGATTTGGAGATGACCTCAAAGGCCGCCTTTTCCGCGTCTTTCAGCTTCTCCTGCGCCAGCAGGCTCGCTGCGATCTCGTAGCGGGCCTCCGCGGCCAGGGCGGCCTTGTTGACGGCGATGACGGCGCGGAACGCAGTGATGGCCTCGTTGAATTGACCGGCCAGCTGCGCCGAGCGGCCGAGCACCATGTTCGAAAGCGCTTTGTCGTCGGTGGTACTGCCTTTCAGCGCTACCAGCTCGCGGGCGTTGGCAGCCGCCTCCGTCCATTTTTGCTGCTGGTACTGGCTGCGGAGCAGGCCGCGCATGGCTTCAAGCCGGATCTCCTGGCTGCCGGTGAGGCCTTTGAGCTGGGTGAAGTAGCGCTCTGCCTGTGCGTAGTTGCGCTGCCCGAAGAAGTAGATACGCGCCGCGGTGAGCGCCGAGCGCTCCGCCCACTTGTTGGGTGCCCGCTCGGCCAGCAGCTCGAAATGGGGCAGGGCGCCGGTCGTATCCTTCTTCGTAAAGAGGATGTCGCCCAGGTGGAAGTGTGCGTCGAGCGCGTAGGTGCCGGTGGCGAACTTCTGGAGGTATTGCTCGAGCGCGGTCTGCGCCGCGGCGGTGTTGCCGTTCTGCAGCTGGATCTCGGCAGAGGCATAGGTCAGCGAGTCCTCGGCGCTTACCGAAAGCGGTTTGCCGGCCTTGCGCGCCACGTCGGCATATTCGCCCGCACGTCCCTGCTCCACGTAAATGGTGCGCAGGTTTTCGAGGGCGTCGTCGGCCTCTTCGGAGTTCGGGTAGCGTGTCAGGATCACGTTGTAGCTGGCAATCGCCTCGGCATCGTTGTTGGAGTTCTGGTGGGCGATGCCCAGCTTCAGGAAGGCCTGCGGCTTCAAGGTATTGTTGTCCGTAGCCTTCGTGAGCGTGCTCAGGTAGGGAATGGCTTCACGGAAGCGCTCGGCGGCCAGCAGCGTATTGGCGATCTCCATATTCGCATCGTCCACGAGTGCCGAGTTCGGGAACTTGCGCACCAGCGTATTGAGGAGCGTCACCTTTTCGTTGGCATTGGTGATGCCTGCGATGATGGCCTTCTGATAGGTAGCGTAATCCTCTGCCGGCCAGGAGAAGCGGATCACGTTGTCGTACATCGTGCGGGCCTGTGCATAGGAGCGTCCCATGAACCAGGTGTCGGCTGCGCGCAGGTAGGCATCCTGCGTGAGCGGGTCGGAGTTGATGGCCACGCTGCGTGCCAGCGGCTCAAAATAGCCGCGGGCCACGGTGTAGTTCTCCTTACGGAGATAGGCATAGCCCAGGTTATAGTTCACCGTGCGGGCATTGGCCTCGCCGCTGGCCGGCGCGCCAGTGGTCAGGTATAACTGGTAATAGCGGATGGCCTCATCGAGGCGGTCGTCGCGGTAGGCAAGCTCCCCTTTCCAGAACTGCAGCCAGGGCAGCACCGACGTATTGTTGGGATCCTTGAGCGCGCGGTCGATGAGCGCCTCGGCCTCCTCGAGCCGACCGTCGTTGATCATTTCGGTGGCACGACCGTAAAGAATGCGCGGGTAAAAGCGACGGGTGGCGGCCGTAGGATTACGGAGCCCCTCGATCAGCGTCAGCGCATCGCGGTAGTTGTTGGTGTTGGCCAGTGCGCCCACGAGCAGCTCGGTGGCCTCGGGCGCGTAGGTCGACGAAGGATAATCGTTGAGGAAGGAGCGCAGGCTCTTGAGGGCCTCGTCCTGGTAGCCGAGCTCGTACGAAAGCTTGGCGTAGTTGAACCGCGCGATCTCGCGTTGCTCGGCGTTGCTGTTGTTGGCGGCGCTGAACAGGAAGGCGTTGCGCGCATTCGCTTTCTGCCCCGTTTTCAGGTAGGAGTCGCCGAGGAGGTACATCGCATGCTGGCTCAGGGAATCTTCCTTGCCACTGAGCTGGCGGAATCCCTCGATCGCCTTCGTATGATTGTTCGCCTGGTAGTAGCTGTACGACAACTCGTACAGGTCTTCGCGGCGCACCTTGGTGGAGCGGTTCACATAGTCTTCGAGATAGGGTAATGCCTTCGCATACTCCTTCCGCTCGAAGTAAGCGTGGCCGAGCAACTGCTTCAGCTCGAGGTCGTAGTGCTGCGCCTTGCCTGCTTTCAGCTTCTCCTCGGCATAGCGCACGGCCTGGTCTTTCTGGCCCTGCACATAATAGATCTGCGCGATGTAGTAGGGCACCATACCCTCGTAAGTGGGGTGATTCTCCACGGCCCGGAAGGCGTCGAGGGCCTCCCGGTAGTTGCGGTCGGTGAAGGCGATGAACCCGTAATAATACTGGGCGTCCATCTGGTTGGGATCACCTTTTTTCTGCCGCACGGCGTTGAACAGGGGCTTTGCCTGGGCAAACTGCTTCTGCGTAAAGTAGGCATAGCCCTGGTGGAACTGCGCTGCCGAAAGCTCTTCTTCGCTGATATTGCCGGTGCCCGCCGCTTCGTAGTGCGTGAGTGCCTCGCTGAACTCCTGGCGGCGGAAATAGAACTCGGCGAGCTGGAAGTGCATCATCTGCACCCGCGCGTTGTTCTTGGTAACGTTGATGTACTGGAGCGCATCGGTGGCCGCGGCGGTCTCGCCCTGCATCAGCGCTGTGGAGATCGCGTAGTAGTCGATCTCCTGCGCGTCCATCGCCCGGTTGATGCGATCGGTCTCGCGCAGGCCCGCCCGCAACTCTTTGAAAAGAGGCGCCGCCAGGTTGTATTGGCCTTTCTGGTAGAATTCCTTGGCGGCCAGAAAACGCGCGTCGGGGTTGCGAAAAACGAAGGATGCCTGTGCCGAAGCGAAGTGAGGGAGCAGGAACCATGCACCGAGAAACCAGAGTTGCTTCATAGACTACCTTTTGCCGTTAGGTGGATAAACGCGGGGAGGGCGCGAATATTTTGGGCTCCCTTACCAAATAACATTCCAATCCGGACTAAGGACGCAAATTAAGGCAGCGCGGCTCACAAAAGATTGTTAAGTGGACACCCTTCCCGGCAACCGGTTTGTTCCGTATCATTGCGTCCGAAAAACCAGCCCCATGAGAAAACTGTTCAGCACACACACCTCCGATAGCGCCTTTACGATGGCCACCCTCCTGCTGCGCCTCGGCTTCGGCTCGATGATGATGGTCAACCACGGACTCGACAAGCTCATGCACTTTGCGCAAAAAGCCCCCAAGTTTGCCGACCCGTTCCATATCGGCTCCACGACGTCGCTCGCGCTTGTCGTGTTTGCAGAGTTCTTCTGCGCAGCCTTCCTGATCCTTGGGCTCTTTACACGCCTGGCCTGTATCCCGCTCATCATCGCCATGGGCGTGGCCCTGTTCCTCGCCCACAAAGGACAACTGTTCGGCGAAGGCGAAATGGCGGCCATCTACCTTACGGGCTACCTCGCCATCCTGCTGCTCGGTCCGGGCAAGGCTTCACTGGATCGGTTTATCGGCAAGTGAGGTCGTGAATCGTGAATCGTCAATCGTGAATGGCTGACGCACGACGTGAATCGTCAATCGTGAATCGTGAATAGCTGACGCAGGATGGGAATTGTGAATCGTCAATCGTGAAAGCTTACGCTTGATAGCGAAGAACGTCCCGCAAATGCGGGACGTTCTTTTTACCGCGCATCGCGGATTCACGATTCACGATTGACGATTCACGTTCTCACACCCGGTGGTGATCGGCGCGCCAGTTGCGGATGGCCATCTTGATATCTTTAGGAGCTAGCTTTTCACGGGCGGCGCGCTCGGCGAGCGCGGGCAGCTCCTCGTCGGAGGCAAAGCGCAGCGCGATGATCTGCCCGAGGCGAAGCGATCGGTCGAAGGCCTTGCCGGTCAGAAAAAAGTGACGCAGGTTCTCCTCGGCGCGGATGGCGCGGTCCTGCGCCCGCAGCGCGAAGATGCGGATGAAGAAGAACAGGAAGATGAGGATCACGGCCGTCAGCACGAACAGCACCGGGGCATACTTGTCTTCCGTGGCGGCCCGGCTCCAGTAGCGGATCGCGCCCACCAGCAAGATGAGGATCAGGGAAAAAGTAAGTCCATGATAGCCGCCCGAAAGCCGCGTGTGGTTCTTGAAGTTCTGTTCGCTCATAAAAGCAGTTTGTTGTTTATCGTTGTCCGGAGGCGCACGTGAAGTAAGCCTTGCAGGCGCAAACTAAAAACTATAAACTACAAACGTCAAACTATTTCAACTCGTTCAGCACTGCGTACATCTTCTGGACGATCGCTGATGCGCTGCCGTTATAATTGTTGACGATAAAGGAAAAGACATACTCCTTGCCATCGCGCGCCTTGTGGTAGCCACAAAAGCCCTTTACCCGGCTGATGGTGCCGCTCTTCATCTTCATTTCGTTATAAAGCGGGAAGGCTTGGAAGTAGCCTGCAAACCAGGGCCTGCTGCGGGCATACTGCAGCACCTGCACCTGTGCGCGTGTGCTCACGCGGTTCTCCGGCGACAGTCCCGATCCGTCCATCAGGTGCAGCTCGGCTACCGAAGCACCCCGCTCCTTCCAGAAGCCGCGCATCACCTCGGTGCCCTCGTCGGTAAGGGCCTGCCTGCCGGCCTGGAGGGCGATGCGCCGCGTAAATGCTTCGCCATAGAGGTTGACGCTGCGGCGCAGGAAAAAGAACACCATCGAGTCGAGAGAGGGCGAATATTCGGAGTGGGCAAGTCGCTGCGGCAGGCCCTGGTGGGCCATCGCGGCAGCAGGCGCGTATACGTTCAGCGCAGCAGGACTGAGCTGCGCAGCGCGCAACGTATCCCAAAGCGCGGAATAGAAGGGCACCCACGGGTCCGGGAAGGAGCCCGTAACGGTGAAGGCCTCGGCATCTGCAGGTATTGTGCCCCGTGCTTCGAGCGGGTAACCGATGGCAGACGGGCGCGTACCGTAATAGATGTTGGTGCGGTCGCCTGTGCCTTTGGCGGCCACGCGCACAAAGGAGGTCAAGGCGAACCCCGGGATCTTCGGGCGCGTCTCCACGAACTCGGCGAGCTCACCAAGGCCGCGGCCCTTGCTGCGGAGTACAAGGTCGTATTGGTTCTCGTGCCAGTTCACGGCATGGGCCGCCGCGCCGAAATAATTGCCGACGTCCTGCCAGGTCCAGCCGCCGGGGATGCTTTCTCCCTGCCAGCCAACGGTGTCGATGCGTACGTCCTGTATGGACCGGGCGCCACTCTTACGCAGCGCGTCCACCAGCCGTGCCTGCACCGCGCTTTCCGTGGTGAACTTCCAGCGCCAGGATCCCAGGGTGGGATCGCCGGAGGGCTTTACCACCAGGAAATGGAACGAGTCGCGTGGGTTTTGAGAGCGCATCGAAGGCCCTTTGGCGAGGTAGAAGTCCGTGCGGTACCGGAAGTCGCGGCCCAGCAGCTCGTAGGCCGTAGCCGCGGTGATCACTTTCTGGGTCGATGCGGGCGCGAGGCCGGTGCGGGCATTCTGGCTAAAGACCACGTTGCCGCTGCCTGCTTCTTCCACATACAGCGAAGCGATGCCGGCCAGCATTTGTGAATCGGTAGTGAAGCGTTCCCACGCCTGCGCGAGGCGATCCGGTACCGATTGGGCCGAGGCACCGGCGGAAAGAAGGAGCACTGAACAAAAAAGAAGCACGGGATGTTTCATACGCATCGGATGAGCCCGCTAAAGATATCGATTACCGCTCTCGGGTGTTTTCATTTTAACAACGGGTTGCCGGTACACGACGCACCCGGCCCAACCCGTATCCTTCTTACCTTGCCCCGCAAACCCTGTTCATGAACGTGATCTCGGCTACCATCATCACCATCGGCGATGAATTGCTCATCGGCCAAACCATCGACACCAACAGTGCCTTTATCGGGCAGGAACTGAACAAGGCCGGCATCTGGCTGAAGCGCCGCATCGCGGTAGGCGACGTACGCGACGAGATCCTGGACGCGCTCCGCGCCCAAAGCCGCGACAACGACATCCTCATCATCACCGGCGGCCTCGGCCCCACCGCCGACGACATCACCAAGCCGGCCCTGCGTGAATACTTCAACGCCGGCGTGCGTATCGACGACGCCGCGCTGCAGAACGTGCACGACATCTTCAGCCGTTTTGGCCGCATCCCTTCGGAGGTGAATTTGAAGCAGGCCGAGGTGCCCGATTGCTGCACCGTTCTGCCCAACCGCCGGGGCACCGCACCCGGCATGTGGTTCGAGCAGGACGGGGTGGTCTATGTGTCGCTGCCGGGCGTGCCCCACGAGATGAAAGGCCTCATCACCGACAGTGTGTTGCCCAAGCTCCTGGAACGCTTCACCCTCCCGGCGATCGCGCACCGTACGGCACTCACGGCCGGCAAGGGCGAGTCGGACCTCGCGGCGCACATTGCCTCCTTCGAGGCGGCGCTCCCCGGGTGGATCAAGCTGGCCTATCTTCCGTCGTACGGGCTGGTGCGTCTCCGGCTTACCGGGCGCGGCGACGACGCCGGCGCGGTGAACGCAGCCCTCGACCGCCACTTTGCGGAGCTGAAAACACTGGTGGGCGAATGGCTCGTGGCCGACACCGACAGCAGCCTGACCGGGGCCGTACATGCGGCACTGAAGGAGGCGGGAAAAACCGTGGGTACCGTGGAGAGCTGCACGGGTGGATACCTGGCGCGCCTGCTGACGGAGCCCGCGGGTGCCTCGGCGGTGTTCACCGGCAGCGTGGTGGCTTATGCCAACGAGGTCAAGATGCAGGTACTGGGCGTACCGGCCGAGACGCTGCAGCGGCATGGGGCGGTGAGCGAGGAGACGGTGCGCGCATTGGTGGAAGGCGGTCTGCGGGTGCTGGGCACCGATTACGTGGTCGCTACCTCGGGCATCATGGGGCCGGGCGGCGGCACCCCGGAAAAGCCCGTAGGCACCATCTGGATCGCCGTCGGCGACCGTGAGCGCACAGAGACGCTGCTCCTGAACTACCGCTTCGACCGCGCGCGCAACATGGAGCTGACGGCGAATACGGCGCTGAATTTTTTGAGGAAGTTCGTATTGAAGAACGGGAAGTAAAAGAAGTGTTTTTTACCGCTAAGAAGCTAAGGAGCTAAGGTATTCGCAAAGAGGTGTTACGGGTCTATTCGTCTATTTGTTTATTGGTAACGGGTCGTTCACGAATGGTTCGTCAGCCCGGTACGAGCCCAGCCAGACACTCATACATTGCTTGTTCGCTTCGAACGCTGCCCGGGGCATTCGTGAAACACGTACCGAAAGAAATCTTAATTCGAAAATCAAACATTGAAATAAAAAGGGTCCTGCGTCAGCAGGACCTTACCCTTTGCGAATACCTTAGCCTCTTCTTTTCTTAGCGGTAAAAATCGCTTTGTACCTTAACCTGCCTTCGACCAGGTGGATGGTAGCCTCCCGGGAAACTGCCACGCAGAAATGACCCTTACCAATAAACAAATAAACCAATAGACCAATAAACCTCTCTCCTTTGCTTATTTTTGGCCCCGATTGAACGGGAGGCTCCTAATGAAATCCCGATTGCTTGCACAATGACCCTTTAAACATAGAATTGCTAGTATGGCGACAGTTGACCTTGTAATGCCGAAGATGGGCGAAAGCATCATGGAAGCGACGATCCTGAAATGGCACAAGAACGCCGGCGACCCGGTGAAAATGGATGAGACCGTGCTCGAGATCGCGACCGATAAAGTAGACAGTGAAGTGCCCTCGACCGCCGAAGGCACCATCGAGGAAGTGCTGTTCAGTGTAAACGACGTAGTGCCCATCGGCACCGTCATCGCCCGCATCCGTACCGGGGCCGCTGCCAGCACCGCGCCGGCCGCCGCAGCACCCGTGCCGCCCGCCGCCGCCGCCGCTCCGCAGCCGGCACCCCAGGCCACTCCGGCGACTCCGGCCACTGCCGCGGCTCCTGCTTCGTCAGGCAACGAAGGCACCGCCGGCCGCTTCTACTCCCCGCTCGTACTCAACATCGCCGCCCAGGAGGGTGTGTCGATGGCTGAGCTCGAAAGCCTCGCCGGCACGGGCAACGAGGGGCGCGTCACTAAAAAAGACATCCTGCAATACGTATCCGATAAGCGCGCCGGCAAGGCTTCCACAAGCTCAGCCGGACAACCTTCGGCAGGCTCAGGCGGACAACAAGCTGCCCTCGCCCAGCCCAAGCAGGATATGGTGATCCCGATGAACAAGGTGGAACAGAACGCGCCGCCGGCCGAATACCGCGGCAACGTGGAGATCATCGAGATGGACCGCATGCGCAAGCTCATCGCCGACCACATGGTGCGCAGCAAGCATACGAGCCCGCACGTCACCTCCTTCACCGAGGCCGACGTCACCAACCTCGTGATGTGGCGCGACAAGGCGAAGAAGGAGTTCGAGAAGCGCGAGGGCACCAAGATCACCTTCACCCCGCTGTTCGTGGAGGCCATCGTACGCTGTATCAAGAAATTCCCGCTCATCAATTCCTCCCTCGACGGCACGCGCATCATCGTCAAGAAAGACATCAACATCGGCATGGCTACGGCGCTTCCGAGCGGCAACCTCATCGTGCCGGTGATCAAGAATGCCGACCAGCTCAACCTTGTGGGCCTGGCAAAGCAGGTGAACGGCATGGCCGACGCCGCGCGCAACAACAAGCTGAAGCCCGAGGACATCGCCGACGGCACCTTCACGCTCACCAACGTGGGCACCTTCGGATCGCTCATGGGCACCCCCATCATCAACCAGCCGCAGGTCGCCATCCTGGCTGTGGGCGCCATCAAGAAGCGCCCGGTGGTGATCGAGACACCGCACGGTGATTCCATCGCCATCCGCCACATGATGTACCTCTCCCTCTCCTACGACCACCGCATCGTGGACGGATCCCTCGGCGCCACCTTCCTCACGGCTGTAGCCAATGAGTTGGAGAACTTCGATAGCAACCGGGCGTATTAAGGTTGGTAAGGTGAAGAAGGGTTTCTCACCGCTAAGAAAAGAAGAAGCTAAGGTAGTCGCTAAGAAAAGGTCCCGCTGACGCGGGACCTTTTATATTTCGGATTTCAGATTTTTGATTTCAGATTGATTGGACCTACCTACTGCTAAGTAGTGCACGCTATCGCAAGAAGCTATTTCGGGTGCACCCCGATGGAGGAAATCCCCACACCGAAACGACTCCTTACCAATAAACAAATAGACCAATAGACGCTCCCTTAGCGAAACGCTTAGCCACTTCTTTTCTTAGCGGTTAAGAAACACTTGTTCTACGTATACTGCCTTCTTAATTCCCATACCGCTCACGGGCATACGAGATCTTCTTTCCCTTCCGTGTAATGATGAACAGGTTGCTATAGGCGGAGTCGGGCAGGTCCTGGAGCTCGGTGCGGCCCAGGAAGCTGTTCACGAGGTCGTCGACGGTGTTGGAGTGACCAACGATCAGGGCGTTGGCCTTGCCCCTGCCGAGCACGTAGCGGACGAAGCCCGTGTCGCGCGGGTTGTAGGTTTCGATGCCGGCGCCGAGGGCCTCGGCCAGCGGGCGGGCCGTGCCTTTGGTGCGGCGGGTGTCGGTACTGTAGATGTACTGGATGCGGCCCGTTTTGAGGCGCTCGCGCAGCGCCAGGGCACGCTGCTCGCCCGCGGCCGAGAGGGCTACGTCGCCCCCCATGGCGCTGCCGGGGGCCTCCTTCTCGCCGTGGCGCACGATATAGTAGGTGGTCGGACTGCAGGCAGTCAGCAACAACAGGACGGGCAGGATCTTCAACATGGTTTCCACATTTAACGGTTTAAAGGTAAACAGGTATGGCATTTGTTTTGGACGATTCGTAAATTGATACCAGCAAACGTTCGCGCCCATGAAGCAATTGTCGCAAACCTGGTTCGCCGAAGGCTATATCGACTTCGAGCTGAAGAAATACACGCTCCTCGCCTACCTGAAGGAGATCAACACCTATTTCAACGAGAACAAGCTGTACCCGCAGCTCTCCGACCTCGTATTCCATTACAACAACCTCGTGGCCTTCCGCGACAACAAGAAGTACCTGCAGGAGCAATTTCCGAAACGCTTTACCGGCGTGCAGATCGAGCAGCTCCAGCTGCTGTATGAGCAGATGATCGAGGACTCGGACGTGATGCAGGAGCTCGAGGAGATCATTCATTACTCGGCCGACAAGATGAAGACGTCCATCTCCAGCGGTGCCGAGATCTACGAGTTCGTGGAAGAGCACCTGGCCATCGCCCCGGTAGGCATCATCCCGCTCGATACGCAGGAAGGCTATTTCTTCCTGACCGCCGGCGACAGCCATCACACACGCGTGTACCAATACCGGCTGTCGATCTTCGAGAAACACGACGAGCGCTACCGGAGCATGAAGACGGCCTATATCGAGGAATTGCGCCGCAGCCTGTTCATTACCTACGAGCACATGAAATACGAGCTCATCAAAACGCGCGGCGACCTTCCGAATCCCGCTGTGTACCGCATCGAAACGGGACTCGCCTTCCCGATCGACGAGACGCTGCTCCCGATCGCGAAGCGGAGCCTCGTTAAGTTCCTGACGGTCGCTGCCTGACCCGTAAAATCAAAGGGTTCAGCTTTCCTGCGCCCGGTGCACGCGCTCGAAGTGCTGCGCGATGCTGCCCTAGATCATCATGTGGTCTACGTCGAGCCCGGTAATCAACGCTTCGTAGAATTTGGTGGCGGTGCGTGCCTGGAACTGTACCGAGAATCCACCCTGCTCATTTGTGCGGAACCCGATCTGCTCCACTTGCTGCCACCCTACGAAGCCAGTGCTGCGGGTCCAGAACCCGTTCGCGTTGACCACGATGCGCGGCCGCCGGTTGGCGAGCTGGCGGACCGACGAGACCAGCATCAGCAACAAGATCACGAGTATCGACCAGTGCCAAAGGCCATCACCCTTCAGGCGGGGCAAACCGGTAAAGACCAGAAGCGCCAGGAGCAGAACGAAGGCGATGCCCCCGGTAAAGATGTTTTGCACGATCGGGTCGCGGGCCACGAGCTCGTCGTCGGCGCGGGTCAGGAAGGCATGGTGGTTGGAGGTGCGGGTATCGGTGGACATAAGCGAAAAATCAAGGTGCGGCAGGCAAGAAGACGACAAGATAATCAATCGGCTTACGTGTTGCCCTCGCTTCCGTGCAGCATGGGCCTAGCGGGCCGGAGCAGCCGCCACATATGAAACAGCACCGCCACTGAGATGAGCGCAAAGCCCACATAGAACCAGGAGTTGAAATGCCGGTTCTCCTGGTAGAACAGGAAGGCGAGGATGATGCCATAAACGGGCTCGAGTGTCAGGGTCAGGTTCATGGTAAATGCACTCACCTTTTTCAGGGCGCGGATGTAGAGGAAGAAGGTGCCGATGGTGCAGACCCAGCTCAGTACGATGAGCCAAAGCCAGTCGGCCGCAACGGGCGCTTGCGCGGGCTCGGGAAAGACGGCGAGGTAGAGCGGCAGCGCCAGCGAAAGGCCCACGAACCCGCCGCTCAGCTGGTAGAGCGTGATGGCTTCGGGCTCGTACTGGTCGATCATCTTCTTATTGAGCACCGACACCAATACCGTAAGTATGGCGGAGAGCAGGCCGACGATGATCCCGTTCGAGAACTCGAGGTGGTTCCAGTAAATGACGGCGATGCCGGCGATGGCGAACAGCCCCAGCCCGATCTCCACGAAGTCGAATTTCTTTTTCATGACGAGCGGCTCGAGAAAGGAAGCGAGCAGGCCGGTGGTAGACAGACAGGTAAGCGCGATGGTGACGTTGGCGAGCTTGATGCTCCCGTAGAAGCACACCCAGTGAAAGGCGAGGATGGAACCGATCAGGGAGATGTACCCGGCCGAGCGCAGCGGAAGCCGCCGGATCTTGCCGAGTGCCGCGTAGAGCAGCCACAGCGACACCACGGTGATCGCCAGCCGGTACCACACCAGCCACACCTGGCTCAGGGTGATGACGCGCCCCAGCACGCCGGTGAAGCCCCAGAGAAATACGGCGGTATGAAGCTGGAGAAGAGCCTTGCGCATGCGGCGAAGCTAGGGCAGAACCCGTAAAGACGCATTCATTTGCGTCCACAAAGAATATCGGATAACCACCATCGCTAACCCAGCCCATGGCTTCAGCCGTAGGTGCCCCAGGAACAACGAGCAAGGGATAAGGAACAGGGAAAGGAACAGGAAACAGATACCGCACAAAAAAGCCGGAGCGTCGCCCCGGCAAGTACTTTATTAATTACCCCATTACCCCATTAGCACATTACCCCATTGTTTCCATCGCCTCTTCCCGTACGCGCACTTTGCGGCGGTAAGACGTGAAAAGGCTATACCAGCGGAGCTTCAGCACACCGAGGATGCCTTCCTTGACGATGCCCTTGCTCATCTTGGATTCGCCGTGGGTGCGGTCGGTAAAGAGGATGGGCACTTCCTTGACCTTGAAGCCCAGCTTCCAGGCCGCGAACTTCATTTCGATTTGGAAGGCGTAGCCCACAAAGTGGATCTCCTCGAAGTTGATGGCCTCGAGCACTTCGCGCTTGTAGCACACGAAGCCGGCGGTAGGATCGGCGACGGGCATCCACAGGATCATCCGGGTATATACGGAAGCGCCTTTCGAAAGCGCAATGCGGTCGGCTGGCCAGTTGTGCACGCCGCCGCCGCGCACGTAGCGCGAGCCCACGGCCACGTCGGCGCCGCCGGTCTTGCAGGCGGCATAAAGCTCGGGGAGCTTGGCCACGGGGTGCGAGAAGTCGGCGTCCATCTCGAAGATGAACTGGTACCCGTTCTGCTGCGACCATTTGAAGCCGTGGATATAGGCGGTACCGAGGCCGAGCTTGCCGCGACGCTCCTCGAGAAAGAGCGTGCCGCGGAATTCGTCCATCAGCCCACGCACGATGTCGGCGGTGCCGTCGGGCGAGCCATCGTCGATGATGAGCACATGAAAGTCCTGCTTCAGGTCATGCACGGCCCGGATGATGGCTTCCACATTATCCTTCTCGTTGTAGGTCGGTATGATTACGATCTTCTCCACTGGCTGCATTAAGGATCTAGGCCTTCTTCAGCATGATCCGGGTATAGAGCTCGGTCAGCTTCTGTTTCGTGTTCATCGGGAACTCGCCCTTCATCATCCAGTCGTAGTACTGCGGCTCGGCCTTCAGCACGTCGGCCACGGTGCGGCCCTTGTGCTTGCCGAAGTTGAAAACCTCCACACCTTTCTCGTTGTATACGAAGCGGCGCGCGAAGTCGATGATCTGGTCCTCACCCACCGCCTTGATCACGGTGTCGAGGGTAGCGCCCAGCTGCGGGTAGCGCTCCACCTGGGCGAAGAGGATCTCGGCCGTGGCGGTGGCATCCACCTCGGCGCCATGCGCGCCTTCGAGGTTCTTGTCGCAATAGAATTTATAGGCGGCAGCAAGGTTGCGCTGCTCCATCTGGTGATAGATCTTCTGTACGTCCACCACCTTGCGGTTCTTCATGTCGAAGTCGACGTCGGCACGGATGAATTCTTCCACCAGCAGGGGCACATCCAGGCGATAGGCGTTGTAGCAGGCGAGGTCACAGCCGTCGAGGTACTGCTTCAGCTCCTGGGCTACCTGCTTGAAGACGGGCGCGTCCTTCACCATTTCATTGGTGATGCCGTGAATGTCGATGATGTTCTGGGGGATCTCGATCTCGGGGTTGAGCAGCTTGCGCTTCACCGTGCGCACACCGTCGGGCAGGAGCTTTATGATGGCGATCTCCACGATCCGGTCCGTGGCCACATTGTTCCCGGTTGCCTCTATATCAATAACCGCCAGGGGCTTTTTCAGTTGTAGCATGCTCTGTGTTCTAAGAAGCCCTAAAGATAGAATTTTGTGCGGGCCAAAATGTTAAATAAAACTAGGCGCCGGCGATCCGTTGCTGCAGGGCACCGAGGTCGAGCCCATCGTAGTTGCCCGAGCTCATAAGCAGCAGCACGGCCCCTTCCAGGTCGGCGCGCTCCAGCCAGGCCTCGAGGGCCGGGCGCTCATTGATGACGTCAAGGTCGGGGCGGGCGAAGCCTTCCTTCACCACGGCCAACGGGAGGTCGGGCAGGCGCTTCAGCTCGAGGGCATGCTTCGAGAAAAAGACCGCAGCCGCGTCGGCCGCGTCAAGCGCCCCGGAGTACTCGTCAAGAAAGGCTTCGTTGAGCGAGCTGTAGGTGTGCAGCTCCAGCACCGCCAGGAGGCGGCGGCCGGGATACTGCTGACGCACCGCTTCGATGGTGGCCTTCACCTTGGAGGGCGCATGGGCGAAGTCGCGGTAGGCGATCGTGCCTTCCGAGCGGGCGAGCAGCTCGAGGCGGCGGGCTGCCCCGGTAAAGTCCGCGATGTGGCGGGCAAAGGTGCCGGCGTCGAGACCGAGCTCCTTGCACGCCAGCCAGGCAGCGTGCATGTTGAGCAGGTTGTGGTTGCCGAACACCGTCACTTCCGTGGTGGCGCCATCGATCGTAACCGTGGTGCGGCCGTCGGCAATCGTATGCGGAAGCACGCCGTAAGGCTGGTAGCGGAGGTCGTCGCGGCGGGTTTCTTCCACCACCTGCACCAGTACTGGGTCGGTGTCGTTGTAGATCAGGATGCCGCCCTTCTCGATCATGCCGATGAAGATGCGGAATTGCTCGAGGTAGATCTCGAAGGTCGGAAACACATTGATGTGGTCCCAGGCGATGCCGGTGAGGATGGCCACCTGCGGAAAAAGAAAATGAAACTTGGGACGCTTCTCGATGGCGGACGCGGGGTATTCGTCGGCCTCGCACACGATCACGGGGGCATCGGTAATGTTCACCGACTGGTCGAAGCCCTGGAGGCGGGCACCCACGAGGTAGTCGAAGGGCTGCCCGGCGCCCCTGAGGGCATGCATGATCATGGCGGTGGTGGTGGTCTTGCCGTGCGAGCCGCCTACGGCTACGCGCTTCTTGCCGCGGCTCTCCTGGTAAATGTATTCGGGGAAGGAATAGATGGGGAGGTCGAGCTCCCGGGCGCGCTGCAGCTCGGGGTTGTCGATCCGGGCGTGCATGCCCAGGATCACGGCGTTGAGGCCGGCGTGCACCCGGTCGGGGAACCAGCCGGTTTCGGCGGGCAGGAGGCCCTCGCTTTTCAGGTTGGAAAGGGCGGGCTCGAAGATCTCATCGTCGGAGCCGGTAATTTGGTATCCTTTTCGCTTTAACGCTATGGCAAGCTGGTGCATCACGCTCCCGCCGATCGAGATAAAATGGATATTCATTCCTACTTTTGGGGTAATATCCGGCAAATTAAACCGTTTATCGTCAAACCTTTTGTCATGAAGATCAAATTCGCCTCCGTTGTTCTGCTGAGCGCCCTGGTGCTCTCGATGAGCTCCTGCGCCTCCCGCAAGTATGGCTGCCCCTCTACCGTTTACAAAGCGTCTACTTCGAACAAAATCTAAGCTCATGCAGTGGAACCCGCTTACCTCTGAAGACCAGTTGGAACAACTCATCGCCCGCTCGCACGAGGTGCCGCAGGTGATCTTCAAGCACAGCACGCGCTGCTCCATCAGCAACGTCGCCTTCCAGCGGGTCGACAAAGCGCAGCGTCCCTCCTACCTCGACTTTCACCTGCTCGACGTGCTGACGCACCGGCCCATCTCGCTCCAGGTGGCCGACCGCTTCGGTGTTGCCCACGAATCGCCACAGGTGCTGATTATCCGCAACGGTGAATGTGTGTACGACGACAGCCATCTCGGCATCTCGATGAACGACATCCTGAGCCAGGCGCAGGTAGCGTGAATCGTCAATCGTGAAAGGTGCTTTCCTTTCGAGGACAGTGTTCCCCATGGGTTGATAGTGCCTTTCTGATTATAATGAATTGAACAGGCACGCGGCGCGTGCTTTTTTGTGTCCGTCAATCAACGGCTGCGGTGGACTCAGGCGCCTTTTCCTGAACGAGCACGCGTACTTCGGGCGTTTGCTCCGGGTCTTTTTTCCAGCGGAATTCTTCCTCTTTGATCTTCCAGATGAACCCGTCGAGGATATAGTGGGTCAGCTGCGGAAGGGCCAGCAGGGGCACCAGGAACGCGAGCGCCTCCTTCGGAAGCTCCACCTGCGGCCAGCGGCCCGTACCGAACACCGAAGGGTGCTCCTTCCACACGGCGAGGTCCCAAAGCCCCTCTTCCACAAAAGCAAACACGAACAGGAGGCCTACAAAGGCGAGCAGTCCCTTCCGCTTGAACAGGTATTGCAGGAACTGCGGGCCGCGGCCGCCCCGCACATAGCGCTTCCGGCCGTAGAGCCACACGAGGGCCATATAGGGGATGCCGTGGCTCACCACGTTGGTGATGGTGAAGGCCATATCACCGTTGAAGTAAACGATGCCGAAGTACCAGGAGGCCGCCGTGCCGCTCACCAGGGCAAGGCGGGGAACGTTGAGGCGCCGCTGCCGCCAGGTACGCGCACCTTCGGCAAAAAGATAGACTGCCAGTAGTAATACGTATGCGGTATTGAGCACGGGCACGATACCCGTGGCGCTCACGAATACGAAATCACCGTCGAGGAACCAGTTGAAATGACGCGGCCCCTGCAGGTGCCACCACAGCAGCGGGTACAGCGTTACGCCGTAGATGGCCCAGCGGTCGATCCGCGCCCACCAGCCGGTCTTCGACTCCTTGCGGCTGTAAATGCGCAGGAACCCGTATTGCTGCCGCACGAAATGGAACACGGCGATATAGGCGAGCAGGCGCCAGAACAACGGACCGCTGATGCTGTAGACCAGCACGCCCGCGGCATAAGCCCCCAGCGGAATCCCGCGCAGGAGCGCGCCCTGCTGCTTCCACGCCTCGGGATCGAAGTAGGTGCGGTAGAGCGTGCTGTACACGTGCGCCACGTCCACCAACAACACCAGCGCCACCCAGCCGGTTTCCGGCATGTCGGCCGTGTTCTGAAACAGCGCCGGGAACAGCGCGATAACGGCCAGGCTGAGGAAAGGCGGCAACAGGATAAATACGGTATCGGTCCATGCGGATCCGATCCAGGGTTGTGTGGGGCGTGCGTCAGGCATGGGCGAGGATTTTTTTAGCGGCGCCGAGGCCCTGGTAAAAAGCTTCTTCAAAGATGGAGATGCCGGCGAGGTCGCTGTGGGCAAAATGCACGCAGGGATGCGGACTCAGCGCGAGCTCCGCGCGAAGCGGGCCGTGCAGGAGGCCGGGGAGCGGCTGGGCCATCGCATGACCCCAGAGCAGTACGTCGAGCCGCTCCACGTGCTTCCGGATGCCCGGGTGCACCGGCTCCAGGTCGCGCAGCACGGTTTCTGCCCAGTGGGCATGATCGTGCCCGCGCGCCGCGCGGCGTGCCGCCTCCGGCGCCCCTTCGGTAAGCGGCAGGTAATAAGTAAGGTTGCGCAGCGGCGAGCGCTCGCGGATCAGCTGGTGCGTAGCATCCACGTACCCGAGTGAGGGCGAATCGTACAATACATTGTCCCAGCAACTGCCGACGCCCGGCCGCTCCGGGAGGTCGCGCACCTGCAGGTTGGCCACCATCCAGGGGGTGTAATGAAGGGCCTGCCGCGCGCGGTCGCGGCGGGAATGGTCGCGCATCAGGTGGGCGGCGGCAAACTGCGGGATCGCCAGCAGGCAGTGATCCGCGCCGTAGTGCATCGACGCATTCTTTTTTACGTCCAGTACATCTACGGTCACGCCTTTTCCCGCTGTGCGAAGGTGGAGGGCCACATGCCCCGTAAGAATACGGTCTTCGATGCCTTTGCGCAGCGCATCTACCAGAAAGGCATTGCCGTTGGGCCAGGTGAGCACGTCGCCTTGCGCAGCATTGGCGCCGGCGCCTTTACGGGCGGCGAAGTAATGGATGCCTGCCCAGGCACTCACCACGTCGTGGCGGGCGCCAAAGTCGTCGCGGGTGCAGTAATCGGCATACCAGTGCACGTAGGGGCTGCGGAAGCCCGCCTCCTCCATCCACTTCCGGAAGGTGATGCGGTCGAGCCCGGTGTAGCGGGCATCCCTGCTGGAGGCATCCACCGGGATGGCAAAGGCCGGGCGCCCGTCAGACCCGATCGCCTTTCGGAACTCGTCCATCCGGGCCAGGAAGCGATCGATCTCCCGCAGATCGGCGGCCGGCAGCCCGAACTGGGGCACCAATCCTTCCTGCCACCGGCCGTTGAGGAACAGCCGCTCCTGCGGGTCGAAGCACAGGTGGTATTCGTTGTATACCGGCCGCTGCAAGGCATCGAAGCCGGTCACTACATCGGCTTCCCGGAGAAACTGCAGGTACTCGGTCAGGTCGTTGTTGGGCGTGGGCACATAGTGCGCGCCCCAGGGAAAGGGAGAAATCGCGTTGCTTCCCGAGCGGGAATTACCGCCGGCCACGTCCTCGAGGTCCAGCACCTTGAAATCGTGGTAGCCGGCGCGTTCCAGGTGCCGGGCCGCCGAGAGGCCGGCCACGCCCGCACCCACGATCAGGATGCCGGTGCGCCGGAAGTCGTCGGAATGCGGGGGCTGCCGCTCGTCGCGCAGGAGGTGCCCCACAGCGGCATTGGCGCCGACGATGGCGCCCGGCACCGGCCGGGGGCGCTCCTTACCGCCACAGGCCGAAAGACCGGCAAGCGCGAGCGACAACTGCAGGAAATGACGGCGATCCATGGGCATCATTCGCTGTATTTGCTCCACTCCTCTTCGAAATAATGAACGAGCAGCTGGTTATTGAGCTTGTTGACGCCTATGGAGGCCGTGGTCCGCATATCCTTGGGGAACACCAGCATCTGCTCCATCGTCTGCTCGTTGAGAAAGCGCAGTCCCTTCGGGAGCGGGCTTTCTGCGGCGGGCGCCCCGGGTGCGAAGGCCATGATATAGCCCCATTCGCCAAACGAAGGCACGAAGTTGTGGTAAGGCACCGTGCGCAGGCCCACGGAGCGGATGGTGCTATCGACACACCAGAACGAGCGCGGTGCCACGTAGGGCGACGTGCTTTGCACCACGGCAACGCCGCCGGGCGCCAGCGAGCGCTTCACAAGCGTGTAAAAAAGATCCGTATAGAGCTTACCGATGGCGTAGTTGGATGGATCGGGGAAATCGATGATGATGGCGTCGAAGCGCTCGCGGTTGGCGCGCAGCCACACAAAGGCGTCGGCGTTACTGATCCGGACCCTGGGCTGCGCAAGCGCGCCGCCGTTGAGCCTTGCCAGCACTTCCTGCCCGCGGAACAGCTGCGTCATAGCCGGGTCGAGGTCCACGAGGTGCACGCGCTCTACGGAGGGATGCTTCAATACCTCGCGCACCGCGAGTCCGTCGCCACCGCCGAGCACCAGTACGTTGCGCGGGCGCCCGGCCTTGCTGAGCGCCGGGTGCACGAGCGCCTCGTGGTAGCGGTACTCGTCGGCGGAGGAAAACTGCAGGTTGCCGTTCAGGAACAGGCGCAGCTCGCGCCGGTTGCGGGTGAGCACGATGCGCTGGTAGGGCGTGGAGCGGGCGTATACCACCTGGTCGTTGAAGGTCATCGTTTCGCTGTAGTGCATCACCGTTTCGGAAAACACGAACACCACGAGCTCCGCGGCGATGAGCAGCACGGCGCCCCAGCGGAGCAGGGCGGGCCGGCGCAGCTCGGAGCGGAACTGGCCCGTGAGGTACCAGCCTACGGCGGTGTTGAGGATGCCGAAGAACAGCGCCGTGCGGATGAGGCCCAGGTGGGGCACCAGCAGCAGCGGGAAGAGCAGCGAGGCCAGCAGCGCGCCGATATAATCCACCGTGAACACGCGGCTCACGAGGTCGCGGAACTCCACCTTGTCTTTCAGGATGCGCATCAGGAGCGGCAGCTCGAGGCCCACCAGCATGCCGGTGGTGAACACGAGGCTGTAGAGCACCGTGCGGAACGAGAACACCACCGGGAACACCAGGAACAAGATGGTCGACGAGAAGCCGCCCACAAGCCCTACGAGCAGCTCGATGCGGATGAACCACTCCAGCAGGTTACCGCCCAGGAAGCGCGAGAGCCAGGAGCCTACGCCCATCGCAAACAGGTAGATGCCGATGATGAGGCTGAACTGCGTCACCGAGTCGCCGAGCAGGTAGGACGCCAGCGTACCGGCCACGAGCTCGTAGATCAGCCCACAGGTGGCGATGACAAAAACCGCCAGCAGCAAGAGCCACTGGGCGCCGATTCTGTTTCCGGTCATCGCTTAATGGATGGCCGAGGCGATGATGATGGCCATGGACACCATGAAGAAGCCCGCCAGGAGGGCTACTGCCACGTTCCTGTTTTCCAGCACCTCGCGGCGCAGGTTGTGCTTGGGCGTCAGTATTTCTACGAGGATGAAACAGACGAGCAGGATACCGAAGCCGAGGAAGGCGTAGATGATCGAATTGAGGATAGGACTGGGCATGGGATGCGTTTTAGTTATTTATGATAATGGTTTCCGGGGCCGCCCGCGTTCCACTCGTCGCGCGAGAAGCTGAGCATGCGGCGGCCGGTGAGGTCGTGAAAGGCCATCAGCGCGGTGAGCGCCAGCAGGAAGACCACGTACCACCGGAACGGGTAATAGGGCGAGGCCCGGTTGAAAAAATTAAGCTTCATGTTCGTAGGGTGTGAACGGGCTGTTGGCCCATCGCTTTTTTTCGTTGGTATTGACGCGGATATACTGCACGATGGGCCAGATCAGCAAGAGCAGGAAGGGGATCACGACGTTGCGGGTAGCCGGCACGTCGTACCGTACTTCTACCGACACGTGGGACGCCGGGTTGTAGGTAGCCTCCCGGAGGGCACGCAGCTGCAGGAAGTACGTACCGGCCGGGATCGCCGTCAGGTAGGCCTCCTCGCTCCTGTCGCCCTCCGACCAATGCTCGCCGTCGGAATAGCCCGAGTAATACTCCACTCCTTTCTCGAGGCCGTACTCCTTGCCGGTGCTTTTGTTGATCAGCGATGCCTCCACGGCCGCCCAGGTATTGTCGACCGGTGCATGGATCCGGAACTCCAGGTTGCTGCTGCCTTTCTCCAGCTTCCACTCCGGGCCTACGGCCGTCACCGTATCGCTCCCGGTGAAGTAGAGCGTCTCGCTCAGCAGCAGGCGCTCCTGGAGCGTGGTGCCGATGCTCCAGTGCACGATGAGCAGGAGCAGCAGTCCCACCACGGTAGCGCCGATCAATTTGTAACCATCGATATAGAACAGCGGCTCCACGGCGCCGACGCCTTTCTGCCAGGGCAGGCTGTCGGTGATCCCGAAAGCGGCGCCTACCTCTTTTTTGGGCACATGCTGGCCATGAAACCAGGTAACACTGCCGCGCTGATCGAACTCGACCGACCAGAGCTCCGGCGGAGAGATGTACTCCGACACCTCGGTCATACCCACATCGAAAAAGTGCCCGGGAAAGGAGCCTTCGGCGTGGTCCACGGAAAAATTATAGCGGTTGAACAGCTGGAAGGGCTCGTTGTCGACCTCGAACGACTGCGCTTTCGGCTTCAGCAGCACCGGCCCGTCGATGCGCTCGCGGAGGTACAGCCAATGCCCGTCGAACTCGCTCAGGAAGGCGTAGCCCTCGAAGCGGTTCCAGAGCACGTACTCGCGCCATTGGCTCCGGTAGCGGTTCTCTTCCACCTTGCGGGAATAACCTACCACCTCGTAATTAATGCCGAAGAGAGTGCCGCTGCTGCCTACCGGGATGACTGGCGTGGGGTCGGTTTCATTGCGCCCGTTGGCGACAAACGTGTTGCCCGAATCGGAAAGTGCCAGGTGGTGCCCGCAATGATCGCAGTGGCCGCTCTGCGCGTAGGGAAAGTTGCGGATGCGCACCGGCCGGTTGCACTTGGTGCAGGAAAAATCCTTGATACCGGCACCTTCTGGCTCCGGACGGGTGTTGGTAAACCCGAACGAATCGAAGCTTGCCGGGAACTCCTCGAAGGTGACCGTATGATTACGGGTGAACTCGAAGATGACGAAGTGCCGGCCCCCGGGGTCGGCGAAACTGAATTCCCGGAACCGCTCGCTGCGTGGCGGCAGGAACAACTCCCCTTCCACTTCCCATTGCCGGCACTGGCCTTTGCCCACCAGCAGGTAGGGCGTTTCTTTGAAAAGGTCGCGCCGCGCCCCGATCTTGAGGGCATCGAGGTCGTCGGGCGTGAAACGGCGCTCGATGGTGGTTGAACGCAGCACCGAGTACAGGCCATAGCCTTCACCGAGCCACGAAAGCTCGCCATCGTCAAATAGGATCGTCCAGTAGTTATACGCCGTGCCGGGGAAGAAGGCCCGGATACGCCCGAGCACTGTAAAGGGACGTCCCTGCCATTGCCCCTGGGTGCCGGGCTGCAGCAACTCAAAGGGCGCGTCGATCCGGTAATAGCCTCGTGTGGCCAGGGTGCCGTCCTCTTTATGCTCCACTACGGCCCCGCAGGTACACACTTTCAGGTTGACGCCCTCGGCGGCATAGGGCAACATGGCCCCGCAGCCCGGGCAGGTATGCAGTTTCCGGCCCATGATCAGCGTTTGAGGGATTGCTCCTGTACCACTTCGGCACCGAAGTAGTTCTGGATTGCCTGGAAAAGATGGTGTACGGTGCCGTCGTTGCTGCGCAGGTGGTTGCTTAGGTAAATGTCCATATTGAGCAGCCCGTGCTCCGGCCAGGTGTGCACCGAGAGATGGCTCTCGGAAAGGCACACGACCGCCGTAAACCCACCGGGCTCAAAGTCGTGGTAGACGTCGCCGAGGCGTTGCAGACCGGCGTCGTCGATCAGGGGATGGAGAAAGTCGCGGAAGGCTGCGGCCCGCTGCAGCAGCGCGGCGTCGGGCACGCGGAGGGTAGCGATGAGGTGGGTACCGGGCTGGTAGCTCATAAGCAGGGTCTCGATTCGGGCCGGAAAATACGGCATTTCGGCGGCACAAATCAACACCGGGCTTCCCGGAAGAGACATATTTGACCACACGCTACATTGGAGGCGTAGACGCGATCAACTACCCGCATGTTATCCCACCAACCTGCATTTCTGCCGGGCAATTGGGCAACCGCCCACGCATTGCAGAACCAAATCGTCCAGTGATACTGCTGAGAAAATGCAAACCTTGAATGCAGCATCTACCTGAGCTCAGATCGCCTGGCTGAAGATCGGGCCCGCCAGGTTGGATGCTTCCGCGCGGATCTTGTACAGGTCGAAAGGTGCGCAACAATTGCGGATGAAATAGTGTCCAAGCGAGGTGAGCTCCAGGCCGCCCTCATCCCAGGTAAGGAGCCCGTCGGCGGCAAGGGGCTTCAGGCGCGGGAACACGAACTGCCGCAGCAGGGCTCCGTCTTCGGGCCGGAACCGCGTGATACCGGTACAGGTGATATCGAGGATGTAGCGCCGGAAGGCCCGGTCCTCGGCGCTCATCACATGCCCCTTTTGCACCGGAAGCTCGCCCCGGTCTACAGCCGCATAGTAGTCGTGCAGCGTCTTGGCATTCTGCGCAAACGCGATCCCGGCATCGGAGATGCTGGAGACACCCAGTCCGAGCAGTAATTTGGTGGCTTGCGTGGTATAGCCCATGAAGTTGCGGTGCAGCCGGCCTTCCCGGCGCGCGGCGGCGAGCTCGTCGCCCGGCAGGGCAAAGTGATCCATCCCGACGTCGACATAGCCCGCCTGCTGCAGCAACTCCTTCCCTTTCAGGTACAGGCCGATCTTCTCCTCCGGTGTGGGCAGGTCCCGCTCGTCGAAGAGGCGCTGCGCACGGCTCGTCCAGGGCACGTGTGCGTAGCTGTAGAAGGCGATGCGGTCGGGACGCAGGTCGATCACGGAGTTGATCGTATGCTCCATGCCCGAAAGCGTCTGCAGCGGCAACCCGTAAATGAGGTCGAAGTTGATCGAGGTGAAGCCCGCCTCCCGAGCCGCGTCGGTGGCCTTCTGGACGTGCCCGAAGGGCTGGACGCGGTTGATGACGCGCTGCACTTCCGGGTCGAGGTCCTGCACGCCGTAGGAAATGCGCCGGAAGCCCGCGTCGTACAGTATGGCCAGGTGCGCCGCCGTGGTGTTGTTCGGGTGCCCCTCGATGCTGAACCCATGCTGCGGGTGCACGATGCTTCCTTTGAGGAGGTTGTGGAGCAGCCGCTTCAGGTTGCGGGGCGAAAAGAAGGTGGGCGTTCCGCCGCCGAGGTGCAGCTCGCGTACGACCGGCGTTTGCTGCATGAGGCTGCGGTACAGCTTCCATTCCTTTTCCACGGCGGCGAGGTACGCCTCCTCCACCGAGTGGTTGGTGGTGATCTTCTTGTTGCAGCCGCAATAGGTACACAGGCTTTCGCAGAACGGAAGGTGCACGTACAGCGAAATGCCGCGGGTGTGGTTCTCCTCGTGAAATTGCCGGCGGAACAGGGCCGTCCATTCGGTAACATCGGGTTCCGCTTGCCAGAACGGTACCGTGGGATAACTGGTATAGCGGGGCACGGGCTGGTTGTATTTACGCACGAGTACCGGGTTCAACTCTTGGGGGCTCATGGCACAAAAGTACCCGCGCGGGTGCGGCATGGGACTGACGCGCGTTAGGCCGTTTGGCGAGTCTGGTCAGGCGTCTCGCCAGTCAATAATCAGGAAAACAGGCGCTCCGGGATGCTGCAGGCGACATGCGTGTTCGCTGCGCTTACGGGTTCACACGGCGGCACGGAGGCACGACTGCGCGGCGCCAGGATGCACTTGCTTTCTCTGAGTTGCTCTGGGTTTGGCGGCCGCACGCGGCCTTGCTTTTCTCAAAGTGGCACGCGGGTTTCACGCGGAGGCGCGAAGACGCGGAGTTCGCAGGGAATATTCGCCGCATTAAAAAAGCGACCTGCCTACCGCAGCAGTAATTTAATTGAACAGGGTGGTAGACATAATTAGTGGTCACAGGTCAAAGTGCGAATCTGGTGCGCAGCGGCGCGATAGAAGCCGTACAACAAGCAAGATCAGCAGTTAGCGACGAAATAGTACTCTCAGCGTGCACTGCGCCGTGGCGTCTACGCGAGAAGCCCGCGTCGATCTTTCAGAACAGCCAGGCGCTTGCGCCGGGACAATCCAACTCCGCGTCAGCGAGGCTCGTGACTCGATCACCCGCATGTTTAATACAGCAGGTTCTTCAGCTTATCGAGGTTGATGATCGAGATCTTGCCCGACTTGATGTCGATCAGCTTCTCGCTCTTGAAATCGCTCAGCGTGCGGATCAGCGATTCGGTGGCGGTGCCGATGTACTGGGCGATGTCGTCGCGGGAAAACTCGATCACGGAATCCGGGCGCTGGCTGTAGAATTTCCCGTGGATGTCGACAAGGGCCTTGGCCACGCGCTTCCGCAGCGAGCTGTAGGCCAGGTTGAGGAGGCGCTCTTCCTTCTCCTTCACGTTCTGCGTTACGATCCGGATGAACTTGGCGGCGATGTTGATGTCGCTGTAGATCATCTGCAAAAACTCGTCGCGCGGGATCTGCATCAGCTCCGCGTCTTCGAGCACGGTAGCCGTATCGTCGTAATGCATATCCTCGATGAGGGCGGTGTACCCGATGAAGTCGCCGGCGCTGTACAGGTCGGTGATGTATTCCTTGCCGTCCTCATGCGTCTTGAAGGCCTTCACCTTACCGCTCACCAGGTAATAGAGGTACCGGGGGCGCTTGCCTTCGCCGTACACGGTCTGCTTCTTCGAGAAGTGCTCCACGTCGTACTGGCCGGAGAGCTGCTTCAGCATGCCTGTGTCCTTCACGTCCTTCACGAACTGCGAAAGACCCTGTGCCGACGGCGCATAATTATGCTCCAGCACCTCCGACTTTTTCAGCCGCACCTCGATGGCATTGAGCAGCTCGATATCCTCGAACGGCTTCGTCACATAGTCGTCGGCGCCCATCTCCATGCCCTTGCGGAAGTCGCTGCGCTCCGTTTTGGCGGTGAGGAAGATGAACGGGATCCGCTCCGTGTCGGGGTTCTTCTTAAGCAGGTGCAGCACGCCGTAGCCGTCGAGCTCAGGCATCATGATATCGCACACGATGAGGTCGGGCTTTTCGCGGGTGGCCACTTCCACGCCCCGCTTGCCGTTTTCGGCGGTCAGGGTCTGGTAGCCGGCTAGGTCGAGGATCTCCGCCGTGTTCTCGCGCAGGTCGTTGTTATCGTCTATGACCAGGATCGTTTTTGCCATGGGAGTCATGCGTGTTTAGGGAGGCGCAGCGTCACCGTGGTGCCTTCGCCCAGTTTACTGTTCAGGTTGATCGTGCCGCCCATCAGGTCCGTGTATCGTTTTACGATGTGCAGGCCAAGGCCCGTGCCCTGGATGTTGAGCGCATTCCGGCCCCTGAAGAAGGTGCTGAAAAGATGCTCCTGGTCTTCCTCCGAGATGCCGATGCCCCGGTCGCGCACGGTCAGCAGCACCTCGTCGTCGGCCACGATGCTCCGTACTTCTACGGTGCTGCCGGTATCGGAGAACTTGAGGGCATTGCTTACCAGGTTGATGAGGATGTTGCGGAGCAGCCGCTTGTCGTTGTATACGGTAGTACCGCCCTTATGCTCGTAATGGATCTCCTGCCCTTCCTTCACGAGGCCCCGCACCTCGTCGAGGCAGTCGGTGATATTTTCCGGGAGGTCGAAGTCGTCCATCTGGGCGCCGATCTTACCCTCGTCGAGCTTGCCGAGCGACAGGAAGTCCTCCAGCAGGTCGTTGAGGTGTTTTACCGACTCGCGGATGCGGTTGATATGCCGGTCGCGGTTGGCCTGCTGCTCGGTGGTGGTGTACTTGGCCAGCAGCGAGGCCGAGGAGAGCACGGCGGAGAGCGGCGTCCGGAATTCGTGGGAGGCCATCGATACGAAGCGGCTCTTGATCTCGTTGAGCTGGCGCTCCTTGTCGAGGGCCTCGCTGAGCTCGGCCTGCGACTGCTCGAGCCGCTGAAGTGCCTCTTTGAGGATAAGCGTGCGCTCTTCCACCTTCACTTCGAGCTCCGCATTCAGCTTACGCACGTCGTTGGTCACCTTTTCGAGCTGCTGTTGCTGCTCGAGCATGCTGCGCTCGGCTTCCTTGCGCTGGGTGATGTCGACGATAAAAGCGATGGCATAATGCACGTCGTGCTGGCGATAGGAAGAAAGGCTCACTTCTACCGGGAAGGTGCTGCCATCCTTGCGCTGCCCGTTCAGGTCGCGGCCGTGGCCCATCTTCCGGTTGCTGGGTCCTTCGTAAAATTCGTTACGGAGCTGCACATGGCCGGTCCGGTATTTCTTCGGGATCAGCGATTCGATAAGCTGCCCGCGCAGCTCTTCCTCTTCGTAGCCGAACATGCGGCAGGCAGCCGGGTTCACCAGCACGATCTCCGCGCGGTTGTTGGTGAGGATAATGCCTTCCGTGGCGTTTTCGAAGAGCGAGGTCATGTGCGACTCGTCGAACTGCATGCGCTGGATCAGGCTTTTGATATACAGTACGATCAGCGTGGTGAAAAGCACCAGCAGGGCCATGAACCCGTATTGCGACCAGCCGAGCCCGTGCTCCTCTACGATGTCGCGCACGAGAAAGCCGCACACCACGAGGAAGGAGACGACGCCGGCGATGATGGTGGAGCTGCGGGTGGAAACGAATACCGACAGGAAGATGACCACCAGCAACCCGCTGAGCGTGATGGAATACCCGGGGAGGTAAAAGTTGGCAAGTAGTGTAAGTACGAAGGCAAGCGCCGCGTACCCGCTTGCCTGCCGGTCCGAAAGCTGCGGCATCTTCACTGGATCACGGTTTTCGCAAACATAATAAAGAACCTCAAAGGGCCATCAGTTCTTTTTCGAGCTCCTGCACGCGCGGAAAGAGGATGTTGTTCTCCAGGTGCTTGTGCTGCACCAGGTCTTCATCAAACTCCCGGAGCCTGTGGTAGATGACCTGGTGGTTGGTGCAGGCCGCATCCCCGAAGCGGTAGTGATCGGTGATGCTGCGCAGCTCCGACAGCAGCACCGAAATGCGCTTGTGCTCCTTTTCGACAACCGGGCCCAGCCGCAGCCCCAGGGTACGAATGAACAGCTTGCCATAGCTTTCCTTACCGGCAGCCGCGCTCACCACCTGGCGCATATAGGGGAAGATGCGCGCCTCCTCTTCGTTCGTATGCTCGATGAGCTGCGTCAGCAGGTTAAGGTAACATTCTTCCACCCGAACGAGGTAGGGATACTTTTTGGTATGCCCTTTCACGAAGGCCGACAGCTGGCTGGCGAGCGCCGCCCCCGTTTCGCGGATATAGGCATGGTGGATGTGGGTGATGTAGTCGATCAGGAAGGGCAGCGGCCACTGCTCGAAGCGGACCGACGACGGTAATACGCGCATCCGGCGCGCGTTGTCGAGCTCCGACTGGATCGACCCGGCATCGAGTCCCTGGAGGCGGCAGACCTCGGCGAGCGGCAGGTTGCCGCCGCAGCAGTAGTTGATGCCCCATTTCTTAAAAACGTCGGCGGTGCGGTAATCGGCCCGCACGATCTCGGATACGGTGGGGTCGCTGGCGATGGATTGACTCTTCATGGTGCGTGGCTCGGTGGCGTTTCGGTACGCCGGCGTAGCAAAAGTATCCGTCCCGGCCCGCCGAAAAACTGACCTGCATCAGCCCCAAACCTGAGTTTGCCCGTTACTGCCGCAGCAGGATACGCCGCTGCACGAGGCGCCGCCGGAGGTCTTCGACCGCCACGACATAGGCACCCGCGGGATAAGCAGCGACCGGGAGCCGCACCGCGCGGTAGCCGGTCGCGGATGCCAGCAACTGGCCGCTGAGCGTGTAGAGCCGGACCGCGATCCAGGTGGCTGCACCGCTTGCGGGACGCACCGTGACGTAACTGGCGGCCGGGTTCGGGAAGAGGATGGGCTCGGGCAACGCTTCCGGAGTGGTGGCGGACGTGGCCACGTTTCCTACTTCCGTGCGGACTACAAAAAAGTCGGAAAGGCCACCGGCAGCTACGATCGGGGTGTTGCCTGCCTGGAGGTCGCCGGCGAAATGCCCCGCGAGGTAAAGTTGCCCGCCCGGCGACAGGGCCAGGGCCGTGGCCCTGTCGTTCGTTCCGGGTGTGCTGTCCAGGGAATCCGGCCGGAGGATGTTCCCGGTGCCGGCATCGAAGGTGGCGAGGAACATGTCGTATAAGCTGTTGGGCGGGTTCTCGAGGCTCATGCCTCCGAAATCGAGCAGGCCCGGGTAGGCACCGGCCAGGTATACCTTGTTGTTTTGTACGGCCACGGCCACCGCATTCGTGCTGGCGTTGGTTCCGGCGGTGCGCCCCCAGAGGAGGTTGCCGGCAGCATTCAGCTTGAGCAGGAGCGGTGTCGAATGATTCCCCTGGCTGTTCAGCACCGGAAAGCCCGCGGCCACGTCGCCGGGCCAGCCGCCTCCTGCAAAATAAAGGTTACCGGCAGCGTCCTCGGCCGGCTGGCCGATGATGCCGGAAGCGATGACATTGCCCTTTTTCCAGAGCAGACGCCATTGCTCATCGAAGCAGCCGATAAAGAGGCTGGTGCGCACCGGCTCGCCGGCAAAGTCGAGCGTATCGTTGTAAGGAGGCTGCGTGTTAAAGGTCTGGCTTCCCGAGACTACGAAACGGCCGGTACGCGTGCGCAGCACGTTGAAGTAGACGAGGCTGGTTGCCAGGTTCGAACCTGTCAGCACGTCCATGGTGATCTGCGGCTTCAGGAGCGCCGTTGCGTTGCCCTGTGCATCGTAGGTAAGGACAAAGGTGCGGGCGGAGTCGGCGGTTGGCCCGTTATAGACGGGCCCTGCCGCAAGGAAGCAGAGCACGTCCACCCCACCTCCAGGACGCGCAATGAGATCGTAGATCTTGTAGCGGCTGTTGGTGAGCTCCGATGCGGTGTCCGGCGCCAGCTGCCGGAGCCAGCGAAACGTTCCCGACGTATCGTATTGCGCGATGAATACACGCTTCGCCGAACCCACCGGCTGGATACTGTCGGTATCGTAATGAACGAGCGTCTCGCCGGGGTTGTTCACCGGGTGCGGCGGTGCAACGTTTCCTGCAATGTAGATATTGCCGACGGTATCCAGGTCCAGGGCACGCGGCCGCTCCTCCCAGTACCCGCCGATCAGCTTTTTCCAGCGGAACGCACCGTCCTTGCGGTAGGAAAGCAACAGGATATCCGACTGGCCGTAACCGGTCACCGAACCCGGAACACCGGAGAGCGTGAGCGGCTGCACGGTTGCTACCCGGCACAGAAGGTATACATTGCCTGCCTTGTCCGTTCTCATTTCCACCACCTCCTCCTGGAACGGGTTGGCGGAATTGGTCGGGGAGCCCCCGCGGGCGGCCCATTGCCATACCGGCGGCTGCGCGGATAGGGAGCTCGCCAGGTGGAGCATCAGGATTGTCAGGAGTGATCTCATATGTATTGGTCAATAGTGCCGAAGAGTAGCCTACGAAGGAAGAAAACTACGAAAAAACGGGGTCGTGGCCATCAGGGCGGCCTTGCTTACAATGCGGCAAATACCTTAGATTTGAACAAACAAAACGTTCGCTATGTCCCTATTTAACACCGGAAAGAAAAACGACAAAGGCGCCGGCAAAGGCCAGAAGCCGGGACCTGCCTCCAAAGGTTCCTCCTTTATCAAAGGCGGCAATGCTTCCAAGCCCGCGGGCGCACCCAAGAAAGTGCGGTCCACCGGCGCCAACCGCGGCAGCTGATCTTCTTCAACCGATATGCCCCGGCGATACAGCCGGGGCTTTTTCATGCCCCTACGTAACGCCCGTTCCACCGCCACGTATTTATACGATCCGTCCCGCGTCAGCAATCATCATCCCCGGCCGCTCCGCCGGGGTTTCGCGTTTTAGTTAGCCTACCACCTGATCAAAATCAGCTTCCGGGCACAGTGGCGTCAGCGGCGGCCCCGGCAGGCGCGGATAGCTTTGCACTTCAACCACCTATTTATGGAACTGACTGAAAAGATCCGCACCCGGCCCGGCACCGACTCAAAGCCAACCGAGGCCGAATTCGATGCCTCCTTCAAGCCGCGCGGCGCCATCGCCTTCTTCCTGCTGCTCGTGCTGCTTTCGCTTGCCACCTGGTACGGCATCTATTTCCTCATGCTGCAACGCGGCTAAACACACACTGCTATGGCCTTCGACAAATCCGAAAAGAAAGTACTCCTGCTCACCGGCGCGCTGATGTCGCTGTTCGTCTTCTCCGTGCTCTATGCCCGGGATAAATACAACGACGCGCCCGAGTGCCTGCCTTACGATAAAGTTTACGAGACGCCGAAAGTGACGAAGATCGACGACAAGACCTACCAGGTGTATGCCGTGGCCGGCATGTGGCAGTTCGAGCCCTCCGAAGTCTATATCCCTACCGGCTCCGAGGTCGACTTCTTCGTGACCTCCAAAGACGTGGTGCACGGCTTCAACATTGCCGAAAAGAATGTGAACCTGATGGCCGTCTACGGCAACATCAACAAGTCGACGGTGAAGTTCGACAAACCGGGCGTGTACACCATTACCTGCCACGAATACTGCGGCGCCGGCCACCAGAACATGCAGGCCCAGGTAATCGTGAACGATCCCACCGCTACCAAATAACCTTGTTTCCGCACACGTAAAAGCAACCAAATGAACGTCTCGAAATCACTGAAGCGCCTGATCTACTGGGAACTCGGTATCCCCATCGCCATGCTTTCCATCGGCATCTACCACGGGCTGATGCAGACCATCTACCGCTCCGGCGCCATTCATGAATCCAAGATGGCCGGGCTCGACTACTACCAGGGCCTTACCCTTCACGGCGTCATCAACGCCGTGGTGCTCACCACCTTTTTTGCCGTCGCCTTCGGGCATGCCACCATGGCCTTCTACCTGAAGCGCGAGCCCAACAAGGCCAACGCCTGGATCTCGTTCTGGCTGATGACCGTGGGCACCGTGATGGCCGCCTGGGCCATGATCGCCGGCAAGGCCTCCGTACTGTATACCTTTTACCCGCCACTCAAAGCACACCCCCTATTCTACCTCGGCGCCGCCCTGCTGATCGTAGGCTCCTGGCTGCCGCTGTTCGACTGGGCCCGGATGTACCGCGCCTGGAAGCGGGAACACCCGACCACCAAAACGCCGCTCGCCGTACTCGGCACGCTGGTCAACTTCATCATCTGGTTCGTGTGCACACTCGCGGTAGCCTACGAGGTACTTGTATTATTACTGCCCTGGGCCATGGGCTGGACGCAGACGGTGAACGTAACCCTTGCCCGCACGCTGTTCTGGTTCTTCGGCCATGCGCTGGTGTATTTCTGGCTGCTGCCTGCCTACATCATGTTCTACACCATGCTGCCCAAGCTGGCCGGGGGCAAGCTCTTCTCCGACCTGGCCGGCCGCATCGCCCTCTTCGGGTTCCTGCTGCTGTCGGTGCCGGTGGGCGTGCACCACCAGTTCGGCGACCCCACCATCACCAAAGGCGTCAAGATGTTCCAGGGATTCCTCACCTACGGCGTGGCCATCCCGAGCTTCATTACGGCCTTTACCATCGCCGCCACGCTCGAATACGCCGGCCGCCGCCGTGGCGCTAGGGGCCTGCTCGGCTTCTTCGGCAAGCTCCCCTACCTCGACCCGAAGCGCTTCCTGTTCGCTTACCTCATTGCCGGCCTCTTCCTGTTCATCTTCGGTGGCGTCACGGGCATCGTGAACGCCTCTTACCAGCTCAATAACGTGGTGCACAACACCGCGTGGATGCCGGGCCACTTCCACATGACCGTTGCCGGCCCCGTGTTCCTCGCCATCATCGGCATGAGCGTGTACCTCTACTCGCGGATGTCGGGCAAAAAGATCTTCCTGCCGCGCATCAACGTCATTGTGCCCTACCTCTGGGTAATCGGCATCCTCATCTTCTCCACCGGTCTCTCCTGGGGCGGGTTGCAGGGCGAGCCGCGCCGCACCAACCTGGGCCTCACCTACCTCAACCCCGAGCACCCGCTCTATACGCCCGAATGGGTGCCCACCACGCTGATGGCCGTTTGCGGCGGCATCATCATGACGGTGGCCGCGGTGCTCTTCTTCATCGTGTTTTTCGGCACCATCCTCAGCAAGCGCACCGCGGAAGCCGTGCTGGAGCTGCCCGTGAGCGAGGCCCTGCACGACGAGAAGCGGATCCCGCTCTTCGACAGCTTCCGCCCCTGGCTCGTTACGATGGCCGTAATCCTGGTGCTGGCTTATACGCCGGCGCTGTTCGACGCCAGTAAAAACCCGGGTAAGGGCGCGCCCCGTTTCACGCCCGACAACCCCGCGCCCATCGAGGCGACTACCTCCGCCAAGCTTGCTCCGGCTGCTGTGGCGAAACAGTAGAAAGAAATACGGGCGACCACCTGGTCGCCCGTATTTCTACATTCATTACTCATCACTCATTATTCGATATTCCCATGTCCCGCTCGTCTACCTGGCTGTTCACCCTTCTCGTATTGCTCATCCCGTTCAGCGTATACGGCGTCGTCAAATGGTACGAGTCGCGGTATCAGCGTCTGCCGGTGCTGGCGCCCGCCGATGCGCGCGTGGCCGCGTTCACGCTGCAGAACCAGCAGGGAGCAAGGGTGTCCGGCGCCTCCTGGAAAGGACGGATCGTCGTCGCGAACTTTTTCTTCACGAGTTGCCCGGTGGTATGCCCGAAGATGATGTACGGCATGCAGCGGGTGCAGACCTATGGGAAGGCAGAGGGCCTGCAGCTGGCCTCTTTTACGGTGGACCCGGAGCGTGATTCGGCAGCCACCCTTGCCGGCTACGCGGAGCGGCGGAACATTCGCGGTGCCCAATGGGACCTGCTTACCGGAGATAAGAAAACGATCTACAGCCTTGCCCGCCACGCCTTCCGGCTCACGGTGGCCGAGGGCGACGGAGGCCCCACCGACTTCATCCACAGCGAGCAGCTCGTGCTGATCGACCGCAGCGGGCGGATCCGCGGGTATTACACCGGCACCGAGGAAAGCGAGGTGAACCAGCTGCTGCGCGACCTCGAAAGGCTCGCCGCGGAGTGAGCCACCTGACCAGAATCAGGCCCGGAGCTGAAGCAAGTAAGGGAGTTCCGCGCCAATAGCAACGAACCTTGCAATAGCATTCATCCAAGACAAAACAAGCTGATATGAAAACAACATTATCCCTCCTGATCCTTCTGCTTGCCGCCACCGCAGCCGCCATCGCCGCTCCCCCGGCCGAAGACGGCAAGGCCATTTTCAGCAGCCGCTGCGCCGCCTGCCACAACATCCACAAAGACCTCACCGGTCCTGCGCTTGCCGGCCTCGACCAGCGCCGCCCGCTCGACTGGATCGTCAAGTTCGTTCAGTCGTCGCAGTCGCTGGTGAAAAGCGGCGACAAGACCGCTGTAGCCCTTTTTGAGAAACACAATAAGATCGTGATGCCCGACCATACCGACCTCGGGGCCGAGCAGATCAGGAATATTGTGGAGTACATCAAAGCGGAAGGCGCCGTGGCAAAAGAAACGGCGCCCTTCGCAAAGCCGGGCAAGCTGCGTCCCGCCTACCTCCCGACCCCGATCGGACATAAGTTCTTCATTGGCTTCCTGGCCGTGGTGCTGCTTCTTGTAGGCGTGTTGCTTTTTGCCGTTCAGCTGAAGCAGTTTCAACGCAATCAGGAGGAAGCGTGAGCCATAGTTGATATTTCCGAAACAAAGACCGCTTCCTTTGAAGCGGTGTTTGTTTTTTCACTCCTCAGCCAAACAGCAATGCAAGCCCGGACGCGAGCCCGGCAGCGGCCACGGTATTGATGAAGTTCACGCCGTCGTTATCGAGCAGGCCGCAACGCTGTGGGCCGGCGCCGAGCCAGGAGTCGAGCGCATTGCCGAACGTACCGGCCACTAAGATCCAGACAACATGCAGCGACAGGCCAAAACCAACGGCATAGACGACCGCGATCAACGCGCTGCCCGCGGCGCCGAACAGAAACCCCTCCAGGCTCACGGCCCCGTCGCGGCCGCGTGTATCGGGACGGAACGTGCGGATATTGACGTAACGGCGACCGTAGCTATTCCCCAGCTCGGAGGCGAGCGTATCGGCAGTGGCGGCGCTGAGTGCGCCGGCGGCGGCACAGGCCCAGGATGGCGCCTGCTGGGGAATAAGGGAAGCCAGCAGGCCCGCCACCGCTGCAGCGCTGCCATTGGCAAGCACCTGCACCGCGCGTCGCTGCCCTCCACCGCCTTCGCGCAGTCCGTGCACCGCCTTCCAGGCGCTCTTCCACATCGTAGCACCGGTACCGAGCACGAAGAAGGTTCCGAGCAGCGCGATGCCCGTCCAGCCAAGGCCGGCAAACAGGCCCGCCGCCACCAACGCGCCACAGGCACCGCCGGCCACGGTGAGTTTACGGGCCGCCACGGCCGCAAACGCCATCAGCACGATAAAGACAGCAGCAAGCCACATGTTTGCAAGATAACGGCTGCGGGAATATCGAACGGGGAACAGGGAATATCGAACACAGAACAGGGAACAGGGAATAAGAAACAGGGATCCGCAGAATACGGATTTGCAGCGTGCTACTTCGAACGGCTTTTATGGGCAACAGTGAAATAAAAGTCAGCTATAAGAGAAGGAACGCAGCTGTTACCGATTCGATACGATGTGCGCGGATGATTGCATAGGTGGAGAGAAACTCAACGTTTGAAGGCCTCCTGCAGGTAAGCTAGGTGGGTACGAATGTGCTACGCCACACCCGGGCGATCGGTAGCGCATCCGTTAGCTCCTTCTTCTCCTTGCGGTAAAAAACACCTTCTTCTATTTCCGCTGCCTTTCCTTTCACATTCTGATATTCGTTGCTCCTTGTTCCTCTATTGCCCCCCTGCCACCGCAGGGAGGCTAGCACTCAATCCAGCGGCGGAAGCGGGGTGCCGATTCCTGGCTGATGACGATGGCGGGCCGACTGCCGGGGAGGTCCATCTCCACGCGCAGCTTGCTCTTGTCGAAGGGACGGAAGCTCTGGATGTAGTCGAGATGAATGAGGTATTGCCGGTTGGCCCGGAAAAACTGTTGCGGATCGAGCTCGGCCTCGAGCACCTGCAGCGGGCGGTCGTAGATATACTTATTGCCGCGGCGGTCGAGTACGAACACAACCTTTTGCTCGGTATAGAACAGCACCACCTCGGAGAGCGGCAGCGCCACCTGCTCGAGCCCCTTTTGTACGATGATGCGCGTGCGGCGCTTGCGCCCGGTGCCGTCGGGAAAGAGGTCGAGGCCCGCGGCCTGGCTGGCGAAGAAAGAGCGTCGCTGGGCCGCCTTGCGGAGGGCATGGCGCAGCTCCTCCTCGTGCACCGGCTTCAACAGGTACTCCATGCCGTTGTAGGCAAGCGCCTGCAGCACATAGTCGTCGTACACCGAAGTAAAGATCACCGGGGCCTGCACCGGCACCTGGCGGAACAGGTGAAAGGAGTGCCCGTCGCTGAGGCGGATGTCGCACAGCACCAGGTCCGGCGCCCCGCCGTTGCGGAACCAGGCTACGGCCGCCTGGATGGTGGAAAAAGAGCCGAGGAAGCGGTTGGGAAACTCTACCGAAAGGGCTTCGAGGCTTTGCTGCAGCAGGCCCGGCGCTCGGGCCTCGTCTTCGAGGATCAGGATGTTCGTCATAGTCGGTTCCTCCATTGGTTTGGTTCTGGTCGATGGCTTGCGCCGCTACCCGATAGGCAGGTAACTTCCGCCTTTCGCTGCATCGGGATCGCCTCTTTTGCGCAGGTTGCGGAAGCGACGGAAGAGCGGTAAAAAAACGGTACTGAATTGTTGGCGCTGCCCGACCAGGAAATGGGAAAAGGTACCGGTACACGGTGCCGGTGCGCATCCCACTATGCGAAGCTTCCCAACGAGCTGCAGACTTAAAAAAAGCCGCAGTGCTTGCGCACCGCGGCCGGAGGTTTTTCAAGGTTGCGAATGGAATCTATAAAACAACCAGATCAATACTCGTCTTCGGCAAAGGCCGTGCGGGCATGGCCGCTGAGCAGGTACTTGGTGCCGGGGTCGTCGGAGAACTCCACTTCCATATAGATACTGTCGGTGACGTTGCCGGTGCGCGAGCGGCCGGCGCGCGGCAGCACTTTGCCCGCCGTGATAGTGACGCGCTCGGGGAAGGCCGTGGGCGCTACGGGGTTGAAGTAGGCGTTCTTGCTGCCGCCGGTGGGCGAGCCGAAGGTGAGCGCCTGTAGATCTACACCCACCTTGCCCTTCATGCCCCAGCCGTGCTTGATGTCGTCGACCCAGATCGAGTCGCGGGCGGAAGCCGTATTATAGGTGGCGATCGCAAAATGCCCGAGGTGGAAGACATCGTCGCCACTGGCGTCGGTAAGCATGGCCCACCATTCGTTGGAGACGGCTTCGGTGCCGGTGCCGCCCGGATCGACGTTTTCTTTCTTGCAGCCCGCGAGGCTGATGCCGAGGAGGGCGCAGGCGAGGAAAAGCTTATTCATGTTCAGTCGGTTTTAAGAGGTTAGAGTTTCTTCCATTTCCGCAGCGAGTTGTTGACGCCGAGGTCGTGCAGGGTGATGCGGTAATCGAGGTTGCCCGCCGCGTCGAGGGTGCCTGTGCCGCTGACACCGCCGTACGGACTCAATTCCGCGCGCGGAACCAGCAGGTCGGTACCGTTCACCGTGAGCACATACGCCGCGATGAGCGCCGCGCTGCCGCCGCCCCATACGTTGTCGACGAGGTAGAACCCGGGCGCCAGCTTCTGCATCTGCGCGGTGTAGTTGAAGGAGCCCAGATTCTTATAGGCGCCGGCGATGTTGACACCGGGCTGTTCGACGCCCGGGAGCACGGCCACAGTGCGTGTGACGGTACCCGGGAAGCCGTCCTTATTGATGGCGGTATAGACGATGTCGTATACGCCCACCGTGCTCGCGTCGACCGTACCGGAGGCGGTCACCGTGAGCGGGGTGCTGCCTTCCACGGCCGTGACGCCGGGGTCGGTGAAGTTGCCATCGCGGGGGATCGACATATAGCGGTCGCCGTTCATGGTGAAGGTGGGAAAGCGCGTTACGCGGGAGCTGCCCACGCGGTCCTCGGTATTGGCCGGGTGGTCTTTCTTGCAGGAGCCGAGCGCCAGTACGGCGGCCAGCAGGAGGAGCAGTGATTGCTTCATGAGCGGGTCGTTTAAAGGGTTAAAGAGCCCACCAGACGGGGGTGGTGATCGGTACTTCGGCCGGGGTGTTGCGGTTGCGCGTACGCTCCACGTCGGGGAACACGAGGCGCTTCGGCAGCTGGTTGTTGGTAACGGCATTACGCGACACCACGAACTGGCCGGGTACGTAGGCCGGGTTATCGGAATACACGGCGCTCGTGCGCGGATAGCCGGTGCGGTTCTTCTCGAAGAAACCTTCCAGCGCGTGCGACCCGAAAAAGGAGATCCATTTTTGCGTGGAGATGGCCTCGATCTTCTGATCCAGCGTTCCGGCGGTGGGATACGCATACGCTCCGTTCACGAACGCAGTTCCGTCGAGGTCGTGCTGATCGAAGGCGGCCAGCACTCCCTGGTCGTAGCGGGCCTTGGCGCCGGCGCCGGCGAAGTAGCGCTCGCGGGCCTCGGCCTGCATGAAGAAGGACTCGGCCGCCGAGATGAAGTACACCGGGTCGGTGGCCGACTGGTTCACCACCGAGGCGTTCTGTCCGGCGCTGCTCGTGGTGCCGTAGTCGCCCTGGTCAAGGCCGTTGTTGCCCGCATAGTACACCGGGCGCCGCGTGTCGGCATTGGCCTGCAGGTAGGTCAGCAGCGTGCGCGAGGCGCGCAGGTTGGTGCTCACGTTGAGGCTGCGGACATTGTACTCGTAAAACGGGTTGCTCTTGTCGGGTTGGTTCACGAAAGACTTGATGGCTGCATCTGTGGAGAGAAAGCGTGCGCCCGCGGTATAGAGCGCCTCGATGCCGGCCTGGGCCTCTGCGGGCTTCTTGTTCACCATCCGCAGGTACATCTTCAGCTTCTGCGTGTTGGCGAACTCCTCCCAGCGATCCATGTCGCCGCCGAACACGATGTCGGCCTGCTGGTCGCGCGTATCGAACTCACCGGTGTGGTAGTCGCGCGCCAGCGCCGTATCGATCTCAGCGAGCAACGACTTGTAGATGCTGTAGCCGTCGTCGAACTTAGGCTGCAGGTTGGCCGTGCCCCGGAAGGCCTCTGAATAGGGCACCTGGTCGTAGAGGTCCACCAGCACCTGGTAGGTGTAGGCCTTCATCACGGTCGCCATCAGCAGGTACTTCCAGTTACGCTGCTCGTTCGCCTTGCCGATCACGAATTGGTAGTCGTTGAGGGCGCCGGCGAAGAGCTCGGTGTAGCCGCCGTTGAAGTCGGCGCTCTTCACGTTGTACGCGTCGATGTATTTATACTGGTTGGCCGTGGCGCTTTGTGTCCAGTACTGCGCCCAGATGCCGCCGAGGATGGCCATGTCGCCGCCTACGCGTCCCGCGGTCGACATCACGGCCGCCGGGAATACGATGGTGGGTGTTCCCTGACCGATGGCGGGGTTGTTGGGATCCTGGTTGATATCGAGCGCCTTCTTGCAGCTGCTGCCGGCGAGGAGCAGGCCCAGGGCCGCGGGCAGCAGGGTTCTTTTGAAGTTGATCATTGTTCGTGCTTTGTTGGGGTTAGAAATTGGCCGTGAGGCGCACACCGTATTGCTTCATGGTAGGCCCGGTACGGAACTCGCCGAATTCGCCGGAGAGGTCGTTGCCGAAGTTGGAGGCCTCGGGGTCGATATACGCATTCTCCTTCGGCGTCCAGAGCAGGAAGTTCTTGCCGTACACTGAAAGCGACAGGTTCTCCGCGCGGATCCTGGACGCAAGCGAGCGGGGCAGGCGGTAGGTCAGCGTCACGTCGCGCAGCTTCAGGAACGACTTGTCGAGGATGCGGTTCTGGTAGGCTACAGCCTTGCCGTTGTTGGTGTAGAAGTAATCGTCGTAGTTGGCCTGTGTGATGTAGGTCGTGTTCTCCGTGTACACCGGCTTGCCGTCGGCGCCGAAGCTTTCCACCACCGAGTTAGGTACGATGAAGGGCTTCCGGTCGTTGTAGGTCGTATTCCAGGCGTTTCCGGTGAAGTGGTACAGGTCCGCAGTACCGCTGTAGAACAGGCCGCCCTTGCGGAAGTCGAGGCCGAAGTTGAGCGAGAGGTCCTTGTAGGTGAAGGTGTTGCTCAGGCCCATGGTATAGTCGCGCTGCGCACTGCCGTAGATCGCTTTTTCGGCAGCCACCTCGGGCATTCCGGTGCTGGCGCTGACGATGATACGGCCGTCGGGTGCGTAGCGCGGCACCGGTGCCTCAAAGATGCCCACCGGCATTCCCGGGCGGATGTTGAACTCCGCGTCGTACGCCGCATTCAGCTGGATCTTTTCGAGCCCCTCGGCCAGGTTGTCGACATTGCTGCGGTTGCGGGTGAAGGTGTATACGGCGTTCCAGGTGAAGTGCTTCGTGCGCACCGGCGTGGCATCCACCGACAGCTCGATGCCCTTGTTGGTAACGGTGCCGATGTTCGACACCAGCGAAGTAAAACCGGACGAGGGAGCGATGGGCACACCCAGGATCTGTCCCTCGGTCGTTTTCACATAGTAAGTGGCGTCGATGCCGATGCGGTTGTTGAAGAGGCGCAGCTCCAACCCCGTCTCCAGCTCGTTGGTGATCACAGGCTTAAGAGCCAGGTTGCCGATCTGGTTGCCGATCTCGAAGCCGGGTACGCCGTTGAAGGGGAAGGTGATGCTGCCGAAGCCGAGGCCCACGTTGCCGGTCACGAGCGTCGAGTACACGAGGTAGGGATTCGCATCGGAGCCGGTCTTGCCATAGCCGGCGCGCAGCTTCAGGTGGCTGATCGGCGTTCCCGAAAGATTCAGCGATTTCGAGACGAGCCAGGCCAGGTTGGCGCCCGGGTAGAAGAAGGAGTTGTCGGCGATGGGCAGTGCCGACGACCAGTCGTTGCGCGCATTCAGCGTCAGGAACAGCTGCTCGCGGTAGCCGAGGATGGCCTGCGTATAGGTGCCCATCGTGCGCTTGCGGCTCTCGGCGCTCGCCGCGGTGGGCGGGTTCAGCGAGTTCGACAGGTGGTAGAATCCGGGGATCACGAGGTCTTCGATACGCGCCGAGTTGCCACGGCTCGTGACCTGGTTGTAGTTGAAGCCGGCCAGCGCCTCGAGGGTGAAGCGGTCGCCGAGATTGCGGTTGTACTTGACGATGAGGTCGCCGTTGATGAGGCCCGCGTAGTTGTTGACCTGCTGCACGGAGCCGACGTTCGGGGAGCGGCCCTGCCCTTCGGGGTTGGCGCCGTCGTTCCAGGAGCCGGGCGCCGGTACGCTGCGGGCCTTCCAGATAAAGGTTCCGGCATTGGTGAAGTCGCCGCCGAGGCGCGCCTGTACGCTGAGCGCGTCAGAGATCTTGTACCCGAGGTCCACGTTGCCGAAGAAGCGGTCGGAGCGCTGCTGCGAGCCGTTCTCATTCAGGATGAAATACGGGTTCTCGGCATAGGGGCTGTAGAAGTTGTCGACATTGAAGAACTTGTTCCGGTAATCCCGGAAGTCGGCAATCCGTATATCTACGGGCACCTGCAGCAGGTCCTCGAACATACCGGCCGACACGCCCGATTCGGCCTGGGTGGCCACTGCATGCTGCAGCTTGTTGACGTAGTTGAACGAGGTACCGATAGTGAGGCGGTCGAACTTGCTGTTGGTGCGGAGCGAGAAGGTGTGCCGGTTCAGGTAATCGGCCTTCGTGGGCAGCGGCCCGTCGGAGTTGAGGTTCCCGTACGAGAGGTAAAAGTTGAGCAGGTCGGAGCCGCCCGAGAGCGATACCGTATTGTTGAGCTCCGCGCCCGTCTCGTAGAAGTCGCGGATGTTGTTCTTCACGAAGGCGAAGGGCTTCAGCAGCTGGCTGTTGTCGACCACCGATCCCCAGAGGCGCTCGCGGCCGTCGAGGCGCGGCCCCCAGGAGCCGTTTTCGATCGGGATGAAGGTGCCGTCCCAGCCCTGCCCGAACTGGTCCTGCGGCGTCGGCAGCATGCCCACCTTCGAGAAGGTGGCGGCCGAGGCGATGCCCACGCGCAGCTTGCCGGCGCGTCCGCGCTTGGTGGTGATCATTACCGCGCCGTTTTTGGCCTGCGAGCCGTAAAGCGAGGCCGCAGCCGTGCCCTTGAGGATGGTGATGCTCTCCACATCGGCGGGGTTGAGGTCGTTGAGGCCGCCACCGAAGTCGAGGCCGCCCGCCGCGCTCGAGCCGAGGCGCGCGTCCGAGAGGGGCACGCCGTCGATCACGTACAGCGGCTGGTTCTGGTCGCCCAGGTTGCCGTATCCGCGCAGCACCACCTTCACCGAGGAGCCGGGCTGGCCGCCGGTCGTGGAGATGTCGGCGCCCGCTACGCGGCCCTGGAGGCCGTCGAGCACGTTCACCGGCGCTACACGGTTGATGTTTTCGGAATTGAAGGTCGTTGCGGAATAGCCCACCTTGGTGCGGCTGCGCGACTGTCCGAGTGCGGTGACCACTACTTCAGTCATTTCCTTGGGCGCTGCGGGCAGGGAGATGTCGATCTGGTCGCGGGTGCCTACAGCCGCCTCGCGGGGACTGAAGCCGACGGAGCTGAACACAAGCCTGTTGCCGGCCTCGGCAGGCACGGAGAAGTTGCCCGCGGCGTCGGTCTGGCCCACGGTGCGGCCGTTGACGGCAATCGAGACACCCGAGAGCGGCGCGCCCGAAGCGTCGGTCACCTTCCCCCGGATCACCCGTTGCTGCCCCCACACGCTGACCGTCACCAGGACGCCCATTAGCATACACGTGATTTTTTTCATAGATGTTCCTTTTTCTTTCTGGACACAGATTTCAGCACGAATGCTGTCCCGTAGAAATGCGGAAACAGGGCTTGTTTACCGAACCGGGGTACGGGGCTGCTGAAACCGGAAATCGGGGTACTGAAAAATCGGACATGGTATGAACGGCACCGGCCCGGGAGCGCGCGTCGATCCCTGTGTGCCTGCCACCGCCGATTTTCCTATATTTATCGTCTTACGTGTCGTCGCTACGTCGATCGCTCCGCCTTTGGTCGGGCGTTGGAAGGCGTCCAGCGTGAGGCGAAGTGCCCGGCTGGAATGGCTTTCTCCTCACGCCTGACGCCCCACGCCTCTCGATTTTACGGGTAGCCTTCCATACAGTGACGACTTCAGTCTGTTTTAAACGATTGCTATGATCAACGAGGAGAATCCCTACATGCGGGAAGCGATCCGCCTGTCGGTAGATAACGTGTTGCAGGGCGCGGGCGGTCCCTTCGGGGCCGTGGTGGTGAAAGATGGTGTCATCATTGCCCGCGGCACCAACCAGGTGACGGCCAGCAACGACCCCACCGCCCATGCCGAGGTAACGGCCATCCGCGAAGCTTGCCGCGTGCTCGGCACCTTTCAGCTCGCCGGCTGCGAGCTCTATACCAGCTGCGAGCCCTGCCCGATGTGCCTCGGCGCCATCTACTGGGCCCGCCCCGACAAACTATATTACGCCAATACGCAGGCCGACGCGGCCGCCATCGCCTTCGACGACCAGTTTATTTATGAAGAGATCGCGCGGCCCGTGCACGAGCGCAAGCTGTTCACGCAGCAACTGATGCGCGACGAAGCGCTCGAAGCCTTCCGCGCGTGGAGCAGCAGCACTCAAAAGACCGAATACTGATGATCCGATTCCTACTCAACGACAGCACCGTGGGCACGGCCGAGGCCGCCGGCAGCACCGTGCTCGACTTTGTGCGGTACCGCAAGCGGCTCACGGGCACCAAGATCGGCTGCCGCGAGGGCGACTGCGGGGCCTGCACCGTGCTCGTGGGCGACTTCGAGAACGGGCGCCTCACCTACCGCTCCGCCACCTCCTGCCTCATGCCGCTGGGCAATGCCGCCGGCAAGCACATCGTGACGGTGGAAGGCCTCAACGGTCCCGAACTCTCGCCGGTGCAGCAGGCAATGGTGGATACGAACGGCACGCAGTGCGGCTTCTGCACCCTCGGCTTCGTGCTTTCGTTTACGGGCTTCGTGCTGCACCCTTCGGCGAAGACTTATCCGGAGGCCATCGCCGCCATTGATGGCAATATCTGCAGGTGCACGGGGTATAAATCGATCGAGCGCGCGGCGCAGGTCATCTGCGACAAGATCGAAGCGAAGCCCGCCGAGGGCACGCTGGAATGGCTGGTGGCGGAAGGTTTCCTTCCGGGCTACTTCACCGGCATCGAAGCGCGGCTCCGCGACCTGGAGCAGAACGCGGAGCCCGCACCCGCTACAAACGGCATTCCTGCCCTGCCCCTCGCCGGCGGCACTGACCTCCTCGTGCAAAAGCCACATGCGGTCAAGGCATCACCAGTTAGCTTGCTTGCCGACCGGGAGGGCCTCCGCTCGATCCGGCTCGAAGAGGGAAGGATCCGCATCGGCGCGGCCGCAACGGTGACGCAGCTGCTGGAGTCGCGCCTCCTGCAGGAGCACTTCCCGCAACTGGCGGCGCACGGCAAGCTGATCTCGTCCACGCCCATCCGCAACATGGCCACCGTAGGCGGCAACCTCGTGAACGCCTCCCCCATCGGCGACCTCACCATCTTCCTGCTGGCGCTCGATGCGCAGCTCGTTCTGAACGATATGGGCAGCATGCGCACCGTGGCCCTGAAAGAGTTCTACAAAGGATACAAGCAACTCGACAAGGCACCGGGCGAGCTCATCGAAGCAATTTTCTTCGCGCCGCCGGCCTCCCGGTTTTCCTTCGAAAAGGTGTCGAAGCGAACCAATCTCGATATCGCCTCCGTCAACAGCGCGGCGCAGATCGGGCTTGACGCTTCCGGACAGGTTACCTTTGCACACCTCTCGGCAGGGGGCGTCGGCCCGTTCCCAAAGTACCTTTCGCGAACCGGAGCTTACCTGCAAGGCAAGGCGCTTAACACGGAAGCCATCGAAGGCGCGCTCGCACTTGCGCAGGAAGAGATTGCGCCCATCTCCGACGCCCGCGGCACGGCCGACTACAAGCGCCTCCTGCTCCGGCAGCTGCTCCTCGCCCACTTCGCCCGCATCGACGCTGCGCCCGTTCACCAAATGCTTTCCGTATGATCGCTGCCGCCACCAAAGCCATTCCCGAAGCCACGGTCGTCCCCAACCAGGACGCCGCCGGCCACGTTACCGGGCGCTCCCTGTACCTCGACGACCTGCCCACCTTCGAGGGCACGCTCCATGCGAAGATCTTCGACAGCCCCTTGGCTCATGGTACGGTGCGGCGCCTCGATTGGAGCCGCGCGGCGCAGCGCGAAGGCGTCGTCCGCATCTTTTCGGCAACCGACATACCGGGTCACAACAATATCGGCGGCATCTTCCCCGACGAGCCGCTGTTTGCCACCGATACCGTCACCTTCATGGGGCAGCCCTTGCTGCTCGTGGTGGCCGAATCCGAGGAGCTCGCCGAGGCGGCGCTTGCCGACATCGAGGTCGACATCGACCCGCTGCCGGTGGTGACCGATCCAAGGGAAGCCTTCGGCCTCGGGCAACTGCTGTCGCCTTCGCGCACGTTTCAAAAGGGCGATGTGGCGGCAGCTTTCGCGAATTGCGCCCATGTGTTTTCCGGCCGCGCCGAGACCGGCGGACAGGAGCACCTCTATCTTGAAACCCACGGCGCCTATGTGCAGCCGCTAGAAGGCAGCAGCCTGCGGGTGTACTCGTCGACGCAGGGACTCCGCCACGTGCAGGAAACGGTGGCCCACCTCCTGAATATGGGCATGCACCAGGTGGAGGTGGACGTAACGCGCCTCGGCGGCGGCTTCGGCGGCAAGGAAGATCAGGCCGCCATGTGGGCCGCGATGGCCGGCCTTGCCGCGTACCACCTGCGGCGCCCGGTGAAATGCATGCCCCACCGCATGGAAGACATGCGCATGAGCGGCAAGCGCAACCCCTACAGCTCCGACTACAGAATTGGGCTTGATGCCGATCATAAGATCGTCGCCTTCGAGGCTACCTACTTTCAAAACGGCGGCGCCGCGGCGGACCTCTCTCCCGCCATCCTGGAGCGAACGCTCTTTCACGGCACCAACACCTATGGGGTAGCGCATGTGCACCTGACCGCACATTCCTGCAAAACCAACCTGCCGCCCAACACCGCCTTCAGGGGCTTCGGCGGCCCGCAGGGCATGTTCGTGATCGAGGCCGCCATCGATCAGGCCGCGAAGGCGCTCGGTATTTCTACGATCGAGCTGCAGCGGAAGAACCTGATGCCGGAAGGCTATGAATTTTCGTACGGCCAGATCGTGCGGGGTTGCCACGCCGCCGAATGCTGGGACGAGGCTGCGCGTCGTTTCGACCTGCCCCGCCTGCAAAGCGAGGTGGAAACCTTCAATGGAGCGAACAAGCTTTTTAAGAAAGGACTTGCCTTGATGCCGATCTGCTTCGGCATCTCGTTCACCAATACGATGATGAACCAGGCGCGCGCCCTACTGCATATCTACTGGGACGGCAGCGTGAGCCTCAGCACCGGCGCGGTGGAGATGGGCCAGGGCGTGAACACGAAGATGCAGCAGGTGGCGGCACGCAGCCTCGGCATCCGCCGCGACCGCATCCGCGTGGAGAGCACCAATACGACGCGCGTTGCCAACACCTCGCCTTCGGCCGCATCGGCCACCGCCGATCTCAATGGCAAGGCCGTGCAGATCGCCTGCGCCGAAGTACTGGAGCGACTGACCGCCGTAGCACGGCAACACCTGGCGGCCGGCGATGCCGACATCTCGATCGGCAACGAGCTTGTACACATAGACGGGATCGCTACGGAGCTCGACTGGAAGACACTGGTGCACCTGGCCTTTGCGCAGCGCGTCAACCTGAGCGCCAAAGGACACTATGCCACGCCCGAGATCCATTTCAACAAGGCTACCGGCAAGGGGCACCCCTTCGCCTATCATGTGTACGGCACGGCCATCACCGTGTGCACCGTCGATTGCCTGCGCGGCACTTATGAATTCGACGCGGTGCAAGTGGTGCATGATTTCGGCAAGAGCATCAACCCGCTCATCGACCTGGGCCAGTGCGAGGGAGGGCTCGTGCAGGGCATCGGCTGGATGACCATGGAGGAAGTGGTCTACAATGAACAGGGCAAGCTGCTCTCGAACGCGCTCTCTACCTACAAGATCCCCGACATCTACTCGGTGCCGAAGGTGCTCGATATCCACTTCCTGGATGCGCCGGGCTCCGATGGGGCCATTCTGCGCTCGAAGGCCGTGGGCGAGCCGCCGCTCATGTACGGCATCGGCGCTTTCTTCGCGCTGCGCAACGCGGTACTGGCATTCAATAAAAACGCGCTGGTGCCGTATAGCGCACCGATGACGCCCGAAAAAGTATTGATGGGACTGTATAATCCGGAAGTATGATGAGAAAGGACCGGAATTCTGTATACAGCAAAAAGGTCTGGATCGATGGCGGCTTCCACGAAGCGACCGTATTCATGCGCAACGGTATCATCACGCATATCGAGCCTGGTCCCTTCCCGGCTGAACGAATGCCCCACACAAAACCGATCGACGCGCGATTTCATATGGTAATCCCCGGACTGATCGACGTGCATGTGCATGTAAACGAGCCAGGACGCACCCATTGGGAAGGCTTTGAAACCGCTACCAAAGCGGCGCTCCAGAGTGGCATCACCACCATCGTCGACATGCCCCTCAACGCCTCGCCGGTCACCACGTCGGTGGCGGCGCTGGAGGCCAAGAAGGAAGCCTCACGCGACAAGATGTACACCAATGTCGGTTTTTACGGAGGCCTGGTACCGGGTAACCTTCACGAAATCGGTCCGTTGATTGAAGCGGGTGTACTAGGTATTAAAGCCTTTCTGACGCATTCAGGCATCGACGATTTTCCGAACGTGACCGAGGCTGACCTGGAGGCCGCGGCGCCCTTGCTCGCCCAACACAACGTGCCACTGCTCCTCCATTGTGAACTCGACGAGCCAGGCACCAGAGAAGCCCTCAAGCACTCGCCGCGTTCCTACGCAGCATACCTCGCTAGTAGGCCCAAGGACTGGGAAGATCGAGCGGTGGCGATGGCCATCGATGTTTGCCGACGTTTTTGCTGTCCTGTGCACATTGTGCACGTTTCGTCGGCAAGCGCATTACCGCTCATTGCCGCAGCTAAGGCAGAGGGACTGCCGCTGACCGCGGAAACCTGTCCGCACTACCTGCTCTTCAACGCAGAGAACATTGCCGATGGGAATACCCTGTATAAATGTGCGCCGCCGATACGCGAGCGTGCCAACAACGAATTATTGAAAGCGGCCCTGCGCGACGGTATCCTCGACCTTATCGCCTCGGATCACTCTCCCGCCCCGCCCGAGTTGAAAATGCTCGATAGCGGCAATCTGCTGGAGGCCTGGGGTGGCATCGCCGGTCTTCAATACCTGCTCCCTGCGAGTTGGACCGCGCTAGCGGACGTACTTACACCGGAGCAATTCATCCCGCTGCTGACAGAAGCGCCAGCCCGCCTGCTCCGCCTCGACAACCGGAAAGGGTTTATCCGGGTTGGCTACGATGCCGACCTTACCTTATGGTCGCCCGGTAGTGCTGACTGGAAAATTCGTCCGGTCTCCGGGGCGGTATTGCACCGCCACAAGACCACCCCTTATCTCGAGCACGGTCTCCAAGACGTTGGAGGCGATAGCTTTTTAGCTGGCATACCCATCACAGCCGGATTTCATAACTTACCCAAAACCCCGAACGGAACATGGCTTTTCAGAAAGTAAGCGAGATCATCAAAGAAGCACCGGCCTTTGCGCAGCTCACCGACCTGGCAGCCGCCCGGCTTGGCGGAAAAGTGCTGTACGCCACCGACGACTTCTTTGCCGAGAAAGAGAACCTGATACAACCCGGCCGCGGCATCTTCATCACCGACAAATACACCGACCGCGGTAAGTGGATGGACGGCTGGGAGTCGCGCCGCAAGCGCACACCGGGCCACGACTGGTGCGTGGTGCAGCTAGCTACCACGGGCACCATCGCCGGCTTCGACATCGACACCAACTTCTTCCTGGGCAACCACCCGCCGCACGCGTCCATAGAGGCCGCCCTCATCGAGGACGCGTCGGGCATCACCGATTGGGAAAGCGTGCCCTGGGAAGAACTCCTGCCGCAATCCCCGCTGGACCCCGGGAGCCAGAATTTTTACGAATGCGCTTCCGAAAAAGCCTGGAGCCACCTGCGCCTGCATATCTACCCCGACGGCGGCGTGGCCCGCCTCAAGGTGTACGGTACGGTGGTCAAAGACTGGAGCCGAGTAGCACCGGACGAAGAAGTAGATCTCGCGGCAGCCATCAACGGCGGACAGGCCATCGGTTGCAACGATATGTTCTTCTCGTCGATGAGCAACCTCATCATGCCGGGCCGTGGCGTCAATATGGGCGATGGCTGGGAAACGAAGCGGAACCGCACGCCGGGCAACCGCGACTGGGTGATCCTACGCCTTGCCCACCCGGGCAGCATCCGCCGCGCCGTAGTGGACACAGCCCACTTCAAAGGCAACTATCCCGATCGCTGCTCGCTGGAGGCTTGCCACGCGCCCACCGACGAAGACGCGCTGGAGAACCATGCCGACTGGTACCCGCTGCTGCCGGAGCAAAAGCTGGAGGCCGACAGCATCCACGAATTCACCAAAGAGCTGACGAGTGATGCTGTATTCACCCACGTGCGGCTCACCATTTACCCCGACGGCGGCGTAAGCCGCCTGCGCCTGTTCGGTACGCCAACCCGCTGAGCCCATGATGAACGCCTTTGTATACCTGTTGCTGCTCGTGATCGGCTTCATGCTGGTGTCGCTGACCTACCAGCTGCCGGCGATCGCGAAGGCGAGCCATGAAGCCGGCGACGACGAGCGGCACGACCAGCTCTCTTGGTACCAGGGACTGGTCTACGCAGCGCTGTTGCTCGTGCTCGTATCGGCCGTGGCCTTTACGTGGCAGCTCGTGCGCGACACGCCCTGGGAAGGTCACCTCATGGAGTGGCTCAACATCGTGGTTCGCCTCCTGCACATCACCTTCGGCATCGCCTGGATCGGCGCCTCGTTCTACTTCGTATTCCTCGAGAATGCGCTCAACCGCACCAAGGGCCTGCGCGACGAGCTGGCGGGCAACCTGTGGGCCGTGCACGGCGGCGGCTTCTACTACCTGGAGAAATACAAGGTGGCGCCGAAAGAGATCCCGCGCGAGCTGCACTGGTTTAAGTACGAGGCCTACTTCACCTGGCTCTCGGGCTTCTGCCTGCTCTTCGTGGTCTACTATTTCAACGCGAAGGGCATGCTGATCGATCCCAACGTGCGGGCACTGTCGCCGGCCGCGGCCATCGGCATCGGCGTCGGCTCCTTCGTCGTGGCCTGGATGCTGTACCACCTTCTTTGCAAGACGCCGCTTGTGCGAAAGGGACCGCTCTTTGGGCTCGTCGGCCTCCTGCTGGCCGTGGGGTTTGCCTGGGGCTACAGCCAGCTGTTCAGCGCCCGTGCAGCCTACATCCACTTCGGCGCCATGCTGGCGACGCTGATGGCAGGCAACGTGTTCTTCATCATCATCCCCGCGCAAAAGGCCATGGTGTCGGCGGCCAAAAAAGGACTTCCACTCGATCCGGCGCTGGGCAAGTTCGCCGGCCTCCGCTCGCTGCACAACAACTACCTGACGCTGCCGGTGCTCTTCGTGATGATCTCGAATCACTTCCCGAGCACCTTCGGCAACGCACAGGGCTGGCTCATCCTGGCCATCATCACCGTTGGAACGGCGGGTGTGAAGCACTGGCTCAACCTGCGCGAGAAGGGCCAGCTGAACCTGTGGGTGCTGCCTGTGTCGGCCGCCATTTTGCTCGGCGCCGCCTTCATGACCGCGCCGCCGAAGAACCCCGGCGCCTGCACGGGCGACGTTGCCCCATCAACCGTACAGACCATCGTCCAGAAACGCTGTATGTCCTGCCACTCCTCCCGCCCCACCGACGACGTGTACACCTCTGCCCCGAACGGTGTGATGTTCGAAAGTCCGCAGGACCTGCTGAAGCTGAAGGACAAGGTGCTGCAGCGCGTGGTGATCACGAAAACAATGCCCCAGAACAACAAGACCGGCATGACGGAAGAAGAGCGGAACCAGGTGCGCTGCTGGCTGGAACAGGGGAAATAATGTGCTGATGGGGTAATGGGATAATGGGATAATGGGGTGATGGGGTGATGGAGTGATGGGCTAGGAAGGTCTGAGCTCCACTTTCGAAGCCCCGTAAAGCCTCATGAGGCGTCACCCTGTACCACCCAAAGCTAGCTTCGCTACCAGAGGACGCCTCCACTGAAACGACCTTACCAATAGACCAATAGACAAATAAACCAATGACCCTGAACGAACTCAACAACCTTCCGCCCGCCGAAGCGGCAACGGCCCTGCAATCCTGCTGCGGATCGGGGCGCTGGGTGGCCCGCATGCTCGAAGGGATGCCCTTCCCGTCGGTCGAAGACCTTGCGCGGCAGGCCACCGATGCCTGGTACGGGCACTGCGCCGACGCCGACTGGCGCGAAGCCTTCACGCACCATCCGAAGATCGGCGACCTCGACAGCCTCCGGAAGAAATACGCCGCTACCAGCCACCTGGCCGGCGCCGAGCAATCGGGCGTCAACAGCGCCGATGAGCGCACGCTGCAGTCGCTCGCCGCTGGCAACGACCGGTACGAGCAGCAGCAGGGCTTCATCTTCATTGTCTGCGCCACCGGCAAATCGGCCCCCGAAATGGCGCGGCTGCTGCAGGACCGGCTGCACAACGAATCCGAAGAGGAGATACACGTGGCCATGGGCGAGCAGCACAAGATCACGCTGCTGCGCCTGAAAAAGCTGCTGCCCGGGGAGGACTGGTCCTTTCTTAGGGTAAGCCAGCTCACCACGCACGTGCTCGACACCTCCATCGGTCGCCCCGGCAAGGACATCACCATTCGTCTTCAGGTGCCGCTCGGCAAGAGCTGGCGCACCATCGCGCAGGGCGTCACCAATGCCGACGGGCGCATCCCCGACCTGCTGCCCCCGGGGCGTACGCTTCCGCCCGGCACCTACCGGATGGCCTTCGACACCGGCGCCTATTTCGCGGCGCAGGGGCTCACGGGCTTCTACCCGGCCGTAGAAATACAATTCACCGTATTCGACGGAAGCCATTACCATGTGCCGCTGCTCGTCAACCCGTTCGGCTACTCCACCTACCGGGGAAGCTGAGGGAGCATCGGCCCGGAGGCAAACAGCTGCCGCCGGGTGCGCAGATTGCGCTATTTTACAGACCCGTTTTCTTTACCAACTGACACTGACCACATGAATACGTCGATCCCCACCGGCGCCCGCGAGCAGCTCTTCGGCAGCCTGCGCACCGCCAACCTGGCCTTTCAACAGCTTTACCCCGGCGACCGCCCCGAGCGGCAGCCCGTGCATACCGTTTACGGCGGCGCCAACTTGTTCCGCTCCGACCTCGCCCGCTCCCTCGGCGAGCGTGCCCTGGAGACCTTCCAGACCTATGCGCCTGATTTCCTCTCCTTCGGCCGCATATTTCACCTTAACGGCTCCGGACAGTTCAACGCAGAAAGCAAGGCAGAACACATCGCCAAAGAATACGAAGCCCTCCCGCCCGAAGAAAAGCGCCGGCACCCCGCCCGCCTTTCCTACGAAGTGTACGGGAAGGTGATCCGCAAGCTGCAGCACGAGGCCGTGGAAGACTTCCGCATCGACTTTGAAGATGGCTACGGAAACCGCGCCAACGAGGAAGAGGATGCCACCGCCGTTAGCGCCGCGCAGGAAGTGGCGAAAGGCATGGCCGCCGGCACCCTCCCGCCCTTCATCGGCATCCGCATCAAGCCCTTTACCGAGGAGATGAAGGAGCGCGGCCTCCGCACCCTCGACCTCTTTGTGAGCACCCTCGTGAAAGAAACAGGCGGCAAGCTCCCCGACAACTTCGTGGTGATGCTGCCCAAGGTCACGATACCCGAGCAGCCAGCCACGCTCGCCGCCCTGTTCGACCTGCTCGAATCGGAGCTGCAGCTGCCGGCAGGAAGCCTGAAGATGGAGATGATGGTGGAGACCACGCAAAGCATTATGTCGATCGAAGGCACCAACCCGCTGTACAAATTCATCGAGGCGGGCCGCGGTCGCTGCATCGCCATGCACTTCGGCACCTACGACTATACCGCCTCCGCCGGCATCACCGCCCGCTACCAGGAGATGGACCACCCCGTGTGCGACTTCGCGCACCACATGACCAAGGTGGCCCTGGCGCACACCGGCATCTGGCTTTCCGACGGCGCTACCAACACGATGCCGATCGGACCGCACCGCGGCGAGCTCACCGAAGCGCAACAGGAGGAGAACCGCCAGGTGGTGCACCGCGCCTGGAAGAAGGGCTATGACCATATCCGCCACTCGCTGTGGAACGGCTTCTACCAGGGCTGGGACCTCAACCCGGCCCAGCTGCCGATGCGCTATACGGCCGTTTTCGCCTTCTTCCTCGAAAGCTACGAGGACGCGGTAGACCGCCTGAAGACCTTCGTGGAAAAGGCAGCGCGGGCCACCCTCATCGGCGACGTATTCGACGATGCGGCCACCGGGCAAGGACTGCTCAACTTCTTTCTGAAGGCCCTCAACAGCGGCGCCATCACCGAGGAGGAAGTGCTGCGCACCGGTCTTACACTCGACGAGATCCGTGGCCGATCCTTCAAAAAAATCCTGGAAAACCGGGCGCGCTGATGAACACCTGGCATTTTATCCACGGGAAGCTCGAAGTGGGCATCCCCGTATTATTACTGTGGGTGCTCGAAAGCGAAGGCTCCTCGCCCGGCCGCAGGGGGTTCAAGATGGCGGTGAGCGCCGATGGCGCCATCACCGGCTCCATCGGCGGCGGCATCATGGAGCATAAGCTGGTAGAAAAGGCCCGCGCCCTGCTGCAGGCCGGCCTCGGCGACATCCTCCTGCAACGCCAGTACCACGACAAGGAGCACAGCCGCGACCAGTCGGGCCTCATCTGCTCGGGAAGCCAGCTCGTCGCGTTCGTGCCCATCGGGCCGGAGAAAGAAGCATTGGTAAACTCACTGTTGGAAGCCTATGCCGGGCACCACGACACGCGCATCCGGCTATCGCCCGGCGGCTTCGCCCTTGAACCAGCAGGGCACCCGTCCGGTAGTCATTTTGCCTACCGCGACGATACCGACTGGAGCTACTCCGAGCGACTCGACCAGCGGCCGGTGATCCACATCATCGGCGGCGGGCACGTGGGCCTCGCCCTGTCGCAGCAGATGACGCTGCTCGGCTTCTACATCCGCATCTACGACAACCGGCCGGAGCTGAACACCTTTGCCGGGAACACGCACGCCCAGGAGCGTGTGGTGGCCGACTACGAAACCATCGACGCCCTCATCGGCGACCGCCCCGACGACTACGTGGTGATCATGACCTTCGGCTACCGCGACGACAAGACGGTGTTCCGCCGCCTCCTCGGTCGCAAGTATGCCTACCTCGGCATGATGGGCTCCGAGTCGAAGGTGCTGACGCTGATGCGCGAGCTGCAGCAGGAAGGGATCAGCCCTGAAGCGTGGCAGCATTGCTTCATACCGGTGGGCCTGCCCATCTACAGCAAAACACCCGCGGAGATCGCCGTGAGCATCGCCGCCGAGATCATCCGCGAAAAAAACCGGGAATTGCCCACCGGCCGGAGCGGGCTACCTTTATCCCTATGAACGCACCCGCTTTGCCGACACCTGCCCACCGGTGGCTGGCCCTGCACCGCCTCACCGCCCTCTGGGCCTTTGGCGAGTCGGGGCTCGGCGGGGTGATGCATGCGCTCAAGGTTCCGTTCACCGGCCTGCTGGTCGGCTCGTTTGCCGTTATTTGCATCTCGCTCATCGGCCGGTATTCGGAAGGCCACTACCGGCGGATCCTACACAGCCTGCTGCTGGTGCTGATCATCAAGGCGGCCGTGAGCCCGCACTCGCCGCCGACGGCCTACCTCGCCGTTTCCTTCCAGGCGCTGGTGGGCTACCTGCTCTTCTCGCTGGGCGGCGTCCGCAAGCCCGCCATCTACACGCTGGCCATACTGGCCCTGCTCGAATCGGCGGTTCAAAAGCTGCTCACGCTCACGCTCTTCTTCGGACGCTCGTTCTGGCAGGCGGCCGACGAGCTCGTGGCCTATATCGGGCGGGAGCTGTCGGTGGCCCTCCCCGACGGCGCCCTGCTGCTCACCGGTATCTACCTGGGCATTTACTTGTTGGGCGGACTCGCCTGCGGCGCCATGGCTACGCGGCTGGTGGCCGACAGTGCCCTCCGCCCCGACCTGCCTGCCTGCCCGGCCATTGCTGCGCCACCCGACCCTGTGCAGCGGCGCCGGCGCAGCCGCGCAGCGCTGGTGGTGCTCCTGCTCGCGGCCATTTGCGCCATCCGCTTCCTCGAGGCCGACTCGGCGCGTGCAGGGAGCCGGAGTGTGGTGCTGGCGTTGCTCTGGACCGGTACGGCACTTATTGTCTGGTACGGGATACTGGCTCCGTTCGTGCTGGGCCTTTTGCGTCGCTACCTGCGCCGGCAAGGGACGGCGTACCAAGGCCAGGTAGATGAGCTGCTCGGACTCCTGCCGCAGATGCGCCACCTCTCGCATGCCGCCTGGCAGGAAAGCCGCGCGCGCCGCGGCTGGCGCCGGGTGCCGCTGTTTCTCCGCCTGCTCATTTTCTGGTCGCTGACGGCGGGAGCTCCCGAACTGCAGGAGGCCCTGCCATGAACGTATTTCTCCTTACCGGGCCCATCGAAAGCGGCAAGACCACGGCCCTCGCCACCTGGGCAAACGACCGGGAGGAGGTGTGTGGGATCCTGATGCCGGGCACCGGTGCGGACCGTCGTTTCCTGGACATCGCTACAGGAGCGAGCTGGCCCGCCTCGGCGGAGCCCGGCAGCGCCGAAGCGTTCACGGTGGGTCGGTATTCGTTCTCCATCGCCGCCTTCGCCCGGGCCGAAAACGTGCTGCTGGAAGCCGTAAAAAAGGCGGGCGGGTGGTTGCTGATCGACGAGATCGGGAAGCTCGAACTGGCGGGGCAGGGTTTCGACGCCACGCTGCGCCACCTGTTGCATGCCGGAACGCAAAAGGCATCCCCAACAGCGCTCGTGCTGGTGGTCCGCGATAGCCTGGTGGACGCCATACAGGAACGGTATGGGCTCGCGGCGGCGGCACTGCGGCGGCATCCGTCGGAACTGCCGGCGGCTTTACCGAATTCTTAAGGACCGCCCCCGTCCCCACCCGGCGGCAATGCTTACTTTTGTGCCTCCATGGCCCTTCAGTTCACCTCGCTCAATTCCGGATCCAACGGCAACTGCTATTACGTCGGCAACGACACCGACGCCGTGCTCGTAGATGCGGGCATCTCGTGCCGCGAGATCGAGCGGAGGATGGAGCGGCTCGGCCTTTCTTTGGAGAAGGTGCGGGCGGTGCTGGTATCGCACGAGCACTCCGACCATATCCGCGGATTGCCCACCCTTACGCGCAAGCACGGCATCCCGATCTATGTGACGGCACGAACCTATAAAGGCGGACGGATGTACCTGGAGCGCTCGAAAGTGCATGATTTCTCCGGCCAATTGACCTTCAACATCGGTTCGCTCTCCATCCAGGCCTTTTCCAAGGTGCACGATGCGGCCGATCCGTACAGCTTTACGATCTCGTATGGCGGGGTAACCGTAGGTGTCTTCACCGATCTCGGTGTGCCCTGTGCCAACCTGGTGCATCATTTCCGGCAGTGCCACGCCGCCTTCCTCGAATCGAATTACGATGAGGAGATGCTGGAGCACGGCAAGTATCCCTGGATCCTGAAACAGCGCATCCGCGGCGGGCAGGGGCACCTCTCCAACCGGCAGGCCCTCGACCTGTTCCGGGCGCATCGCCCCCCGTTCATGACGCACCTGCTCCTTGCCCACCTTTCGCAGAACAACAACGACGTCCGGCTCGTGCAGGCGCTCTTCGATGCCCATGCCGACGGTGTACAGACGCTCGTAGCCCCGCGCTACAGCGAGTCGCCCCTCTTCCAGGTAAGCACCGCAGGCGCAGGTCCCACCGTGCGGGCGCATTACGAAGCCGATACGCCCGGGCAGTTGAAGTTGTCGTTCGAGTGAGGGGCGTGAATCGTGAATCGACAATCGTGAATGGATCTCCGAAAGAATGTTGGCCGCAGGTGACAAATTTGAACCTGTAGCGTGCTTGCATCGTGCTTTCAAAAGAATCGATCTTGGCAATCATTGATCGGAAAAGCGACAGTCATCCGGCTCACTAATCCACTCGCGGGCATATCGGACACGTAATCAAGCATTCCCGTTGCGTTGTTTCCCACGTATCCATAGACGATGCCCCGGATCTTCACGGCGCCCCCATTCACTATTGACGATTCACGATTCACGTTTCAGATCGAATGCGGATGCTCCGTCGTAGACCAATAGTCGAAGATGATGCGCAGCTTCTCCTTGAGCTCCTCGAGGTGAAAGGGCTTGACGAAATAGCCCTGCACCATGGTCTTGTAGGCGTCATCCACGTCTTCACTGCGTGCGGAATTGGAGAAAAAGATGAACGGAATGCTTTTGCGGCTCAGGAAAAAGCTCTCGTTGATCTTCCGGCGCAGCTCAATGCCGCTCATGCCCGGCAGGTCTACATCAGAAAGGATCAGGAAGGGCTTCTCCTGGGTATCCATCAGGTAATACAACACTTCCTGCGCACTATCGAAAAAACGGCGCTCCTGGGGCAGGTGCAGCTCGTTCAGCGCCAGCTCCATCAGGTGGCGGTCCTCTGTGTCGTCCTCGATGATGATGATGGGTCCTGTCTTTGCCATAGCCAACCGTTGATGCGGCAAAAGACGCCGCGTACTCCACACCTGCAAATTCGGTGCCCCTGTTCAGCGAAGCGCCAGCAGCCGCGTCCGCAGCGCATCGTACGAAACGGCAAGCGGCTCTTTCTGCAGCGGGCGCTCCATCAGCCCGGCTATCGCGGGCGGATAGGGAACCGGGGCGCCCGTTTCCTCGGCCACCACGCCGGGAAACTTCACCGGGTGCGCCGTGCCCACCAGGATGCCGTGCTCACCCGGCGGCAACCCCTGCTGCAAGCCATGCCAGGCTACGGCGCTGTGCGGATCGAGTACATAGCCAAAGCGCTCGTACACGGCGCGGATCGCTTCCCGCGTTTGATCGTCTGTCGTAGTAGTCACGCGGAGCATCTGCCGCAGGGCCGCCGTATCGCCGCCGAACAGCTCCAGGATACGGACGAAGTTGCTGGGGTCGGCCACGTCCATGGCGTTGGAAAGGGTAGCGATGGCCGCGCGCCGCTCGCCCGGAGTGCCGGCCAGCAGGCGCGCCACTCCGTCGTTGGCATTGCATGCCGCAACGAACTGTTGCACAGGCAGGCCGGAACGATGCAGCAGCAGTGCCGCACCGATATTGCCGAAGTTGCCGCTGGGTACGCTCAGCACCGGCGGGCGGTCCTTACGCGGCCACTGCTTCCAGGCAAGGGCATAGTAGAACTGCTGGGGCAGCCAGCGGGCCACGTTGATCGAATTGGCCGACGTCAGGTAAAGCGCTTCGCGCAGGTTGGTATCGGCAAAGGCCTGTTTCACGAGGGCCTGGCAGTCGTCGAAAGTACCTGCCACCTCGAGCGCATGCACGTTGTCGCCGGCGCCGGCGATCTGCGCCTCCTGCACGGGGCTTACGCGCCCTTTCGGGTAGAGCACCACCACGTCCACATACGGCACGCCGTGGAAAGCGGCAGCGACGGCGCCGCCCGTATCGCCCGAGGTGGCCACCAGCACCACCACGCGCCCGTCGAGGCCCCGCGCGAACCAGGAAAGGCAGCGGCTCATGAAGCGCGCACCCACATCCTTGAACGCCAGCGTCGGTCCATGAAACAGCTCCAGTACGTGCATTGATTCCGACACGGGCCGCAGCGGCACGGGGAACGACAGGGTCTCTTCAACGATCCGCGCCAGCTCCGCCTCCGGGATCGAGTCGCCTGCGTACGGGAGGATGATCCGCCGCGCGATGGCATGGTCGTCGTACCGCCCGATCCCCTCCCAGAAGTCCGCGTCCAGCACCGGCACCGTACCGGGGAAATACAGTCCCTTGTCGGGCGCCTGCCCGTTGATGACGGCCGTCCGGAAATCCACTGCCGGCGCAGTGCCGTTGAGGCTATAATACTTCATCGTTTGCTTCATTTAGTGCGAGCGAAACCTGTTGCCAATCGTGGTCGCTGCGCAATTGATTATCCCATTAGCACATTATCCCATTCCCCATCAGCACATTACCCCATTACCCCATTACCCCATTAGCACATTACTCTTACACCCCGCGGATCGATCGTGGTCACATAGGTGCGGTGCTCGATCCCGAGTCCGGTGTAAACGTCGCGCATGGCGGCCGCAATGGCTTCAGCGGTGGCTTCCGTGCGGCTGAACTGGAACAGCGAAGGGCCCGAGCCCGAGATGCCGCCGCCCAGCGCACCGGCCTGCCTGCTGGCGGTACGTACCGCCTCGAATCCCGGGATGAGTGCCTTGCGATACGGCTCGGCCACCACGTCTTCCATCGAGCGGCCAATGAGTTCGGGGTCGTTCCGGTAAAAGCCGGCCACGAGCGCCCCCAGGTTGCCCCATTGCCGCACCGCCGACCGCATCGGGAGCTCTTTGGGCAGGATGCTGCGCGCGTAGGCCGTCGACACCTCGATCTGCGGGTGCACGATAGTGACAAAAAGATCGGCGGGCGGCAGGGCAATGATGTCGACCGGGTCGAGCGAGCGCACGAGCGTGACGCCCCCGTAGATACACGGTGCCACGTTGTCGGCATGCCGGCTTCCCGAGGCCAGGGCCTCGCCTTCCATGGCGAGGTCGAGCAGGTCTTCCTTCGAGAAGATATTCCCGAGCAGCTCGTTGGCGGCCACCGCGGCGCCGGCCGCAGAGGCGGCGCTCGAGCCGATGCCGCTACCGGGCTTGATCCGCTTCTCGACGCGCAGCTCAAAGCCGTGCGCAGCCCCTGCGCGCTGCAGGGCGGCCAGCAACACCACCCCCGACACGTTCTTTTCCGGGTCGCCGGGAAGGTCGAACGGGGAATCGTTAATGAGGCGCACACCGGGGGTATCGGTTCGCCGGAGCGTGAGCACATCATACGGTGCGCCGAGGGCGAAGCCCAGCACATCGAATCCGCTGCCCAGGTTCGACACCGACCCCGGCGCCTGTACGGTTACTTCCTCCTTCATAAGCGGGCGGTTTTGATGATGTCGGCAAAAACCCCGGAAGCGGTTACCTCGGCGCCCGCGCCTGCGCCCTTCACTACGAGCGGCTGGCCGGCATAGCGCTGGGTAAAGAACCGCACCACATTGTCCTTACCGTAAAGATGATAGAAGTCGTGTTGTGGATCTACGGATTCCAGTCCTACGGAGGCACGCCCGCCGTCGAAGCGCGCCACGTATTTAAGCCGTCTGCCCGCAGCCTGCGCCCGGTGGAGCAGGGATCGAAAATGCGGCTCCTGCCGCTCCATCTCGGCATAGAAGTCCTCGATGCTCCCTTCAAGGCAGGACGCCGGCAGGAAGGGCTCGTTAGCGATGGAGGCCATCTCCAACGACGCACCGCCCTCGCGGGCGAGGATCAGGATCTTGCGGGCCACGTCGGTTCCGCTAAGGTCGAGGCGCGGGTCGGGCTCGGTGTAGCCCTGGGCCTGCGCTTCGCGTACTATGGAGGCGAACGACGCGGAGCCGTCGTAATGATTGAACACGAAGTTGAGCGTGCCGCTCAGTACGGCCTCGATGCGCTGCACTTCGTCGCCGCTGCTCATCAGGTCGCCGAGGGTGCTGATCACGGGAAGGCCGGCGCCGACATTGGTCTCGAAGAGAAAGGGCGCATTGAACTCCCGGGCCCGGTCCTTCAGCATCCGGTAGTGCGCGTAGGCGGATGATGCCGCGATCTTGTTGCAGGCAACGATGCGGCAGCTCCGGCGCAACAGGGATTCATACAGGCCGGCCACGGCCTCCTGCGCGGTCATGTCCACGAACACGGAGTTGCGCAGGTTGAGCTCCCCGATCCGCTGCGCAAAGCGCGCCGGGTCGGCGGCTTCGGCGGCCATCAGCTGTTCTTCCCAGTTGGCCAGCGCAATGCCTTGCTCCGACAGCAGCATGCGCCGGCTGTTGAGAAGGCCGGTGACGCGCACCTGCAGGCGGAGGTGCTGCTCAAGCCAGGCCGCCTGCTGGGCGAGCTGCGCCAGCAGGCGCCTGCCCACGTTGCCGGTGCCGGCGATGAACAGGTTCACCTGTTTGTAGCTCGTTTCGAAGAAGGCCTCGTGCAATACGTTGATGGCCTTGCGCACGTCGCGGCCTGCGATCACAGTGGAGATGTTGCGCTCCGAAGAGCCCTGCGCGATCGCGCGGATGTTGACGCCGTTGCGACCGAGCTCCGAGAACAGGCGCCCGCTGATGCCGGAATGGCTCTTCATCCGGTCGCCGACGAGGGCCACGATCGCCAGTCCCGACTCGCATTGCAGCGGATCGATGGAGCCGTCGCGCAGCTCGTTGCGGAATTCTTCCTGCACCGCGGCGCGTGCCGCTTCCACCGCGGCTCCTTCGATGCCCACGCAGATGCTGTGCTCCGAAGACGCCTGCGTGATCAGGATGACGTTCACGCACTGGCGGGCGAGGGCGCCGAAGAGGCGGGCGCTGAAACCGGGGATGCCTACCATGCCGCTGCCTTCGAGCGAGATGAGGGCAACGCCGGTGATGCTGGTAAGGCCGCGGATGATGCTTTCGCCGGGCGCTACCTGCGCATGGATGCGCGTGCCGGGCGCGTCGGGCGCAAAGGTGTTGCGGATGTGCACGGACAGGTTGCGCTTCATGAGCGGCAGCACGGTAGGCGGGTACAGCACCTTGGCGCCGAAGTGCGACAGCTCCATCGCCTCTTCAAAACTTAGGGAGGCAATGCTGCGGGCATTGGGTACGAGGCGCGGATCGGCCGTCATCATGCCCGGCACGTCGGTCCATATTTCTACGGGAACGCCGAGTGCGGCACCGAGCAAAGCGGCCGTATAATCGGAGCCGCCGCGACCCAGCGTGGTGGTATCGCCTTCCGCGCTGGCGGCAATGAAGCCCGGCAGCACAAAGAGCACGCCTTCGGCCCCGGCGAAGTAAGAACGGATAGCGGACTCCGTCGGTTCTACTTCCACCTGCGCATGCGTATACATGCTGTTGGTGCGGATCAGCCTGCGGCTGTCGACCCAGGCGGCGTCCAGGCCTTCGTGACGGAGGTAGGCGGTAAAGAGTTGCGACGACAGCAGCTCACCGAAAGCGGCCAGGCGGTCGCGGGTGCGGTTGGAGCATTCGCCGAGGGCGGCGATGCCGCTGCATAAGGTGTTGAGCGCGGTGCAGGCCTCCACGATAAACGCGTTGTCGCTGCCGGGCGCCAGTGCGCCCAGCGTTTCGAGGTGCCGCGCCTTCAGCCCTTCTACCAGCGCGGGCCATTGAGGGTCCTGGGTTGCGGCGAGCGTGCCGGCCTGCAGCAGTGTGTCGGTGACGCCGCTCATGGCCGATACTACGACCACGCAGCGGTCTTTTTCCCCGGCGGCAAGGAGGAGGTATTTTACCTGCCGCATGGCGTCGGCGGAGCCCATCGACGTGCCGCCGAATTTGAGTACTTGCATCAGAAATCAGTTTGGAATGGAGAGATCGTATCCGTAGAAATGCGCCTATTCGGCCCGGGGTGGTATGTGCGTGCTCAACCCTTTCGGGTTGTGGTGGTCGTACCGGTGGTGGCGGTGGCCGAAAGCAGGAAGCCAGGCCCTTCCACGGGAAGGGTCATGCGCAAATGAGGATATGCGTACCGCGGCAGCATGTGCTCAAATTAAGGATTCCGGCGCAACCCGCCAATAATTTCCCGGGCGGACCCGCATCGTCATTTCAAAAGCGCCGCAACGGCAAGCCCGCTGAGGAGGGCGATACCGATGCTGAGGAGCGTGCCGATGAGGAGGTACTCGGTCTTCGTTTCGGAGCGCTTCTCGTCGGCAAAGCGAAGAATACCCTTGAGCGCGATGAGAAAGCCGATGATCTCGAATTGGCCGCGCAGCACCAGCACGAAGATGAGCACCCGCTCGATCATGCCGATGTACTTGCCGGCGTGTGCGAGCGTGGCCTGGTCCACGTCGGGGATCTGGCGGCGCCAGTCGCGCGTGACGAGGCCGATGAAGATCGAAGCGGGGGCGGTTTGGAGCATTAGCCCCGCTCCTGCCAGCCAGAGCATTTTCGAACTTTGGATCGTGTTCCATTCCTCACCGATGCCGTCGAAAGTGAGAAGGGGCCAGAAGCCGACCAGTAGGATTACGGATACGTGCAAAAGCTGGTCGAGCAGGAAGTATTGCCAGTTGTCGCGGCGGTAGCTCTTCCACCCGTCGATGAGCGTGTGCGTGACGCCGACCACCAGCGCCGCGCCCCAGTGTGCGAAGCCGCCGAGCAGCAAGGCGCCGAGCAGGGTCACGCCGCCGTGCGCATAGAGCCAGGGCGAAGCGAAGTGGCGCACCTTTCGGTCGCGCACCCAGGAGCCGGCCTGCAGCAGGAAGTCGGTCAGGAGGTGGGCGAGCAGCACCCGGGCGATCCAGAGCAGGGCGTCATGATAAAGCATAGCGTTCGATGAGGGTGGTATAATCGCGGAGGAGCCGCTCCAGCTCGGGCCAGGCGCCGGAGTGCACGTGCTGGCTGATGGTGGCCGGCGACTTTCCCAGGGCGCGGGCCACTTCCTGCTGGCTCCGGTTGCCGAGGAGCTCAAAGATAACGGCTGCCTGCCGGCCCGTCAACTGGTGGAGCAGGTGATCGGTAAAGCGCGCCAGGAGGCCCAGGGAGAAGTTGGCTTCCTCGTTCCCGGACAGGATCGTGAGCCGCGCTCCTTCGCCCAGTGCGTCGAAAGCACGCCCCGAAAGCAGAAAGGCCGGGCCGGTAGCCGTGCGCACGTTGTCCGTGGGTACGCTGCCCGCCGCGATCCCGATCGCACAGCGCACATCGATCGTACCCTCGCCGTATTGCTGGTTGAAGCGGCGGGCGGCGGTGCGGATAGACAGCACCAGCCGGAACGCAGCCCTGGCGTCGGGCAAGAAAGCCTGGAGCGAATCGCCCCGGTAGAACTCGAAGTCCTGTCCGGAAAGCAACGCCTCCTGGGCAGCGATCAGATCCCGGAAGTCCGGGGGCCGGAGATCCGTAGAGTTGACGACATCGGCAGTGAGTACGGCGGGCATGGGGACTATTACGTATTTAATACCGAATATAGGGCAATTTCGCATTTAAATACGAATTATGCTCTTATTCGTGGATAAAGCCGAATACATATCCCTTAAATCAATGTCCAAACAACATTTTTTCATCCCACGCACCTGCTCAAAACTTCTTGGGCATCAAGCGCCAAACTCCGCCAAACCCTTACCTGTAAAGGGATGTAACATTTTTTTAAGACCCTAGGCATCGTAGCACTCCCGCAACCTCATCTCGGCAGGCCGCTCCGTAGCAGGTAATTTTGTACCAACAAAGCCCCCGGAGCCGCGCCGGGATCCAGAAATCGAACTCAAACTTTTCATATAGCAAGCAATCGTTACGTCCGCTGTTTCTACAGCGGATTTTTTTTGTCCTTACTCGACTCCCCGCCGCAACGGCACGAAGGAAAAAAAGCCGAACGCTTCGCGCCGCACACCGCCCTCCTCTTTCCAGAGCCGAAGCATCTGCTGGTGGGCCCCACCGTTATCGAAGGGCAACACCAGGCAGCCGCCCGGGAGGAGCTGCTCCAACAACACGTCCGACCAATCGGGCGCCGCCGCGGTAATGAGCACCCGGTCGAAGGGTGCCTCCTGCGGCAGGCCCTCGTTGCCATCGCCATAGTAGAAATGAACATCCGGGTACAGCGGCCGCCAGGGTTGCGTGGCAAGCCGGTGGTACAGTGCAGCAATGCGCTCCACCGAGTACACAGCAGCGCCCATCGCGCCCAGCACGGCCGCCTGGTAGCCGCTGCCGCTGCCGATCTCCAGCACCCGCTGGCCGGGCTCTACCTGTAGCAGCGCGGTCTGGTACGCCACCGTATAGGGTTGCGAGATGGTCTGCCCCTCTCCGATCGGGAATGCGCTGTCAACATACGCGTCTTCGGAGTAGCCGGCGCTCATGAACAGGTGTCGCGGCACCCGGCCGATGGCCTCCAGCACCCGCTCGTCGGCAATGCCCTTCCGGCGGATCTCCGCCACCAGGGTTCGCCGCTGCTTCTGTTGCCGGGGAGAGTCGGGAAAGTAATACATGGCCGGGCGTTTAAGGATCGTGCAGAAAGAATAATGCCGGGAGTCCTACCCGTGTGCCACAGAAGCGGCGCATCACTCCTCCTTGCCCTTCTCGAAAGTGGGCTGCCCTACAAAGAAGAGAAAAGCCCCGAGCGCGCCCAGCCCCAGCATCCACCGCCCGTACCACTCGCCGTTGAAAAAGAAGATGGAGACAAAGGACAGGCCGGCCAGCACCTTCATGTACTCGGTCTTTTCCGGCGCGCCGCCGTATTGCACTGCCGTCAGGAACAGCAGCGTGTGCACCGGCACGAGCCAGATGGCGACCAGGTCGGGCCAAGCGATAAGGTGGCGGCCCACACCGTATAAATACAGTCCCTCCGGCAGCAGCAGCACTAGGTAGGTGACATAAAAGAACAGCAGGAGCCGGCCCCGGCCGACCGGCAGGTTGCGGTAGCACGACAGCGGCCCCTCCAGGAAGCCGACGAAGCGGAAGGCCAGGAAGCTGTGCGCCGCCACCAGCACTACCAGGAAAAGCACGATCGAATCATGGTCGTAACGGTCGCCGTTCCAGACGAGCGGGATGTACAACAACAGCAGCGAAAAGGCCTTCAGCAGCACGAAGGAAAAGCGGAGCTCCTTCCACGTATACTGCAGCAGCCAGTGCCGGAACGGCACCGCCTTACGCACACGGCGCGGACGGAAGGCGCCCCAGCCGGGCCGGTCGGCGCGATTGATCCCGGCCAGTAGTCCGGCAACGGTACCCGCATACAGGAGTAGCACGTATACGGCAATGACGACCGCGCTGCCTCCCTTTCCGCTCAGCACGGCAAAGGCAGCCATCAGTGCGGCATAGACCAGGAGCGGAAGATAGATCGCCCCCACGGCGACGGCGAACGGAAGCACCTGGCGCGTGCCGCCCAGCGCCCGCGTCTCGAACAGGAAGCGGCCCTCCGCGCCCAGCAACAGGCCCCGGCAGCAACCGAAGACGCGCAGCCCATATACCGACCAGGCCAGCAGGAGCAGCGCCAGCAGCGCGGGCGACGAAAGGAAGGTCTGCATCAGCGCGCGGTGATACAGCCCCAGTGTGTGCGGCTGCACCGCCCCGAAAAAGGCGATAAAGCACCCGGCGAAGAAGCCGGTGTGGCGGCGGTAAAAAGGCCCGGTGAACAACCGCAGGAAAAGGCCCGTCATAACTGGCGCTCGAGGGTTTGGTTGCAGACGAGGAGCGTTTCGAAGGCGAAGGCTGCTCCATCCAGCGGCTGGTGGGAGCTCAGTAAGAACGAGCAGCCGGTGGCCGCATACTCGCCCACGAGCCGGAGGCAGGTTGCCTGCGCGGCCGTATCGAGCGTGATCAGCGGCTCGTCGAGCAGGATCCATTTCGGGTTGCCGACGAAGGCCAGCACCAGCGAGAGCTTCTTGGTCATCCCGCTCGACCACGTGCCCAGGTTTTGCTCCAGGTAGCTGTTCATCCCAAAGGCCTCCAGCAGTGCTGCGGTAGCCGGGGCCGATCCGCCCTTCGTATCGAGGTAAAACTGCAGCAGGTCGCGACCTGTCAGGAAGCCGGGATAAACGGGCTCGGCCTCGGCCCAGTTCACGATGCGGCAATAGGCCTTCTTGTTGCAGCGCGCGTCGATACCTCCGGCTACGATGCGCCCGCTATAGGGCGTGAGCCCCGCGATGGCGCGGAGTAGCGAGCTCTTGCCGGCCCCGTTGGGGCCCTGGATCCAGTAGACGCCTTCGGCCAGAGCGAGGTCGGGCACCTGCAGCACAAGCCGTCCGTCGTAGGATTTTTTGAAATCGTGCAGTTCAAGCATGGTGATTGCCGGCTGACGTAGCCGCATCGGAAAATACTGCGTAAAATGCTTCGGGGCCGCCCGGTCATCGATCCGGAGCGAAATTAACAATCGCCCTAACCCGTGGCCGCGCTTGCTTCCCGGCTGGCCTGCCCGCACCTTTGACACTCCTCCAAACTCCGAAACACATGAAACCACACGTGATTTGCCATATGCTGGGCTCCGTCGACGGACGCATCAAGCAGGACATCTGGGGTTATAAAGATCCCGCCAAATATTTCGAGGAGCCCGCATCGAAGATCAAGGCAGACGCTTGGCTCGTGGGCCGGGTAACGATGCAGGAGTTCTCGAGCAAGAAGCCGCGCCCGGCCATGAAAAGCACCGTGCGCATCCCGAAAGAAGACTTTGTCGGCACGCACGACGCGAAGACCTATGCCGTGGTGATCGATCCCTCGGGCAAATGCCATTGGGACAAGAACATGGTGTCTACCGAGCACGTCATCGAGGTGCTGACCGAGAAAGTATCGAGCGGCTACCTGGAGCACTTGCGGGCGAAGAACGTCTCTTACCTTTTTGGCGGCAAAACGGAACTCGACCTGGCGCTCGTGCTCGAGAAGCTGAACCGGCATTTCGGCATCAAGCGCGTTCGCATCGACGGCGGCGGCCATGTCAACGGATCTTTTTTGAAAGCGGGGCTCATCGACGAGTTCAGCCTCGTGCTGGCGCCCGTGGCCGACGGCACTATCGGCGCCCCTACCCTCTTCGAAGCGGAGAAAGGCTTCGGCAAGCGCACCGCCACGCGCTTCCGGCTCAAGTCGGTGAAGAAGATCTTCGACGACTTTCTCTGGATCCGCTACGATGTGATCCGGTAAGCTGAAGGGAGGATCGTGAGCCGCGAGCCATACCCACCCGAACGCAATCATAACGAAAAACCACTATCGGGCACGACGCCTCACACTGCTCGCCTCACGAACACTACGGGGTTGCCGCTGCAGCCTTACCCGTCCGCACCCGCTCCACGGAGGCGATCACTTCGGAATAAAAGATCGGCGGCACGTCGGCCAGCAGGAGCAGACGCTCGTCCGACTCGTCTGCGGGTGGCCGGAACCATCCTTTCCGCGGCCCATTGTCCTTCAGGAAATACAGACGCCCGAGCTTCGGCTCATAGTCGTAGCCGAAGCCACCGGCAAATACGCCTTCGACCTGGAGGATCGCCTCGATGCCGTGTGCCGGCTCGCGAAAGCTGAAGTGGTCGAGGAAGCCGCCGTCGCCGGAAGGGCCCTTGCGCCAGCCGGCCCGCTCGAGGGTGCCCAGCACCGCCCCCTGTTCCGCCGGCCGGCCGGCATAGTCGGTAACGATCCTTCGCCCGGGGTCGGCAGGCGCATGGGCAGCGCGGTCGAGTTGTGGAAATACGGGAGCGATGCCCGCGTCGAAGAACTGCCGCTTCCAGCGATCCAGCGCCGCGGGCTCCAGCTGTAGGGGATGCACCATCCCCACAAAGCTGCCCTCCGGCAATTCGAGCTCCTCCTGCCCTTCATCGACGAGGCTTCCGTCGTCGAGGCAAAGAAAGCATTGCCGCAGCGCACCCGCTTCGTCAAACAGGCCCCAAAGCAGCTTCGTCGCATAGATGAACATGATGGGATTGCCCAGGAAGAGCGCTTGCCAGGCCTCCGGCGTCCAGCGGCGCTGCACCACCAGGAAGTACTCCATCCGGCCCGACTGTGCCTTCACTACGTCGCGCACTTCTTTGGCCACGTCCTTGAAATAGGCTTTGATCTCAGGACCAGCAGCGGCGGGAAGCGCCTTCAGCTTCTTGTTGTCCTCGTCGTAATAGACAAGCTTGAAGTTGCTGTCGATAAAGGCCCGGTAGCCAGCGTCGCCAACGGAGAACTCCTTGTACACCCCCTCGAAGCCCAGGTCGGGCAGCACACGGTCGCCTAGCTCGTGCACCGTGATGCCGAGTGCCGACGCTGCATCCTCGAGCGCCTGCAAGGCTGCGGCGCCGATGTTCTGCTTCTTGTTCTGGAATTTCCGGCTGTAGGCTTCCACGATGCGCAGCGCCTTGTCGGAGCCCTGCAGCGCGAGCGCCCCGATGCCGTACTCAGCCATCTTACCGCGGTTGCTGTCGATCCACTCGTTGATCAGCGTGCACACCTTGTCGGTGATAGCCTCGTTTCCCACCAGTGCCGCGAGGGCAAGCAGGTACTTGTATTCAGGCTTTCCCTGCTTATCCGTAAAAATACGGAGCAGCTCCCCGGCGAAGGGGCCGGAGCGTTCCTTGTCGACCTGCGCCAGCACGAAGCGTGCCTCCGGGTCGGCCTCCATCGCCTTTACCCGCCGCATGCGGTAGAGCAGGAAGCGGACCGTATCAGGCGGAAGCGCAGCACCCGACTGGTCGTACAGCGGCGGCAGCGTTGCCTCGTCGAGCCAGGACTCCACGGGCTTATCGAGCTTGCCGCGGCCCCGCGCCGCCGCGATCGTACGCTCCAGGAAGTCCGTGTCGGCGGCCGGCGGGAACCCGTCCTGTGCGATCTGCAGGAACAGGTCGCGGGCATTATCGTTGGCTTCGGCGTCGAGCAATGTGCCTACCGCGGCGCGGGCACTATCCGAAGAAAAGGCCGACAGGATGATGGCCCCGGTCTGGCGTGCCTCGCTGCTTTTGCTTTTCAGCAGGGCGATGGCCTTTTGCTCGGCATCCGGATCACGCTTCAGCACCATGTCGGCCACAAGCGTGCGGAGGGGTTTCGACTTCGTTGCCGCCAGCTTCCAAACGGTGTCGAGGTAATCAGCTTGCGGATAGCCTTGTTGTAGGAACTCCAACAGACCGCGGCTGTGCTCGATGTGTGTAGGCTGCCCTTTGCCCAGCAATCCTTCGCGCAGAAAAGGCAAAGCTTCCGCCGGATGGGCCTTCTTCAAGTAAGTATGGATGGCCAGCGATACCGGAACGCCGTCGCGGAACCATTCTTCCAACAGCTTCACTGCCTCACCGGGTGCGTCGTTGAAGATGCGCGACAGGGCAACAGTGCTGTAGTATCCGTTCAGTTTCTTTCCGGAGAAATACGGTTCGTGGTATTCGGCTTTACTGCGCTGCCGGTACCAGGACAGGTATAGGCGCGCGCTGTGCAGGAGCAACTCCGCCACTTCCTCTCCTTTCCATTCATAAAGTTCAGCGGCCGTATAAAAACGGGGGACTACCTCGTGCAGGTGCCCGTGCTCGCCCCGGATCCAGGCGGTGATCTGCGGCAGGTAGTGACCATCGGCGTGACGCAGCAGGTCGGAGGTCCATTCGCTGGCGAGCGACAGTCCCACGAACAGTTCCTGCAGCGCGTCCGCCGGCCGTCCTGCTTCTACCACCACGAAGTACGGATAGCTCCACTGGTCATCGCCCCAGCTGTGAGCGCTGCGCTGAACCCGGCCGGCCGGCGGCAGGTGCCGCTGCATCCATTGCTTCACGGGCGGATCGGTGGCCAGGAAGTCGCCTCCCTCAGCGCCCCGGTTCAGCTGGTTGAGCAGGAGCATGAAGATGTCGGTGTCGGACAGGCCCAACCGGTGCATCAGGGAGACCCAGGCATGCACGGCGGGCACATCGGCGGCCTGCAGCGCTAGGTGCCCGAACACCGCGGGCAGGTAGTGCGTAACCCCCGGAAGTACATCGGGATGAAAGAATAGGTCGAGCAGGCGGGTAGTGTGGGCCGTGGGCGCAGCCGGCGACCCGAGCAGGTAGGCAAGCCCAAGCAGCTGGTAGTATTCGTACGTGGGATGCAGGCCGCTGAGGTCGGGGCGCTCACCCAGGAGGTAACTCCGTATCAGCGCGTAGTTCTCCCTTGACTCTGGCGAATGTCCGTAAGGCTGGTCGTTGTTCGTATCGAAAAAGAAAGGCTTCAGTTCTTCTTGAGTAAAAAACATGGTGGAACAAGGTTATTTTTTCAGAACGAGGTCTTCACGCGCCGCCCATTGCGCGATATCCTGCTTGGAGAGGGCGGCGGCCATGAGCTCGGGAAATTTGTCGGGTGTGCACGCAAATACGGGAACGCCAAGGGATGCGAAATACTCGGCATTGCCGTTGTCATACGACGGAGCCCCCGAGTCGTCGAGCGCGAGCAGCACAATCAATTGCACGCCGGCCGCCACGAGCTCCGCCGCCTTTACGCGCATCTTGCCCTCATCGCCGCCTTCGTAAAGGTCGGTGATCAAAACAAGTACGGTGTCTGCCGGACGCGTGATGACACCGCCGCAATAGCGCAGCGCCAGGTGGATGTCGGTGCCGCCGCCGAGTTGCACGCCGAACAGTAGTTCTACAGGGTCGGTCACCTGCTCGGTAAGGTCGGCTACTGCCGTGTCGAACACGATCATCCGGAGGTTCACGGCCGGGATCGACGCCATCACGGCGCCGAAAATACCGGAGTACACGACCGAAGCGCCCATTGATCCGCTCTGGTCGAGGCAAAGCACCACGTCTTTGAGCGCGCTGCGCTTGCGCCCGTGGCCGATGCGCGTTTCGGGGATGATGGTGCGGTGGTCAGGCTGGTAATGTTTCAGATTCTTTTGAATCGTTGCATGCCAGTTGATCTCGTTATAGCGGGGCCTCCTGTTGCGCACGCTGCGGTTGAGGGCGCCGGCGATGGCCTGCTGCGTCGGTTGCGCCAGGCGGCGCATCAGCTCTTCCACCACCCGGCGCACCACCAGCCGTGCCGTGTCCTTCGTTTTGTCGGGGATAACGCGGCCCAGGCTCATAAGGGTAGCCACGAGGTGCACGTCCGGCTCCACATTCTCCAGCATCTCCTTCTCGAGCAACATCTGCGTCAGGTTGAGGCGCTTCAGGGCATCCTGCTGCATCACCTGCACCACGCTCGAAGGGAAGAAGGTCCGGATATCACCAAGCCAGCGCGCCACATTGGGCGACGATGCGCCGAGGCCACCCTTGCGGTCGGAGTCGTAGAGGGCGTTCAGGGAACCATCCAGCTGCACGTCGGTGCCGGAAAGCGGCATGCCGGTGCCGTCGTTTTCCGCGCTGCCCAGCACCAGTCGCCAGCGGCGGAGTCGTTCCGTATCGCTCATATCGGGTTTGTTTGATCGGTGAGAGGAATGCCCAGCAGGCGCAGCACGATGGGGATACCGGTGGCGGCACGTGCGGGATCCAAACCGGTTGACGGCGCGTTTGCCACCCGGTGGCCACTGTTGCCGGAGCGGGCCTTCTCGCCCAACTGCCGGCGCTCCGGCCGGGTGAAGAGCGAGAAGGTGCGCCGGAGAAGGGGCAGCACCTGTATAAATACGGAGGGGTCGAGCGTCGCCACCCATTCGTCCACGAGCGACCAGAGGTCGGTATCCAACAACAGCAGCGTGCCGGAACCCCGCAGAAAGCCCTCGAGCCAGGCTGCACTGCGGTCGGGGCCGGCGGCCAGCGATACCTCGGTTCGGAACCGGCGCTCCAGCTCCTCGCCCTGCAGCTCCTTGCGGTCGTAGAGCAGGCGTGCAGCATAGCCCCGTAGCACCGGCGCCGAGCGGCTGTTGGCCAGTACCGAACGGAGCGCGCCTATCCAGGCCTCGTCCATTGAGGCCTGCTGCAGCAAAGCGAGGGCCTCGTGCACGAGCCGCATCTGGTCGAGCAATTCCTGGGCGGCCTCGTCGGCGATCCCCGAAACGGCGTTGGGCAGCCCGATGCAGATCCGCGTCACCATCGTATCCACGATGCGCAGTACGAGCTCCGCGTCGGTACGCCGTACGTTGCCATACCGGGCCACGCGCACGAGCGGCTCGAGGGATTCCATCAGCTGCACCACGTCGGTACTCGCGGCGGCCGCGTTGTTGAGCGCAGGCAGCAGCTCGTTCACCGCCTCGTTCAGGTCGGCGGGCAGCGCGTTCACGAGCAGGCGCGCGATCGAGGGTACCGAGCCGCCCTTGCGGGCCTCGTGCCGGATAAAGTTGTTGGCAGCCTCGGCCACCGTATTTCCCCAGTTGCCTTTTTCGATCACGTCCACGGCAAAGGAAGGCGTCCACTGCAGGCGCCACTGCTCCTTGAAGGTGCCTTTGCCGCTGGTTGCCGTCTGCTCGCCCCAGCCAATCCCCAGCAGGCGCAGCCGGTGCAGGAAGACGCTCCGGGCCAGGTCGGTGTCTTTGCGGAGGTCGAGCGTATAGTCTTTGAAATCGGCCGTTGCGGGCAGGCGCAGGGTTTTCTGCGTTTTCTCGATATCGACCTGCAGCGGCGGGCGGGGCACCACTTCGGGCACTTCGCCGATCACATGACCCACGATAAGCTCGTCGTGCAGCAGCTGCATCAGGAGGTCTTCGCCACCACACAGCACGCTGCGCGTGGCTTCCTCCAACTCGGCGAGCCCCACGCGCGGGAGTCCGCGCAGCGAGGAAAGCGCCGTGGCCAGCCGCACGGCCTCGATCACGTGCGCTACGGAGGTGTCCATGCCTTTCCCGCGGAACAAGGCCGCCACGCGACTCATCCAGCGCGTTCCATCGTCGTTCGGGTGCTGCCAGAGGTGCCCGTACCAGCCCGGCGAGCCGATGCCCGCGCCATAGCCGCTGCGCAGGCTGAGCCGATCGTAGGTCCAGGGGATCCAGGTGCATTCCACCTTTACTTTAGGCAGCCCCTTCAGCAGCTCGTTGTCGTCCTTTGCCTTTACCGGCTCCTTGAGTCCTGGCACGTGCCAGGCGCCGCAAATCACGGCCACGGTCGTGTACAGCTCTTTCTCCGCCTGCCGGATGGCGCGGCGCATATGGGCCTCGCGAAGCGCCTCGCGGTGGTCGGCGCGTTGCGGCAGGGTGCTGCGCAAAGCGCCCATGGCCTCCCCGATCGCCTCGAACACTTCGCCTGCCTCCTGCCGGTACTCGAACATCTGCTCCCACCACTCTTCGCCGTCGGCGTAGCCTGCCGCCTCGGCCAGCCAGCCGATCGGGTCGCGCCGGGCCTCTTCCGCCACCTTCACGTCTGTGCCCTGCGGGGCGGGCCCTCCGGCTTCGATTGCATCCGGTTCCGCTTCGGGTGTACTCGGGTCCGTTTTGGTTTGCTCATCACGCCGTTGCGCCTCCTCTTCAATCCCGAACATATGGGCAACGGGCAGGTCAAAGAAGCGGACCGGTATCGCGTGGCGACGCGCATAAGTTATGGCCTGCCACTCCGGTGAAAATTCGGCAAAGGGATAAAAAATGGACTGCTGCGGCCGGTCGGGTCGGTAGCACAGGAGCGCCACCGGCGGCTTCATGGCTTCATCGGCCGCCCACTGTAGCAGCGCATCGGCCTCGGGCGGACCTTCCACCAGTACGATGTCGGGCCGGAGCGCCTCCAGGTATTCCCGCACGTTGCGCGCAGAGCCGGGGCCATGGTGTCGTATTCCGAACAGGTGCACACTCATATTCCCAGATCACGGCAGGCCCTGTAAATGTCTTTCCAGTCTTCGCGGGTCTTCACTACCGTCTCCAGGTATTCCTGCCACACCACCTTGTCCTGGACGGGGTCCTTTACCACGGCGCCCACCACGCCCGCGGCGAGGTCGGCGGCGGTAAGGCGGCCGTCGCCAAAGTAAGCGGCCATGGCCAGCCCGCTGTTCATGACCGAAATGGCTTCTGCCGTGCTGAGGGTGCCGCTCGGCACCTTGAGCTTCGACTTGCCGTCGAGGGTCAGGCCGGCACGCAGCTCCCGGAATATGGTCACGATGCGCCGGATCTCTTCGAGGGCCGGCTTTTCAGCGGGTAGCTCCATCACCTTTTCGAAGCTCTCCACGCGGCGCTGCACAATGTCGATCTCCTCCTCCATCGAAGCCGGCACCGGTAGAATTACGGTATTGAAGCGGCGCTTCAGCGCGCTCGACAGGTCGTTGACGCCCTTGTCGCGGTTGTTGGCGGTGGCAATGATGTTGAAGCCGCGCGTCGCCTGCACCTCGGTATTGAGCTCGGGGATGGGCAACGCTTTCTCCGAAAGGATGGTGATGAGCGTGTCCTGCACGTCGGCGCCGATACGGGTCAGCTCCTCGATGCGGGCGATCTTGCCGTCTTTCATGGCACGCACCACCGGTGTTTCCACGAGGGCCTTCTCGCTCGGCCCTTCGGCCAGCAGGCGGGCATAGTTCCAGCCATAGCGGATGGCTTCCTCGCCGGTACCGGCAGTACCCTGTACGATCAGGGTGGAGTCGCCCGAGATGGCGGCGGCCAGGTGCTCGCTCACCCAGCTCTTGGCGGTGCCGGGCAGGCCATACAGCAGCAGCGCGCGATCGGTGGTGAGGGTCGCCACGGCGATCTCCATGAGGCGCCGGTTGCCGATGTACTTGGGCGACACCTCGAAGCCGTTGGGCAGGCGCCCGCCTAGCAAGTAGGTCACCACCGACTGCGGCGTCATCGTCCAGTTGGCCGGGCGCTTTCCGCTGTCGGACTTGCGGAGCTCTTCCAGCTCCTGTGCGTATAGATGCTCTGCGTGTTCCCGTAAGATGTGGGCCATAGCGTTGGTTTATGCGTTGAAGTGTTGTTGAATTTGCTCTTTGAGCCCGAGGAGGTGCAGCAGGTACTCCTGTTGCGCGCCGGCGGAATAGGGATGCCTGGCGGTGTCCTGCCGCAGCGCCTGCAGCACAGGCGCCGCCGCAGCCGGAAGAAAGGGCAGCAGCCCGCTGTAAAAGGGTTTTCCGTAATTATACGGGTCGGCCGACAGCGTCCGGAGCACCGCGGTGGCAAAGGGAAGGCCCCACTCCTGCCGGCTATGGGCAAGCGCGGCCTGGAGCAACTCCGCTCCGGGTGGTCCTTTCATACGGGGCGTCGAATAGTGCTCGGCCTCCGGCTGCGGCAGCAGCAACCAGGCGTCCGAGTAGAGCGACTTCTGGTCCTGGGCGAGCACAGGGCGCAACCAGTCTGCATCGCGGAAACGAAGAGCCGCGGTGGCAATTGCCGGCAGCAGGAAGGCTGTTGCCTTTTCTTTTGCCAGCAAGGCTATTGCTTCTTCCGCCGGGCGCTCCAGTTGCTCCGCCCAGAACGAGGGGGGCACCGACGCCGCCAGCTGATAGAGTACAAACTGCTCGTCGGAGGTGTCCCTCGTGCCGGACAGCGATTCGATCCCTGTTTTGTAAAGTTCTTCCTCCATGCCTGTCAGCTGCAGCGACACCGTAGTTTTTCCGCCGATACCGAGTACGCCGCGTGACACCTGTATTTGTACGGATCGGGAGAGCACGGCGCGGTAGCGTTGTACGAGCTCAGAGCCGGAAACGAGTTTCAGAAGCGCTAATACTTCGTCGCGCACCTTCACACTCTTGTCGCCGGCTAGCCCGGTCAGCCAGGGTAGGTCGTCGTCGCCGATATTGATAGCAAGAGCTGAGAGCAGCGCGGCACGGGCAGCGGCGTTCTCTTGCGGCCAGGCGGCCTGCAAGTGGGTACGGGCCGCGGCGGGGTCGGTAGCCCGCAGGTTCCGGAGCCATTCGCGCCGCTGGTCGAGGCTCCCGGTTTCCCAGGGATCCTCCTCCTCTACCGGCTCGCCCATCTTTTTCCACTCCGGGTTCAGGCTCCGGAGCCAGGCGCCCCGCGCGCCGCAACAAGCAAACACCGGCGGGCGCAGCGAACGATCTTTCAGCGCCGCATCCAGGAGCACCGGGATGACGTCCGGCCCTACGATCTGGCCAGCCGCGGAGCACCGGTCCAGGAAGAGGTGCAACAGCGCCGCGCTGCCGGTTTCAAGCACCGCATGCAACAGCTTTCGTGCAGCATCACCGATATAGGGTAGTTCCTCCGGATTTGCGGGGGCAAGTTGCGCTTCCGGGTCGCGCAGCGGGAGCAGGCCGCACTGGCGGTAATTATACAGCAGCGCGGCCGCCTGCAGGAAGGATTCCTCCGCAGTGGCTTGCGGCGCCATTGCCAGGGCGGTACGCAGCGCCGGCGGCAGCGCCTCCGGGCTCAGCGGCCGGCGCGATGTGCCCAGCAGGGCGGTATCGATCAGGGCGTTCCAGGGTTCCATCAAAGTACGTGGTATTGATTCTGGCTCCAGAGGCCCAGGGGTTCATAGATTTGGCCCTTGCCCACCAGGGCGAGGTCGAGGGGGGCGCCGCCGCTCCAGGCCAGCAGCTTCCAGAGTCCCGGGTAGCCGGCCGGGAGTGCCATGCGGTCGCCGGCGCCGTCGCGGAGCCACCAGCCACCTTCGGCAGGCACCGGAGTGAGCCCGCGCACCACGAAGGGTCGCTCCGGCTGCACCGGGAAGGCCGCCGACGCGGCCGCCTGTATTGCTACAACCGATCGCCACGAGTCGTGCCCTGCCTCCGGCCGAGCCGGCGCCGCGGGCAGCTGTCGCTTGATGATCGTCCGCAACGGGTGGGAGCCGGGATAAAAAACGAGCTCGGCCTCCAGGTGCATCCCGGGCTGCATCAGCAACGTCGGTGGCTGCCCCCTTACCAGGAACTGCAGCAGCAGCGCATAGCGGTCGCTGCGGAGACCCCAGAGCCAGTATCGTTCGGTAGTGAGGTTGTCTTCCACAAAGGTGCGCCGGCCGAGCACGATCCAGGTGTCGGTGATGCCGGTCTGCTCCTTGAGCGTTTCCTGGCTCACGGGGAAGCCGATGCGGGCGCGCAGGTCCTGCACGGTATCCTCGCCGAGTTCCGTAGCACCCTGAAAGCCTTTGCCAACGAGGTACAGATCGAGCAGGCGCTCGAGGAAGCCGGTTTGCCAGCCGTCTTTGTAGAAGGCCGTTTCGCCGAGCCCGCGTACCATGCCGGCGAGCCCGGGCGCCTGCGCGTCCACGAGGCGGCGTGCGGCGTCTTCCCAGAAGGCCGGTGGCTTGTCGGGCAGTTGCATCAGCCCGCCGCGGATGATGTCCTGTATCCACGAAAGCAGCTCGGCGATGCCATCTGCCACCTTGCCCGCCCGTGCCTCCTGGCGTTTCTGCTGGGCCGCAGTGTCCACCGCCGTTTCCTTTTGCCCGGTCTTTTCTTCTTCTTTACGGGCCCGCCGCCCGATCCATTCCTGCACCCAGGCGGGTGCTTCGGTTGCCGCGAACAGGGCCGGCTGACGCGCGTGGAGCAGGCCGAGGCCGATGCCGTGCTTGCAGGGAAATTTCCGGCTCGGGCAGGAGCATTTGAAAGCGGTGGAGCCAAGGTCGATCGCAGCCTGGTAAGGCTTGCTGCCGCTGCCCTGGCATTCGCCCCAGACGGCCGCTTCGGACGCGCCGAGGGTCACCCATTTCTGCGGGCCCGCGAGGCCCTGTCCGGCTTTCCGGGAGGCTTCGTCGGGCGCGAGGCCCAGTATCTGATCGTCGGTAAGATTCATGCGGAAGGAGCCCTAAACTTAGTCAAAGTCCGGTGTCGAAATACAGGACGAAGGCTTCTCAAAGGCTGTTTAATTCAATGAGCCTTTCGGAGGGTGTGGATAGGTCGGCCGCATGCGGCCTATTTCACGCAGCGACGCAGCGGGTGGCGGCGCTGCGAAGCTGCAATCTGCTGAGAATTCTTCAAAGTGTTTCATCGTCGCGCCGTTGCGTCGTTGCGGCGTCGCGTGCCAAGGCCGCTTGCGGCCGACTATTTCAAAGCTTTCCAAAAAAGAAAAAAGTGTCAGCAGGCGCCTCGTTGTTATACCCCGCTGAACATGGTGAAGCCGCCATCGACCTCGAGGGAGGAGCCCATCACGAAGGAGGAAGCATCGCTGAGCAGGTATACCAGCGCGGCGGAGAGTTCCTCGGGTCGTCCGAAGCGGTTCAGGGGCGTCTTACCCACTACCTTCTGCCCGCGGTCGGTAAGGCTGCCATCGGGCTGCGTCAGCAGGCTCCGGTTCTGCTCCGTGAGGAAAAAGCCGGGCATGATCGCGTTGATCCGGATGCGGCCGCCGAAGCGCCGCCCGAGTTCCACGGCCATCCATTTCGTATACGATTCGATAGCCGCCTTTGCCATGCTGTAACCGAGCACTTTCGTCACGGCCGTCCTGGCCGAAACGGAGGAGATGTTGACGATGCTGGCCGCTTCCGAAGTATCCCGCATGCTCTGACCAAATACCTGTGTCGGCAGCAGCGACCCGAACAGGTTCAGTTGCAGCACCGCTTCGAGGGCGCCCATGTCGAGGGCAAACAGGTCGCCTTCCGGCTGCACCACGGCCCCGGGCTGGTTGCCGCCCGCCGCGTTCACGAGCCCATCGATCTTCCCGAATTCGGAGAGAATGCGCTCGTTGGCGCGGCGCAGGTCGGACTCGTTGAGCACGTCGCAGGCGATGCCGATGGCCCTGCCGCCTTCCGCGGTGAGTTCTGCGGCGCGGGCCTCCGCGGTGTCGCCCTTGCGGCCCAGAATGCATACCGAGCCGCCGGCAGCCACGATGGCCTTATTAAAGCTATACCCGAGTACGCCGGTGCCGCCGGTCACTACGATCACCTTTCCGGAAAGATTCATTGCGTGTATGTTTTGAGGATCCAAACCTGTTTGCATCACTAGCGGAAAGTGCCAGTGCCGGAAGCAAATTATCGATTCTTCGGGTGCCAACCGGGGGTCATTGGGTGCAGTGTGGTGGTGAAACAGGTCGGACTCCAGCCAACAGTGCCTCCAGGTGCCGGGAAGCGATGGTGCGGCTGTACATTAGTGCACAATAACCGGCTAATGAAACGACTGCTGCTTTCCGCCTCGGCCCTGCTCTTCGTACATGTTCTTGCCGCACAGGACCTCACGGTGCCGCTCTACCCTTCCGGCGCGGTACCAAACTACGTGGCCAGCGGCGAGCGCGAGCGCCGCGACAGCAGCGACATCCACTACGTGTCGCTGGTGCAAACACCCGAAGTCGCGGTATATCTTCCTTCCAAGCGCAGTGCCACCGGCACGGCCGTCATCATCTGCCCCGGCGGCGGCTACGGCCGCCTTGCCTACAGCTGGGAAGGAACGGATCCGGCGCGCTTCTTCGCCTCCCGCGGCATTGCCGCCATCGTGCTCAAGTACCGGCTGCCCAATTCGAAAAGCGTTACCGTACGCCACGAAACGCCCCTGCTCGATGCGCAGCGGGCCATCCGCCTCGTGCGGGCCAACGCGGCACGTTGGAACATCCGCCCCGACCGTATCGGCATCATGGGCTTCTCCGCCGGCGGCCATCTCGCTTCCACGGCCCTCACCCGCTTCGATGCGGGCGATGTGGCTTCCGGGGATAGCGTTGCGCGCCAAAGCGCGCGCCCCGACTTCGGCGTGCTGGTGTATCCGGTGATCACCCTGAGTAAGCCGGTGCTGCACAAAGGCTCGCGCGATAACCTCCTGGGCACTCCCACCGACACGGCCCTGACGCTGCGCTACTCCAGCGAGCTGCAGGTGACCAGAGAAACGCCTCCCGTCTTCCTGGTACATGCCTTGGACGACAAGAGCGTGCCGATGGAAAACAGCCTCCTGTTTTTCACCGCGCTTAAAGACAATGGCGTGAGCGGCGAGTTGCACGTGTTCCCAAAGGGCGGGCACGGCTTCGGAATGGGTACCGGCAAAGGCGCGGCCGAAGGGTGGACGACACTTTGCCTGGAGTGGATGCGCGGACTTTATCAACAGACCCATTAAGTTTGAACGACAAACCCGGCCCTATGACCGACTATTACCTTTCCGCTTACCGGATGGAGCAAACGATGCGCTGGTTCGGTCCCAACGACCCGGTAAGCCTGTGGGACATCCGCCAGGCAGGCTGCACCGGAGTGGTGACGGCCCTGCACCATATTCCTGTGGGCGACGTCTGGCCAACCGAGGAAATACGGAAGCGCAAAGCGGAAGTGGAAGCAGCCGGCCTGACGTGGACCGTCATCGAAAGCCTGCCCGTGAGCGAGGACATCAAGAAACGCTCTGGCGACTATTTAGCGCATATCGAGCACTACAAGATCAGCCTGCGCAACGTTGCCGCCGAAGGACTAAAAGTGGTCACTTACAACTTCATGCCCATCCTCGACTGGATGCGGACCGACGTCTCCTTTGAAATGCCTGACGGGAGCCGCGCGCTCTACTTCGAGAAGGCAGCTTTTATTGCGTTCGACCTCTTCCTGCTGAAGCGTCCCGGTGCCGAATCCGATTATACCGAAGCGGAACGGGAAAGCGCGCGCCGCCGTTTTGCGGTGATGAGCGACACGGAAAAAGAGACGCTGTACCGCAATGCGCTGCTGGGGCTGCCGGGATCGGAGGAGCGCTTTACCGAGGAGCAGATCCTGGCGGCGCTCCGCACCTACGAGGGTATCGACGCAGCGCGCCTGCGGGAACACCTGATCAGCTTCCTGCGGGAAGTGGCACCGGTGGCCGATGAAGCCGGCCTGAAACTCGCCATTCACCCCGACGACCCGCCGTACGGAATCCTCGGGCTGCCGCGAATCGTGAGCACCGAGGCCGATGTGCAAGCGCTCTTCGATGCCGTGCCGGCAGCCGCCAATGGGCTGTGCTTCTGCACCGGCTCCTTCGGTGCGCGCCCCGACAACGACCTTGCGGGCATGGTGCAGCGCCTCGGCAACCGCATCCATTTCCTGCACCTGCGCAACACGAAGCGCGACCCGGAGGGTAATTTTTACGAGGCCGATCACCTCGGGGGCGACGCCGATATGTATGCCGTGGTAAAAGAGCTGGTACACCTCATGCAGCGCCGGCGCGTGTCCCTCCCGATGCGTCCCGACCACGGGCACCAGATGCTCGACGACCTGAAGAAAAAGACCTACCCGGGCTACAGCGCCATCGGGCGCCTGCGCGGGCTTGCCGAGCTGCGGGGCCTTGAGCTGGGCATCGCACGCGCGCTTGGCGAAAACAATGGACTGCTTCCGATTTAAAAAAGATCGTCGCGACAACGAGCAAGGGAAACACTCCCGTATTTCTACGATCGGCAGCATCGTTGCAGTTATTTTTTTGCTGGTGCGCACCGGATGCTTTTATATTTGCCCCGTGAAGCACAATCTCTATACATCGTTCTGTTTCTGGTATCGCAGGTACCCGGTCGGAGCTATGTGTGTATAGGTGAACCCTCATAAAGACATTGAGCCCCGACGGTATCGTCGGGGCTTTTTTTTGTTTGGTGCCCTAGCAAAGATGGTCTATGCGCCGGTTTGAAAAACCGGAGATCGCGGCTCGATACCGCGGGGCACCACCATCACCGGGAGTGATGCTCGAATGGTCAGGCGCCGGACTGTAAATCCGGTAACCCACAGCGGTCGGAGGTTCGATTCCTCCCGCTCCCACCCAGCTTGCAACGCTGCGTAGCGGCAGCTTCGTGCAAGCAACACGCGGGTTTAGTGTAACGGTAGCACAGCAGTCTCCAAAACTGCCCGTGCAGGTTCGAATCCTGCAACCCGTGCCTTTGCGTCCGTAGCCAAGCGGTACCGCAGAAGTTTGCAAAACTTCCACGCGGCGGTTCGATTCCGCCCGGACGCTCCCCAATGATGCAGCGATTGCGGCCGGCCTCGCCCGGATGGGCACAAAAAAGCCGCCCGAAGGCGGCCTAATAGTGGAGGTGACCGGGATCGAACCGGTGTCCAAACAGGATTTCCAAAAGCTTTCTACATGCTTATTCCTCGGATTATTTGTCGGGTATGTGCAGGACCAGGACGAACCAACACACACCTTAGCTGGATGATCTTAAGCTACCGGCACAGCCTGTGGCAGCAGCATCCTCCATTTCTTTTGAGTCGGCGGTGGCACTTGGTAAGAGGCGAACCCGTGCGACGGCCCTAATGACTGCTAAATCACTGATTAGGCAGCCATGGCATACTGAGTATTGCCATTTATGGTTTGAGTATTCAGATTATCGGGCTAATTACACAACGCCCGGCATGCTTACACTTTCAAAGATCGCTGCTGTCAAAACCAAACACCCCCGTTTTGGGTTGCTGTGTACAGCAGGTACAAACCTACGACAATCGATCTTAATGCTTTGTAAAGTTTCTTGGCGGGAATCGGCAATCGGCAATCCGCGATGCGCGGAAAAAACAACGGATGCCAAAGGCATCCGTTGCTCTGTTATCGGCGTCAGCTATTGCCGATTCCCGATTGCCGATTCCCGATTGCCGATTCCCGATTGCCGATTGCCGCATCTATTTCTTAAAGAAATACCGCCACACATCCAGCCCCAGCGCGAGGGCCATCAGGCCCAGGAGCAGCACCATGCCCACGATCTGCGCGTACTCCATGAACTTCTCCCCGGGCTTCCGGCCGGTGATCATCTCGTAGAGCGTGAACAGCGCGTGCCCACCGTCGAGCGCGGGAATCGGCAGGATATTCATGAAGGCGAGGATGATCGAGAAGAAGGCCGTCAGCGTCCAGAAGCTCTGCCAGTCCCATTGGCCCGGGAACACGGAGCCGAAGGAGAAAATGGAGCCGAGCGAGTCCTGCACCTTAGCCTTGCCGGTAAACAGCTGGCGGAGCCCGGTCATATACATCTTCAGGGTGTTCCAGCAGCGGGTAAAGCCCATGGGGATCGACTCCGCGAAGGTGTACTCCTTCACTTCGGTTTTAAAGCCCAGCTTCTCCATATCGGTCACCACCTTGATGCCGATGCGGCCGTCCTTGTTCACGGGCATCTGCAGCGTCATCGGCTGGCCGGCCCGCTCAATGCGGAGCGGCACCGTGCGGCCCTTGTAGTTGACGATCGTGCGCATGAAGTCCTGGTAGTACGGGGTCTCCACGGTATCGATGCCCACAATGCGGTCGCCCTTGCGGAGACCGGCCTTTTCGGCGCTGTATTCCTTTTCGGAGGAGAGTTCGTCTACATAGCCCGGCACGCGCACGAAGGCGAAGTCGCCGCCGCGGCTCGAGTTGAGGGCCGGGATGAGGCTTTCCGGGATGGGCAGCTGCTGCTCGGCGCCGTTGCGCAGCACGGTGATGTGCTTCGCTTCCTGCGTGGCGATCTGCATGGGCACCTTCATCTCGTCCTTCACGGGGTTGCCGTTGATCTTCGTTACGATGTCGCCGTCCTGCAGGCCAACGGCGCGGCCCAAGGAATCCACGGCGAGGCCGTAGCGGGCGTTCTGCGGCGGCAGGTACTCGTCGCCCCACTTCCAGGTAATGCCGATAAAGATGATAATGGCGAGGATCACGTTGACGGTAACGCCGCCCAGCATGATGATGAGGCGCTGCCAGGCCGGCTTGGAGCGGAACTCCCAGGGCTCGGCGGGCTTGCCCATCTGCTCCTTGTCCATGCTCTCGTCGATCATCCCGGAGATCTTGACGTAGCCGCCGAAGGGCACCCAGCCAAGTCCGTACTCCGTCTCACCCACTTTTTTCTTGAAGAGGGAGAACCAGGGATTGAAGAACAGGTAGAACTTCTCCACGCGGCAGCCGAACCACTTCGCCGGCAGAAAATGCCCAAGCTCGTGCAGCACCACCAGGATGGAGAAGGAAAGGATCAGCTGCCCGGCCTTGACGAGGATGGGCGGCCATACGAAAGCAAGTAAAGTAAGCATCCGTTAATTATGCGGGTTTAAGTCAGGGCGACAAATATCCTGATTATTGGGTGCCGAAGGCCAACCGCCGGAGTAAAATAGGTAAAGAATAACAGCCCATCCCCGGCCCATCCCCCAGCCCCTTCCCAAAAGGAAGGGGAGCTTGGGTTCCCAAAGATGAAAAATCAGCGTGAATTCAGGGGGCACCAAGGTGCATCCGTTGCAGGCGGTTTACATGATTTCATAGGTCTAGCAAGACCTACTGACCCAACTATTCTGAATGCACGCGAAAGGTGCAGGTCCGCAGCAGGACAGGACAGCCGCACATATACCCATTACCCCATTAGCACATTAACCCATTAGCACATTGCTCACAGCTTGATCAGGTCGGCGGCGAGGTGACGCGCTTCGCCGTCGGAGGCGTAATATTCCTCGATGTTGGGACGCTCGATGAAGGGCACTTTCTGCATCGTTTCCTCGATTACGTCGGTCATTTCCAGGAAGCCCAGCTTGTTCTTCAGGAAGGCCCACACGGCGATCTCGTTGGCCGCGTTGAGCACGCAGGGCAGGTTGCCGCCTTTCTTCAGGGCGTCGATGGCGAGCGTGAGGTTGCGGAAGGTGCGGTAGTCGGGCTCGTCGAAATTGAGCGTGTTGAACTTGCGGAAGTCGCAGCGCGGGAAGGCGTTGCGCACGCGGTTCGGGAAGGCGAGCGCATACTGGATCGGGAGCTTCATGTCGGGCAGGCCCATCTGCGCCTTGATGGAGCCGTCCTCGAACTGCACCATCGAATGCACCACGCTTTGCGGGTGAATGAGTACCTGGATCTGTTCCGGCTTCAGGTTGAAGAGCCACTTCGCCTCGATCATCTCGAGGCCCTTGTTCATGAGCGTAGCCGAGTCCACCGAGATCTTGGCGCCCATGTTCCAGTTGGGGTGCTGCAGGGCGTGCTCACGCTTTACGTTCACGAGGTAGTTGGTCTTGCGCCCGAGGAAGGGACCGCCCGACGCCGTGAGAATGACCTTCTCGATCGGGTTGCGGGCCTCTCCTACCAGGCACTGGAAGATGGCCGAGTGCTCGGAGTCGACGGGGATGACCGGCACGCGGTGCTCGAGGGCGGCCTGCATCACGATGTCGCCGGCCACCACCAACGTTTCTTTATTTGCCAGCGCGATGGCCTTGCCGGCGCGGATGGCGGCGAGCGTCGGCTTCAGTCCGGCATAGCCCACGATGGCCGCGAGCATGAGGTCGTATACATCCATGGCCGCCACCTCCTCGAGGGCCGCCGCCCCGGCAAACACCTTGGTGTCGGTGGCCGCGAGGGCATCCTTCACCTTCATGTACTTGCTGTCGTCGGTGATGACCACGATGTTGGGGCAAAACTTCAGGGCCTGCTCCACGAGCAGTTCGTCGTTGCCGTTGCAGGTGAGCACTTCCACCGAGAACAGGTCGGGATGGGCGGCGATCACCTCCAGGGCCTGGGTGCCGATGGAGCCGGTGGAGCCGTATATAGCAATGCGTTTAACGGGAGGGGTATTCATTGTTGGACGGTGGTCAAAAGTAGGGAGATTAGGTCTATTGGTTTATTTGTCTATTGGTTTATTAGTCATGAACTACAGAGCTAGGTCGCTTACGGGTAGCAGTGGTTCGGATTGGTGCTCCCGAAAGGAGGTACCAATAAACAATACCAATAAACAGCCCGCAGGGCTACACCTTCCACTTCACTAACTCGTCGGCGATCTTGCGGTCGTTGGAGAGGCGGGGCACCTTGTTCTGACCACCCAGCTTGCCGATGGAGCGCATGTATTCGATAAATCCATTCTTCCTGAGTGCCGTGATGCGCAGGGGCTGGAGGATGGCGCCGCGGACCAGGTCGTCGTAATAGATGTTCTTCGTGCGCAGGTTTTCGTCCACCTTGATCGCGAAGGCTTCCATGTCGGATGGTGCCTGCTCAAATTCAACGAACCATTCGTGGTAGCTCCTTCCCTCGCCCTGCTGCACCATGGGCGCCACGGTGAACTCGGTGATGCGCACGCCGTCTTCCTGCGCCGCCTTCAGCAAACTCTGTTCCACTTCTTCTCCGATGACGTGCTCGCCAAAAGCCGATATGTAATGCTTGGTGCGCCCGGTGACCACGATGCGGTACGGATTCAGGCTTACGAACTTGATGGTGTCGCCGATGTTGTAGGCCCACAAACCCGCGTTGTTGCTGATGATCAGGGCATAGTTGACGCCCACTTCCACGTCGCGGAGCGTGAGGCGCGTCGGGTGCTCGTCGAAGATCTCGCCGGCCGGCACGAACTCGAAAAAAATTCCGCTGTCGGTGTTCAGCAGCAGTCCCTCGGCATTCTGCGAATCCTGGAAGGCGAAGAATCCCTCGGAGGCCGGGAAGGTCTCGATGCTGTGTACGGGACCGCCGATCGACTCAAACAGCTTCGCTTTATAGGGCTCGAAGTTGACGCCGCCGTGCACGAGCACCGAGAAATTCGGGAACAGCTCGCGGATCGGCTTGCCGCTCTCGGCGCGGAGCCGGTCGAAATACATCTGCATCCACGGCGGGATGCCGGAGATAAGACGCATGTCCTGCTGGATCGTTTCCTTCACGATGGCCGACAGCTTCGTTTCCCAGTCTTCGATGCAGTTCGTCTCATAGCCCGGAAGCTGGTTGGTGCGCAGGTATTTCGGAACGTGGTGGTTCACGATGCCGGAGAGGCGCCCGGTGGGGATGCCGCCCACGCGCTCCAGTTCGGGGGAGCCGGAGAGGAAGATCAGCTTGCCGTCGGCAAAGGCGGTATTCCCGGTTTCGGCCATATACACAAGGAGGGCGTTGCGGGCCGTATTGATATGGTTCGGGATCGACTCGTGGGTGATCGGGATATACTTGACGCCGGAGGTGGTGCCGGAGGTCTTGGCGAAGTATATGGGCTGTCCTTTCCAAAGTACGTTGTGGCGGCCCGCCTTGATCTTTTCGATATACGGGCGGAAGGCCTCGTAATCGCGGATCGGCACCGCCTGGCGGAAGGAGGCCGGGTCGTTGACCTCGAGCAGCTTGTGGTCGCGCCCGAAGTCGGTGCTGCGGGCAGTGCGGATCAGGCTTTTGAAGACCGCGTCCTGGTCGGCCAGGGCGGTGGTCATCCCCTTCCGGATGCGGCTTTGGATATAGGAAGCGAACGGCTTGGCCAGTAAGGATTTGAGCTTCATGGGAGCTGAATGGGTTATTGCCGCCGCCGGAACGGTCGCTGGGGAAGGCAAGCGGCTGGCGGCAAATATAGCTTTTAAACAAGGGCCGGTCCGGCGCGTCAGGTGGTATGCAAGGCAAAATTCGGTAGCAGAAAGGCAAAAAGAGGCGTTAAATGCGGCCAAATGGCGCTCTGGAAGGCGGAATTTCGACTTTTTACTTTTTACTTCTGACTTTATTCCCTACCTTTGCCCACCTAATTTTTGAACCGTTATGTTCGCAATTGTATCCATAGCCGGCAAGCAATTCAAGGTCGAGAAAGACCAGACGCTGTATGTTCCCCATATCGCGGGTAATGCTGGTGATAAAGTAGAGTTCGGTGATGTTATCATGGCCGACAACAATGGCAACCTCTCTTTTGCCAAGTCCGTAACCGTGAAAGTGCAGGCCGAGATCATCGACCACGTGAAGGGCGACAAGGTGATTGCGTACAAGCAGAAGCGCCGCAAGGGCTTCCGCAAGAAGCACGGTCACCGCACGCACTACACGAAGATCCGCATCGCCGATATCGCGTAAGTGCTGCATCGCTCAAACCTGAAATCTAAACTCTCAAATTTCAAATCTAATTCATCATGGCACATAAGAAAGGTGAAGGTTCCGTAAAGAACGGCCGCGACTCCCAGAGCAAGCGCCTGGGCGTAAAGATCTTCGGTGGTCAGCCCGCCATCTCCGGCAACATCATCGTACGTCAGCGCGGTACGGTTTACCATCCCGGTAAGAACGTAGGCGTTGGTAAAGACTGGACGCTGTTCGCGCTTACCGACGGTGTTGTAGAATTCCGGAAGGGTCGCAACGATCGTACGATGGTTTCCGTTACGGAAGCACAGGCCTGATTTTGTGGATTAGTGGTTAGTAAAAATTGGTTGGGTAGTTAAAATTTTGGCATTAATTTTACTACCGATAGTTTTATTCACTAACCATTAAATTCTACAAACATGGCAACAGCAAAAAAAGCAGCTCCGAAAAAAGCTGCCGCTAAAAAAGCAGCCGCACCCAAGAAGGCCGCTTCCGCCAAAAAAGCAGCAGCTCCGAAAAAAGCAGCCGCTAAAAAAGCAGCCCCCGCTAAGAAAGCTGCAGCTCCGAAAAAAGCTGCCGCTGCTAAGAAGGCTGCTCCCGCTAAGAAAGCCGCAGCCCCCAAGAAGGCCGCAGCTAAAAAGTCCAGCGGTGGCGCAACGGCTAAGAAAGCCGCTTCTAAGAAGTAAGCTACTTCTGAAATTGTATACAAAACCCGCTCTCCGAGCGGGTTTTTTGTTTATTGGTCTATGGGTAATTGCTACCAACAGATCACCCTTTGCCCCCGAAATTTCATGTTTGTCAGCGCTGTTGCCTTGTCGAACGTAAGCCGCGTCGCGTCGTGAAGACTGCCCGCATCGAAACGACCCTTACCAATAAACAAATAGACCAATAGACTAATAAACGCTCTCTCCTATCTTGCACGCATGGATAACTACGAACTCGCCGAGCAATTCTCGCTGCTGGCCCGCCTGATGGACATCCACGGAGAGAATCCGTTCAAAAGCAAAAGCTACGCGTCGGCCGCTTTCGCGCTGGAAAAGTATCCTCAGAATGTGGCGGAGCTGCCGGCAGAAAAAATCCATGCCATCAAAGGCATCGGCGCAAGTGCCGGCAGCAAGGTCACCGAGTTGCTCCAGACCGGCTCCCTCGGCGTGCTGCAGGAACTCACCGAACGCACACCACCGGGCGTGCTCGAGATGATGGCCATCAAAGGACTCGGACCCAAAAAGATCCACACGCTCTGGAAGGAGCTCGGTATCGATACGCTCGACGAGCTCTCCGCCGCCTGCCACGAAGGACGCATCGCCGCCACCAAAGGCTTCGGCGACAAGACCGCCGAAAAGATCATCGAGGGCATCCAGTTCCACCGGCAAAACGCCGGTAACTTCCTCTACGCGCAACTCGAGCCGTTGGCAGAAGCGCTCACGCAAAAACTACAGGCACAATTCCCCGGCAGCCGCACCGAGCTCACCGGTCCGTTTCGCCGCCAGTGCGAAGTGATGAATGCACTCGACTGGGTGACTACGATCCCCGCCGCACAGCTGGAAAGCTTCCTGGGTGAAGAGGCACTCACCCGCACCGCCACTGCCGAACACATGATGGAGTTCAGGAGCGCCGAAGGACTCCTGCTTCGCTTTCACCTTTCCAACGACGCCGCCTTCATCGACACCCTGTTCCGGAACAACGGCAGCGATGCCTTTTTGCAGTCATGGCAAAGCGCGGGCAAGAGCACCGCGGGCGATAGCGAGGAAGCGGTCTTCGCAGCGGCCGGCCTCCCCTACGTCCCGCCTTACCTGCGTGAAAAAGCCGACGTCCTGGAGCGCGTGCAGCGGGCCGGCGTTCCCGCCCCGATCGGGGTTTCCGACATCCGTGGGCTGATCCACTCGCACAGTAACTGGAGCGACGGCGCACATACGATCGAGGAGATGGCGCGTGAGCTGATCGGCCTCGGCTTCGAGTACCTCGTGCTTTCCGACCACTCGAAAGCGGCGTATTACGCCAACGGGCTCGACGAGGAGCGCATCCGCCGGCAGCACGCCGAGATCGATGCGCTCAACGGGAAGCTGGCACCTTTTAAGATCTACAAGAGCATCGAGTGCGATATCCTCGGCGACGGCACCATGGACTACTCCGACGAAGTGCTGGCCTCCTTCGACCTCGTGATCGCCTCCATACACAGCAACCTGGATATGACCCCGGAGAAGGCCATGATGCGCCTGATGGGCGCCATCACGAATCCGTATGTTACCATCATGGGCCACCTCACGGGCCGGCTCCTGGCACGCCGCAAAGGCTATCCCGTGGACCACGAAGCCATCATCGAAGCCTGCGCCCGACATAACGTCGTTATCGAGATCAACTCGAGCCCGTCGCGCCTGGACATGGACTGGCGCTTTATCGACGCTGCCCTCGACCGCGGTGTCCTGCTCTCCATCAACCCCGACGCCCACAGCTTCGAGGACTTTCACAACCTGAAGTACGGCGTCAAGGTGGCGCAAAAAAGCGGACTGACGCCCGCGCGCAACCTGAGCTCCTTTTCGCGCGCTGAGTTCGAAGCCTTCCTGCAGCAACACAAAGCGGCCCGCCGCGGCGCCTCGGTATAACGAAGCGTCGCTAACCAGCAGCCCTCCTATGCCCGAAACGATCGACACGTATTACCCGCAAAACGAGCTGCTGCAACAGCACGTGGCCTACTACTATTTCCTGTCGACGGATGGGCCGGATTATCATATCCACTTTCACGTATACCCGCAGCTGCAGGTGCCGGTCACGATCCATCGCTTTGCGGAATTCGCGCACACCGGTAAAACGGCCCACGTGCGGGGAAGCACAGCGCAACGGCACCTTACCCTGTGCAACGGCCTGCTCCGGGGCCCGCTCGAGGCCAGCATCAGCGGCCTGCAAAACCGGGTCACCGTCGTATTCCAGCCTCTCGGGATCAACCACTTCATCGAAGCTCCCTACAACTCCCTGATCGGCCGCAGCATCCAGCCCTTCACCGGTTGGGATGGCCAGGCCTACGACGCCTTCCTGGAAGCCTTTTTCGACGGGTCAACGCACAGGGAGCAGTTGAAGCTGCTGGAAGTCTTCCTGCTGTGCCGCTACCGGCCGTTGCCCCGGGCCGACGTGCTGCGGCAGGCCATGGCACTGCTGACGGATTTTGACGACGAGCGCAGCGTGGCACAGGTGGCAGCAGCCTGTGCGGTCAGCGAGCGCACCCTCAGCCGCCTCTTTCAATCCTGGCTTTCGGCTTCACCGGTGCAGGTGCGCAAGATCGCCCGCTTCCGGCGCACGATGGCCTTGCGGCAGGCGCCCGGGCAAAGCTCACTTACCGACGTGGCGCACCGGGGAAGCTACTACGACCAGAGCCACCTGATCGGCGACTACCACGAGCTGACCGGGATGCGCCCGGCGTACTTCTTCAAGACGATCCGTGCGGCCGCCGATGGACAGGTGCTGATGCGGGTGCTCGAGTGATTGGCCGAAAAATACAATTCGGGACGGGCTACACGCCGCAGCTTTGCATCTATGAAAAAGAGCGCATTACTGTGGCTTGCACTGATGGGTTGCCTTCCTGGCTTTGCGCAACTGCACCGCGACACAGCAGAACGACGACTCCGCGAGTACTTCACCGCATTGACCGCGTTGCGCCAGTTCAACGGGAATGTGCTGATCGCCGACTCGAACGAAGTGCTGCTGCGCGCCTCGTTCAACCTGGCGCCCGGCCGCGACAGCCTTTCCGTGCAACCCGACAGCCGCTTTATCATCGCGTCCGTGTCGAAGGTATTCGTGAAGTACGCCATCCTGCTGCTCGAGGAGGAAGGACGACTCAGACGAAGCGACAAGCTGGCGCGCTATATTCCGGATTTTCCAAAGGGCAACCGGATCAGCATCGGCCACCTCATGGAGCACCGCTCGGGACTGCCGCGCGAGCTTGCCGGCCATGAGCGCTTCGATTCGCCTTCGCTGCGGCAGGTGGCGCGGCTCGCAGCCAAAGAGCAACTGCTGTTCGCGCCGGGCACCCAAACCCACTATTCCAATATCGGCTTCAGCCTGCTGCACTACATCATCGACAGGGCGGCGCCCGGTGGATACGCAGCGTACATACAAAGAATGCTCCGCAGGCTGGGCTTACCGGCTACCGGCGAATACAACGGGAGTAAGAAGGTGCCGCACTTTGCCTGGGGCTTCGATAATCAACAAGGAACGATCACCGCTACCCCACCCAAAAGCATCGGGCGTTTTGAAACCGGCAACTACTATTCAACTATCGACGATCTGTATGCCTTCAGCTGCCAGCTCCCAAAGGGAGGCCTGGTGCGCGAAAGCCGCGCCCGCAGCCTGTTTGCGGGCGACTCGCTCCTCGTACAGGCAGGCGGGCGCTCTGGCTACCGTGCGTATTTCTACAAGAACCTGAACACAGGCGTCACCATCCTGTTTACCTGCAACTACACCGACATCCCCATCCAGGAAATGACCGCCGACCTGGTGAACCTCCTTGCCGGGAAGCCCTATTCGGTTCCGGCGCCCATTGACCGGAAGGAAATCGCGTTGCCCGATTCCATCTTAAACCGCTACACCGGTGTATACGTGCTGGAAGCCGACGAAAAGCAAGCACTCACGTTCACGGCCTCTGATGGCGCGCTGTGGGTACAGGACAGTGCCGGGAGCAAGGAGCGGCTGAAAGCCGACAGCGACACGTCCTTCTTCGAAGATCCGCATTCGAAGGACGGCTACTATTACACCTGGAATGCAACCACGAGCACGTACGAGCTCACAATTGTGAGCACCGGCATCCGGCTCAAAACAAAAAAGACCGGAGCGAAGTAAGCGCGATGAATAACCGAACCAGATTATGCTGATGTCGGACTGATTTTACCGGGAACACCGGAGAGAAAGAACGCGGATGGTACGGATTGGGTACGATGAGCGCGGCGTGTACGTCAGGTCGGAGCTGCGCTTCGTAACGTTCTTATGATTTGCCGGTACATAAGATACCCACGCATCACCCCATTACCCCATTACCCCATTACCCCATTATTCCTTCAGCGGCAGCTCCACGAAAAAGCTGGTGCCTTTGCCGCGCTCGGTCTCGAACCAGATGCGGCCGCCGGCCTGCTCCACAATGCTTTTGCTCATGGCGAGGCCGAGGCCCGTGCCCGACGACTTGGTGGTGAAGTTCGGCGTGAAGATCCGGCCCTGCATCTCTTCCGGGATGCCCTCGCCGTTGTCGCGCACCTCCACCCGGATGGTGGTTTCCGTGCGCACCTCGTTCAGCTCCAGGCGGCATTCGTTCTGCGCGCTGCAGGCCTCCACCGCATTCGTCAGCAGGTTGGTGAAGAGGCGGTTCATATGCGTCTTGTCGGCCACGATGCGCGCCGGGCCGTCGGCGCGGTTCCAGGTGAGGGTGATCTTCGGGTTGGTGGCGTGCAGGTCCTGAAGGCCCATCAGCACCTCGTGCAGGTCGAATTCCTCGAGGTTGCGGTTGCCGATATTGGCGAAGCGCGCGAAGTCGGACGAGATCTTGGCGAGGTGGTCGATCTGCTCGATCAGCGTTTTCGTGACGCTCGTGGTCAGGGCCTCCACGTTGGGCTGCTGCGTGGCTACGGCGCGTTGCAGGTACTGGATGCTCAGCTTCATCGGCGTAAGCGGGTTCTTGATCTCGTGCGCCACCTGCCGGGCCATCTCGCGCCAGGCGCCCTCGCGCTCGCTCCGGGCCAGGGCATCGGCGCTTTCCTCGAGCTGCCGCACCATCTTGTTGTATTGCTGCACCAGCTCACCGATCTCATCGTTGCGGTGCCACTCGATCTCCTCGTTGCGTCGGCCGAGCGAGATGTCGCGCATCTTCTCCCCGATCAGCGAAAAGGAGCGCGTGATGCGGTTGGTGATGATGAGCGCGATGATACCTGCAATGAGGAAGATGAAGGCGTTGAGGTTGATGATCGTGACGAGAAAGTTGGAGATCTCCTGGTTCACGTCGATCTGCGAGAGGAAGTACGGGATGTTGAGGTAGGCATACACCTCTCCTTTCTCGTTGCGGATGGCGGCGTAGATGCTGAGGTAGCGCAGCGAACTGAGGCGCTCTTCCTGCACATATTGCACCTCGCGCAGCCGGTTGAGGTGGTGGTAGGCCACCGGGTGCATCCGGGTGCTGAGCAGTCCGCGCTTGTATACCTCGGGCTCCGACGATACCCGCAGGTCGCCCGAAGGATCGTACAGGTTTACGTCCACGTTGTGGATCTCCGCGATCTCGTTGATGAGGCGCTGCAGGCTGAGGCTCCCGGTCGAATCCACGGCCTGCACCCCATCCATGAGGCTGGTGCCGGTGAGCACCCGCTGCTGCATCTCGCGCACCACGATGCCGGCGGTGCGGCTGAGGCGGTCGATGTTATTGCGCTGGTAGCGCGCGATGAAGAAGGAGATGGTGGCGACGCCGATCACCAGGAAGGAAAAGATCGAGATGAAGATAATGGTGCCGTGCACCTGCGTGCGGATGTTGAGCTGCCAGAACGGAAGCCCGCGCCAATTTTCGCTGTGGCGCAGCAGCAGCGTCACGAGCCGCAGCACCGACACCAGGAACAGGAAGGCGCAGAACAGGTACGAGAACAGCGTAATGCTCTCGATCAGCGTATCGCGCTTCTTGGCGATCACCACCACCTTGCTGCTGCTGGCACGGTACCAGAGCTCGTCGTAGTCGGGGGTGATGCGCCGCTCGAACTCGGTCAGGGGGATGTCGGCGCCCGTAAGGTTGATCTTGAACGAGTATTTGCTGCTCGAGCCCACCAGGAGCCGGTTCTTGTAGATGGCATAGATCGGTGAGCGCTCCTCGTCCGACTCGTTGATCCGCCGGAACAGCTCGGGATACAGGGCCTCGGAGTTGTATTTACGCGGTGTGCTCACGATGAAGAACGTACCGATCACGCCCAGCGAGTCGGTCACGTTGCGCTTCGTGATATAGGTAAACTGGTCGAAGGAGGTCTCAAAGTACGAGAGGTCGGGAACGCCGGTGGGCTTGCTTTGTACCGTGAACAGGTTGTTGAGTTCCCCGTAGGTGACCGGGTCGGGGTTGTTGACCGGGTTGTTGGCGCCATCGAACACGAAGATGCGCGTCTGGTACTTGTTGAGGTAGCCCGTGATATTCTCACTGATGATGGAGTCGCGGAGCAGGTTGCTTTCGGTGGGGCGGAAAAAGCGCCTGAAGTTGCCCCGCAGGAAGTCGTTGTCGAGATAGGCCAGCGCGATGCTGAGCGTGCGCTCGCCGGTAGGCTCGGTGAGCTCGTGGTACTTTTCGGCGATGGCCTTGCGCATCCGGAGCTCCTTCTCCCGGTTCTCGCCGAGGATGATGATGGCCAGCGAGATCGAGAACACGAAGATCCAGAACAGCACACCCGCCATCGTAATGCGGAAGCGGTTCACGAGGAACTGCTCTCGGCTCACGAGCAGCGTGTAGCAGAGCAGCCACAGCAACACCGGCAGGTGAAACAGTACGATGGCATTGCCGCTCCGCAGGGTCAGGAAGAGGAGGCCGATGCCGGCGAGCCCGAAATAGAGCAGCAGCATGCGGCCGGCAAAGGCGGGGAAGATGAACCGGTAGAGCACCCGGGTAAAGTAGTAATACGATACGGTGAGCAGCGCGAGCTCGACAAAGCCCACCACCGTGAACACGTCGAGGCTGAAGAAGTAGGTAACGTTGAAGGAGATGCTGGAATCGGCCACGAGCGAGCGCACCACGTTGGCGAACTGGAACGTCGTGAACATGAGCACGAACAAAGCGATCACCCCTGCCCAGAGCTTGTACCGGCCCTGCACGACCCTGGGTAACCGTCCCTGCGGCCCCATCTGCCACCAGGTGAACGCGATCAGCCAGCAGGCAAACAGCGTGGAGATGAGCAGGTCGCCAAGGGAGCGGAAAAGCGGGTTGTGGTAGTTGCTGTAAACGGCCGGGTCGAAGAGCGTGAATTGGCGAAACGAAAAGAGCGCCGGCACAAAAAGCAGCAGCACGCGTACGGCTACCAGCACCACCAGCAGGAAGGCGATGCCCCGCAAGGCGCCCCGCTTCCGCGTGACGTCTTCGGCCAGGAAATGAATAAAGGCCAGCAGCAGCAGGAAGGCCATGATGCGTAAGATGGCCGATACGGCGTCGACGCGCGCATCGGGCGAGTGGGGCTTGGCCTCGATGTGAAACAGCGTGAGCGTGCTGCGGTCGCGGATGGCGTAAGGCGTGCGGGTGGCGGCGATACGGATCTTGCGCACCGCGTCGGCATCGTGGGCAAAGCTGGTGCGCAGGTAGCTCGAATGCTGGTAGTCGAAGGTGTACAGAATGGGCACCATGGCGATGGCCGTGATGCTCCGGTTGGCGGCGGGGATCGGCACCGATCGCTTCAGGATGATATAGAAGCCGTTGGGCAGCGATTCGGCATAGTGCCCGTCGTGGCGGCGGATGTCTTTGGCGGTGGGCAGCGAGCGCTGGTTGTTCCAGTACAGCAGCGTGCCCGCGGCGTCGTAGAGATACAGGCCGTACTTCTTCTGCTGCAGGCTGTTGAACTCGGCCTCGGTCTCCTGGCGCAGGGCGAGGCGCTGCACGAGCCCGCGTTCGGCGATCACGGCGGCGAAGTCGGCCTCGGCGCTGTGCAGGTGCTCTTCGATATGGCGCTGCTCGCGCTCCAGCGAAGGCACCTCGTGAAAATACAGGGAGGTAAAGAACGAGAGCAGCAGCAACGCGCCCGCCGTGAACAACAGGGTACGCCGGGGCAGGCGGCTATCGATGCGCCACCGGTTCACGACCGCTCTTTTTTGATTTCGTTCCAGAGCGCGTCCATTTCTTCGAGGGTCATGTCGTTCAGGTTACGGCCTTCGGCGCCGGCTTTTTCTTCCATACGGGTAAAGCGATGGGTAAATTTGTTGTTCGTGACGGCGAGCGCATTCTCGGCGTCCACGCTCAAAAACCGTGCGAAATTCACCAGGGAGAACAGCACATCGCCGAACTCCTCCTCGATCTTTTTCGGGTCGCCACCGCTCCGGGCTTCCTTCAGCTCGCCGAGCTCCTCCTCCACCTTCACCCAGACCTGGTCGGCGTTCTCCCACTCGAAGCCTACCTGCTTTGCCTTCTCCTGCAGCCGCATCGCCTTTACGAGGGCAGGCAAGGTTTTGGGCACACCGGAGAGCACCGACTTTTTGCCCTCCTTCAGCTTGATCTGTTCCCAGTTTCGTTTCACGTCCTCGTCGTTCTCCACCTTGACATCGCCATAAATATGCGGATGCCGCGTCACGAGCTTGTCGCAGATGCCGTTGATCACCTCCTCGAGCGTGAACTGTTGCTGCTCGCGGCCGATGCGGGAGTAAAAGAGGATGTGCAGCAGCAGGTCGCCCAGTTCTTCCCGGATGCCCTTCCAGTCCTCGGCGGTAATGGCGTCGGTGAGCTCGTAGGTTTCCTCGAGCGTCATCTGGCGCAACGTCTGGATGGTTTGCTTGCGGTCCCAGGGGCATTGCTCGCGGAGTTCGTCCATGATGGTCACGAGGCGATCGAAGGCGATTTGTGCGGGCGTCATAAGGTCAGAGTTGAGCGGCGGTGATGAGCAGGAAGGTGAAGAGCAGCAGGATCACGATGAATGAGGCCAGGATGTTGAGCAATACGAATTTGCCCAAGGTCCTGGCGCGGCGCTGGCCATAAAAGCGGCGCATCCCTTTATAGAGATAGATAATGCTATACAGCAGCAGCCCCAGGTTGATCCAGTCGAAGATGTCCCAGCCGCTCAGTGCCTTCAGCTTCCGGAAGCCGATGACGAACAGGAGCATCAGGAAGCTGAAAATGTAGTGGTACAGGGTGAACACCATATGGTCGCTGTAGAACATCTTTCTTCGGACATACAGCAGCTTCAGCAACAGTGCAAAGAAGGGCAGCGATACGAACAGCAGGTAGGGAAGCCGGTGCATGAAGCCGTCGAATACCAGTTGCTGGGTCGTTCCTGCGTTATCGTCCTCGCGTTTCTCCAGCTGCGTAAAGCGACTCTCTATGGTACGTTCCAGCCAGGAATCATCCTCATCGGGTTCCTTCTTGCTCGTATCCACCGGCTCGTCAGGCTCCAGGTAATACTTCTGTCCATGCAGGGTGACCACCGAATCCGGATGCCGCGCGTCGTCGATGTACAGCAACCGCGTGGTATCGAGCACCCGCGCAAGGGCATGCACCTGAAAACTGTCTTTCGGAGGGTTCAGACCTGCTGCCACCTCATAGCGTTCGGCCTTCGATAACGCCCGCGTCGTAGGGTCCTGGCTACCCAGATCGATCTTGCTGATGGCGAAGAAGACGAGAAAGAACAGGGCGGAGGTAAAGAGGTACATCCGGATCGGGTCCAGGTAGCTCATTCGCTTGCCGGCGACATATTCTTTCGGTACAAAACCCGGCTTAAAGAGCAGGTAGCGGACCGTGTCGAAAAACTTGCCGTCGAAGTGGAACAGGTCGAAGATGAAATGCTGGACGAGCGAGAAGAAATTCTGGTGGGTCACGATGTTCTCCTGCCCGCACTGGTGGCAGAATCGGCCGTGCACGAGGGATCCGCAATTGAGGCAGTCTTTCTCGGCACGTTCGGGTTGGTGAGACACGTCAATTTTTTCTTAAAAATAAGGATAATGAAAGGGCTTCAACAGTTCGTTAGAGAAGCCTTCGCAAAGCAAGGTGTATTTTTGGGAACAAACAACATCCGGATGAAATTCCTGCTCTCCATCTTGCTCCTGTCCTCCGCGCCCACCGCTTTTGCGCAATATTATTACAAGGACATTGTGGGCACCCGCGAGACCAACGAGCAGATGAAGCGTTTCCTCGACAACCGCGTTACGGCAGTTACGCTCACCAGCTACAACGCCGACGGCAACAAGAGCGAGGAACTTCGCGTAGACCAATCGTTCAACCTTACCGAACGCCACCTGAGCACGAGCACGCAGATCGGCGACGCCGACCCCTCCGTGCTGCATTCCTGGACCGACGCGCAGGGGCGCGTGGTGCGCACCGTCGATACCAATAGCGCGAACGTGAGCACCACGGACTATACTTTTAATAAAGACGGGCAACTCGAGCGCGTCTTCAGTGTATCGACCGACTCGAGCGGGCGCTTCCGGCAGACCGAGGAGCACCAATGGACGTATAGCAACGGAAATGTGAGCCGCATGCTGCGCATCAAGAACGGTACCGATACCACGGTGGTCACCTTCAAGCTCGACGAGCGCGGCCAGGTGGCTGAGGAGCAGAGCCAGCGGGCGGGCGCGCCGGCGGACGTGGTGTACTATTATTACAACGACAAGGGTTTCCTGACGGATATCGTTCGCTTCAACGAGCGGGCAAAGCGACTGTTGCCCGAATACATGTTCGAGTATTCCGACGCGGGCCAGGTGATCCAGCGCATCACGGTGCCGGCCAACAACTCCAACTACAGCATCTGGCGCTATCAATACGACAACCGCGGGCTTAAAGTGCGCGAGGCCCTGTTCGACCGCAACAAGCGGCTTGCCGGTAAAGTGGAATATCAATACACTACCGGCGCCTGACCGGATCTTAACGAACCGCCGACGAGGCGGTTCTTCTTTTTCAATGAGGAACACGGAATATCCAACCTACCGGTATCTCGGCGACCGGCATACCGACCCGGCCCTGAAGGGCGCGCTATGCACGGCTGTGCGGCGCGCCGACGGCAAGTGCATCCGTGGACGCAACGGCTCAATGCTGGTGCAGCTGGAAGACGGGCGGAAGATGGTGGTATTGGGCCGGCTCCTGCGCAAGCAGGGTGCCGGTACCGGATGAGGAAAAGGCTCAGGCAGGCAGTCGACCGTCTTTCCGCGCGAGGTCGGACTTCAGCTTTTCCTTGAGGCGTAGCAATGCAGGATGGGCGCGCATTTCAGCTGGCACGATCATGATCTGCGGGGCTGCGGTCGGGGGCGTTTTTTTGTTTAGATCTTTCATGGTGGCGCGGGCGACGAAACTAAGAAAAACTTGTGCAGGATCGCATGCAAACGGACGGTAAAATTCTTCCACATCGCGGCAACGCGCGCCAGTTCAAAAGAAACAGGCACTTACACATTATTAAATTCTTATCTTCTTAATAAGTCGTGCCCCCGGGGGAAAAGGCGACCCGGGCGAGCGGGAGACCGCCTGGCAACGAGGGAAGAAGGTTCCGCGACGGCCGGGTTCAGCATGATGGTGGTCCCTGCCAGCAAAAAGCGCTGGAAGCGACACGGCACACCACGCAACCGGACCTGCCTTGCAGGAATACGGGGCCGCTCAGTACAGGCGCTTCGTATAGCTTTCCTGCAGCAGCAGCGCTACCTCCGGCTCCGTCATCCGGACGGTGCTTGCATGATCGCTCAGGATGGCGGCTGCCCGGGGCAAGGTGGCAGGATCGGGCCAGCTTTCCGGCGACCAGAGCTGTGCGCGCTTAAAGGCCTTTCCGCAATGCAGGTAGCACTCCTCCACCTCCACGGTGATCGCAAGCAGCGGAACCTTTCCCTGCGCCTCCATGCGCCGCAGCAAGGCTTCATCGCGCACCAGCTTGGCCGTGCCGTTTACCCGCAGCGCCTCTCCGAGCCCGGGGATCAGGAACACGAGCCCGACGCCCGGGTGCTCCAGGATATTGCGGAGCGTATCGAGGCGCTTGTTGCCCGGCCGCTCGGGGATGAGGAGGCGTTGCGGGGATAACACCTGTACGAAGCCGGGTGCATCGCCGCGCGGCGACACGTCGCAGCGGCCCGAGGCATCGGCGGAGGAAATGAAGAGCAGTGGGGAGCGGCCGATGAAATCGGTGCAGTGCGCGTCGAGGTGCGTGATCGCCTTATGTTGCACGAGTTCGCTGGGGGTGCCCACGAGGGCTCGGAGCTCGTCGGCGGTGGTGATTACGTTCTGGAAATCATCGGGGGCCATAGGCACTAAAGGTAGCGCGGATCGCCCTGTTGCCGGTTGGGCAAAAAGAAGCCTTAACTTTTTGAGTTAAGGCGTTGTGCTTGGTGCGTGCCCCGGGCCGGAATCGAACCGGCACTCCCCTTGCGGAGAACAGGATTTTAAGTCCGGCGTGTCTACCAGTTTCACCACCGGGGCCTCCGGCACATCGTTGGAGCCCGTTGTGCCGAGCATAAAAAAGCCCGCTCTTGCGAGCGGGCTTTTTGTCTGGAGCGGAAGACCGGGCTCGAACCGGCCACCCCGACCTTGGCAAGGTCGTGCTCTACCAAATGAGCTACTTCCGCTTGATTATCAGTTTGTTATCACTGAATTTGTTAAGAACTTCGGGTTGCAAATATAAGGGCTTTTCTTTTTTACCGCCAAAACTTTTTTAGATTTTTTTTGGCGGCGGGGCCTTACTTATACTGCGGGGTATACTGCGTGCTCGGCGTCTGCACGGCCTCGATGCGGTTCTTTTCGTACCGCTTCGTATACAGTTTATAGCAGCTACCGAAGAAGAAAGCAAGCAGGCAGAAAACAGAGAGATAGAACAGGAAGGCCGACGACGAAACCCAGCTGTGGGTGAAGTCACGATCCTGTACCTTCTGCAGTTCTTCCTGATATTCTTGCTGATGATCCATGTGCAAAAATTGTGGTGCAAAAATAAGGGGGGCGTACTGTAATCACCAAGGAAAAAATCGGCAATGTGGAAAAAAGTTTGCCGGTTGTTTTGATGTCTTCGGTTGTCCATTCCGGCAGCGGTATATGCGACACATGCGCACGGTGTTCTGCAACCAGGTCATTGCGAGCGCAGCGAAGCAATAACGGCGGCCGTAAGCCGTCGCAGGACATGCTGATCGTACGGGAAACTTCACCGTACAAACCTGTATAAAGGATCACGCCAGGCTCGATTGCAAACTATAGAAACAAGGGTGCCAGTCAAGACAACTTCGCACTACTTCCTCTTTACGATCTCACGGAACGACTTCTTTCCTTTCACAAAATGCTCCCAGATCAGGTTGCCCGGGTATACCCCGGCAAGCCGGCGCAGTGGCGGCTTGGGCAGTCCGTCCTTCTTTCGTTTGGAGAAGAGCCATTTATAGTAGGCGATGTGCGCGCGGTTGATGGCCACAAAATAGCCGCTGTCGCCGCCAAGCGCGCCTTTGAACGCAGCTACCTGGTCGAGCAGCAGGCGGTACGGGATCTTCCACCACTTTTCTCCTGCCGGCAGGTTCTTGGCCAGCATGATGTGGTTGTTGCGGAAGTTGAGAAAGGTCTTGCGCGAGTTGCCTTTCGGCAGCGTGCCGCCACCCACGTGGTACACCACCGACTCCGGGCAGCAATACACCCGGTAGCCCGCACGCTGCAGGCGCCAGCACAGGTCAATTTCTTCCTGGTGTGCAAAAAAGAAATCATCGAAGCCGGAGAGCTCGTGGAAGATAGAAGCCTTGATGAAGAGCGCCGCCCCACTGGCCCAGAACACTTCCTGCGTTTCCTCGAACTGCCCGCTGTCTTCCTCGCACACGTCGAAGATGCGGCCCCGCGAGAAGGGGTAGCCGAAGTGGTCGAGCCAGCCCCCGGCGCCACCGGCATATTCGAACAGGTGCTTGTGGTGAAAGGCGAGCAGCTTGGGCTGGCAGGCCGCGGCGCGCGCATCGCTCTCGAGCAGCCGGATGATGGGCGTTACCCAGCCGGGTGTTACCTCCACGTCGGAGTTGAGGAGCACGTAATAATCGGCGGTCACCTGGCGGAGGGCCTCGTTGTAGCCGCGGGCAAAGCCGTAGTTCTGCGGGAGCACCACGAGCTCCACCTGCGGGTACCGGGCACGCAGGAAGGCGAGCGAGTCGTCGGAAGAGGCGTTGTCGGCCACGACCACTTTATAATTAGCGTATTGCGTGGCCAGCACCGAGGGCAGGAATTGCTCCAGGTAATGTTTCCCGTTCCAGTTCAGGATCACGATCGCAACAAGGGGCGCAGCAGTCAAGGCGGGAGAAAAATTTGCCCAAAAATAAGGGTCCGGGGCCGTTTTCCTAATTTCGGCGGCATGATCCGCTCTCTGCTCAACGTGCGCTCGCTGCTGGCACTGGTCGCCATCCTGATCGTCAGCGGCACCATCTGGTACTCCTCCTATCTGGCGGCCAAGATCGAGCGCGAGGAACGGCAGAAAGTGGAGCAATGGGTAGAGGCTAGCAATGCCCTGCTGAGCCCGACCAACACGGATACCCGCCTCGCCTTCAAGATCACGCAGGACAACGACGACATCCCGATCATCTGGACCAACGAGCGCGACTCCGTCTTCGGCTATAAAAACCTCGACTCGGCACAGGCCGAGGACAAGACATCGGGTTACCTGCAGGAGCAGCTCCGCTCCTTCCGTAAGGCCCGCGCGCCCATCACCTACTTCGACCCTTTCGACTCGACGCGTATTAATAAATATTACTTCGGCAACAGCCGCCTGCTATCCGAGGTGCGCTACTATCCGATGGTGCAGCTCGTGATCGTGGGTCTCTTCATCACCCTCACTCTCCTCTCCCTCCGCTCCTCCTACCGCTCCACGCAGAACCAGGTGTGGGCAGGCATGGCCAAGGAAACGGCCCACCAGCTCGGCACGCCGGTGTCGTCGCTCGAAGGCTGGATCGAGCTGCTGAAGGAAACCCACGGCCATGAGCCCTTCGTTGCCGAGCTGGAAAAAGACGTGAGCCGGCTGCGGCTGGTGTCGGACCGCTTCGGCAAGATCGGCTCCACGCCGAAACTGGAGCCCCGCGACGTGGTGGATCAGGTACGGCAAATGATGGACTACGTGCGGAAGCGGGCTTCGGGCAAGGTGCGCTTCTCGCTCGAGACGCATGGACGGGAATCGATCGTGGCGCCGCTCTCCGGCCCGTTGTTCGACTGGGTGATCGAGAACCTCCTCAAGAATGCGCTCGACGCGATGGACGGCACAGGCAGCATCGCTGTCGATATCCAGGAGACGGACAGTGCGGTGCAGATCGACGTGACTGACAGCGGCAAGGGCATCAGCAAGGCCAATATCGCCAAGGTGTTCAAGCCGGGCTTCACCACGAAGAAGCGCGGCTGGGGCCTCGGGCTTTCACTCTCGAAGCGGATCGTGGAGCAATACCACCGCGGTACCCTCTTCGTAAAAAATTCTGAGCCGCAAAAAGGAACAACTTTTCGCATTGTATTGAAGAAGTGATTATATTTGCACTCCCGAAACGGGAAAACAGTTCTTACAAACGATGCCCAGGTGGCGAAATTGGTAGACGCACTACCTTGAGGTGGTAGCGCCGGTAACGGTGTGCTGGTTCGAATCCAGTCTTGGGCACGATGAACGAAGGGGATACAGAGATGTATCCCCTTTTTTTGTGCCTGACCGTCATTTTTTCTGACGCGGGAATACCCCGATACGATCCGGGAGCCGAAGGATCGGCGAAGAAGGCAGCCGGTAACGAGAACGGCACGGCGCCATGGCCAGGCACCGCCAGCTCCTTTTCTTTCAGCATAAACGAAATGATTTGTAGTTGGTAGCGCGATCCAACCTTTTGACGATCGGCCGGCGCATGAAGTGGATGCTGCCGTGAGCGGGATCGATGTCCGGCTCCAACCGGGTCTTCCCCTGTCCGTCGATCAATTGCCGGAATTTAATTAGGTCCAAGCCGGGTTGTTTTACCCTCCGCAACAAGGTAACGGAGACGGCAGGCCGCAGGTGAAATGCATCCCCTGCACTCTATTACCACACCCGTGTCGCAACCGATCGTGATCGACACCAGCAGTAAGTCTGTGAACCGCTTTTTCGTAAACGAGAACAGCAGGGAAGCCTTGAGGGAAACAATCGATAACATCCAGTGGTACCGGAAGAAGCGCCCGCCGCCAAATAATTTCACGGAAGGATCGATCATCCGCCGATGCAGGTGAAGACGGACGCGCACATTCAATTTCATGGATGATAGCAATCCGGTAAGTCGCAATGATTATTTAAATCCCTCCGGTAACCGGGGGAAGCACTTACTTATGCACAATCGGCCATTAATATGGATTACCGGTGGAATGGATCATTCGTGGCACGGTATTCCCATCTATTGAGTATCCTACCCTCATCCCCTCTTAATCTCCCCCGACAATTTATGAAGCAAATTACCCTGGCGCTTTGCGCCTTTATGACCCTCTCTGCCTGCAATTCCAATCCGACCGCGCCGGCGCAGACCCAGATCCCCGACACGACCGGTCTTTCTGCCTATCAGCTTGCGCAAGCAAGAGCCTCCATGAACCTAAGCGAGCTCGATTCAACCGCGCAGACTACCGGGAAAAAGCCGGTAGCCCCGCAGCAGGTGCGTTATGTGTCCAGTCCCAGGCCGGCGGCCGCAGCAACCGGCAGCACCGGCGCCAGTAACGGCAGCGGCACAGGCACCACGGGAACTCCTGCTAAAAGAGGAATCAGCAGTACCGCCAAAGGAGCGATCATCGGCGGCGTAGCCGGAGCGGCAGGCGGTGCGATCATCAATAAAAAGAACCGTGTAGCAGGTGCCGTTGTGGGCGGACTCTTGGGAGCCGGCACCGGCGCCGTGATCGGAAATGCCCAGGACAAAAAAGACGGAAGAAATTGACCCGATGCGGATTCGTCCGAACTACCCTGACGAATCCTACCCTGCCGGCTCAATGAATGCATCCGGCTAATCGACTCCCGTACAATTACGGTATCCTCTTCGAAGGCTCTTAACGATCGGTGGCAACCCCGTTGCCCCGGTAGCTAAGAGCCTTTGTTTTCATCCATCAAATACCAACGCGCCGGTTCCCACTGCGCCGCCCGGTAATCTCCCGCGGTCCGGGAAAGAAAGCCGGAAAGTAGCCCTACGCCAGCGGCAGCGGCGGCCAGCAAAAACCATCCATAACGACGCATGATCTTTCTTACCGTGGCGAGGCAGATACCAGTGCCGGGATAATCCTCAATGAAATGGAGCTTTTCAGGAATCCGGAAGATCGCTTCCGTGCACTTCGGGTCAAACCCGCTTCCATTGTCCGAAACATCAATACAGACGTTGCTTTCCAACACGGATAGCAGCCTACCTCCACCTCTTTGCAGGAAACCATTTCTCCGGATACCCGAAGGTGAGTTGGGGATGTCGGGATTAATATTCAACGGCGTTGCCGGGTAGCTGGTGAATGCCCTGACGGCACGGCGATCGCATCAGGCACATTTCCATCGGAGCGTCAGTTTCAATCGTCGCCTTCTTTTCTTTCATAATTCCGTTGCGTGGACCCGGCACCGCCACGATCAGTGAACGTGGGTTCAGACGGTCGAAGGCTGCGTCTTCGACGTTCATATTAAAATAGCGGTACGAATCCTGGAACAGCGGGCTGATGCTTGCCAAAGCCCGGGAATGGAGTCGGCAAGGGTGGCGCAGCTTGCACAGTGGCCGGAAAGGATTGGTGCATGCACGCTCCCGTGCGAAGGCCCGGACGAACTGTAGCTTTCTAATTCCGGAGACGCGCACGCTGGCCCGCCTGCTACCGGCCCCCTCCCCGATCACCGCACACCAGGCTACTTAGGTGCTCCCACCAGCGAGTAGGGCTTACGTCAAGTACCGTCCCGATCAATGTCTTTGCGGATTCGGTTTGCAGCCTTTCTGCTAAGGGCGGGAGCCATTTCTTCGCTTCGGGTATCCCTTTCCAGGCAAGCTCGCTGGCACTGTACGCACATTCGAGCAGATCGGCATCCTTGGCGATCTTTGCTGCCTGCGTTTCCTGATGATGCAGCTCCGTCCAGATCGCCTGTATCTTTTCCCCAATAAAGGAGAGCGCGCCCACCTGTTCCCGGATTGCCTTCTCTTCATCTATCCGGAGGTAGCGCTTCTGGTACGGATCGGTATCCCCGGTGCGCACTTCGTACAGGTCATGAAAAACGGCCATCGTAACGACCTGCTCGGGGTGCGGGTACCCTTCCATCAGGGCAAGTACGTAGGCAATCACCGAAGTTCGGAACGTATACTCCGCCACATTATCGTAGGGGCGCAACAGGCGCAGCCAGCCATGCCTGGTCTCGAATCGCAACTGTCCTACTTCGTAAATGAATCCATGGATGTGATCGGTTTCAATCGGTAACATAACGTGCTTTTAGTAAGTTGGAGTGCCGGCGGACGCAGCATTTATCCGTAACTTACCCGATATCACCCCTGTTCTGACACCTGCACACAAAAAAGAACAAACAGCCATTTTCTCATCATTCAAACAAGACGATAGCACTTTCCGGAGCCCTTCCGCTTATGAAAAAAGAACAAGCACCCAACGATCAGATTACCCTCGACAAGACGGATATCCAGCTCTTGAAGCTCCTCCAGCAAAATGGTAAATGGACCGTCAGGGAGCTTGCCGCAAAGGTGAACCTGTCGGCAACCCCGGTTCATGACCGGATCAAGCGCCTTGAAACCGCCGGTGTCATCAGCCATTATGCGGCGATCGTAGACAGGAGCAAACTTGAGCAGTTCATCCTGTTCTATGTAAACATAAACCTGAAGGAACATTCAACCCAACTTGGCGCGGCCTTCATCAGCAGGATCACCGCTTTCCCGGAAATAGTCGAATGCTATACCATCGGTGGCGAACACGACTTCATGATCAAAGTGATCGTGCGCGACATGGCACAATACCGTCGCTTTTTCGTGGAGCAGCTGGGCGAGGTACCCAATATTGCCAAGCTGCAAAGCATCATCGTGCTCGATACGATCAAGCACGATATAAGCGTTCCGTTATAGGATGCCATGGAAGCGATCGCGCTCAGAGGCTGTTTGATTTACATGAGCCGCAGAAAACAGGGAAATAGTCGGCCGCAAGCGGCCTCCATGCACGTCGGCGCTCCCGAAGCTTTGGGAGCGCCGACGTGCCGTCGCGCCAGGTCCATCAAGCAGGACGGAGCAGGCCGCGGCTCCCGTTTAAAACCGGAAATAATAACCCGCCGAGATCACCAGGTCATGGTATTTGCCGGACACAGCCGTCCGGGCCAACTGGTCCATCAGCTCCAGGCTAAAGTGCTGCTTTCCCTTCAGCCTCCCTGTGCACTTCGCCTGCCGGAGGGCACCGCTTCTTCGCTGCCCTTGCGCGACGCACGCGCGACGAGCGGTCCCGGCAGCACGCGGGCCTTATAACGGGTCGGAGAGCGGCGGTTGCGCCAGTCGCCGCCGCACCCGGCTCAGGGTCTCGAGGGTGATGTCCAGGTAAGAGGCGATGTATTTGAGAGAGACGCGGTTGGCCAGTTCGGGCTGGGTGCGCAGGAGGTTGGCATACTTCGCATCGGCGCTCTTGAGCCGCACGAGAAGGGCGCGGTTTTCCGCATCCACATAGTAGGTTTCGTAGATCTTGCGCGCGATCAGATTGAACGTGGGAAACCGGACGTAGGCAGCCTCCATATCGGTATAGGCAATGGCGAGGAGCTCGCAATCCTCCAGCGCCTGTATGTAATCGGGTGCCGGCTCTTGCCGTACAAAGCTGCTGATCGAAGCGGCCATCTGGTGCTCGGTGGTGATCCAGGTTGTGGTGTCGGTCTGGCCGTCCCGGATATAGCCACGCAACACGCCTTTCCGGATAAAATAGATATGCGTGCAGGTATCGCCGGCTTTCAACAACAGTTTTCCTTTTGCCAACGAAACGGGAAAGGAGCTCTTCAGCACGAAGCTCGCCAACGCTTTATTGACCGGAGCAACGGCACCAAGCATCCGCAGCAAAGCAAAAGCTTCGTCCGGAGTCGCGGATTGCCTGGAAGGTTTTGTCACAAAAGAAGAACTTTAGCGGACGGTTCAAAAAACGACGCGCACCGAATATAGGCCAGAAACACCGACCCGGCACCGATCGTCCGGCAGCGCAGGCTGCAGCCCGCCTCCTTGCTCCCGACGGCTTGTCCTGCTGGTCGCCCGCCCACCTGTTTTCCGAACCGTCCCTAGGTTTGTAGAAATGCGGGCTGCCGGCGCCGGCAGAGACACGCACGTAAGCTCAGCCACCGCCCCCTACGGCTCTGCCCTTCTACGACTTTTTCCCCCCCGGCAACAGGCTACTGCCTCAGCTCATAGATCTTTACCCGGTAAATCCCCGGCCCTTCCGTTTGCTGCTGCACGAGGCCCGCTTCCAGGTGCTGGTGGAGCACGGGTAACGGTACCATTTTGCGCGTAGCCACCCGGCTCCCTCCCGATGCACGTACGGAATAGCTGCGGCCGCGTGCAAAGAGGAATGTATTGTGGTACGTTTCATCACCGTTCAGGTACCGGTGCACCACCCAACGCCCCTGCTCGAAACCGCCTTCCTGCACTTCCCCGATGACCACTTTCTTCCCGGTCGTGGACCCAAAGGCGACCCTGAAATTGATGCCGGCGACCAGGAACTCGTCGTTGCCGGTCTGGATGATGATACCATAGGCGTTCTTCCCTTTGTCGAGGTATTCGATGGCAAGCCGGCTGGAGCCGATGGTCACGCTCGCAGTGTCCTCGTTGCCTTCTTTGAGGATGGCCCGCATCTTCCCGGTGCCGCGGTGGGCCTGGATTTGCGGGAGCAATTCATCCCTCAGTATGCGGAAGCTCAGGGCGTAGGCATCGTCGGAAGCCAGCGACTCGATACCAAAGGGGCCGAAGCCGAGCGCATCGTGCTCCGCGAGCGCATAATAGGCCTTGCCCGGGTTGGTGCGCTCGCACTCGGGAATGAACAGGGGATTCTTTTTCGACGGCCGGGAGTACATCCGGCACACCTCCCTGAAATTCGGCAGGTAGATGTCCGGGGCCAGGAAGTCGATGGCCGGAGCCGCCGCCCGGTAGATGTCGAGCACGCGCGACACGGGTCCGCCGTTCGGGTACTTGCCGGGCAGCTCGCCGGGAAACTGCACGAGCCAGGCATTCACATACATTGGAAGCGGCAGTACCTGCTTGCCCCTCCGGCATACCTCGTTCATGAATGTGGCGTATTGCCAGGTCATGAAAAAGTTCTGCGCGTCGTAGTGCTGCCCGCCAAAGAGCTCCGCCCAGGTCCCCTGCCGCCTGGCCCCGTTTTGGTTCCAGGCAGCTTTCAGCTCGGGCTCCAGCCCGTCGCGGTTGGCTACGAGGTAGTCGACCAGCTGCTGCGGAACGGCCTCCCCGTATTTCTTCAGGGCCACCTCGTTGTAATCCATTTCGGAAAAGGCGCCGGCCTCATTTTCGGGTTGCATCATGATGATGTCGTGGTGCGTGTCCTTTGCCTTGATATAGGCCATCAGCGCGGCGAAGGCTTTGGCGTCCGCCTCCATCGCTGCCGTGCAGAACGGTGAGATGGCGCTCATGGTTTCGCCCGACCGGTTCCGGATCCGGAAGAAGCGCTTCGTATCCGCTTTGACCCATAGCGGCGCGTACGATGATTCCCCGTTCTTCCAGGTGGCGAACCAGATCAGCACGATCTTTAGTTGTTGCTCCCGGGCGCTTTTGAGGATGAAATCGATGAAGGAGTAATCGAACCTCCCCTCCTGCGGCTCAAACTGCTCCCAGGCCACAGACGCGATCACGGTATTGACGTTCATGCTTTTCGCATGCTGCATGGCCTCGCGGAAATACGCCGGAGCCGACGAGGTGGAGTTGTGCAGCTCGCCGGCCACCATCAGGAAGGGCTTGCCGTCCACCACGAGCTCGGTGTGGGTGGCCCGGGCGCGCAAGAAAGGAAGCCCCCCTCCTGATCCCCGGGGCGCGGCCTTTTGTGCGCCTGCCTCAAGAAGCATACACATACATCCGAGAAACATAAGTACAGATCGTACACTGCTCATAGAGTTATTGCTTTAGCTGGTGATCCGGGTTGGAAAGCGCGCAGGGAGCTGCCCTCCTGCACGGCGCGCTGCGTCGACCATGCAGGAGCAAGCCGGAGCGCCCACCCGGTTCGGGATCAGGTTAAAAAATGCTCACAGATAGGGAGCGGTGAAGCCCAGGCGGCGTAGTGCGGCTTTCACCTCCGGGCAGGAAGTAAACAGGCGCCACACGAGCCCAGAGCGGTGGTTCTCGATTGCGATCATGACCGGCAACTGGTTATACACCAGCTCCTGCGGCGCGATCCAGACCGGGTCGGTATTCAGGTTGAACGCATCGACAAAGCCGTAGTCTTTCCAGAGGCGGTCGCCCAGCCGGTAGTAGAAATACCGGAGCGCGGCCAACGATTCATGAGGCGTAACGCCGAACGAGGCCAGGGCTGCCGTCGGGGCGATCACCCCCACGTCCGAGGTGGGCGAGCAGGGCGTATACCCCGCGTGGGTGGAGCTGGCTGTGAGGCCCCAGCCCGAGTCGGAATAACCCAGGTAGCTTTTCGGGTTCTCGATGCAATAGGCGCGGTTGATGAGCGCATGATTCCTGGCCTGCACTTCATAGTCTGCATAAGTGTCTTTCAGCCCGATCGGGTTCAGGGCGAGAAACGAATACTGCGACAGGAAGAGCGGCCCTCCGAACGCGGGTCCCAGCGGCAGGGTCATCCCGTAAAATTGCTGCCCGTTCCGCAGGGCGCCGCGATCGGCAAAACCGTGGTCATAGGCCTCTTTCCCGATGCCATGGGTGGGCGACGCAGCCGCCAGGATGTAGGTGATGAGCGTTTCGTTCCAACCACGTACCCGGAACGAGATGTCCCATCCATGATTCGGGCTCCACAACCAGTATAGGGCCTGCTCATCGTCTTTGCGGAAGCGTTGCCAGTTTACCTCCCGGAACAGGGTGTTGATCCCGCTGCGCAGCGCGCCTTCCGCGTCGCCGGCACCATCGAAAAACTGCCGGGCCGTGAGCAGCCCCATCATCAGGAAGGAGGTTTCCACCAGGTCGGCGCCATCGTCTTTCGGATGCCATACGATGGTAGCACCCGTAGTGCCGTTGATCCGGTGCGGGAATGCGCCGTGATAGCGCTGCGCCTTCACCGTGAGGAAGTCCACGATCTTCCGGAGCCGCGCAAGGGCCGCTTCCCGCGTTATCAACCCCCGGTGCACGGCCACCGGCAGGCAAAGAATTCCGAACCCGGTTCCACCCACCGAGCAATCGTCCAGGTCGGTCGTTTGCGTCTTGTCGCGGGCAAGCCCCGACAGCGGATGACCATAATCCCAGAAATACCGGAACGTTCTCTTCTGAACCGAATCAAGTAAGGCTTCGTCCGGGATCACCGGGAACTTGTCTGCCGGGTCGATGCCGGTTCGGATGCTCAGGGTGAAAGCCGAAGCGGGCATTCCGGAGCCGGCCGCCCGGAGCCTGTTTGACAGGCGCACTGAATAGCCGCTCAGGTACGCCAGGGGCGTACCGGGCGTAAGGATCAACGTGGAGTCGCCATCGGCATAGCCCACCCCGACGGGCACATCCGACGAAGTGGCCGTCGCCTTCCACGACAGCGCAGCGCCCACCGTGGACCGGTCTACCTTGTCGGAAAAGCGGAGCCGAAGTACGGCCACGTTGGCGGTCAGCTGCACCGGGGCGGTACTGACCGGGCGATCGTTCAGCTGCTGCTGTACGATGCTTAGCCCGCCTGAGGCCGCCGGCGCGCGCTGCAGGTCCTTTACGCGTTTGGCGCAAGCCAGCCCCGAGCCAAGCGCCGCTGCCAGCAGGAGCATACCGAAGAGGGCCGGCCTCGTTTGTTTGTTGTGCACGTGCAATCCCATTACAGCTTACCCTTGCCTTGCAGCCCGATCATCGCCTGTATCTGCGGCTGTGTCAGCGCCGTATTGTAGATGCGCACTTCGTCCAGCTTCCCGTCGTATCCCTTGTTCGACTTACCCCAGGTGAGGTCCGAAGTGACGCCGGTGTCGGTGTTTCCGCCGAAGATGATCTTGGTCGGCGGGTCGTTGAATTGGAGGTTGGAGAAGTTGCCCAGCACCTGCGGGTAGGTATTGCCGCCGGCCGGGTCCAGCCAGCCATCGCTCTTCCACTGGGCGCCGTCTTTATAAATATTGAATCGCTTGTTGCCGGCATCGTAGGTAAAGGTCCAGTTCACCCAATTGTCGTACACGGAAGCCGTCCAGAGGTTATTGAACCAATGCTCGGGGCCATCCCACCAGTTGCCGGTGCCGGACACACTCCGGACGTGGTAGCCGAAGTGCGAAGGGGCGCCGTTGGTCCGGTCGGAGCCGGGATACTTCAGGAAGTTGAAGTTGCCGCAAAAGGGCGCATTCCAGCTCTGGTAGTGCGCAGGGTTCGTGATTGCGACGATGTTCACCCAGTTGTCGTCGGTGCCGGTGGTACGCGGGTAGTAGGTCCAGAGACTTACCGAGAAGCTTCCGTTCACCTTGGCGATCTGGCTGGAAATGTCCGCGACGGCGAACCCGTTGGCGGATCCTTGCAGGGCCTTGCCCACATAGCCGTCGGCAAAGCCGGTGTTGGTGCCGGCCGCGGCTGTCCCGGACACGTTCTCGACCAGGTCGTTCTCGAAATCCCAATGGGCAATCAGATTATCCGGCGCGATCTCGCTGACCGAAGAATAGCCGTTCAGGACATACAGGGGAGCGTATTCGCCCGCATCGTACTTCTTGTGACAGGACGACGCGAGCGGGATGGCGGCGAGCAGCACCCAACGGGCGGATTTAAATTGCGTAAGCATATTGTGCATCATAGTGGATGTATTTGAATGAATGGTGAATGTGTTTCTGGTGCTTGACGTTGACCGGTTTCCCTTTCCAGGTGCAGCGTCCGGCCGGTAAAAAGGCGCCCGATCGTAGCGGGCTCCTGCCCGTGCTTCACAACTGGAACCGGTCCGGGCTTTCTGACGACGCTTAGTTATAACCCGGGTTCTGAACCAGCTTACCGCCGCTCAGCAGGACCTCGTTATAGGGTATCGGCCAGCGCTCGTTTTTATTGGCGGTCCAGCCTTTGGGACCGAACACCGTGGCCGCCCTACCTTGCCGGATGACGTCGAAGTACCGGTCGTTCTCCATAGCGAGCTCCAGCCTTCGCTCGTTCCAGATCGCCGTGCGCAGGGGCTCCTGTGCCGCGGCCGTAGTGGGGTTGAGCCCGGCCCGCGCCCTGACCTGGTTCAACGCGGATGCGGCCGCAGCGGCCTCCCCGAGCTCGTTGAGCGCCTCCGCATGCATCAGGAGCACGTCGGCATAACGGATGGCGAGGATGTTCTTCTGACAGCCCCGCGGATAACCGGATACGTAGTAGCTCGAGGGCACATAGCTCTTTTGATTGTAGCGGCTGTTGTTGTTGCCGTTTTGCACGATGTTGTCCCCTCCTACCGATTCCGGCACCATAATGATCGTCGCATTCATCCGGGTGTTGTCGCCCGCCTGCGTGAAGGCGCTCACGAGGTCCTGGCTCGGTACGTTCCAGCCCCAGCCATTCTGGTTCTCGGGGGTCTGGCACTCAGAGTACTGCGACCAGGGAAAGGAGGCGCCGTTCTCTGCACCCACCACCAGCTCGGCCTGGATCTCGAAAACGGATTCCGCATTCAGCTCGTTCGGGATCGTGAACAACGTTCCGTAGTTTCCGAAAAGGGAGTAGTTGCCGGAGGCGATCACCCGGCCGGCGAATAGCTTGACCTCGCTCCACTTGCGCTGGTACAGGGCCACTTTCGCATGCAGCGCCTGCGCGGCTCCCTTCGTGGCCCGGCCCCGGTCGGCCGGCGTGCCATAGGTTGCGGGGAGCACCGGTTCGGCTTCGTCGAGGTCCCGCTCGATCGCCAGCCACACGTCCGACGCCGTGGCCCGCTCGCGGTTGAACTCGGCAGGTGTCCTGGGCACCTTCAGGTGCAGGGGTACGCCACCGAACGAGCGCACGAGGCGGAAATAGCACCAGGCCCTGACGAATTTCGCTTCGGCCAGGTACCGCGCTTTCAGGGTGGCGTCAACGGCCGACATGGTGTCTACATGATCCAACACCTGGTTACAGAGGTTGATCTCGCCGTACAGCCCCGCCCAGAACGATCCGACGAACTGGTTGGAGGATGTGACGCTGAAGTTATCGAACTGGTACATTTCGGGCAGGTCGCTCTGCCGCGCCCCGGGATCGGCATCGTCGGCGCCGAGGCTTTCCAGGGCCACCGACGCAATGCCCACCTGGCCGGCGCTCCGGAGGTTGCCATAGATCGCGTTCACCGCGGCATCGGCGTCGGCGCTCGTTTGCCAGAAGCGCTCGGCGGTGGTCTGCCCCTGCGGCTCTACTTCCAGGAAATCTTTTTTACACGCACCGAGTGCGAGCACGAACAGGACAGACAGCAGCGCTGCATGCTTTTTATAAGTTCTGAATCTCATACAGCAATCATTTAAAGGGTTAGGGTAACGCCGAAGTTGTAGTAGGCCGACAACGGATACACACCGGCATCGATCCCGGCGTTCACCGGGCTGTTGCCGGCGGCCGTTACCTCCGGCGAGAAGCCTTTGTACCGGAAAAAGTTGAACGGGTTCTGGATGGCCGCGAATACCCGGAGGCTGCTGATCTTCCAGTTGCTGAGCGACCGGAAGTTGTAGCCGGCATTGATGTTCCGGACGCGGATATAGCTTCCGTCCTCCACCCAGAACGTGTTGGGGTGCGTGTTCATGCCGTGCAGCAGGTTGGCGGAAGGATGGGTGTTGGAGGTGCCCGGGCCGCGCCAGTGGTTGGCATAGAACTCCTCGGTGAAGTTCTCCAGCCCGAAGCGCCGGCCCATATTGGCATTGTACACATCAACACCCGCTACACCCTGCAGGTCAACGGACAGGTCGAGGTGCTTGTAGCTGAAGCCGAGGTTAAGCCCGAACAGGTGCTTCGGATTCGGGTTGCCCATCTCCACCTTGTCCTGGTCGTCGATCGCGCCGTCGCCGTTCTGGTCCCGGAACCGGAGGTCGCCCACCATTGCCGACCGGCTCTGCGGGGAGCGCTGCACCTCGCCGATGGTTTGAAACACCCCTTCCACCTCGTACCCGTAGAACATGCCGATCGGGCGTCCGACCACGGTGCGGGTAAGGGGTATCTGCGAGGGATTGCTGTAATAGCCGCCGAACAGCGCGTTGGCTCCCGAGTTCACCGAAAGGATCTCGTTCTGATTATAGGCATAGTTGCCGGACACGGAGTACTGGATATGCTTCCCGATCCGGTCGCGCCAGCCGAGGCTCAGCTCAACGCCGCGGTTCCGGATCGTGGCCTGGTTGGCATTGATGCCACCCCCAAGACCGCTCGACGCCAGGATCGGCACCGTGAAGATGGCGTCCTTCGTATCGCGGGTGTAGACATCCGCTTCCACCGTCAGCCTCGACCGGAACAGGGAGGCCTCGAGGCCGATGTCGGCACTGACGCCCTTCTCCCAGAACAGGCTGGGCGGCACCACGGAGATGATGCTTCTTGACGGTGCGGCGGCCCCGGCCCACACCGCGTACCCGAGCGAGGATGCAGTGAGTGTCGTGAGGTTGGCCGGAACGTTCACGTTGCCGTTCACCCCCCAGCTGCCGCGCAGCTTGAGCGAGTTGATCAGGCGGCTGCCTTCCAGGAACCGCTCCCGGCTGATCACCCAGGCCGCGCCCACGGAAGGGAAAAAGCCCCAGCGGTGCTCACCGGCATACTTCGAGGAGCCGTCGGCCCGGTAGGTGAGGTTGAGCAAGTACTTGCCGTCGAAGGCATAATTGACGCGGCCGAAATAAGAAGCGCCGGTGGCAAGCGCACCGCCATCGGTGGCTACGTTGGGGAAGGCAGAGGAGTTGGCACCCAGGCTCAGGTACAGCTGCCCGTCGTAGTTATGCGGTACATTCTTCGCGGAGCCGGAAATAAAATAGGAACGGTCGCTCCGGGCCGACTGGGCGGCCATGATGCGGAGGTGATGCCTGCGGCTGATCGTTTTCTCGAAGGAGAGCGTGTTCTCCAGCTGCCAGTTCTTCACCTCCGAACGGGTCACGTTCAGCGAGGAGATGTCGTTGCGCTGGTTGGTGGTGGCATTGTATACCGGCACATAATTGCGCTGCTCGCCTTTGTTGTATTCAAACGTGAACATGCTCCGGAAGGTCAGGTTGAGCGGGAGCTTGATGTCAGCGTACGTGTTGCCGACGATGAGGTACTGCTGGGTTCGCTGGTTATGGAAGTCGAGCGTAACCTGCGGGTTGGCGATCGAATTGAGCGAATAGTCCAGCGGATCGCCGTAGAAGCCGTCCTTATAACGCACCGGCACTACCGGGGGCGCGGCGTAGGCCTGCCGGAAGATGTCGCCGTTGATATCGCGGGAGCGGTTGATGGTACCGAACATATTGTAGCCGACCTTCAGGAAGGAGGCGGCCCTGAACTCGTTCTGCAGGCGGGCGGTAAAGCGCTTGTAGTTCTGCGTTTCCACGATGCCCTGCTGATCTACATACGACAGCGAATAGTTGTAGGTGCTGTTTTCGGAGCCGCCGCGGAACGAGAGCTGGTGGTTGGTGATGAACGCGTGCCGGAACAACTGGCCAAACCAATCCGTGCCCTCCGGGTTGCTGGTACCCGGGTTGTACATCGCAGCGGGACCATAAACCGGAGTGCCGCCGTTGAGCATGCTCACCTCGTTGGCCATCGTGGCGTACTGCTGCGCGTTTGCCATCTGCACTTTGTTGGTGATCTTCTGCCAGCCGGCAGAGCCGGTATAGCTGATCATCGGGGTACCGGCTCTGCCCTTGATGGTGGTGATGATCACGACGCCGTTCGCCGACCGGTTTCCATAGATTGCCGCGGCGGATGCATCCTTCAGCACACTGATCGTTTCAATATCAGCCGAGTTGAGAAAGCCGATGTCGGAGGTCCATACCCCATCCACCACGTACAATGGAGCCAGGCCGCCATTGACCGAGCCCACACCGCGGATGCGGATCTGGGGCGAAGCACCGGGCGAACCATCGTTGATGATGTGCACCCCGGCGACCTTTCCCTGCAGCCCGCTGGCCGGGTTGATGGAAGGTTGCTTCGCGATCTCGGCGCCGCGGACCACGGCCACCGGCGCGGTAACGTCGATCTTGCGCTGGGATCCGTAGCCGATCACGACCACCTCCTGCCCCTTGTCGGCGACGCTCTGGAGCACCACCTGCAGGTAGGTTTGATCGCCCGTGCCGACTTCCCGGGTCTCCCGCCCGATGAACGAAAAGACAAGGGTGCCGGCGCCCTGCTCCGGGAGCTCGATGAGGAACTCGCCCGCTGCATTCGTAGCGACGCCTCTACGGGTTCCCTTGAGCACTACGGAAACGCCTTCGAGCGGCTGGCCGCCTTCGTCGGTCACCTTGCCGCGTACCGGCCGGCGCGCTTCCGCTGCCGATGCGGCCGCGTTGCGGTTACCCGTGCCCACCTGGGCGTCCGCCTTGCGATGAACGGTGATCGTGCGGTTCTCGATCAGCCAGTTCAACGGCTGGTCCCGGAAAATGGCCTTGAGCGCGTCTTCCAGCGGGGCATCCGTCAGGCGTACCGTCACCGGATTCGCTTCGCGCAGCAGGGCGGCATCGTAAAAGAACACGTAGCCGGTCTGCTGCTCGATCACGGGAAAGACCTGCTTCAGGGGAACCGAGGTACCGGCAAAACTGACTTTCTGAGCATTTCCTGACACGGATAGGTGCACCAATGCAATCAGGATAACAAGCAATTTACATCTCATAGCAAGCGTTAATTGATAGGTATGGGAATGGCCCCCGAACCGGTTCTTTGCAGGTTGCTGCAACGGTGGCACCCGGGCTCGTGGCGCAATGAATGCTGTTCTTACTGCGATGCGGGCAGGTACCGGGTACAGCGCAGGACCCTCCTGCTGCAGGCGGATGGCGGCCCCGCCGTTGCCCGGTCTTTATTTCATGATGATCAACCTTCTGCCTTCGGTGCGGTAATGCACGTTGTTCTTTTCAAGGATCCGTAAGATCTGCGACAGATTGAGGTCCCTCTGTATTTTTCCTCCGAACTCGCGGCGGGGCACACCGGCTTCGTACACGATCTCGATGTCGTACCAGCGGGCCAGCTGCCGCAGAACGGCAGGCAGGTCGGCATTCTCGAAATTGAAGATTCCGTTCTTCCAGGCCATCACCTGGTTGAGATCTGCCTGCCTGTTCACGGAAAGCCGCCCCTGCAGGTCGATCCGTGCCTGCTGCCCGGGCTCGAGGCGCCTGCTGTCGCGCGCTGCGGAGCCCGTTACCCGCACGCTCCCTTCGAGCAGGGTGGTGGCGATCGCCGGCTCGTCGGCATACGCATTGATGTTGAAGTGGGTGCCGAGCACTTCCACTTCCGCTTTCCGGGCCACGTCAACGATAAAGGGCTTCGATGCATTCTTCACCACCTCGAAGTAGGCTTCACCCGTCAGCTCGATCTTCCGGACCGCGCCGCGGAATGCCGTTGGATAGCGGATCGAGCTTCCCGAGTTCAACCAGGTCTTCGTTCCGTCGGGCAACACCAGTTGGTACTGGCCGCCGAAAGGAATGCTCAGCGTATTGTAGACCACGTCGCCGGTTCCGTCGTCGCCGGGATCATAAGCGAGTTGCCCGGCGCCCGTTTTCAGGATGGTAGCACCGGCTTGCTTTGCGACGACCCCATTGGCCAGGCTGTCGAGTACGATAGTGCGCCCATCGTCGAGCGTCAGCCGCGCCTTGCTGCCTCCCGGCCTTTGGTCGGCGACCATTGCTTCCGGTCCTTCACCCGTAGCCGTTGCCGGCCGCGGGTTGCGGGCCAGCCACATCCACGCGCCGGAAGCCAGCAGTAAGATGACCGCGGCGGCTACCGACCTGCGGACCCACAGGCGCCGGCTGGCGCCGGCACGACGGCCGATCGGGATCACGGGCGCTCTTCCTGCCTGCAGGATCGCTGCCAGCACCGCGTCCGCGGCATCGGCCGGCATTTCATGGCGCGGCGTCCGTTCGGCGATCATCTGCCCGATCAAACGCGCGGCCTCCTCGTCGGAGTCGTCCTGCCGGAGCAACTGCATCAGCGCTTCCCGCTCCTGTTCGGTGCCCGTCTTGTCCGCATAGCGTTGTAATAAATACTCGAGCGTTGCTTGCATAAGGTCTGAAATAAGCAGTAACTACCTGCCGGCGGCAGATACGATGATAAAGAGACGATCACCGGAAGCTTTTGGGTGAGTGCGGCCAAAAATATTTTTTTCGCTTCAGGGACCCGGGAACGAAGCAACGTTTCCCGCTTACAGGTATTTCAGGAACAGCAGCAGGAGCAAGGTATCGATCTGGGCGAGGCAGGACGCCCTGATCCCACGCATCGCCTGCGCCAGGTGGGTCTTGACCGTTTCCGGCGACAATTGCAGTTCGGCGGCTGCTTCGTTGCGCGTATAGCCCTTTTCCTTCACGAGCAGGTACACCTGCTTTTGCTTCGGGGGCAGTGAGTCCACCGCCTTTTTCAGGATCTGCGCATACTCTTTTTGTACCAGCTTGTTATCGGCATCCGAATAATACGTAGGCATGCCGGCTACGGCCTGCTGCTCCAGGCCTTTGCGTTGCGCCATGCTTTTGAGCGCGGAAAAAACATAGTTCCGGGTAACGGTAAACAGGAACGCCTTGAAATGCTGTACTTCGCCCAGCGTTTCGCGGCGCTGCCACATCTTCAAAAAAACGTCCTGAACGATTTCCTCAGCTACCCCATGCGACTCCGAAAGCTCGTAGGCAATGGAGTAGATCTTATTCCGGTAGTTGTGAAACAGCGTCGCAAAGGCGGCCTCGTCACCACCGGCTACAAGCTGCAACAAATCGGGCTCACTGCTATGGTCGCTGTTTCGCAACACGGTTCATTTTGGGTTACTAAACTACTGAATCTGCGCTATCCGGTTGATTTTGTTCGGGTGGCGCGCGGCGTGCAGGCGCATCGTGGTCGGAGGCACCGAAAGCCATCACGGCCTTCACCGTAGCACCCGGGAGCGCAGAGTACGGATACCCGTGCCGGCCGGGTGGGAGCACCGGGCGTGCCCGGATCAGGTCGCGGGCTGACCAGGGTCAGGAGCGCCGGCCGGTGCACCCGGATACTTTTACCGCGAAATCAATCACCATGCAAACAACTAACGTATCAACGGAATCAGCCTCCGACCTGTTCACCCTGGAGGTGGCAACGATCGAGCCCCGCCTCAAGCACCCCACGATCTTCCGGCATTTCGACGAGCTCGCGCCCGGCACTTCCTTTCGCATCCGCAACGACCACGACCCGAAGCCGCTTTACTACCAGCTCATCGCCGAGCGCGGAAACGTATTCACCTGGACCTACCTCGAGAAGGGCCCCGAATGGTGGCTTGTAGCCATCAGGAAGCTGGATACCGCCGCAAGCGAAACGATCGGCGAGATCGCCGCCAAAGACGGGCGCAAGGCCGATGTGTTCCGCAGGTACGGCATCGACTTCTGCTGCGGCGGGAAGCAATCGCTCCGGCAAACCTGTGCAGAGAAAGGGCTTGACCTGGCCACCGTTGAAGCGGAGCTCGATGCGGCCACCCGCAGCATTGCCCCGGCCGAGAACTACGATCAATGGGATCCCGCCTTCCTGGCCGATTACATTTACAACAGGCACCACCGCTACTACTACGCCGAAGGGCCCGTGATCGCCGATCTTCTGAACAAGGTAGCTGTCCGTCACGGAGAGGCACTCCCTCAGCTGCTGCGCCTCGAAGAGGCCTATACCGTGCTCGCCGGAGAGCTGGGTGCCCATTTCGCCAAAGAAGAAAAGGTATTGTTTCCCTTCATCCGCGCGCTGGCGCTGGCAAAAGAAACGGGCGACACAGGTCCGCTACGCCGGCAATTCTCCCTGCGCGAGCCGGTGCAGCTGATGGAGGCCGACCACGAGGCCGCCGGCGAGCTGCTGAAAGGCATCCGGGCGCTCACCGATGGCTACACAGCGCCCGAAGGCGCCTGCAACAGCCTTACGCTGCTGTATGCGATGCTCGAAGGCCTCGAAGCCGACCTGCACCGGCATATGCACCTGGAGAACAACCTGCTTTTCCCGAAGGCGCTGGAGCTGGAGCGCTCGCTCGCCGGCTGATAAGCGGGCTTCCGGAATCGCCGATACCCGCTTCCGTTATCGCGCACCATGTACCCGGACAACAAAAGGCCATGCCGACCTCCGTAATAATACGGTGTACCGACCCGTAATTCTTCTCTGAATTGAGTTTTCCCGGGCGCATCGTGCGGCGTGAAGCGCGCGTATAAGTACCTGACCGGCGCAATGCTCTGCTGACGCCTCACCCTTGCACTCAGCGCGCCAGCGCCGCCTGTACCGACGGCCCGTACGACCGTCCTACGGGCAGCCGTACGGCGCCGACCTGCACGGCCGTTGCGGAAAAGGCGCGCACGCGGCCTGTGGCCACGATGAACGACCGGTGGATGCGCAGGAAGAAGCGTTGCGGCAGACGGTCCTCCAGGCTGCTCATCGACTGATATACCTTCAGCTCACCGGCGTCGCCGTAAACGAGCAGGTGGTTGCGCTTTGCCTCGATGTACCAGACTTCATCCAGGTAGATCTTCTGCAGGAGACGCCCGGCGCGCACCATCAGGAAGGGCCGCTCTTCCGGGGGGTTCGCCGCCGGCGACTCCGCCGCCGGCGCGCCGTACAGCCGCAGGTAGCGGTCGAGGCTACGCGCGAAGCGCTCGTATGAGAAAGGCTTCAGCAGGTAGTCGACGGCGTCGAGCTCGTAGCCTTCGGCACCGAAGGCCGCATCGGCCGTGGTGAAGATGACGCGGGTGCGGGCATCGAGCCCGCGCAGCCATTCGATGCCGCTCTTGCCCGGAAGGTTGATATCGAGAAACAGCAGATCTACGGATGCTTCACGCAACCACTGCTCCGCGCTCTGCGTATCGCGGCAAACGCCCAGGAGCTCGAAGCGCGGTACCTGCGCCAGGTAGTGGCGGAGCACCCGCACCGCGTCGTCTTCGTCCTCCACGATGAGGCAGCGTACGCGCTCATGCAGCATGCAGCCGGATTTTGAGCAGTACGAAAAAGCGGTCCGGCTCGGGTACGAGCTCGAGCAAATGGCGTCCCGGGTAGAGCAGCTCGAGCCGTCGCTGCACGTTCGGCAGGCCGAAGCCGCCTTCGGCTGTTGCCGCCTCTTCCGGCGTGGCGCGGCTATTCTCCATCCGGAGCGTCATCCAGCCCGCGTCCACGCTGAGGTAAAGGGTGATCCAGGCGCCTCCGTCCGGCTCCCCGCGGAGCGCGTGCTTGAAGCCGTTCTCCACAAAGGGCAGCAGCAACAGCGGCTCGATCAGCAGGCCCTCGAACGGCCCGTGCAGGTCGGCGCTGAGCGCCAGCCGGTTGCCGAAGCGCTGCTGCTGCAGCGCGATGTAGCTTTGCAGGTAGTGTACCTCGCGTGCCAGCGGCACGGGTCCTTCGCCCGCCTCATACACGTGGTAGCGCATCATCCCGGAGAGTTGCAGCACCATGCCCGGCGCCTCCTCCGACCGCTCGAGCACCTTGGCATAGAGGCTGTTGAGCACGTTGAACAGGAAGTGCGGGTGAAACTGGTGACGCAGCACCGCCAGCTCCGCCTGCAGCTTCTCGGCGCGGGCCGCCGCTGCGCCATTACGCTCGCGGGCCACGTACTGCAACAGGCGCACGCAGGCAGGTAGGGTCACCACGAACTGGAGCTTGACGACATGGTACAGGAAAGGCGGTACGCTCCACAGCGACTCCGGGCGCCAATGCGTGAGGAAGTAGGGCAGGATGACGAAGTTGTCGATCAGCCGCTGCAGCAACGCAGCCGCGAGCAGCAGCACCAGGTAAAGCGGAACGAAGACCCGCCAGTTGCCCCAGGCGCGCGGCATCAGTATTTCTACAACCAGCAGCGAGAACCCCAGCTTCGGGGGCAGGCTGAGCAGCTCGTTGCCGAGGGCCGTGGTAAAATCCCGCGCCGGCAGCCCCTGCGCGAGTGCGAACAACAGCACGTACGCCGACCAGTACAACACGTAAAGGGTGCGCTTTCGGGGCAGGGAAACGGGGGGAGGCGTCGAATGCTGCATCAGGACCGGAAAGATAGTGGCTTCGCCGCACTCGCCGCCCCGCAGGCAGCGGCGCGCCGCTGTTGTCTGCACGGCAAATCCCGTTGTCTGCACCGGTACGCCGCGGCGCGTTTTCCAGCCCGCTAATTTGGCGTAAAACGCTGCTACATGAACCGACCGATACTCCTGCTCCTCCTGCTTTGCCTCCGCACAGGCCTCCTCTCCGCGCAAGCCCCCGACCTCTACCCTGCCCACTGGTGGAGCGGGATGACGATGAACCGGGTACAGCTGCTGGTGCACGACAAGGGCCGTGACCTCTCGGGGCTGCAGCCCTCGGTTGCCCATCCCGGCGTGCGCGTGCTGAAGATCCATCGCTTCAGCAATCCCCGCTACTTGGCGCTCGACCTGGCCATCGCCCCGGGCGCCCGCCCCGGGCACGTGCCGATCACGCTCCGCGGCGCCGGCAAAACGCCGGTACAGCTGCAGTGGATGCTTAAGGAGCGGCGTCCGGGGCGCGGCACCCGCTTTGCGCAGGGGATCACGCCGTCCGACTTCGTATACCTGGCCATCGCCGACCGCTTCGCCAACGGCGACCCTTCCAACGACCGCGTGCCGGGACTGCGTGAGCAGACGCTGAACCGCGACTCGATGTACCACCGTCATGGCGGCGACCTGCAGGGCATCAGCAAAAACCTCGGCTACCTCGAAAGCCTCGGCGTAACGGCACTCTGGCTGCTGCCGGTGCTCGAGAACGACCGGCCCGCGCGCACCGAGCATGGCTACGCCATCACCAACCACTTCCGCGTAGACCCGCGCCTCGGCGGCGACGCGGCGTATCGCGAGCTGTCGGACGCACTGCACGCCCGCGGCATGAAGCTCGTGATGGACGCGGTCTACAACCACACCGGCCTCCAGCACCACCTCGAGCTCGACCCGCCCGACAGCACCTGGATGCACCGCTGGCCCCGCTATACGCAGACCACCTACCGCGAGCAGACCCTCTTCGACCCCTATGCGGCTCCCTCCGATACGAAGCGCATGAGCGACGGCTGGTTCGACGACGGTATGCCCGACATCAACCACCATAACCCGCATATGGCGGCCTACCTCATTCAAAGCATGATCTGGCAGATCGAGGAGTTCGGCGTCGATGCCGTGCGCATCGATACGTATACCTACAGCGACCTCGACTTCTCCAACCGCTGCAACGCCGCCATCCTGGCCGAATACCCGCGGATCCACCTGTTCGGAGAGACCCGCGTGTTCGGGTCGGCCAACCAGGCCTATTTCAACCGGAACGTGTTTACGACGAAGTACAAAAGCAACCTCCCCGGCTCGGTCGACTTCCAGCTGCTGTACTTCGGCATCAGGCCCGCGCTTACCCAGGCTACCGGCTGGATGGAGGGCGTCAACAGCCTGTACAACACGCTGGCCAACGACTTCCTCAACCAGGATGCCACCCGGAACGTGCTGCTGCTCGACAACCACGATGAGCCGCGCTTTCTTTCGGTGGTGGGCGAAGACTGGGAAAAGCTCAAGATCGGCTATACCTGGCTGCTCACGTGCCGCGGCATCCCGCAGGCCTACTACGGCTCGGAGATCGGGATGAGGGGCGTTGCCCACCCCGACGGGCTCGTGCGCGCCGATATGCCCGGGGGCTGGCCCGGCGATGCGGTGAATGCGTTTACCGGTGCTGGGCTTGGCCAGAAGGAAAAAGAGGTGCTGGACCACGTGCGCAAGCTCGGCACCTACCGCAAAACCTCGTCGGCGCTGCAAACCGGCAGGCTGATGCAGTATGTGCCGGTGGGTAATGTGTACGCGTATTTCCGCTACGACCAACGCCAGACCGTGATGTGCATCCTGAATGCCGGCGCTACTGCGGCAGCCGTGCCGTTCTCCCGCTTTCCGGAGCGGACCGCGGGCTTCACGCAGGCGCGCGACGTACTGTCGGGGAGCACCTATGCCACGAGCGGTACCCTTACCGTGCCCCCGATGGGGATGCTGGTGCTCGAGTTGAAGTAGAAGCTGCCGCTGAAACAGGAGACCCTGAAAATTCGTGAAGCGTGAGGCGTGAGCAGAAAGCCGCTCCTGTCGGGTGTTGCCTGCTGCCTAACGACGCCTTCCAAACCGATCCAAGTTCCTGAAGGAACAGGCCGCTCATTGCGGGAACTGCCGGGCGGGTATCCTGTAACGCCCTTTTTGTCCCGGCGCTGGCGAAGGGTACGCGATAACCGCGATTAAGGCACACAGGCAGATGCGGACCGGTTATTGCGCGAAGTCCGCTATTACGGACCATGACAGTATCCGCAGGATGATCCGCGTCAACAAGCCAGGACTGCATACGCACACCGGATCGATCCACGCAGCCAGGGCGCGCAACGCGCCAAGCGCTCCGGGAGATAAGGTAAACAATCACGGCGATCGCGGGCGGAAGCGCGCTTCCGGAAGCCCACGCGGCGCGGTACCGGACGTTCTTGCCTGTTCTGTCAGGCAGCCTCAAATGCTCAACTAGAATTCTATGAAGAACACCGGAGCGGTGATCGTGATCGAAGACGACGTGGATGACCAGGAACTGCTCACGGAAGTCTTCCGGGAGCTTGACTACCCCAACGAGATCCTGTTCTTTGCCGATGGAGAGGCCGCCCTGGGCTACCTGAACAAGGTGGAAATTCTTCCCTACTGATCCTTTCCGATATCAATATGCGAGTGCTCGACGGCTTTGCCATGCGCGACAAGGTGAAGATGGATGCGAAGCTCCAGGTGAAATGCGTTCCCTACCTGTTCTTTACTACCGCCAGCGAGCAGAGCGTCATTATCGACGCCTACAGCAAATCGGTACAGGGCTTTCTCGTCAAGCCCAATTCCGTTTCGGCCCTCGAAAACACGATCCGGGTGATCCTGGAATACTGGACGCTCTGCTCCTCTCCTACCAAAAGTGACGTTGCCGGGAATCATCATTAGGGCAGGGCGCCCGCGTCCGTATTAATACGGAAGAAGCACCTTCGCGCCGATGTGGTTGCCCGCCCCATAGCTGACGAAGAAAGGTACCGGCGCAAATAAAAAGAACGGTGTCACCGAATAAGCCTACCTTACATCCGTTATCATTTGAGCCTCGCATTCAGTACCGGCTTCCCTTGCCTTCGCACTCATCCTGCTTCCGCATTCAGTTCCCCTCTACTCCTTGCATCCTCAGATATTTATCTGATCCTTTCAATTACACACGTATGAACATCTACGTATCCAACCTTGATTTCAATATGGGAAATCAGGAACTCCAGGACCTCTTTACGCCCTTTGGCGAAGTCACTTCCAGCAACGTCATCAGCGACAAATTCACAGGACGCTCCCGCGGCTTCGGCTTCGTGGAAATGACCGATGATACAGCGGCGCGGACGGCCATGAGCACCATCGACGCTACCGAAGTGGGCGGACGCACCATCAACGTAAAGGAAGCGAATGCCAAACCGGCGCGCCCGGCGGGCATCCCGATCGGCAACCATTACTAAGATCCGACGAACGTATAAAGCCGCTCCCTGGAGCGGCTTTTTTGTTTCCCGCCGCAGCGCAGCAGGCAGCACATATCCTGCAACTGGTGAGACAGGGCTAATTCCCCGGCGGCCGGCACACACCGGTACCCGTTCGCGGCTTGTTCCTCCGTGCTGCCCTGATGGAGTTGAAGTGGCATTACAACAGCTCCCGGGCCTCGAGCTCCAGAAGGATCTGCTTGATCACTTTCAGCGCATCGTCGCCAGGATCGTTGGCACGGGTGATGCACTGGTCCTGGAAGCAAAAGACGAGCTCTCCGGGCAGTCCCGTGAGCACCCGCTCCTCCTTCGTGAGCGAAGGCACGGCACGGAAATGAGCGCCTTCATGGAACACGGTAAAGGACACAGGTTCATCGGTGGCCTCTTCAAGCGGCCGGTAGTGGGTCACGGGCACCGTAATTTGAGCAGGGGTCAACGGGTCGGCAGATCCGACCAGGAATTTCGGGTAGCGGGGCATAGAAAGCGCGATTAGTGAAAGGGTACACGCCGGGGTGGGCGGGGCCTGCCGGGCGTGAAGCGCAGGTACTGCGCGAAGGCACTGCAAGCTAGGCTTATTCATCCACATTCAGGCTAATTCGCGGCTGGACCCCACAAGGCGGCCCGCCGGCCGGGCGCCGGTGCTTACCGCTATTCGTTGATGATGGTGCGCCCGCGCGCGTAAAAGCACTCACCCCCGCTTCCCTTGCCCTCGATCAGGAAGCCGATCTCCGCCCGTTTGTCGGGGTCCGGCATCATGAAGGAACAGCGGCCGGTGGTATCCGTAACGATATCCGGCACCCAGAAAAGACAGGCAAATTGCTCGAACAGGGCACTCCTCGGGGGCATGCGGTAGGCAGGACGGTAATAGGCCGAAGGCAGGCTGTACCCCCGCAGCAGCAGTTGCTTCAATACGTTCGACGGGACGTCGCGGTCGGGATAGTCGAGCGGACTACGCATTTTCACGATGATGTGCCCGCCGGAGCCGAACGGGACATCCATGCTTCCCGTGGTATTGACCGAGACCGACTCGATATCCTGCGGACTGATCCGGCCCAGCAGCTGCAGGTCGCTGACCTGGACCCCGTCGATCACGAGCACCGGGTCGTTCGCGAGCAGTACCGAGCTGCTGAAGCTAAAGCTGACATGGTACGTTTCGATGTTGGTGACGGGGTGGACGCGGGTGTACTCCCGGAGGCTGTAATGGACCTTCAGGTAGTCCTTCAGGCTGACGTACCGCAACCGGTCGTTGTCGGAAAAACGAACCACCCGCTCGCGGAGTGGGGTAAGGTCCTGCCCGGCAGACCACCGGTTGCGTATGCGGGCATCCACGATGACCTCCTGCAGGTCTTCGACCCCGATGCCGGTTTCGGCTTCCGGCGCTGCCACCCGAAGCATCAGAGGCGACACGGGCCGCGCCGGGTCGGAATAAGCGGTAGCCGTATCGATGACGATGCTCCGGCGGCGCTTCCCGTTCTGGCCATCGGTGGTGAGCAGCGAGACGCTGGCCGGGTCGTGCAGGAACACCCGATCGAAGCGGAAGGCTCCCGAACTGTCGACCGCGGTTTTCAGGAACAGATGATGCCGCAGGTCCGACAGCACCAATTCGCGGTTGCCGTTCTTCCGGGACGTACGCGGCTCGACCACACGACCCCGGATGCTGAACCCCTGCTCGAACGGAAACCGTTCCGGCCGGGGCGCCCCGCTCAGGATCGCATTCCAGTCGTAGCTGCTCCAGCCCTGTACGATCAGCAACTCATCGAGGTGCCGGAGGCGCACCGGGTCGCGGTCCTTGAAATAATAGAGGGGATACTCGATAACGCCCCTCAATTCCTGCTCCAGCAGGTTCTTTGTGAGCAGGGAGGACCGGAACCCATCGGCCCGCGTGCCAGCCGGAAGGAACGACATGCTCAGGTTAGCCGCCACCGGCCGCCCGGAGCCGCTGACAGTCGTAATGTCGACGCGTACCGAGTCCTTCACCCGCCGGAGCGACGCTTCAACCCGGGGCGCCGGAGCGTCGGTAGCGAGGAACACGGCGCGGTCGGCGATCGGCTTCAGGTCCGGCCCGAACAGGGTAATATGCAGCACCCCTTCCGGGAGCCCATCGGAAGAAAAAGTCTGCCCGACGGTGGTTCGCCTGTTGACGAAACTGATCCAATGGAGCTTGCTGACCACGCCCTGCCGGTGCAGCATAAGGTAGAACTTTTTTTCGCCCAGGTCGGCGAGCGTTTCGCGGTTGGTATGCACGGATACGACCAGCGGCGCGCCCGAAGCGCCGGTGGTAACCGAAAGGCTTACGCCCCGCGCCACCGGCTTCGGGAAGGCGACCGACCTGCGCACACCGGAGGGCTGCACCCACGTGGCCGTGACGCTGTCTTCCACGCAGGCGGTAAGGTTGGTACTGGCAAAACCCAGCTCATTGGTGGTAAGGGTCTCGTAAAGCGTGCCGTTCTTGCTGATCTCGAGCGTGGCGCCATATCCTGAACCATCGGTACCGGATAGCTTCAGCCCGAACCGGGTGGGCACCCCCGCCACAAAGGCTCCGCCCTCGGCGTAGATCCCCAGCCCGGAACCATCATCGAAAACCGCTTTGTCCGCCGGTCCTTTTCCCAGCACCTGCACGGGTAGCGTGAACCGGAAGTGGTCGCTGAAATTGAGCGACCAGGCCGTGTAGGCCCGCAGCCAGTACCGGCCGGTTTTCAGCGAGGCCGGTAGCGGGAGCGTTCCGGCGGCGCAGCCGCCTTCTGCATACAGCACCTGCTGCGCGATCTTTTCGCCGGTCGGCCCGTAGAGATCCACACGAATATTGTGGGTTTCGAGGAACGGCCTTTTGTGACGCGCATCGGATACGTACACTTTGAACGCCAAAGGCTCGCCGGCCAGGAACAATTCCTTGTTGGCATGGATATAAAACACCTCCCGTTTCGGGCTGAAATGGGCGCTGTAGGGACCCACAACCCGGGCATGCAGCGAATCGTCGGAAACCGCCTGGCAAAAGGCGGCCTGCCCCGCCTGAAGTAAGAGGAGCATCAAGCAAAAGAACACTGACCCGATTCGTGAACGGCGCATACAGAAGCCTTGTTGATAGGTTGGCGTACAAGGGGCAAGGATACCGCGAAGGTCGCCCGCAGGGTATCCCGCTAAAAATAACAAAAAGCGCCGAGCGCGCCGAGCGTGGCCCCGGGGCAACGTGCCCAATGCGCCCGGACCGAACGCAGACAGCCGCCGGGTTACCGGCGGCTGTGGGTACGGATGCATCAACAGGCGGGATCAGCGGCGGGCTTTCCTGCCCCGCGTGCTGCGCTTCGCGGTCGCTTTCTTCTTCGTGCTGGTTTTGGCCGCCACCTTAGGCGCGTTCTTCACAAACGGAAGGGGGTTGACCCAGGACTTGCCGCGGGCTACACCGAAGTGCAGGTGCGGGGGCGTGGTGCGGGCATTGCCGGTGTTGCCCACGGTGCCGATCACCTGGCCCTTGCGCACATACTGGCCTTCAGTTACATACTGCTTGTCGAGGTGGGCGTAGTAAGCCGTCCAGGGGTGGGTGGCCGATTTGAGCCAGAGGGTCTTGCCGCCGATGGGCGTATGGGCGCGCTCCACGATACGGCCGTCGGCGAGGGCCACTACGGGCGTACCCTTGCGGGCGTGGATGTCGATGCCCTTATGCCGGCGCACGCCACCGCCGCGGCTGGCGCCCCACTTATCGAGGATACGGCTTTTACCGGCCACCGGAAACACTACGGTACGGCTCGCCGCGGCCACGCTGCGCTTCTTCTTAGCCGGCGTCTTCGCCGGGGCCGTCGAAAAGGAAAGGGAAGCGACCGCGACCGCGATCAGGGTAAGCAGGGACCAATTCTTCATGGGCTCGGGATTTGTCCCCTTAACTCAAAAGGCGCGCGGATATTTTGCGGTGGATGCAAAGAGTTTGCTAAAGCGCTTCCCGGCCTTTCAGCCGTTCGGCTACCGCCGACACGATCGCCACTGGCGCCTCGGTCACATCAAAGTACTGCGCATAGGAGGGGCGCTCGAGCGCGGCGAGCTGGGAGTCCAGGAGCGCTTCCGGCATAAAATGGTCGCTGCGCTTCGCCAAACGTTCCCGGAGCACCGCTTCGGTACCATCGAGGAAGATCCATTCGGGTTCCCGCTGCAGGCCGGCCCGCAGCTGCCCGCGGTAGCGCTCCTTCAGCGCGGAGCAGGCCAGCACCACCCCTCCTTGGGCCTCCCCGGCCCGCAGCCGCTCGGCCAACGCCCGGAGCCAGGGCGCCCGCTGGTCGTCGGTGAGCGGCAACCCCGCCTGCATCTGTGCGATGTTTTCGGAGCTGTGTACGTCGTCGGCATCGATGAAGGGCAGGCGGAGCCGGGCCGCCAGCAGCCGGCCTACGGTGCTCTTACCGCTGCCGCTAACCCCCATGACGATCACGACCATAACGCACTTGTTGAAGGATCAGCGCAGCCCCGGCAACACCTTTTCGCCGAAGTCGCGGATAAAAAGCTCCTGCCCGCGGTTCACGTTGTGCAGGAAGATGCGGTCGAAGCCGAGCTCCAGATCCTTCCGGATCCAGGCGAGGTGCTCCTCAGGGTCGGCCGAGATGCGCACCATGCCTTCGAGCTCCTCCGGCTGCACGTATTTGCCAAGGGCGTCGAACTGGGCCACCTTATTGAGGTCGGCCAGCACGGTGCTGTGGAAGATATTGGTGCGCCACTGCTCGTGCGCGCCGTCCACGGCCTCGGGCCGGGTACGGGCATACGACAGCTGCACCTTCAGGAACACGGGCTTGCCGGCGCCCCCGTTCTGCCGGTAGGCGTCCACCACCTCCTTCAGCTGCTCGTGCGGCTGGTGCACCGTGATGAGCCCATCGGCCCAGGCGCCCATCCAGGCCGCCGTTTCCTTCGTTACGGCGGCGCCCAGCAACAGGGGCGGGTCCTTGGGCAGGGTGTAGAGCCGGGCCTCTTCCACCGTGATGCGACCGCGGTGGGAGACCTCCTCCCCTGCCAGCAGGCGCTTCATCACGTCGGCACACTCGAGCAGGCGGGCATTGCGCTCGTCTTTCTTCGGCCATTTCTCCCCGGTGATGCTTTCGTTGAGGGCCTCGCCCGAGCCGAGCGATACGGCGAAGCGTCCGGGGAATAGTTCCGACAGGGTGGCTGCCGCCTGGGCCACGATGGCGGGGTGGTTGCGGTAGCCCGGCGCGCACACCACGCTGAAGGGCACCGTGGTCTGCGCCATGGCCGCGCCCAGCCAGGCAAAGGAGTAGCCGCTCTGCCCCTGCCGCTCGCTCCAGGGATAAAAGTGGTCGGAGCAATTGATGGCGGTAAAGCCGGCCGCCTCGGCAGCGCGCGCGAGGCGCAGCAGCTCCGAGGGGGTGAATTGTTCGTGGGAAGCGTGGTATCCGATCATGCCGTTTTTTTTAATGATGAATAGAAAGCCAGCGAAAGCCGTGCCCCGCCACGCGGATGCCGTCCGGATCGTCGTCCGCCGCGCCGTCGGCGAAGAGCCCGGTGGCTTCGCCGGCACGGAAGCCAAGCTCCTTCCAGGTGGCCAGCACGGGCTCGGGGGAGAGGTTGTGCAGGAAGAGCAGGCGCCGCTTCGCGCCTTCGAAGCCGTGCAGCAGCAGCGCCCGGTCGGCGGCCACCCGTTTGAAGTACCGGCCGTTGCCGATCTCGGGGCATTGCTTGCGCGTGCTGATGAGCCGCTCCAGCCAGTTGAGCAGCGAGCCCGGATCCTGCTGGCTCCGCGCCACGTTCACCTGGACAAAACCATAAGGCCCCCTGGCCACTACGGGCGCCACCGTGCGGCCCGCGCCGTCCGAAAAGCCGCCCTTCGGCGCATCAGACCACTGCATCGGCGTGCGCACGCTGGCGCGGCCCGGCAGCCGCAACTGCTCGCCCATCCCGATCTCGTCGCCATAGCGCAGCAGCGGCGCCCCTGGCATGGAGAAGAGCAGGCTGTAGGCAAGCTGCACCCACCGGCCGGGGCCGCCGAACAGGGGCACGAGGCGCCGCCTGATCCCGAAGCCGTAGATGCGCATGTCTTCCTCGGGTGCGAACACCGAGAACACCCGGTCGCGCTCCTCCGGCTTGAGCAGGCGGAGGTTGAGCTCGTCGTGGTGCCGCAGGAACTGGAGCCATTGCTGGTTCGGCGGCAGCGCCGGCAGGCGATCGAGGGCTCGCTCCAGGGCGGTTCTGCGACCGGTGGCGAGCGCCAGGAACAGGTGCTGGTTGAGGTAAAAATTGAAGAGCATGTGCAGGCGGCCGCCTTCGAGGAAGGTGTTCATCTCGCCCACCCCGGCATTCACTTCGGCCAGCAGCAGCACGTCGGCGCGGCGGCCGCGCGCGAACGCCTGCAGCTCCCCGATGAACTGCAGTCCTTGCTTGCGGGTAAACCCCTTGAGCCCATAGGTCTCGATCAACGCCTGCGTGGCGTCGATGCGAAAGCCGTGCACCCCGAGGCGCAGCCAGAAGGCCATGATCTTGAGGATCTCGGCGCGCACCGGCCCATGGGCGATGTTGAGGTCGGGCTGCTCGCGGTAAAACCGGTGCAGGTAATACTTCCGGGCCTTTTTGTCCCAGGTCCAAACGCGCTCTTCCTCCCCCTGGAACATGAGCTCGCTTTTATCGTGCGGGAGCGGCTTCGGGCTCCATACGTAGTAGTCGTGGTGCGGATCCTCAGGCGAGCGCCGGGCCGCCTGGAACCAGGGATGCTTTACCGAGGTGTGGTTCAGCACGAGGTCGATGAGCACGCGGATGCCGAGGCGCTCCGCCTTATTGAGAAACTGGGCAAAGTCGCCGAGGGAGCCGAGGCGGCTGTCGACGTTGTAGTAGTCCATCACGTCGTAGCCGTTGTCGCGGTTGGGCGATGGATAAAAGGGCAGCAGCCAGAGGCAGTCGATGCCGAGGCCGTGCAGGTATTCGAGCTTCTCGGTGAGGCCGGCGAAGTCGCCGATGCCGTCGCCGTTGCCGTCATGAAAGGTCTCCACGTCGAGGGAGTAAAAGATCGCATTGCGGTACCAGGCTTCTTCCATCGTCTGTTGTTTCCGGCCCCCATGCGGGAGCTGCCGCCGGCGTCGCTGCAACAATTGCACCGCCGCCGGGCATAAGCGATCATTCCGTTTGAATGAGCTCCGGAAGCATTCCGTTGGTCGGGCGAAGCGTATGGCGCGGCCGCCCGGGCAGCCCGCCCGATAGCGCAGGCAGCGTGTATGCAAAGCGTTAAAAAGGGGGGCACGCTCCGGCCAACTTTGCTATCTTCGGGCCAACTCCGACTCATGAGACACGCACTCCTTTTCTCCCTGCTTTGCGCCGGCGTATTTGCCTGCAGCAAGCGCCCGGCCACCGGCAACGAGCCAGGCGGCCCTGCCGGCGGCGGCCTCAGCTACGGCGACAGCATCCTGTACCTGAAGAGCGCGAGCTACACGGTTCGACCCAATACCGGCGCCGGTCAGTACTCGGCTTTCCCCGACAACCTGCTCATCGATCCGGCTACCGGCACCATCACGGTCACCAATATCGGCAAGGCCAACGAGAGCCAGACCGGTATCCGGTACCGCATCCGCTACCAGCCGGCAAGCGGCCCTGCCGACTCCACCTATATCGTGCTCGGCGGCATCAACTACCTCGACCGCATCTACAACTTTGCGCAGCACGACACCTTGATGCGCCCCCTTTATAACGCGAGCCTCGGGCGCCTCCTGCCCCCGGGCGCCTACGGCATCCAGCCCGACGCGCGCCTCGCCATCGATCCCGCTACGGGCGTCATCAACCTGAAAGAATGTATGCGCCGCGGCATGTTCGACCTGCCGGTTGAGAACGGCGAATGGGAAGAAGTGACGGTGCGCTACAAGACGCGCGACGGCTCCAACGAGGTCACCAACAGCATCGACGTAGCCATTTACTATTACGATTCCATGGCCGACATTCCGTCGAATGTGAGCGTAGCCATGCGCGCGCACCAGGCCCAGATCCTCGGCGTGGCGCAAACGCCGATCCCGCCCACCACGGGTCCCATCGACACCGACCTGCCCGACAACCTCTCGCTCACGAAGCCGCGGCCGCCGTGTATCATCGTGATACCCCACTAGGATCGTGGTATCGGAGAGAAAGAACGCGGATTTGATACGATCGGATAAGATTAACGCGGATTGCTTCGCTGGCGATTCTTGCTATTAAAACGAGAATGGCGACTCTAACGGGTCGCCATTCTAATGATGTATCGTTAGGCTTGCTACAGACGCCGATCAATCGTACAGGCGATCATACCTGCATTCTCCCGATAGGAATAGACAGGCCTATATCTGCGCCAATCGTATCAATCATAAACGATCAGCGTTCCTTCTCTCCCGGTCACCGACCCCACGGCTATTTCGTCAGTGTGAAGTCGGCCTCCTGCACATTGGCGGAGCTGGTACCGATGAACAGCTTGAAGTCGCCCGGCTCGGCAATCCACTTCAGGTCGTTGTTCCAGAACCTGAGGTCCTCCACCGAGATCTCGAAGGTCACATCCTTGCGCTCGCCTTTCTTCAGGTAGATCTTGCGGAAGTCCTTCAGCTTCTTCACCGGCTGCGTCACCGACGACACGAGGTCGCGGATATAGAGCTGCACTACCTCTTCTCCATCGCGGTCGCCGGTGTTGGCGACGGTTACCGTGGCACCGATGGTACCGCCGGGGCTCATCGTTTTGCCGGTGAGGCGGATCCCGCTGTAGCTGAAGCTGGTGTAGCTGAGGCCGTGGCCGAACACGAAGAGCGGCTCGTTGGGCACGTCGAGGTAGTTGGACGTGAACTTCCGGAACTCCGTGGTGGGCTGCGGGCGGCCCGTGTTCTTCATGTTGTAATAGATGGGCACCTGGCCTACGTTGCGCGGGAAGGTCATCGTGAGCTTACCGGAGGGATTATAGTTGCCGAACAGCACATCCGCAAGTGCGTTGCCGGTTTCATGGCCGCCGAACCAGGCCTGCAGCAGCGCGTCGCTGTGCTCGGCCTCCCAGGGCAGCGCGAGCGGGCGGCCGCTCATCACCACGATCACCAGCGGCTTGCCGGTGCGTTTGAGTGCTTCGAGCAGGGTGCGCTGGCTCTGCGGGATGGTGATGTCGGAGCGGCTGGCGGCCTCCCCGCTCATCTCCGAAGCCTCACCTACCACGGCTACCACCACGTCGGCGCGGCCGGCCGTGGCCACGGCCTCCTCGATGAGGGCTTGCGGCGCGCGCGGGTCGATGTCGACCTTCTCCCCGAACACGTTGGCATTCCTGGCGAGCAACGTGTCGTCGGTAATGTTGGCGCCGCGGGCATAGAGGATCGTGGTGCCAGTGCCGCCTACGGTCTTCATGCCGTCGAGGATCGGGATCGACAGCTGGGCGTCGCCCGACACCGCCCAGGTACCGAGCATGTTGCTCCTGTTGTTGGCGAGGGCGCCTACAAGGGCGATGGTGGCACCGCGCTTCAGCGGCAACGTATTATTACGGTTCTTGAGCAGCACCATCGAGCGCTGCGCGAATTCGCGGGCGGCGGCACGCTTGTCGGGCGAGAGCACCTCTTTGGCGGCGCGCTCGGGCTTGCAGTAGCGATACGGGTCGGTGAAGAGCCCGAGCTTGTACTTCGCTTCGAGGATGCGGCGGCAGGCGCGGTCAACGTCGGCTACCGTGAGCTTCTTCTCCGCGAGCGACTTCTTGATCGTCGTCAGGAAGCCTTCGCCCACCATGTCCATATCGAGACCGGCCTTCAGCGCGAGTGCAGAAACGGCCTGCAGGTCGCCCATGCCGTGCGCGATCATCTCGTTCACCGAGGTATAGTCCGACACCACGAAGCCTTTGAAGCCCCACTGGCGGCGGAGCAGGTCGGTCAGCAGCCAGCGGTTGCCCGAGGCGGGCACGCCGTTCACGTCGTTGAAGGAGCTCATGACGGAGCCCACCCCGGCATCGATGGCGGCCTTGTAGGGCGGGAGGTAGAACTCGTACATCTTCTGCATGCTCATGTCTACGGAGTTGTAGTCGCGGCCGCCTTCGGCACCACCGTAGAGCGCGAAGTGCTTCACGCAGGCCATCAGCGTATTGTCGGCGGAAAGGTCCTTGCCCTGGTAGCCGCGCACCATAGCGGCAGCGGCCTGCGAGCCCAGGTAGGGATCTTCTCCGGAGCCTTCGGCCACACGGCCCCAGCGGGGATCGCGGGCGATGTCCACCATCGGCGAGAAGGCCCAGCAGAGGCCGTCCGCGGTAGCTTCGGTAGCGGCTACGCGCGCGCTGCGCTCGATCATCGGCATATCCCAGCTACAGGCGAGCGCGAGCGGAATCGGAAAGGTGGTCTTGTAGCCGTGGATGACGTCGGAGCCGAAGATGAGCGGGATCTTAAGACGGCTGCCGTTGATGGCGAGCTCCTGTGCCTGCCGGATCTTGTCGACCCCGATGACGCCGAAGAGGCCGCCCACGTTGCCCGACTTGATCTTGGACTCGACGTCGGGGTTGACCACGGCACCCGTAAGAATTCCGCCGCCCGGCGTCAGCAGGTTGAGCTGCCCGATCTTTTCTTCGAGGGTCATTTTCTTCATCAGGGCCGACACGAATGTGTTCATCGGCGCATCGGCGGAAGCCGTTTTTCCTGCCTGGGCATAGCCGACCGCGGGCGCGGTGACGCCGCCGGCAAGGGCCATGGCTACTAGTACTTGCTTGATCATTTCTCAGGGTTTAGTATCGTTTGCGAATGGGTTATTCTGATTTCAGGATGGGCGATCGCTGCGACACGCCGTTCTCGTTGAAGGCCTCGATCTGCAGGTAATAGGTCTTCAGCTTGTCCATGCCCTTGTAATAATATTCGTTTGCATTGAGCACCATCACATTGTTGTACAGTTTGTTCGGGTTTGTGCCCATGTACACGTTGTAGCCGGTGGCGCCGTCCACGGGGCTCCAGCGCACCCAGCCGCTGCGCTTGTCCTTCTCAGTGCGCAGCATGAAGAAAGTCTTCGGTACCGACGGCACGTTGCCGGTGCCTTTGCCGAATACGCGCAGCCCGCTGACGGCGAACTTCCCGGTCGGCATTCTGATGTTCTCGAGGCGGATGTAGCGGGCCGTAACGGGTTGCGCGAGCTCGATGTAATCGTGCGGCACGTCCGTCCTGTTGTTGCTCTTATCGGCGAGTACGCTCCACTTCTTCCCGTCCATGGAGTGATAGAGCTTGTACTGGTGGTACACACCGCCCGATTTGCCGAGGAACTCCGCGTCCTGGTCGGCATAGTTGATCTGCACGGCCCGCACCGTCGACGGCGCGCCGAGATCGCTCTGGATCCACTCGCCCTTGTTGCCGGTGGCTGCGCTCCAATAGGTCTTGATGCTCTCGTCCACGGCAAAGTTGGCCGCATTGCCGCCCAGCGTTGACGATACCGTTACCGGCTTGTTATAGTTGAGCAGCATCCAGCCGGTAAATCGGGACTCGAGGTGATTGGCGGCCCCGGTGGGCAGGTAATGCGGGTAGTCGCCGAAGGCCGTGTTGCAATACATCATCCCGCTGCTGTCGAAGCCGGCGGGCCAGATGCCGATGCGGCGCTCGAAGTTGTTCTTCACCGAAAGCGTCACCGTGCTCACATGCCAGTAGTTTTTCCAGTTGTCCTGGAACGTAGCGCCATGGCCTGCCCCGCGCGCAAAGCCGCCGGCCTTCCAGGATACAGGATCGGACTGCGGCGTGAAGGGACCGAGCGGATCATCGCCCACCACCACGCCATCGGCGTAGCCGCTGAACTCGGTGCCGGGTGCTCCATACTGCAGGTAGTATTTGCCATTGTGCTTCGTCATGTGCGCGCCTTCCATGAAGGGATCGAGGAAGGTGTTGTCGAGGTATTCGCCGAAGCGTTGCCAGCCATAGCGCCACTCCTCGAGGAAGTACATCTCCTTGCGCGTCCCTATCGGCCGCATCGTGTTGCGATCGAGCTCGATGCCATAGAGCGGGTAGCGGTTGGAGGAGCCGTTGTACATATAAAAGCGGCCATTGTCGTCGGTAAAGAAGGCCGGGTCCCAGCCGCCGATCTCGAAGGAGTCCACCAACGGCTTCCATACATTGCCCTTCGGGTCGGTCGACATCCAGATGGAGAACTTGTCGGTGTAGGTGGAGCCGAACACGAGCATCGTATCGCCCTTTACGCCCACCGCCGGCGCGCAGAGCTCGTCGTAGGTGCCGGTGTTCCAGCGACGGAGGAATTTGCGCGATACGAAGTTCCAGGTGCTCATATCAGGGCTCCACCAATAGCCCCACTGGTTGGTGGAGAAGAGGTAATAGTCGCCTTTATAATTCACGATCACCGGGTCGGCAGTGGCGCGGTGCTTGCCCCACTCGGCAAAGCCCGGGATGGGCGTATAGCCGTAGTCGATGTTGACCGGGTTGCAGTAGGTCTTCGGCGCCTGGGCCCCGGCGGCGAGGCCGGTGCAGAGCGCAACTGCGAGGATGAATGGCTTACACATATACGTGGGTTAGTGCCTGGTAACAGGTTTGTTGAGGCCAAGCCAGCGCGAAAGGTTCGGCTCGGAGAAAGTTTCGTCCCAGCTATTGTGGTTGGCGTTCGGGTAAAGTGACAGCTGCACGCTTCCGCCTGCGGCTTTGATCGCTTCGGCCATGGTGCGACTGTGCTGCGGGGGCACCACGTCGTCCTTTTCGCCATGCAGGATCCACCAGTCGGGGCGCCGCAGCTTCCTGGCCGTCTCTGGGTTGCCCGCGCCGCAGATGGCGAAGGCCGCCCTGAACGTACGGGGCTTGCGGCGTACGAGGTCGAAGGTACCCATGGCACCCATCGAAAGTCCGCCTACGTAGCGACGTCGCTTATCGACCTTATACCGTTCTTCCACCTCGTCCACCAGCTGCAGCAACAGGCGCATGGCAGTCGTCGGCTCGCTGTCTTTGGCAAAGGTGAACTTACGGTCGAAGCCCTGGCCCTCGGAGCGCATGCCGGCCCAGGAGTCGCCGGCAGCGCACTGCGGGAAGACCACGATGGCGTTGCGGTTGGAGTCGGCAAGGAAGAAGCGCGCCGCATGGGCAAGTTGCAGGTTGTTATCGCGACCGCGCTCGCCGGAGCCGTGCAGGAAAAGCACGAGCGGGTACTTGCGCCCTGCATCGTAGTTCTTCGGAAGCAGCAACCGGTAGGGCATCGTATCCGAGCCACGGATCAGCCAGCGGCGCTCGAAGGCGCTCGTGTCGGACTGTGCCCCGGCGCCGGCGGCGAGCAGCATCAGAAAAAAGAGGTGGATCGTTCGCATTATTTAGTCAGGTAAGGGCTTTCGAAATTGAGGCGCTTGAGGCCTTCCTTGATTTCGGGGCAACTCATGAACAGGTTCCAGAGCAGGCCGGTGCGGTGGTTTTCGATCATCACGATGATGGGGCCCTGGTCGATGGCGAGGTGCGAAGTCGCATACCAGTTTTTGGATTCGGAGAAAGCGTCCACGAAGCCGTACTCGCTCCAGATCTTATCGCCCATCTGCTCGTAGAAATACCGGAGCGCCTGCATCGAGTACTCGGGGGTATAGGGAAAAGACGAAAGTGCCGCCGTGGGCGAGATCACGCCGAGGTCCTCGGCGGGCGAATGGGCCGCATAGCCCACGTAGGAGTCCGAAGCCGTGAGTCCCCAGGAGTTGGGACCATAGCCCTTCCACTTTTTGGGGTTATCGAGCACATAAGCTCGATTGATGAGGGTATGGTTGCGATTCTGCTCCCAGTAGTCGGCATATTCGTCCTTGAGGCCCTTCGGGCTGAGGCCGAGAAACGAATAGTGCGCGAAGAAGAGTGGGCCGCCGTAGTCGAATCCGAGCGGGAGCTTGTGGCCGAAGAAGGTCTTGCCGTTCTTGAAGAAATTGCTCTGTGCCCAGCCGCGGTGGTACACCGAGGAAGGCACGGGGTAGCGCTCCGCGGAGGCCGCGAGCACATAAGTGATGAGGGTCTCGTTATACCCGCGCAACGGGAAGTTCATGGCCCAGCCGTTGTTCGGCGACCAGTGCCAGTACAGCACCTCCTCTCCTCCCTTCGTATACCAGTTCCACTCGGTCTCACCCCAGATCCAGTTGATACGGTCGCGCAGCTCGCGCTCGGTGTTGTTGTCGCGGTTGAAGTACTGGCGCGCGCAGAGCAGTCCCTGCAGCAGGTAGGCATGCTCCACGAGATCGCCGCCATCGTCCTTGCGCGAGAAGCGGATCGCCTTGCCGGTGGCGCCGTCGAGCCAGTGCGGGTATACGCCGTGAAAGGCATCGGCCTTCCAGAGGAACTTCACCATCCTGAGCAGGTGCTTTGCCGCCGTGTCGCGGGTGATCCAGCCGCGCTCGGTGGCTACGACGATCGACATTACTCCGAAGCCCGTGCCGCCGGAGGTCACCACCTCGTTGCCATAATCGAACGCTACGTTGCTGCGCTCACGGGCGAGGCCGCTCACCGGGTGGGCGAAGTCCCAGAAATAGCGGAAGGTCTGGCGCTGCACGAGGTCGAGCAGGGCCGAGTCGGAAAGGTTGCGCGGGCGCGCCGCGGCGTTGAAGGGAGCCGCTTTCTTTTGGGCGTTGCCCGCGGTGGCGAGCAGGGTGGCGAAGAGGAACAGGAATAGTCGGTTCATATAGTGGTCGTTACATGGTTGTCAGATATGTGGGCTGGTGAATCCCAACGCCGTAAGGCCGCTCTTCACCTCGGGCGCGCTCATGAACAGGTTCCAGAGCAGCCCGCTGCGGTGGTTCTCGATCATCACGATGATGGGTCCCTGGTCGATGGCCAGGAACGAGGTGGCGAACCAGGGCTCCTTCAGTGAAAAGGCATCGATAAACCCATAATCTTTGAACAGCTTGTCGCCCAGCACGTAGTAGTAGAACTTCAATGTCTTCATGCTCTCCACAGGTGTATAGGGGAACGACGAAAGGGCCGCCGTCGGCGCGATGACGCCGAGGTCGTTCGTGGGCGCGCTCGCGGCATAGCCGTTCGGAATGTCGCTGGCGGTAAGCCCCCACACCGAATCGCTGTAGCCGAACTGTTGTTGCGGGTTGGCGATGCTGTATTGATAGTGGATCAGCGAATGCGCCTTGTTCTGGTTGAAGTAGGAAGTGGCGTAGGCGTCCTGCAGGCGGTCGGGGTTGATGCCGAGGAAGGAATAGTGCGCGAAGAAGAGTGGCCCGCCCATGGTAGGCCCGAGCGGGAGCTGCTGTCCGTAATAGGTCTGTCCGTTGCGCATGGCCCCATTGGCTGCCCAGCCGTTGTCGTATACTGCACGCGGAACCGCGTACGTCGGCGAGGAGGCTCCCAGCACATAGGTGATGAGTGCTTCGTTCCAGCCGCGGATGGGCATGTTCATGGCCCAGCCTACCGTCGGGCTCCAGTGCCAGTACAGCGTGTTCTCCGTGCCTTTTCGGAACCAGTTCCACTCCACCCGCTGCCAAATCGTGTTGATATCATTGCGCAGGTTTGCTTCGTCCGTGCCGGCACCGTTGAAATACTGCCGGGCGGTGATCAGCCCTTGAATCAGGTAGGATGTTTCCACGAGATCGGCGCCGTTGTCGTTGGCGCTGAAGGCGATGGTGGCACCCGTTGCCCCGTTGAGCCAGTGCGGGAAGGCGCCGTGGTGCGTCTGTGCCGTGTTGCGCAGGAAGTTCACCATCGTCTGCAGCCGCGCCAGCCCCTGCGCGCGGCTGATAAAGCCCCGGTGGATGCCGGTGATAATAGCCATGATGCCAAAGCCCGAGCCCCCGGAAGTCACGAGGTCGCCCGAGGTGTTGCGCTCACGCGCGAGGCCGCTCACCGGGTGACCGAAGTCCCAGAAATACTTGAAGGTCTGTCGCTGTACTACTGAGAGGAGGCTGTCGTCGGAAATGAGCGGGAACTTGCGCGAAGAATCGATCGACGTCAGGAAGGTGAACGTCGTGGGATTCTGGAGGTTGCCACCACCCGGGGCGGCGAGCGGCGCGGTTACGTTGAGCTGGTATTTCTGCAGGTGCGCAAGCGCACCGATAGGCGTTACTACTAGGGTACTGTCGCCGTTGCCGTAGCTGATGGTCGCCGCCACGGGGTTGCCGTTCGCCGTCTGGAGCGTGATCCCGGTGCTTGTCGTGCTCCGGTCCACCGGCGCATTGAAGCGGAGCTGCATCGTCGGCGACGTCGGCACATCATAATACAGGTTGCGGTCGGCCACGCCGTTCAGGCTCCAGGTGCGGAGCAGGATGGGTGCGGCAGGCGCTGGGCCGGGATCGTCGTTCGAATCTTTTTTCTTGCTGCAGGCCAGGAGCATCGCCAGGGAGCCGGCAAGCAGGATCGTGTATGGAGTAAGGGGTTGTTTCATGATTTACCGGTTGAGGCGATAAAAAAGGAGCGGTTCATTATTACGGGCTACGGCCACGAGCTGTTGACCGCCGGCGCCGCGCAGCAACTCCACGTCGCGTACCTGCCCGCTGAGCGCAGCGAGGCCGCTGTCGGTAAGTGCCGCTATGGTGCCGTTGTCCGCCGGCCGGAAGAGCGCCAGCGCCTGCGCGTCGTAACGGCCTTCATAAGGGATCGTATTGTAGAAGTTGCCACCGCCTACGTACGTAGTTCTACGGCCGGCGCCGGCGAGCTTCCCGAAGGCAAATATAGGGGCCTGCTGCAGCGCCGCGGGTAATGGTTTCAACGTAAAATTCCCCTGCCCGTCGCCATACAGCACGGCCGATTCCATCTTCTCCGCTTGCAGCGGCTGCACAGACTCGGCAAAGCCGTAAAAGGCGTCTTTCATCTCCAGCCCGGCATACTCGGCATACTTGAGATAATGCTTCTTCAACACAGGCAGTGGCCGCTCAATCTCGTCCTTTGCGAGGAAGGGATACTCTTTGCCATCAAGCGTATAGGAAAGCAGCTGGTCGGTGCGGCCGTTCTTGTCGAAGTCCGACACGTAGAGCCGTGCCGGGCCGTTCTTGCCGCTCCAGAACTTCGTATTGCAGCCCCAGTTGCCGGCCAGCAGGTCCATCTTGCCATCTCCGTTTACATCGTCCGCCGTAAGCGTCTGCCACCAGCCCGTCGATGCCGGTATGGCGCTTTTAGCAAAGGAGTTGCCCCGGTTCAGGAACACCGTTACCGGCATCCACTCCCCTGCCAGCACAAGGTCGGCGCGACGGTCAGCATTCACGTCGGCAAACACGGCGCCCGTCACCATGCCGATCTGTTCAAGGTCGATCACTGATTTCGAAGCGATGGTGAACCTGCCCGTGCCGTCATTGAGCAGCAGGTGTGAGGTCTGTGGCACGCCGTAGGCCAACGCGTCGGCGAGGGTTCCGACAAAGAGATCGGGGTCGCCATCGCCATCGGCATCCCCGGCAGCCACGCAGGACTTGTTACTATAGATCGCCGGAAGAGGCGCTTTCGTGAAGTGTCCTTTCCCATCGTTCAGGTAGAGCCGGTCGAGTAGTGCCGTATCCTGGCCCGAGCGTTCGTTGCCCCCACTGGTCACATAGAGGTCGGGATGGCCGTCGCCATTGGCATCGAAGAACAGCGCATCGGTGTCCTCGCAGGCGGAGTCGGCGGCAAACGTGGCCCGATCGCTTTCGGTAAAGGAGCCGCCGCTTCCCTGCAGCAGCAGCGCGCCGGGCTGTCCGCTGGCGCCGCAGGCGTAAAGATCGTCGAGCCCGTCGCCGTTCACGTCGGCCACGGCAAGCCTGGGTCCGCGCGTGGAGAGACCGTGCGGGATGAGGTATTGCACATTGTAGTCGAGGAAATCATTCTCGCGGTGCCGCCAGGCAGCAAAGCCGGCAGGCTGCAGCACCGGTGCCGGCGCAGGGAAGAAGGAAGCATGATCAAAGGTGCCGCGCGCCTCTTTCCGGTCAACGACGAGGCGCTGCCCGGCGGACACGTTGCGCAGCACCTGGTAGGCGCCATCCGGCCACGCCACGAGCAGACTGTCGGCACGCTGCGCCGAATCGAGCCCGAAGTGCATCCGCGGCTCCGACGCCGACTGGAAGCCGCGCGTGGTCATGAGCTGCTGGTATTGCATCCGCCCGCCGGCAAATACCCAGGCCTTGCAGCCGATGCCAGCGGTGTTCGCGCCGGCGCCTTTGAAGGAAAGCGAAAGGTGGCGCTTCGTCGGAGCGGTGTTGCGCAGGAGCACGGCGGGTGCGTTGATCGGGTTGATGACGAGGTCGAGGGCGCCATCGTTGTCGAGGTCGGCGTAAGCGGCGCCGGTGTAATAACCCTTCATTTCCCCGGTGCCCCACTCGACGCTCACGTCGCGGAACGGAGCGCTGCCGCCGTTGCCCTGGAAGAGAAAGGGGTGCGCTGCGCCGTCGGGCATCTGGTCAAGCGCCTGCTGGTCGTATTTATCGCTGGCGTCGAGCGCCTTCTGGTTTTGCAATGCCGATATGAAGCGAACGTAATCCAGGTCCACCGGGCGCTTCACGATACCGCTGGAAATAAACAGGTCCTTGTTGCCGTCGTTGTCGAAGTCGGCAAAGAGCGGGCTCCAGCTCCAGTCGGTCGCCGACACGTTGTTGAGCAGGCCCACCTCGCTGAACGAAGAGCCGGCGCCGTTATTCTGCTGGAGGCAGTTGCGCGAATACTGGTGCTGGTATCCGTTCATCTCGAGCTTCACCTTGTAGATGTCGGCGTTCTCGTCGGAGCCGTAGGTCTTGAGCACCTTCTCCTCGTTGGGGAGCATATCTACGGTGATCAGGTCCACCTGCCCGTCGTTATTGTAGTCGGCCGCATCGTTGCCCATGCTGAAGCGGCTGTAGTGGCGGAAGTGACGCGCGCCGCTCTCCGAAAAGGTGCCGTTGCCGTTGTTCAGGTAGTAATAGTCGTTCTCGTGAAAGTCGTTGCCTACGTACACGTCGTCCCAGCCGTCGTGGTTGAAGTCCGACACCGCGAGGCCGAGGCCGTAGCCGAGGTTGCTGCGGTAGATGCCGGATTGCGCCGATACGTCGGTAAAGCGGCCCGTCGTGCTGAGGTCGTTGCGGTAGAGCACGTCGCCGGAGATCGGGTCGGGCTTGCGGCGCGCGGCGGTGTCCACGATGTTGGCGTGCGGCTGCCGCGAGTGGTTCACGAGGAAGAGATCGAGGTCGCCGTCGCGGTCGTAATCGAAGAACGCAGCCTGGGTCGACAGTCCCGAAAACCTGAGCCCGTATCGGTCTGCGCTTTCCGTAAAGGTCACAGGCCCCTTACCCCCGCCGGACGGGCCGTTATTGATGTAGAGCATATTCGCCCCGCTGAGGCCGTAGGCATTCGCGACGGCGGCTACATAGATATCCTGCCGACCGTCGCCGTTCACATCGGCCATCGTAACACCGGAGCACCAGTCGGCGGTCCCGGCAACGCCGGCCGCGGCGGTTATGTCCTCAAACTCGAAATCGCCCTTGTTCAGGTACAGCTTGTTGCCGCCCTTCGTGTTGGCGGTAAAATAAAGGTCGGCCAGCCCGTCGCCGTTGACATCGCCGGTGGCAACGCCGCCGCCATTGTAGAAATACAGGTAATAGAGAATGTTGAGGCGCTCGCGCTCCGGCAGCTTGTTGGTAAAGGCTACGCCCGTGCGCGAAGCAGGCAGCGCCTCAAACAGCGTTTGTTTGCGGCCGCAGGCGAGCAGGGCGCCGCAGAGGAGCAGAACAGCGAAGGAGCGGGTGGCGAACATGGCAGGAAGGTAATAGCGAAGGAGCATGGTAGCGGACAGGTTGAAAAAAAAGGGCTGCACCATGCGGCAGCCCTTTTCGCGGATCCGTTAAAAAGAACTGGTTATTTCTTGTTGGCGAAAAGCTCGGTCACTTCGGCGGCCGTGAGGGCCTTGCCGTAGAGTCGGAACTGATCGAGCTCACCGGAGTAGTTGGCCATCCAGCCGTCCGGCGTTGCATTCAGGCCGTGGTGGCTCGGGCCGCCGATCACGAACTTGGAGGCGTTGGACCAGCCAATGGCGCCGCGGGGCTGTCCGCCCGAACGCACGTCGGTCTGGTTCGCCGAAAGACCGGTGAGAGCAGCTCCGTCCACATAATATGTGAGCTTAGAGGTGGTCTGGTCGTACACCAGCACCAGGTGGTGCCACTGGCCATTGGTCAGGTTGGGAATACGGTTGGCACCCACAAACTCGAACCACTGGTCCTTGATCATGAATTTGGTGGCCGTCAGGCTCGTAGTGGTCTGGTTCTGGTCTTCGATCAGCATGAACATCTCGCTTTTGTGCCAGATGTTGTTGGTGGTGGGCAGCGCGAACACGAACTCGGCGTTGGCGGCGTGCGGGGTCTTCTTCATCCAGAACGATACGGAGAAGGAGCCCGACTGCGTGAAGTCGTTGGCCGAGGGGTACACGATGTAGCTCGTAGCGGACCCCTTGTAGGCCTGTCCCTTGATGCCGGTGCTGTAGGTGACGTTCTTGTCGTCGCCGTAGGTGGCCCGGATGCTGTCCACGCTGCTGCCGTCCATGGCGGCGTAGAACTTCAGCGGTCCGCCGGGAGGGTTGGTATCCCTCGGGTAATCGCCGAGCGCGGGGCGCTCCATTTTTTGGCAGCTGCCGAAAGCAAGGCCGAGGGCGGCCACGAGAGCGAAGGAGCCTTTAGATATTGTAATGCGTTTCATTCGGATGCTTTTTTCGTTGTTTGAGAAATCGGGAAAGGCAGTTGCCTGCGGGCAGGCAACTGCCTTTATTACTTACGGGTAGTCGGGGTTTTGCACGAGGGCGCCGTTAGAGGCGTCGATCACCGGCTGAGGCAGCGGGTAATATTTGTGGCGCGGCTGGAAGCCTTGTCCGCCAAGTGCGGCGGGAGCGATGCCCCAGCGTACGAGGTCGAAGAAGCGCTCGCCTTCCATCGCGAATTCGGCGCGGCGCTCCTGCTGGATGGCAGTACGCATTTGGGCCTGGCTCACGAAGGCAACGGGAGGCAGCACGGCGCTGTTACCGCCACGGGCACGGGCACGGACGGCTTCGAGGTACTGCACGGCGAGAGCCTGGTTGGCAGTGCCACCGAGTTCGTTGGCCGCTTCGGCAGCCATCAGGTACACGTCGGAAAGGCGCAGGATACGGTGGTTCATCCAGGCGGCCTGGCGCTCACCGGTCGAGGCCTGCTTGGCAGGGTCTGCGTAGTACTTCTTGCTCCAGTAGTGGCGCGGCAGCGTCGGGTAGGGCGGCAGCGTGCGGCCGTAGCCGCCGTTGGCCGGGTCGTCCGACTGGCCGGAGAAGAGGATCGTCTTCGGACGGCGCGGGTCGCCGGTTTCGAAGCCGCTGTTAACGAGGGTCTCGGTAGGCGTGTTCCAGCCCCAGCCGAGGTCCCATACGTCTACGCCGCGGATGCCCTGCGTGATGCCGATACGCGAGCCGAGGGGGTTGGTGCCTCCGGGGCCGATCTCGGCCTGGATCTCGAAAATGGATTCCGGACCATTTTCGCCAGCCTCTTTCCAGATGTTGGAGAAGTTGGACTCGAGCTGATACTGGCCCGACTGGATCACCTGCTGGGCAAGCGAGAGGGCGGCAGCCCACTGCTGGCGGTACAGGTAGGTCTTGGCGTGGAGTGTTTTGGCGGCATACGTGGTGAGGCGGCCGGGGAAGCGGTTGCCCCAGTTCGGAGGCAGCACGGCCTCGGCGGCGTTGAGGTCGGCGTCGATCTGCGCGTAGATGGCTGCTTCGTTTGACTTGGGCATAGCGTTCACCTGGGCGGCACTCGTGACGGGCGCCGTGATGAGGCGCACCTGGCCATAGGTACGTACGAGGTCGAAGTAGGCGAAAGCGCGGAAAAACTTGGCTTCACCGATGTTCACCAGGGAGGCGGGGTCATTAAGCCGAAGCGAGTCGGCGGTCTTGAGTGCTACGTTCGCCAGGTCGATGAGGCGATAGTGCTGATCGTAGTAGGTGTTGGAGCTCCAGTGGTCCTTCACGTACTGGAAGTTGTCGTAGATGTTGGCCCAGTCGGCGCCGTCGGCGTCGGAGGAGCCTTTCATCGCATCGTCGGAGCGGAAGCCGTGCATGGCCAGCCAGGGAATGCCGCTGAAGCCTTCGCCGGCGATGTCGGGGTTGCGGATGCCTCCGTAAAGGCCGTAGATCTGGCCCTCGAGACCACCCTGATCGAGGTCTTCGAGCGTCGCGGTCAGCGGTTTGCGGTCCAGGAACTTTTTACAGCCTGTGCTCCCTACCAGTATGGGAACCGCCAGCAGCAGGGCCCACACGAATTTAATATGTTTCATTTGCTTCATCTTTCGGGTTGATTAAAAAGTGACGTTGATGCCGGCGGTGATGATGCGCGGGATCGGCCCGTCGCCGTTGTCGAGGCCGAATGCCGTGGGCGAGCCACCGAATTCGGGCGAGTAGCCGGAGTTGTTCTTCCAGGTCTTCAGGTTCTGCACGTTCACATATACGCGGGCAGCCTTCATCCGGATGCGGCTGATGAGGCCCGGTGCAAAGTTATAACCGAGCTGGATGTTGCGGAGGCGGAAGTACGAGCCGTCTTCGATACCGAAGGTCGAGGGCAGGCGGTTGATGGCGTGGTTGTCGCCCAGGATCGGCACCCAGTTGGACGTGCCTTCGCCGTGCCAGCGGTCCATCTTGAAGGAGGCATAGTTGTAGCGCGAGTACGGAAGCTCCGAGGAACCCCAGATGCGGTACACTTCGGCGCCATAGGAGCCCACTACGTCGATGCCGAGATCGAAGCCCTTGTAGGCCAGGTTCACCGAGCCGCCGTAGGTGAAGTCGGGGGTCGGGTTGCCGATGAGGGTGCGGTCCTTCGTATCGATCACACCGTCGTTGTTGATGTCCTTGTACTTCAGGTCGCCGGGGCCATATTCGTACCCGATCACTTTGGGCGACTTCAGCTTTTCGGCATAGCTCTGGTATACGCCTTCCACCACGTAGCCGTAGAAGTAGCCGATGGGCTGGCCCACCTCGGTCTGGTTCGGCGTCGTTTCGCCGGCAGCGAGGAAGGTACCGAACTTCTCCACCGTGTTCTTATAAGTGGTGAGGTTACCGGAAACCGCAAGCGTAAGGTCGCGGGTGATCTTCGTGTTCCAGGTCGACTGTACTTCGAGACCCTGGTTCACGATCTGGCCGAAGTTGCCGAGCGTACGGTTAGGGCCGTTCTGGAGGTACGACAGCAGGTCCTTCGTGCGCTTGTGGTAATAGTTGATCTCGGTGTGCAGCGCATTGCGGAGGATGTTGAATTCAACGCCGATCTCCTTGGCATGCACCGTTTCCCACTTCAGGTTCGGATCCACCTGGTAGTCGCGCTGGTAAGCCGGATAGATCGTCGATCCGAACACGGCAGAGCCGCCGGCCACGATGCGGGGGAAATACGGGTAGTCCACGCCGTAGGTGTTTTGGTTGCCCAGCACACCCATCGAAGCTTTCAGCTTAAGCGTGTTGAAGAACGAATTGTCGGCCAGGAAGCGCTCGCGGGTCAGTTCCCAGGCGGCGCCCACTGCCCAGAAATTCTGGTAGCGGCTGTCGGGGTTGTAGATCAGCGAGGAGCCGTCGCGGCGGAACGAGCCGTTGAGGTAATACTTGTTCTTGTAGTTATACAGCACCCGTACGAGGGCCGACGTGGTGGCGTTCTCTTTCTGATACGAAGAGGAACGCATCGTGGTCGGGTCGCCGAAGCCGTTGGAGATGTTCCAGAAGCGCTTGTCGTCGGGGATGGGGTCGCCGGTGAGGCTTTGCTGCACGTTGCCGTACAGGTGGTTCTCGCCGAAGTAGTAGGTGGTCCAGCCGGCAGTAGCGTTGATGCTGTGATCGCCGAGCTGCTTCTTATAGCCGAGGATATAATCCTGCTGATACTTGTTGTAGCGGGCTTCTTCCTGGCTCACGCGGGTGAAGCGGTTCACCTTGATCACCGGGTAGCTGCTCGTGTTCGACGGATCGTAACTGTAGTAGATCGGGTTGTAGGTATTGCTCGTCACCTGGCTCATGTCGCCGTACAGCTGCGCGCGGAAGGTAAAGTTCTGCAGGAAGCCGATCTCGGCGAACACGGAGCCCACCATGCGGTTCTCGCGGCCGATGTACTTGTTCCAGTTGTTCTCCAGGTGCAGGAGGGGGTTGCCGAGGGTGTTCTGGATCGTCGGAAGCGTGGAGTAGATGTCCTGGCGGATGCCGCGCACGGTGTCGACCACGTAGCTCTTGGTGCCGGCGCTCACGATCGGCGCAATGCGGCGCGCGTCGGCGAGTGCCCAGGTACCGTCGTAGGGGTTCTTCTGGCGCTGGCCGTTCCAGTTGAAGCCCAGCTTGATGTTCTTCGTGACCTTGAACTCGTCGGAGAAGGTGAGCATGATCTTCTCGAGGCGCTCGTGGCGAACGATGCCTTCGTCGGTGGTATAGCCGGCGCCGAGGTAAAAGCGGTTTCGGTCGGTAGAGGCCGTCACGCTCACGTTGTTCATGTTGAAGTGGCCCGTCTGGGTCACGGCGTCGATCCAGTCGGTGTTGGAATTCCAGACCGAGTAGTCGAAGGGAGTCGTGGCACCGATGTTGGCCTTCTCCTCTTCATACAGCATCCGGAAGTCGGCGCCCGAGGTCAGCACCGAGATCTTGTCTACGAGCTTCTTGGTGCCGTAGGCCGAGTTGAAGTTGACGATCGTCTGTCCGGCCTTCGCACGCTTCGTCGTAACGGCGATGACGCCGCCGGCGCCGCGTACCCCGAAGATGGCGAGCGACGACGGATCTTTCAGGATCTCGATCGACTCGATGTCGTTCGGGTTGAGGTAGTTGATGTTGTCGTTGAAAATCCCATCCACCACGTACAGCGGCTTCACGTTACCGATCGAGATGGTGCCGCGGATGCGGATGTCCGGCTCTTTGCCGGGCGTGCCGTATGGGGTCACCTGGAGGCCAGCCACCTTGCCTTGCAGCGAGGCCACCGGGTTGGTGTTGGGACGGTCGGCTACCTCGCGGCCCGAAACCTTGGCGATGGAGCCGGTGAGGTCGCGCTTGCTCGCCGTACCGTAACCGATCACCACCACTTCGCTCAGGTTGTTGGTGGCGGCGGCGCGCATGGCCACGTCGATGGAGCCGCGGCTGCCGACCGTTTCCTCACGCGAGCCGAAGCCGACGAAGCTGAACACCAGTACGGCGCGCTCGTTGGGCACCGTGATGCTGTACTGTCCCTGCTCGTTCGTCACCGTGCCCGTGGACGCGCCGCGGACCATCACCGATACGTTGGCCAGTGGCTGGTTGCCGTCGCCGGTGACGCGTCCGGTGATCCGGCGCTCCTGCGCCATCACCTGCATGCTGATCGGCAGCATCAGGGCTGCCAGTAAATACTTTCTACGCATTGCAATCACATTGTTTTTTTAAAAAGCAGTTTCTGAGGTATCGACGGAACGGGCGGCCGTAGTACTACCTACTGCCCCGGGCCCGCAGCGGGCACGTAAGCAGGTGGGTCGGGGAATGCCTGCACCCGCGCCTGTGCCTGCCCGAAAGCAGGAAACGGAGAAATCGGAATGGTAAGTAAGCGCAGTCAACAAAGCAAGCATGGTGCAAAGCAATCAACCAACAGTAGTACGTAGGGCTGTCCGAACCGTCAACAGATGTTTAACAGATTCTTCACCAAATGTAGAAACTTTTGGGAAAAAAAGTATTTCTGCCGTTGGAACATTAAATTTAACGGCGGCGTTTTTTCCGTTTGTAAGTATATTCCTTATCATAGAGTTACATATTAGCCGCGGAACAGGGCGCCGCCGGCCTGTGGATAAGATGGGAGTAACAGGCCGGCTCGGCAAAAATTTCTAAATTTGACCGGCGCCGGTGCCCCCGGGGGCGCGTCCCGGGCGCCAAACTGATCCTGAATATGAAAAACAGCCCCCTTCTGCTGCTCCTGTTGCTGCTTGCCGCCTGTTCGGGAAACCAGCGTGTCACCCCGCCAACTGCCTCCCCGCTGCTTTATTGCGCCACGGTGAAAAAGCTGAACGACGTGGTGCTGTACAACAACTTCCCCCCGATGATCGCGGCGCGCAACTATGCCTATGCCCAGATCGCGGCCTACGAGTGCGTGGCTGCCGGCGATGCCCGCTTCCGGAGCCTATCGGGGCAGATCCCGCACCTGCCCGCCCTCCCCCGCCCTGCCGCCGGGCCTGTCGACTACCCCTTGGCCGCGCTCCTGTCGTTCGTCAAGGTAGGCAACTCGGTCACCTTCCCCGAAGGGGTGCTGATGGATTACTACGGGGAGCTTATCGACCGGGCACGCAACGACGGCCTGCCGCAAGCCACCATCGACCGAACCGTTACCTGGTCCGACTCGGTGGCGGCCGCCGTCTTACGCTGGAGCAAAAAGGATAACTACGCCCAGACGCGTACCGCCACCCGCTTTCACATTACTTCACAGGAAGGCCGCTGGACGCCAACGCCGCCGGCCTATATGCAGGGCCTCGAGCCCTCCTGGGGCGCCATTCGCCCACTGGCCCTCGACTCGGCCGGCCAGTTTGCCCCGCCCGCGCCGCCGCCCTTCAACCTGAAGGATACGGCGTCCGAATTCTACCGGCAGCTGCGCGAGGTCCGCGAAACCGTGGCGCGGCTGACACCCGAGCAGCAGCATATCGCCGAGTTTTTTGACGACAACCCGTTCAAGCTCGAAGTGGCGGGGCACGTGATGTACAGCAAAAAGAAGTTCTCACCTGCGGGCCACTGGATGAACATCGTAGGCATCGCCGCAGAAAAGGCCGGCGCCGATTTCAGTACTACGGTAGCGGCCTATACGGCCACCTCCATCGCACTGTTCGACGGGTTCATCGCCTGCTGGCACTCCAAATACCGGTACGCGAGCATACGCCCCGAGACCGTCATCAACAAGGCGCTTGACCCGGAGTGGCGCCCCTACATCCAGACGCCGCCCTTCCCCTCCTACATCAGCGGCCATTCCGTGATCTCCGCAGCGGCGGCAGAAACGATGACGCACTTTTTCGGCGACCGGTTGCGCTTTACCGATACCTCGCTCAACGAGTTCGGCATCAAGGCGCGCACCTTCGCCTCCTTCCGGGCGGCCGCCCAGGAAGCTTCCTGGTCGCGGCTCTATGGCGGCATTCACTTCCGCTCGGACCTCGAAGAAGGCAACAAGGTCGGCACCCGCATCGGCGCGCACCTCGTGCAGCGGCTCCGGTTCCGCAAGGAAGAGGGGAAGTAGAGGGGTAAAAAGGTTTTGAAGGGTTTTGGAAGTTTTGGAAGGTTTTGCCCAGCCGGCCCGGGGGGTGGCGGTAGCGGCGTCATCGTATATTCGGGCGCCGCTGTGCGGTTGCACCGGCGATAACCATCCTGCTATGCGTGCTCCCCTCCTCCCTGGCCGTGTCCTTCTGTTGTTTCCTGTCCTCGCCGCCATTGGCTGCAGTGCGCCCTCCGGCGCGCAGCGGGGCATTCCGGCGCCCGACAGCCTCCGTGCCTGGGTAACGACGCACGACGGGGCGCAGCTGCTGGCGCCGCTGGCGGCCGTTCCCTTCGGCGACAGTAGTACTGCGGCAGCGGCCATCCGCATCGATCCTTCATTGCGGTACCAGGCCATGGAAGGCTTTGGCTACACGCTCACCGGCGGCAGCGCCGCCCTCATCGGCCGCCTCGACGCCCCCCGGCGCCGGGCCCTCCTGCAGGAGCTGTTCGGCCGCGGGCCCGGCAGCATCGGCATCAATTACCTCCGCCTCTCCATCGGCGCCTCCGATCTCGATTCGGCCGTGTTCAGCTATAACGACCTTCCAGTCGGCGCAACCGACACCGCGCTGGCGCAATTCTCGCTCGCCCCCGACCGCCGCTACCTGATCCCGCTGCTCCGCGACATCCTGGAGATCGCGCCGGCGATCCGCATCATGGCCTCCCCCTGGAGTCCTCCGGTGTGGATGAAAGACAACCGGTCGAGCATCGGCGGGTCGCTGCTCCCGCAATTCTACGGTACCTATGCCCGCTACTTCATAAAATACCTGCAGGGCATGGCCGCCGAGGGCATCCGCATTGACGCGGTGACGCCGCAGAACGAGCCCCTGCACCCCGGCAACAACCCAAGCCTCCTCATGCTGCCGGACCAGCAGGCTGCATTCATCCGCGCCCACCTGGGTCCGGCGTTGCGCGCGGCCGGCCTGCAGACGAAGATCCTGATCTACGACCACAACGCCGACCGCCCCGACTACCCGCTCTCGGTGCTGGCCGATGCCGGCGCGCGGCAATTCATCAGCGGCACGGCCTTTCACCTGTACGGCGGACCCGTAGAAGCCCTGTCCGCCGTGCACAATGCCCACCCCGACAAAGGCATCTATTTTACCGAGCAATGGACCGGCTCGAAAGGCGCCTTCGGCGGCGACCTGCACTGGCATATCAAAAACCTCATCATCGGTGCGCCGCGCAACTGGAGCCGCACGGTCCTCGAATGGAATCTTGCCAACGACCCGGCCCACGGTCCGCATACCCCTGGCGGCTGCACCGAGTGCAAGGGCGCGCTCACGATCGGTCCCGGCGGCATCACCCGCAACGTGAGCTACTATATCATCGGGCACGCGTCGAAGTTCGTGGGAGACGGGTCCGTACGGATAGGCAGCACCGGCGCCATTCCCAACGTTGCCTTCCAGACGCCGGAGGGGCGCACCGTGCTCATCCTGCAAAATGAAGATCCCGCTGTGCGCCGCGTTACCGTGCGCGCCGGCGGCCGCGATGCCGAGCTGACCCTGCCGCCCGGCTCCGTCGCTACCTGTGTCTGGTAAGCCCCTACATTTACACCGTTCTTTTCCAACAATCATCCAACTATGCGATCACTTCTTTTATTGGGCGGACTTTGCGTTGCCGGCGCCGCCTTTATGGCAGGCAGGCCGGCCGGCAGCACAGGAGCACCCCGCCACGATTCGCTGCCGGGCGCCGGCCGAAAGGTGCTGGTATATACTACCGCCATGGGCACCGACCTGCGGCTCGCCCTCACCGATACCCTCACGCTGGCGCGCTTTGGGCAGCCCCTCGAAACGCAGCCCTGCGTGTTCGTAGACCCGGCCAAAAAGCACCAGACCTTCGTGGGCATCGGCGGCGCGCTTACCGACGCGTCGGCAGAGACCTTTGCCAAGCTCCCGCGCAACAAGCAGGAAGAGTTCCTGAAAGCTTATTATGATCCGAAGGCAGGTATCGGCTACACGCTGGCCCGCACCAACATCCACAGCTGCGACTTTTCGAGCGGCTCGTATACCTATGTGCAGGAAGGCGATAAGGAGCTCAGGTCCTTCAGTCTCGATCACGACCGCCAGTACCGCATTCCCTTCATCAAGCGCGTACAGCAGGCCGCCGGCGGTAAGATTCCGCTCTTCGTATCGCCCTGGAGCCCGCCGGCCTTTATGAAGGACAATAACAACATGCTGCAGGGCGGCAAGCTGAAAAAGGAATACTTCCAGAGCTGGGCCAACTACTTCGTGAAGTTCATCCGCGGCTACGAAAAAGAAGGAATCCCGGTGTGGGGCCTTACCATCCAGAACGAGCCAATGGCGAAGCAGACCTGGGAGTCCTGCCTCTTCACCGCCGAAGAGGAGCGCGATTTCCTGAAGAACTACCTCGGGCCCACGCTGCAGCGCTCCGGCCTCGGCTCGCGCAAGGTCATCGTGTGGGACCATAACCGCGACCTCCTGTACCAGCGCGCCAGCACCATCCTCAACGATCCCGCCGCGTCTAAATATGTGTGGGGCGTAGGTTTCCACTGGTACGAAGACTGGAGCGGCGGCGAGCAGGTGTTCGACAACGTGCGCCGCGTGCGCGAGGACTTCAGCGGCAAGAACCTGATCTTCACCGAGGGTTGCAACGGACCGTTCAATATGGATAGCGTGCGGAACTGGGCGCTCGGCGAGCGGTATGGCCGCTCCATGATCAACGACTTCAATAACGGCACCGTTGCCTGGACCGACTGGAACGTGCTGCTTGATGAAACCGGCGGTCCCAACCACGTGAAGAATTTCTGCTTCGCTCCTATCCACGCCGACACGCGCAACGGCTCGCTGATCTACACCAATGCGTACCACTACATCGGCCATTTTTCGAAGTTCATCCGACCCGGCGCTACGCACATCAGCTCGAGCCCGAGCCGCAGCCCCCTGCTCTCCACGGCCTTCCGCAACCGCGACGGCAAGATCGTAGTGGTGGTGATGAATACAGGTAACAAAGAGCTGCCCTTTCACCTCTGGATCGCCGGCAATGCCGCGCCCGTGCAAAGCAAGCCCCGGTCGATCATGACCTTCGTGCTTTAAAAAACGCTTAATCAAAATCGGTGGTATCCCGGGGGCAGGGCCGGCCGCCGGCAGCCTCAGAACGCTACGGCGCAACGATGCATCTCATTGTTTTTTACCCGGATGGGTCGACGGACGTCGTGCCTTTCTGCCGTCGTGCCGTCGTGAACAGGGGCGTCCGCCCCGCCCCTGTCGGTGCGCACGCGCCGATGCCCGAACATAAAGGCCCTGATGCGGCGCGGGGACTCTTTGTCACCCGCAGCCCGCGAAACCGGCACCACCCTATCTTTAAGCAGGCCCCGACCCGGCCATTTCCCATCTATGCGCATAGCTACCTACAATGTCAACGGGATCAACGCACGCCTGCCCATCGTGCAGCGCTGGCTCCAAGAAACGGCGCCCGACGTGGTATGCCTGCAGGAGCTCAAGGCGCCGCAGGAGAAGTTCCCGCTCGAAGCCATCGAGGCGGCCGGCTACGGCGCCCTCTGGCACGGACAGAAAAGCTGGAACGGCGTAGCCATCCTCCTGAAGGGCGGCACGCCCGAGGAGACGCAGCGCGGGCTTCCCGGCGATGATGCCGATGAGCAGAGCCGCTATATCGAGGCCCTGATCCGCGGTGTACGCATCGGCTGCCTTTACCTGCCCAACGGCAACCCGGCGCCCGGACCCAAGTACGACTACAAGCTGTCGTGGATCAAACGCTTTCAGAAGTACGCAGCCGGCCTGCTGAAAAGCGGCGGACCCACCGTGCTGTGCGGCGACTATAACATCATTCCCACGGAAAAGGACGCCTACCGCCCGGAACGCTGGGTCGATGATGCGCTTTTCCGGCCAGAGGTCCGTGCCGCCTACCAGGAGTGGCTCGATGCCGGCTGGATCGACGCGCTGCGGACGCTGCACCCGGATGAAACGATCTATACGTTCTGGGACTATTTCCGCGGCGCCTTCACCCGCAACGCCGGGCTCCGCATCGATCACTTCCTGCTATCACCCGACCTGAAAACGCGGCTGAAAGGGGCGGGTGTAGACCGCTTCGTGCGTGGCTGGGAAAAGAGCTCCGATCACGGACCGGTGTGGATCGAGCTGAAAGAAACCGGAAAATAGCAGGAGTCCTGTTCAGCATTCGGGGCCGGGGAGAGAAGGAACGCAGATTTTATCGGATCGATACGATGAACGCTGGTTGATTTTGATACCAACGAAACAAGTTGGACGCCAGTTCGATTTTTCGGTACGATTCAAAGACAGCATAACGAAGAACGGGTCGCCCTTGGGCGACCCGTTCTGTAGGTTAGACAGTAGATCTACTTATGCGTTGCGGTTGATGCAGTTGAGGTCGTCGAAGGCCTGCTCGAGGCGCTTGCTGAAGCTCTCCTCGGCTTTGCGCAGCCACACGCGCGGGTCGTAGTACTTCTTGTTCGGCTTGTCGTCGCCCTCGGGGTTGCCCAGCTGGCCCTGGAGGAAGCCCTCGTTTTTCTTGTAGAAGCCGAGGATGCCGTCCCAGAAGGCCCACTGCAGGTCGGTGTCGATATTCATCTTGATGGCGCCGTAGCCGATGGCTTCGCGGATCTGCTCCTGCGGCGAGCCGGAGCCGCCGTGGAACACGAAGTATACGGGCTTCTCACCGGTACCGAACTGCTGCTGGATGTGCTGCTGCGAGTTGTTCAGGATCTCGGGGCGCAGCTCCACGTTGCCGGGCTTGTACACGCCGTGTACGTTGCCGAAAGCGGCTGCGATCGTGAAGAGGTTGCCCACCTTGCGGAGCTCCTCGTAGGCGTAGGCCACCTCAGAAGGCTGCGTATAGAGCTTGTCGTTCTCGACGCCGCTGTTGTCCACGCCGTCTTCCTCGCCGCCGGTCACGCCGAGCTCGATCTCGATGCCCATGCCGAGGGGCGCCATACGCTTATAGAACTCAACAGACGTTTCGATATTCTCTTTGATCGGCTCTTCGGAAAGGTCCAGCATGTGCGAGCTGAAGAGGGGCTGTCCCTTCTCCTTGAAATACTGCTCGCCGGCGTCGATCATGCCGCTCACCCAGGGCAGCCACTTGTGCGCCGCGTGGTCGGTATGCAGCACCACGGGAACGCCGTAATACTTCGCCACATTGTGGATGTGCAGGGCACCGGAGATGGCGCCGGAGATATTGCCCTGGAGGCTGTCGTTGGGCATGCCCTTGCCGGCAATGAACTGCGCGCCGCCGTTGGAGAACTGGATGATCACGGGCGAGTTGACCTTCGCGGCCGTCTCGAGCGTGGCATTGATGGAGTTGGTGCCGATCGTGTTCACGGCAGGCAGTGCGAAGCCATTCTGCTTGGCATCCTTGTAGAGCGCCTCGAGCTCTTCACCGAAGAGGACGCCGGGGTTGTATTTCTTCATGCGTTTGGGGCGCAGCTCCGGGAGTTGCTGCGGCTTTTTTTGTTTGCGGGAGAAAACGGTAAATGCGGGACAAAGGTAGGGAGTCGGGCGCTTCCCCCGCCTGCCGCCTGCGACCCCGCTTCCGCCCTCAGATCAGTGTCGATTTCCGCAGGCCCACGTTGGCCGGGTTCGTGTCTTCCGCGGCACGGCCCGACACGTAGTCGGCCAACAGGTCGCCGATGGTGGAGGTAAAATAGAAGTTGACGGGATCGATGTCTTTGGATACGAACGGGGCGTTGACGGACCAGTCCACGGCCGTGCGCACGAGCGCCGCTTCTTCGGTCATCCCGAAGTGATCGAGCAGCATCGCCGCAGACAGCACGGAGCCCAGTGGGTTGGCAATGTCTTTACCGGCCGCCTGCGGGTACGAGCCGTGGATCGGCTCGAACAGGGCGGTGCGCTTGCCCACAGAGGCCGACGGCAGCATCCCCAGCGAGCCGGCGATCACGGAGGCCTCATCGCTCAGGATATCACCGAACAAATTCTCGGTCAGCAGCACATCGAACTGCGCAGGGTTCAGTATGAGCTGCATCGCCGCATTGTCCACGAACAGAAAGTCGACGGCCACATCGGGGTATTGCGTCGCGAGCTCCTGCACTACCCGGCGCCAGAGCCGGGAGGTCTCGAGCACGTTGGCCTTGTCTACCAGCGTCAGCTTGCCACGCCGTTGCCGGGCCGCTGCAAAGGCGAGGTGGGCAATGCGCTCCACTTCGGCACGTGTATAGACACAACCGTCGGAGGCCTCGGTGCCGTCGGCGCTCAGCGTTTTCTCGCCGAAATAGATGCCCCCGGTGAGCTCGCGGTATACTACGAAGTCCACCCCCTCGAGCTGCTTGTCCTTAAGCGGCGAGAGGTGCCGCAGCGCGGCATAGGCGCTCACGGGGCGGATGTTCGTGAACAGCTGCAGCGCCTTGCGCAACTGCAGCAGGCCCTGCTCGGGACGCACCTTCGCCGAAGGGTCGTTGTCATACTTCGGGTGGCCGATGGCGCCAAAGAGAATGGCATCCGCATCGAGGCAGGCGTCGATCGTTTCGAGCGGGAGCGGGCTCCCTGTTTCGTCGATGGCGGCCGCGCCCATCAGGCAGTACGTATAGCTGAATTCGTGTCCAAAGCGCGCCGCAACGGCGTCGAGCACCTTTACCGACTGGGCCGTCACTTCCGGGCCGATCCCGTCGCCCGGGATCACGGCAATCTGTTTTTTCATACGGGCTGTTGTTGTGCCTGTGCCTGCTCAAAGGTTGCGATCTCGGGCAGGAGGCTGATCAGAAAATCGATGTCGTCGTATCCGTTGAGCAGGCATTCTTTCTTATAGGCGCTGATGAAGAACGGCTCGGATGCACCCTTAGCGTCGATGCGCAGCACCTGCTCCCGTAGATCCACGGTAAGAGTGGCGGTACTTTCGAGCGCAAAGAGCTGCTCGAGAAAAGCCTCCGATACCTGCACCGGCAGCAGGCCGTTGTTCAGCGCGTTGCCCCGGAAGATGTCGGCGAAATAGCTCGACACCACCACGCGGAAGCCGTAGTCGCAGAGGGCCCAGGCCGCATGCTCACGCGAGGAGCCGCAGCCGAAGTTCTTACCGGCCACGAGGATGCTGCCGCTATACCGTGGATCATTGAGCACGAAGCTGGCGCGCGGCTGTCGCTCGTCGTCGTTGACGTAGCGCCAGTCGCGGAACAGGTTATCGCCGAACCCTTCGCGGGTCGTGGCTTTGAGGAAACGGGCCGGGATGATCTGGTCGGTATCGACGTTCTCCTGCGGCAGCGGCACGAACGTGCCTGTGATGCGGTTGATCGGTTGCATGGGGTATCAGCTTAAGAATTCACGGACATCGGTCACCATGCCGGTGAGGGCAGCGGCGGCGGCCGTCAGCGGCGAGGCCAGCAGCGTGCGCGCGCCGGCGCCCTGGCGCCCTTCGAAGTTGCGGTTGCTGGTAGAGACGCAGTATTCGCCGGCAGGCACCTTGTCCTCGTTCATCCCGAGGCAGGCGCTGCAGCCTGCCTGCCGGAACTCGAAGCCTGCCTCCGTAAAAATACGGTCGAGGCCCTCGGCCACTGCCTGCGCGGCCACCTGCTGCGAGCCGGGAACCACGAGGGCCCGCACCCCTTCGTGCTTGCGGCGACCCCGCACCAATCCTGCGGCCAGCCGGAGGTCCTCGATGCGGGCGTTGGTGCAGCTGCCGATGAACACGTTTTGCACCGGAAGCCCTTTGATGGGCACACCGCTGTTAAGGCCCATATAGTTGAGCGCTTTTTGCAGGCCCTGGCGCTCACCGGGGTCCGGGATGCTGTCGGCCGGCGGGATCCGGCCACCAACAGCCATCCCCAGGCCCGGGTTGGTTCCATAGGTTATCATCGGCTCGATGTCGGCGGCATCGATCAGCAGCTCTTTGTCGAATACGGCATCAGCGTCGCTGTACAGCTCCTTCCAGCCCGCGAGGCTCCGCTCCCACTCCGCGCCTTTCGGTGCAAACGGCCGGCCCTCCAGGTAGGCGAACGTGGTCTCGTCAGGAGCGACAAGGCCGCCCCGTGCACCCATCTCGATGCTCATGTTGCACACGGTCATGCGTGCCTCCATCGACAGGGCGCGGATGGCTGTGCCCGCAAACTCCACGAAGTAGCCGGTGGCGCCGCCGGTGCCGAGCTGCGCGATGATGTGGAGGATGATGTCCTTCGATACCACACCCCTGCTGAGGGTCCCTTCCACGCGGATGCGCATCCGCTTCGGACGCGCCTGCAGGAGGCACTGCGTGGCCAGCACCATTTCCACCTCGCTCGTGCCAATGCCGAAGGCGATCGCGCCTAACGCCCCGTGCGTAGAGGTATGACTGTCGCCGCACACGAGCGTCATCCCGGGCTGGGTGATCCCGAGCTCGGGGCCAATCACGTGTACGATGCCTTGGTAGGGATGCCCGAGCCCGTACAGCTCGATGCCGTGCTCCGCGCAGTTGCGCACGAGCTCCTCCACCTGCAGGCGCGACAGCGCATCGCGGATCGGGAGGTGCTGGTTTTCGGTGGGCACATTATGATCCGCGGTAGCGATCACCTGCGCCGGGCGCAGCACGGGAAGCCCCCGCTGCCGGAGGCCGGCAAACGCCTGTGGGGTCGTGACCTCGTGGATGTAGTGGCGGTCGATGTAGAGCACGTCGGGGCCACCGCTGATGGACCGCACCACGTGCCGGTCCCAGATCTTGTCGACTAATGTTTTTGCCATATAGCTATTGGTTTCACACGGCCTGCGCGCTTGCATAGGATTGCGCAAGCTGCAGCAGGTCTTCTTCGTTCACTTCTTTCTTGGTGTCGGCTACTTTCAGGAAGGCCTCGTAGAGAAAATCGATGTCGTCGCGCACGTACTGGTAGCCCAGCTTCTGGAAGCGATAGGCCAGCGCACTCCGGCCGCTGCGGGCCGTGAGCACGATCCGGCTCTGCTCCGCGCCCACTTCCTCCGGGCTGATGATCTCGTAGGTCTGTGCGTTCTTCAGGAAGCCATCCTGGTGAATACCCGACGAATGCGAAAAGGCATTGGCCCCCACGATGGCCTTGTTGGGCTGCACCGGCATCCGCATCGTTTCGGAAACGAGCCGGCTGATCGGGTTCAGCTCCTGCGGGCGAACGTTCGTGTACAGGCCGAGGTCCCGGTGCTGGCGCAGCACCATCACTACTTCCTCCAGCGACGTGTTGCCCGCGCGCTCGCCCAGCCCGTTGATGGTGCATTCAATCTGCCGCGCACCGGCGATGACGCCCGCGATCGCATTGGCTGTAGCGAGGCCAAGGTCGTTATGGCAATGGCAGGAGATGATGGCCTTGTCGATATTGGGCACATGGTTGACCAGGTAGGCGATCTTCTCACCGTACTGCTGGGGCAGGCAGTAGCCGGTGGTGTCGGGAATGTTGACGGTGCGGGCGCCGGCGCGGATGGCGGCCTCGATCACACGCGCCAGGTACTCGTTGTCGGTGCGGCCGGCGTCCTCGGCATAGAACTCCACGTCGTCGGTGAAGTTGCGGGCCCAGCGCACGCATTGCGTCACACGCTCCAATATGACTTCCCGCGTGGAGTTGAACTTGCTCCGGATATGAAAGTCGGAAGTGCCGATCCCGGTATGAATGCGCGGGCGGCGGGCGCCCTTCAGCGCTTCGGCGGCTACTTCGATGTCTTTGAGCACCGCGCGGCTCAGTCCGCATACGATGGCGTCCCTGATGGTGGCACCGATCTGGCGCACCGACTCGAAGTCGCCTGGGCTCGAGATCGGGAATCCCGCCTCGATCACGTCTACGCCGAGCTGCTCGAGCTGCACGGCGAGGGATACCTTTTCTGCGGTGTTCAGCTTGCATCCGGGCACCTGCTCGCCGTCGCGCAGGGTGGTGTCGAAGATGACGACTTTCTGAGGGGTCATAACCGGGAATTTTAGGACCGACCGACTGTAGGGCGGCACCCCCAAGCTAGACCAATCCGCCGGCGGCAACGAACGGTAAATGATCCGGATGTAGGATTTCCAAACCGGCAGCGCGGAGGCTCAAGCCATTCTCCTTAAAGCACTTACGCCACGTCATTTTGTGATGCCCAAGTAAAAAAACGCAATTCCACCCGTTTCCGGCTGGGGGGCAGCGTCGGCGCGGGAAGAGCGAACAAAAAAAGGCGGACCTGCCGGCCCGCCTTTCCATTGAAGTGCCATGCATCAGAACAAGCCCTCGATCGAGAAATAGCGTTCCCCGGTATCGTAGTTATACGTTAGGATCTTCGACCCCTTGGGGATCTCAGGGAGCTTCTTTGCCACTGCTGCCAGCGCCGCGCCGGTCGAGACGCCGCCGAAGATGCCTTCTTCGCGCGCGAGGCGCTGCGCATACTGGTAGGCCTCGTCCTTCCCTACCTGGATCACGCCGTCGAGGGCGGCCACGTTGAGGATGGAAGGCACGAAGCCGGCGCCCAGCCCCTGCAGCGGGTGCGGCGAAGGGGCGCCCCCACTGAGCACGGGTGAGAGCTCCGGCTCCACGGCAAACACTTGGAGACCAGGCAGCTTCTCCTTCACCACTTCGGCGATCGCCGTTATGTGACCGCCCGTGCCCACGCCGGTGATCACGTAGTCGAGGCCGTCGGAGAAGTCAGCAAGGATCTCCTGGGCCGACGTGCGGCGATGGATCTCCGTGTTGGCGGCATTATCGAACTGCTGCGGGATCCAGGAGTTGGGCGTTTCTCCGGCGAGCTCGCGGGCCCGCTCGATGGCGCCTTTCATCCCTTTCTCGCGCGGAGTGAGCACGAACTCGGCTCCGTACACCGACATCAGCCGGCGGCGCTCGATGCTCATGCTCTCCGGCATCACCAGCACCAGCTTGTAGCCTTTAACCGCAGCCACCAGCGCGAGGCCGATGCCCGTGTTGCCCGATGTGGGCTCGATGATGACGCTGTCTTTATGCAGCAGCCCTTTCTGCTCGGCATCCTCCACCATCGCGAGGGCAATGCGGTCTTTGATGCTCGCACCGGGGTTCTGCTTCTCGAGCTTGATCCACACTTCGTGGTCGGGACCGAAGAGGCGGTTGAGCCGCACGTGCGGCGTGTTGCCAATGATCCCGAGAATGTTTGCGGCTTTCATTTGCTTGCGTTTATTGTTGGGGGGTTGATAGAATCAGATCACGAAATTGAGCGGCTCCGGGAAGGGGTCGTTGCTCTTGATGTGCACTTCGCTTTTATGATACACCACCGAGTTGGGCGGAATGCTGTACGTAAGCCACACGTTGCCGCCGATGATGCTTCCGGCACCCACAAGGGTAGCGCCACCCAGAATGGTGGCGCCGGCATAGATGACCACACCGTCGCCGATGGTCGGGTGGCGCTGCGCGCTGGCTGCATCCTTCGACACGTTCAGCGCCCCGAGCGTGACGCCCTGGTAGATCTTAACGCCATCGCCGATGACGGTGGTCTCCCCGATCACGATGCCGGTGCCATGATCGATGGCGAAGGCCCTGCCGATGCGGGCGGCGGGGTGAATGTCGATGCCGGTGCGGCTGTGGGCATGCTCCGAAAAAAAGCGTGCACCGAGCGTGCAGCCCTGCACCCAGAGCTGGTGGGCAACACGGTGCACGAAGGTGGCGAAGAAGCCGGGATAGGTGGCCAGCACCTCTTCGAGCGAGCGCGCAGCCGGATCGCTCTCCAGGATGGCGGCAGCATCTTCGAGCAGGGCATCGTAGATCGCGGGCAAGGCCTCGAAAAAGTGGGCTGCATGAACAGCACCGTCTTCCGGCAACCAATGCGCGAGGTCGTTCCGCAAGCCGTCCACCCGGCTTTGCAGTGCCGGCCGATCGGTTGCTCCCGCACTCGTGCAGGCGAAGAGGAAGCCGAACAGGTCGTCCAGGAAACGGCGCCCCCGCTCCTTGTCGGGCAACGTACGGAAGCCGCGTTGTGCCGCAGCGCACAGCTTATCGATCAGTCGTTCATTGGTCATACCGGGTTGATTGTAGTACGCTCCTGCCAGGTTAAAAGTAGGTGCGGGCCGCGCGCGGGCCTGTTACGGTTCCCTTAATTACGACGGCCCGGCTTACCGGGATGCCCCGATGAAGCCTACGGCCACCGTGTTGTTGCTGAACTCGTCGATGAGGATAAAGGAGCCGGTAGCGCGGTTTTCTGCAAAGGGGTCGGCCGCAATGGGGCGGGCCACCTTGATCTCCACGGTTCCGATATCGTTGAGGCGCAGGCTGCCGGGTGCTTCCTGCTGCTCCATGGTCGTGATGTCCAGTACCGATTGCACCGCCGTCGCTTTAGCCTTTACGCGGGTGCCGCCGTGCTGGAGGAGGTAGGATTTCCCGGAAGTGAGCGGCGTCTCGTCCATCCAGTTGAGTACCGCGCTAAATGCCTGCAGCTGCCGGTGTGGTGTATGGGCGCTTACAATCACCGATCCGCGGCTCACGTCCACATCGTCGGCAAGCTCGATGGCCACACTTTGCCCCGGAAGCGCAACCGGTACCGGGCTCATGCCGGAGCGGATGCTCTTGATCCGCGTTTGCTTCAGTGAGGGAAGCACCAGCACCTCCTCGTGCTGCGTCAGCGTCCCACTTGCCAGTTTGCCGGCATAGCCGCGGTAGTCGTGGTATTCGTCCGAGTGCGGGCGGATCACGAGCTGCACCGGGAAGCGTGCCGGAAGGTCCGGCTCTGCCTGCAGCACCGGGATGCTTTCGAGCAGGTGCAACAACGTAGGCCCGGTATACCAGGGGGTTTGAGCGGAAGCCCGCACGACGTTGTCGCCGTCCTTGGCCGCGATGGGGATGAAATGCACGACGCCGGCATAGCCGATCTTTTGTACCAGCGCCTTCATATCGCGCTCGATGCGGCGGAACGCGTTTTCGTCAAACTGCACCAGGTCCATCTTGTTGACGCACACGAACACATGACCGAGGCGCAGCAGGGCGGAGATGAAGAGGTGGCGCCGCGTTTGCTCAATGACCCCGTTGCGCGCGTCGATGAGCACGATGGAGGCTTGCGCGTTGGAGGCGCCCGTGATCATGTTGCGCGTATACTCGATGTGGCCGGGCGTATCGGCGATGATGTACTTGCGTTGCGCGGTGGCGAAGTAGATGTGGGCCACGTCGATGGTGATGCCCTGCTCCCGCTCGGCAATGAGCCCGTCGGTGAGCAGCGACAGGTCGGTGAAGTCGAGTCCCTTGCGCCGGCTGGTAGCCTCGAGGCCTTCCAGCTTGTCTTTTGCGATCGAGCCCGTATCGTGCAGCAGCCTTCCGATCAGTGTGCTTTTGCCATCGTCAACACTGCCCGCGGTGGCGATCCGTAAAATATCCATAGGAGTTGTTTTTGCTTTTGATTAGATGCTTTTGAGAAACACGCGCACGCACCAGACCATCACCATGATCCCCACGCAGATCATCATCGTCCGGCGCGGCAGCCTTCCGGCGAGGCGCGCCGCGACGGGAGCTGCCAGCACGCCGCCGATGAGCAGGCCCAGCACGATGCCGAGGTGGCTCACCCCCACGGTAACGAGGAAGGTGAAGGCGCTGGCGAGGGTCACGAAGAACTCGGTGAGGCTCACGGAGCCGACCGTATATTTCGGGGAGCGGCCCTTGGCAATGAGCGTGCTGGTTACGATGGGTCCCCAGCCGCCGCCGCCAAAGGAGTCGAGGAAGCCGCCAGCGCCGGCGAGCCAGCCCACCCGCTTCACCTTGCGGTTTCCCGGCGCCGCCTGGAAGGCTTTTACGAGGATCTTCAGTCCCAGGAAGCCGGCATAAAGGGCGATCACCGGCATGAGCCATTTGGCGGAACGCTCGCCGAGGTACACCAGCGCTACGGCTCCCAGGATGGCCCCGAGCACGCCCGGTATCACCAGGTGCCGGAACAGCTTTTTGTTAACGTTTCCGAACTTGTAGTGGCTATACCCGGAGATGCCCGTCGTGAACACTTCGGAAGTGTGGATCGCCGCGCTCACGGCCACGGGGCTGACGCCGAACGACATGAGACAGGTAGCTGACGTAACCCCGTAGCCCATGCTCAGCAGCCCATCTACCAGTTGCGCAACGAAACCGGCGAGTACGAAGAGCCAGAACTCTCCGGTGAAGGTGGGCCCGAGGTCGCGCCAGATCTGCGCCACCGGCGGAATGGGCAGGTAGGAGATCAGCACATGCCCCAGCACCATCAGGCCGAAGGCGATGATGAGGCGCGAGGCGATGCGCTTCCAGGCAGCTTCCCCTCTATCGCCGGTTACAGTCGGAGCAACAGGTGCCAGGCGATGCATCGCCAGCAGGCTGAAATCGCCGGCTTCCGGCGCATCGGGCACATATACCAGGAGGCGGATGTCGGCGGCCTCGTTGCGGATGATACCGTTGCGTACAGGGTCGTCGGTGGCTGCGATCAGCAGGTCGGCCTTGTGCAGGTCACTGGTCGTATAGTCGCGTTGCTGCCATTCGATAACCGGTTGTGCGTCGAGCAGCGTGCGCAGGGCGGTGCCGGCAGCAGGTGCGATCACGGTGACGGCCAGTGGGCCGCCGGACACGAGCAGTTGCTCCAGGGCAGCCGCCGCCTGTTGTCCGCCGCCGATCAGGAGCCAGCGCAGACCCGGTGCGTGCAGGGTGATGGGCAGTGCCACCGGCGAATCGAGGCGTGTCAAATGCTTCATCATTCGTCAGGAGCGTTTTTTACGCAGGTCGAGGTTGTGAAAGAAATAGATCCGCGCGGCGTGCGTTGCTTTGTACCGGTTGCCGGCCGCCAGTTGCTGGAAGATATTGAGGTAGCCGAACTGCAGGTTGTCGTGGGCGTTCACGTGGTAGGCAAAACCGAGGAAAAAGCGGTTCTGGTCGAAGTAGTTGTTCACGATCGCCTTGCCGAAGTTGATATGGATCTCGTTGTTGGCGATAACAGACAGGGAGCCCTGCTTTACTTCGGCGGCCAGCGGCACCTGCAGCAGGAAATTGTAGCGTGCCCGGAGATTGAAGTTGAAGCCGCTGCCCAGCGTGGAGTCGTTGAGGATCCTGCGGCGGTAGCGCTCTTCGAGCCGGAACCACTGCATCGTACGGAGCCGCCCGTACTTTGTATGCCACTGCAGCTGCTGCCACAGGCGGTGCTCCGGCTGCGAAATCTCCATATGGTTATCGGCAGGAAAGTGGTTCACAAAGGCGTAGCCGGCCGTGGCCTTAGTGGCATCGTTCAGGTAATAAGTCAGGCCGAGGCGGGCAATGCCCTGCGAAAGCCCCTCCACGCCCCGCTCCCTGGTGCGCCCCTGCGCTTCGAGCCAGAGGCCCCAGCGGTCGCTCAGGCGCGCCTGGTTGAAATACCCGAGCCAGGTCTGCCCGACGTGCTCCGTCCGTTTCGTTTGGGCCCGGGCGCCACCTGCCGTGAGCAACAGGGCAAGAACCATATGATTGCGGTAATGCATTGCTTACTTTTTAGCGAGTAATCCCTCTACCGAGATCGCCGCGTAATACAGCGCGCCGATCGTGGGGCCGCCGGCATACTGCAGGAAGCGGCGGTTGAAGATGTCGGAGCCGCCCACCTTGATGAGGGACTTGTACCTCGGTACGCGGAAGCTGACCTGCGCGTCCACGGTGCTGTAGGCGGCCACGGTGCCCGTAACGAGCGGGCTCTCCCACAGGAAGGCATCCTGCCAGCGCCAGACGATGCTGAACCCGATGTTCTTGACGATCTCGCGGTTGCCGAAAGAAAAATTCGCCGCCCATTCCGGGGTGTTGAAGCCGGTAACGAAGATGTCGCCCCTGGCGTTGTTCCGCATCTTGTTGTACGAAAGGTTGCCGGCAACGGTGAACTTCTTATAGAAACTCCAGGTGACGCCAAGCGCGGAGCCGTAATTGAAGTAGGTGTTCTTGGCATTCGTATAAACCCGGTAACGCTCCTGCCCTTTCGAGGCGGCATTGCTACCCGACGCCTGCGTGGCGTCGCGGTTGCGGTCGAGCATCGCGATCACGGCCGCGTCGGAACCGACAAACTCCCCTTTCGGCACATACACCTGCACCTGCCCCAGGAAGCCGTCGTACTGGTTCATGTAGGCGTCGAAATCGATCGACAGCTTTTGCGGGAGGAGGGCGCTTTTGTAGCCCACCTCGAAGGAATTAATGCGCTCGGGACGCGCTTTGGGAAGGTTAGCAACGACCAATAGATTCCGGTTGGCGAGCGCCGCGGCATCCGTGTTGCCCAGCGCGCTCACGGCGGCGTTGAAGTCGATCACCGAGGCTTGCGTGTAGCTGTTCTCGAGGTAGCCCAGCCCTTCGTTGATATAAGCGAGCGAGCCCACGCGCTTCACACGCCCGTTGTTGACGAAGGAAAGCGCCTCGAAGAGCGCAGGGAAGCGGTAGCCCTGTTGCCAGGTAACCCGGAAGTGGTGCCGGTCGCGCACGCTGTACACGGCCGCCAGGCGGGGCGTCAGCTCCGGATCGAACTCGGGATTGTAGTCGAAGCGCAGCGAGCCGAACAGCTTCAGGCGTTCCGCGAAGAAGGTCTTGCTCGCCTGTCCGAAGGCGCCCACTTTCCGGTAGTATACGTTGCTGCCGAAGGATCCGTCCTTGAGGGGTACGTTGCGTTCCTCGAGCGGCCTTGAGAAATCCACGAAGTTGTTGCCGTCCGGGATCACGGCGTACACGCGCGCATCGCCACCCACCAGCAGGTTCCAGGACTTGCTTCGGGGCGACAGGTCATATTGCCCCTCGAGGTGGTACATACGGCTGTTTTGCACAAGGGCGGCGCCGCCGGTTTCGGGTGCGCCCGGAATGGCACCGGAGCGGATGTCCCAGTTGTTGATGCGGATGATGGTGTTCTTCAGGCGCTCGAATTCGGGGGTGCCGGGCTGTACGCGGCCCGCATCGGCCTGCTGCCGGGCAAACTGCGTGGCGGCCGCGAGGTTGGCGGAGGTGAGCCCACCGTTGCCCGCACCGTAGGCGTTCAGGGCATTGCGGAACTTGGTGCCCCAGCTTGCAGGGGTGCGCGTATCGGAGGCGCCGCCGCTATAGAGGTCCATATTGTCGGCAAGCGGCTTCACGTTATAGGAGTCGCCGGTCTGCTCGAGCGAAACATAGGCCCGCACGCTGTAGCGGCCACCCTTCAGCTCCAGCTTGTGGTTCTGCACCCACACGTTATCGAGCTGGATCTTGTTGCCGCGCTGGAACACGCCATCCATCTTGCCGACGCGGTAGGTATACCAGAGCTCGCCATCGCCGCCCAGCTTGTAATAGAGGCCCACGTCCACCTTCAGGTTGTCGACGCGCGGGCTTACGAGGTCGGTTTCCCAGTAGCCGGTACGCGCCACGCGCAACGATTGGTTGGCCTGCCCGTTGATCGTCAGCCCACCGATCGAAACCACGTTGGAGCCGGCCAGCGCATCGTCGCCGTATTTGTTCCAGCCGTCGAAGGCAGGGTTGGCCGTAGCCAGCTCGGGGAAGCGCGGGTTGGCGCTCCGGAGGGCATTCGGATTCTGGTCGAGGCGGGTGTTGGAGCGCCAGTCGGTGCCCTGCAGGTAGGCGGCGTTGACCTTGAAGGCGAAGCGGCGGAACGCGTACGCGTAGCGGAGCGCAGACTCGGTGAGCAGGCTAGGTGCGGCGTCGATGCCGTCGACGTGGTTGACGCCGGTGCGCTGGTAGATGCTGAGGCCGGTGCTTTGAAAGGGATTCTTCGTAAGCAGGTTGGCCATGCCGTTGATGGCGTTCATGCCGTACAGCGCCGAGGCTGCGCCGGGCGTGATCTCCACGCTCTGGATGTCGAGCTCGGTAGGACCGATCGCATTGCCCAGCGGTACGCCGAGTGTGGCAGCCTGCATGTCCACACCATCCACCAGCTGCATGAAGCGGAAGTTGTTCGGGATGTTGAAGCCGCGGGTGTTCGGCACTTTGAAGGTGAGGCTGGAGGTCGTCATCTGCACGCCTTTCACGTTCTCCAGTGCATCGTAAAAGGTGGGTGCGGGCGACTCGCGGATGGCGCGTACGTCGAGCTTCTGGATCGCCACCGGTGAGCGGAGGATCCGCTCAGGAACCCGCGAGGCTGTGATCACGACCTCGTTCTCGAGTACGGTTTGCGTTGCAAGTGACACTTTGAGCTGCGCGTCGAGCGCCGTCACCCGTACCCGTTGCGGCGCGAAGCCCACGGACGTGAACTCCAGGGTGAAAGGAACAGCCTGCTGCGCCTTCAGCACAAACCCTCCGTTGGCGCCGGTTTGCGTAGCCGCCTTGTTGCCGGCGATCTGCACCACCACGCCCTCGAGCGGCGCGCCCGTTGCCTGGTCGGTAACGGTGCCCGATACCTGGATGCGGTCCTGTGCCTGCAGCGCCGTAGTGCAGAGCGAAGCGGCTAAGCCAAATACGAGCGGTTTGATCATTGTCCTTTCTTGTAGCCGGCTGTAGACGGCCATGGGTGCCTTTCTATGGTTCATGTTGGTCGGTTGGATCCTCGTTTATGGAGGTCGCCTTCCGGCGCCTCACTTCTGTACTTGTACGGTGCAACAAAAGTCTTTGGTCTTCAAACGTTAGTTCTGCTCACGCCTGGCGCCTGACGCCTCACGCCTCACGCCCAAATCATCGAGCATCCTGCGTTGCCTAGAAGTAGCCTTCTTTCTTTCGCTTTTCCATGGCGGCCTCGGAGCGCTTGTCGTCGATTCGGGCGCCTCGCTCGGAGAGTGTCGCGGCTTCGATCTCGGCGATCACGGTGTCGAGGTCGGCCGCATCCGAGAGTACGGCGGCGGTGCAGGTCATATCGCCCACGGTGCGGAAGCGTACCGTGCCTTCGAAAGGCACTTCATCGGGGGTCGTATTGAGGTAGGGTGAAGCGGGCCAATAGAGCCCGTCGCGCTCGATGAGGGACCGCTTGTGCGAAAAGTAGATCGATGGAATGGACAGCTCCTCCTCGCGGATATAGTTCCAGACGTCCAGCTCCGTCCAGTTGGAGATCGGGAACACGCGCACGTTCTCCCCGTGGTTGATGCGGCCGTTGAGGTGGTCGAAGAGCTCGGGGCGCTGCCGCTTCGCATCCCATTGGCCGAAGTCGTCGCGCACGGAGAACACGCGCTCTTTTGCCCGCGCCTTCTCTTCGTCGCGCCGCGCCCCGCCGATGCAGGCGTCGAGCTTCAGCTCGCTGATGGCGTCCAGTAATGTTACGGTCTGCAGCACGTTGCGGCTCGCGTACTTCCCCGTCTCTTCCTGCACCTTGCCGGCATCGATGGTATCCTGAACGTGGCGGACGATCAGCTGCAAGCCGGATTGCGCGGCCAGCCAGTCGCGGAATGCGATGGTTTCCGGGAAGTTGTGCCCGGTATCGATATGAAGCATCGGGAAGGGTGCCCGTGCCGGGAAAAAGGCCTTGCGGGCAAGGTGCACGAGCGTGATGGAGTCCTTGCCGCCCGAGAAGAGGATGGCCGGCCGCTCGAATTGCGCCGCCACCTCACGCATGATGTAGATCGCTTCATCTTCGAGTGCCCGGGGAAACTTTGCGGTGTGCTTCATAGTAGAATGTCTATTTGTCTATTGGTCTATTTGTTTATTGGTCTATTGGTCTATTGGTAATGGGTTGCCTCTCGTTGACCATACCCCACCGGATTTGATTTTTCTGAGGGCCAACAGCGTGCGTGAGCAATACATCTGAAATCTGAGATCACAGATCTGAGATCATCGCTGCAAATGAAGCCCGCACTCCTTGTGCGACTGCTCCCACCACCAGCGGCCGGCGCGCGCCTCCTCGCCCGGCTCAACGGCACGGGTACAGGGTGCGCAGCCGATCGAGAGAAAGCCCTGGTCGTGGAGCGGGTTGTAGGGTACGTTGTACTGCCGCAGGTGGGCCAGCACTTCCTCGTACGACCAATGCAGCAGCGGATTGATCTTGTACAGCTCGCGGTCCGCATCCCATTCCACCACGGAAATGCTTTTGCGGTGGTCGTTCTGCTCGGCGCGCAACCCGGTGATCCATACCCGCGCACCGCGAAGCGCCCGGGCCAGCGGCTCCACCTTGCGCACGCCGCAGCAAGCCTGTCGCTGCGCTACCGACTCGTAAAAACCATTCACGCCCTGGCGCGCAGCGAGCTCCTGCACGGCCTCGGCCTTCGGAAAGAATACATCGATGGGCAGCTTATAGCGGGCTACCGTGCGCTCGTAGGTAGCGTAGGTCTCTTCGAAGAGGCGCCCGGTGTCGAGCGTGAAGAGCCGGACGGGAAGGCCACTGCGGGCGATGATGTCGGTCAGCACCTGGTCTTCCTGTCCAAGCGACGTGGAAAAGCAGACCGCGCCCGGGAAGAGCGTGGTGCCGAGGCGCAGGGCCTCAGGCAGCGAAAGTTCCGCGAACGCGGAGCGCAATTGCAATAGATACTGCATTCGTCAACTGTTTTGGTACAGCAAAGGCAATCGTTCGCAGAACCACCGGGTTCCTCAGGGGCCGAAATTAGGGGCGCGCAAATAGTCTACCAAATTTATATAGTATGATTGCAGAAAGATGACTCACCCAAATGATTGAACGCTGTCGTCAGGGTTACTCATGGAATGCCGCCATGAACATGAAATTGCTCCAAACCCTTTACTTACGGGCAACTCGGAAGGATACGCGCTTCAGTCGTTTTGGTATGCGGCTGTTGATCGCCTTAATTGCGGGCCGGAAACTGGCCCGCTCCTAAAATCTACCGGTTCAGTAGGAAATGTCAATCTTCAGTGGCTGTTCCCGATAATTGCCCGGCCGCTGCACGCAACTCCCCGATCGCGATGTCGATGTCGGGCTCCGTGGTGCGCCAGTTCACAAACGCGGCACGGATACAGGGGGTGCCGCGGTAGGCGGAAGGCGTAAAGAACACCCGTCCCCGCGCATTGAGTATGTCGAGCACCGCGGTGAGCGCGCCTGCATCGGCTCCCGGGATCGTGAAGCAGACCACGTTGAGGTGCACCGGGGCGCAAACACGGAACGGCGTTTCGCCAGCCAGGCGGCGGGCAAAGGATTGCGCTCGCTCGATCGAGTGCTCCACCATCCAGCGGAAGCCGCTGCGCCCGTATGCCTGCAGCGAAATCCAGACGGGCAACGCCCGGAAGCGGCGCGAGTTTTCCGGGCCGAAGTTGAGGTAGGTGAAGTCGGCTTCCGGGTCGCCGAGGTAGGGTGCGTTGGAGTTCTGGAAGGTTTGCACCTGCAGGGAAGCATGCTCTTTACGTACGAGATAAAACGCCGAATCATAGGGCACGTTCATCCACTTGTGGCAATCAACGGCGATGCTATCTGCTGCGTCCCAGCCCTCAAGCAAGGGGCGGTGCCCGGGCGACAGTGCCGCAAAAGCTCCGAAGGCCGCGTCCACATGCCAGTAGAACCGGTACCGCCCGCGGAGACCGGCGATCGCCGTCATGTCGTCAAAGTCGACTGAGTTGACCGTGCCGCCGCTGCTCACCAGGATCACCGCACTGTGTTTATACTGTTCCAGCTTCTCTTCGAGGTCGGCGGGATCCAGCGCCTCCCGATCGGCGTCGAGGGTGCGCAGGGGGATGATGTTGCTGCTGCCGAGGCCGAGTAGCGACAGGGCTTTCACGGCGGAGGAATGCGGAGTAGCCGAGAGCACTACGATGCCGGGCTGCACACCGCTGCGCGCCGCATCGAAGCCAAGCTGGCGGCCCGCCCACTGCCTCGCCACGGCCAGGCCGGTGAAGTTGGCCATGGTAGCACCGGTTACAAATCCGCCCTGAAAGGTCGCGGGCAGCCCGAGCAGGTCAAGCAGGAGCCCGATCGTTTCCACCTCCACGGCCGCCGTACTGCCTCCGGGCCCCTTGGTGCTCTGCGTGTTCTGGTCGAACACGGTGCTGAGCCAGTCGCCGGCGATCGCCGCGGGCGTGGTGCCACCGGTAACAAAACCCCAATACCGGGGTCCTGACGAAGCCACCACCGTGTTGGCATGCGTGGCGTAAAACGCCTTCAGCGCGCCGGTGGTGCCCACCCCGTCTTCCGGCAGCGTGGTTTCAGCCGTTACCGGTGCAGGCCTGCTCACCGGATGCTCGTTGAGCCCATCGAGATAGTCGGCCGATAAAGACATGGCCTGGTACAGCAGCGATGGAAGCGACTCGAAGTCCTTGGCAAGCGTGGGATGCATTCCGCGGTTGGTTTAGTCGGCAATGTTAGCAGCCGGCGCGGTTAGGCCTTTGTTAAAACGGAAGAACCGGCGGGCAACCGGCACGAACTGATGACGCGGGATCGCGTCTTTCGATTTCTCGCCGGACTTCTTTACCTTACGCGCCTGCGGTCGCCGGCAGCACCGCCACCGCCCCCTGAAACCTACAAAAACCGAACTTGATACCCCAAAACATTTCGTACGCGCTGCTTGCGTTCCTTCCGGCCCTGCTCAACCTCGGGATCATCTTTTACCTGCAGTTCCGGGTGCCCCGTGGCCGGGCTACCGATATCTTTTCGCTGTTCGTGATCGCGCTCCTGTTCTGGCAGGCCGAAGACGTCATCGTGCGCCTCTGCGCCACCGAGGCCACCGCGCGCTTCTGGGACCGCATCCTGTGTATCGGCTGGCAGGGTCTTGCGCCGCTGGTACTGCATTTCGTGCTGTCATACGCCGGTCATACGCGGGCCCTCCGCAGGCCGGCGCTGGTGGCGCTGTATGCACCTTTTATCGCGCTCTACCTGCTGTACCAGGCCGTTCCCGACCCCACCATCTTCCCCTATCGCGACGGATGGGGCTTCGTGAACCTGCCCCGCCCGGGCACGCTCGACGGATTGCAGCGGTCGCTCATCTCCCTGGTCGTTGTTGCGGCGCTCGTCGTCCTGTTCCGCCACGCCCTGCGCCTCCGCCACGACCGAGCGCGGCGCACCCAAGCCTTCCTGATCGCGTTCGGCATGCTGTTGCCGACCATCCAGGGCATCATCACCCAGGTCGTGTACCCGGTGCTGTTCCAGCGGCCGGAGATCCCGGTGACCTCCACCTTCCTTACGCTCTTCTCGGTCACTACCCTGGTGGCGCTCCGTCGTCACCAGCTCTTCAACCTGTCCGACGCGCTCGGCGCGCAGCAGGTGCTGGAGCAACTAAAGAGCATCGTGTTCATTGTGTCGCCCGCGGGACGCATCCTCTACCGCAACCCCTTTTGCATTGCCCTGTTTGGCGAAAGCGGAAGCAACGATCCGCGCTCCTTCTTCGCCTCCGCCGCCGACTATTCCGATTTCGTGAAGCAGGTGTTCGAGAGCGGGCTTTCCGGCAAGCCCACACGCAGCTATGTGAGCACCCTGGTCACGAGCAGCGGCGAACGGGTTCAGGTGCTGGTATCGGCCGATCCGGTGTACAACAACCGCCAGGTGCAGGGACTGCTGCTGGTGGCCAACGACATCACGGAGCACCTGCATACCGTAGAAGCCCTGCGCCGGAGCAACGAGCGCTACGACCTGATCAGCAAGGCCACCAACGACATGGTGTGGGACTGGGACATGACCACGGGCGCGATCTACCGCAACGGTGAAGGCTGGAAGAAGATCTTCGGCCTGGCACTTGAACGGGAAGACGGCACTCTCAACGACTGGCTCCAGTTTGTGCACCCCGACGACCGGCAGCCGCTGCTCGACCTGCGCCAGGCGCTGATCGACGCGCCCGAGCAGGAATACTTTGAAGCGGAGTGCCGCCTGCTGCTGCCCGACGGAAGCATCCGGCACATCATCGACCGCGGGTTCGTCATGCGCGACGACGCCGGCAACCCGGTGCGCCTGGTGGGTGCCACGCAGGACATTACGGCCCGTAAGGTCGCCGAACGCGAGCTGCGGCGCGAGCAGGTGCGCCGGCAGAAGGAGCTGACCCGCGCCACCATCACGGCACAGGAGAACGAGCGCCAGAAGATCGGGCTGGAGCTGCACGACAACGTGAACCAGATCCTCGCCTCGGCCGGGCTCTACCTCAACATGGCCCGCAGCGACCGGCGGCACGAAGGGCTGTTCGACAAGTCGTACACCCTCATTCAGCAGGCGATCCAGGAGATCCGCCGCCTCAGCCACTCCATCATTCCCCCCACCCTTCACGGTGAAACGCTCGCCGAGGCCCTGGGCAACCTGTTCGAGAACCTGCGGCAGGGAGGCGGCATTACCGTCGACCTCGACCTGGACCCGGCTGCCGACGCGCAGGTAGCGCAGAACGTGCGGCTGACGCTCTACCGCATCGCGCAGGAGCAGTGCAACAACATCATCAAGTACGCCAAGGCCTCCCAGGTGTGGGTGCAGCTACATGCGGCAGAAGAAACCCTGTTGCTGCGCATCGTCGACAATGGCGTTGGTTTCGACAGCGCCCGCGCAGCACGCGGCGTCGGCCTCATGAACATGCGCACCCGCGCTCAGCTGCACGACGGTCAGGCACAGGTGCACTCGAGCCCGGGGCATGGCTGCACACTCGAAGTGACCTTTCCGCTCACGCCCAAGGCGGCCATGGCCTGAGGCACCAGCCTATCTTTAGCCCAAAACAGACCGGAAGAGGCCCCCTGTCCCCCGTAGGGGGAACTTAGGTGGAACCTACTCTTGTTATCTGGACCATTCCTAAAGTTGTTTTATACGAAAGCCCCGACTGTGTCGGGGCTTTCTGGTTTCAGAGGGTCGAGGGAGCAATGGACAGAGGGGGAGTAAGCGAGTACCAGAGTACATGATTACTTGACCAAATGAAATATTGGTGGAGGCAAGAGTTGGCTCTCGAATACCTCATATACTCATTTGATCCTGTTTTCAGCTACGCTCACGTCAACCCCACCTGCTTTGGAAAAAGCCTCCCTTTGGTAAAGAAAGTAGCGACCTAAGTTCCCCTGCCAGCTGGCGGGTACAGGGGGCCGGGCTATTCGGTATCATATTCTCTTTTCCACGCATACCAGCCGAACAGGCCAAGCCCGCCGACGATGAGTGGGGTCAGGATGAACGCATAGATCAGCGCCGGGATCCGGTCTTCCGGAAGCGGGCTGCTGAATTTGGGAAGGGCCTGCGAGATGAGGAGGTACCAGCCGGCAAGTGCCGCAAGCGCCATCCAGACGAGGCCGAGGTAACGTTTCAGGGAATTCATGAAGAAGTTTTTTGAGGGTTTGTTGGCTTGTCGTTTACACCGTTCTGAATCCAAGGGAGCTTCAACTCCCTTCCCTCTCGGAAGGGGCTGAGGGATGGGTCAGTCGTCCACCCGCCGGTCTTTCCCCGAAAGGTAGAGGGCGCCCACCACGAAGGATACGGCGGCCAGCAGGATCGGGTACCAAAGTCCTTCGAGGTAGGGCTGCTCGTACGGAAGCGCCGTGCCTGCTTTCTGCGCAGCCTCGTTCGCCGCCACGGCCTTCGTGGAGAGGAAGAGCGCCACCGTGGGCATGAGCCCGCCGAAGATGCCGTTGCCGATGTGATAAGGCAGCGACATAGACGTATACCGGATCCGCGTGGGGAACAGCTCCACGAGGAAGGCCGCGATCGGCCCGTACACCATCGTCACAAACAACACCTGTAGAAATACGAGCCCGACGAGCTTCCAGAACGAGCCCTCGTCAAGGATGACGGCTTTCGTTGCATGCAACTCTTTCTGTTGGCCGTTACGCAACGCGTACACGGTAGTGATCGCCGCCTGGGTGCCATCCACGTAGCGGCGCGTAAAGCGCACCGTGCGGAGGCTGTCGCCCGGACTGCTCCGGTCTGCCTCCATCACCGCGGCAGGGAGCACGCCGGGTGCCGCCGCTCCGGGGTAATCGACCTGCACCCGCCCGTCCAGCGAACCGGCGCTATACATGGCGCTGTAGATGGGCCGGTAGCAAAGCACCGCCAATCCCATCCCCGCGAGCATGATCCATTTGCGGCCAATGCGGTCCGACAGCCACCCAAAGAACACGAAGAAGGGCGTGGCGAACACGAGCGCCCACATGATGAGGCGGCTGGCCTGCCCAACCTCTATGCTCAGCGTGGTCTGGATAAAGCTGAGCGCATAGAACTGGCCGGTATACCACACCACGCCCTGGCCCATGGTGGCACCGAAGAGCGCGAGCAGCACGAACTTGAAGTTGTAGCGGTTGCCGAAGCTTTCCTTGAGCGGGTTCACGCTCACCTTGCCCTCGGCCTTCGCTTTGGCAAAAAGCGGCGACTCGTGCATCCGCATCCGGATCACGATCGAGAGCGCCACCATCAGGATCGAGATCCAGAACGGAATGCGCCAGCCCCACTCGTTAAAGGCATCCGCATCGAGCAGCGACTTCACGGTAACGATCACGCCCAGCGACACAAAGAGACCTGCAGTAGCGGTGGTCTGGATCCAGGAGGTCCAGAAGCCCCGGCGGTGTGCCGGCGCATGCTCGGCCACATAGGTAGCTGCCCCTCCGTACTCGCCGCCAAGGGCAAGCCCCTGCAGCAGGCGCAGCACTAATACAAGTATCGGCGCGGCCACCCCGATGGTCTCATAGCCCGGCACGCAGCCGATGAGGAAGGTGGAAAGCCCCATGAGTACGAGGGTCAGGAGGAAGGTATGCTTACGACCCACCATATCGCCAAGACGCCCGAACACGAGCGCGCCAAAGGGCCGCACCACGAAGCCGGCGGCGAAGGTGGCCAGCGTCGAGAGCAGGGCCACCGTAGCATTGCCCGATGGGAAAAATTTGGTCGAGATCACCTGCGCCAGGGAGCCGAAGATGTAGAAGTCGTACCATTCGATAAGCGTGCCTACCGACGAGGCAGCAATGATGCCGGCAAGCTTGCCGCGCGAAGCCGGTGCAGGGGCGGCTGACTGAGTTGCTGGGGTTGGAATCATATAGCGTGGTTTTGGTGCAGCCGTCAGTCGCTACGGACGCGGCGCGGGCTTTTCGTTAAGAATGCGTTTTGGGGTCTGTGGCGCCATCCGGAAGCCTTTCTGCAGCGACCAGGCGCGCAGCGCATGCAGCAGGTATACGGCGGGGGCGTTCCAGTTGATGGCGATCTCGTTGGCGGCATAAGCCGGCTCGGCGTCTACATAGGCCTGTTCCGGCTCGGTGAACGGGTACTTCGCCTGATCCTGCCGCCCGGGGTTGGGACCACCCACCAGGAGGCCGGGCACGGGAGCGGTGACGCCATCGCCCTCCGAAGGGCGGTGATGCGGGTGCAGCGGTGAGTGGTGGCCGATGCCGGTGATGAAGCAGTAGCCGGTTGCGTTGCGGCCCAGAAGGTAGTCGGCATTGTCGAGCGCGGCGTGCCTGAACTCGGGGTTGCCGCTGACCGTGGCCGCATAAAGCAGTACGATGCCCTGGTTGGCGGCAACGGCGTTGCTGCCCCACGCAAAGTCTTTTCTCTGATGCCCCATCGGTGTGGCGAATGCGCCGGTGTTGCGCCCCTCGAGCAGGCGCGCACCCAGCAGCGTCACCGAGTCCACGATCTGCCGGTAGAGCGGGCGCAAGTCCTCCGGAAGCAGCGCCTGGTGGCGCACCAGGGTCATATAGCCCAGGAAGCCCACCTGTGCCCACGAAGGGATGCGCATGCCCGTGGCGAGCTCGCGGCGGATAACGGGCAGGTAGGACGTGTCGCGCGTGGTAATAAAGAGCTCGGAGGCCGCCCAGAGCTGCTCATCACGCAGGTCCGCGTCGCCGTATCCACCGGTGTTGATGTCGGGATCGAAGCGCTTATTCAGCTCCTCCTGCTGGTACCGCTCCGCGGGGTGCGCCCCTGCCCATTGCCAGGCGTTTAGGGCGATCCGGCGGCAGGAGTCGGCGAGACCCGGCAGTTCCGTACCAAATTTTTCGAACACGCGCGCCGCCTGTGCGCAGGTGGCGGCCAGGTCGAGGGTGGCGGCGGTGGACTTCCGCACCACGTAGCGGGGCTCGCTTCCGATGTGCGGCAGCACCATGCCGTTGAATTCCGGGTTCGTGAGCTTGTGGAAGACGCCGCCGTCGGCGGGGTCCTGCATGGCCATCATCCAGCGCAGGTTCCAGAGTGCCTCGTCGAGGATATCGGGCAGGCTGTTGCCGCTCTCCGGGATGCCGGTCCGGAGGGTGTCGAAGTAAGCGGGAAAATCTTCGTAGGCCGACAGCAGCGTGCCCATCGTGACCCCGGAATTGACGATGTATTTGTTGTAGTCGCCCGCGTCGTACCAGCCTCCCGGCGCCCGCCAGCGGCTGCCGGCCGGCAATCCGGGCCGGGCAGCGGACGCATGCACCAGTGCGGCGGTATCGGGATGGCCTGCCGGACGTGCCCAGGCGCCGGCAAAGGCCGCGTCGAGGGCGGTGCCGGAGCGCTGGAAATAAAATCCTTTCAGCAGGGAAACCGAAGCGTTGCGCAAAGGGTCGGGCGCGATCCGAAAGGGCATGGAGCGTTCGCCGCCGCCAAGAACGAGCACATAGGTACCCGGGCGCTGCAGCGCGGTGAAGTCTGCCCGGCGGGTGACCAGCGATGAATTCGTGGAAAGGTACTCGCGCGACAACGTGCCCCGGAATGCGGTATCGCCGCGCTCCACCAGGATATAGAAAGGGCCGGCGGCTGCGCCGGTAACGATCGCGGTCTTGGGGAAGGCCGGTGCGAAGCCTTCCTGGTTCAGGTACACAGAGGCCTTACGCGTGCCGGCTGGCTGGGCGGTGCACGCGGCAGCACCCCAAAGTAAAAGGAACGGGATCAGGGCGTAACAAAAGCGGGTTGCGGTCATGTTCAAAAGGAGGAATGCTGCGTCGGGAGCAACAGCAGGTAATTTAGGCGATCGGTTGCACTTAGCAAGCGGCCGGGCTCAGCTTGGGGCATCTGCCACCGTTTTTTGAACCGGCGAAGGCCCCGCGGGCGCCGGCAGCGGGGCCGGCTTGTTACTGCTACGGTTCATGCCCATGGAATTCCCGTTCATCAACCCGCTTCACCAGTACAGGCGTGGGCGGAGTGCGGGCATTCCTTAATACCGCATCTTGCATGCCAGCCGAACGCACACCATTCCTAAAAAGACACCTCATGCCCCAATCGGAACGGATCAAAGTGCTCATCATCGGCAACGAGCCCGCCTCCACGGCGCTGCTCGCGCAGCTGCTGCAGCAGCCCACCTACCCACTCAAAGAAATTTACCAGGGTACCGACGACGACCCGGCCCTTATCGAGCGCCTGAAGCCGGACTGGATCTTTTATACCGACACCCCGGCCGACGAGGCGGTGCCGGTACCGACGCTGACGCAGAGCGTGTATGCGCAACCGTTAACGGCAAAGCCCCTCCAGCCGCTTGTGTCGGGACACCCGCTCTCCACCGCCGGGGAGCCGGGCGGCTTGCCGGTTTTCGGGCCCTTCGCGCACCGGCCTCCGGTGTACAAGCACCGCTTCCTCATCCGCATCAATGAGCGCCTCATCCCGCTCGACACGTCGGAGATCGCCTATTTCTTCGTGGAGAACAACATCACCTTCCTGCGTACCTGGGACGGCAAGCGCTATATCGTGGAGTTCTCCATCACCGAGCTCGTGCAGGTGCTCGACCCATCGCAGTTCTTCCGCATCAACCGGGCGCAGCTCGTCTCCTTCCGCTCGCTCGCCGGCATCAGCCAGCACTATTCCAACCGCCTGAAGCTCACGCTCAACCCGTCGGTAAAGGAAGAAGTGTTCGTGAGCCGGGAAAAGGTAGCTGGCTTCAAGAAATGGATCGGGGGATAAGAAGCCGCTTCGCGGCTGTAAATTGGTCTATTGGTTTATTCGTAAAGGGTCGTTCATAGGGCAAGAGTCATTGCGAAGGTTGGAGGTCATTGCGAGCCCGCTTCCTGCGGGGTAAACTTCACGAAGCAAGGTCATCCTGAGCTTGCCGAAGGATCCTCCGTTATGCGGGATGCTCGCTGGCACCGGCCATTAATCCCATGGCTGAATCCATGGGCTGGTGCAAATCGAATACCCACGGCTGAAGCCGTTGGCTGGTGAAATCCCCTTCCCGCCCTGCCGTATCTTCTGAGTTCACCTTTCTACGCCTCCATTCACGATTGACGATTGACGATTCACGATTGACGCCTCACGCCTCACATGTTTACGTTGATCTCAATCGCCACACTGCTCCATTCACGATTCACAATTCACGAAAAAGGCCGCCCGGAGGCGGCCTTTTGATTCATTCATGCATTTTCCCTGGTGGATCATAAGGGCAGTGGGTGCCGCCGTCGGCGGCCTGGTTTTCCCGGACTTGAATGAATGACTGGCTTTCAAAGGATGTTGGTGGTTCTTCAATAGATACTGGCGGTTTTCATGGGATGTGGTCGGTTGTTCACAGGAGTTGGATCAGGATTGGAACTGGATTGGTTTTCACGGGCACGGATTAAGTTACACACACAAAAAATGCTACCGGACGCCGGGATCTTTCCGGGATTTGTTATCGGAGCGTTCTGGCGGCACCACGATAGCTGGACCAAGAACGGAAATTTAACAGGCATCGCCAACCGAAAAAGGGTGAATGGGGTGCCCGGGGCGGTGAACCGGCAAAAGGCCGGGGTCAGCAGTAAGGCGCCACCGTAATAATACGGCCGTACTAACGGGCGGCCCGCACCGCCACTGCGCTGTAGAGGAGCTCGCCGCGGGCGCTCCAGGCCTGCAGCCCATAGGTGCCCGGCGGCAGCCCTTCGGCCTCCACCTGCAGCAGGCGCCCCTGCGCCATCGCCCGGTAGCTCCAGCTGCGCCCGTCGGCCGCCGTAAACCGCAAAAGCACCGCGCCCGCCACGGCCTCCGGCAGCACCAGGTGCAGCAAGCTGCTGAACGGGTTCGGGTAGAGCCCCCGCCGCACCTCGGAGGGCCGCTCCAGCTCCACGATGGCCGATTCTACCGACTGGCCGGCCTCATTGGTCACGCGCAGCTTGTAAAACACCCGGCCGGCTGGCAGCTGCGGATCGCTCCAGGTGGCCGGCACGGCGCTGCCCGTCCAGGTACGCACCGCAGCGAAGCGGCGGCCATCGGTGCTGCGCAGCAGCGTCAGCGCACTACCTTCGGTAAGCCCGCCCACCTGCCATTCCAGCAGGCCCTGGTCACCCCTCATACGCCCCGTGAAATGGTCGATGTGCACCGGCAGCAGCAAGGGAAGCGGCGGCTTGCGGATCCGGATCACCGAGCCTTGCACCTCGTCGCGGAAAGAGGTAAAGAAGCCGGCTACCAGCAGGCTGTCGTCGGTGCCTTGGAACACAACCCTGTTCACGCATTGGTCGAAGCCGGTACCGGTGGTGCAGGAGGCATCTACCGAGCCGTCGGCGAGCAGCCGGGCGATGCGGTAGGCTGCGGCCCCGTTGGCAGCCGTGAAGTTGCCGCCCACCACCAGCTTGCCGTCGGTCTGGATGGCCATCGACTTCACCTCCAGGTTCTGGGAGCAAAGGGCGGTGTTGGAACCGGTGAAGCCGGTGCCCACGTTAAAAGTGGCGTCGCGGGTGCCGTTTGGCAGCAGGCGCACGAGGCCGCGTGAGGCGGTGCCGTTGAAGTGTGTGAAGAAGCCGCCTACGTATACCTCGCTACCGTTGGCTTTGACGAGGGTTACCGACGAGTTGCAGCCGTCCCAGCGGTACCCTGCAAACGTAGCGTCGGTAGTGCCGTCCACGTTGATGCGGGCGATGCGCCACCTGTCCGCCCCGTTCACCTGGTAAAACTCCCCGCCGGCGAGGATCCGGCCGTTGTCGTCTACTGCGACGCAGTATACCGGGCCGCCCTCCACTTTCGGCAGGGCTGCCACATCGAGAGAGCCGTCGGTACGGAGCTGTACAAGGCCGCCACCATTTCCATTAGCTACCGCCACGCCATTGTAGGTGGTGAATTGCCCGCCGGCAATGATTCGCCGCTTGCCGGCATCGGCATCGTTGCGTACCGCCAGCGACCAGATGATGAGGTCGCCGGCATAGCCGCCTGCAATGCCGCTGCCCGGGTTGAAGGTGGCATCCAGTGAGCCATTCGACTGGAGCCGGGCGATGCCGCCACGCGCTACGCCGCCCACCGAGGTAAAAGCACCCGCGATCACAACGGCATTGTCCCAGGGCTGGATCACCATGGCGTTTACGCGCCCCCCGGCAATGGCCGGGCTCACAAAGGAAGGATCGGGTGCGCCGGTAGGCAATAAGCGCTGCACCTTGCTGTAGCTGAACGACGAGCCGTAGGCATGGAACTCCCCGGCGATCATGATCTTTTTGTCGGGCAGCACGGCCAGGTCGCGGACGTTGATCGTAGACGTGGGCAGGTTGTAATTGAAGAGGTTGTCGCGCGCATAGTCCTGGCCTATGGCGCACAGGGAGGCCCAGAGGAGGCCTGCCCCGAGCAGGAAAGTTCTCATAGCGGATTGGATTAGGTTGGGTACCGCTAATATGGGGCACCCAACCCCTGCTGCAGGAATCAAACTACGCCGGCCGTCCGATCCGGACCCTGAGCGGCGATAAGGAACCCGTGAACCGTATGATAAAAAATGCTACTGCAGCGCGTGGAGGCGTCAGCGCACAAAAAAACACCCGTGCGGGCGGATGTTTCAATTCGTTGGGGAAGAAAATGGCTTAGAAGCCCTGGTAGCCACCGCGCTCCGTAAAGCGGCGGTAGTTGCGTGCCTTTTCCTGTAACTCCAGGAGATAGCCTTCTTCAAAAGCGACCACGTCCCGCGTCTTATGCTCTTTCACGGCGGTCAGCTTAACGGCGGTCTCCATCGGGCGGGTCAACGGCTTCATTTGCTTTTCCATGTTGTGGGATTGGTTTTTTGTTGATGAAATGCGTGTGTGTGTGATCGGCTCAGGAACAGGTGCAGCACTGTCCCCATCGTTCTTCCACGAATTTACGGCAGCCGGGAGCCGGAAGCAAGCTCAACCTGCGCCGGTTCTGTGATCCCAAAACGCAGCTCCGCATGGCAAAAACCGCTGTGGTGGCGGATTCAGGCGGGTCCGGATTGGCACCGCCACCCATTTTAAGTATTGTTAATTTGTTGTCCCAGCCCCTCCCTCCGCCAGGCGGCGGTGGCGGGTTTCCGGCATCGTCCAGTACACGATCAGCGACAGGAAGATGCAACCCGATACGTAGATAAAGAAAAGCGGCTCGCGCCCTTGCTCCTTGAAATACAGGGCGATATACTCCACCGTGCCGCCAAACAGCGCCGTGGTAACTGCGTAGGGCAGTCCGACCCCCAGGGCACGCACACCGGCCGGGAAGAGCTCGGCCTTCACCACCGCGTTGATGGAGGTATACCCGCTCACGATGAGCAGCCCGGCCATCATCAGCCCAAAGGCGCCCGCCGTGCTGTCGACACGGCCCAGGGCGGTCAGCAAGGGATAGGTGGCCAGCGTGCCGAGCACCCCGAAGCCCAGGAGCAGGGGCCGCCGGCCCACGCGGTCGCTGAGCCAGCCAAACAGCGGCTGCAGCAGCGCGAAGATCAGGAGTGAGAAAAAGGAAAGCCGCGTGGCCACTTCCTTCGAGAAGCCCGCCGAGTTGACGAGGAACTTCTGGATATAAATGGAGAACGTGTAAAAGGCGATGGTGCCGCCCAGCGTGAGGCCCACGACGGTGAGCAGGGCCTTCGGATGACGCGCCAGCGCGGCGAGCGAGCCCCGCTCGGGCGGCGGCATCAGCGGGCTGTCGGACCCCAGCAAGGCGGCCGCCTCATCTTTCTGCTCGAGGAAGGCGTCGGTCTCGCGCAGGTGACTCCGGATATAAAGGGCCACTACCGAGAGCGCCGCCCCGATGAAAAAGGGGATGCGCCAGCCCCATTCGGCCAGCTCCCCTGCCGAGAGGAATTGCTGGAGCACGAGCTGCACCGCAAGGGCAAGGAGCTGCCCGCCAATGAGCGTGACGTATTGAAAGGATGCAAAAAAGCCGCGGCGCTCGGGCGTGGCCATCTCCGACAGGTAGGTGGCGGAGGTACCGTACTCGCCGCCCACGCTGAGCCCCTGCAGGAGGCGGGCGAGCAGCAACAGCCCGGGCGCCAGCAGCCCCACCCGCTCGTAGGAGGGAATGCAGGCAATGAGCAGCGACCCGAACGACATCAGCAGCACCGAAAGCGTCATGGCGCGCTTGCGGCCCTGGCGGTCGGCGATGCGGCCAAAGAACCAGCTGCCCACGGGGCGCATGAAGAAGCCGACGGCAAAGATGCCCGCCGTGTTGAGGAGCTGTGCCGTGAGGTCGCCCTTCGGGAAAAAGCGCGGCGAGAAGTAGAGCGCGAACGCGGTGTACGCATACCAGTCGTACCACTCCACCAGGTTGCCGATGGAGCCGCCGAAGATGGCGCGGAGACGATGACGCAGGAGCAGCGGTTCCGGTGCGGGGAGGGGCATAGGTGCGAAAGCTAGCACAAAAGCGCGCAGCGGAGCAACCCCGTCCGTAAAAATTCTGCGGACATTTACTTGCTTTAACATCGTATTTCCGAAATCCCCCCGTACCTTACAGTATCAATTAAAAAAAATCCATCCTGAATGAGCTTTAAAGACGTGATCGCCGTGCTGCTGGGTTTGAAAAAGCCTGTATTGATTCCGATCCCTGTTTCGAACAACAGCAAAGCACAGAAACGATAAATACTTCCTTCCTTACCCCTTATCCTCTGGAACTGAAAGAAGCTGAGCCTGACGAGAGTCGGGCTTTTTTTATGCGCCGGAGGGCGTGTTTATTGGTCTATTGGTCTATTGGTTTATTGGTAAGGGTCGTTTTTGTGCCACATACTTTAGCGTACTCAAAGATCTTACAAGCCGAAGCGGATGGCAGACCTGAAGAACGAATATCCGCACGCAACCATCCGCGCTCATCGTATCAAATCCGTAGCATCCGCGTTCCTTCTCTCCCACCAGCCCATCGTCACCACGCTGCCTATGAAAAGAAAGAGGCACAGCGTGCGTCTCTACAGATCTGCTTTCGTGTTCCCTGTTCCTTATTCCTTGTTCAACTGCTTTTCTGCTCTACGCTTCGAGGCTTCGTACTTCTCGCGGATGACGCGGGCCATCGGCTTTTGCGTCACCTTGCCCTCGAGCCAGGAGATGATATCGAGGTAGGCGAAGGCGCGCGTTTCGAAGCGGCTCTTTTCATAGCGCTTCATGCTTTCGAGCAATGCGCGAAAGGCCTCGTGCACGCGCCGCGGCGAGTGGTGGAAATGCTGGCGCAGGAAGGCGAACATCTGCTCCTCGATCACCGTCAGGTTCTGCATCTTGGCCATGTAGCGGTACACGGAGCGCACCAGGTGCTCCATCAATTCATAGTTGCCCAATTCGTAGTGCGCCAGCAGGTGCAGCAGGCGCGCGTAGCACTGCAGGTCGTTGCGGAGGTCCACCTTCCAGTGGATGATCTTGTGCAGGTAGTCGATACAGCGCTCGAAGTCGCCGGAGCCGAAGTAGAGCGAAGCGATCTTGTAGTAGAACACCAGCACGCGGTGTCGGTCGATGAAGGGCTCGTAGGCATGCAGCATCTCCTCCACGTACGGCACGAGCTCGAGGCCCTCGCGGAACGTGCCTACCATGAAGTGCTGGTTGATGCGGGCCGTAGTGAGGTAGATGAAGGTCTGCACCCGGTTGTTGTGGCTGCGCTGCACCACGTCGGAGTCGGTAAAGGCCTGGAAGCGCTCGAGCGTGTCCTGGAACTTCGAGAAGTTGCGCAGGTCAAAGTGCGCGTTGAGCAGGTTGTGCAGGCCCTTGATGTAATGTCCCGTCTCCACCTGGATCATCTGGGGGTTCTGGTGAAAGAGGTCCACCCATTTCTGCACGTAGCGGTAATACTGGATGAAGTCCTGCCGGATAAAGGCGAACCACATATAGCTCTGGTAGAGGTACAGCGCCTCGTAGAAACCCATCTTCGCCAGCGCTTCGGCCGACACCCCCATCCGCGCGAGCTCCGCCGCCGTGGTGCCTTCGGGCAGCGTAGTGTCGATGCCCGGCACGAGGTGCTTGGCCGCCACCCGGAGGGCGCGGTTGACGCTGTAGCGGAAGAACTCCTTTACATCGGTCTCGTCCTGCTCGTTGCGCGCGTGTCCGTTCTGGATGTACCAACTATAGAGCTGCAGCGCGAGGTTGGAGAGGTGCGTGATGATGCGGCGCTTCTCGTTGATCTCCTGGGCCTCCTGCGTGAGGCGCTCTGCGCGGCCGGCCATGGAGCGCGTGATGTGCAGCACCTCGATCTTTTTTTCGAGCGAGAGGATCTGGATGAGGAAGGAGTCCTGGTTGTAGGAGCGCGCCGTTTCCTTGAGGCGCTCGAGGATGCGGAGGCTTTGCAGGTAGAGGCCCTTATTATAGAGGATGCGCGCGTAGTCGAGCTGCTCGTGTAGCTGGATATCGATGTTCTCGTCGTTGCTCAGGAGGCGCAGGGAGGCCAGGAGCTGCCGGTACAGGTGGGCCTTGGCATTGGAGAGCTGCTGCTTCTTGATCGACGGCACCTTGCGCAGCAGCAGCGCCTCGTCGTAGTCGCGCATCTTGTCCAGCGCGTCGAACAGCTGCACGATCTTGAGGTCCTCGTTGGCCGAGTTCCGGGTGATGTACAGCTTGAAGTTCCGCTTCTCCGCTTTCTGCAGGGAGTGGATCAGTTGAAAGAGGTCGTCGCTGGATCGGTTGGGCATCGTAACAATATTTGGCACAAAGCCGGTACGGGCAAGGGCTTGCGCCCAGGGCACCGGCATTCAGGATGGTATCCGGAAGGGGAACTTGGAGCTTGCCGGGCGCCCGCTGGCCCTATTTTCGTCACCGAAAGAGTAACCGGAGAAAAACACCACAGAAGCTCTTTAACGCCGCACTTCCAAACTTTTCATATAGCAAGCAATCGTTACGTCCGCTGTTTCCACAGGGGACTTTTCTTTTCGCGAATCGGTAATCGGCAATTGGTCTCCGCTTACGTCGATGGGTGAATTCCCGATTGCCGATTCCCGATTGCCGATCTCCGCAAATTTCGATACTTTAAACAAATTAAGCAAACAGACGATGCGTAATCAGTCAACCGGAGCGCTGCCCTTGTGGAAAACCTTTTATAAAAGCCGCGCGCAGCGTTTTTCCCTCCTGCCCTTTCTGGCCCTGCTGGGCGTGGGTACCTTGTGCCTGCTGTTTCCCTCGCTACCGGCCGCCGCGGCGCCCGTGGCCGGCATTTCCGCGGCCGACACCGCCTGGATGCTGACGGCCTCCGCCCTCGTGCTGATCATGACGCCGGGCCTCGCCTTCTTCTATGGCGGGATGGTGAATAAAAAGAACGTGCTGTCTACCATGCTGCAAAGCTTTATCTGCATGGTCGTGATCACGCTGCTCTGGATGATCGTGGGCTACAGCCTCTCCTTCGGCGATTCGGTCGGCGGCGTCATCGGCGACCCGCGCTCCTTTTTCATGATGCGCAACATCTTCAGCTCCGCGCCTTCGAAGCTTGCACCCACCATTCCGCTGGCGCTCTTCATGATCTTCCAGCTCAAGTTCGCGATCGTTACGCCGGCGCTCATCACGGGTGCCTTCGCCGAGCGAATCCGCTTCACCTCCTACCTCCTCTTCATCTGCCTCTTCTCGCTCTTCATCTACTGCCCGCTTGCGCATGCCACCTGGCACCCGGAAGGACTCCTCTTCAAGGCCGGTGTGCTCGACTTCGCCGGTGGCACCGTGGTGCACATGAGTGCCGGCTGGGCCGCCCTTGCCTCCGCGCTTTACATGAAGAAGCGCGCCGAGCCCGCGCATAACCCCGCCCGCATCACCTACGTGCTGCTCGGCACCGGCCTGCTCTGGTTCGGCTGGTTCGGCTTCAACGCCGGCTCGGCCTACGGCGCCAACGGCACGGCCTCCGTGGCGCTGGCCACCACCACGGCCGCTTCGGCCGCAGCGGCCTTTGGCTGGATCGTGTTCGATGCGATGCGCGGACGCAAGATGTCGGCCTCCGGCACCTGTATCGGCGCCGTGGTAGGCCTCGTGGCCATCACCCCTGCCGCGGGCTTTGTCTCCATCCCCCACGCCATCCTCATCGGCCTCGTCAGCGCCGTAGTGAGCAACATCATGGTGCTGCTCCGCTCACGCACCAGCATCGACGACACCCTCGACGTGTTTCCCTGCCACGGCATGGGCGGCATCACCGGCATGCTCCTTACGGGTGTATTCGCACACAAAAGCATCAACCCAGTGCTGTCGGGCAACGGCCTTCTGTTTGGCGAAACCCGGCTCTTCGTGGTGCAGCTGCTTGCGCTCATTGGAGTGTCGGCTTTCGCGTTCGGCGCTACCTGGTTCCTGCTGAAGCTCACCGACGCCATTACCCCGCTGCGCGTCAGCGAGGAAGACGAGCGAACCGGCCTCGACCTGTCGCAGCACGGGGAAAAGCTGTAATTGGTTTATTGGTCTATTTGTTTATTGGCTCCGTCCGCCATAGCCCTGGCGAAGGAGGATAGAGGTTGCTTAAAGCGACCCTTTCCGTTCTTGCCGGGCAGCATCCTGCTTCCAGGAAAACTTCGACGCAGGATCTTCAATGATCATCAGATTGGTAACCGTAAAATAAATGAAACAGGGCCGCCAAAAGGCAGCCCTGTCGTACAAATACGGGTAGCGATCACCAGTAGGGAGCAAAGGAAATACCGTTGCTGCCGGTCAGGAAGAAGGAGTCCTTCGGAAGACGGGTGGCGAGGTCGTATACGATCACCTTGGAGCGATTGCCGGCCGAAGGGTCGGCGTACCCATCGCGGATGGTGTACAGCGAAACGTCGTCTACGAGCCGGTAGTACGACTTGATCACGGGAAACCGCTGCCGCAGGTCGCCGGTGGCCGGGTCGAGCTGGTGGAGGGTATCCTGGCGGAAATCACCATACGATGCCACATACAGGTCGGAGCCGCCTGGCGGCATCAGCAGGTCGGTATAATAGTAGGGATGAGGCGAAGTGAAGGGGTCGAGCGTGCCCTTCCACCAGTTGATGGTGCCGGTGCGTGCATTGAGCGACAGCACGCGGTTCTCGGAGCTCCGGAAGGAGCGCACGAACAGCTTGTCGCCGATCAGGTAGGGATCGCCGGCCTCTGCATTGCCCAGCGACCACAGTTCATTTCCGGTAGCCGTACTTACTGTGTGCAGCCCGCTGGCCGCGTCGATAAAATGGAGGAGATCGCCGTTCAGAACAAAGGGGCCATTGCTGTTGTGAATCAGTCCGAAGGATTTTGCCCAGACGTCCTGCTTCGCCTGAAGGTCAAAGGCATGCACCCGGAACCCAAAGCCGGTACCGGCGGAGATGGAGCTGAAGTAAAGGCGCCGGGCCGAGCTGTCGATTGCGAAGTTGTACAGCACACCGGGTACATAGCGCTCCCATTGGAGCGTGCCGGTACGCCACTGGTAAGCCTGTACCCACGATGAATCGTAGTCGGGTGTGGATGCAGCCACGTACAGCAGCGAGTCGGAGAATACGCAGTCGGTGGCAACGCGGCGCCCCGGCGGCGTCGTCCAGCGCACGCTGCCGTTGCTCAGATCGAGGGCCTGCAGCTGCGCCACCTCGCTGGCCGAGGAAGAGACGGTGAACATAAGGCCATGCGCGCTCCGGTGTGGAAAGGGTACGACGGCGTACAGGTTCGGGCGCTGCCAGCGTACGACGCCATTGCGGGAATAGGCGACCAGGGTGCTGTTGTAAGCCGGGTTGCCGGCCGCATCGAGCGGCGCATGCACTTCGATAAAGCCGGCCACCTCGGTCGGCGGAGTACCCGCCGGGCGGTCGATATCGCCAGAGCGGCTGCAGGCTGCCAGCAATAGGGTCAGGGCCACGAGGCGTCCGGATCCGGCACGCCAACGGGGCGCAGCTAGTTTCAGTAGGTTCATGGAAAGCAAAATACAAAAACCATGAATTCCTGCAGCTGGCGGCCCCGGGTCCATTCGTATCAAATTCAATACCTTAGTTTCCCGAAAACGCCACCACATGAACCCTGCCGCCCTTCCCGCCAACGAGCAGCAACGCCTCGAAGACCTGTATTCCTACGATATTCTCGATACCGAGCCCGAGCGCGACTTCGACGAGCTGGCCGAGTTGGCGAGCCTCGTCTGCGGCACGCAGATGTCGCTGGTGGCGCTGATGGATAAGGACCGGCAGTGGAACAAGGCGTCCGTAGGCTACCCGGTGCCGGAAACACCGCGCGAGGTAACGATCTGCACGCACGCGATCGGTGGCAAAGACCTCTTCGTGGTGGAAAACACGCTCGAGGACGAGCGCTTCCGCGACCTCCCGGGCGTGCAGCACTACCCGAGGGTACGCTTTTACGCCGGGGCCCCGATCATCTCACCACGCGGCTACGCCCTGGGCACGGTTTGCGTTTTCTCCGACCGGCCCGGACAGCTCACGGAGGTACAAAAGAGCACCTTACAAAGGCTGGCCCGGCAGGCCTCCCTCCTGCTCGAGTTCCGCAAGAAGAACGAGCAGCTGAAGCGCCTCCTGCGCGAGCAATTGCAGCAGCGCCAGCTGGCGGAAGTAGCCTCGAAGACGCAGAAGCAGTTCCTGTCCACCATGAGCCACGAGATCCGCACCCCGCTCAACGGCGTCGTGGGCATGACCAACCTCCTGCTCGCGGAAGAGACACTGCCTCACCAGCAAGAGTACCTGCGGTCGCTGAAGTTCGCCGCCGAGCACCTGCTGACGGTAGTGAACGATGTGCTCGATTACAACAAGATCACCTCCAACAGCCTCACCTTCGAGCAGATCGACTTTTCGCTGCCGACACTGCTCCAGGATATTATCCGGCACCATGCGCCCGCCGCCCGGGCGAAAGGCCTCCGCCTCGAGCTCAACCTCGACGCGGCCCTGCCGGATACCGTCACCGGCGACCCCGCGCGGCTTACGCAGGTGTTGCACAACCTTGTATCCAATGCGATCAAGTTTACGCCCGAAGGCGTCGTGCGCGTAGCCGCGCAGCCCGGTGAAGGCAACGCGCAGCGCAACGCCGTTTGCTTCTCGGTGCAGGACACCGGCATCGGCATTGCCGAAGACAAGCTCGGGAACCTGTTCCGCGAATTCGGGCAGGCCCATGCCGGCATCAGCCGCGAATACGGCGGCACCGGCCTCGGGCTGGCCATTTCCAAAAAGCTGCTCGAGCTCCAGGGCTCGGAGATCCATGTGCAGTCGGCTCCCGGCAAAGGCAGCGACTTCTTCTTCACGCTTGGCTTCGACGTGCCGAAGCCTGCCCTAGCGATGCCCGCAGAATGCACACCCGACGATACGGCGATCCTCAAGGGAATGCGCGTGCTCGTAGCCGAAGACAACCAATTGAACTGGGTGGTGCTGCGCAAGTACCTCCAGCTCTGGGGCATCGAGGCCGACCGCGCGGCGCATGGGGCGGAAGCGGTAGCAATGGCCGGTCAGAAAGAGTACGAGGTCATTTTCATGGACCTGCAGATGCCGGTGCTAGACGGATACGCCGCAACGCGGCAGCTCCGGCAGGAGCTCGGTTTTAACGGCCCGGTGTATGCCATCACCGCCGATGCCTTCCTGGCGCAGGAGACCGACCTGGGCACACTCGGCTTCACCGGCTCCGTAGTGAAGCCCTTCGACCGCAAGGAGCTGTGCAGCACGCTGACGGCGATCCGTAAAAATACGGGGCTGCGCCCCCAGCTATAAAAAAAGGCCGCCATGCGGCGACCCTGGTTTTTCTCTCGTGCAGGTTATACATTAACGGCTGCTGCCACTGCTGCCACGGAGGCGCTCCTCCAACTGCTCGCGGCTGTTACCGACTTCCTTGATGAGGCGGCGCACTTCTTCCGCAGAAACGTTGAACTTCTCAGAGAGGTGCCGCACCTCGTATTCTTCTGTGCCCGACACGCGCGAGCGGTCGCGTCCATCACGCAGGTTCTTGTTATCCGCCATAGCTGGTTGTTTAACGAGAGACCCGGAAAAGTGTGCCACCTTTCTACGAATACAAGGTTCAGAAAGGTTCAGGTGGGTTTAGAAGGGTTTGTTTGGAGCCCTAACCTACTTGAACCTTTCTGAACCCTCCTGAACCTTCCCTTAATCTTCGTGCAAATCAAACTTGTTGCCGCTGAAAACGCGGTGCCGGCTATCGTACTCGTCGGCGTGGGTCATGATGTGCACGGTGAGGTTGGCCACCGACACGGGCGCGCCCGTGCGAACCGCGTGGATGTTGTTGTGGTGAACGTTGTGCCCGTCGATCACCACCACCGAGGAGGAGCCGATGGCCCGGAAGCGATAGCCTTCCTCGACCACGATGCCGGTGTCTTCGCCCAGCCCGATCCCGATGGCGCCGGGCTGGGCGGCAATGGCCTGGGCGAGGCGCCCGAAGCGGCCGCGCTTGTCGAAGTGCGTATCGATGATGACGTTGTTCAGGAAGCCAAAGCCCATGCTGAGCTGCACCTCCCCTTTGAAGTAGGCGCGCACCGGGTCGCCGCCGCAGATCATGGTGCTGCTCATGGCAGCCGCCCCGGCCGAGGTGCCGGCGATCACGAACGGCTCCTCGAGGTAACGCTCGCGCAATACATCGAAGAAGGGCGTGCCGCCCAAAGTGGAGCAAAGCCGCAGCTGGTCGCCGCCGGTCATCAGCACCCCATCACAGCGACGAAGCCGCTCCAAAATTTCCTCATCTTCGGCATCGGGCCGCTCACGGATCAGGGCATGCCCCACCTCGCAGAAGCCGAGGCTGCGGAAGGCCTTTTCGTACTCGTTGAAATACTCGTTCGGAATCGACGAGGCGGTCGTAATGACCTCGATATGCGGCTCCTTGCGCTGCATCAGGGAACGGACGTTTTCCAGGATCCCGTAGCGAAAAAAATCCAGGTCGCGGCGTTCCTGCTCTTCCAATGTTCCACCTTTATCCTCTGCGCCGCCGATCGAAACGAGATAACCTTTGGGGTACTGCATGCACACCTGGTCTGAAAAGATCGGACCGCCCCGTTTAGGTCCGGAGCCAATCGGGAGCGGCAGGGCTGGCATACAATTTTTCAGAATCCCGTTCTCTAAACACACGGAGGATTGCATGCTACTGAATAACTTAAATGTGCTGCGGGGACCGAATTTCTGGTCAGTGCAGCAGCAGCACCTGGTCGTGCTTCACCTCGACCTGCAGGAAACCCTTAGTCAACACACCGCCGCCATTCCCGACCTGGTGCCCCGGCTCCAGGAGCTGCTGCCCGGCCTCTGCAAGCGCACCTATGGGCGTCAGCTCTGCTCCGCGCTCCTGTCGCTTCCCCCGGGACAGGTACTGGGCGAGATGGTGATGGCCGCTGCCCTCGAGCTGCAGAACAGCGCCGGCGCCAACTGCCATTGGGGCGCCGTACACGCCACGGGCAAGCCCGGGGAGTACCAGGCCGCCTTCCTGTATGAGGACGAAGCCTGTGGCCGCCTTGCCGGCCAGAGCGCCGTAGCCCTCGTATCGGCCCTGCTGAGCGGGCAAAGCTTTGATACCGCGCCCGTGATCGAAGCCCTGCGCGGGGCCCGCGAAGACGAGCACCTCGGCCCCAGCACCTTTTCGCTCTATGCCGAGGCACGCCGCCGTAATATCCCCGTGCTCCGCCTCGACGGCGGCGCCTACCTGCAATTCGGGCAGGGCGCCCGCCAGAAACGCGTAGAGGCTACGATCAGCAGCGGAACGAGCGCCATCGCCGTTGATAAGGCCGGCGACAAACATGCTACGAAGCAGTTACTCACAGACGCGTTCGTACCGGTGCCGCGCGGCTCCGTGCTCCGCAATGTGGAAAGCCTCGACGAAGTAGTGACCGGGTTAGGATTTCCCATTGTGGTCAAGCCGCTCGATGGCCACCAGGGCAAAGGCGCATCGATCAACATCCGCACGATGGAAGCGGCCCGCGAAGCGTTCGCGCAAGCGAAGCTGTATTCCGGCCGGGTGGTGGTGGAGAAATACATTCATGGTCACGACTTTCGCGCCCTCGTGATCAATAACCGGTATGTGGCGGCAGCGAAGCGCACCCCGGCCTGTGTTACCGGCGACGGGCAGCACAGCATAGCCGAGCTCGTAGAGGCCGTCAACGCCGACCCGCGCCGCGGCAACGGACACGCCAACGTGCTCACCAAAATTCTCATCGACCAAGCCACACTCGACCTCATCGCCCGCAAGGGATATACGCTCGATTCGGTACCGGAAGAAGGCGAGACCGTTTTGCTGAAAACGACCGCCAACCTCAGCACCGGCGGCACCGCCGAAGACCTTACCGACCGCGTGCACCCGGCCAACATCCGTCTTTTCGAGCGCGTGGCCCGCATCATCGGGCTCGACATCTGCGGCATCGACGTCATGGCCCCCGATCTCAGCACGCCCATCACCGAGAACGGTGGCGCCGTGATCGAGGTCAACGCGGCGCCTGGGTTCCGGATGCATCTTGAACCCACCTATGGCCAGCCCCGCAACGTGGCCGCCCCGGTGCTCGACATGCTCTTCCCCGACGGCGGGCAGGGACGCATCCCGATCATCGCCATCACCGGCACCAACGGCAAGACCACAACCACCCGCCTCATTGCGCAGATGGCGCGGCAAGGCGGCCACGCCACCGGCATGACCACCACCGATGGCATCTACCTGAACAACGAATTGATCTATAAAGGCGACTGCTCCGGCCCTGCCTCCGCGCAGGCCATCCTCAAAGACCCCGCCGTCGAATTCGCAGTACTCGAGTGCGCGCGTGGCGGCATCCTCCGCTCCGGCCTCGGCTTCGACCAGTGCGACGTAGCAGTGGTGACCAATATCGCCGAAGACCACCTTGGCCTCGGCGGTGTGTATACGCTCGAGCAACTGGCCCGCGTGAAGGGCGTGGTGGCGGCCTCGGTGCGCCGTGGCGGCCACGTAGTGCTCAATGCCGACGACGACCGTGTGTATGCCCTGCGCGAGCACGTGGTGGGCACGGTGGTCCTCTTCTCCCTGTATCCCGACAACATCCGGATCCAGCGCCATTGCGAGGCCGGGGGCATCGCGGCCATTTACGATGAAGGATACATCATGATCCGAAAAGGCAACCAGCTGCTGCCCATCGAAGCGGTGGAGAACGTGCCGCTGACGCATGGCGGGGCGGCCCGGTTCAATATCGCCAATGTACTCGGCGCCACGGCGGCGGCCTATGTGTCGGGCATCTCGATGCCCGCCATCCGCTGCATCCTGCGCCGGTTCCGTAATTCTGCGGACAACACCCCGGGCCGCATGAACCTGTTCGAGCTCGACGACGTGCGCGTGCTCGTAGACTATGCGCACAACGCACATGGCCTGAAGGCGCTGGGCGAATATGTGAAGGCGGTGAAGGCAAAGCGCGCCATCGGCGTCATCACCGGTGTGGGCGACCGCCGCAACGAAGACATCATCGCCATGGGCACCGAGTCGGCCCGCATCTTCGACGAAATCGTGATCCGCTGCGACCAGGACCTTCGCGGCCGCACTGAGTTCGAGATCTCCTCGCTCCTCCGCAGCGGCGTGTACGCAGCGGCCCCGCAGAAGAAGGTCTCCTATTGCCCCAACGAGCTCGAGGCCATCGACTGCGCTCTCGGCAAGTCTGAACCCGGCGACCTCATCGTGATCCTCGTGGAAAACGTGCAATCCGTGCTGGGCCGCCTGAAGGAGCTGGAGCACCGTACTTCTACGGCGCGCATGGTGGGGTGACCCCACCCCCGGCCCCTCTCCGGGAGGGAGGGGTGACTCTGCGCTATAGAACTTCTTTAGGTAACTGTCTTAATATCAACGGACGTAAATAGCAAAGCCCCGACATCTGCGATGTCGGGACTTTGCTATTAATACCGATGTGCGAATACGTTCTTCAGGAACGATAAAGAAAGCTCATCGACGTTAATGCCACCGTGAATCCAAGAGGAATGATCAAAATGAGTCACCCCTCCCTCTCGGGGAGGGGCCGGGGGTGGGGTCAATATATGGCTACCATCATCCGCCCATCCGAGCTCTTGCAGCCCCGGTGCATCCGCTCGGAGTTGAACTTGAAGACCACTTCCGCATTCGGATCGATGGAGAGGATGCCCATATCGCCCTTTTCGTTTTTGCATTTGATGTCGATCAGGAAATCGCAGGCTTCCTGCAGGGAGAGCTCCTTGTACTCCATCAGGGCGGCGATGTGGAAGGAAGTAATATGCCGGATGAGGCTTTCCCCGTCGCCGGTAGTGGAAACAGCACAGAATTGGTTGTCGGCATAAGAGCCGATACCGGCCATGGAAGAGTCGCCGATGCGGCCAGCCTTTTCGAACTCGGTGCCGCCGGTGGACGTGGCTGCCGCCAGGTTACCGTTCTTGTCGAGCGCCACGGCGCCCACGGTGCCGTGCTTGCGACGCTCCACCTGCGGCAGCGCGGCGTCGAGCGCCTTCTTCGTGCCATTCTTCGACTGCGCTCGTGCCTCCAGGTAAGCATCCACCTGGTGGTCGGTAATGAAATAGGCGTCGGGCTCCAGCGGAGCCTTTACCTCCGTGGCGAAGTCGATCGCGCCGAAGCTGCCCAGGTAGATATGCTTTGTCTGCTCCATCACCTGCCGTGCCAGCGACACCGGGTTCCGGACATTCTTGACGATCGCCACCGCACCCATCTGCAGCTTCTTTCCATCCGCGATCGACGCACAGGTCTGCGTCTCTCCTTTGTCGTTGATGGCGGCGCCGCGGCCGGCGTTGAAGAGCGGGTTGTCCTCGAGGCTGTTGACCGCGGCTTCCACCGCGTCGAGTGCGCTGCCGCCCTGCTCCAGTATTTTGTAGCCGGCGTTGAGGGCGTCTTCGAGGCCTTTCTTATAACCCTCCTGGTTCTTTTTGATGAAGTCCGAATCCGGACCCGCACCCCCATGAACGGCCAGCGCAAATTTCTTCATTGGTCTATAGGTTTTTTTACGATAAAGCAGGACGGTGATCCGCTCAGGCGCGGGCGCTGAAGCGCGTCAGCTCCACGAGCAGCGCATTCACCAGCTCATTGTAGTTCTCCAGGTCCGACACCCAGACCTTGCCTTTACGGCGAATGTTGATCTTGCTCGGAATATAGTGCGCTCCGCGTGGCGTGGCATCGCTCAGGCAAAGACGATAGATATCCTGCTCCTGCGCCGTAACGTCGTAGGTCACCGGCTGCTGGTTATAGTCAATAACGATCTGTAAGCCCATAATATAGCGGTTTGGGGTTCGTCCCTAACCGTTTAAAAATGATGCCATTTTGCAGGTTGAGGCTCCCACAGGATAACCACGATCCTTTTTAACAGGAAGGGCCGCCCCACCTTTCTGAGCGGCCACATGATGCACTGGCGGAAAGCCCTTACTTACCCGCGATTGCTTCGGATGATGCCTGCGGAGTTGCCGGGAGAAAAAGCGATTTGGGGAGCATCCCGCCCGACCACGACTTCACACCGAGCAGGTAGCCCATGGTGCCGGAGATATGCTTTTGGTAGAGCTGGCTGTTGCCGCGGTACTCTCCAAGCGGCTTCACGGAGGGGCCGAGCAGCGCCATCCAGGTCTGCGACGAGCCACCAATAAAGAACCCGTGGTTATACCAGAGCTTGTCGGAGGCGCCGCGGCCATGATCGGTGGTGACGAGGAGTGTAGTATTGTCGCGGTACTGGGGCATGCTTTGCAGCAGGGCCCATAGCTCGGCGATCATGCGATCGGCCTCGGCCGCGCTCTTCAGGTAACGGTCATAGCTCTTCTCATGGCCCGCGTCGTCGGTACCGCTTAAGCCCAGGAACAGCACTTTGGGCTGCCGGCGTTTCACGAAGTCGAGCGCGGAGAGAAAGGTGATGCGGTCGTCGCGGGTCACGCGGTCGCCTTCGCTGTTGTGCGCGCTGATGGCATTCAGGGGCGCCACCTCGCTGCTGCTCTCGGCCACGGCCTCATGCCCCGCGTTGAGGAAAAAACCGCCGCGCTCCCGGTTGAGGATAAAAGGGAAGGCATCCCATGAGGCAAAGGCGGCCACCTTCCCGGCGTAGGCAGGCATCGCGTTGAGATGCTCGAGAAAATTGCGGTTCTTGTTGCGGACCTTCTTGTTGGTGGAGATGAACGGGTCCGCTATACCGGTGAAGATCTCGTTGTAGCCGGGATAGGAGATCTGGTAGAAGTTCTTGGTGTTGACGTGGCTGCCCACCTTGCGGTTGCCGTGGAGCTGGCCCCGCTTCGCGATCACGTTCCAGAAGAAAGGCATGAGGCGCTCGCGGCGCACGGCCGGGTCGGCATGCCAGTAAAGGGCCTTGGTGTACGCGGTATCCTGTGTCCAGGCGGGGTCGGAAATAAGGTCGGCGTCGGCGCCCTCGAAGAGCTCCTGCCAGCGGAAGCCATCGAGCGTGATGATGACGAGGTTTTGCCCGTTGGGTTCGTCCTTGATCCGGCTGTCTGCACTGCCCAGGCTCGTGCCCCAAAGCACCAGCAGGCCCAGCACCATTCCCAGTTTCATGTGCGTGTGTTTTTCGGTTAGGTTATCCGATAGTACACATCACAAATCTGTGCCATGCTTGTTGCCGGAACGTAAAATCAACAGAAAGCTTTGGTTAACACGAAAAAAAGACCGCGGCCTTCGGGCCGCGGTCTTTGTAAAACGCCGTAGCGTCACGCCTTACAGCTTGATCAAAGGCTGCTGCACGGCTTCCTGCGTAGCGATGTCCACGATCCGCAGGATGTAGTTGCCGGCGACGAGGCCCTGCAAGTCGATGGTATAGCGGCTGCCGGTAAAGGTGGCCGGACGTAGCAGGCTCCGGCCATAGACATCCAGCACCTCGATGCTGTGCGGTCCGGTTCGCTTGCCGTTGAGCCAGACCGAGACCTGCTGCCGGGCCGGGTTCGGTCCGATCTGCACATCATCCGGCAGCAAGCCCTCCCCTGTTCGCGTAACGGGCGCCATCCGGGCATTGCAGGGGTTCACCACGTACGGGAACTGGATGGGCGCGCCCGCACACTTGTTGGCGACCGGTGTTACGGTGATTATAGACGATACCGGCGCTGCGTTGCCTGAAGTAGTGGTGAACGACGGTATGCTGTTGCTCCCGCGGCTCGCGGGCAGGCCCACAGCCTGGTTACTGGCCGTCCAGTTGAAGCGCGTATTGCCGACCGGCCCGGTAAAGGTGAGGGCATTGGTGGGTATCGCGCGGCAGTACACCTGGGCAGCGACGGTGTGCGCCGACGGCGTCGGGTTCACGAGGATGCGGAACACCATGGCACGGCCGCCGCAACCGCTGGTTCCGTTGCCGGCAGGCACCACCGTGATGAGCCCGAAGACCGGCGCATTGGTATTATTGGTAGCTACAAAAGCGGGAAGATTGCCGGTACCCGAGGCGGCAAGGCCGATGGCAGGATTGCTGTTGGTCCAGGTATACGACGTTGCCGTTCCCGTGAACATGATCGGCAGCGTGGTAATTCCGGCGCAATGTACGCGGTTGCTCACTGAACTCACTGTGGCCCGCGGCAGCACCGTTACCTGCGTGCTGGTGCTGGGTGCGCAGGTGGAGCCGCTGACGGTGAACGTAACGGTATAGGTGCCGGGCTGCGAGTAGGCCAGGTTGATGGCGCCCGTGGCGGCGTGGATCGGGAGGCCGGCCGGAACCGCGGTAAAGGTACCCACCGAGTTGCCGCTGCGCAGCACGCGTGCCTCGCCTGTGGTGCAATAGGGAGAGCCGGGGTAGCTGATGCTGCCGGCGCCCGGGTTGACCGCTAGGGTAAAAGTCTGCGCGGGTCCGGCGCATTGGCTCAATCGGGGAACCACGGTAATGGTGGCTACCTGCGTGATCGGCGTCGGGTTGCTGACCACAATGGCCGTTATCGAACCGGTGCCGGCGGCAGCGAGCCCGATGGAGGTATTGTCGTTCGTCCAGCTATAGACAGCACCTGCCGGCGCTCCGCTAAAGGCAACCGACGTACTGCTGCCGCTGCAAAGCGTCTGGCTCGATACCGGGTTCATCGACACAGCCGGGCGCACGGTGATGGTGAAGGTTTGCGGCTTGCTGGAGCAGGTGGTTGCGCCCATCTGATACAGCGGTGTTACCGCGATGGTGCCCGACGCGGGGGTAGCGCCGTTGTTCACGGCCTGGAAGCTGATGGGGCCGCTGCCGCTTGCTGCCAGCCCGATGGCCGGGTTGCTGTTGGTCCAGTGGTAGGCCGTGGCCACACCGGCGAAGCCGATGGCGCCCGAGGGCACGTTGCCGCAAAGTACCGGGTTGCCGACAGCGTTCACCTGCGGCGTGGGCAGCACCGTGATCGTGAAGGTTTGCGTGGAAACCGCGCAGGCGCCGCTGCCACCGGATACGGTGATCTCCGCTACCGCGGGTGTGGTGCCGCTGTTCTGCGCCCGGAAGGCGGCGATGGCTCCCGAACCCGAGGCGGCCAGACCGACCGACGGGTTGTTGTTGGTCCAGGTAAAGGAGCTGCCGCTGCCGGTGAACCCTACCGGGAAGGTCATGGCGCCGGCACAGACCACCTGGCTCGTCACGGGATTTACGGGCGTGGCCGCTGCCAGTATTTCTACGGTAGCCGTGGCGGTGTCGGCGGTGCAGTCGCCGGTGCCCGGAACGATATGGGTGACGGTGTAGGTGCCCGGCGCCGACTGTGCGGGTTGGATGGCCCCGGTGAGGCTGTCGAGGCTGAGGCCCGCCGTGGAGCTGAACCGGCCGCCGGCAGAACCTGTGATCGTGGGCAGGCCCGTGCTCCCGTTGGCGCAGAACGGTGATCCTGTGTAGCTGAAGGAGGCCGCGGGCGTGGGATTCACGGTAATGGTGAAGGAGCGCTCCGGGTTACCGCAGACCGTGGGCAGGCCTGCTACCGTAAGCCGGTAGGATTCGCAATAGCCGTTGTCCGGTGCCCAGGCCACCAGGATGAGGTCGGAATGGGCCGGGAGCTCAAAGCTGAATAACTGCGGCCCGTAATACTGCGGGTAGTAGCTATACACCGGGTAGCCCATATCCGAGAGATAGTTCTGGGCCAGGTTGCCGGCATTGAACGAGTCGCGGTAGGCCGCCACGTACACATCGCCGCCGCCCAGGTTATCGATGTTAACCGTAACGCAAACCGGGAAGTTGGCGTCGTTCCGGAAACGGTGCCGGTTGTAGTACTCTGAGCCGGGATATTCCCCGGCCAACGACTTGGGGTAGCCGCAAGCGCCTGTGTAATAATCATAATACGGACGCTTGCTGCTCGAGGCACTGGTCGGGTCAATCTTCCCGGTAACTACCGACGCCCTGCTCAGGTCCCAGGCGTAGGTCCTGATGTTCGCGGTAACGGGTGCCTGCCCGGTGTTGCGGGCGATGAAGTAAGGGATCAGGCTCACGCCGTTGGCTGCAAGTCCGATGGAGGTATCGCTGTTCGACCAGGAGAAGGTGGCCCCCGGGGTGCCGGTCAGCACGATACCGGCCATAGTAGTGCCGTTGCAGGTGGTCGTATCCGGAAGCGGGGCGACCGCGAGCACCGGGTTGATCGAAAGGCTCGCAGTATCGGGCAGTACCGGGCAGCCGGCAAAGGCAGGCGGCGTATAGGTAACCGTGTAGGTGCCGGGAACGCTGCCTGAAGGCGTGATGATGCCGGTGAGGGTATCGAGCGCCAGGCCCGCCGGTGCAGCGCTGTAGGTGCCGCCGGCAGGTCCGGTGCGTACCGGGCTCACAGCCCCCGCCGCGCCACAGAACCGGGCACTGCCGTAAGTAATGCTGCTGGGGGAAACGGAGACCAGCGACAGGGCGCCGAACGAGCCGCCCCCGAGTTCCCTGATCCGGAACTCAACGCGGTCGTTGGGTCCGAGGTAGCCCCGCCATACGTCGGTATGCGCATCGCAACAGCCGCCATGCTCCCACACCTTTACGCCGTTCACGAACAATTGCGCATCGTCGTCGTGCCCCGGAACATCCAGCCGGTAGAATCCGCAGGGAAAGCCCTGGCGCTTCGCGCTGAACGAATGATAATCGTACGCTACGGGGCAGCCCTGGTAGTTGGCCGCCTCGGAGGGCCTGCTGCCGCTGTTCCAGTCAGCCGTGGAGTTGAAACCCAGGTTGGCGGTAGTATAATACCCGGCGTAGTTCGAAGACCACGCAGCGCCCGTCGGTCCGTTATTCCAGGCATACACGTTCCATTGGTCATTACCGAATACCGCCGGGTCGCCTTGTACGGTGCGCATCTCCACCGTGGTGGTTGCCGAAATCGTTTGCGTACCCGTGCAGGACGCTGTCTCCCAGGAATAGGTGACCAGGTAGCTCCCGGGCTGGCTCTGTGCCGGGTTGACGACACCGGTTAGGCTATCGATCGCGAGTCCGGCGGGCGCGGTATAGCGGCCGCCTCCGGGGCCCGTCAGCGTTGGCGTCAGCGGGGTGTTCCCGGCGCAAGCCGAAGCGGCGCTATAGGTCAGGGTCAGGGGCGGCAGGGGCTGGATGATAAGGTTGGCATCGGAGGAACCGGCGCCATCGCTGCCCCGGAACTCAACGCTGTCGTTCGGTCCAAGGCTACCATACCAGGCGCCTATGGCCGAACTGCCGTTCTCATCGCGCTCCCATACCTTGGCGCCGTTGATCCAAAGTTGCGCCCCCCCGCCCTGTCCGTTCACGTCGAGGCGGTAAATCGCACAGGGAAAGCCCCGGCGGCGGGCACTCCACGAATGGTTGTCGGCCGGTACCGGGCAGCCCTGGTAGCCCGGGGCCGAAGAGGGGGTGCAGGAGATGCACCAGAAGTCGTAGGAGCGGAAATCGAGGCTCGCAGACTCGAAGTAGCCGCTGTAGTTCGTTTGCCAGTTGGCATCGTTTAATTGATCGCTCCCTCCCTTGAATACGGTAACGAGCCATTTGTCGTCGCCGAAAAGCACTGGGTTGCCGGGAGCCGAAACCGTACGGGTGAAGGTAGCACTGCTGCTGGCGCAGCCGGGCGTGCTGCCGGTGACGGTGACCGACGCGGAGCCCGAGGAAGGCGTCGTGAAGAAAAGCTGCGCATCGCTCACCCAGTACTGCCAGATGCTGCTTTCTGCGCGGTTGCGTTCGGCATCGCTCAGCACCCCGCCGTAGACGACGAGGTCGAAGATCGCGCAATCCGACGACTCCGTGAAGTACACGCCCGATCCATTCATCTGCAAACCGGCAGGCGGCGCTGAAGGTGTATTGCTGGCGCTGAGATAGGCATCCTCGAAGATGCGGCCCTGGCCTTCCGACTGGAGACCGGTATACACGTGTACGTCGGTCCCCGTCTGCGCGCGCCCAACGTCTATCCAGCCTTCGAAGAAGGCGGATGCCTGGTTGCCGCTCCACCAGCCCAGGAGCCAGTTATTCGACACCGACGAAAGCACCCGGTTGTTGGACCCTCCCGTCAATCGGCCGGCATACACTACAGTCAGCGGATTGCTGAACGTATAGGTGTTGCGCAGGTAGCGCCCGTATGCAAAGCGCACGGTCGGCCGGCCGTTGGTGCCGGACAGCTCGAAGGCCGGCTGGAGGTTCGAATTGACCTGCACCATGTGCCGGCCGTTGCCGCTCTGGTCGTACAAGCGCGACACGGTGGCTGAGGAGCCTCCCAGCCACGCGCCGACGGCGGCTGTATCGAGCACGTTGCCCGACAGCCCGAAATCGGATTCCACCCCGTCGAAGTCGCGGCGCAGCCGCAGGATCGGGCCGTTATACCCGGTCCGGAGCCGGCGGGTGCCTACAGCCAGTAGCGGGGTGCCGATATCGGCCGGCAAGGCCGAAACCGACCAGGTGTAGCTGCTGGCGCCGCTCGCCGTCAGCGTAAGCTGGGTGGCCGGGCAGGTGCTGGCCGAAGAAGCGGACACTGACACCTGCGGTGCCGCATTGATCGTGATATCCATACCGTTGTCGTCTCCGTTGACGGCCGGGTCCGTGGAAACGACGCGCACCCGGTAGCCGCTTCCCGTGGCGGCACCTGCCGGGATCGTGGCCGTGATCGTACCCGGAGCCGTGCCGCTGAGCGAACCGATCGCCGTGGGCGCGGCAAAGCTGCCGCTGGCGTCGCTCAACTGCGCGCGGAACTCGTTGCCGGCGTTGAAGGTGCCGGTGGCGGAAAAAGTTACGGAAAGCGAAGCGCCCGCGCACGACACGGCGGACGGCAAGGGGTCGGTTTGAATGGATTGGGCACTTGCGGTCAGTGCGGCCCAGAAGGTCAGGAAAAGCCAGGTAAACTTCCTCATAAGCTCGATTTTGGTTGATGGGATAAGCGGGTGGGATCGCGGCACAGCGGATCCGCCCCGGAGCCTGCAAGGTGGAGCGGCCGACAGGGGTCACCAAAAAACGAAGGGGGACAAATGGCGGGACAAAAATCGAATTGCGAAACTCCTTGAAAATCAAGCCCTGGGTGCGGAGTGACGGGGCCCTGTCCCCCCTTTGTCCCCCCTGCCTCACCCTGCCGTCCGGCAAAAAAACCTGGACCGGAATTGCGGGTTTCCCGATTTACCGGTTTATTTTCCTGTTACTAACTGACGCGCACAACCGAACTCCCGATGATCCGCCTACTTTTTTTGCTGCTCTTCTTTGCGCTCCGGGCACAGGCACAGCCCGACTCCCTCCTGCAACCGGGCCCGGAGCAACTCCAGCGCCTCCAGCGTTGGTATAACGACTCGGTGCGGAAGCGTCCTGCCACTGAGGCGCTGGCCGCCCTGTCGGCGCTGCAGCAAAAAGCGGCCGCTCGCCGCGACAACCTTGCCGCCTGTGCCGCCTTATATTACGAAGGACAGTACCGGGCTGTGATCCTTCAGGATGCCGCGCGCGGCGTTGCCCGGATGCAGGCCGCCATCGCCGAAGCTCACTCCGGCGGCCGGCCGATGCAGGAGGGACTCTACCGGCACCACCTCGGGTACTACTTCACGTTCTCGGATAACTACAGCCAGGCGCTCCTGCAGCTGCTGCAGGCCGAAGAGCTCTTCGACCGCATCGGGCAAGACCAGGTGGGCGGCGCCGCTTCGAACCAATACCGGCTGGCCTTCGTGTATTACCACCTGGAAGATTACGAGCAGGCATTGGCCTACTGTAGCAAGGGGCTTCGGCTGAAAGAAGAGGATCCTCTCTATACGCTGTACCTGGCCAACACGGCGGGCCAATGCGCGCAAAAGCTCATGCGCTACCCCGACGCACTCAGGTACTACAAGCAAACCCTGGAGCAGGCGCGGCGATTGGGCAACGACGACTGGAGCGGGATCGCGCTCGGAAATATCGGCCGCATGTACCTCGGGCGAAACGAATTCAGGGAGGCCCGCCCCTACTTGGAACAATACCTCGCCTATACGGACCAGACCCGTGATTGGGGCTGCCGTGCGGAAGCTCTCACCAGCCTGGCGCGGGTGGAGCTCGAAGCCGGCAACGGCGGAAAAGCGCAACGGCTCCTCGCCGGTGCACGCCACCTCTTCGACAGCGCACGGTCAGTAAAGCCGCTGCCTGCCGAACAATACGCGCGGCTGGACTTCTTTTACGAGACCAGTGCCCGTAGCGCTGCAGGATCGGGCCGTTCGGGCGAAGCCTACGCATACAGCCTCCTGCGCCATGCCGTCCGCGACAGCCTCGACCGGCGGTCGCTTCTTTCGGGCGCCGGTACGGTGCGGCAGCAGGTACTTGCGGAAAAAATGCGCAGCGAGCAGCGGCTGCTGGCGCAGGAACGGAAAACGGAACGCCTCCGGCGCTGGTTCCTGGCGGCGGCGCTCGTGCTGGTGCTGATGATCGCCGGCCTGCTCTACAACCGCGCCCGCCTGCAATTGCGCCGCAACCGCGAGAGGCACCGCCTTCGCGAGGAACGCCTGCTGGCCGACAACGAACGGATCCGTGCCGAACTGGAAGCGTCGGAACAGGCGCTCACCGACTTCCGCGACAACCTCCGGCAAAAGACCAATACGCTGTTTGAGCTGGAGCAGCAGCTTGCCGCCCTGCGCAACAGCGGCGGCTCCATCACCGACGCGCAGATCGACGTGCTTACCGAACTCACCCGCGCCACCATCCTCACCCCGCAGGAGTGGACCGCCTTCCGGAACCTGTTCGAAAAAGTGCATCCGGATTTCTTCCGGAAGCTGCGCGAGCGGTACCCTTCGCTGAGCCCGGCCGAAACAAGGCTCCTGACACTCACCAAGCTGGGCATGTCCACCTCAGAGATGGCCACCACGCTGGGCGTCAGCCCCGAGTCGGTGAAGAAAACACGGCAGCGGCTCCGCAGGGAGCTCGAGCTGCCCCAGGCCGCCAACATCGAGGACCTGGTCGCCGATCTATAAGCGATTGTCCGAATTATTCAATTATTCACTATCCGGGCAAGCGCGGAACGCGGGGCTTTCGCCCTTGTGCACTACGGCACGATGGCGCTCCGAAGCTTCGGGAGGCACGACGCAAAGCGATGAACAGGATCCTTTTTTCGTCGCGCCTTCGGCCGACCACGTTTATGTTCCCTCCAATATTTATGGATGAAGAGCCGGGCTACTCCCCCATTACCCCATCACCCCATCACCCCATTACCCCATTATCTCCTCACTCCAGCGTCAGCACGAGATCGTCGGCCTTCACCATCTTGCCCGCCGGGAGCACCAGCCGGCCCACCTTCCCGGGGCGCGTGGCCGTGATGGTCGTTTCCATCTTCATGGCCTCGATCACGAACAGGGGCTGGTTCTGCGTCACCTCCTGCCCTTCCTTGATGAGGAACTGCGAGAGCTTGCCCTGCAGCGGGGCCGCGATGTGCGCCGGGTTGGCCTTCTCCGCCTTTTCGTTCTCGGCCACCGCCGTCTTGATCGACGCATCCTGGATCTCGATGATCCGCGTCTGGCCGTTGAGGCGCATGAACACCTTGCGGCGGCCTTCCTCGTCGGGATCGCTGCAGGTAAGCAGGCGCACGAGGATGCTCTTGCCGCGGTCGATCTCGATCATCACCTCTTCGTCGTTCCGAAGCCCATAGAAGAAGTTGGGTGTCGGCACCGTCCAGAGCTCGCCGTACTCCTTGCGCTTTTCCCAGTACTCCTCGAACACCTTGGGGTACAGGAGCCACGAGAGCAGGTCGTTGTCGGTGACGCCATCCCCGAATTTCTTGCGGAAGCCCTCGAAGGCAGCAGCGAAGTCGATGGGCGCCAGGTGCTCGTTGGGACGCTCGGTATAGGGCGTGATGTCTTTCAGGATGATCTTCTGAAGCCGCGGATCGAAGCCGCCCACAGGCTGGCCGATATCACCCTTGAAGAGCGACACCACCGACTCCGGGAACGACAGGTGGTGCCCGCGCACCAGAATATCCTGCTTCGTCAGGCCGTTCGTGACCATGAAGAGCGCCATATCCCCGACCACTTTCGAGGACGGCGTCACCTTCACGATGTCGCCGAACAATTCGTTCACCTCGCGGTAGGCCCCCTTGATGTCTTCCATCTTGTCGCCGAGCCCGAGGCCCTGTGCCTGCGGCTTCAGGTTGGAGTACTGCCCGCCCGGGATCTCGTGGTAGAACACCTCCGCGCTCGAGGCGCGCATGCCGCTTTCGAAGGGGTAGTAGTATTCGCGCACGGCCTCCCAGTAGGTGCTGTGCTTGTTGAGCGTTTCGATGTCGTAGGGCAGGTCGCGCTCCTGGAAGCGCATCATCTCCACGAGCGCATTGAGGTTCGGCTGCGAAGTAAGTCCCGAGAGCGCGCCGATGCAGCCATCCACCACGTCCACGCCGGCCTCGATGGCCTTCAGGTAAGTGGCGCTTTGCAGCGACGACGTATCGTGCGTGTGCAGGTGGATCGGGATCTTCACGGTCTGCTTCAGCTCGGAAATGAGCTCGTACGCCGCCATCGGCTTCAGCAGGCCGCTCATGTCCTTGATGGCCAGGATGTGCGCGCCGCTGTTCTCGATGTCCTTTGCAAATTGCTTGTAGTACTGCAGCGTATACTTCGTGCGCGACGGGTCCTGTATATCCCCGGTATAGCACATCGCCACTTCGGCCAGCGCCTTCGTGCCGTTGCGCACGGCCGCGATGCTCTTCTCCATGTTCGGCATCCAGTTGAGCGAGTCGAAGACGCGGAACACGTCGATGCCGGCCTCCCAGCTTTTCACTACGAAGGCTTCCACGAGGTTGTCCGGGTACGCTTTGTAGCCAACGGCATTGGCCCCGCGCAGGAGCATCTGCAACAGGATGTTGGGGATGGCCGCGCGCAGCTGGCGCAGGCGCTGCCAGGGATCCTCGTACAGGAAGCGCATGCACACGTCGAAGGTGGCGCCGCCCCACACCTCCATCGAGAAGGTCTGCGGGAAATGCTGGGCGAAGGACGAGGCGGCCTTCAGCATGTCGATGGTGCGTACCCGCGTCGCCAGCAGGCTTTGATGGGCATCGCGGTAGGTAGTGTCGGTGTATTGGATTGCGGGCTCCTGCAGCAGCCACTGGCAAAAGGCTTCGGGGCCGAGCGCCTCGAGCCGCTGCTTGCTGCCGTCGGCAAAGCCCTTGTCGGCATCGAAGGGCAGCGCGATCGGCTTTTCGAACACGCGCTTCTTGTCGGGATGCTTTACGTCGGGATGCCCGTTGATGGAGATCTCGGCGAGGTAGCGGAGCGTCTTGGTGCCCCGGTCCTGGGCCGATCGGTACGTAAAGATCTCCGGGTGCTCCTGCAGGAAGTTGACCGTAGCTCCTCCCGCAATGAATTCGGGGTGCTTGATGATATTGAGCAGGAAGCGAATATTGGTGTTGACGCCGCGGATCCGGAACTCGTTGAGCGCGCGCCGCAGCTTGTTCACGGTCTCGTCTACGCTCCGCGAATGCGCGGTCACCTTTACGAGCAGGGAGTCGAAGAAGGGCGATATCTTGACGCCGTTGTACACCGAGCCTTCGTCGAGTCGGATGCCGAAGCCTTCGGCGCTGCGGTAGGCGAGCACCGTACCGTAATCGGGCATGAAGTCGTTCTCCGGGTTCTCGGTGGTGATGCGGCACTGGATGGCCACGCCGTTGAGCGGCACCGCATCCTGTTGCGGCAGCCCGATCACGTCGTCGTGCAGGCGGTGGCCCTCGGCGATGCGGATCTGCGTTTTCACGAGGTCGTAGCCCGTCACCATCTCGGTCACGGTATGCTCCACCTGTATGCGCGGGTTCACCTCGATGAAGTAGACGGCGCCACTCTTATCGACCAGGAATTCCACGGTACCCACGTTGTTGTAGCCCACGGCGCTGCAAATGGCTACGGCGTATCGATACACCTGGTCGCGGGCACTTTGCGGAAGGCTGAACGCCGGGGCCACCTCCACGATCTTCTGGAAGCGGCGCTGCACGCTGCAGTCGCGCTCGTACAGGTGCATCACATTACCATGGCGGTCGGCCACGATCTGCACTTCGATATGTTTCGGCTGGTCGATGAATTTCTCGAAGAACACGGTGTCGTCGCCGAAGGCGTTGCGGGCCTCGCGGCGCGCCTCCTCGAAGCTTTTCTCGAGCTCGCTTTCGTTGCGGATGACGCGCATGCCGCGCCCGCCGCCGCCGGCCGCAGCCTTCAGCATGAGGGGAAAGCCGATGCGGGCCGCCTCGGCGCGGGCAACGTCGATCGACACCAGGTCCTGCGTGCTGCTTTCGATAAGTGGCACCCCGCACTCCCGCGCGCATTTTTTGGCGAGCACCTTATCACCGAGTTGCTGCATCACTTCGGGGTCAGGACCGATGAACGTGATGCCTTCCTCGCGGCAGCGGCGGGCAAAGAGAAAGTTCTCCGACAGGAAGCCGTAGCCCGGGTGGATGGCGTCGGCGCCGCAGCGGCGGGCAATGCGCAGGATGGCCTCGATATCGAGGTAGGGCTTCAGCGGATCGTCGTCGCTGCCCACCTGGTAGGCTTCGTCGGCCTTGTAGCGGTGGAGGGAATAGCGGTCTTCGAAGGTGTAGATGGCAACGGTGCGGATATCGAGCTCGGTACAGGCCCGCAGCACGCGGATGGCGATCTCGCCGCGGTTCGCGACCAGGAGCTTAGTGATCTTTTTTTCCATGACGGGGTTATGGGTGTGACGCAAAAATGCCGAATAAAGGCGAGCCCCTTTGGCTTGTTGTACCGGGTACATATTGGCAGCAACGGGAGCAGACGGGAAAGAACCTTAAAATTTCAGGCCAAGGGCCCACCCCTGGCCCCTCCCAAAGGGAGGAGAAGGCCACCCACGCTCCCTCCCGGAGGGTGGGAGATTCGGAACCGGTCATTCATCCCGATGCCAACTACCAACGGGAGGCCGAAGTAGTATCCGGCACCGCATTCCGGGCGCCCGCACCAATTGCTGCGCCTGGGCACAAAGAATGCGCGTTGACACGGAAATTGCAATCAACAGGAAGGTCTAACAAAAGGAAGATATCGTGCTTCCGGGAAAGAAGTGCCGGGTGATTTCGACTAGCCCACCGCGTTACCGGCACGCCTAACGCATCCCGACACCCACCACCACATTTGAAGTCGTCTTCAAATCGCAATCTCCGCGCTTTGCCGTTAGGCGTGAAGCGTGCACCGCAAGCCGAAGCTTCAGCGAAGGCGTGCCGTGAAGGATCCGACAGGAGCGGCTTTCTGCTCACGCCTTGCGCCTGACGCTTCACGAATGTTCAGGAACTCCTGTTTTAGAGAACACCTCTAGTCCATTCCCGATTCAGGCTTCATCCGTCGTTGTTTCCTGCTGCTCGCCGCCGGAGCTTTGCTCCTCATGCTCCTGTTTCAGGGGCAACAGGATCACGAAGGTGCTGCCCTCGTTCTCGCGGCTGTGTGCCGTGATGAGCCCGTTGTGGCGGTCGATGATCTTCTTGGTGATGGCCAGGCCGATGCCGGTGCCCTCGTACTTCTCGCGGGAATGCAGGCGCTGGAAGATCGTGAAGATCTTGTTGGCGTATTGCTCGTCGAAGCCGATGCCGTTGTCTGCAAGGGTGAGGCGGCAGTACCTGCCCGACGGATCGGCGGGCGCCTCCAGGTCGAAGGCGGCCACGGATTCGCTGCGCACTTTGATATACGGTGTCCGGCCAGGCACGGTGAACTTGAGGGAGTTGCTGATAATGTTCTGCAACACCTGCCGGAGCTGCCCCGGCACCGCGTCGATCTGGGGCAACGGCCCCACGTCCACGGTAGCGCCCTTTTCGGAGATCGCCAGCTCCAGGTCCGAAAGCACCTCGGAGATGATGGCATTGAGGTCCACGACTTCGAAGAAGTGATTCACCGAGAGGCGGGAGAAAGCGAGCAGGTCGTTGATCAGCTTCGTCATTCGGGCCGACGAGTTGATGATACGCGTGATGTAGTCGACGGCACCCTCTGACGCCTCGTTGAGATAACGGTCGCGGAGGATATTGGAGAAGATATGGATCTTGCGGAGGGGCTCTTTCAGGTCGTGGGAGGCTACGGAGGCAAACTGCAGGAGCTCGGCGTTGGAGCCTTCCAGCTCGGCGTTGGTGCGCTGCAGCTCCTCGGTGCGCTCCCGCACCTTTTGCTCCAGCACGTCGTTCATCAGCTTGCCCTCATGAATGTCGGTGCAGGTGCCGAACCATTTGGCGACGGCGCCGTTCTCGTCGCGCATCGGCAGGGCGCGGCCCAGGAACCAGCGGTACTCACCGTTGCGGTCGCGGAAGCGGTACTCCACCTCGTAGGTTTCGCCGGTGGCCAGCGAGTGCTGCCACAGCCGGCGGGCGCGCTCCTGGTCGTCGGGATGCACCACCTGCGCCCAGCCTTCCTCGCCCTGGAGCACCTCGTAGGTGAGCCCGGTATAATCAAACCATTGCTTGTTGAAGAAGTCGTGGAAGCCGTCGGCGCTGGCCGCCCACACCATCTGGGGCATGAAGTCGGTCACGAAGCGGAACTCCTCGTAGAGGCGCTGCATCTTTTCGTTCTTTTCCTGCAGCTGCATTTCGGCACGCTCCGTTGAGGTCACGTCCACGAGGGCGCCCACCATCCGGTAGGGAACGCTGAACTCGTCTACGATCACGGCGCCCTTGCCCTGGATGATGGCCTCGGTACCGTCCACCCGCTGCATCCGGAAGCGCGAGGCCCATTGCGCCGAGGAGTTGATGGCCCGGTACAGCTCGGTCTCCACGCGCTTGCGGTCGGCAGGCAGCACAAGCTCCAGCCAGGCGGCCGGGGTCGTAAGCCCGGTCTCCCCCGCTTCCGTGCCATAGTGCCGGAAGAAGGACTCGCTCCACCAGATCTCGTTCTGCACGAGGCTCCAGTCCCACATGATGTCGTTGGTATTGGCAGCGATCAGGCGGAAGCGCTCTTCGGAGGCGGAAAGCTCGGAGGTGCGGCGGGCTACCTTTTCCTCGAGGCTCGCATTGAGCGCCTTGAGGCTTTCCTTGGCCCGCATCAGCTCGTGGTAGTTGCGGCGCAGCTTTTCCTCGGCAAGGCGTTTTTCCGTGATGTCGGTCAGCGTTACTACAAGTCCGTCCATCATGCCGGTGCCGACCACCTCGTACCAGAGGTCGTGGCCGGAGCGAACGAGCACGGTCTCCGTATGCAGGCTCTTCTCCTGCTCCACCGTGTCGGCGAATTGGGTAAAGAGGCCCTGCTGCAGCACCTCGGGGAAGTGCGCGCGGATGGAGCCGTTCACGTACTCGTAGTTACGTAGCCCGAGCATGGTGTCGGCCGCGTGGTTGGCCGCCGTGATCATAAAGTCGATGATCTGCCCGTCGAGGTCACGCACGGCGCGGAGGGCCATCACGGCGCTGAGCGAGGCGTTGAATACCCCTTTGATGATGTGGTGCAGCTCGCGGGTACCGGTGATGTCGAAGAAGGTGATCACGACACCGTCGGTGAGGCGGTCCTGACGGATATAGGGCAGGATGCGCATCAGCACCACCCGCCCGGCGGTCGTGGTTACTTCCTTCTCCACCGATCCGCCCCGCTCCATCACGCGGCGGAGATCGTCGGGGAGACTTTCGTCGCGGATATTCGTGGAGATGTGCTCGATCGGTCGGCCGATATCGGAGTCGATCAGGTTGATGAGTTGGATCGCGGCCGGGTTGAACTTGCGGATCCGCATCTCGCGGTCCACGAACACCTGGCCGATCTCGGTGCTCCGGAAATAGTTGTTGAGGTCGTCGTTGAGCTCGATGAGCTCCTTGATGCGGAGCTGGTGCTCGGTATTGAGTGTATGGAGCTCTTCGTTGAGCGATTGCAGCTCCTCGTTCGAAGACTGCAGCTCCTCGTTTGCGGAGAGCAGCTCCTCGTTGGACGATTGCAGCTCCTCGTTGGTGGTTTCGAGGCTTTCCACGGCCATCTGCAGGCTGAGGCGCGTTTCCTTTAGCTCTTCCTCGAGCTCGGCCACGTAGGCGGCGCTTTCGGCACTGCCCTGCGGGGGGGGCTCATGCGCTATCGGGCGGCCCGCCTGCGGTTCGGTGCCTTCGCCGAATACGATCAGGATGTAGCCGGCAGGCGAGGTCGCCGGTTTCACCATCAGCTGGATGGGGCGCTCCTCCGGGTTCTCGCGCGAGCGTACTTGGAGGCTTACCTTCTGCCCTTCCTTGGTAACCCTGCGCAGTGCCGAATTCAGCGCGATCGCCATATCAGGGCCCACCATCTTGAGCACGTTGAGGTTGAGGATCTTTTGCGGGAGCGACAGGTAGCGTCGGAAATCGCCGATGCCTTCCTTGATGTCGTAATTGCGGTCTACATATACCGCCGCGAACCGGAACTCGTCGGTGAGCAGGTTGCGGAAATCGTCGGCCAGCACGCGTGCCGTGGTATTCTCCTTCGGCGCCGGCAGGGCCCTGCTCGTATTCATGGAGCTCCGGGTATCGTAGAATTGCTGGTAGTGCTTCTCGTTGCCGATCTTCCGGTAGATCTTCCATTTGCTGTTGACCTCGGAGAGCGTCGTGCTGATCGAGGCCGGGATCTCGCTTGGCCCCAGGAACAGGAAGCCGCCGTTGTTGAGGGCGTATTGTAGTGTCGAGAAGACCTTGCGCTGCAAAATGCCGTTCATATAGATCAGCATGTTGCGGCAGGTCACGATGTCGTTCTTGATGAAGGGCGGATCCTTGAGGATGTTATGCCGGGCAAAGACGATCATCTTCCGGATGCCGGGCTCCACCACGTAGTTGGCGCCCTGCTTCTGGAAATGCCGGTCGAGGATCTCGGGCTCGATATCGGCCACGAGCGCCGCGGGATAGGTGCCCCGCGAAGCCTGCTCCACGGCATCGAGGTCGATGTCGGTGGCGAAGATCTTGACGTCCAGCTCCATCTTGTGGCGGCGCAGGTGCTCGCAGATGAGGATGGCGATCGAATAGGCTTCCTGCCCGGTGCTGCAGGCGGCCACCCACACTTTCAGGGTGTCGTTCTCCCCCTTCTTGCGGATCACTTCAGGGAGCACCTCCGTGGCGAAGATGTCGAAGGCCGCGCGGTCGCGGAAGAACTTGGTGACGCCGATCAGGAATTCCTTGCCGAGCGAGCGGCACTCGTCGGGGTTGCCCCGCAGCAGCTCCAGGTAATCGCTGAACTTCTTTTTGCCCAGGTGGTTCATGCGGCGCAGGATGCGGCGGATGATGGTGGGCGACTTGTAGTTGTTGAAGTCGTATTTGCAATGGCGCTCCACGAGCCGCATCACTTCGGGCAGCGAGCTCTCGTCGGGACGGTCGTCGCGCGGGCGCTGGCTCGGCTTTTCGCGGGCGTAATTGATGATCTCCTCGGGCATCTGCTCCGGGCTCAGCACGAAGTCGGCATAGCCGGCGGCGATGGCGCTGTTGGGCATGCCGTCGAACTTGGCGCTCGAGGGCTCCTGCACGATGATCATGCCGCCATGCTGCTGCACGGCCTCGATGCCGCGGGTGCCGTCGGTGCCGGTGCCCGAAAGGATGATGGCGATCGCACGGGCGCCCTGGTCTTCGGCGAGGGAGCGGAGGAAGATGTCGATCGCGGTGTTGATGGAGTTGTCGAAATGCTTCTCGCTCAATTGCAGCCGACCGTGGTGCATCTTCAGCACCTTGTCGTTCGGGATGACGTAGACGCTGTTGGGCTGGAGCTTCATGTCGTGGCCGGCCTCGAGCACGTTCATCTGCGTGTGCTTCGAAACGAGCTCCACGAGCAGGCTCTTGTAGTCGGGCGAGAGGTGCTGGATGATCACGAAGGAGCAATTGGAATCGCTCGGCATGTGGTCGAAGAAGTCATGGATCGCCTCGAGCCCGCCGGCAGAAGCGCCGATGGCCACAACGAAGTGTTCCTGGGTGTGCATTTGCGTGAGGGCGGGTTCGCGTTCCATGGTTAAGGAGCCTCTAAATTAACGAAACTCTAATACTAATTGCTCTCCTTTCGCAAGAGGTATTCCAGCAGGAGCTGGCGGAGGCCTTCGCCGAGCTCCAGGTGCACCTCCTCCCACTCCGGCGCGGTTTCGCGCACCGTTTGTTGCCAGAGCTGAAAAGAGTTGCGCGGATGGTAGCGTTTCCCGTCCGCCTCAAATTGTACAGCTTGTGTGGGATCGCCGCCCCAATTCACCTTTTGCACCGCCTCGCGGCGGAAAGCGAGCAGGAAGGAGCCGCGCTCAGGGAGCAGCGGCAGCGCCAGCAGGCCGCTCGCGTCGGCGGCAAAGTGGTGTCCCGCCTCATATACCGAGGAAAGTGCGTTTTGCGCGTAGAGGCGGCGCTCGCCGTTGCTTTGCAGCCAATACACCAGGTCGTTGACGTCGCCGGGCGCGGGCGTCGCCCCCCAGCGGTGTACGGAGCGCCCGTGCACGAGGGCCACTCCATCGGCGTGGAGCAGGCGCAGCAGCGCGGTCGACTCCCGGTCGAGGCCTGCGGAAAGATCGCCGGCACTATAGATCGACTCGGCCACCTGTTGCAGCAGCTGGTGCCCTTCGGCCTTCCGGCTGCCGTAGGCGTTGTTCTCCACGGCATTGATCTTGGCGGTGATGACCCCCGAGAGCATTTCGAACACCGAGCAGGCCTCGTAGCCCAGGTAGCGCGGCTCGCGGTGGTGGCAGGCGATGAGCCCCCAGAGCTCGCCGTTCTTGAGGATGCGTGTGGACATGGAGGCGCGAACGCCCATGTTGCGCAGGTATTCGAGGTGCACGCCCGCCACGCTCCGCAGGTTGGAGTTGGCAAGGTCGGTGAAGGAGTGCGTCCTGGGGTTCAGGATCGGGTGCAGCTTGATCGGCGTGTAGTCGGCATTGGGAATGAGGCGGTAGGGGTTCTTGCGGTATAGCTCGCGGGCCTGCCGGGGGATGTCGGAGGCCGGGAAGAAGAGTCCCAGGTAGGCATCCATTTCCGGCTCCTTCTCCTCGGCGATCACCTCGCCGTTCCAGTGCTTGTCGAATCGGTACACCATCACCTTGTCGAAGCCGGAGTAGGCCTTGAGCTCACGGGCGATGAGGTGACAGGCCTCTTCGGTGCCCGCGGAGCCCTCGATGCCGGCCATAACGTAGCGGAGTCGCTCATATACCTCCACAAAGGAGCTGGTACTTTTGCTGAGCGGTTCCACTTCAGCGATGAAGGAATCAGTACCCGGTTCCACCACGAAGAGGAACTCGGTGCCCGCCACATTGAGCTGCACGGGAAACTTACCGCTGACGCCGCCCGCAAGCACCGCGCGGAGCCGGTCAGCGCCGCCCGGCGACAGGTGCGTGTCCAGCGGGGTGCCGGCGAGCGCGGCTGCCCCGATCCCGAAAAAGTCGTGCACATTCTCACTGCACTGCAACACCTGCAGGCTTTCGTTCTCCACCACGAGCAGCACGCCGTGCGGCTGTACCAGGTTGGTCTGGTTCAGCGGCACGCGCCCGCAGAATTCGGAGTCGAGGCTCATGCGGTTCTTCACCGCGGCTGATTTTGTTGTATCCACGCATCAAAGGTTTCAAAGGTTCGGTTGGCGGCGTCCACGGCAGGGGCCGGATCGTTCTGGGTGCCCCAGTTGCTGAGGGCAGCCTGGAAGCGCAGCCACATGGGCCCGGTGTCGGGGCCGTAGCCGCGGAAAAAAGTGAGCGCGCTTTCCGGGAGGTCGGGAAGCGCGGTGGAGATCATCCTGACGATAAAGCGGCCTCCGAGGGTGGAGCCTTCGAGCACATACAGCGCGCCGAAGGCGGCGGCGGGGCTTTCCAGCGGTGGCGGCGCGCAGAGCGGTATGTGTTCGGCCGGCTGCCCGATGGCCTGGAGATCGCCCAGGAGCAGGGCGGCCTTGCGGCGTCCGGCGAGGTCGGGAAGCAGGTTTCCGGGAAGCACCGATTCGATCGCGGTTTCGAGCGGGGCATAGAACCCGTAAAAGGTCCGGAGCAATTGCGCATAGGCATCCACGGAAGAAAGGCGGGCAAGCTGGGGCTCGAGGCGCGCTTCGAGTGCGCGGTGCCGTTGGTCGGTCTCCTGCTTCAACAAGCCGGCGACCGGTGGGTAGGGTTGAGGGTGAACCATTATTTAAAAGTAGGCAACCGGGGCCATTCGGCGGCTCTGCCGTAGGTTTATTTTCACTTTACGCCAACACCTATCTTTGCCCGCGTCATACCCATTTACCATGTCCCATACTACGATTGCTTCCCTGAAAGACCTTGTAACCCTTACCCAGAGCCACCTCGAAAAGATCAAAGAAGGAGGCGGCAAGAAGGCCATCGCCAAACAGAAGGAAAAGAACAAGCTGACCGCGCGCGAGCGCATCGACTACCTGCTCGATAAAGACCGGCCCTTTACCGAGATCGGCGCCTTCGCCGGCTTCGGCATGTACGCCGCCGAGGGCGGCTGCCCGGCGGGCGGTACCGTGGCGGGCATCGGCTATATTTCCGGACGGCAATGCATGGTGGTGGCCAACGACCAGACCGTGAAAGCCGGCGCCTGGTTCCCGATCACCGGCAAGAAGAACCTGCGCCTCCAGGAGATCGCCCTGCAGAACCACCTGCCCATCATCTACCTCGTGGATTCCGCCGGCGTGTACCTGCCGATGCAGGACGAGATCTTCCCCGACAAGGAGCACTTCGGCCGCATCTTCTACAACAACGCGCGCATGAGCGCGGCCGGCATCGTGCAGATCGCCGCCGTGATGGGTGCCTGCGTGGCCGGCGGCGCCTACCTGCCCATCATGAGCGACGAAACGCTGATGGTGGAGGGCGCGGGCTCCATCTACCTCGCTGGCCCCTACCTCGTGAAGGCGGCCATCGGCGAGGACGTCGACAATGAGACCCTCGGCGGCGCCGTGACGCACACCGAGATCTCGGGCATTGCCGATTACAAGTTCAAGACCGAGCACGAGTGCCTCGACCAGGTTAAGCGCATCGTGGAAAAGATCGGCGCCCCGCAGACCGCCGGCTTCGACCGCGCCGAGCCGCGGCCGCCGGCACTCCCGGCCGAAGACCTGTATACACTGACCGCACCCGACAACAGCCGCGCCTATGATATGGTGGAACTGATCAAGCGGCTTGTAGACGGGTCGGAGTTCGATGAGTTCAAGAAAGACTATGGCAAGACGATCGTGTGCGGCTACGGACGCATCGACGGGTGGGCCGTGGGCATCGTGGCCAACCAGCGCAAGATCGTGAAGAGCAAGAAAGGCGAGATGCAGCTCGGCGGCGTTATCTATAACGACTCCGCCGACAAGGCCGCGCGCTTCATCCTCAACTGCAACCAGAAAAGGATCCCGCTTGTATTTCTACAGGATGTGACCGGATTCATGGTGGGCAGCCGCAGCGAGCATTCCGGGATCATCAAGGACGGCGCCAAGCTCGTGAACGCGGTAGCCAACTCCGTGGTGCCGAAGTTTACGGTGGTGGTGGGCAACTCGTATGGCGCGGGCAACTACGCCATGTGCGGCAAGGCCTACGACCCGCGCTTCATCTTTGCGTGGCCGTCGGCGCGCATTGCGGTGATGGGTGGCGACCAGGCGGCCAAGACGCTGCTGCAGATCCAGGTGGCCGCGCTCAAAGCGAAGGGCGAAACGATCACCCCGGAAGCCGAGGCCGAGCACCTGCAAAAGATCAGGAGCCGCTACGAGGAGCAGACCTCTCCGTATTACGCGGCGGCGCGCCTGTGGGTGGATGCCATCATCGACCCCGCTGAAACGCGCCGGGTGCTGGCCGAGTCGATCGCGGCGAGCAACGGAGCACCGATTACGGAGGCGTTCCGGACCGGTGTATTCCAGGTGTGAGAAATCCTCTGCGGACTGCATCCTTTTTTTTCCTTATTTTCACGGCCGAACCTACTAACCGTTTATTATGAGAAGATCCAGCCTCTGGAAGATGGGCCTTTTTGCGTGTGCAGGCGCCTTCCTGACCGCTTCCTGCAGGAACGATGCAGACCTCGCTGTTCCGCCTGCAGTGCCCGGCACTGCTTTGTCCGAAGAGTTTGATACCGTATCCAGCGCCTTTGCGCGGGGATGGACCATCTACAATGGCACCGTGCCCCGGGGCTCCGGCATCTGGCAGCAGGGCGGCGACCTGACACCCTGGTTCTCCGCTTTCTCCAACGGCGGCAGCAACGCCGGCTTCATCGGTGTCAATACGTACTCCACCTCCGCCGACGTGGCCGATATCTCCAACTGGCTCATCTCCCCGGTTGTGACGCTGCGCAATGGCGATACCCTCTCGTTCTATACCCGCGGCCTCCTGTTCCGCGCATCGGCTACCGACTCTTCCGATTACGGCAATACCCTGGAAGTGCGCCTCAGCACCGAAGGCGATGCCACCAGCACGGGCAACGGCCTCGCGACCGGCGTCTTTACCAAGCAGCTGCTGACGATCAACGAGCCCTCCCGGCGCGCCGACGGCTCGCTGTATTACAAGCCGAACCAAATCGCGCACTCCAATCCCACGCTCTTCAACCCCGGCGCCTATCCCACCAACTGGACGCGCTTCGAGGTAACCGTCAACGGCATCGCGGCACCCACGCAGGGACGCATCGCCTTCCGTTACTTCGTGCCCGGCGGCGGCCTCGGCGCCACGGCACCGGGCTCGGGCATTGCGATCGACAAAGTGGAATACAAGCCCGCTACCCGTTAATTCACCACCAAACTACGATCATGAGAAAGAATCATATCATCGGCATCACGGCCTTCGCTGCCCTTGCCTCGCTGGCCCTGTCCTGCGTGAAGGATCACGTAGCCGAAACCACCACCCCCCTCCCGCAGGGCACCGTTCCCGGCTCCTTCGTGGAAGAATTCGACTCGGTGAGCGCGCTTCCCGCCAAAGGCTGGGTGTTCCGCAACAACAGCTTCCCCGTAGGCGCGGGCGGCTGGCGCCAGGGCCGCTATGAGCCCTCTACCGGCGCCCAGTACAAGTTCGGCGGCCCCGTGCCCTTCTACGGGTTCCCGGCCTACTCCGCACGCCTGACGCCCAACGATTTCATCTCGGCCGACATCACCACCGTGGGTGGCACCGGCTCCATCTCCACCTGGCTTATCTCCCCCGCCCTGCCGATGCGCAACGGCGACCAGATCGTATTCTTCACCCGCGCCGTGGACGATAGCAACTACCCGATCTTCACGAAGGACCGCATGCAGGTATGGGCCAACTTCACCGACGGCACGGCCAACGTAGGCGCCGACACGGCCTCCACGGGTTCGTTCAACCGGATGCTCCTCGACATCAACCCGACGTATGTCAACAACGACCCGGGCGGCTACCCGCGCGACTGGAGAAAGTACACCATCACGCTGAACAACATCCCCGGCGGCGTGGTCACCAATGGCCGCTTTGCCTTCCGCTACCGCGGCTGGACCGCTGGCCTCCAGGGCCCTAACTACCCCTCGGTGGTGGGCATCGACTCGCTCGCATTCATCAACCGCTGATCCCGGTTTCAACTCTTGAAAAAGGCCGTCCACCGCGACGGCCTTTTTTTATGCGCCGGCCGTGCTACCTTAGCAGCCGCTTTATGAGAACACTGCTCCTCCTGCTCCCCCTGTTCGTGCTCGCAGCCTGCTCCGGCAGTCCAACGCCTGTCGTCAAAGGCGTAGCGCATACAGCACCGGCAGCGCCGGCGCCGGATCTCGTCCAGGTACGGCTCGACAGCCTCAAGGCGGCGGCCCAACCCGGCGACCTCGTGTTGCGCCTCGGCGACGACATGCTGAGTCATTCGATCCGCTACCTTTCCGCCACGGACCCCTCCTACTCGCATGCCGGCGTGGTGGTGGAGCAGGGCGGCGCCCACTGGGTGGCCCACATCGCCCCCGACGAAGTGGGCCGCGATACGATCCGGCACGAGCCGCTCGACTCCTTTCTGAACCCGAAGAAGAACCTCTCCGCCGGTCTGTACCGCTATGGCCTGAGCGAACCCCAGCGGCTCCGCTTCCTGGAGCAGATCGATCAATACGCACGTCGTGGCGTCCATTTCGACCGTACCTACGACCTCCGCACCGAGGACCGGCTCTATTGCTCCGAACTCGTGGCCCGCTCGCTGGCCGCTGCCTCCGGGGGCGCCCTGCGCATCCGGGAGGACTTTGTGCCGGAAGGAATGCGGCCGCTGATGTATGCCTATTTTGCCAACGAGCCGATCAAAAAAGAGGAGTTCGCCACGCGCCGGTATATCTCGCTCGACCAGCTGTACCTGCATCCCTCCTGCCGGCCGGTGCTTCTCATCTCCTTTCGTAACCCCTGAAGTTTTTTTTCAATGATCACAATGTATACCGATGGCGCTGCCCGCGGCAACCCCGGCCCCGGCGGCTACGGGGTGATCCTGATGGCCGGCGCCCACCAGAAGGAGCTCGCCCAGGGCTACCGCCGCACCACCAACAACCGCATGGAGCTCCTCGCCGTCATCAAGGGCCTGGAGGCCCTCAAGAAGCCCGGACAGAACGTGACCGTTTATTCCGACTCGCAGTACGTGGTGAAGGCTGTGGAGGAAGGCTGGCTGCGCAACTGGCTCCGTACCGGTTTCAAAGGCAAGAAGAACGCCGACCTCTGGATGCGCTACCACGAACTGGCGCAGCAGCACGCCGTGCGCTTCGTGTGGGTAAAGGGCCATGCCTCGAACCCCTACAACAACCGCTGCGACGAGCTCGCCACCGGCGCTGCCGACGGAAAGGGACTCTTAGTGGATGATGGGTATGAGCAAATGGGGTAATGGGGTAATGGGGTAATGGGGTAATGTGCTAATTAGTTAATGTGCTGATAGGAGGTTGCGTTACTTCTGGAGATCTGTCCGGTTTCCGTACTTCAACATTCGACATTCCATGTTCCTTGTTCGATATACAACACAAAAGCCGCCCGGTGGGCGGCTTTTGCTATTCGGTTGGAAGAGGAATCAGTTAGCGGGGGAGAGCTGCTGCTGGCGGCGCGTCATGAGCTGCCAGGCGCCGAAGAAGAGGGCCGAGAAGAACACCGTGGCCATCAGGCTGCCGGTGAAGAAGGGCCAGCCGTCTACGTAACACTGCAGGAGCCCGCTGAAGGTCTTGGGGCGCTGGTAGCCACCGCCGCCGATCCAAACCTGGAAGTTGCTGAGCAGGAAGTAGAACACCGGCGCTGCCACCGAAGCGGCCAGCACGGAGCCGACGCGGATGTTCTTGATGAAAAAGCCGAACACCGTCATAGCGAGGAAAAGGGCGTAGTTGGTAGCCTGGCCACCGTAGAAACCCGGGGTGCTGGAGAGTCCGTTCACATACAGCACCTGGTACAGGGCGTCGGAGAGCAGCATCGACAGCAGGGGCATCAGGAAAGCGAACTTCTTGTCGCGGATGATGGCGCCACTGAACAGGGCCATGGCGATCTGCGGAGCGAAGCCCCAGGGACGGCCATCAAACACCCGGTACAGCGAGCAGGCCAGCACCAGCAGGCCAAAAGAGAGGATCAGGGAGGTATTGCGTTTCATTCAAGGACTCAATTAGGCGACAAAAATAGGGAACACGGGGGCTACGACGCTCACAATTTATACACCAGGTACGCGGGCGGTGAAAAACTGCAACTCCTCGGTGGCTGAAAGCTGCAAGGCCGCGCCGGGCGCAGCGTAGAGCGCGGTGGCCGGCTCCAGCGCCCAGGTGTCGGTGCCATCGGTGGCGCTGCCGCCGCCCTCGGTCACCACCAGGATCGAAGCTGTAGGGAACGACGCCGCCCGCACCGTGCCGGCCTGCAGGCGGCAGGCCTCGATGGCGAATTCGGGTACAGGCGCCGGGTAGGTGGCGCAGGGCGGCTCCGCCGGGCGCAGGATATTGGGCTGCGTGGCTTCGAAGCGCACGAGGCGCAGTAGCTCGGGCACGTCCATGTGCTTGTCGGTAAGCCCGGCGCGGAGCACGTTGTCGGAGTTGGCCATCAGCTCCACGTTCTGCCCTTCGAGGTAGGCATGCGGGAGGCCGGCATCCTGGAAGATACCCTCGCCCGGCGAAAGCCGCAGCAGGTTGAAAAAATAGATCGAGAACAGGCCGCGGTCGATGCTGCCGTTGCCGGGAAAGGTCTCCAGCGCGCGGGCGGCCCAGAAATCCGGCGACGCCTTGTCGAGGGCTCCCCTCCGGTATAGCGGCCCGATCCGCTCCGCCAGCGGACGGAGCCTGCGGTCCACTTCGCCCTGGTCCAGGTGCATCACGTGCTCGTACAGACCTTGGTACAAGCCGCGCTCAAACAAGGGCAGCAACGACGCCAGTTCCGGCACGGAACGAAGGGTGGCGCGGAGCTCGGCTTCGGGCTTGAAACCATGCAGCAGCCAGAACTCCGAGAGCGCGATCATGATCTCGGGCTTATGGTTGTCGTCGCGGTAGTTCCGGTGGGGCGCCTTCAGCGGAATGCCGGCAGCGTTCTCACGGGCAAAGCCTGCCGCGGCTTCCTGCTTGTTCGGGTGTACCTGTATCGATAGCATCTGCCGTACGTCGAGGAGCTTGAGCAGGAAGGGCAGGTGGCCGAAGCGCGCGTGCGTGCCGGCCCCGAGCAGTACGTCGGGATTTTCGGAGAGCACCGCGTCAAGGCAGCGCCCGCCGTCGGCGAGCGTCGAGGGGCAGTTCGGATGGGCGCCGAGCCAGTATTCGGCAAAGGGCTTACCCTCCGGGTTGGGGTCCGCGAGCAGCCGGGGCAGAAACCCGAATCCCCCCCAGGTGTAGTGTTGCACCACGCCTTTGATGGGAAAAACACGTTGCTGGAATTGTTGGGTGCTCATAATTTGGTGGGCAAAGATACTTATGGCGGCACATAACGACACGGGGCGGGCGGGCGAGGCCCTCGCGCTCGACTTCTTCCGGCAACGGGGCTACACGTTGCTGCATACGAACTGGCGCTTCGGGCACCTCGAGGTCGACCTCATCGCGGAGCGGGCCGGGATGCTCCACTTCATCGAAGTGAAATACCGGACGGAGAGCCAATACGGTCCCCCCGAGGGCGCCGTGAACCGAAAGAAGTTCAACAACCTGAAACGGGCCGCCGCCGCCTACCTCGAACAGCACCCGCAGTACCGCGACCTGCGCTTCGACATCCTGGCCATCGCGCAGGGTCTTCGTGGGGAGCCGGAGTTTTTTCTCATCGAGGACGTCTTCTTATGAGGAGCCGCTTCGCGGCGGTTTATTGGTTTATTGGTCTATTGGTTTATTGGTAAGGGGTCGCTTATAGGCCATCTTTCTTCTCAAAACCGACCGTCGGTGGGCGGTGGTTTATTGGTCTATTTGTTTATTTGTTTATTGGTAACGGGTCGTTTCAGGCGCTCCTTTTCCGAAAGGCTCGGTACCGCAGGCGCATCGAATCCGGATGCGTCCCTGGTTAGTGTATTCGTTCGTTAAGCCGAAAGGTTCGTGCGACAGCCCGAATCTGAAATCAAAAATCTGAAATCTGAAATCAACAAAGCTTCTCCATCAGCTTCTCTACGAAGGTGAAGGTGGCGGGACAGTATTGCACGTTCTGCTTGTGGATATGCATGAAGTTCTTTGCAGGCTTTTTGACGAGGTGCGGGAAGCCGGCACAATCGGCCGGGCGGATGGGGTAGATCGAGCACATATTGGTGCGCAGGTCAAGGAACTGGCAGGGCGTGGAGCGGTTCATCCATTCGCCCTTGCGGTCTTTGTAAAGCCATTTCTCCTTGAAGGCTTCCACCGTCATGCCCAGGTGGGCCGTGATCCGCTTCAGGTCGCGCGGGGTATAAGTGGGCGTCATCGCGCGGCAACAGTTCGAACAGGCAAGGCAGTCCACCTGCGCCCAGGTTTCGCGGTCGGCCTCCGCGGCGAGCAGGTCGAGCCCGCGCGGCGGGTTGTTCTCCAGCTTCGTCAGGAAGCGACGCAGGCGCGGGCGGTGTACCAATACCTTCTCATTGAACTTTCTGCGGTAATGCGACATGCGCCGAAGATAAAAGGAAAAAGGTTTAGGGGTTTAGAAGGTTTAGGAGGTTAAGTATTGAAGCAGGGTTATGAGCAACATTCCGGCCTAACAGCGTGGCCAGCCAACATTCTAAACCCCTAAACCTTCTAAACCTTTGTTCCGTACTCGAAATTCGAAATTCTATCTTCGCCCCGTGTGGGTACCCTATAAAAAAGGCTTCAAGGCCTATCTGCAGCTGGAGAAATCATTGTCCGCCAACTCGGTGGCCGCCTACCTGCACGACCTGGAAAAGCTCACCGCCTTTCTCGAGCTGAACGGCATCGCCAAGGCGCCTGCGGAGCTGGCCCTCCCCGACCTGCAGGCCTTCGTGAAATGGGTGGCCGAGCTCGGCGCCACGCAAAGCACGCAGGCGCGCGTCATTTCCGGCATCCGGGCCTTTTACCGGTATTGCCTGCTCGAAGACATCAGTCGCACCGACCCCACTACCCTGCTCGAAGCGCCGAAGCTGCGCCGCCACCTCCCCGACGTGCTTACCCTCGAAGAGATCAACGAGCTGCTCGCCCACATCGACCACAGCAAGCCCGAAGGCGTCCGCAACCGGGCGCTCCTCGAAACCATGTACAGCTGCGGGCTTCGCGTGAGCGAGGTGGTGAACCTCCGGCTCTCCCACCTCTACCCCGAAGTGGGCTTCGTACGCGTGGTGGGCAAGGGCAACAAAGAGCGCCTCGTGCCGATCGGGGGCGAGGCCCTGAAGCATATCGGGTTTTATAAAAGCGCCATGCGCGCGCACCTGGCCATTCAGAAAGGTGAAGAAGACATACTTTTTCTCAACCGCCGCGGCAGGCGCCTCACCCGCGTCATGATCTTTCTGCTGATCAAGGAGCTCGTACAAAAGGCCGGCATCCGGAAGACCGTATCGCCCCACACGTTCCGCCACTCCTTCGCTACGCACCTCGTGGAAGCCGGCGCCGACCTCCGGGCCGTGCAGGAAATGCTGGGCCACGAAAGCATCACCACCACCGAGATCTATACCCACCTCGACCGCGAGTTCCTGCGGAGAACACTTCAGGAATTTCACCCGGCGTTCCGGGGAAAGTAAAAAGTCAAAAGGCAAAATTCAAAAAAGCGCTGTTTGATCGGCCGGGGTGCTTCCTGTGTGCGCCTTTGCCTGCAACGCTTCTGTTTTTGACTTTTGAATTTTGACTTTTGAATTTGCCGCTCCGGCACGGCCCACCCCTTCCACGCACGCTTTATCCACCGCACGCCGGCGGCATTAACAACTTCTTTACATTTGCCAAAATTCTTCTCACCATGTTTAAACGCTTATACGTAACGATTGCTGCTTCCTGCCTGCTGCTGACCGCCGACGCCCAGGGACTGCGCACCCCCGCTCCGAGCCCCAGCCAGATGGTCCGCCAGGACTTCGGCATCTCGAGCGTCGAACTGAACTACTCCCGTCCGGCCATGCGCGGACGCACCATCATGGGCGACCTCGTTCCCTATGGTAAAGTATGGCGCACCGGCGCCAACAGCGCCACCCGCCTCAAGTTTGCCGACGACGTCACCATCGGTGGCCAGGCCCTCAAGGCCGGCGAATACGCGGTGTTTACCATTCCCGGACAGCGCGAGTGGGAGATCATCATCAACAAGGGTACGGCCAACTGGGGCACCGACTACAAGCAGGAGAACGACGTGATCCGCTTCAAGGCCCCTGTTAGCACCACTACCACCCCGGTGGAGTCCTTCACGATCCAGTTCGCCAACATCAAGTCCACCGCTATGGATATCCAGATGATGTGGGACCGCACCGTGGTGACCATCCCCGTCTCGGTAGATGTGGATAAGAAGATCATGGGCCAGATCGACCAGCTCATGAACCGCGACAACCGCCCCTACTTCAACGCCGCCATGTACTACATGGAGAACGGCAAGGACCTGAACCAGGCCCTCCTGTGGTTCGACAAGGCCGCTGAGGCGAACCCCGATGCCTACTGGATTCAGCACCAGCGCGCCAACGCACTGGCGAAGCTCGGTCGCAAGCAGGATGCCATGGCTGCCGCACAAAAATCGATGGAAGGCGCCCGCAAGGCCGGCAACGAAGACTATGTGCGCCTCAACGAGAAGCTGCTTGCTTCGCTGAAATAAGATAGCCCCATTCACTTTCCGGAATGCCTCCCTCAACGGGAGGCATTCTGCTTTTCTAACGGACCGGCATTCTCCGGAAGATGAAACGTGGCATCGGGCGGATACTCCAATCCCTGCTCCTGCAGGATGCGCCGAAACTCGGCACCGAACGACTCGCGCCGGTGCAGCTCCTCCTGCTGCGCAATGTATTGGTAGTACTCCGGCACCTGGCAGCGGCTCACCGTAAACAGGCCGTACCCCTCCTTCCATTCGAAGGGTACCTCCGGCAGTTGCGTGCGGTTGATCCAACCTGCGGAAACCATTTTGAGCTCGCCGATGAGCGCGTCCTGGGACCAGTCGGGATGCATATCGATCAGGAGATGCAGGTGGTCGGGCATGCCGTTAATGATGTACACGCGGTGGCGCCAGGCCTGTAGCTGGTAGGTCATCATCCGGTACAGGTCTTCGCGCCAGCGGGGCAGCAGCAGCGACTGCCGGTAACGCGGCGCGAGAATGATGTGCAGGTCAATTTTGGTACTGGTTCGCATAACGCGAATGTGACCCGGGAAGATGGGAGCGCCATGGGAAAAGGAACAGGAAAAAATGATTTTTTCCGGCGCCGCGATGGTGATTTTTCCGGACGGCTGATGGCATGATTAAAGCCCCTCACGGGGCTTTGCTCGTCAGGCCAGCACGTGTTTGGCCAGTACTTTTTGCAGGTCGTAGATGTTGACCCCTTTGTCGAATTTCTTCGATACGCTCGGTTGTACTTCGGAGGAGATCCAGATCTTCAGCTCGGCATCCAGCTCGAAGGAGCCGGCCGTCTCGATGCTGAAGCGGGTGATGCTTTTGTAGACTATCGAGAAATACTCCACCTTCTTGCCGGTGAGGCCCTGCTTATTGACCAGGATCAGGCGCTTGTTGGTGAAGATGAAGACGTCGCGGAGCAGCTTGAAGCCGATCTCGATCTGCTCGTGATCGGCCAGCAGGTTGGCGTATTCGCGCTGCAGCTCGCCCGGGTCGGCGACGCCGGCGTTGCCCAACAGGGAAGAAAAGAAGCCCATAAGAAGCAGGTGTTTGGTGAATTACGAATATACGGATCGTTCTGTACATCTACGGATGGCCCGTTCCGGTATCCACGCTACGCTTCCCGGCACCGAGCAACGGCTGCAGCAGCAGGGCGAGCCCCACTACGCCCAGCGCGCCGATGGCGTTGAGCCAGAGAAAGGAGATGTCGGGCAGCCACGCGAGCGGCGGGATCTGCTCGTTGAAAAAGAGCAGGATCACGAAGAGCTCCACGATCAGCGAGGCGACGAAGGTGGCCGGGCCTGCCACCCGCTTCAGGTAAAAAGCTACGAGGAAGATGCCCAGGATCACGCCGTAGAACAGGGAGCCGAGAATATTGACCGTTTCGATGAGGCTTTGCCCGAGGCGGTGCGCGAACTGCGCCACCACGATCGAGAAGAGCCCCCAGGCCAGCGTGTACCCTTGCGAGATGCGGTAATCGCTCCGCTCCTGAGCGCCGGTATCAGCAGCGCTTTCGGATCTGGTAATACTTGCGCCGCCCGACAGGCGCTTGTGGAGGTCCACAACGGTACTGGCGGCCAGCGAATTGAGCGCGGCAGCGATGGAGCCCCAGGCGGCGAGGAAGATGACCGCAATCAGGAGCCCGCGCAGTCCTGCCGGGAGGTTTTCCTTCACGAATGCCAGGAACACGTAGTTGGTATCGTTGCCGTCGCCTGCGCCCGATTGCTTCGTCCATTCGCGGAAGGTCTTCCGGTGGGTCTCCGACTGCTGCTGCTGCGCCTTCAGCTCGCGGCTGTAATAAGCGAAGGAATCGGAGGCCGGCTGTTGTACCCAGGCTGCGAAGCGCTCGGCAGAATGCCGTCGCTGCGTGTTGAGCGTGTCGGTAGCGTCCTGCAGCTGCCGGAGCGAATCGCGGTAGGGGGTGGCTTCCACGTTGGCCACGAGCGCACTGTTGAAGGTCAGCGGCGTGCCGCGGAACTGGTAGAACGAGAAGATCAGCACCCCGATCAGCAGGATGCCGAACTGCATCGGGATCTTGACGAGGCCGTTCATGAGCAGGCCCAGGCGGCTCTCGGTGTTGTTCTGCGCGGTGAGGTAGCGGCCCACCTGGCTCTGGTCGGTACCGAAATAGGAAAGCGCGAGGAAGAAGCCCCCGATCACGCCGCTCCAGATATTGTACTTGTCGGTCCAGTCGAAGCCCCCGGCCGTATCACCGTCGGTGATGATGTTGAGGCGACCGAGCTTGCCGCCGATGTGCAGGGCCTCTCCCATGCCCACGTTGGACGGTAGCAGGTGTACCACCCAATAGCCCACGAGGGCCATGCCCGCGAAGATGATGAAAAGCTGCAGCTTCTGCGTATGCGCCACCGCGCGGGCGCCGCCGGCCACGGTGTAGATGATGAGCAGGCCGCCCATCAGAATATTGGTCCAGAACACGTCCCAGCCGAAGAGGGCGCAGAGGATGATGGTGGGCGCATAGATGGAAATGCCGGTGGAAAGCCCGCGTTGCAGCAGGAACAGGAACGACGTGAAGAGCCGCGTGCGCGTGTCGAAGCGCTCCTCCAGGAACTCGTAGGCCGTGAACACTCGCAGCCGGTTGAAGAGCGGTACGAAGGTGATGCAGATGACGATCATGGCGAGCGGGAGCCCGAAATAATACTGTACGAAGCGCATGCCGTCGGCAAAGGCCTGCCCGGGTCCGGAGAGGAAGGTGATGGCAGAGGCCTGTGTGCCCATGATGCTCAGGAGCACGAGGTACCAGGGCATGCTGCGGTTGGAAAGGAAATATCCTTCGAGGTTGCGGCTCGCGCGGCTTTTATACAGGCCGTAGAGCACGATGCCCAGGAGGGTCAGTACGAGTATCGTCCAGTCGAGTGCGTTCATGAATAACGGCGGGTAAGGTATTGGAAAAAGACGATGAGGGCCACCAGCACGCCGAACACGAGCCAGTACCAGCCGCGCCAGGAGCCGAAGAGCGGAATATCAGGATTCTTCTTTTTCACAGCAAGCAGATTGAATAACGAATAGCGGATATCGAATATCGGTGATCGGGATGGTTTAGAGGGTTTAGGAGGTTCAGCAACCAACTCCCTAAACCTTCTAAACCTCCTAAACCTATCTTCTCCTCAGGCTCATCGCCAGGAACCCGATGATGATGCCGAAGAGGAGGCCGAGGCGTACCTGCTTGAACGCCATGCCCAGGATGAGTCCCAGCACGATCACGAAGACCAGGGTCATCGTGCGTCTTGTTTGTGGTTGTGGCTGGGCCATCAAAGTTCTTTTTTCTGGTTGAGGGCAATGAGGTTGGCCAGCAGGCGGTACGCACCGGGCACGCCGGCGGGCAGTTCCCTGAAGAACACAAGACCCGTATAGGTAAAAAAGCCACGACCGTGCGGCGCAATGATGAGGCTGCCCTCGTCGGGTGCCTCACCAGGGTCGGCCGCGCTCAGGATCTTCTCGAAGCGCGGGTCCACATCGGATGCGTGGTAGATGCTGCGCTCCTGCACCCAGCCCGCGAAGTCTGCCGCCGTGATCTTGTTCGGGAAGTTGAGCACCGGGTGCTGCGGCTTCAGGAAGGTGACGTCGGCGTTCTCGTCGGTGATGCGGTTGCGCGAAATATTGAAGGGGAAAGGGCCGATCTTGGCTTTCACGGGACCGATCTGGTTGGAGGTATTGTACTGCACGATCAGGTTGCCGCCGTCCTCCACGTACTTCATCAGCTTTTCGTGGTGGGGGTTGAGCCACTCATTGGTGTTATATGCCCTCACGCCGGAAATGATGGCATCGAACTGCTTCAGGTTGAACCGGGCCAGCTCCTTTTCGCGTAGCAGCGTCACGTCGTAGCCCATCTGCTCGAGTGCCGCCGGCACTTTGTCGCCGGCCCCCACGATATAGCCGATCTTCTTACCGCGCGTCTGCAGGTCTGCCTTCACCACGGTCAGGGAATCGGCCGAGAAGTAACGAATCGTTGGAATATGGTTATAGTTGATGCTGTGCAACTGCAAGTCCACTGGCCCAATGCCTTCGATCGATGCCTTTCCGATATCGCTTTGCCGCCCGTATGGACGATCCTGATCACTGATCTGAAAACTCATAGAGGTTACGGCGCCAGGGCTCAGGACGACAGGCCCTTTAGGAAGGCTTCCTCCTCTTCCGGCAGCTGGGCGAAAGCCGAAGGAAATCCGGCTGTTTATCGACCGATGAGCCAATACCTGTACCTGCATAAAAACTTCCTTCTTTGTCTTCTGGTCATTCAGCAGAACTACGTCAGGGTCGATACCGATGGTAGCGGCGGGGAGCACCGCAAGGGGCTGGTACTGCTCGCCTTTCACCGGGTCGGTGAACTTGTAGCGCACCGGCTTCACGAACTCGAACGACTCTCCTTCGATCGTGAGCTGCAGGCGGGCATTGTAGGAGCGGTTCAATTCCGGTGCCCCAATTTGGGTCTGGTCCGATACGTTGAAGTATCCTTCCGCCTTCCGCTCCTCGAGCCAGTAAGGCTGCGACAGCGGCACCGCGTCGGTCACGGGCAGCTTGCGCCCGATCGTTACGTTCCGGTTCACCGGCAGCTGGCCCGAAAGAGTGGTATCGAGGCCTTCGAGGCGCACCCGGTCGAGCGAAGCCCGCGCGCCGAGCCGGTTGTTGACCACGACCTGTATTTGTACGGAATCGCCGCGTACCGCGGAGGGCTGCGGCGAGAAAGCTTCGATCCAGATGCCGCTCGCACCTTCGACCAGATCCTGTACTTCCTTCAGCTTCTGGTTCCGCCAGGGGCTCTCGGGTAAGGCCTTGAGCGCTTTGTGGATGACGACGAGCTGGGGTACCGTCTTTTCTGGATGCGTGAAATCAAATGATCCGATGGCGGCGTCGATGGCCGCCTTGATGGGCGCCGCGCCGGGCACACGCTCCCAGGTGAGGGGCACACCATCCATCAGGTCGGTGCGGACCGGGTCGCCGGCGATGGGCTTGAAGTACTCGAGCGCCTCTCCCCGGCCGCGCGGCACACCGAAGCCCTGACTCTTGTGCTGGCTGCGGCTGTCGGCCGCGATCTCGCCATAGCTCTTCCCGAGGATCGGGTTGTAGCCCCCCACATCGAAGCGGAATTGGTCCTCGCGGATCGTATTATTACTGCCGAACGAAAACGTGTTCCAGAGGAGGCGCTTCGCCGCCCAGGGCTGCACCCACTTCAGCTGCTCGGGGAAGCGCTTCGGGTCGGCCGCGGCGGTAAAGGCTTCACCCGCGAGGATCGCCGAGGCCGTATGATGGCCATGGCCGCCTTCGCCCGTGGTGGGGAAGCGCGTGATGATGACGTCGGGCTGGAACTTGCGGATCACCCATACCACGTCGGCCAGGATCTTTTCGCGGTCCCACTTTTGGAAGGTCTCCACGGGGGTCTTGGAAAATCCGAAATCAAAGGCGCGCGTAAAGAACTGCTCGCCCCCGTCGATGCGGCGGGCGGCCAGCAGCTCCTGGGTGCGGATGAGGCCGAGCTCCACGCCCTGCTCCTCCCCGATCAGGTTCTGACCGCCGTCGCCGCGGGTGAGCGAGAGGTAGCCGGTGCGGTATTGCCGGTCTTTGGAGAGGTAGGCCAGCAGGCGCGTGTTCTCGTCGTCGGGATGCGCCGCCACGTAGAGCACGGAGCCCAGCACGTTGAGCTTGCGGAGCCCGAGGTAAATATCGGCCGAAGTGCGGTAAACCGGGTCTTGGGCCTGTGCGCCCAGCGCAAGGAAAGAGCCAAGAACAAACAGGAGTTTTTTCATAGTGAGGCGAGGTTCGGGAATAGGGAATCGGGAATGGAAATGGTATTCAAACGGGCACCGCGCAATCGGGAATTGCCGATTCCCGATTGCCGATTGCCGCTTGCCGTTCTTATTGTCCTACCAGGAACACTGCGTTTGCAAACAGCAGCTTGCCGTTTTCCCAGAAGTTGCGGAAGAGCACATCGTCGGTGAAGTACACCACGTTGCCCCTGCCGATGTCCTGCACGCCGAATACGAGTGCGTCCTGGAGGCGCTCCTGCAGGCGGGCGCCTACGAAGCCGGCGAGCGGACGCTCCTTGCGGAGCACACCCACGTTCCAGCCGCCCTCGCGAAGGAATTCGTAGTTACGGTCGTCCTGCTTCAGCGTATAGTAGTAACCCGGGTAGCCAAAGGCCAGCGGGTGGCTGTTATCGAGCTCGATGCGGTAGATGGAACCCGGTGTTACATGGGGCAGTTCGTCGCGCTCGCGGTTCTCGTAGCGGCGCAGCAGCGACGCGTTGGGCTTGCCGTCGCCCCCGTCTTCGGTCTTCTTCAGCCGGAGGCCCCAGTCAAGACCGGCAAGTCCTGCCACGGCATTTTCCAGGGCGATGAGGCGACCGCCCTTGCTGACCCAGCTGCGCAGCGCCTCGGCCTGTGTCTTGTCGTTGAGAAAACGGTAGTTGCCGTTGGGCATGATGATGACGTTGAACTGGCTCCAGTCGACGTTGCCGAAAGCCGTGCTGTTGACCAGGGTAACCGGGTACTGCAGCTGCTCCTCGAAGTAGTGCCACACCTCGCCCACCGCGTTGGCCGAGGTGCCTTCGCCGCTGATGAGGGCCACTTTTGGCGCGGTAAGCGGGCGCACCGAAGTGGAGCCGAAGTCGCCCCCGCTCTCCACGAGTCCTGTGGTTACGGGCACCAGCGCCACACGGGCCGAGTCGGCGAGGCGGCGCACCGTGTTCCAAAGGTCGGAGCGGCCAGCGTTTCCGTTGCGCAGCACGATGAGCGAGCCACGCTCGAAGCGCTCGCCACCCAGCTCGAAGGTGCGCTCGCTGAAGCGGATCCGCACGCCGGCGCGCATCAGCTGTCCGGCAAGGCGTACCGATGACATTCCGTCCCAGCGGATCACATAACCGTAAGGATCGGCAGCCGCGGCCGGCGAAGCGGTGCGGCGGGCTGGAGCGGACTCAGTTGCGTCGATCCGGTCGCGGCTGGCATAGGCGCGCAGGCCGTAGACATACGGGAGCGACCAGGCGGTGATATCGTAGGTAGCCGAGTCCACCAGCTTCGGGTCGGGCTCGAAGAGTACGCGCACCAGCGCGCTTTTGGGCTGCAGCGACGACACGACCAGGTCGTTGGCAGACAGGGTGAAGGTCTCCTCGCGGCGGCTATCGTAATTATACCCCCGGCCGGAGCCGCCGCGGGCGAAGCCGTAGCGGATGCCGTTCTTGTCGAGCAGTGTCTTGAGCGCTTCCAGCCGCCCGGCGTCGCCGGGATAGCCGCGTACCACGTAGCTTTTGTAGGCGCCGTGGCCCGACGTGACGGCCGTGCGGTAATAATTGCCGTACTCGGTCATGATGCGGGAAGCGTTCTGCGCCGCCACTTCGATGGTGCTCATGCCGGTGGTGTGGTGGTGCAGGGCGCGGTCGGCGAGTGTCAGCGTGTCGCCGCTGCTCGTAGCCGCGGCGAGGCCGCCCTGGGGTCCGCCGGCCTGCTCGTAGGTCATACCGATGGAGCCGTTGTACAGCGGGTAGGTATCACCGTAAGAGGGGTAAAACAGGTCGAATACCTCGCGGGTGAAGTAGAGCCAGCCGCGTGCATCGAAGTAGCGTGCGTGGTTCTTTCCGATCGTTTCCTGGAAGGAGCGCTGGAAGGGCGTGATCACCTCGTGGTAGGGTTGTGCGGCCGGCGCGAAATAATAGGGGTTGTTGATGCCCTGCTCGTGAAAGTCGACATGGATCTGCGGCAGCCAGCGCTGGTAGAGCGACACGCGGGCCTGCGACTCTGCCTGCGTTTGCCAGGCCCAGTCGCGGTTCAGGTCGAAGTAATAGTGGTTGACGCGCCCGCCGGGCCAGGGCTCGCTGTGCTCGCGGGCGGCAAGCGTGGCGTTGGCGTCCTTGCCCACCACGGAGTTGAACCAGTTCACATAGCGGTCGCGGCCATCGGGGTTGAGGCAAGGGTCGATCACCACTACGGTGTTCTTCAGCCACTGCTGCGCGCTTGTATTATTACGGTCCGTGAGCGCTTGCAGGGTCAGCAGGGCCGCCTCGGAGGAGGAGGGCTCGTTGCCGTGTACGTTATAGGAAAGCCATACGATCACGGGCGCGTTCGCCGCGCTGCCCGATCCCTGCTGCGCCAGGCCGAGGTTGTTGGCGCGGATGGCTTCGAGGCGCGCGATGTTCTCCGGCGCCGACACATAGGCGACCATCAGCGGGCGGCCTTCGTTGGTCTGCCCGTAAGGCTCCAGCTTCACCATCGACGGCAGTGCTGCGGCCACCTGCTGAAAATAGGCCACGATGCGGTGGTGGGGCGTATAGCGGGTACCGACACGGTAGCCGAGGAACTGTTCCGGGCTGGGCACCTGTGCGGCTGCCGTGCCGGCAAAACCCAGCACCAGCAGGAGAAGGCGGAAGCGAATGTGCATGAACGGGAAATTTAGCCGGCAAGTTACTGAACTACCGGTAGCTGTAGCCCGCGGTGGGAAGCTGTGGAAAAGATGTCGCCTGCATGCCACTGCCGGCATAAAAAAACCCCCACCGGAGGGCAGTGGGGGCCAGGTTGTCGTCAGGCCGGCGGTTTAGGCTAAACGCGCAACTGACAACATTCCGGTTTGAAATGGATCAAAAAACGGGACAATCCAAATATAAACTTTTATTCCTATAAATCGAACGGCTGAGAAGCTTCCTTTTTTGGGAGGGGCAGCCGTACCTTCCGCCCCTAAAGTTGTTGTGCATGCGCCGTACCGGTGTCCTCCCCTTCCTCTTCCTGCTTTTGCTCGCTGCCTGCCGTCCGGCGAAGCCACTCGTCGCCGATCCGTACAGCTACCGGATCGAAAAGAAGGTGATCGCCGCCAATGGCGCGGTTGTGTCGGCACATCCGCTGGCTTCCGCCGTGGGGTTGGCGGTGCTGCAGGACGGCGGCAACGCGATCGATGCCGCCATCGCCACCCAGCTGGCCCTTGCCGTGGTTTACCCCCGTGCGGGAAATCTCGGCGGCGGCGGCTTCCTCGTGGCCCAGCTGGCCAACGGACAGGCCCTGGCGCTTGACTACCGCGAAACGGCGCCGGCAGGAGCCCATCGTGACATGTACCTCGATGCGCAGGGCGAAGTGGTGCCGGGCAAGAGCCGCGACGGTCACCTGTCGGGCGGTGTTCCGGGCACGGTTGCCGGGCTTTTCGAGAGCCACCGTCATGGGCGCCTTCCGTTCCGGAAGCTGATCGAGCCGGCGATCGCGCTGGCCGAGCGGGGCTTCGCCATCACCGCCGCGGAAGCCGACGGCCTGAACGGCATCCAGGAAGACCTCCGCAAATTCAATACGGCGCCCAGCGCCTTCCTGCGCACCCGCGCCTGGCAAGCGGGTGACACCCTGGTGCAAGCCGAGCTCGCGGCCACGCTGCGGCGCATCCGCGACGGCGGCGCCGCCGGCTTTTATACCGGCGAAACGGCGCGCCTCGTTGCCGCCGAAATGAAGCGGGGCGGTGGCCTTATCACCGAGAAGGACCTGGCGGACTACCGCGCCAAATGGCGGACGCCGCAACGCTTCAACTACCGGGGATACGAGGTGCTGTCGATGCCGATGCCGAGCAGCGGGGGTACGTTACTACAGCAGATGCTGGGCATGGTGGAAGCCTGGCCGCTCTCCACCTACGGCCACAACAGCCCCGAAAGCGTGCAGCTGATGACCGAGGCAGAGCGCCGCGCCTATGCCGACCGCGCCGAGCATATGGGAGATGCCGATCATTACCTGGTGCCGCAGAAAGGACTCGTGGACGCCGCCTACCTCGCGCGCCGCATGCAGGACTTTGTGCCGGGAAAAGCCGGCAACAGTGTGAACGTGCGCCCGGGCGTCCTTCCGAAGGAAAGCGAGCAAACGACGCACCTGAGCGTACTCGATAAATCCGGCAACGCCGTGTCGGTGACCACAACGCTTAACAACAGCTACGGCAGCAAGACCGTCATCGGCGGCGCCGGCTTCTTCCTCAACGACGAGATGGACGATTTCAGCGCGAAACCCGGCGCCCCGAATTTATACGGTGCGGTGGGGGGCGCGGCCAACGCCATCGCGCCGGGCAAGCGCATGCTCTCCTCCATGACGCCAACCATCCTGCTCCGCGATGGCAAACCGGTGTTCGTGGTGGGCACGCCCGGCGGCACCACGATCCCGACATCGGTGTTTCAGACAGTGGTCAACCTCGTCGACTTCGGGCTCGACGGCGATGCCGCGGTGAACCGGCCCAAGTTCCACCACCAGTGGCTCCCCGACGTGCTGTACGTGGAGGCGGGCTTCCCGGCCGAAGTACGGCAGCGGCTCGAAGCCATGGGGTATAAGCTGGAGGAGCGCAGCGCGATCGGGCGTACCGAGCTGATCCGCGTGCTGCCCGACGGACGCCTCGAAGCGGTGGGCGATAGCCGGGGCGATGATGCAGCGGCGGGGTATTGAGTAGTTGTATTTGGGGGTTTTTTATGTGACCGCCGCAAGCGGCTCGCATTTCCTAAAGCAGCACGCGGGTTTCTCGCGGAGACGCCAAGACGCAGTGCACGCAAAGAGAAGAATACTGCCCGCGGCAGGACTATTTCACCCCGCCGTATGCGGAACAGGCTACAGCTGCACGACGAATATTTACCAATCACTGCGTCTTGGCGCCTTCGCGCCTCCGCGAGAAACCCTCGACCCTCTAAAATGACTGCCAGCCGCTTGCGGCGGGTTATGTAAGGACGCCTTGTCTTTGTGCCGCCGTGTGAAATGCATTTGTAAACCCCGCCTTTAGCGGGTTGCACTTCGCAACCAGCTCCGCACTAAGGGTATCCCCCATTTTGCCTATCTTGTACGGCAAAGCGACACCTATGATCGAAGCGCTCTACCTCGAAAGCGTGCGCACCCGCTTCGCCGAAGAGAAATCCCTCGGCGGGCGGACGATGCAGCAGCTTACGGCCGAACAGCTGCTCTGGCAGCCCAACGAGGCTTCCAACAGCATCGCGCTCATCGTGCAGCACCTGCACGGCAACATGCTGAGCCGCTGGACAAATTTCCTGACCGAAGACGGAGAGAAAGAATGGCGGCAACGCGATGCCGAGTTCGAGCCGCGCGCGCTTACGGCCGACGAGGTGCTTGCGCTCTGGGAAGAAGGCTGGTCGGTGCTCTTTGCAGCGCTCGATGCCCTTCGGGCCGAAGACCTGGTTCGCCGCATCCACATCCGTGCCCAGCCGCTGACCGTGGTGGACGCCATCAACCGGCAGCTCGCGCACTACAGCTACCACGTAGGACAGATCGTGACGCTGGGCAAATGGCTCCGCGGGAACAACTGGAATTCCCTTTCCATAGCCCGGGGCCAATCGCGGCAATTTACCGAAACACTCAAAAGCGGGCTGCCGCAATAAGTGCTCCACTACATGCACCAGAGAATTACCCTATTGTTGATGGCCGGACTCCTCTCCGGCGCCGCCGCCGCCCAGAAAACGCAATACGGCGTCTTTGCGGGCGCGCAGTATACCAGCGCCCATTACCTGCTGCGCGACAAGAAGCAGTCTACCGAAGGCAAGCCCGGCGCGCATGCAGGCGTTATGTTGCTGATCCCTTTCGAAAACAGGCTCGTGTTTACCCCGTCGCTCTACTATAGCGGCAAAGGCTACAAGGTGGCGCTTACCGATACCTCCTCGCTTCCCGGCATCGACGCCGTGGCCAACGACGTTTCGTTGCATTCGATCGAACTCGCACCACTCTTCCTGATCTATATGGGAAAGGGAACCGGTCGGCCCTTCGTACAATTCGGTCCCACGGTCGATTTCAACTTCTACGGCCGCGAGCGCGTCCGGCTCAACACCGGCCGCACCGTAGACCGGCAGATGCGCTTTTCCAACAACGACTACGGGCGCATCACCGCGGCGCTGCTCGTACGCCTTGGCTACGAAACCAAAAAAGGACTGGTGTTCGGTGCCCACTACTCGCATGGCGCCGGCAGCCTCAACAACAACGACTACGGCCCGATCATCAAGCACCGCATCTTCGGCGTCTCCATAGGTAAATGGCTCACCCACCGGTAGGATCTCGGATCTCAGATCTCAGATCTCAGATCCGGGAGCGCATGGTGGTCAGGCGTCCGTTCCCGGTTGGCAGCACCCTTCCCTGTTCCTTGTTCCCTGTTCCTTGTTCCTTGTTCCTTGTTCCTTGTTCCTTGTTCCTTGTTCCTTGTTCCCATGGCTAAAGCCATGGGCTGGTGCATATCGAAAACCCACGGCTGAAGCCGTGGGCTAGTGGAGTCCATCAACATTCGATATTCCGTGTTCGAAATTCGTCATTCCTTATAGATCTTCACCGTCATCTTACCATCGGGCGTGATATACCCGCGGTACATGCCTTCGGTATTGAAGACCATGCTGAAGTTGCCGTTCTTGTCGAGGGCGATGAGGCCGCCGTCGCCGCCGAGGGCGGGTACTTTCTTCATGATCAGCTCAGCGGCCGCCTTGCCAACAGACCAGCCCTTGTATTCCATCAGGTCGCTGACGCTTTTGGCCACCGAAAGGCGGATAAAGTACTCCCCCCAGCCGGTACAGGAAATCGCGCAGGTAGCATTCGATGCATAGGTGCCCGCGCCAATGATGGGGGCATCGCCCACCCGGCCGAACTTCTTGTTGGTCATGCCGCCGGTGGAGGTGGCCGCCGCGAGGTTGCCGGCCTTATCCAGGGCCACCGCACCCACCGTTCCGTATTTATGATCGCGGTTGCCGGGCTGGCGCAGGAAGGCCTCCTGCTTCGGCGTTGCCCGGGTAGTATCGCGTACGGCACTGGCCGAGTCGAGCGCCTTCGCCTGCTGCAGGCCGTTCCAGCGCGCCTCGGTGTAGAAATACGCCGGATCCACGATAGCGAGGCCCTGCTGCTGCGCGAACTGCTCTGCGCCCTTGCCGATCATCATGACATGCTCCGACTTGTCCATCACCGCACGGGCGGCCGAGATCGGGTTGCGCACCGTCGTGACCGAAGCCACGGAGCCGGCCTTCAGCGTCTGCCCGTCCATGATGGCTGCGTCGAGCTCATTGCGCCCCTCGTTGGTGAACACCGCTCCCTTGCCCGCGTTGAACAGCGGGTTGTCTTCCAGTACCCGCACGGTGGCCTCCACGGCGTCGAGGGCGGAGCCGCCGCGGCTCAGTACCGCATAACCCGCCTGCAGGGCCGCCCGCAGCCCTTCCTGGTAGGCCTGCTCCGCCTCCGGGGTCATGTTCTTTTTAAGGATGGTGCCGGCGCCGCCGTGGATGACGAGCATGAACTCGGGACGCTTCGATTTTTGCTGCGCCCCCGCTGCCAGGGTGCACAGGAAGAAGGTAAGGGTAAGGACAAACTTCATTGGTCGATTTTTTGCAGGGATGGCTCCGAAAATAAACACAAAGCAAGCAACCATCCGGGGATATTTCACATTCTTTTGTTTACCACTACTCCATTTCTAAAGGTCTTACGGATGACAAAGGGCTATTTTTACAACCTACTAAAAGGAACCTCGACTGAAAAGAGCGGCTAAAATACTAGGTGCGGTTATCCTCTCCCTGCTTATCCTGCTGTGCCTGACGCTGGCCTTCGTTCAGACGGAATGGGGCCAGAACTGGCTCGTCGACCGCGTCACCGCCAAGCTCTCCCGCGACCTCCGTACCAGCATCCGCATCAACAAGGTGCGGGTCGTGCTGTTCAACCACATGAACCTGGAGGGCGTGCTTATCGAAGACCAGAAGAAAGACACCCTGCTCTCGGCAGGTGTGCTGCAGGTGCGGCTTACCGATTGGTTCTTCCTCAAAGACAAAGTGGACCTCGAATACATCGGGCTGCGGAACGCCACCGTGAAGTTGCAGCGCACCGATTCGGTCTGGAATTACCAGTACCTCGTCGACTACTTCTCCTCCCCCTCCACCGGCCAGAAAAAAGAATCGGGCATCGAGCTCAACCTGAAAAAAGTGGTGCTCGAAAACGTGTCGTTCACCCAGCGCGACGCCTGGCAGGGCGCGGACGCCTATATCAAGGTGGGCGGCCTCGATATGGACGCCCGTGAGCTGAGCCTCAGCAAGAACATCTTCGACATTCAGCGGCTCTGGCTCGACGGGCCGGTGTACCACGAGTTCAGCTATACCGGCCGCCGCTCGGCCGCCTCGAAAGCCGCCGCGGCCGCGCGTTCCATAAAGCCCGACACAGCCACCCTGCGCTGGAACCCGGGTCGTCTTTACCTGCATATAAGCCAGTTAGAGCTAAAGAACGGGCGCTTCCGCAGCGATAAGGACGGCGTTCTCGGCAGCACCCTCCCCCACTTCGACGGCCGCCACATCGACTTCCTGGGCATCACCGGCAACCTGCGCGAGCTGCGCTTTCTGAACGACACCCTCTCCGCCCAAACCGACCTCGTGACCCGCGAGCGCGGCGGCCTCGACGTAAAGCAGCTCCGCACGCACCTGCGCTTCCACCCCGAGCTGATGGAGTTCGGCAAGCTGTCGATCAAAACGAACCGAAGCACGTTGCGCAACCACTTCGCGATGCGCTTCAAAAGCTGGGACGACCTCGGCGACTTCGAAAACAAGGTGCGGATGGAAGGCCATTTCGAGGATGCCCTCATCGCTTCCGACGACATCGCCATCTTCGCCCCCGACCTCGCCACCTGGGACCGCCTCTTCCACATCGACGGTGTAGTGAAAGGCACGGTGGATGCCCTCGAGGGGCGCGATGTGAAGCTCCGCACCGGGCAGACGGCGCTCAACGGCAACTTCACCGTGCAGGGATTGACCGACCCAACCACCGTGTTTCTGAACGTGGAGGCCGACGACCTGGTCACCAACTACAACGAGGCGGTGGTATTTGTACCGGCCCTGCGGAAAGTGACGACCCCCAACCTGCGCGCGCTCGGCACCATCCGCTTTAGCGGCACCTACACCGGCTTCTTCAACGACTTCGTCACCTACGGCACTCTGCATACGTCGCTCGGCTCGCTCCGCACCGACCTCAACATGAAGCTGCCCGACGGCGGCGTGCCGGTGTATTCGGGCAATATTTCGACGGCAAGCTTCAACCTGGGCCGCTTCTTCAACAACAGCGACCTGGGCATCGTCGATTTCAACGGGCAGCTCAAAGGTCGCGGCTTTACGCAGAGCCAGCTCGCCATGGACGTGAACGGCACCGTCCGCCGCTTTCAGCTGGGTACGTATACCTACCAGAACATAACGGCCAAAGGCCATCTCACGGGGAGCAGCTTCAACGGCGACTTTGCCATCAACGATCCCAATGCCCGCCTCCGCCTCAACGGCCTCATTACCTATGGCGGCAAGCGCCCCACCTTCGACGCCAAGGCCGGCATCGATACGCTGAACCTGCGGGCACTCGGCTTCTCGAAAGAAGAACTGTCGCTCCGCGGCCGCTTCGACCTCAACCTCTCGGGCGCCTCGCTCTCCGACTTCCTTGGCCAGGCCAGCATCTCCGATGCCACGCTGATGCACGACGGCCGCCGCCTCTCCTTCGACTCGCTGTACGTGTCGTCGACCTTTTACAACGGCGTGCGCACGCTGCAGGCCCGCTCCAACGAGCTGTATGCGAAGCTGCAAGGACAGTTCGACCTCGCTACGCTCCCCGACGCGTTCCAGCTGTTCCTCAACCGCTACTACCCCGCTTACATCAAGCCTCCCCGCCTGCGTGCGCTGCCGCGGCAGGCGTTCACGTTCGACATCACCACCGGGGCCATTGAAGACTACCTGAAGCTGTTTGACCGTCGGATCAGCGGCGGCAACGGGGCGCACATCAAGGGCTCGCTCGACGTAGGCGCCAACAGCCTTGTGCTCGACGCACAGGTGCCGGGCTTCGGCTACGACCAATACCGGTTCAGCGGCATCAGCCTGAAGGGCGACGGCAACTTCTCGCGGCTCATCGTGGACGGCGACGTCGCCCATGCGGCGATCGGCGATTCGGTTAGCCTGCCGCAAACGAAATTCAACATCCAGGCGCGTAACGACGTGTCGGACGTCAGCATTACCACCTCTTCGAATCTCGCCGTAAACCAGGCTTCGCTCTCGGCGCAGGTGCATACCTTCTCCGACGGACTCAGCCTGCTCTTCAACCCCTCCAGCTTCCTCCTCAACGGGAAGACCTGGACCATCGAGCAGGGAGGAACGCTCGACTTCCGCAGAAATACGGTAACGCAGGGCAACGTGGTGCTGAAGGAGTCGAACCAGGAAATCCGCCTCAGCACCGTGCCTTCCGAAGACGGCAACAACCTCAACGACCTGCACGTTGCACTGAAGAACCTGAACCTCGGAGACATCACGCCCTTCTTCGTACCGAGCAACCGGATCGAAGGGCTGCTCAACGGCAGCATCACCATTGAGGATCCGGCCAACCGCTTCCTCGTGCGCGGGCAGGTAGAGACCGACCAGCTGCGGGTCGACAATGACTCGATCGGGCAGCTCGCCGCGCAGGTGACCTACAATAAAAAGACCGGTCGCCTCACCGGCTCCGGCAACAACCGCGACCCCGAGCACCGCCTGGCCTTCGACCTCGACATGGACCTCGACGACAGCGCCAACCTGCACACCGACCGCATCAGCATCGAGCCTGTGAATTACCCGGTCACCTACCTCCAAAACTTCGTCGGCTCGCTCTTCACGGACCTGCGTGGCAATGTGACCGGGCGGCTCAACATCGTGGGCGAAGGGGCAGCCCGCCGCTTCGTTGGCAAGGCGCGCCTGATCAACGCCGGGCTCAAGGTCAACTTCACGCAGGTATTCTATACGATCGACGACACGGAGATCGAGCTGAGGGAAGACCGCATCGACTTCGGTACGCTCCGCCTCCGCGACCGCTATGGCAAGCCGGCCACCCTCCGCGGCTCCATCGCCCACGAGGGCTTTAAGGACATGGTGTTCGACCTGCTGGTGCGCACCGACGGCGAGCCCGTAGAACTACTGAACACGACCTACAACGACAACCAGACCTTCTACGGCCGCGCCCGCGGCACCGGCTCCTTCCGCCTTACCGGGCCGCAGGCCAACATGAATATGGAGATCGACGCCCGTCCCTCCAACCGCGACTCCTCCTATATCACACTGCCGCCGTCGAAGACGCGGGAGTCGGGCGCTGCGGCCGATTTCATGGTGGAGCGCAAATACGGTACGGAGATGACGCCGGCCACCTTTGCCAATGCCGCCACCAACGTCAACTACACCGTGAACCTGACGGCCAACCCGCTCGTGAACGTCGAAGTGATCCTCGACGACCTTACGGGCGACGCCATCAGCGGCCGCGGCACCGGCGACCTCACCCTCGAATCGGGCACCAACAAGCCGCTCAGCCTGCGGGGGCGCTACAACATCGAAGAAGGGAAATACCTCTTTACCTTCCAGTCGTTCTTCAAGAAACCGTTTGAACTGCGTAAGGGCGCCAACAACTACATCCAGTGGAACGGCGATCCCTATGCCGCGCAGATCCGCTTCGAGGCCATCTACAAGGCGGAGAACGTGCGCTTTGCCCCGCTGGTGACGAGCCTTGCCCTAAACGACACACGCCTGGAGCGCCTCCGCGGCGACGTGAACGTAGCGGCGACGCTCACCGGCGAGCTCTTCCGGCCCAACTTCGCGTTCCACCTCGAGTTCCCGGAGAACAGCCCCGTGAATACGAACCCGTCGTTTACCTACGGCCTGCAGCAGATCGAGCGCAACCCCAACGAGATCAACAAGCAGGTGACCTACCTCATCGTGTTCAACTCGTTCGCTCCCTACCAGGGCGACCAGAGCAACTCCGGCGGCGCCTTTAACGAGTTTGCCTACAGCACGATCTCGGGCCTCTTCTTCGGCGAGGTGAACCGCCTGCTCAACCAGGTGCTGGGCAAGGTGCTGAGCAACAACAAGCTGACGCTAAACTTCTCCGGCTCGCTCTACAACCGCAACCTGCTCACGCAGAATAACCGCGGCTTCGGCATCAACACCGGCACCATCAACGTGGGCCTCACGGCTCCCGCAGGCGAGCGGGTGCAGATCACCTTCGGTGGCACTTTCGATGTGCCCATTCCCGGCAACAACGACATCAACCAGCGGATCAACGTCTACCCCGACGTCAGCGTAGACGTGCTGATCAACAAAACAGGATCGATCCGCGCCACGTTCTTCTACACGCAGTCGCCCGACCTGCTCGTCAGCGGCGCCAATACCAACACGATCCGCAACCAGCGCGCCGGCGCCAAGCTCTCCTACCGAAAGGAATTCGACAGCTTCGGCGACCTGTTCCGCAGAAAGAAGAAAGAGCCGGTGGCCGACAGCACCCGCCCCAATCAGGAAGCCGACGACTCCACGTTGCGGCAACGCTACCCGGGACCGTAAGAAATCGTGAGGCGTCAGGCGTGAGGAGCGCGCGTCCAGGCTGGGTCTGTCCCTTCCTCCTGGCATAACGTACATGCGCCCGTTATCAGAAGTAGTTCCGGAATGTCGGGTACTTTACGGCGCACCTTCGCTGAAGCTTCGGCGCGCAGGGCACGGCTTACCTCTGACGCCTCACGACAATCTGCGAAGGCTTCGATTCCGGGAAGTCGCGCGCTTGCGAACCTACCGGCGCTCCGCGTTGTTAAACCCGAAACCCGGAGTTCCGGCGCACTGCGTTATTTTTACCGAAACCGAATCGATGGCCACGAATAGCTATATCCTGATGCTGGAAGACGACGAGGACGACCGCCAGCTTACCAAAGCCACCCTCGACGAATTGGGTATCTCCATGCGGGTGCACTTCGTGCGCTCGCGTGATGAGCTCCTGGAGCAGTTGCAGGCGGCCGAGCCGGTGGTGGTGCTCCTCGATTACAACGTGAAGCCCGACACCGGGCTTGACGTGCTGCAGGCCATCAAGGTGCGCCCGGAAGGCCGCGCGGTGCCGGTGGTGGTGCTGGGCGATACCGACGACCCCGACTTTGTGCGCCTCTGCTACAACAAGGGCGCCGCGAGCTACGTGGTGAAGCCCAACAGCTACGAAGGCACGCGCCGCGCCATCAGCGCCTTTTTCACCTATTGGCTGAGAGTGGCGGAAACACCGGCCCACCGCTCCGAAAAACTGGTCTGACGCACTTTTCAAATTTTTGCATATGGCAAACCCGGGATCCCACATCCTCATCCTCGAAGACGATCACGACGACCGCCAACTCATTCAATCGGTACTGGAGGAAAGCCCGGTGCCGGTGCCGATCCGCTTTGTATCGAGCGGCACGGCCTTGCTGGAGTCGCTGGAGCAACACGAACCGCTGCTGGTGATGATGGATTTCAACGTGCAGCCGGACACCGGCCTCGAGCTATTGGAGGCCATCAAGCGACGCGACGCGTGGCGGCACATCCCCGTGGTGATCGGCGGCGAAAGCAGCGACACCGATTTTATCCGCCTCTGTTACCGGAAAGGCGCCTGCAGCTATATCATAAAGCCCACTTCCATCGACGGCATCCGCGCCAGCCTCGCCGGCTTTTTCTCCTACTGGCTCCAGGTGCCGGGACTGCCGGCCGGGCAGCCGCAAACATCCGCCATTCGCCCATGAAGAAGATCGCGGTAGCCATCACCGGGGCCAGCGGCGCCCTCTACGCGCGCCTGCTGCTGCAGAAGCTGCAGCAGCTCCAGGCACAGTGCGCGGAGGTCTCGGTGGTCATGAGCGACAACGCCCGCTACGTGTGGCGCACCGAGCTCGGCGACGAGTGCTACAACGACTTCCCGTTTCGCTATTTCGAGAAGAGCGACTTCCTTGCGCCCTTCGCCTCGGGCTCGGCCCGCTACGACGCGCTGATCGTCGCCCCCTGCTCCATGGGCACGCTGGGCCGCATCGCCGGTGGCATCTCCAACGACCTCACTACACGGGGCGCCGACGTGATGCTGAAGGAACGGAAGAAGCTCATTTTGCTGGTGCGCGAAACGCCTTATAACCTCGTGCACATTAAAAACATGGAAACCGTGACGCTCGCCGGCGGAATCATTTGCCCGGCCACGCCTTCGTTTTACTCGCGTCCCCAGACACTTGAAGAGGCCGCCGGCACCGTCATCGACCGGGTCATCGACCTCGCGGGGCTCGAGAATGAGTCTTTCCGCTGGGGGTCTGAGTAAGTCAACATGCAAAAGTAACAAGTCAGAAGCCAAGAATCTTGATCCGACAAAGCTGGGTGTAGGTACGGTCATTGCGAGCGCACCGTCCCGAAGCTTCGGGACAATCTCCACAGCCTACGGAATGTTCCTGTGATCGCAGCCTGATGGATGACTCCGCGTAACGCCGGAGATTGCTTCGTTGCAGGCTGCCTTCGGCGCCTGCTGCCTCGCAATGACGTAGCGCCACTACGCGGCGCGTACCGCGCAAGGACCGCAACGAAAAAGGGGGGGCTGCAACTGCAGCCTCCCTTTTTGAATTTTCACTTTTGAATTTTGCCTTAGGCATTAGCGAACTGCTTGCGGATCAGGTTCAGCGCCGAGCCGGCCTTGAACCACTCGATCTGCTGGCGGTTGTAGGTGTGATTCACCTTGATCTTGTCGGAAGAGCCGTCCTTGTGGTGGAACACCATCGTCAGCTGCTTGCCGGGCGCGAAGTCGGTGAGTCCGAGGATGTCGATGGTATCGTCTTCCTGGATCTTCTCGTAGTCTTCCTTGTTGGCGAAGGTGAGGGCCAGCATGCCCTGCTTCTTCAGGTTCGTTTCGTGGATACGGGCGAAGCTCTTGACGAGGATCGCGCGTACGCCGAGGTGACGGGGCTCCATGGCGGCGTGCTCGCGGGAGGAGCCTTCGCCGTAGTTCTCGTCGCCCACCACCACCGAGCCGAGGCCGGCGGCCTTATACTGGCGCTGCGTGGCCGGCACGGGGCCGTACTCACCCGTCAGCCCGTTCTTCACGGAGTCGGTCTGCAGGTTGTACGAGTTGATCGCGCCGATCAGCATGTTGTTGGAGATGTTGTCGAGGTGGCCGCGGTACTTCAGCCAGGGACCGGCCATCGAGATGTGGTCGGTGGTGCACTTGCCTTTTACGCGGATCAGGAGGCGCAGGCCCTTGAGGTCGGAGCCTTCCCAGGCCGGGAACGGCTCCAGGAGCTGCAGGCGGGTGCTGTCGCCGGCCACGAGTACCTGTACGTCCTCGCCGTTCTCGGCGGGCGCCTGGTAACCGGGATCCTCGACGTCGAAGCCGCGGGGCGGCAACTCGAAGCCTTTCGGCTCGTCAAGCATCACTTCCTGCCCGCTCTCGGTCTTCAGCTTGTCGGTGAGGGGGTTGAAGGAGAGGCGACCGGCGATGGCGTAGGCCGTCACGATCTCGGGGGAGGCCACGAAGGCATGCGTGGAGGCGAGGCCGTCGTTGCGCTTGGCGAAGTTGCGGTTGAAGGAGGTAACGATCGTATTCTTACGGGAGGGGTCGTCGATGTGGCGGGCCCACTGACCGATGCAGGGACCACAGGCGTTGGCCATCACGATGCCGCCGATCTCGTCGAAGGTCTTGAGGTAGCCGTCTTTCTCGATGGTGAAGCGCACCACCTCGGAGCCCGGGGTGATGGTGAACTCCGATGCCACCTTGAGGCCCTTTGTCTTGGCCTGGGAAGCGATCGAGGCGGAGCGGGAGATGTCTTCGTAGGAGGAGTTGGTGCAGGAGCCGATGAGGGCTACTTCCACCGCGTCGGGCCAGCCGTTGGCAGCCACGGCGGCGGCCATCTGGGAGATGGGCGTTGCCAGGTCCGGCGTAAAGGGACCGTTGACGTAGGGCTCCAGCGTGGAGAGGTCGAGCTCGAGCACCTGGTCGTAGTATTTTGCGGGGTTGGCGTACACCTCGGCATCGGGGCGCAGGTGCTCGCGCACGCGGTCGGCGGCGGCGGCCACCTCTTCGCGGCCCGTGGCCTTCAGGTAGGCCGACATTTTCTCGTCGTAGCCGAACACCGAGCAGGTAGCGCCGATCTCGGCACCCATGTTACAGATGGTGGCCTTGCCGGTGCAGGAGAGGGAGTCGGCGCCGTCGCCGAAGTACTCCACGATGGCACCGGTGCCGCCTTTCACGGTGAGCTGTCCGGCCACCCAGAGGATGACGTCCTTGGCGGAGGTCCAGCCGCTCATTTTGCCGGTGAGCTTTACGCCGATGAGCTTGGGCATCTTGAGCTCCCAGGCGAGGCCGGCCATGACGTCTACGGCGTCGGCACCACCCACGCCGATGGCGAGCATGCCGAGGCCGCCCGCGTTCGGGGTGTGGGAGTCGGTACCGATCATCATACCGCCCGGGAAGGCGTAGTTCTCGAGTACCACCTGGTGAATGATACCGGCGCCGGGCTTCCAGAAGCCGATGCCGTACTTATTGGAGATGGAGGAAAGGAAGTCGTACACCTCGCGGTTGATGTCGATGGCTACGCCGAGATCCTCTTTGGCGCCGACCTTGGCCTGGATCAGGTGGTCGCAGTGCACGGTGGAGGGAACGGCTACGCGCGAGCGGCCGCAGGTATCGAACTGGAGCAGGGCCATCTGGGCGGTGGCGTCCTGCATGGCTACGCGGTCGGGCGCGAAATCGACATAGTCCTTGCCGCGCTCCAGCACGCGGGTCGCCGGCGTGAACGTGTGGGAATACAGGATCTTCTCGGCGAGCGTCAGGGGCCGTCCAACGAGGTTACGGGCCGCCATCACCTTAAGAGGGAGCGCTTCGTACACCTTGCGGATGAGGTCTAAGTCAAATAACATGGGCGAATTGTTTTATAGCCTTCAACAACTCAGGCATTGTGTTTGTGGTAATGAAATTGTCTAAAGTGGTGCAAATTTAATAAAAAGCCACGAACGAAACGGGAGCAATAGCGTTGTGAAAGCCCACGAAAAAAACTAAATTCGCTATATGAAGCGCCTTAAAGAGTTTATCGAGTGGCAGGCCTTCGGCGTCTGCACAGCCATCGGCGATCGTATGGGCATCGCTACGTCCCGCATCCGCATGTGGTTCATCTACATCTCCTTCCTCACGCTCGGCTCCCCGGTCATTATCTACATGGTACTCGCCTTCTGGATGAATATGAAGCGCTACATCTTCGCCGCCCGCCGCAACCCGTGGTGGAACCTGTAAGCCGATGTCAGATATCAGATGTGATGATTTCAGATTTGCTTCAGGCGCGGTCTTACCTAACGGTATGCGAACGACGCAGGTTGAATGTGCTCCTGCATCTTCGCATTAAAGCGATCACAGATCCGCGAACCAAGGTCTGAGATCTTTTTCGAAATGAGGAGACCCTGCCGATGGCAGGGTCTCCTCATTTCGATATTCCTTGTTCTCTATTCGATATTTTATACCAATTCGCGGATCGTATCCACGACGCGGTCGATCTCTTCTTTCGTGTTGAATTTGGAAAAGGAGAAGCGCAGGGTGACGTACTTGTCGTTCCGGTTGAGGGCGCGCATCACGTGGGAGCCGATGTCGGCGCCAGAGGAGCAGGCCGAGCCGCCCGAGACGCAGATGTTGCGGATGTCGAGGTTCATAAGGAGGAACTCCGTTTTTTCCGATTTCGGGAAGCAGGCGCTCAGCACGGTGTAGAGGGTATCACCATTGCAGTTGAAGTCGATCCCTGGCACCGTTTCCTCGAGCCGCCGGCGCATATAGCCGCGCAGCTCCTGGATATAGGCGGAGTCGCGCTCGTAGTGCTCCATAGCGAGCTCGAGCGCCTTGGCAAAGCCCACGATGCCGTACACGTTCTCGGTGCCCGCGCGCAGGTTGCGCTCCTGTCCGCCGCCGAAGATGAAGGGCTGGATCTTGATCTCCTCGTTCACATACAGGATGCCGCAGCCTTTGGGACCGTGAAACTTGTGGCCCGCACCCGAAATAAAGTGCACGTGCACCTCGCTCAGGTTGATCGGGTAATGCCCCACCGTCTGCACACAGTCGGAATGAAAGATGGCATCGAACTTCTGGCAGATCGCTCCTACTTGCCTGATCGGCAGCAGGAGACCGATCTCGTTGTTGGCGTGCATAAGGCTGACGAGGCAACGCACCCCGTTTGCCTGCTGCTCCGCGAGCTGGCGCTCGAGGTCTTCGAGGTCCACCTCGCCGCAGGCCTTAAGGGCTACGAAGGAGTGGCCCACGCTTCCCTGCTTCGCCCAGTATTCCACCGTATGCAGCACCGCGTGGTGCTCGATGGGCGAAGTGATGATGTGGCGGCAGCCAAGGTCGCGGATAGAGGCGGCGATAGCGGTGTTGTTGCTCTCCGTGCCGCCCGAGGTAAAGAAGATGGCGCCCGGGCGCGTACCGAGCTGCTTCGCTACCGACTTGCGGGCCGTTTCGATGGCCAGGCGCGTCTCGCGGCCGTACGAGTAGATCGACGAGGGGTTGCCGAAGTGCGACTGCAGGTAGGGCATCATTGCTTCCAGCACCGCAGGGTCGAGGGCCGTAGTGGCGGCGTTGTCGAGGTAAATACGCGTGTCCGTGTTCATAGCAACGGTTGAAGAGGTGGGTGCCAGGGTTGCTTCCATCTGTTGCAATTTGGGTTGGGGCGCCTTCAGCGGGGCTGAAAAGCAAGCAATCGTTACGATCTGAGATCTCAGATCTGAGATCTTAGATCTACTGGGTGCTGCACTCGCGGATGTCTTCCATCAGCTTGCGGGCAATATTGTTGGCCGTCGTTTCGAAGTTGCTCTCGGCATAGATGCGGATGATCGGCTCCGTGTTGGAGGTGCGCAGGTGCACCCAGTCGGTGTCGAACTCGATCTTGAGACCGTCTTCGGTGTTGATCGGGTTGTTCTTGTATTTCTTTTTGATCTTCTCGAACAGCTGCGCCACGTCGAGACCGCGCTCGAGCTCGATCTTGTTCTTCGAAATGAAATAGTCGGGGTAGTTGGAGCGGAACGACTTCAATCCTCCTTTCTTCTGGGCCGCGAAGTGCGACAGGAAGAGGGCGATGCCGATGAGGGCGTCGCGGCCGTAGTGGAAGTCGGGTACGATGATGCCGCCGTTGCCTTCGCCGCCGATCACGGCCTGCTCGTCCTTCATCTTCTGCACCACGTTCACCTCACCCACGGCCGACGGGAAGTACTGCCCGCCGCGCTTCAGGGTTATCTCCTTGAGCGCCTTGGTGGAGCTCATATTGCTGACCGTGTTACCGGCATTCTTGCTCAGGATGTAGTCGGCCACGGCCACCAGGGTGTATTCTTCACCGAACATCGAGCCGTCTTCGCATACGAAGCAGAGGCGGTCGACGTCGGGGTCCACCGCGATGCCGAAGTGCGCGTTCTGCTTCAGCACCTCGTTGCTCAATTGCGTGAGGTGCTCGGGCAGGGGCTCGGGGTTGTGGGCGAACTTACCGTTGACTTCGCCGTTGAGGATGATGACCTCGCTCACGCCGAGCGCCGAGAGGAGCTGCGGTACGATGAGGGCGCCGGTGGAGTTGATGCAGTCCACCACCACCTTCCACTCTTTCTTCTCGATCGCCTTTTTGTTGGTAAGCGGGTAGTCGAGTACGAGGTCGATGTGCTTCTGCATCCAGGAGTCGTCGCGGGTAACGGAGCCAAGCTTCTCTACGGAGGGGAAGGTCATGGATTCGTTGGCGGCGCGCTCGAGCACCTGGGCGCCGAGCTCGCCGGAAATGAATTCGCCTTCGCTGTTGAGCAGCTTCAGGGCATTCCACTCGCGGGGGTTGTGGGAGGCGGTGATGATGATGCCGCCGGCCGCGCCTTCGGCCTTGGTGGCCAATTCAACGGTAGGTGTAGTGGAAAGTCCGAGGTCTACGACCTGGATCCCGAGGCCCACGAGGGTGCTCACCACAAGCCCGCTCACGAGCTCGCCGGAGATCCGTCCGTCACGTCCGATGACGATCTTGACGGGTGCCGATTTATCGGCATTCTCGATAATAAGGGAGCCGTATGCCGCCGCGAACTTTACCACATCGATCGGTGTCAGGTTCTCCCCCGGCTTGCCGCCGATGGTGCCCCGGATACCGGAAATACTCTTGATTAATGCCACTTCAGGTCCTGATTTTAAGGGGGCAAAAATACGGGATTCGCCGCAGCCGGGCCGAACTCATTTCGGGGGTGGGGGTGAATGGTGAATGGTCAATGGTCAATGGGGCAGAGTTGGCGGAAGGAACCCCGTCACGCCGAAACCGCCCTAACTGAAGCTGGCCCAAGGGTCGAGCCGCCCCCGGGCCTATGCAACAGCGCACCCCACCCCCTGAGCGCCCATTCCCCCCTCATTCACCATTGACCATTGATCATTCACCATCCCGGCCCTAGATTTGCCGAAAAAGGGACCATGGGCGATCGGGATTGGTATCAGGACTGGTTTAACTCTTCTTATTACCACAAGCTTTACTTCGAGCGGGATGAGCGGGAGGCCGAGGGCTTCCTCGACCGCCTCATCGGGCACCTCCGCCCGGCACCGGGTGCCACCATGCTCGACGTGGCCTGCGGCAAGGGGCGGCACAGCCGCTTCCTCGCGGCCCGCGGCTTCGACGTCACCGGCATCGACATCTCCCCCGAAAGTATCTCCTTTGCCGGGCAGTTCGCCCACGAGCGCCTCCACTTCCACGTACACGACATGCGCCTCCCCTACTGGATCAACTACTTCCAGTACGCCTTCAACTTCTTCACCTCCTTCGGGTACTTCGCCACGCGCCGCGAGCACGACACGGCCCTCCGCACCATGGCCCGGTCCATCCGCCGCGACGGCACCCTGCTCATCGACTACCTCAACGTACATTGGGTGGAAGACCGGCTCGTCCACAACGAGGAAAAGACCGTCGGCACCTCGCACTACGAGATCCACCGCTGGCACGACAACGACCACTTTTATAAGAAGATCACGGTTCAGGACCCTGCCCTGGAGCGCCCCCTGACGCATACCGAAAAAGTAGCCAAGTTCTCGCTCGGCGACTTCACCGACATGCTCTCCTTCCAGGGTATGCAGGTGCAGGAAGTGTTCGGCGACTACGATCTCAATGCCTACGACGTGCGGAAAACAGCAAGACTCATCCTGTTGGCGGCACACCGCTAGGTCTCGTTCCTCCGTGGCCCGGGAAGTCAGAAATCAAAATTCAAAAACGTATACGTCGCGGGCATCCCTGTGATCAGGCTATAGCCGCAAACGTTTTGCCTTTTGACTTTTGAATTTTTACTTACCTCAGCGCAGCCGCGATTTTAGGCGCCAGCAGGGCCGCCCATTGGGCGTGTGCCCGTGCCGAATAATGCAGCCCGTCGGAAGCCAGCAGGCCCGGGTCGGTGGCCGCGTTCCTGGAGAGCGGGGTTATGTCGGTATAAGACACCCCGTAATCGGCCGTGATGCGGCGGTTGATGGCGTTGAACTGGTCGATGGCGCGGCGCACCCGGTCTTTATCGGCCGGAGCCACGAAGGGCGTTGCGCTGTAGTCGGGGATCGACAGCACGAACACCCGGTTGCGCCGGTCGCCGGCCAGGGCAATGGCCCGCTCCAGCAGGGCCGTAAAGCCCGTGCGGTAGGAGGCCGTATCGCGGCCCTGGTACTGGTCGTTGACCCCGACGAGCAGCGTTACCACCCCGTAGGAGCGCGCCAGGTCGGTTTCTGCGTTGATGGCCGTCATTAAGTCGTTGGTGGTCCAGCCGGTGCGGGCCACGTAGCGCGGCTCGCCCACACGGAGGCTGGAGTCGCGCAGCCCCCGGGCCAGCAGCAACGGAAAGCGCTCGTCGGCGCCCACGCCCTGCCCGATGGTATAGGAGTCGCCAAGCGCCAGGTACGATACGGTAGCACCCGTGCTGTCGGTGACCGTGGGCACCGGGGGCGGGATCTCGACGTTTTCGCCGTTGCGGCTGCAGGACGTGCCGGCGCCGGCCAGGGCGCCGCAAAGAAGTACATATAAAAGACGGATCATGCGGATATGTACGCAAACCGGGGTCCAAAAAGATGGCGACACCCCTTGTTTTCAGGGCTGCGAATGGTATGATAATGGCTACAGGATACGAAAAATCAATAGCTATGGATGTGATCATTCAATCGCTGGGCTTCAAGCACAGCGCCGAACTGGAAGGCTATATCAACGAGAAACTGGAGAAGCTGAAGCCAGGCGACCGGATCATCCGGGCCAACGTCACCCTGTTCCAGGGCCCCGACCGCGCCACGCCGGAGGATTATTGCGAGATCCGCCTCGAGGTGCCCGGTCCGGACCTGTTCGTGAAGGAGCACGCCGCCTCCTTCGAGCAATCGGTGGACGCCTGCGTGGATATCCTCGCCACCCAGCTCAAAAAGGCCCACGACAAGCAGATCGACCGCAAGCACCGCTCGGATCCCAACGATATCCTGACGGACCAGCTGCTGGCGGATACGGACGACGAGGAGAAAGCGTCGTATAATAACGGCTAAGGCGGATCTTTATGGATGGGGTGGCTCAATTATTGAACGGCTTTGCCCGACAGACCGGTCTATGAACCTAAAAAAAAGTATATGACACAACAGCATCTTTTCCGCGCGCGGGCCCTCGCCCTGACGGCGATGGCAGCGCTGGTCCAGGTGTCCCTCTGGGCACAGGACGGAGGCGGCTCCTCCTCGGGTGGCAGCAGCAGCGGCGGCTCTTCGTCGTCCACTACCACCACCAGTTCCAACACCTCGGTGAGCCTTACCGATGGCGCCACCGGTGCCTGGTACAACTCTCCCTGGGTTTGGGTGATCGGGGCGGCCGTGTTCATCCTGCTGCTCGTGGCCCTGCTGGGGGGCGGCAGCCGGCGCAGAACCGTGACTACTACCACTACCGATGCCGGCCGCAGCGGCGACCGGGTGACGGTGCAGCGCACGACCGATACGGACGAGGTATAAATCCGGCTTCCGGATAAAAAAGGGACTGCCTGGGGCGGTCCCTTTTCTTTTTTTGCCCCGCCCCGCGCCTATCTTGCAGGCGAGCTCCTTCAACTGACTCCTATGAACGAACAAGCCTTCCTGCAGGCGCTGTCCGAAAAGGCCAAAGACCTGCACATCAATCCCTTTCTCCTGCTCTCGGGCATCGAGGGTATCTACACCTTCCGCGAAATGCCGCTCACTGAGGCCAATATGGGCTTTCTCGACAGCCTCATCCTGACCCTCTTCACGCTCCGCATCGGCGACCAGTTCCATGCCCTGGCCGAAGAGGGCCTTGCCAGCGGTCAGGACGAAGTGCGCCTGGCTGCGGCTGGGGAGCTCACGCCCATCCCCGACGAGGAGCTCGCGGCTACGACCAACCCCTACCTCGCCTCTTTTGCCGGCGTGATGCAGGGCAAGGCGCCGATCCGCCGCTACCACGAGAAGGCCCTCGAAGCCGCTGCCCTCGAGATCAACGGGGTGCAACTGCGCTACGCCTCCGCGAGCATCGGCACCATTATGATCGGGATCTGCAAGACCGAGCTGTCCGACCTGCTCGACCCGGGCACCTTCTTCTCCTCGTGAGTGCCGGTGGCCCGCCCGGAGGCCTGAAGGAAATCCTGAGGGCCTGATCTGTTTTCGGATTTCTTTTCCCTAAATTTGTCAGGAACCTCATTTCAGGATCACCCCTTAATCATCCGTTTATGCAAAAACTGGCCTTCCGGATTTTGCTGGTAGAAGACGATGCTGATGACCGCTACATCATGCACCAGGCCTTCACCGAGCTACAGTTCATCGACGAAGTCAAGATGTTCTGCTCCGGCGAGGAGTTGCTCGACTACCTGCAGCAGCTCCCGGAGCAATCCCACCCCGATCTCTTTGTACTGGATTATAATATGCCCGCCATCAACGGCGCGGAGCTCGCCCTGTCGCTCCAGCAGCAACAGCGGCTCCGGCACATCCCCATCGTTTTGTATTCCACCGGCATGAGCCCCAAGATGCAGCGGGACCTCCTGTCGAAGGGGGTGCTCCAATGCTATGAGAAAGGGATGGAGTACGGCGACATCCTGGAGCTCGCGCGCCTGCTCGTGCGCCATGTGCGCGAAGGCGTGCCGATGGCTCACGCCGGCAACCGCACCCCGGAGCACAATGCGGCCTGACGATCCCGTGGAACGCGGTGTGGCAGCGGCTTTTGTGTAGAAGGAGTTGTACAAACCCGCAAATAAGGGAAAGGCTTCCACCATCTTTTTCTACCCGTATTGGGGAAGCGGTGGCGGCACACAAGGCACGTGATTGTGGAATACGGGTTTTTTAAACGGAGCCCCCCGTTCAATTCGCCCGAAGCCGCGCCACACGGGCCCGAAGCGCAGCCGGGAGGCACAGTTTTTTAGACTATCAGCGTTCGGTAGTACACCCTCAACCATTTACACAAACGCAAAAAAATCCGTTATGAACGAAAACAGAATCAACGAAGGCAACCAACAGAATTCCGGTTCTGAACGCAAACGCTCCAATCGTGGCTTCGCTGCGATGAGTCCCGAACGCCAGCGCGAGATCGCCAGCAAAGGCGGCCGTGCGGCCCACGAGCAAGGTGTGGCCCACCAGTGGACCAGCGAAGAAGCCCGCGAGGCAGGCCGCAAAGGCGGCATGAATTCGCGCGGTGGTCGTCGTCAGCAGAACGAGCGTGGCCAGGAAGGTCCCGCCCTCTGAGGAAGATGATCAAAACATTGGAGCCAGGCATTGCGCCTGGCTTTTTTGTGCCCGGGAGGGCCGCTGCGCGGCCGTTTACTGGTTTATTGGTTTATTGGAAATGGGTCGTTCCGGATACGGCCGTTCCTACTTCCTCGGTCCGCTTGCGGGGCGTACTTGTGTTTCTACGGATCGATGGCGGAACACTTTTCTCCAACCGACCCGTCGCCAGTTCCAAGCCTTCGCAATTTTGAAGATCAAGCGAAATGATTACGGCGTGCACACCATGCGCCTTTCTCCCGGTATGCGCGTTATAAATGTCGGATCGGTAGCAACGGACAACCCCACCCGAAACAAAACATTGCCGATTCCCGATTGCCGATTCCCGATTGTCGGTCACACGGCCAGCAGGCTGCAGCCGCGCACATCGCTGTGGTCCATCCGGCCCAGCACCTCGAAGCGACCGTCGGGATGCTGCCGCCCGATGTCCTCGGTGGCAATGAAAGCACAGGACCAGCGGTTTGCCAGGTCGATCACGTGCAGGCGCCCGGTGCGCGGGCGCGACACTGCGGGCGTCAGCGACGCCGGGTCGTCTTCGTCGGCCACCAGCACGCGCATCCAGGGCGGCGCCACAAAGAGGCCCTCCTCGGGCGCATAGGCCTGCGACAGCAGCTCTGTCATCCCGTATTCCGAATGAATGCCCTGCAGACCGAACGCTTCCTTTAGCCGCGCATGCACCTCGGGGCGCACCCACTCCTCGCGCCGGCCCTTCATGCCGCCGGTTTCCATGACCACCGTGTGCGGCAGCGGCATCGGGTGGGCCTCCGCAAAATCGAGCAGGGCGTAGGTAACGCCGATGAGCAGCGTCTTCTGCCCCGCCGCATTGAGTTCCCGCAGCTGGTCGCAGAGCGCCGCCTGGTCGTACAGGAAGAAGCCGTTGCCCGGATGCCCGCTCCGTTCCGAGAAGTGTTGCACCATATGTACCAGCGACGAATTGCCGCGCTCGAGGTACGAGGGCAGGAGCGCCAGGATGCACCATTCGCCCAGCGGCCCGTAGATCCGCTCAAAGGCCGCTTCGGCAACGGCGGCATAGAGGGCTGCGTCCTTAACGAGGTGCCGGCTGGTGGTGGCGCCGGTGGTGCCGCTGCTCTCGAAGCGCAGGGCCGGCTCAAAGGTGCCGGTCTGTACCGCGTGCGTCTTGAAGAAGGAAATGGGCAGGAACGGAATCGACGCGAGCTCCTGCACGCGTCGGCCCAGCAGGTCGCAGAAGCGGCCGTACAGGGGATTATGCGCGTATTGAAACTGGTACAGGTCCAAGGCCGCCGCCTCGAATCCATCCGGGCCGATCTCCAATATTTTATTAATGTCTGCAACGCCCATGAAACGTAAGCCCCAATAGTTTAAATTTGTTTCGATCAACCCCCTTCCATGAAGAATATCCTGAAGATCGGTGCCCTCGCGCTTTTGCTCGCAGGCTGCAACAAAGATAAATTCCAGACGAAGCCCCAGCTGAAATTGATTTCCGTTTCCAACAACCCGGTTGACCTGCAAAGCTTGCTGCAACTCGATCTCGAATTCACCGACAAGGAAGGCGACGTCACGGATTCGATCTTCGTGACCAAGGTGTGGAAGAACCGAACCCAAAACAACCCGGTGGCTTCGATGAAGCTCGAATTCAGCGTACCCGATTTCCCCAAGACCCAGTCGGGCCGGATCATCGTCGGCCTCAGCAACCCCGACCTCCAGGCCGCCTCCGCGCCGCGCAACCAGACCGGTACCCCCTACGGCAAGGAAACCGACACCCTCGACCTGCGCATCGTGGTGAAGGACGCCCAGGACAACAAGAGCGATACCCTCGTGGTGCCCAACATTTACGTATTCCGCAGCTAAGCCTCCCTTGGTCCCGCTCCTCCGGAAGGTTGCCGACGGCCTCCTGTTCACAAGCGTCTTTATCGGCGCCTGCGCGCTGCTGATGGCAGGGCACACCCAGCTGCGCTTCGCCGGGCACCTCAACACCGACTTACTGGGCTTTATCTTCACCGGCACGCTCTGCTCCTACAATTTTCACTGGCTGCTCACGCCGGCGCTGTATGGGCATAGCCCCAAAGCCGCCTGGTCGGTGCGGCACCGGAAGCTGCATGCGGCCCTTTTCGGCGCCTCCCTCCTGGCCGCCGCCTGGTTCGGCTGGCGCCTGCTGCCCCACTGGCCCTGGCTGCTGCTCACCGCCTTCATCACCTTCCTCTATTCGGCGCCCAAGATCCCGTCGAAGCCCTTCGGCCTCCTGAAGCGGATCGCGGTGGGCAAAACAGCCTTCCTGGCCCTCGCCTGGACGCATATCCCCTTCATGCTGCCCCTGCTGGTGGCAGGCACCGAATGGAGCACTGCCACCTACCTGTTCGTGTTCAACCGCTTCTACCTGATCTACCCCATCTGCATCCTCTTCGATTACCGCGACCGCGCTGCCGACCGCGCCGAAGGCATCCGCAGCCTCGTGACGCAGCTCCCGGAAAGCGGCGTGCACCGGCTCTTTGCCGGCTCCCTGGCGGTGTTCTTTGCCAGCGGCGCGGCGCTGCCGTTGTACGGGTTTACGGTCACGGAAACGGCGCTGCTGTTGCTGCCCGGGCTCCTGCTCGGCGGGCTCTGGCGCACGGCGCAGCGCCGGCGGTCCGATTATTTTTACTATTGCGCACTCGACGGCCTCATGGCGCTCTCGAGCGGTCTGTGGCTGATCCTCTAGATATCCATAAATTTGACGATTAAACCTCCCTTATGGCGAAAGCGACGAAACCGAAATCCAACAAGTCCGTGATCACCGGCGAATCGATGGCCTTCCTGGTCGATTACATCAACAACCCCTCGCCCGTTGGCTTCGAATACAGTGGCCAGCGCCTTTGGCTGGATTATATTACGCAGTACGTAGACGAGACCTTTACCGACCCTTACGGCACGGCCGTGGGCGTCGTGAACCCGGGTCAGCCGTTCAAGGTGGTGATCGAGGCACATGCCGACGAGATCTCCTGGTTCGTCAACTACGTGACCGCCGACGGCCTCATCTACCTGAAGCGTAACGGCGGCGTGGACCACCAGATTGCCCCCAGCCAGCGGGTGTGGATCCATGGAAAGAACGGCCTCGTGAAGGCCGTATTCGGGTGGCCCGCCATCCATACCCGCCTTGGTGGTGGCGACAAGGAGCAGCAGCCCAAGGTGGAGAACCTGTGGCTCGACTGCGGCGCCCGGAGCAAGAAGGAAGTGGAGGACCTGGGCATCCATGTAGGCGCGGTGGTCACCTATGCCGACGGCTTCGAGGAGCTCGCCAACGATTATTACGTAGGCCGCGCCTTCGACAACCGCATCGGCGGCTTCATGATCGCCGAGGTGGCCCGCCTGCTCCGCCAGAACCGCAAAAAATTACCCTATAGCCTCTACGTGGTGAATGCCGTGCAGGAGGAGATCGGCCTCCGCGGCGCCGAGATGATCGCCCGCCGCATCAAGCCCGACGTGGCCATCATCACCGATGTGACGCACGATACGTCCACACCGATGATCAACAAGATGATCGAGGGCGATACGGTGTGCGGCAAAGGCCCCTCGCTTTCCTTCGGACCCGCCGTGCACAACAAGCTGCTGCAGCTGGTGCAGGACGTAGCCGCCGACAGCGACATTCCCGTACAATTACGGGCGGTGTCGCGGAGCACGGGCACGGATACCGACTCCTTCGCCTATGCCAACGACGGCTGCCCTTCGGTACTCATCTCCATCCCGCTGCGCTATATGCACACGACGGTGGAAATGCTGCACCGCTCCGACATCGAAGGCACCATCCGCCTTATGTACGAAACGCTGCTGACCCTGACCCCCAAAACGAACCTGAGCTACTTCGCATGATGCACCATCTTTTATACATCGACCCGGGAAGCGGCAGCTACCTGTTGCAGGCGCTGGTGGCTGCCGCACTCGGCGTTGCGTTCTTTTTCAAGAACATCGTACTGTACGTAAAAATGTTCTTTTACCGCCTCTTCGGCAGGAAAAACAAGAAGCCCTGATGCCCGGCGCAACGTGTCCTTCTTCTTCCTACGGCGCCCGGGCTGGCCATGTCTTTTCCTTCGACGGACAAGCGCACCGGCAGGCGCAGCACCGTGGCGCGCCGTCCGATAGCTACAGTACATACACCGGGGCAACCGTTGCGAAGCGGTGCGAAATGCTCCCCCGCGAACCCTGGCAGCGGTTAGGGGCAGGTTCTGTATTCAATGCCCGCCCATGACCGCACCGGTGCCACCAAAGAAGGCGGACTTCCCTTTTTACCTGTTGCTGCTGCCGGTGTTCTTTCTCCTGCATGGCGTGGTGGAGCACCCGCACCTGGTGCGCCCCGCCGACGCGGTGCCGCTGCTTCCCCGGTTCTGGCTCCCGATCGTAGTGGGCACGGTACTGCTTTGGTATCGCTGGCGCAACTGGCAACGGGCGGCGCTGATGGTCTTTGCAGCGGCCGGTATCTATTTCTATTTCGGCATCTTCCACGACGGGCTCAAAGCAATCGGGGGGCAGGGCTTCCTGGGTAAGTACAGCCTGGTGCTGCCCCTGCTGGCCGCCGCGCTGCTGCTGCTTTTCCGTGCCCTTCACCGCAGCCGGGCCTCCTTCGTACGCCTGACGCGCTACCTGAATGTGCTGCTGGTGGTGCTGCTCCTGGTGGATACCGGCATCGGCACGGTCCACCACCTGAACCGGAACGACGGGCCGCTGCTGCCGCCACTCGCCATGACCGCGCTGCCCGACAGTGCCGCGAAGCCGGATATCCACCTGATCGTGGCAGACGGATATGCCGGCGACCGTGCCCTTGCACAGTACTTCGGATTCGACAACAGTGCCTTTACCGGGGCGTTGACCCAACGGGGGTTTCGCGTGGTGCCCGACGCCAGCAGCAACTACAACTATACCGCCTTCTCGATGGCGTCGCTGCTCAACATGGATTTTCTGCCACTGCCCGACAACCGCCATCGTACGGAAATGGGCCACGAGCTGTGCTTCCCGCTGATCCGGCGGAGTCGCTTCGCAGGCTGGCTGCAACACAATGGGTATGAGGTGCACAACCACTCAATTTTTGCGCTCGGCGATGCGCCGCCCCCCTTTAAGATCCCGTTTTTCAGGAGCGGACGCTCGGTGCTCCTGCTGCCGACGCTGGAGAGCCGCCTGAACCGCGACCTGCGCTTTCACCTGGTGACCCGCTTCCACCTGCCCTCCGAGATCAGGCGGCTGGCCCGCTACGAGGTGAACCAAGGCAACGGGGAGATGGCCGACCTGACCCTGGCCGAAAGCCGGCGCTCTGCCCGCCAACCACGCTTCATCTATACCCACCTGATGCTTCCGCACGACCCGTATTTCTACCGGAAAGACGGCACCCCGGTCCCGGCAGCCCTCCTTGCCGACCCGCACAACAAAGACCCTCGGCAATACCTTGAATACCTGCAGTATGCCAACGGGCGCCTGCTCTCCCTCGTAGACAGCATCCTGGCCGGCAGCCCGCGCCCACCAATCATCCTGCTGCTCAGCGACCACAGCTACCGGGGCGGCGGCAGCGCACCCGCCGTACCGCCGCATCTTCAGTTGTCGGTCCTCAACGCAGTGTACCTGCCTTCGGGGAACTATAGTGCCTGGTACCCCGGTATCAGCCACGTCAACCACCTCCGGGCCCTGCTCAACCAGCAGTTTCACCAGCGGCTGCCGATGCTGCGCGATTCGTCCGCCTTCCTTGTGGAGTGATGGTACCGCGCAGGTACGTGCGGGCGCGGCACAAAAAAGAGGTCCCCGATTGGCGGGGAAACCGTTTATTTGGCGGCCGGCGCGCCAGCGGCCTTCGGCATTGTCCATTTGATGGCTTCTAAATACGGCCCCATGAATCGCAGCTTCCGACACCTGACCGCCCTTGTTCCGCTCCTGCTGCTTTCGGCTTTCTTCATCGCCCACGGCTGCGTCGAAAACTACGGGCTGGTACCAGCGGCTGCGATCGTGCTCCTTTCCGTAACGTACGCCGCGGTAGCCGCATTGTTCTACGGACTTTCGCTGCTTCTACTCCGCCGGCCGGCACCTGCGCTGTTGTTCTCCTTCGCGCTGCTTTTTGTCCAATTCTTTTTCGGCACCGTGCACGACTTCCTGAAAGCCTCCCTGGGCCGCAGCCTGCCCACGCGCTACTCGTTCCTGCTGCCGCTCCTGGTGCTGCTATCCGGGCTGCTGTATCGCTACCTGAAGCGGAGCAAAGGGGATTTCGGCCGGCCCATCCGCTTCCTCAATCTGCTGCTGGTGGTGCTGCTGGCCATCGAGGGCGTGTCGGGTATACAGCAACACGCACGGCAGAAAAAGATGGTCGCTGCACGCCATATCGAATTCAGGCCGGCAGCCCGTGATTCGATGCCTGATGTATTCCTGATCGTAGCCGATGAATATGCGGGCGCCGACGAGCTCCGGCGGCTGCGCTTCGACAACAGCCCCTTTCTCGACTCATTGGCCGCCCTTGGCTTTCACGTGGTGCCTCGTTCCACCTCGAACTACATGTTCACGGAGTATTCCACCGCGTCGCTGCTCAACCTGGCCTACCTGCAGGTGTCGCCGACCACCAACCCCAAAGATGTGTCGCAGTGCTTTTCCTGGATCAAAACGAGCCAGGTGGCGCGCTTCTTCGGGGAACAGGGCTACGACATCCGCAACTACTCCATCTTCGACATCGGCGACGCCCCTGCCCGCGTACCGGACGTATTTGGCGTGCGCAGCGAGCGGCTGCTGACGGCACAGACGTTTACCCAGCGCGGGTGGCGCGACATTTCCTACCACCTGTACCTGCGGGGGATCCTGAAAACCCACAAAGACGGCCTCAAGGCGCGCAACGTGAACGATACCCTCATCGCCCTGTTGAAATCGGAGATCGCGCAGCCACAGGGCGGCAGGCGGTTCGTCTACACCCACCTGTTGCTGCCCCACAGCCCCTATTATTACGATGCGCAGGGTAGGCCGAACAGCCTGGAACGGGCATACACAAAGGACGACACGGCCGCCTACCTCGGCTACCTGCACTATGCCAACGGTGTCTACATCGACCTCATCACCCGCATCCGGAAGGCGGCAACGCGCCCCACGGTGATCCTGTTTATGAGCGATCACGGCTACCGGTATTTCGACGGAGCGTCGGCACGTCCGTATTACTACAGTACGGTCAATGCCGTGTATGTTCCGGATCGCGTGAAAGCAGCATGGAAACCCGGCACGTCGAACGTGAACCAGTTCCGCCTCCTGCTCAACACCTGCTTCGGGCAACAGCTTCCGCTCCTTCCGGATTCATTGGTGCACATCGCCGAGCAGGCGCCACACTGATCACACCTTGCGATACAGGGAGAGCTGCAGCCCAAACTGGTTGTAGGCGCGGCCACGCTGGTAGTAGGCGCGTGCATACTGCACCTGCAGGCGGCTGAAGCGGGCTGTAAAGCCGGCGGAAAAGCCGTTGAGCCCGTTGCCGGTGCCGCCCACGTTGAGGTCGGAGCGGCGGAGAAAATTATAGCCCAGCGTCGCCTCGAGGTTGCGGCTCAGGAAGATGTGGGTGCCGAGCACAAAGTGGTTGAACAGTTTCGTGGCGAAGGAGCTTTTGTTGGTTTGACCGGTCTCGTTGTTGAAGGTGCTGTCGTTATAGCCGATGTTGAACCGGTGGAGCTGCTGCAGCGTCAGCGAGAAGCCGAACGGCGATTTGGCGAGGCGCTGCGTGATGCCCACCTGGAGGTCGAAAGGCAGGTCCTCTCCCAGCGAGCCGAAGCGGCTTACCTGGCCGCCCATGTTCCTGGCCAGCAGGCCGGCTGAAAAATGACGCGCCGTGTCCTTGTACAGGAGCCCGAGGTCGAAGGCGAGGCCCGTGGAGCCGTAGGTGCCGTAGCTCGAGCGGATCAACTTGGCCGTTACCCCATACTGCCAGCGCTCGAGGTAGCGCCGTGCTGCCGACACCTGGAAGCTCATATCGCGCGGGCGAAAGGCGCCCGTTTCGTAGCCTACCGCGTCGGTTTGCGTGAGCGAGCCATGATCAATGAAAAAGAGGCTGGAACCAAAGGTGGTGTTCCATTTCTTGTGGTGGTAAACGCCGGCGAGCTGGTAGGCCCTGGTGCCCGCGAAAAAAGCGTTGAAGTTGAGCCCGAGCTGCCCGTGCAGCGAGGGCTGCAGCAGCGCCGGGTTGTTGGCCGCCAGTCCTGCGTCGGGTGCCGCGTATGATACGTTCACACCACCAGCGGCGCTCAGCGCCGGCGAGGCGGGCAGGTGCAGGAAGTTGTATACCGCCGAACCGCCCACGGTCTGCGCGCGCAAAGCCGTGCCGGCATACAGGAAAGAAAGGATCAGGAGTAGGCGCATTTCGGGACTAAGGTAGGCCATCAGGGCCGGGTGGCAAAGGCAGGCAGGCGTGCCCTCCCGTGCCTGCGAAGCAACGCTGCCGGGCGTATTCCTGCGGGCTGGTGCCGAGCCGTTCCAGCGCGTCTGAATTTCCCGTACGCTGCTGCCCCTCGAGCAGCGTGCATTGAACGGGCTGCTTTATAACTTTCAGGTTTCCTCCTACCCTACTTATTTCCTGCCCGACGCAAACCGACAGATCATGGGCAGAGGCATGGGGGAAGCAGGCTTCCAAGACCTCCTGAAGAAACTCGACAGCCGGCCCTAAAAAGGGCGCTTACCGCAGGTACACAAATAGCCGGCACCGAGCTACCGCAGTTCCGCCTACTTCCAGTGAAAGGGGTTGTATTCCTCGTCCACCGGTTTCCACCGCGCCGAGAGCCCGGATGTGTCCACCTCCACGAAATAGGCCAGCCCCGGGAAAACCGGAGTAACCTGGCAGGTGCGGCGCGCATACCCCCTTGCGCCCAGGTCGCGGAACTGGTGGGCGATGTACTGCAGCCCGCCGACAGCGCGGTGTGAAATGCGGACCGTCGCCCAACGGCTGAACGGGTTGCCTGCCACAGGATCGATTAAAAACCGGATCGGAACCACAATCAAGGCCGCTACCGGCACCCAGCGCAACAGGTAGCTGACGCTCCATTTGCGAACCCGGCCGCGCAGGAACAGCGAGAGCAGCAAGGCGGTTCCGAACACCACCAGGGCGGGGAGGGCACCCGTGAAGCTTAAGGGGGTGATTGCGGTTACCAGCAGCAACATTGCGGGTAGGCCGCAGAGGAACAAGGTCGGTTTTTTCATCGCAGTAAAATGCAGCACAGGTGGAGTTAGCCCTCGCCGGAGGCCCGACGGCAGCTGGCGCAGCTCAATTTCCGATTCTTTACTGAAGACGCCCGGGCACACCAGATATTTTTTGCGCAGTAGCCATTGCGTACGTACCGGGCCGATACCGGCAGCCAAATCCGCTGTCAGCAAAACGAAGACGCTGCCATTGCCCGTGCGCTTTAGCAGGCTTCGGATGAATGCGCCGGGCCACTGCGCACGAACAGCCGCGCGCCGCTGCTACGCAACGAGGGACATCCCACCAATCTGTAATCGTTCGATAGCCTATGCCAGCGCCAGTGCGAGCACCTCGCTCATCGTTTTTACGAAATGGAAGGACACGCCCTTGATGAACTCCGGGTTGATCTCCTGCACGTCCTTCTCGTTCTGCACGCACAAAATGAGCTCGCGAAGGCCGGCGCGCTTTGCAGCGAGCACCTTTTCCTTAATGCCGCCTACGGGCAGCACCTGCCCGCGCAGGGTGATCTCACCGGTCATGCCCAGGTAGGGACGCACCTTGCGGCCGGTGTATGCCGAAGCGAGTGCCGTCAGCATCGTTACGCCCGCGCTCGGACCGTCTTTCGGAACCGCGCCTTCGGGAACGTGGATATGCGCGGTCTTCTTCTCAAACACCTTGGGGTCGAGCTTGAGCTTTGCCGCGTTGGCCTGCAGCCACGAGAGCGCGGTGGTGGCGCTTTCCTTCATCACCTGACCCAGGTTGCCGGTCAGCTTCAGCTCACCCTTCCCTTCGGAGAGCGTCGTTTCGATGAAGAGAATGTCGCCACCCACGTAGGTGTAGGCAAGGCCCACGGCCACGCCGGGCATATTGGCGGTGCGATACAGCTCGTTGTTGTAGCGCGGGCGCCCGAGGATCGCCTCTACGTCGGCGGTGCCCACGGCCGGCTTCACCTTTCCTTCCATGGCCAGCTGCATCGCCTGGTGGCGCATGATGGCGGCCAGTTGCCGGTCGAGCTCGCGCACGCCGCTCTCGCGCGTGTAGTTCTCGATGGTCCACTCGAGCACTTTGTCGGAGATCCTGAACTTCACGTTGCCCAGGCCGTGCGCCTCGCGTTGCTTCGGCACGAGGTGGCGCTTCGCGATCTCGATCTTCTCCTCCACTGCGTAGCCACTGAGCTCGATAATCTCGAGTCGGTCGCGGAGTGCGGGCTGTATCGTCTGCAGGTTGTTGGCGGTGGCGATGAAGAGGACGCGGCTCAGGTCGTATTCGAGCTCGAGGTAATTATCGTAGAACGAATTGTTCTGCTCCGGGTCCAGCACCTCCAGCAGCGCGGAGCTCGGGTCGCCGCGATGGTCGGCGCCTACCTTGTCGATCTCGTCGAGGATCATCACCGGGTTGGAGGTCTGCACCTTTCGGATCGACTGCACGATGCGGCCGGGCATGGCGCCGATATAGGTCTTCCGGTGGCCGCGCACCTCGCTCTCGTCGTGGATGCCGCCGAGCGAGAGGCGCACGTACTTGCGCCCGATGGCGTTGGCGATGGAGCGGCCCAGCGAGGTCTTGCCGATACCGGGCGGACCGTAGAAGCACAGGATCGGCGAGCGCATGTCGCCCTTCAGCTTCAGCACGGCGAGGTATTCGAGGATGCGCTCCTTGATCTTCTCCATGCCGTAGTGGTCGGCGTCGAGCACTTCCCGGGCATGACGCAGGTCGTACTTGTCTTCGGAGTAGTGGGCCCAGGGCAGGTCGAGCATGAGGTCGAGGTGGTTGTACACCACGGAGTAGTCGGGGGTGCTCGGGTGCATGCGCTCGAGCTTCTCCACGCCCCTGCGGAAAGCCTCGCGCGCGGCGTCGCTCCATTGCTTGCCCTCGCCTTTCTTCTGCATCTCGCGGAGCTCGCGCTCGTTCACGTCGCCGCCCAGTTCCTCCTTGATGCTTTTGAGCTGTTGCTGGAGAAAGTATTCGCGCTGCTGCTTGTCGAGCTCCGCGCGCGTCTTGTTGGTGACCTTGTTCTTGAGCTCGGCAAACTGGAGTTCTTTCTGCAGCAGTTCCATCAGCAGCTCGGCGCGCTCGCGGATCGAGTCGGTGACGAGGAGGCGCTGCTTCTCGCGCAGCTCGGTAGAGAGGTTGCTGGATACGAAGTGAATAAGGAAGGCGGGGCTCTCGATGTTCTTGAGGATCACCGAGGCCTCGGAGGGCATATTGGGCGAAAGCTGGATGATCTCGGTGGCGATGTCTTTGATATTGGCCACATAGGCGGCGAAGTCGGGGTCGGTGGGCGGCTCGGGGTCGGTCACGAGCGTGAAGCGGGCGCGGAAGTAGGGATCTTCGGACGTCACCTCCGTTAGCGCGAAGCGCGACTTCCCCTGGATGATGATGGTGATGCCGCCGTCGGGCATCTTGATCTGCTTCACGATCTTGGCGACGGTGCCGATGGACTCGAGGTCGGCCACGGTGGGGTCCTCGACGTTGGAGTCCTTTTGCGCGAGCACGCCGATCAGCTTGTCGCCGTTATAGGCTTCGTTCACGGCTTTGATGCTTTTGTCGCGCCCCACGGTGATGGGCAGCACCACACCCGGGAAGAGCACGGTATTGCGCAGGGGCAGCACCGGTAGTTCTTCGGGTACCGAGCTGAGGTCGAAGTTCTCGGCGTCCTGCTCGTTGAGCGGGATAATGGGCAGGAAATCCATTTCCTCTTCGGGCTTCTGGCTGAATCGCAAGGTGATTGGTTTGATCAGGAAAAGGGCGCGCGGGCGCCGTAGCGGCAAAGGTAACGCAGGGAGGAGAACTCAGATGTATGATCTCAGATGTATGATCTCAGATCTCAGGTGTAGGGCTGCCGCACGAGAAGATCACTTTTCCACCCTGCGGGCGAAGTGGACGGCCGCACGCGGCCTGATCCGCTAAGGCACGACGGCACGACGGCACAACGAAAATCTTAGTTTGTGTGCCTACGCCGCTTCCGCGCTACGTTTGTAGGATGATATTACTGCAGCACAATTAACGGCTCACAGAGCGTTTACATCCTGATTGGATGATCGTTGACAACGCGTCGGATCCCATCCCTAAGCAGGGGCATACCAAAATTGATCAGCAATCCCAGCCGGATACGCGACAGCCGCAGGTATGAAACCAGTATCTTATAGTAATCCGGATGAAGCTCCATACGGGATTTGAGCTCCACAAGCACCGTATAGTTGACGATCAAGTCCGCCCGAAAGGCGCGCTTCCTGCGAAGTTCCTCATGTATCAATGCGACTGGTTTCTGGCGCTCAACCGTGAATCCTCGCTTGACCAACTCGTACTCCATCAAATCTTCATAGATACTTTCCAACAACCCTGGGCCATAAAGTTTGTGTATGTAAAAAGCACAGTCGAGTACAGCTTGCGCAATCTCCTCTTCATTGGTTACCATAGCTTTTTCAAGCAAGCTCGCAAAGCCCGATCACGCTACCATTGGAAATACATCGACAATCAATGAGATTTTTCCCAAAGTTTCGGTGAAAAAAAGTGTTTTGTCGTCGCGCCTTCGTGCCGTCGTGCCGTCGCGCATCAGGCCGCTCGCGGCCGTCCATTCCTGCCACCAAGTAAAATGCCCCGGTCGTTGCAGCGACGCGGGGCACAAAAAAAAGAATTTGATCCGGAGGAAGCAACAGATCGAGCATTACCCCAGATCTCACATCCAAGATTTCAGATCTGACATCAAAGTGCGAAGCCCACCGACAGCTGGATGGTCTGGCTTTTCCACTTGTCTTTGGTGGTAATGTCGTTGAGGTTGTTGAGGCCCACACCGTAGCGGCCGGTAAAGCGCAGCTTGGAGAGGTGGATCTGGGCGCCGCCGAGGAGCGAGAGGTCGCCGCCTTTGAAGGCTTCACTGCCGTTCTGGAGGAGGTTCTTGTCTTTGTTGATCAGCACGCCGAACTGCGGGCCGGCCTGCAGCGAGAGGGCCTTGCCCACGTGGTAATTGAGCAGGATGGGGATCGAGAGGTAGTTGAGCTTCACGTTGCCGGAGCGGGCGTCGGAAAAAGCATTCTGGTATACCTGGCGGAAGGCGGTGTCGTAACGGCCCTGCACCTGGTTGAAGAGCAGCTCGGGCTGGAGGTGCCACTTTTTGCCGAGGCCGATCTCCATAAAGGCGCCGAGGTGGTAGCCGGTCTGGAAGCCTTCCTGGAAGCTGCGGCCTTCGATCTTGGTGAGGTTGACGCCTCCCTTGGCGCCGATGTTGAACTGGGCGGAGCTTACCTGCGCGGCCAGGAGGGCGGCGAGTACGAACGGTAGTCTTGCTTTCATGAAAATGAATTTCCCGCGTGCGTTCAACCTTCATGCCAAGCGCTGCTTTGGAGTCGTTAAAGAAAAGATAGGGCGGGCATTTGCATTTCTGTCACCGCCGCAAGCGGCTGCCATTCACTACAGAGGTTGGCGGGTTTCTCGCAGAGACGCTCCCGAAGCCTCGGGAGACGCGGAGCACGCAGAAGAATGGCCCTGCCTGCGGCAGGACGTTCACGTGGCGACGCGGCGGAGAGCGGCGCGGCGACATGTCATTGCGAACGTGGCGGCGCGTCAATGCGAGCGCAGCGAAGCTGACTCCCACGTTGCGCGGAGTGTTCCGTAAGCCAGCGTTAAGTAGGGTCTTCAAAAAAGTAAGTTATGATTCGCTGAATGGCATTTTGTTGCGATGGATTGCCTTAACAGGTTTTACGCGTAACAAGGGAACCTTCGGCAACCTCATACCGACGATGCGGTGCCCGTCCTTCGCCTTCGACAGGGACCTTCCGCGCGATGACGGCCACACCGATCAACGCAATATTCTCTGCGCCTCCGCGTCTCCGCGTCTTCGCGAGAAACCCGCGTGCCGCTTTGAGAACAGTCAGGCGCTTGCGCCGGCAACAAAGTGGCCGCTGTGTCGTCGTGTCGCCGTGCCGCTGTGTGAAAAACGTGCGCCCCGCCCCGGCGGGATAAACTCCGCGAACAGCACGCGCACAATCGGGGATGCGCTAGAAATACATGCCTACATTAAACCGGAACAGCCCGAGGAAATTGCGGCTGCCCGCGGGGAAATAGTAATTGAGCACGTACTGCGGCTGCAGGAAGATGCGCTTCCAGGAATACTCCACCCGTAGAAACCCGGCCAGCGACAGGGGCTGAAAATACAGCTGGTCGTCGAGCGACTGGTTCTCGGTGGCGATGAGCTCGTTGAGGTTGGTGGCCCGCACCACGCCATAGGTATTGGCGTTCTGGTTGAAGCCGAACTTTTGCGTACCGCTTGTGAACACCACCTGTGGCGTGATGCGGAGCGAGGCATGCTTCATCCCTACGTTGAGCCACCAGAAGTCGTGGCGTGCGGAAAGCGAGAGCGAGAAGTCAGAGATCGTTTCGTTTGTCCGTACCCGTGTGAAGCCGTCGGGACGCAGGCGCAGCGATGTGATATAGGCCTCCCGCTCGGCATACTCCTCGCGGCTGCCCCAGCCGTAGCTCACGAATACCGCCGGCTTCACCCACCAGCGCTTGTACGTAAAATAGGCCCCCACCTCGTTCTGCAGCGGCGTCGTATAGAACGGAAGGTCGCGCCGGGTGAAGTAGCGGGTGTAGTTGATGCCGGTGGCGAAGGCCGTTTGCTGAAAGTAATCGTAGGAAGCGGTGGCCAGGTACTGGAAGGCATTCAAACCCGTGCCGTCGTTGACCACGGTGGCCGACAAGTTGAGTCCGAGCCCCCCCTTGTGGTAATAGCCCACCGAAGGCGTGTAGGTGAGCTGCCGCTTCGCCAGCAGGTCGAAGGAGCCTTCCTGCTCGTAGTTGAAGTACGCGTCGTTGACGCCTATGTTCACCAGGAAAAACGTGCGCGGTGCCGTTACCGAATCCAGGAACTCCTCCATGTCGTCGAAGAGATCGTCGTAATAGGCGGTGCTGTCCACGAAGGGCTTGTCCCGCTTCTGTGCGGCCGCTTCGCCCCCACCGGCCAGCAACAACAGTATGATACAGCAACTCCAGGTTCTCATCATGACGGCAGTCAGGGCCCACCGGGGCCCGCCTCCCTTGACCCGGAAACAGCAAAGAAGTTTAATCACAGGTGCGCCGAAGATAGGAAACCAGGGAAAGTGTTTTGGATGGTTTTGTCCCGAAGCCTCGGGAGGTTTTGAGAAGTTTTGAGGGGTTGCTGATGCCTTCGGGGCCTGCCGGAGCCTTGCGTGTCCCTTTCAATAAAAGCTGCACGAAACCACACAGAACTTATTCAATAAGCATCTTTTTCCCAACCCTTTCAAAACCGCTAAAACGAGTTTAGGCAAATTCAAGAAGTGTAATCTCCGGAAGAATGCCGACGCGGCCCGGATAGCCGAGAAAGCCGAAGCCACGGTTCACATAGAGCTTCTGCGCGCCTTCCTCGTAGAGGCCCGCCCATTGCTCATAAACGTACTGCACGGGGCTCCACCGGAAGCCGGGCAGCTCCACGCCGAACTGCATGCCATGCGTATGCCCAGAAAGTGTGAGGTCGATATCCTTGTATTTCGGGCGCACCTCCGCATCCCAGTGCGAGGGGTCGTGGCTCATGAGGATCTTGAACGGGACCGACTCGGTGCCGGGATAGGCCTGGTCCATCTTGCCGTACTTCGGGAAGCGGGCCTTCGCGCCCCAGTTCTCGATGCCGATCAGCGCGATCTGCTCGCCGCCGCGCTCCAGCAGCACGTGCTCGTTCATCAGCAATCGCCAGCCCATCTCCGCCTGCAGGTCTTTCAGCCGCTGCAGGTTGGCCCGCTTGTCGTCGAGGCGCTCCCAGTTGTGGTAGTCGCCGTAATCGTGGTTGCCCAGCACGGAGTAGACACCCATCGGGGCCTTCAGCTTGCTGAAGATATTCGTATAGGGCTCCATCTCCGCAGCGATGTTGTTCACGAGGTCGCCGGTGAACAGAATCAGGTCGGCGCCGAGGCTGTTGATCTTCTCGATGCCCCGCTGCACGGCTGCCGGGTCGGTGAAAGAGCCGCTGTGCACATCGGAGATCTGTACCACCTTAAGCCCGCGGAAGGCGGCCGGCAGGTTCGGGAACTGCAGGCGCACGGTGCGCACCTTGTAGGCGTACTTGTTGCCCATGCCGTACAGCAGCCCGCCAAAGAGCGTACCTCCGGCGGCAAGCCCGAGCCAGGAGAGGAAGAGCGAGCGCGAGATGCCGGCGTCCTTCTGGATCTGCCCGCCCTCGGTGTTGTTGAAGAAGAGGCGCCCTGCAGCCCACTGGAAGAGGCGCCGGATGTCATCGAGCAGGAAGAACACGCCCGCAATGAGCTTGGCAAAGAAGAGGCCCACGATGGTCACGAAAAGCGCGTTGCGGAACGGCTTCGGCAGCCCCGAGTTGTTGATGGCGGGCATGAACAGGAAGGAAAGCACCATGAGGGCCGATAGCGTCCAGTGGATGCCGAAGATCACGGAGCGGGTGCGTGGGCTCGCGCTGTGGGTCACCGCCTTGAGGATGGCAAACACGTACCAGTCGAGCAGCAGCATGAGCACCAGGATGATCAGGCCGGAAACAGAAAAGCGCATGAAAGAAATTTAGCTTCCGCAAGTAACGGCAGTTCCGCTGAATCTGGACAGCCCGGGGCCGACCGGTCGGTTAAAGAGGCTAAAAAGTCCGGTAAGTTGCGGAAATCGGCGGTGAAAGGGAGAACAGGTTTTGGGGGTTTTGGAGGTTTTGGCTCCGCCCGCTGTTGTCCTCCTGGTCGAAGTGCAGCGGGGTCGAAGGAAGATCAGGCGGGCAGCAGCACATGAAACTCGGCGCCTTCGCCCGGCTGGCCGGTTGCCCAGATCTCGCCGCCATGCCCCCGCGCCACCTTGCGGCACAGCGCGAGCCCGACGCCTGTTCCGGAGTAGCTGCCCTTGCCATGCAGCCGCTGGAAGAGCGTGAAGATGCGCTCCGCCTCGCCGGGGTCGAAGCCGATACCCCGGTCGGAGAAAACGATGGCGTGGTACTCCTTCCGCGAATCGAGGTCGGGAAATCGCTTCAGGTCAGACTCCGATGCCCTGCCTGCGTGGATCCTGAGCTCCGGCGGCACACCGGGCTTGCTGTATTTGAGCGCGTTGCCCACCAGGTTGGTGAACAGTTGCAGGAGCTGGTGCGGTACGCCCGGCACCGTCGGGAGCGTGCCGGCGCTGATGACCGCCCCAAGCTCCTGGATACGGAGCTCATGGTCCTGGAGGCTCGCCGTAAGCACTTCGTTGAGGTCTACCGGGCTCAGGTGGAGCGACTGCTGCTGCACGCTCGAAAATTCAAGGAGGTCTTCCACGAGGTTGCGCATCCGCAGCGCGGCGCCCTGGATCCGGTGCAGCGTCGGCAGCTGCGATTCGGGCAGCCCCCGCTCCAGCGCGTCGGCAAAGAACAGGATCTTGCGCAGCGGCTCTTTGAGGTCGTGCGAGGCGATATAGGCAAACTGCCCGAGCTCTTCGTTGGAGCGCTTCAGCGCGAGCGTGCGCTCCGACACCAGGGCCTCGAGCGTTTCGGCAAAGGACTTCTGCTCATGGATGTCGGTGGACACTCCGAGCCAGTAAAGGATGGTCCCATCGGTATCGCGGATGGCCTCGGCTCGGGCGGAGTGCCAGCGCAGAACGCCGTCGTGGCGCCGATAGCGCATTTCGGCTTCGTAGGTCGTGCCCGCTGCGAGGCATTGGCGCCACCTGGCCAGCAGCGCGGGCTGCTCGTTCTCCGGCACCACGCCGGCCCAGCCACCGCCCAGGGCCTCTTCCGGCGCCTGGCCGGTATAGGCGTACCAGCGCTCGTTGAGGTACTGCACGAAGCCTTCGGGCGTGGCGGTCCAGGCCATCTGGGGCAGCGCGTTGAGCATCCGCTTCAGCCGCTCTTCCTCGCGCTCGGCCCGCTGGCGGGCCAGCACCTGGGCCGTTACCTCGAAGCCAAAGATCATGACGCCGGCGGTGCGCCCGTCTACGAGGTAGGGCGCATATACCATATTGAAGTAGATCGTGGAATCGCGCCCCTCGTTTTTCCAATCAGCCACACCCGGGAACTCGTAGCCATAAACGGCGGTGCCGGTGGCATAAACGGAATCGAGCATCTCGAAATAGCCCTGCCCGGCAAGCTCGGGCGCCACCTCCCGCGGGGTGCGGCCCACGAGCTGCCTGCCTTCGTACAGCTTCTCGAACAGCGGGTTGGCAAAGGTGCAGCGCAGCTCCGCCCCTTCGAGGATCATGATCAGGGCGGGCGCCTGCATGAAGAGGCCGGTCATGTTGGGATCGGCGCCAAGGGGGCTTGCGGAGTGGGTAGACATACAGTTAAGGGCAATCGGGTGCAAGATACGCCGCTGAACGGGATGCACCGGGCGCTTTCCCGAAGGCAGGGCTGCCGGTGCCCCACCTCCGGAGAACCTTCGTAAGACGGGACGGCCTTCCGCTACCGGTTACCGCGCATAGGAACGACAACCACGCTTTACCCCGGCCCGAACCGGTGCTGGCTGCGTATCGCCACGGGCGCCCGGATTCCCGATTGCAGATTCCCGATTCCCGCCCCGAAGCTTCGGGGCTGTTTGCCGATTCCCGTTCTTGCCACCTCCGCACAAAGCCGTATTTTTGCGCCTAACGCATTGGCTATGAAACTGACCTATTACGGGCATGCCTCATTTTCCGTGGAAGCCGGTGGGAAACACCTGCTGTTCGACCCCTTCATCACCCCTAACGGGGCGGCGAAAGACGTTGACATCAACCAGATCCCGGCCGACTACCTCCTCCTCTCCCATGGCCACGGCGACCATGTGGCCGACGCGCCGGCGATCGCGAAGCGCACCGGTGCCACCGTCATCGCCTCCGCCGAAGTGGCGGGCTGGATGGAGCAGCAGGGCAGCGCCAACAACATCGGGATGAACCATGGCGGCAAAAAGTCGTTCGACTTCGGCACGGTCAAATGCGTCAACGCGGTCCATTCCTCGGGGCTCCCCGACGGAAGCTACGGCGGCAACCCGATGGGCTTCGTGGTCACGGCCGGCGATAAGAGCTTCTATTACAGCGGCGATACCGCCCTCACGATGGACATGCAGCTCATCCCGCGCTGGGCCCGCATCGACTTTGCCGTGCTCTGCATCGGCGACCATTTCACGATGGGCTACGAAGACGCCGTGGAGGCCGCCCGCATGGTGGGGACGCAGACGGTGGTAGGAGTACACTACGACACCTTCCCGCCCATCGCCATCGACCGCGAGGCAGCCAAAGCCGCCTTCGCCGCCGCCGGCATCCGCCTCCTGCTCCCCGCCATCGGGGAGACGATCGAGCTTTAGATCTCAGATGTATGATCTCGGATCTTAGATCTGGGGCCAACTACCAAATATTGACCACTAAAGATCACAGATCCGCGATCTGAGATCAACAGATTAGAATTATGGCTAGAATCATTGGTGTAGCAAACCAGAAGGGCGGCGTTGGAAAGACCACTACGGCCATCAACCTGGCGGCCTCTTTCGGCGTGCTCGAATTCCGGACGCTGCTCATCGATGCCGACCCGCAGGCCAACAGCACCTCGGGCGTCGGCTTCGACCTCCAGAACATCACGCAGAGCCTCTACGACTGCATGGTCAACAACGCGTCGGCCCGCGACGTCATCCTCAAGACCGAGATCCCCAACCTCGACCTCATCCCCTCCCACATCGACCTCGTGGGCGCCGAGATCGAAATGATCCACTACCCCAACCGCGAGAACGTGCTCAAGCAGCTGGTGCAGGCCGTGAAGGACGACTACGACTTCATCGTGATCGACTGCTCGCCCTCGCTCGGCCTCATCACCGTAAATGCCCTTACCGGCGCCGACTCCGTGATCGTGCCGGTACAGTGCGAGTTCTTTGCCCTCGAGGGCCTTGGCAAGCTGCTCAACACCATCAAGATCGTACAGAGCCGCCTCAACCCCGAGCTCGCCATCGAAGGCATCCTGATGACGATGTACGACGGCCGCCTCCGCCTCTGCAACCAGGTGGTGGGCGAAGTGCGCCGCCACTTCGAGGAGCTCGTGTTCAATACCATCATCCACCGCAACTCGCGCCTCTCCGAAGCCCCCTCCGTGGGCAAGCCCGTCATCCTCTACGACGCGAACTCCAAGGGGTCGATGAACTACCTCAACCTCGCCAAGGAGATCCTGCAGAAGAACAACATGACGCGGATCTCGCAGGAGGAAAGAACACTTGAAGAGGATTTGTGATTTCAGATTTGAGATTTCAGATTTGTTTCCGTTCGACCAGACTTTACCTATTCGTTCCCGCCTCTCCGGCGGGACTTTTATTTAAAAGCCTAACCGTCGCCGTAAGGCAAATCACAAATCCGAAATCTGAAATCTGAAATAATTTTAGGGGTTTCACAACAGGTTCCACGTGGGATTTTTCCGGTACCTTCGTCGCCATTTCGAACCGTGTATGAGTACTTCCAAGAACAGTAATAAAGAGGCGCTGGGCAAAGGCATCCGCTCGCTCCTGCAAAATATCAACTCCGACCTCAAGACGCCCACCGGCGACCTGAAGCCCGCCGCGGTGCAGGAAGCGACGAGCATCCTCCGCATCCCCGTCGACGCCATCGAACCCAACCCGAAGCAGCCGCGCCGCGACTTCGACGAGACGGCACTGCAGGAGCTCGCCACCTCCATCGGGATGCACGACATCATCCAGCCCATCACGGTATCGAAGATCCCCGGCGGAAAGTACCGCCTCATCTCGGGCGAGCGCCGCTGGCGCGCCTCCAAGATCGCCGGGCTCAAAGACATCCCCGCCTATATCCGCCAGGCCAACGACCAGGAGCTCCTTGAGCTCGCCCTGCTCGAGAACCTGCAGCGCGAAGACCTCAATGCCATGGAAGTGGCCCTCTCCTACAAGCGCATGATGGAGGAACTGACCTATACGCAGGAGCAGGTGGCCGAGCGCATGGGCAAGGACCGCTCCACGGTCACCAATTACATCCGCCTGCTGAAGCTGCCGCCCGACATCCAGGTGGCGGTGCGCAACGGCCAGATCTCGATGGGCCATGCCCGCGCCCTCATCAACGTAGACACCATCGACAAGCAGCTCTATATCTTCGAGGAGATCCGCGCCAAGGGCCTGTCGGTGCGCCAGACCGAGAACCTCGTACGCACCTTCTACAAGGAGCCCGGCGACAAGCGCGAGCCCATCGTGCCGAGCCTGCCGCCCGCCTTCAAGAAGATCGAAGACAAACTCGCCTCCCACTTCGCCACCCGCATCAAGATGCGCCACGCCAAGAACGGGTCGGGGCAGATCACCTTCGATTACTATTCGCTCGAAGAGCTCAACAAGCTCCTCGACCTGATGAACGTGACGATCGATTAAGAAACGTGAGCCGTGAGCCGTGAACCGTGAGGGGAAAGCCGCGGCATCCTTTTTTTAGAGCAACGGGCAGGCGCTTTTTTCTGAACAGGATACATATGAACCGCAGGATCCGAAAACTATTCAACCCCCTTCTGGCAGCAACGCTGCTCCTGGCTACCGCACAGGAAGGCCGCGCCCAGCGCATCGACGACTCTACGGGAAAGACGGTGAACATTTCGGCCGCGGTGGCTTCCGCCAATACCGACCGGAAGATCGACTCGGTGCACCGGAATCACTCGGTCCGCAAGGCCTGGACCCGCTCGGCCATGGTGCCGGGCTGGGGGCAGATCTACAACCGCAAATACTGGAAGGTACCACTCGCCTGGGCCGCCGTGGGCGTGCCGGTGGGCATCTTCGTCTATAACCTCACCTGGTACCGCCGCACGCGCTTCGCCTACACCGCCCTCGTCACCAATAACGCGGCCGACAAGGCCCGGGTGCACCCAAAGCTCCAGGGCTATATCCAGTTCAACAACGCCGGCGCCCTGCAGTTCCTCCGTAACGAGTTCCGCAAAGACGTGGACTATTCGTTCTTGTTCATTATCCTGGGCTGGGGCCTCCAGACCGTTGACGCCGCGGTGGACGCCCACCTCAAGACCTTCGACGTCAGTCCTAACCTGAGCCTCGACCTGAAGCTGAAACCCGGCTACAGCGAGCTCGCGGGCACCAACGGGATGAGCCTTGTGCTGGCGATCAAATAATTCAAAAGTCAAAATTCAAAAGTCAAAAGGGTGTCCTTGAGCGGAACGCCCTTTATTTTTTGTAGTTGTACCTAGGTTTGAAATCTAAAAGCAAAAGCGCCGTCTAAGGCCGAATAGCTTTGCCTTCTGCAGGTGCCCCCAACCGATGAAAACTCTTCGAACGTAAGCGTTTTTGAATTTTGACTTTTGAATTTTGACTTCCCTGGGAAAAGCCGGCGGAGTAGCGACTTCCTTACCCATAGACCAATAAACCAATAGACTAATAAACGTCCTACTTTAGCGCCATGAACATCGCACTCATCGGCTACGGGAAAATGGGGCATATGATCGAGGGCATCGCGCAGGAGCGCGGCCACCACATCACCCTGCGGATCTCCATCGACAACCTCCACGAGTTCACGGAGGAGGCGCTCCGGGGTACCGACGTAGCGATCGAATTCACGGCGCCCGACGCCGCCTTTGGCAACGTGCAGCGGCTCCTCCAATGGGGCATTCCCGTAGTGAGCGGGTCTACCGGCTGGAACGAGCAATTACCCGAGGCGAAACGCATTTGCGAGGAAACCGGCGGCGCTTTTCTCCACGCCTCCAACTTCAGCGTGGGCGTCAATATCTTCTTCGAAGTCAACAAGATGCTGGCACGCCTCATGAACGCGCAGCCGGCCTACGACGTGGAGCTGCTCGAGATCCACCACACCGAGAAAAAAGACGCCCCGAGCGGCACTGCCGTAACGCTGGCCGAGCAGGTGCTCGACGCCCTGGACCGGAAAGACCGCTGGGTGAAGGAAAACGCACAACAGGAAAGCGACCTCGCCATCCGCAGCGAGCGCACCGACCCTGCTCCCGGCACGCACCACGTACGCTACAGCTCGCCCGTCGACGACATCGAGATCGTTCACACGGCACACAACCGCCAGGGTTTCGCCACCGGCGCCGTGCTCGCGGCAGAATTCATTGCCGGCAAGAAAGGGATCTTTACCATGAAAGACGTGCTGCAGTTCTGAGCCGCCCGGCCAGAACCCTACCCACTATTGGGTATAAACAAGCCCTTCCGTGCGGCGTCTCAGCGTTTTTGCATACCTTTTCTATACCAAAGACCTTAGTAGCTTATGCGGAAAGCCTTCTTTCCGGGTGTGTTTGTATTGTGCAGCCTGCCCGCCTTCAGCCAGAAAAAGATCGACAGCCTCCACGCCCTGCTGCGCACGCCGCTGCACGACACGATGCGCCTGAAGGTGCAGGTGCGCCTCGGCGAGCTGCACGCGCGGCGTTTCCCCGACTCCACTATCTACTATTCCCGCGCCGTGCTCGCCGCACCCGATGCACCCGCGTTTTACCGGTACAAGGTCCAGGCGGCCAATGCGCTCGGCATGGGCCATTACTTCAAAAGCGAATACCCACCCGCCGCGGCGGCGTTCGCGCAGATGCACCTCCTCGCCGAAAAAGACCGCGACCGCAAGCAGATGGCCATCGCCCTCAACAACGAAGGCAATATCTACATCGAGACGGGTGAGCATGGACGCGCCCTGGAGCGCTACCGGAGGTCGCTCGTCATCCGCGAAGCGCTCAAAGACTCGCTCGAAATCGCGATGGCCTATAACAACATCGGCTTTGTATACAAGGATATCGGCGATTATGAAAAAGCCGCCACCAACTTCCTGGTAGCCATGAAAACCTATGAGCGGATGAACCGCTCGGGCGGCGTGGCCATGAGCCTTAACAACATCGGGATCGTTTTTTTCCGGAAGAAGGATTACACACAGGCCCTGGAATACTACCTGCGGGCACTGGCCCTTCATGAAAAGAATGGTAACCGCGACGGTCTCGGGATCAGCCTCATCGCCGCGGCCGCGGCGTATACGGAGCAGGGGCGCTACGACGACGCGCTACCGATGCTGGAGCGGGCCCGGGTCATCTATGAAGATGCGAAGGATGCCCGCCAGCTCGCCACCGTGAGCAAGACCATTGGCGACGTGCTGCTGCGCCGCAGTGAAACGGCGAAGGCGGTGCCCTACCTCGAAACGTCCCTCTCCATCGACCAGCGGATCGGCAACCGGCGCGCGCTTCCCTCCTCCTACCTCACCCTGGCCTCCGCGCTGGTACGGCTCGGCTCTTACCCGAAGGCCCGTCCGCTCATCGATAGTGCCACTGCCCTCGTTACCGCGAGCAGCAACAACCAGGACCGGAAAACTCTTTACGAGGTGGAGGCTGAGTACCACCAGGGCATCGGCGAGTATGCCAGGGCGCTCACCTTCGCCCAGGAGTACAACAAGCAGAAAGACGCGCTGCTGAACGAGGCCAACGTCAAATCGCTGAACGACCTGAAGGTCAAATACGAAACGGAAAAGAAGGAAGCCGCGATCGCGCTCCTTACCAAGGACAACGACATCAAGGCCCTCGCGATCCGCAACCAGAAGCTCGAGCTCGCCCAACAGCTGTATGAGCTCACGCAGAACAAGCTGGCCCTCTCGGAAGCCGACCTTATCCTCGCCCGCAACGAGCTGCAGCTGGAAGGACAGCAGCGGACCATCCTGAAGCAGCAGCTCGACTCCACCCAGCGCGTGCGCAACATCCGCGAGCTGGAGCGCCAGACGCAGCTCCAGGCGCTCGAGATCCATAACCGCCAGCTGCAGCTCGACCGCCGCACCGCGCTGCTCGGCCTGCTTGGGGCCGTAGTACTACTGGGCAGCGCCCTCGCCTGGTCGTTCTACCGGCGCCGGCGCCTCGCCCACGAAGCCCGCCTGCAGGCCGCCATTTTGCGCGAGCAGGAGCTCGCCACCAAGGCCATCCTCGAAGCGGAGGAAGCCGAGCGGCAGCGGATCGCCAAGGACCTCCACGACGGCGTAGGCCAGATGATGAGCGCCGCCCGCATGAACCTCTCCGCCTTTGCGCACCGGGCCGGCTTCACCGATGCGGATACCGAGCGCGACTTCGGCAATATCATCTCGCTCGTCGACGACAGCTGCCGCGAGGTGCGCCACGTATCGCACAACATGATGCCCAACGCGCTGCTCAAGAACAGCCTTGCTGCCGCCATCCGCGAGTTCATCGGCAAGCTCGATCACAAAGCCCTCGAGGTGCACCTGTACACCGAAGGCCTCGACGAGCGCCTCGACGCCAACGTGGAAACGGTGCTCTACCGCGTGATCCAGGAAAGCGTCAACAATGTGATCAAGCACTCCGGCGCTACCACGCTCGACATCTCGGTGGTGCGCGAGCCGGGGGAGATCAGCGCCACCATCGAGGACAACGGGCGCGGCTTCGTGCCCTCCGCCGACGGCGAAGGCATGGGCCTGCGCAACATGCGCACCCGCGTGGGCTACCTCAAAGGCACCGTCGACTTCGACTCCCGGCCGGGTGAGGGCACCCTGGTCGCCATACATGTTCCGCTCTGATTGTTTTACCTATTTTGCCGATTGAAATGAACAAGATCTCCCTGGCTTTCGTAGACGACCACCAGATCGTGATCGACGGGCTGCAGTCGCTGCTGCGCGACGAGTCCCGCTTTCATTTCGCATTTGCCACGAACGATCCCACCGAGGTCCTCGGCCGCCTGCGCACCGAGCAGGTAGACGTACTGCTTACCGACGTAATGATGCCCGGCATGGCCGGCAATGTACTTGCCCGCGAGGTGCGCCGGGCCTTTCCCGACATCCGGATCCTGGCGCTTTCGATGAGCGGCGAGGGAACGCTGGTCAGCGAAATGATCGAAGAGGCCAATATCTCGGGCTACGTGCTGAAGAACATCGGGCGCGAGGAGCTGGTGCACGCCATCAGCAAGATCGCCGCGGGCGGCCACTACTTCGGCGAGGAGGTGCTCCGCGAGCTGCAGCGTAACGATGTGCGCAAACGCGAGAACACTGAGGCGCACCTGACCTCCCGCGAGGTCGAGATCATCCGGCTCATCGAAAAGGAAATGAACAACAAGCAGATCGCGGGAGAGCTGTTCATCTCCGAGCGTACCGTGGAGACCCATCGCAAGAACATCTTCCGTAAAACAGGCACCAACACCGTGCTCGGGCTCATCAAATACGCCTACGAGCATCGCCTCATCGGCTGACCGCAACCAGCAGATCGTTTCATTTCTGAACGAATACGTTTAGCACTAATCTTCTCCAGGTGATACAGCCGGGTTCGCAAAGGCGCGGAAAAACCTGGAGCGCTAGGTAGGGAAAAAGAACGCCACGCAACTCTCCAAAAGAGCACCCGTTTTTGCAGGTATCGACGCCTCCGCCTTTCGTTAAGCGAAGCGTCGCGCAGGCGGGACATGCGCGGAGGCGTTACCACAGGTTGCAGCCTTCCTTTTAGGGGGTAGCCGCATCTACCAGCGAAATGAATGACTAAAACAGGTGCAGAGTGCCTCCGCGCATGCGTCGTACCCGCGACGCGCTCCACCTACGACGGGCAGGCGGCCAGGAAGAGAAGGCAAAGACCCCAACCGGGAAGCCCCCTTGACCCTCTTCGCACCCTTTGCGTACAAAATTTCCTTTGCGCCTTTGCGATAACCTGGAGCCCCGTAGAACTACATACCTTTTCGAGGGCGAGAAACGGACTACCGCTCCCGCAAACGACCTATGCCTGCCTCACCGTACGACCACCTTCGCTTTTGCTACGACCCGCCCGGCCGGCGTACCTCCTTTCCAAGTTCATGAAAGCCGTGATAAGCCGCCTGCTCCCGCAGGATCGATACTATGGCTTCATGGGTAGCGTGCGGCCAGGTTATGGGCAGGTGTACTTCCCTGCCGCCTTCCTTCAGGGCAATCACCAGGTAATGACTCCGCGCGTCTCCCTCCTGTTTCTCCAGCTCGAAGAAATAATAGATGTCCCTCCAGTCGATGAGTCGCAGCCGTTTTTGGAAGAGTCCGCGCCCGTGCCAGATGCCGCTCCGGTCGAGGTGCAGGTAGGGCTCCCGGTCGGGCCGGGCAAACACCGTGAGGTACATCCAGATGCCGAGCAGGACACCGCCACCAAGTGTGAAGGCGGTGAACACTTCACCACTATACAGCATACGTGCGAGCAGGATTACGGCACCGATCACCGAGAACACAACCGCCTGCTCGCGCGGGATGGGCTTGGCAAAGACCTGCAAGTCGGGTGGTGAGGGCTGCTGCTCCACGCACCTAAGGTACGAAGCCACAAAAAAGGCCGCGGCAGGTGCCGCGGCCTCTCATTGGTGCAACTGAATTCTTAACTGTGATCCTGCCCCTGCTCCCACTGGTAAATGCTGCCTGCGATGGGCATGCAGATGCCATAGGTAGCCATGAGCCCGTCCTGCACCAGCATCATGATGACCTTCGATTCCGGCTCCTCGTCCACCATTATCGGGAACTCGAGGATGCCGCCGATGTTGAAGGCGAAGTTGCCGATCGATTCCGGGATGAGCGACTTGTACTTCGTGTTCCACTTACTGTGGTTGTCGACGATGTTCATGATCACCGGCACGTTCCAGACCAGGTTGATGAGCGACTCGATCGCGGGCGACACCTTCGCAAGCGGCTTCGCGCTGTCGACCGTGGCCAGCGGGATGTTCACAAGTCCTTTGACGAGCGAGATGCCCGTGAGCACGTTGTTCAGCTGCTGGTACCAGTTGGCCGTCTTCGCGTTCACCATCGTGGCAATGTTGGGCGACACGTAGAAAACGTTGCCGACGCAGGCGATGGCCGCAAGCGTTTTCGGGAAGGGATTCACCCCAACGTAATCGAGCGTTTTCTGGATCGTAGAGGTGAAGATCATCACTACCGAGCCCACCGTGGCGCAGATGCCCGTCACGAAGCCGAACATCTTGAGGCGCGTTTCATCGAGCACGGCCTGCTCTCCGGGTGCGGCCGCCAGCGTGCGCACCAGTGGAGTCTCCTCCTCGTCGATGCCTGCCGTTGCCAGCGCGCGGCGCGTCACGGGCGGCGGGGGCGGGAAGAACTGTCGCTGCACGTCTTCGAAAGAGGCAGCGCCCAGCAGCCCGTCGGTGAACTCGTCGCCGTTGCGGAAGGGCACGTTGCCGCCAACGGCCTTGTACATCACCGTCACCGGGATCGCCGCGATGAGGCAGGTGAGGTCGAGGAAGGAAAGCTCCTCGCCGCCGGAGATCATCTTATACAGCGGCGACAGCACCGGGATGTCGAGCGGCGCGGCAAAGGCGTCGATGAGGCCTTCGGAAAGCTTGATGAAGACGGCCAGCACGGCGTCGATGATGTGCTGCGCCGTCTCCAGCAGGGTGTTGGCTACGATGGCCGCGAAGCGCTGGATGATCTGCGTGATCGACAGCGACCCGAATTGATCAACGATATTGGTCTTGATCGAGTGATAAGCCCCCGACAGCGTGTCGCGCTCCTGCTCCAGCAGGTTCATGAGGTCCTGGAAGACCGCCTCGGTGAGGGTGACCGGTGTGAACGGGGAGCGCGCCGCGGAGGCGTTGCCTTTGAAGTGGTGGATGCCCAGGTTGGCCGGCGCGCCGTTCTGCCCCGGAAGCGGCTTCGCTCCTGCCGTCGTGCCGTTCGGCGTCTGGTCGAAGGTAGGGATGCCGGCCCAGGCGCTGACGGTGCTCTCGAGCTGCCGGAAGCACCCGTCCACGCTGCCGCGGAAATCGGAGAGGCTGTCGATGGAATGCTGCGCCGCTTTCAGGAACACGTTTTTCAATACGCGGTGCGTGACCAGGATGTCCTGCCACTCAAAGAGGAATTCCAGGAACTTGATGAGGTCTTCGATGGCCGTCTTGATGAGCCGGTACACCCAGAGCACGGCACCGGCGATGGCTTCCGCGGTTTCGAGCACGGCAGCGTATACCTGCCCCGCGATAGTGACCACGAAATGCCAGACGTCAGTGGCCGCGTCCTTGATGATCTGCACTACTGCTTCCACGCCCGACTTCAGCCAGTTGAACAGGTCGCCGGCCTCGGCCCAGATGACGTCGAAGCCGCCGACGCCGGCAATACTGGCCCGCATGGCCGTCGGGTTGGCGCGACGTGCGAGGCGCGCCACCTGGCTGGCCGGATTTTGCACATCGCTGTAGGCCTGCGCGAGGTTGCGGTTGGCATTCGCCACGGCCTGCAGGTCGCTGTCGGAGGCGCCGGCCGGCACGAGCGGGCGCTTGCTGCCATCCATGGCGGTGATCTGCGCGTTGCGGAGGCTGTCCTTCGTATTCAGCGCCGCATTACGGCCCATGGGCGCATCCATCGGGTTATACGTCGTTACAGTGCTGTCTGGATTGGTAATGCTGACCCGCGTGGCAGTCAGGTCGTTCACCCACTCCACGAGCGTAATGGTTCCCGAGGCATCGGTCTTCAACGGCACGGGCGTACCATCGAGCACGTAATACAGGTGGTTGACATAGAACACGGCCCGCTTGCTCACGCTCACCAGCACCTCCGTATCCGCCACCGGCAGGTTGTTCTCGTCGCGCACCTCGATGTGCGAGGTATACGAGCTGAACGATTGCGTGACGGTGCTGTCGGGTGCGGGCAAGGTGATCGACTGCACGCTCCAGGTCTTGGTATGCGGCGACTTCACAAACTTGCGCAGGGTGTTGCCGGCAACGGCGAAGAAGGTGTTGCCGTTGTCGACTACGTTGAGGTAGGGCGAGAAGCTCTCGACGCCGCTCGCGATCGGCACCGGGTGGCTCCAGGCCGACGGCATCGCCGCCTCCTGCCCGTTCGGGCAACTGGTATAGAAGATCTCGTCGGCTCCATTGAGGCCCCATACGATCACCTCGCCGTCGGTGCGCCAGGCATAGAGCTTTCGCACGCCGTGCAGCAGCGGGTGCTGCATCACGGAGGTGGCTACGCTGCCCTCGTTCTGGTTGCCGGGCGCAAAATAATACAGCCCGCTGCCGCCAGTGGCAAAGAGGTCGGTCGACAGATCGGCGCGCCGGCTCGTGGCAATGGTATCGGGCACAATGCCACCGGGCAGTTGCAGGCGCACCACGCGGGGCGCAGCCGTCGGGTCGAACTGGTTGTACAGCGGCTGGTAGGTGAACTGCGGGCGACCTACCACCTGTCCACAGGTATAGAGCCCGTCAATGGTCGGTTGGTGCGGGCTGTCCGGGAGAAATGGGCGGCCAAGCGCGCTGCTGTACGTGCCGGCCTCGAGGTCGATGGCCACATCGTGCGGCTGCCAGGCGGTACCCCCGCGGCGGCGTGTGTCGATGTAGTAGCGCGAGATGAGCTTTTCGGGGCTGTCTGGGTGACGCAGGATGTCTACCACGATGTATTGCCGGCTGTCGCTCGTTTCGCTGAGGAACACCCCTGCGATCACCACGTCGCCATCGGGGTTGTCGAAGGGATAATGCAGCCAGGCCGGGACTTTGAGCCAGTCGGTGCTCCCGCTCGGGTTGCCGAGGCAGAGGAACAGGTGGTCCTTTCTGCCGTCGGTGAGCACAAGGGCGAGGCCGATGCTGCCGTCGACGGCACTTTGCGCGGCCTCGAAGGTCTTGCAGCGCATGCGTGCGCCCGGGAATACCTGCTTTGCAATGGCCGTGCTGAGGTCGGTCTTGTGCCAGCCGGTTTCGTGCCCGTTGGTTTCGGAAGTCACGTAGAACACGTCGTCGGTGCCCACCGAGAAGAGTAAAGACAGCCCGAACGCGGTCTGCAGGGCCTCGAACTTCTTGTCGGGCGCCATCAGCTCCGCCTGCTTGTAATTCGTCATCAGCTCTGAGGAGCAGGAAATCTTATACGGCTGCATATGCATTGTTTTTAACGGTGATCGGATTGGGGAGGCTCAGGTTCGATTTGACATAGGTGATGTGGGCGATGAGGTCCTGGTTGCCGGAGAACACGACGTCCTTGAAGGCGAAGGTCTTGCCGCCGGGGAACACGAACTGCTGTGCCACCGCAACGGGGAGGGTATGGAAGCCGGTAGAGGCAAATCCCTTTGTCCATTGATCGACGTTGCTGACGAGGGCGTTGAGGCCGGTGAAGGCGTCGATGAACCAGTTGGTGCTCGGTGTGGCGTCGGAGTTGTCGGTACGCTGCGTGTTCAGTACTGCCGTGAGCCCGCCGTTCTGGTCGATGGCGAGGTCGTAGGTATCGGTGATGTACAGGTTCGCGGCCTTCCAGGTTTCCGACGATTGCATCACCCGCACGTAACATTCGATCACGAAGTGCTGGCTGATTACGATCTGGTTACCCCGGAAATCGACTGAAACATCCATATTGGTGCTGATGCGCATCCCGCCCATGTCGCCGCCGAGGCCCGCCTCGTCGGAGTAGCTGGAGGCATAGGAGAACTGCAGCACGGTGCTGCCGGTAGCGGGCATCGTGATGGTAGGCGCCTGGTTGCCGGTGAGCTGCCAGCTGTAATTGATGGTGGTGTCGAGGAATCCCGACAGCCACACGCGCACCCAGGTGGCGTAGCAGTTCGACGACACATAACCGCGCAGCTGGTCGCGGAAGTAGCGCGCGAAGGTGTTGCGGTTGATCGCGATCGCGCCGTCGAACTGGCCGCTCTCGCCGGGCTCCACCCAGTTCCAGGAGAAGGGCACCGATGGCGGCAAAGTATTACCGTCGACCTCGCAGAGGTAGGCCAGGGTATTGAGCGCCGGCGTTGGTGTTCCGATGAACGGACTCACTTCCATGGCCATGTTGGTGAGCTGCAGCGTCGACGTATTGTGATCCGGCGCGTTGCGTACGATCGCATAATTGAGCACCGGGTGGCCCTGCGTCTTCATCGCATTGAAATAGGCGCCGATGAACACCTGCGAAAGCAGGTTGTACGCGGGCGTACCGGTGTCGAGTCCGGAAATGGTAGGCGTACTCTCGATCGCCGCGGTGTCGAGGTCGAGGAAGAGCTGCTGCACGCTGAAGGCGTCGGGGCCGAAGTTCTCGAGCTGGCGGCGTACGTTATCGGGCAGGTTGCTGTTGTTGAGGATATCGCGCAGCTTCACGGTAGACGTGAACAGCCAGGCCCCGTCGGAGGGCTGCTGCAGGTTGGTGAAGCTCGAGAGGCCGTGGCGGCCGAAGTTGCACGAAACGATGGTGAACGTGGCGCAGGAAAGGCGGAACACCACCGAGTTCGAGTCGGGCTGCAGCGTCACCACGTCGAAATTGATGTCTTCAGGAGCCATTCCGGAAGGGATGCCGATGGCCGCCTCGAACGCGAAATAGAAGTTGGAGTTGTTGATGTTGGTCAGGTCCTCCGTCATGGGCTGCGCCGCGTTCCAGGAGGGCACTTTCAGCGGGTCGGTGTTGCTGGTCTGCTTCATCAGGTCCTCGTAACTAACGGGCACCGGGTTGCCGTCGGCGTCTTGGTTCCAGTACATCCGCACTACCGGGAACTTGGTGGTGTAGAGGTACTCCTTGAGCGTGGCGTTGATGCTTTTTTGGGTGGTGGCGACTACGAAATCATAGCCGTAGCGCGCATCCGACAGGTTGGATTGTGTTGCACTCATTGCTTTGGTTTTATGGTTCCTACTCGTATGGCTTTTCGGGAACGCCTCGTTTGATGAGTAGTAGCTGAACTCTACTGGTTTTTCAGCGGAGCAAGGGATTGGAGCACCAGGCCTGGTGTACGCAAGCAGTCAGCACCCGAAGCGCTGTAACCCGCGCGGGAACAGCATTTCGCGATGTGTAGAATAAAATTAGCGGGTAGAGAAAGCCGGAACAAGAGAGGAACTACGAGACTTTTTCGTAAGACTACGAAACCCGTAAAAACACGTGCCGGCAATCGCATATCGATCAATGCATTAGCACAACTGCTGTGCTTCGAGAAAAAGAGTGCGGAAGGTCGGCGACCCGAAAATCACGTAGAAACACGCGGGCGGAAACAGGTACAAGCACCCGTTGCGAAGAAGGAAAACCGGATTCATGACGCAGGCATCTCTGTCGCTACCGGAAACAGAAACGGTCCGGAAGCAAAGCTGCCTGGGCACCTTGCTTCCGGACCGTATATCTACTGAACTGCACTAAATCAGAATACCTCCCCGAGGTTCATCGATATGGCCTGCGACCCGTTGACGCCGAAGCCGTAGTCGAGGGCGATGTTGGTGCCCGAGTATTTATTGAGCTTGATGCGAATGCCGGCGCCCACGGCGGGCAGCACGCGACCGAGCCCTTCGAGCGGGTTTTCGGGATAAGCCTGGGCATTGGCGAACACGGTGCCGCCCAGCAGCCCGCTGCGGGAAAACTCCATGCGGTACTCCGATTCGAAGAAGAGGAGATTGCGCCCGCGGTAGCGTCCTTGTACATAGCCGCGGCCCGTATTGTGCCAGTCGTCCCAGGCATTGCTCGGGAGTAGCAGGTAGGGCGGGCGCCCGCCGCCGACGGTGAGCCAGTTGTAGCTCCAGAGGGCGAGGATGTTGCGGCTCTTGCGCGGGAAGGGGATGTAGTGACGCCCTTCGAGCACCACTGACTGCCAGCTGTTGGTGCTGCCCAGGCCGGTGGGGTTGATGCGAACCGTGGCGCTGGCAAACCATCCGTTCACCGGCTTGATGAGGCTGCGGCGCGAGTCGTAGAGCACGCGCACACCGACACCGCTGGCGGTCACGCTTGGTTGCAGTCCGTATTTCTGGAAATCGGTGACAACGCCCGGCTTGGGATCCACCTCGGTTACCCGGGTAAAGCGGTCGTAGAAGTAGATGGGCCCGCCATAGAGGTTGGAGCGCAGGCGGAAAAGCACCGTGGGGTGCAGCTTCAGGTAGTTGAAGTTGATCGTATATACGTCCGAAGCTTTCGTATGCGGGCCAAGGCCATAGGTTTTGTTGGGAAAGCGCATGTAGCGCGCGTTCAGCACCAGGTTCATCCGGTTGTTGCGCGTCCAGTGGATGACGTGCACGGGCAGGATGATCTGGTTGTATTGGGTGTAGGAGATGCCCGCGAGGATGTTGGAGGTCTTCTGGCCCCGTGGCGCCGACGGGCTCCGGAACGCCATCACCGTGGCCAGGGAGGCCGACCAGCCCGTTTGCGGGGCCCAGCTGAGGCCGGGGATCACGGAGAATTGCGATTCTTTGTGCCCGCCGTCCTTGCGCTCCTTTTTGAGCACGGCGTAGATGACGTCGAAGATGTCTTTTTGCGGAATGCCGGTATCGGGCTGGGTGGTATCGGGCTCCGACGAGCCATGTTGAGCCGCCGCCGGCGCGGCGAAGTAGAGGAGCAGGGAAAGCGCACCAAGTACAGTACGGAAAAGTAAAGCAGGCAGTTGGTTCATGGAGGCGCTAAGATATAATTTTCGACTCATGTGAACGCGCAGAAGGGCCACTGCGGCGGACGGATCTACATTTTGGAGTAGTGAAATGTGTAAATCGCCGGCGTCGCGGATCCCCTTCTGCGGTTGGCTACCGCTTTTCGGGATTACCGGCCCGGGCAGGACCGCCGGTTCCTTTGCCGGCGGCCAGTGGCTGTAGCTCGGCCACCGCAGCGGCGGGCCCCTGGTTGACCGGCAACGCGCGGGACCCGCGGATCCACAATCCGGAAAAATTCAGGAATCAACCCTACCGGGACCGCGATGCGATCGCGGTCCTCGTGTTTGACCGGGCATTGGCTTACCGGCGGCGCAATACCATTTTCGGAGCACCCGACCCGGCGGAGGCAGGTGTCAGCACCAGCAGTCCGTTCTCCAGGCTCAGGGAATACTTGTCGGTTTTGCCGCCTTCCTTTTGCCCCATTGTAAAGCTGCCTGTCTTGGCGGCCGGATCCCAGGTATAACCGGTCTTGAAACCTTCGAATGTTTTGCAGGAAAACGCCGCGCCGTTGCCTTCGAAGCGCAGCACGCAGTCGCCGAAAAGCGGCCGCACCTGCTCCATGACCTTTTGTCCTACTTCCTTAAGCTTCGGGCCGGGCTCGGCATCCGCCATCCACACCGAATCGGTGTCGAAGTTGAGGTACAGCTCATGATCCGACAAGGTAACGAGCTTCCACTCGCCTTCGAGCCCGCTCTTTTCCTGGGCGGCGCTTTCGGTACTGAAGAGAATGGCGAGAACAAAGGCGGTGAGGACAGACGGGAGGTTTCGCATGCGGCAATTTACGGTCTAAGGTGCGCACTCAGTGTCGTGAAGTTGCCGGAGCTGCTGCAGCCGCGGCTTACAGGATTGAACAGGCCGCAGTGTGGTGACTGCGGCCTGTTCCGGAAAAGCATGGGTACACCCTTTATCGTTTCAGGTTTTCCAGCATGTCGGCGGTCATCCGCGCCAGGTCGTACTCCGGCTTCCAGCCCCAGTCGGTGCGGGCCACCGAGTCGTCGATGCTCTGCGGCCAGGAGTCGGCAATGGCCTGCCGGTAGTCGGGGTGATAGGCGATCTCGAAGCCGGGAATATGCTTCCGGATCTCGGCGGCGATCTCCTTCGGGGAAAAGCTCATACCCGACAGGTTGTAGGACGTGCGTGTTTTGATCTGCTCCACCGGCGCTTCCATAAGCTCGATGGTGGCGCGGATGGCGTCGGGCATATACATCATGGGCAGGTAGGTGTCCTCGCCGAGGAAGCACTCGTAGCGGCCGTCGGCCAGCGCCTCGTGGTAGATCTCCACGGCGTAGTCGGTGGTGCCGCCGCCGGGGGCCGACTTATACGAGATGAGACCCGGGTAGCGGAGCGAGCGCACGTCCACCCCGTATTTCATATGGTAGTAGTTGCACCAGAACTCGCCGGCGTATTTCGAGATGCCATACACCGTGGTGGGCTCGATGACGGTCTGCTGCGGGCAGTTCTGTTTCGGCGAGGTGGGGCCGAACACGGCTATCGACGAGGGCCAGTAGACCTTGGTCAACTTTTCCTCGCGGGCGATGTCGAGTACGTTGAGCAGGCCCTGCATGTTGAGGTGCCAGGCCAGGTTCGGATTCTTTTCGCCGGTAGCCGACAGGATGGCGGCAAGCAGGTAGATCTGCGTTACGTTCTGCCGGATCACTTGCACGTGCAGCATTTCCTTGTTCATGACGTCCATGCTCACGTAGGGGCCCGTGCCCTCGAGCAGCGGGTTCTGCTCGCGCAGGTCGGAGGCGATGACGTTCTGTGCGCCGAAGCGCTGACGAAGGGCCAGGGTGAGCTCAACGCCGATCTGACCGGAAGCCCCGATCACGAGGATTTTTTCTTGTTTCATACAGCTGCCGCGAAGATAATGTGCTAATGGGGTAATGTGCTAATGGGGTATAGGGGTAATGGGATAATGGGGTAATGGGATAATGGGAGCATGAGCGCACGTGGAGCAGGCCGGGATGCAGTCAGCTCTGCGGAGGCTGGGGCATAGGTTAAAACAAAAGCCCCGCTGTCAGCGGGGCCTTGGTTCAACATTCGATATTCCGTGCTCGATATTCGATCTTCTTTACTGTGCCAGCGCGAGCTTCACCACCTGCTTCTCGCCGCCTCCCGTGAGGTTCACGATATAGGTGCCGGCGGCAAGGCCGCTGACCGGTACGGATACGTTTTGCCAGCCTGCGGCATAGGCGCGCTCGCCCACCACCTGCAGCTGCTTTCCTTCAAGCGAAAAAAGTCCGATCGCGCGGCGGCCGGGTTCCTCCATCTTAAAGCGCACGTTCGCAACACCGGAGCCGGGGCGTACGGTCACTACCAGCGCCGCATCGCCCTCTTCGGTTACCGGGCCTTTCACGGCTTCGGCACTGTTGGTGGTTCGGGCAGGGAAGGACGCCGTGGACGCAGTGCGCGGCGAAGTATAGGTTGCCTTAACGAAGCACTTCTGCGACGGGTTGGACGTGCTCGTGTTCCGCACCTTGATCTTGTAGAAGGCCGTCGACGTGGGCGTGTACGTGAGCGTAAGGTTGCCTGTGCCGGCAGTCGACGAAAGCAGCACGTCGGCGTTGCTGTAAATGCCTACCGTGAGGCTGTACGCGCTGTTGCCGGGGAACACGTTCACCGTAATGGTCTTGTTGGCTTCGTTGAATACGCGGCCGGCATAACGCAGCGCCGTGGAGGAGGCCGGGAGCGCACCCCCCTGCTTCAGCGAGGAGGCGTGGTTGTCGCCGAGGTCGTTGGCCATCTCCCACTCCTGCGTGGTGGAACGCTGTGCGGGATTGAAGCCGCCCGTGATGCCGGCGGGGCCCCAGATGCTGTAGCCGCGGCGCAGGTTGGAGCCGTCGCAGGGCGGTACCCAGATCGTGACACGGCCGTTCGCATCGGTCCAGATATCGTTGGCGTTGGCGCCGGAGTAGTCGTGCAGCTGGCGGTTCGGGCCGAAATCGGTCTGGATGTTGGCGCTCTGCCAGGTGTTCCAGTTGTCGTTCATCCCGATGATGGCATAGGAGTTCTCCGGGCCGGCCTTGTAGCCGCGCTCGATGATGAGGAGGTCGGCGGCCTGCCAGCGCACCTTGTAGGAGCCCTTTTTGAAATTGAGCTTCTGGTGGCACCAGATGATGTTGGCGATGTCGCTGCGCACGGGCAGGTCGGCGGCCGACGTCGGCTGGTGGGTGTAGCGCTTGCCGTTGCTCACGTTGAAGAGGTCTTCGAAGAACACCTGCGGCGAGCCGTCCACGGCAAAGGTCACCGCATAGGCCACGGCGAGGCGCGGGTCGAAGGGATCGATGTGGCCGCCGCCGAGCTCGTTGCCGGCGTCCCATCCCGTATAATTACCGTTGGCGTCCTTGGTGGGGCGGAAGGTGTCGTGGTTGTTCACGAAGGGCACGGTGCGGTAGCGGTTGCCCTGCTGCGCGCCCGGCAGCGTGCCGAGGTCGTAGGAGCCGCCGGCGCTCACCATGTTTTTCACCGACTGGCGCAGGCTGAAGTCGAAGGTGCCCACGAGGTCCTCGGTGCCGCTGTTGGACGTGCGTACGTCGTTGATCCAGGTGTCGAGCTGGGTGCCGCTGCCTACGTATTCGCCCACGGCAAACATATTGGCGCCGCCGTTGGCCCAGCCGGCATTGTACTTCACGTTGTAGAGGAAGTCCTGCGTGGCCCAGTGCGGGAAGTGCTTCACGGCGTCGAGGCGGAAGCCGTCCACGCCGGTCTGCTTCTTCATCCATACAAACCAGTTGCGCGTCTGGGTGCGCATGTAGTCGGCGCCCTGTGTGGGATTAAAGGTGGCGTTGGAGCTCTGCCCGTAGGCGCCGGAGTAAAAGCAGATGTCCGGACCGAACCAGGCGGCACACCAGTCGCCCGAGTTGCACACGTGGCCGGCGTTGGAGTGGAAATTGGGCCAGTTCTTGGGCCAGCGGCCGCTGCGCCCGAGGTAGTCGGTGGCGCTTTCATCGGTGGCGGGGCGGGCATAGGATACGTAGCGGAAGTTCTTGTAGCTGTTGCCGTCGCCATTGTTGGCCGCGGGGTCGGAGCCGCCGGAGCCGCTGGAGGAGCCGGCATTGTCCATGTGGTTGAACACGACGTCCTGGATCACGTCCATGCCGTTGGCATGCATGATCCCGATGGAGCGCAGAAGTTCGTCCTTGGAGCCGAGGCGGGTCTTGAGCGAGCCCTTCTGGTACTTGTCGCCGAGGTCGTAATGATCGAAGGGCGAGTAGCCGTTGGATCCGGTGGAGGCGTTCTTGATGGAGGGCGGGATCCAGACGGCGTCGATGCCCATGTCGCGCAGCCGGGGCGCGAGGTCGGCCAGGTAGTTCGACCAGCCGTTCTGGTAATTGTTGTTCCAATAATCCCACCAGTAGCCCTGGAGTACGACCTTTCCGTTCCAGGGATTTTGTGCGGAGGCAGACGGAGCTGCGAGGGTGCCCAACAGGCACAGGGCCACGAGCCGTGACCAGGGGGAGCGATTCATGTAGCAAGCGGTTTAGAGTGTGTGTAACATGCGTATTCCCTACTTAACATGTATGGGGTACACAATTATTATCGTGTAAAAGGTACACAGTATCTTGAAACGACCAACGGCTGAGGTAATAAAAAAATGATAGAAACCGATGCAAAGCCCGGCTCCGATAGGCACCGCACTAGTAGAAAAACAGGAACTTTTCAGAAAAATCCCATTCGCTGCTGTCCTTTTTCCCATCGTGCCTTCCTGCCATCTGTGGAGCTTTGTTTCATGAACGCACAGGAATTGAACAAGATTGGTGCTGCCATCGTCGACGCTGCCATAGCCGTCCACCGTGCCCTCGGTCCGGGGCTTTTGGAATCTGCTTATAAATTTTGCCTTGCCATGGAACTGGAGGAACGTGGGCTGCGTGTGCAGCTCGATGTGCCGCTCCTACTCACCTACCATAAACGTTCCGCCGGAAAGGTGTATGAGATGGATATGGTAGTGAACGAGCACGTAGTAGTCGAATTAAAGGCCGTTGAATTCATGAACCCGCTTTATGCAGCACAAACGTTGACCTACCTTCGGATTCGTCAATCGCCGTTGGCCTACCTGATCAACTTCAACGTGATGCGCCTGAAAGACGGCCTCAAGCGGATCGTGCACAACTTTCCGGATCGGTGAAGCCGGGACTTCTTCAACGCTAAGGCGCCAAGGTTTTCTTTGAACGCGAAGGGGGCAAAGGACGCCACGTAGTTTCATAACAGTGCGGACACTCTGCTACCTACAAGCTACCCTCCGCTGGTCGTAAGCGAAGCGTCCCGCGATGCGGGACATGCGCGGAGGCAGCCTGCTCCCGTTGCGATCATTCCGCAGTTGTCAGGGGCGGCACCTGCTTCTTGTATGGAGTAGTAAAACGCGCGGGCTTTTGGTTTGAAATTTTGGGCGCACCGCACCTGAGAAAAGACCGGGCCGTTCGTGAGGCCTTCGCGCATGTCCCGCCCTGGCGGGACGCTTTGCCTACGAAGTGCAGGATGCCGCGGGACGACAGGAGCAATCCGGAACTTTCAGAAAACAGCGTAGCGTCCTTTGTCCCCTTAGCGTTCACCTATTTCTCTGCGCCTTTGCGTTCCCGAAAGCACCCCAATCTGAAATCCTGCCTCAATAGACGCATACACCGGCTACATGCCCGCCATTAGCCCCGAACGTATATTTGCCGCATGAGCCCTTTTCTGCAAGACCTTTTCAAAGGACAGCAATACGACCCGAAGAACTTCTTCCTGATCGCCGGCCCCTGCGTGGTGGAAAGTGAAGCCAATGTGTTCGAGATCGGCGCACACCTCGCCGCCGTGTGCAAGCGCCTCAGCATCCCGCTTGTACTAAAGGCTTCCTACCGGAAGGCCAACCGCACCAGCGCCAGCTCCTTCACCGGTCATGGCGACACCTTCGGGCTCGGCGTGCTGCAGAAAGCCGGTGTCCACTTCGGACTTCCCGTTACCACCGATATCCATTCCGAGGCGGAGGCCGACGCCGCCGCGGGCTATGTCGACATCTTGCAGATCCCGGCTTTCCTGTGCCGGCAGACCGAACTGCTGAATGCCGCCGCGCGCACCGGCAAGATCGTGAACGTGAAGAAGGGCCAGTTCCTCAGCGGCCCGTCGATGAAGTTTGCGGCCGACAAGATCCGCGCGGCCGGCAACGATAAGGTGATCCTCACCGAGCGCGGCACCACCTTTGGCTACCAGGACCTTGTGGTCGACTACCGCAACATTCCCTGGATGCAGGAATCCGGCGCGCCGGTGGTGATGGACGTGACGCACAGCCTGCAGCAGCCCAACCAGGCCGGCGGTGTTACCGGCGGCAACCCGCAGCTCATTGGCACCATCGCCAAGGCAGCCATCGCAGCCGGTGCCAACGGCCTCTTTATCGAAACCCACCCCGACCCCGCCTGCGCGCTTTCCGATGGCGCCAACATGCTGAAGCTGGATCTGCTCGAAGGACTCCTGGAGCAACTCGTGCGGCTGCGCGCGGCCGTAGTGGGCGGGTAGCCCCCCTGCTCGCCCCTCAGGGGATGCGCTCGTACGCAACCGAACCGACGTCCACGATCTCGGTGCGGAACCACAGTAAGCCTTCGCGCAGCGACACGAAGGTTCTTGGTCTCCACGAGGCCGTATCCGTGATGATCCGGACGCCCGCGATTCCGCTCCAGGTGGTATCGGGCAGGAGCCGGTACACCCGGGTGCTTTGCAACCGGCCACCGGTGTACGACCGCTCCAGCGAATTGGTATACTCCAGTATCGTACCGTTGCCCGGAACAAAGCTCTGATCGCCACCCCAGCCGCCGACCGACCTGCGGAGTTCCCACCTTCCGCGGATGTCCGGCAAAGGGGTTTCGTTGCCGGCCAGGTCTTTCTTGCAGGCAAACAGAGAAAGCGCCACCAGCATCAGGGTTGGTTTCATGAGCCAGGAACGAATTTTTCGGCTGTGTATTGCCGTTGCCGGACCTGTTTACTATTCGTTGTACGCGCGCCTGCGCGGGCCGGCCGCTCTCCCCGCGCTGCCCGCCTGCTGCCTGTCGAAACCCTCGTTCCCCATTGTGTTTCCCATACACAAGCCGACCTCCGGCGGCGCCGGGGCGCCTATATTTGCGGCACTTTAAACCCTTGCTATATATGGCGCAAAACATTGCTGAACTGCTCGGCGACAAGGCCGAATACCTGCTCAATCATTCCTGCACCACGATCGAGAAAAACACGCTCCACCTCCCCTCGCCTACCCATGTCGACGATGTGTGGATCAACTCCAACCGCTCGCCCCAGGTCCTCCGCTCCCTGCAGCAGCTGCTTGGCTCCGGCCGCCTCGGCGGCACCGGCTACTGCTCCATCTTCCCCGTCGACCAGGGCATCGAGCACAGCGGCGGCTCCGCCTTCGCGCCCAACCCCATCTACTTCGACCCCGAGAACATCATCCGCCTCGCCGTGGAAGGCGGCTGCAACGGCGTAGCCTCCACCTACGGCGTGCTCGGCATCATGAGCCGCAAGTACGCACACAAGATCCCCTTCGTGGTCAAGATCAACCACAACGAATTCCTGAGCATGCCCAACCGTTTTGACCAGACGATGTTCGGCACCATCAAGAGCGCCTGGAACATGGGCGCCGTTGCCGTGGGCGCCACCATCTACTGGGGCTCCGCCGAAAGCGCCCGCCAGCTGAAGGAAGTGGCCGAGGCCTTCGAGTACGCCCACGAGCTCGGCATGGCCACCATCCTGTGGTGCTACACCCGCAACAACTCGTTCAAAGTGGAAGGCGTGGATTACCATACGGCTGCCGACCTCACCGGCCAGGCCAACCACTTGGGCGTAACGCTGCAGGCCGACATCATCAAGCAAAAGCTGCCGACCAACAACGGCGGCTACAATGCCACGAAGCACGGCAAAACGCACAAGCTGGTGTACGACAAGCTCACTACGGATCACCCCATCGACCTGACGCGCTACCAGATCCTCAACTGCTACAATGGCCGCGTGGGCCTCATCAACTCCGGCGGCGAGAGCAAGGGCGAAAGCGACCTCGTGGAAGCCGTTACCACGGCGGTGGTGAACAAGCGCGCCGGCGGCATGGGCCTCATCCTCGGCCGCAAGGCCTTCCAGCGTCCCTTCGAGGACGGTGTGAAGATGCTCAACGCCATCCAGGATGTGTACCTCGACAACAGCATTACGATCGCATAGTCAGAAGCCCCGGCCGAAGCGTCGGGGCTTCTTGTTTATTGGTCTATTGGTTTATTGGCTCCGCCCGCTATAGCGCAGCGGAGGCGGGTAAGGGTCACCTCTGTGCAGCAGTTCTTAACATAAGAGACTGTCTCCGTTGGGAGAGCGACGCATCACGATGCGTCGTTACAATCGTTCTAAAAAGGACTGCTCGTATCTTTCACGGATTACCCCATCAGCACATTCCCCCATTAGCACATTTTCCCTTGCTCCTCTCCCGCCTTCACCGCCGCCTCTACCTCTTCCCCACGCTGCTGCTCCCGCTTGAATGGGCGTGCACGCTACTGGTAGCACTGACCTATTCGCCGGACGTCGAAGGGATCCGGCAGGTGCTCCTGCTGGGCGGCACCGGCTCCGCGCTCTTCCCCCTGCTCACCGGCATCGGCGCCTGGTTCGGCCTGCCGCGCGGAGGCACCGCACGTGGGTTCGCAGCCCTGCACGGCTTCCTGCAGTTCCTCGTTGTTTGCCTGTATGCCGTGTTGGCCTGGCCCGTATGGAACGGCACGCTGCCGCCTGTGGCGCCGTGGCCGCAGGTAGGCATCAAAGCTGTGTTGCTGCTGCTCCTGTTCACCGCCAACCGCATCGCCCGACGCTATATCCGGCGCGGCATGAATAGTGCAGCAGCCCCTTCTCAAAAAACCGATGGAACACCGATATGACGTGCTGGTGCTGGGTGCGGGTGCGGCCGGGCTCATGGCCGCCTGGGAACTGAGCGCAGCCGGCCGCAGCGTGGCCCTCATCGAAGCACGCGGCCGCACCGGCGGACGCGTGCACACCCTGCAGGAACCGGGCATCGGTGTGCCCATTGAGCTCGGCGCCGAGTTCATCCACGGCGACCTGCCACTCACCCAACACTGGAGCGCCCGCGCCGGCCTGTCCAGTTACGAGGTGGAGGGCAGCATCTGGCAGTACAAAAAGGGAAAGCTGCAGGAGCAGGAAGATTTCATCGAAGAGGAAGCCGCCCTGAAGCCGGTTTGGGAATCGCTTACCGACGACATCAGCGTAGGCACACTCATCGACCGCTACCTTCAGGGGCCCGGGTACGAAGCCCTGCGCTTTACCCTGCAGCGGTATGTGGAGGGCTATTATGCCGGCAACCTGGAGCAGGCATCGGCCTTTGCGTTGCGCCGCGAGCTGGAAGGCCAGGAAGAAGCCCAGTGCCGCCTTGCGTCGGGCTACGGGGCGCTGCTCAGGGCCATCGATACCGAATGCGCCCACCAGGGCGTACTCTTTTGCCTCAACACGCCGGTACACTCCGTCGAATGGGGCGAAGGATACGTGCGGCTCCAGGCAACCGATGGCCGCCACTTCCTCGGCACCACGCTCCTGTGTACCGTGCCGTTGGGCAACTGGCTCGCAGGCGATATCGGGTGGACGCCGTCGCTTCCGGATAAACAGGAAGCAGCCCGGCACTTAGGCTTCGGGCCGGTGGTGAAACTGATCCTCCGCTTTCGCACACGCTTCTGGAGTGACGAAACGAACCGGAAAGACCTCAACTTTCTATTCAGCGATACAACGATCCCGGCCTGGTGGACGGCCGCGCCCAAGACCGATGCACTGCTCACCGCCTGGCTCGGCGGCCCTGCCGCGGCAGCCCTTCAGCACCTGACCCAGGAACAGCTTGTGGGCAGGGCACTGTCGGACCTCGCACAAATGTTCGGGAAGACGAAGGACTGGCTGCGCCTGCAGCTGCAAACGGTGCACTACCATAACTGGGCAAAAGATCCTTACTGCCGGGGCGGATACTCCTTCGAAGTGGTGGATGGCCCGCACTGGCAAAAACTGCTTTCTGCCCCGGTGGCCCGCACACTCTACTTTGCCGGTGAGGGACTTCATGCCGGTCCGCAGATCGGCACCGTGGAAGCCGCGCTACAAACCGGGCAGGCTGCGGCGCGGCAACTCATCGCTGACCACGCTGTGGGTTAAGATCCTGGGGGCAGCGCAAAGGAAGCGCACTTTAAACCTGTGAAAATGAGGTGAAGGCAGCCTTTCTGGTATGGTTTTGCGGAATGTATAAGCAAATGATGCCATATGACTATGAAAGGTTCAAGGGGCCAGAATAATATGCAGAGCAAGCAGTTCGCGGGCCATCGCCCCCGCCCCGACATCCGCGATGATATCGACAGCCGCAGCAAGGAAGAGCAGGACATGAAAGGGGACGACGAAACGCACAACGCCAAGGACGTGCGCAACAATCGCCCGAAGAATCATCACCGCAACGGCTCGCGCAAATAACGGACGACCGTCCCTCGTGGTTGGTCACCAACCGGAGATGCCCGTGGAACTACTGCCCATGGGCATTTTCATGTTCGGTAATCGGGAATCGGGAATGTCGGCGCCGATAGCGAAAGAACGTCCCGCTTTGGCGGGACGTTCTTTCGTTAGGTGCATCATCGTTGATCATGCTGCTATTGCTTGATAAAAGGCAGCAGGCTGTTTCCCCGCGCGCCAATCACCTGGAGGTAATAGAGTCCGCCCGGAAGGGTATCAAGCGACAATGTTCCGGAGAGCGTGCCCGCACCCTGCAGCGCCTCGGTGCGGATCGTTTGTCCGCTGCCGTTAACAACGCGCAGACTGAGGCGCTCACGCCCGGTAAGACCGCTGATGCGATACCGGAGCTCGTGGGCGGCCGGGTTCGGGAATGCACGCAGCTCGTAGGCCGCCACCTGCAGGCGCGGTATCGCCGTTACCACATTGCTCCGGAAGGTTGACGCCGTATAATTTGTCAGCACGGCCCCGTTGTAATCGAAATAGATGGATGCCCGGTTGCGAATCGTATCGCTGAGCCCAAGTGATGCCTTGGGGCGGATGCTGAAGCGTACAAACCCATGGCTGTTGGGCTCGCTCGTCGTAGAGTCGGGAAGGTAGATATCGCGGAACCAGAAGTGCAGCACGTTCGGCGCTTTCCACTCCAGCTGCACCGGGTGGCTCCAGGCCAGGAGCTTCAGGCTGCTGTAGTCTAAAGCAGCTGCGAGCGTATCCGCCAGGTGCACGTCGTAGGCGGTGTCGTTGCCGGTATTCTGGAAGCGGATCACGTATTGATACGACCCTTGCCCCGCTTGGATGGAGTCGATCAGCACGTTGTGGGCAGGGAAGACCTGCTTGTCGTTCGGATCGAAGGCCGCCCGCACCTCGAGTAGCAGCGAGTCCACATTATCTGCCTTCACCGTATCGGTAACCAGGGGCGACACATCAGCATACAGGCGGTGCCGGCTGCCTACTACCGAGGTGGTAAGCGGCCGCATCTGCACCCGGACCGTGATCACGGAATCGGGCGGCAGGTTACTGTAGTTCCACCCGATCACGTTCGGCCCCACGAAAGACGGGATAGCGCCGGTCGAGGATTGGTAGGTTTGCTGGCCGGGGCTGAAGATGAACTGGTAGGCGCCGGAAACCGCGTCACCTCCGTTGTTGCGCACCTGCAGGTACACCATGTAGGGGCGCCCGGGGTTGACGTCGCGGGTGGCAGTAAGGTGAATCGATACATCCGTGACCGGGTGCGGTTGCATCGCAAAATCCTTGTTGACGGCGCCGTTGCCCGAGGTAGCAAAAACAACGGAATGCATTGCCGGCACCGGTGTAAAAAAGGCACGTTGCGGCTTCACGGCAAAGGAACCGGAATCAACCACCAACAAGTAGCGGCCGGCAGAGTCCGTGAAGGCCTGGAAGGCCCCGCTATTGGCCGAGACCAGCACGTGTGCCATCCCCCGCTCACCGGCATCGCGCTGTCCGTTGCGGTTCTGGTCGCGGTAGACGGTGCCGCGTACTGTATTTGTACGGGTACCCACACCGGACAGCGCCGCAAGCGTACACTGCTGGCAGGCCGCGGGTGTAGGCAGCGTATCAGCGCCGTAAATGGCGGCAGTGCGCGTCGAATAGGTGGAAAACAGCAGGGTTTCACCAGCCGCGAGGGCGATCTGCGGCAGGTAACCGCCTACGGAGTCGATCCCGGTGAGGCGGGTCATGTTGCGCAGCTGGCCGGTGGGCGTGGCACGAAACAGGGTTTGTACGAACCGCTCGGAGCCCTGCGGGTTCAGCACCGACTGCCCGCCACTGTAATACAGGTCGGATGCGGCATCCACGTGCAGGCGCGAGCCGCGCACGATCGTACGCGAGCCGCTGTAGGGCGCCGCGTGCGAAAGGAGCCGCCCGTCCGCATCGGCGACGAACAACCAGGGCATCTCATATTGAAACGGGAGCTGCACCTGCACGGTGTCGGCACCGAAAATAAAGGTCTGGCCGGCGGGCTCCGTATTCCAGCGGCTCAACTCGAAGAGGAACGCCAGGTTGCCGTCGGGGCGAAAGCGTGCGCCGATGCTGTAGGAGCTGGGCGATGTATTGAGTACGGTGCGGCGCACCCAGATGCGCGACAGGTCGCTGCCGCGCGCCTTGGCAAGAAAACTGCCCCGCGCGTTACTGCTGTTCAATACGTTGATGGTTGTATCGAGCACCTCCGTCGCCGCCGACCCAGAGCCGGTCAGCAGGACTTCGTCCTGCGCATTGACGTCGATGCTGCCGCTCAGGAAGGGCGCCTCGCCGTTCAGGAAACGCTTGCTTTGAAGGATCCGCCCGCTGCTGTCGATACGGGCGAGCAGGAGGTGCCGCCCCGGAGCGGATTGCAGGTAGGTGGAGTCGAGGAAGCGCAGCGATGGCATCCCGTTGGCAACGTACGCATAAAAGTGATTACCAGCCGGATGAATGGCGAGGCGGGCGAGCACCTGGGCGCTGCTCCCCTGCTCGAGTGCGCCTACAGCACGACGCCAGAGCAGTTTTCCCTGGGCGTCTATCTTGACCAGGCAGTTCGGTGTGGTCACGCCATCGTTGATCGTCACACCGTTGTACGTAGTGAAGTTCCGCATCAGGATATAACTGTTACCCCACTTGTCGGTCTGGAGGTCGTACACATAGGAGACGGTTGTTCCGCCAACGGGCATCGTAAAGTAGCGGGCCCAGCGCTGCGTGCCGGTATGCGTATAGCGGGCCACCCGTATCCGGTACTGCCACTGTGAAAAGGTGATCGGTACGGCGGTTTGCTTGAGCCCGAGCACGGTCACCACGTCGTTGCCGGAAGCGGCGGCCAGCTGCGACTCGATCTGCGTACCCAGCGAGGTAGTCAGGTACTGGTTCATGACGGAGTCGGTTACCCGCTGCGTCCAGCTAAGGCCCTGGGCGCGGGGTGCGGTAGCAGAGAAAAGGGTCAGGATCAGGATGATCAGCAGGTTCCGGGTGTGCATGGCGCATTCAGCTTTAGTATCCTAAAAGTACGGGAGCAACACCGGAAGTGAATCGTCAATCGTCAATCGTGAATGCTGACGCCTTTAAACAAGAACGGATGCCTTTGGCATCCGTTCTTGTTTTTCCGCGCATCGCGGTTTCACGATTGACGATTGACGATCACGCCGTGATCTTGAATTCCCGCGGCTGCGGCACGCGCGAGCGGATGTGGCGGCGAAAGGTCCAGACCTGTTTCAGCTCCGAAACCGGGAGCACTACCTGCGGGTAGGCCTCCTCGTTGTCCGATATGAGTACCCACTCGGCGGCACTCTTGCGGTACACGCGCTTCACCATCAGCTGGGTGCCGGTAAGCAGCACGTACACGCAGAAGTTCTTGACGTCGGCCCAGTCTTCCTGCGGCAGCATCGAGGCCAGCAGGAGGTCGCCGGCATACAGGGTCGGCTCCATCGATTCGCCATCCACCTCGAAGTAGCTCCACAGGGCGCCGGTGGGATTGACGCCCGGCGGCAGCGAGTATTTCTCGAGTGTGTCGAGGTAATCCGTCTGCTCGAAGCCACGGATATAACCTGCCTGCGCCTTGATGCCGACGAGCGGCACCTCGGTGGGCGCGTGCTGGCCCTTTGTTTCGCGGCGCTCCAGGTAATAGGGTTGTGCGGCCCGGGGCCGGGGGGCGCCAAAAATTTGCACATCGCTAACAGCCGGAAGTGAAAAATCTTCACTTTTTCGCGCTTCCTGGAATTGCTGCAGCAAAATTCGCGTAGCCTTGCTCACGCCGCATTTCCCCTTCTCCATCTTGTTCACCAGTTCACGGGTAATGCCCAGGGCTTGGGCAAACTCCTCCTGGGTAAGATTGTATAACTGTCTGATTTCCTTTAAGTTAGGTACCATGGTCGAGCGCGTTAAGCAAATGTGAATAAAAATGTGAAAAACTTGTGCATTAATGTGAAAAGTGGTAACTTTATGCTTCACAAATTTAGTGCAATAATCCATAAAAGCAAGTGCCATGAAGCGTGTAGAGAAAGAATTCGTGTTTCACTATCCCCTGAAGCATAAAGTGGTGCGCGACCTCAAGATCGTGACCGAGCACGTGGGCGATCTCGTGATCGAGGGCAAGGGCTACTTCAACCCGGAAGCTTCCCCGATCGACGTGTTCGACCGCTACAGCGTCGACATCGACTTTGTGAAGTGGAACGGCACCGACATCCGCCCGGTGCTGGAAGTGACCGGGCAGCTCGAGGACCTCGAGGAAGCCGCGATCCGCTACTTCGCCCAGCAGCTCGAGAACGGCCTGCAGAAAGCGGCTTAAAGACGCGTCATGAAGCGTCCCGACTAGAGCTTTATCAGGATTTCCGTAAGGACGCGTCATGACGCGTCCACATCAAAAAGAGTACGATTAAATACGATATACAATGCAATTACGTAAAGCAACAAGAAAGCAAGCAAAGATCCGCCTCGGCCTGAGCGCCGTATCCGGCGGCGGCAAGACCTACAGCGCCATCCTGATCGCCAAGGGCCTCACCGGCGGCGACCTCTCCAGGGTAGCCATCATCGACACCGAGAACGGCTCAGCCGACCTGTATGCGCACATGGGTGACTTCAACGTGCTGCCGCTCACGGCGCCCTTCTCCCCCGAGCGCTACATCGACGCCATCCGCGCCTGCGAAAAGGCCGGCATGGAGGTGATCATCGTCGACTCCATCTCCCAGGAGTGGGAAGGGCGCGGCGGCTGCCTCGAGATCGTGGAAAGCCTCGGCGGCAAGTACCAGGACTGGGCGAAGGTGACCCCCCGCCACCAGGCCTTCCTGGAAGCCATCCTCCACAGCCCCGCCCACCTCATCACCACGGTGCGCCGCAAGCAGGATTACGAGATGATCAAGGAAGCGAACGGCCGGGTGAAGGTGGAGAAAGCCGGCCTGAAGGAAGTGACCCGCGAGGGCTTCGAGTACGAGCTCACCATCAACCTCGAAATGGACACCCGCCATATGGCAACCGCCTCCAAGGACCGTACGGGCCTCTTCATGGGCCGGCCCGCGTTTCAGCCTTCGGAAAAGACCGGCGAGCTCATTCTCCAATGGTGCGAGACCGGCGAGGAAGCCGCACACCTGCTCAAGCCCGGATCCGAGTGGTATGCCCGCGTCGACAACTGCACCACGCAGAAGGAACTTGTGGAGCTGTATACGAAGAACAAGGCGGAAGTGGACAGCAACCCGCTCCTGCAGCAATTGATCGCTAACCGAAGAAACATCATCAATGGAAAACTCAGTGCCGCGTAAGGGAGCGATCCCCGCGATCCAGGAAGGCCTTACCAAGAAGCAGGTCCGCGACCTCGCCGATCTGTCCGTGCAGCACCTGCTCGAAGAAGGTGGCGTTTTCGCGGCCGCCGAGGCGCTGGCCGCCATGGAGGAATTCGTAAAGTCGGTCCGTAAGGACGAGCGCTATATCCAATACCTCCGCGACGAGCTCGCGAAGCACCACGGGCAGCTCCGTACGAACTCGGGCGCCAAGATCGAGCTCTGCGAGGCCGGCGTTACCTACGACTACAGCAGCAATGCCGATTGGCGCCTGCTCGACGCGCAGATCAAGCTACTGAGCGACCATAAGAAACAACTGGAGGAGCGCCTCCGCAGCATCGCGCCCGGTCGTATCGGGGTAGACCATGAGACCGGCGAGGTGATCGAAGGCGCTTTCAAAAGCTCCCGTTCTACCTATCGAATCACACTGGCAGCAAAATGACAACGAACATATTACAGGAGTGCATCGGGATCGTGAAGGGCCTGGCAGGCCAGGAGTACCTGTATTTCGAGTCGGCCGTGGAAGTAAAGACCACGCCCCATACCCCTCCCTTTGCCGCATGGGCCGTGTGCGTGAGCCCCGACGACGTCCTCTACGTGATGGACGCCGACGAGGGCTGGCACCCCGTGGCCCTCGAAAACATGCACGCCGCACTGGTCATTGGTAGTCTGTACCAGCGCCTGCGGATGATGCGCCTGCGAAAGGCAGGATAACGGCAATTCAAACTTTAAAAATGGGCATGCTATCAAATGCCCGGAAGGACCGATCATGATCCGGAAGATGAATTACAAGTCGCCGGCGCCAAAGAGCGCGGGCGCTGAGAAGAAGAAGCGCAGCAGCAGCCGTATCTATACGGAGACGGTGGAGTATGCCCTCATCGCCAACCTGGTGCAGCAGCAGTACCAGAACGTGCACGACGTGCAGTGGGACAAGCTGCTCTCCATCCCCGTGGACGACCGCATACCCGGCCTTATGGAACGCTATGGCAAGAAGACGATGCACCGCCTGCTGCTGATGGTGATCAAGGAATTCGTGGCGGCGCTGAACCTGCCGGCATACAAGCGTCCCACCGAAACGCGCGTGAGCGTGGCCGTGTGCGACATCATGCTGACCGCCGGCGAAGACTTCCTGGGCATAGAAGACATCATCCTTTTCCTGCAGCGTGCCCGTGCCGGCTATTATGGCCCGATCAAGACGCTCGTGGCCATGGCGCCCCTCCTGATGCAGCTCGATCGCTACCGCCAGGAGCGCCACGCGGCTTATATGAAGCTGAAAGAAAAACAGGAGGCCGATTACAAGCAGCTTGGACCCGTTACGCGCACGGCGCCGGAACCTACCTCTCTTGGCGACCTCTTCAACCAGGCGGTGATCGTGGATATGACGAAGAAGATGAGTGGCTGAACACCGCCCTGAAACGAATAAGGGGACCGTGGTTGGTTGAATGGATGGATTGGTTGTGGGGCGGTCCCTTTATTTGCTTACCTATGAAAACACCCTCAGGCCCCGACGGTACCGTCGGGGCTTTTTATCGCAGTTCCCGTTCGTCCGGAGGCTCCGGGCGCCGAAAAGCCACGGGATCACTCCAGGAACCCTGCCGGCCCGTACGGTCCACCAAGGCGAAGCGCACCGTATAGTTCCTGCCGCTCCCAAAACGAAATGCACCGCTACACATGGCGTGCCCGATGCCGACATAGCCTTCCTGAAACGCTACGACATACTCATTAACGGCACCGGAACCGGGGCTGCTGACCTGGACCCGCACGGCGGTGCCGGCAGCACGCGCCGCCGGCACCCGGAACCAGGCATATTGCTCCGGACCACAGCCGTAAGACACGTAGGAGTGCTTTACAAACGCCGGGCACCCGGAAAGCTCCAGTGTCCACCTGTTGCCAGCCTCCTCCACGAGAAAGGTCGTTCCCTCGTTTCCATATACGGCACGTTCCATCAGCGGATCGGGTGCCCCCTGCCAAAGGGCGTCGAGCACCAGGCGGTAGTGGGCACCCGCGTGTAGCAGCTTTGCCGGGCGCAGCGCCACCATGCTTTCCCGGAATTCGCCTTTCAGAACCTCGTGCACCGACACGGATACGGAATCGTGCTCCGACCGCAGGTACAGCGCGGGCGCCTTCCGGAGCCGCGGCAGCAGTTCCTCTGCTGTTCCGTAGAACACCATCCGCAACAAGCCATCGGGCGGCACCCGGCGGCTCCGGTCCCATGCGTAGATCATACCAGAGAAACAACTTGCCTGCGAGGTGAGTCCGGAGAGGAGCAGCAGAAAAAGTACCGGCACGCGCATAGGACGGGTTTTGAACTTAGATGGGACCGGACCTGACTTTCCACAAAAAAGCCCCGACGTTTCCGTCGGGGCCGGGTTGGTGTTGTCTGTAAAATCTTTATCGGGCAGCAGTAGCCGATTTCTCCTTCGGCTTGTCGGGGATGACGATCAGCGAGGACACGTAGATCTTCCGGTCGTCGGCCACGGCCTTATCGGAGTTGACGGTATTGGTTTCGTAAGCGGGGTTGTTGACGCAGTTGAGGCAGCTGAGCACCATGCCCAGCCTGTTGAAGTCGATCTTGCCGCGGTTGTTCTCGGCCAGCATGCCGGCGCGCTCTGAGTTCCATCCGTAAAACGAGAGCTGGCCGCCATTGAGCTCCTGCAGCTCCTGCAGCTTCATACCGGCAAACACGCCCTGCTTGGAGCGCCATACGTTCTCGGTGATCTGGTTGTTGTAGCCGGCCGTGCCGTGCGTGAGCACATGGCCACCGATGATGAGAAACGACACGTTCCGGTAGTTGGTTTCATCGTCCCAGATAAAGATCACCTCCCGTGGCGTGTTTGGAAAGATCACGGAGCACTTGTTGGTCTCGTCTTCAGTATAGTGAAAGACGTCCTTGCTCACGTTGCCGGGCCCGAAGGTCGACACCAGGTATTCGTGCGACGCAAACGGCAGCAGGTCCTCGGCAAATTCAATGTCCTTGAGCTTCGGCAGCAGGGCGCGCTCCACCTGCATCGTATAGTACGAAACGGAGTCGCGGATCTCCACCGAGGTATTCACCGTGTAGTGATCATGCTGGTACAGCACCGGCTTCGCCGGATCGGTGGCGGGCTCGTACGTATGGAAGCCCTTGCGGCGCAGATCCTGGGTGAGGTCGTTGAATTCGTTGAGCGAAGTGGTCTGGAAGGAGATCACGGCGGCATCCGGCCTTTCGAGGAACGAGAATTTGCGGGTCACCTCTTCTCCCCTTTTCTTCTTGACCTGAACGTAGTTGTAGTTTGTTTTCGACTCACGGGGAGACTCGTAGTCGCGGTGGTATGCTTTCTTGCTTAGGTAGGAGTCGAACTTCTGAACGGTGTAACTCGTGTAGTTGAGGAGGTCGTTGAGGTCAACGGTTTGGGCATGGCCTGTGCCTGCAAGCGAGAGCAGGAATAAGCCCCCGTAGAATTGCTTCATGGTTAATAGGTTAGCGCCCTTGCCGCAGGCAGACTGGTGACTTGCAGGGAGTACCGCTGCTGGTTTGGGTAGTTGTTAATGGGGCGCTGGTGAGGCGCCTCGTGGTGTTTTCACGGGTGTTAGTACAAAGAGGATACCATTCCGTTAAGGAAACCCCAAGAAAAAGAAAGACCCGCTCGTGGAGCGGGTCTTTCTTTATTTAACCGGTGGCTTTCACCCCTGATGGGGCACTGCCGGCATTTTGTGGAATCATCTGTTCGGGGCGACCTTCGGGCAAAGTCACCACAAATGTGGCGCCTTCATTGAGTTGCCCGATGGCCCTGATCGAGCCCTTGTGCCGGTCCACGATCTTTTTGCAGATGGAAAGGCCGATGCCGGACCCCTCGAACTCGTGGTAGCTATGCAGGCGCTTGAACACCACGAAGATGTCCTCCGCGTAGCGCGAGTCGAAGCCGATGCCATTGTCTTTGACATAGATCTGAAAATACTGCTCACCCGGTCGCGAAGGGTCGTCGGAATGACGCAGCGACTCGCTGTAGAGCTGTATCTTAGGCGACACGCCGGGTCGCACGAACTTCAGCGCATTGCCCACCAGGTTGTGGAACAGCTGGCGGAGCTGGCTGGGGATGGCGCGGAGTACAGGCATTCTTCCCACTTCTACCACGGCGCCCTTGCCCTGTATATCTGCCTCCATATCACCCACCACCTCGTGCACGATCTCGTTAAGGTCCACCGTCGTGAAGTCCTCGTGGTTGTTGGCATGGCGGGAGAACTTGAGCAGGTCGTTGATGAGCTTCTGCATCCGGTCGGAGGCTTTTACGATCTTATTGAGCGAGTTCTGCACATCGTTGTCGATCTTGCCGTTGAGCTTCGTGGCCACCACGTCGCTGAACACCATGATCTTGCGCAACGGCTCCTGCAGGTCGTGCGAGGCCACGTAGGCGAAGCGGTCCAGCTCCTCGTTGATGGTCTTGAGCTCGTCGTTGTTCTGTACGAGCTGGTAGTTGAGCAACCGGATCTTTTCCTCGTTGATCTTACGTTCCTCGATCTCGCGCTCCAGGTTGGCTTTCGCGGCCAGCAGGGTACGTTCCTGCTGCATGAGCTGGTTCGTTTTCAGGTACAGGTCGGCGAATACCGACACCTTGAAGCGCAGCAGTTCCGGGTTGATGGGCTTGTAAATGAAATCCACGGCACCCATCTTATACCCCTTGAACATGAACTCCTCATCCTGGTTGTGGGCCGTAATGAAGATGATCGGTATGTTCCGCAGCTTTTCCCGCTCGTAGATGAGCGAGGCCGTCTCGAAGCCGTTCATATCCGGCATCTGTACGTCCATCAGGATGAGCGTAAAGTCCTGTTCCGTGAGCAGGGTCTTCAGGGCCGCCCGGCCGGAGTTGGCCTTGCGGATGATGTACCCGTCGCGCTCCAGGATCGTCTCGATGGACAACAGGTTGTCTTCCCTGTCGTCCACCGCGAGGATCTTTACGTTCGATCGGTTTAGCTGTCCTTCTTTCGTCACTTCCATTACTGGGGCTTATTTGTAGAGCCACACCCGCATCAGGGACAGGAGCTGGTCGATTTTAACCGGTTTGGTAATATAGTCGGAAGCACCTGCCTCGATACACTTCTCCCGGTCGCCCTTCATGGCCTTGGCCGTTACGGCGATGATCGGAAGGTTCGTGTTCTTGTGCTCCCTGCGGATCTTCTGGGTCGTTTCGTAGCCGTCCATCTCGGGCATCATGATATCCATCAGCACCATGTCGATGGCGGCATTCTCGCCGAGGATATTGATGGCCTCCTGGCCGCTTTCCGCCGTGATCACGTTGATGTTGTAGCGCTCGAATGCCGTGGTGAGGGCGAAGAGGTTCCGCACGTCGTCGTCCACGACCAGCACCGTCTTGCTTGCCAGCACGTCCTCGCGGGAGCGGAGGTTCTCGATGATGCGGCGCTTCTCGGGCTGAAGATCCTTGTGATCGATGTGCAGGTGCAGCACCACTTCCTCGAGGAGGAGCTCCAGGGAGTTCACGTCCTTCAGCAGGATGCGGTTGGCGAACTGCTTCAGCTGGGTCTTCTCTTTGGGCGAGAAGTCCTTGGCCGAGTAGATCAGCACCGGCGTCATGGCGAGTTTCTTCACGTTATTGATCTCGGTCACAAATTCCAGGCCGCCGATATCGGGCAGCATGTAGTCGACGATGATGCAATCGAATTCTTTGTCCTTGATCATCTCGAGGGCTCCGCGGCCGGACTCTGCGATGTGGATCTCTACATGATCCTGGTTCTCGAGCATCTTGGCGATCTGCGAGGAGTCGAGCTCGTTGTCTTCCACGATCAGCACATGCTTCGGACGGTAGTCCTTGTAGCGCACGATGTCTTCGAACAGCACGTGGAGCGCCTCGTTCTTGAGCGGCTTCAGGCTGAAGGAGCGGGCACCGCGCTGCATGGCGAGGAGTCGGTTCTCCTCACCCGAGATGAGGTGCACCGGGATATGGCGGAAGTTGATGTCGTTTTTGAAGAGGTCCAGGATACGCCATCCGGAGGCGTCGGGCAGCTTCACGTCGAGGGTGACGGCGATCGGGCTGTACTTGTTGGCCAGCTCGAACACGTCGCCGAAGGAAGTGGCCACCACGGCCTTCAGGTCCATCTCATGTGCCTTTTCCACCATGATCTTGGCAAAGCGCACGTCGTCTTCCACCACCATCACGACCTTGTCGCCGCTGTTGATGATGTTGCGGTCGTCGCCCGTTTCGTTCAGGATCTCGTTGAAGACCTCGAGGTCGCGGGGCGTTTCGGCCAGTTTCACCGTGGTCACCGTCTGAATAGAGGCGTCGTCGTCCTTCGACACTTCATACTCCGAGATCGTAAGCGAGGAGGGCTTCTCCTTGCGCACATGGTCCGGGTTGTAGTCGATGGGGAGGAAGAGGGTGAACACAGAGCCGCTTCCGGGTTCGGACTCGAGCTCGATGTTACCGCCCAGCAGGTCGGCAAGACCGCGGGAGATCGAGAGGCCCAGACCGGTACCACCGTACTTACGCGAGGTGGAGCCTTCGGCCTGCTGGAAGGCTTCGAAGATGATGCTTTGCTTGTCTTTGGAGATACCGATACCGGTGTCGCGGATCTCGAAGCCGACGACGCGGCGGGCCGTGTCGAGGCTTGGGTTGCCCGCCTTCCAGTTGCGGTTGGCCTCGTAGATCTTCAGGGTCACGCCGCCCTTCTCCGTGAACTTGAACGCGTTGGAGAGCAGGTTCTTGAGGGTCTGGTTGAGGCGCTGCACGTCCGTCTCGAGCACATCGGGCAGGCGCTTGTCCATTTCGATGGTGAACTTGAGGTTCTTGTTCTCCGATACGTGCTTGAAGGTCGTTTCCACGAACGAGGTGATCTCGTGGAAGCGTACATTGACGAAGTCGGTAGAGATATAACCGGATTCGATCTTCGACAAGTCGAGGATGTCGTTGATCAGCTGGATCAGGTCATCACCGCAGCTGTGGATGGTCTTCGCGTAGCGTACCTGCTTTTCCGACAGGTTGCCCTCGTGGTTCTCATACAGCTGCTGGGCGAGAATCAGGAGCGAGTTCAGCGGCGTGCGCAGCTCGTGCGACATGTTGGCAAGGAACTCGGACTTGTACTTCGAAGTGAGCTGCAGCTGCTCGGCTTTTTCTTCGAGCGACTTGCGGGCGTCTTCCACTTCCTTGTTCTTCGCTTCCACTTCTTCCTTCTGTTTTACCAGCAGGTGTGCCTTGTCCTGGAGCTCTTCGTTCGTACGACGCAGCTCGTCGGCGAGGCTCTGCGACTGCTCGAGCAGGCTTTCCGTACGGGAGTTGGCCTCGATCGTGTTCAGTACGATACCGATGGATTCGGTCAGCTGGCCAAGGAAGTCGAGGTGGGTTACGGAGAAGGGCTCGAAGGAGCCGAGCTCGATAACGGCCTTGATCTCGGTTTCGAACAGTACCGGCAGTACGATCACGTTCTTGGGCACGGCCTGTCCGAGACCGGTTCCGATCTTGATATAGTTCTTCGGCACATTCGTGAGGAGAATACGCTCTTTTTCAACAGCGCACTGGCCTACGAGGCCTTGTCCGAGGGCGAACTCCTTCTGGAGGTTCAGCTCCTCGTTATAGGCATAAGCCGAGAAGAGTTTGAGTTTGCGGTCCAGATCGTCCTCGTCCTGCTCCAGGATGTAGAACATACCCTGCTGGGCATTTACTACCTGGGCAAGCTCGGAAAGGATGCGGCGGGTTACCGTAGCGAGGTCTTTCTGACCTTGCAGCATCTGCGTGAACTTGGCGAGGTTGGATTTCAGCCAGTCCTGCTCCTGGTTCCGGAGCGTGGTTTCCCGCAGGTTGGCGATCATCTGGTTGATGGTATCCTTCAGCTCCTCCACCTCACCTTTCGCTTCTACGCGGATGAGTCGGGTAAGGTCACCTTTCGTTACGGCCGATGCTACCTCGGAGATGGCGCGCACCTGGGTGGTAAGGTTTTCGGCGAGCTGGTTTACGTTTTCCGTCAGGTTCTTCCAGATACCGGAGGCGCCGGGTACTACGGCCTGGCCGCCGAGTCGTCCTTCCACACCCACCTCACGGGCAACCGTGGTCACCTGGTCGGCGAAGAGGGCGAGCGTATCGATCATCTCGTTGATGGTGTCCGTGAGCTGGGCCACCTCACCACGCGATACGATCGAGAGTTTTTGTTTCAGGTTACCGGTGGCCACCGCGGTTACTACCTTGGCGATACCGCGCACCTGGTTGGTCAGGTTGGAGGCCATCATGTTCACCGAGTCGGTCAGGTCCTTCCAGGTACCGGCCACACCCTGCACTTCTGCCTGGCCGCCCAGCTTACCTTCCGTACCTACCTCACGTGCCACGCGCGTCACCTCGAAGGCGAAGGAGTTCAGCTGGTCCACCATCGTGTTGATGGTGTTCTTCAGGTCGAGGATCTCCCCTTTTACGTCGATGGTCACTTTCTTGGAAAGGTCACCCGAGGCCACCGCTTTCGTTACCTCGGCGATGTTACGTACCTGCAGGGTCAGGTTACCCGTCATCTGGTTTACGGAGTCGGTCAAGTCCTTCCAGGTACCGGCAACACCGGGTACGAAGGCCTGGCCACCGAGCTTACCGTCGGTACCCACCTCACGGGCCACGCGCGTCACCTCGGAGGCGAAGGCGCGGAGCTGGTCCACCATCGTGTTCAGCGTCTCCTTCAGCTGGAGGATCTCGCCGCGCACGTCCACCGTAATTTTCTTCGACATGTCCCCGTTCGCCACCGCGATGGCCACCTCGGCGATGTTACGCACCTGGGCGGTGAGGTTGGAGGCCATCTGGTTCACGGAGTCGGTAAGGTCCTTCCAGGTACCGGCGACCCCAGGCACGTGCGCCTGGCCACCGAGCTTACCTTCCGTACCCACCTCACGGGCCACACGGGTTACTTCCGATGCAAAGGCGCGGAGCTGTTCCACCATCGTATTGATGGTGTTCTTCAGCTCAAGGATCTCGCCTTTTACGTCCACCTCGATCTTGCGCGACAGGTCACCGTTCGCCACCGCGGTCGTTACTTCCGCGATGTTACGTACCTGCGCCGTCAGGTTCGAGGCCATTTTATTTACCGAGTCGGTAAGGTCCTTCCACAGGCCCTCCACACCCGGTACGTCTGCCTGGCCGCCCAGCTTACCTTCGGAACCTACTTCCCGCGCCACGCGGAATACTTCGGAACCGAATGAGTTGAGCTGGTCCACCATCGTGTTGATCGTATTCTTCAGCTCGAGGATCTCCCCTTTTACGTCCACCGTAATCTTACGGGAGAGGTCTCCCTTTGCCACGGCCGTCGTCACCTCGGCGATGTTCCGCACCTGGGCCGTCAGGTTAGAGGCCATCTGGTTTACAGAATCCGTAAGGTCCTTCCAGGTACCACCCACGCCCTGTACCTTGGCCTGGCCACCGAGTTTACCCTCGGTACCCACTTCAAGGGCCACACGCGTTACTTCCGATGCGAAGGAGTTGAGCTGGTCCACCATCGTGTTGATGGTCTTCTTCAGCTCGAGGATCTCGCCCTGTACGTTTACCGTAATTTTCTTCGAAAGGTCTCCGTTGGCCACGGCCGTTGTTACTTCGGCGATGTTCCGCACCTGGGCGGTGAGGTTGGAGGCCATCTGGTTTACAGAGTCGGTAAGGTCCTTCCAGGTACCGCCTACCCCTTGTACTTTAGCCTGGCCGCCCAGCTTACCTTCCGTACCTACTTCAAGGGCCACACGGGTCACCTCGGAGGCGAAGGAGTTCAGCTGGTCGACCATTCGGTTGATTACGTCCTTGATCTGGAGGATCTCGCCTTTTACGTCCACGGTGATCTTCTGGGTAAGGTCACCGTTGGCGATGGCCGTTGCTACCTTGGATACGTCGCGGAGCTGTACGGTGAGGTTACCTGCCAGCTGGTTTACGTTGTCGGTAAGGTCTTTCCATACACCACCGACGCCTTTTACCGTTGCCTGGCCACCGAGCTTACCTTCCGAGCCTACCTCACGCGCCACGCGCGTTACTTCCGCGGAGAAGGAGTTCAGCTGGTCCACCATCGTATTAATAGTGTTCTTCAGCTCGAGGATCTCGCCTTTTACGTCCACCGTAATCTTACGGGAGAGGTCACCCTTCGCCACCGCCGTTGTTACTTCGGCGATGTTACGCACCTGGGCGGTGAGGTTGGAGGCCATCTGGTTTACCGAGTCGGTAAGGTCCTTCCAGGTACCGGCAACACCAGGCACTTCTGCCTGGCCACCGAGCTTACCGTCGGTACCTACCTCACGCGCCACACGCGTTACCTCGGAAGAGAAGGAGTTGAGCTGGTCCACCATCGTGTTAATGGTGTTCTTCAGCTCGAGGATCTCGCCCTGTACGTCCACCGTGATCTTTTTCGAAAGGTCACCTTTCGCCACTGCCGTCGTTACTTCGGCGATATTACGCACCTGGGCGGTCAGGTTACCGGCCATCAGGTTTACCGAGTCGGTCAGGTCTTTCCATACACCGGCTACGCCTTTTACGCGGGCCTGGCCACCGAGCTTTCCTTCGGAGCCTACCTCACGCGCCACGCGCGTTACCTCGGCCGCGAAGAGGTTCAGCTGCTTCACCATGTCGTTCACCTCGCGGGCGATGCGGGCGAACTCGCCCTGCAGCACGTGGTCGCCGATCTGCAGGGTCATTTCCTGCGACAGGTTACCTTTTGCCACCGAGGAGATCACGTGGGCGATCTCGATGGTGGGGTGCACGAGGTCGGAGATAAGTCCGTTGATGGCTTCCACGCCGGAGCTCCAGGAGCCGCGTGCGTAGGGAAGTTCCACCCGGTGGGTGAGCTTACCCTGCTTGCCGATCGTTTTGCCGGCCTTCGTCAGCTCGGTCATGAGCTGCTCGTTCAGGTTGATGATCTCGTTGAGGGTATCGCAGATCTTTCCGGAAATGCCTACCTGGTCCACCGGCATGCGCACGGCGAAATTACCGTTGCGCACCTCGGATAGGATCTTGAGGAGCTGACGGTTGTCCAGCAGGTCTTCCGTTTCAATGTGGATGGGAGTTGGGGCTTGCACCGCGGTTTTAACCGGGTCCGGGGCCTTCGCTTTGGACTTACGGGCCGGTTTTTTTCCGTCACCGTCCGCAACAATCTTAACAGCCTCTTCCGGAGCAATCAACTCAATAGGGTCGATAGGCTCATGGGAAGAGCCTGTACCATTCGGCATTTCCGTATTCATGATTAAGGGGGTTATTAGGTAGCTCAAACCTACAATAGAAATTTTAATTAAACGGCGGAGCTGGGTGTTTTTCTTTTATTAAAGTGGGGGCTCCCGATGGGCGCCTAAGCAAAGACACTTACCGGAACCAGCGATCGGCCGAACCCGGACAGTCGCCGTCCGTGGGCGGCAAGAACGCCACATCCGGTTACCGGCAGCCGGGGAGCGGAAGCAGGCGGTCGTGGGGAAACTTAATTTGGCCCAACCCCTGCATTGCCAATATCTTTATGGTATAGTGTGTGCCACCATGATGAACCCGAACCATTCTTTTTCAGCCGAAGAGCGGCTGCCAGTCCGGATATTCCTGGCAGAAGACGATGTGGATGACCAGGAGTTGCTGATCGAAGCGATGGCGATGCACCTGCCTGGCGCAACAGTGCAGGTAGCTTCCAATGGCAAGAAGGCGCTGACGATCCTTTTGAGCCTTCCCGACTACGAGTTGCCGACGCTGATCATCGTCGATTATAACCTTCCCGAGGTCAATGGCAGCGAGATCCTGAAGGCGCTGAACGCGGAGCCGCGGTTTGCCAGCATTCCGAAGCTCGTCTGGAGTACGTCCAACTCCTCGCTCTACCGCCAGATCTGCCTCGACCTGGGCGCGCGCGCCTATTTTGTAAAGCCTTCCGACATTAAAGGCATCGAGCGCATGGCCCGCGAAATGCTGGCCCTGAGCGACCTCGTTCCGAGTTCCTGAAGCACATTGGGTTAGTCCGCATATCCGATCCGCCCGCCAACGGGCGGATTTTTTTGCGCTTTGCACTTTGGTACCCAACCCTTTGCCGCCGGCAACCGGTATGTGTATACGAAAGGCTCCTCCGCCGGCCGCCCGCTCCCTGTGTACGGGCGGAGCCACCGGTGTTGGTTCCTGGCAGTTGTCAATGGAAATACGGCATGAAGGGGCCCCAAATCATTGGGGCTCCGCTTTTTACCGCAGGTGCAGGATCCGTCCGGCTGCGGCAGCGCCTTTTCCCCGGCACCTGCGCCCCTCCTGTTTGGGGTGTTGCGGCGAGGCAGCCGCATTTCCGGGTACGCTATTTGTGGCCGTTTCCGTACCTAAACCGCCAGCCATGCAAGCACTTTGGACAACCCTCTGGGAGCGCCTGCTCGAAGGGTACCGGATGACCGGTGCTCCGGTTTTGTTTCAGTGCATCAACGAAAGGCCTCAGCCCGCCCTTTGTCGTTACGGCCGCCCCTGCTCATGATCCCGGCCGCTACTTCCCAAAATCGCCCGCAGCTACAGGCCTGCTACGACAATGCCACGGCACTCCTGCGCCAGGGGCTGCTCGACGGGCAGTCGTGGGAGTCTTTGGAGCCCGTGCGCCGGCAGGTGACGGAGCTCGAGATCGCTCTCGACCTGAACCACGCGCCGAAGCGCACGCTCCGCATCCGCCGCGGGCGCTGAGCCGGCAACTGCAGGGCTGCACGGTTTTTGCAGCGGCTGCGCAAAAAACCTCTATGCGTGTGCTCAGATCCCTTGGCCTCCGTGCCGCCCTCCTGCTCCAGGTAGCTGCCATTGCCGCCTGCAGCGATACCGCTCCCAAAGGCGACGATGCCACCATTTCCGACAAGCAGCAGGCGGCGACCGCCAGCGGCGATGCATATAATGTAGATACTACGGCTTCGCGTATCCGGTTTACCGGCAACGGCGTCGGGAAAAATCACCCGGGCATCTTCCGCCTTTCTTCCGGCACGGTTGCCCTTGCCGGGGACGCCATCTCCGGCGGTAACTTCGTGATCAACATCCGCTCCATGGAACTCGAGGAAAAAGGCGGGATGTTTGATGACAAGCTCCGTCCGCACCTGATGAGCGGCGACTTCTTCGATGCCGACAAGTTCGGCACGGCCCGCTTCGAAATCACCTCGGTGGCACCGTACAAAAACGAAGGCAAGGACACCTCCGTGGTGGAAGGCGCCAACTTCACCGTGAGCGGCAACCTCACTATAAAGGACGTCACGAAGAACATCTCCTTTCCCGCCCGTGTGGACCTCGACGGAAACGTGCTGAAGGCCAACGGAAACTTCGACATCGACCGGCGCCAGTGGAACATGAATTACGGGAACGACAAGACGCTGGGCGACAAGTTTATTTCAGAAACCGTGAACATCGAGCTGAACCTGCAGGCCCGGAAGGGCTCCTGACGGATCGGCGCAAACACTTACCGGGCGCGGCTTTGCGAAGAATGCAGGGCCGCGCTTTTTTTATGCGGCGCCTGCACCGCGGTCGGGTCCGCTGATCCCTCCAGAAAAAAAATTTCATTTTTTTTGGGCGGGAATAAAATCGGCTCTTATATTTGCAACCCGTTCAGCAAGAGAGTATTACTCGAAACGCGGAACAGGAAGTTGGATCGGTAGTTCAGTCGGTTAGAATGCCGCCCTGTCACGGCGGAGGTCGCGGGTTCGAGTCCCGTCCGGTCCGCAAAAAGCCCTGGTGAAAACCGGGGCTTTTTCGTTTGGGCAATCTCCCATGAGAGCACCTTCAACTGATGAACGTAGGGACGCAGGTTCCATTCATCACCCGTACGGGTAGACGCACTTCGACCTCGTTACCGCTGCCCATGGCGCTCATTGCCCCGAACAATCCCTGGAAAGCTGTGCCCGGCCCTGCATATTGGTAAGCCCGGTCCCTTTGTACCTGCCGCCGGTGTTGAAGCCGGCTTCGTTGCCGGCGATGCGCAGTACCAACTCGCCCACCTCCATACAGAGGCCGATGCCGACCTGCGATGCAGCCGCATTCTTATGGATGCGGGTGAGCTGCTCCGGCAGGACCCGGTACAGCGCGAGGTGCAGTTCGGCATCCATTTCGGGGCAGTCGCCAGGATCGAGGTTGATGCCGACGCCCGGGGCGAAGCGCACCGACTCCACCGGGTCGTTGATGGTTTTGAGGTAATGCATCTTCCCGGGGCGGGAGGCCGACAGCTTCTTTGAGAGGTCGCGGATGTCGTTGACCGCACCCTGCAGCAGCGCAACCGATTTCGGCAACACCTCTATATAATCCACCTTTCATTCCTTCGATGGCAATAACCCACATGCGCTCGGTAACGCTTTGGGGGCAAGCTGTCCAATCGGCAGTTCGGTTGCTGACAGGTTATGGGTGTGACGACCGCCTCTTGAACCAGCAAAGGCGCGCCTCCGTACGGCGCAAATTCGCCACCGTCCGGAAGCCCCGGAACTAGTGGGGTAACAGGCCCTGTGCCACCCCATGGCCCAGGTTTTGCAGGCACTGCGGCACAATTCCCACCCCAACCCTTAAACCCATCGTATGCACCCCACCTGACTCCGGAAAAGCTGGTGACTGGCCCCGAAACTACCGGACCGCACTCCCTTCTCTTCATTCTGCTTAGCTCCCACCGGACAGCTGTCCGGCTAACCAACTAAACCTATTTATCATGTCCCTTTTCTACGTTCTTCGTAAGCGAAACCGTTCTTTTGCCCCCGGCCTGCTCGCCGGGCTGTTCCTCCTCCTCTTCCAATCCAGCGCCTTTGCCCAGCACCTTGCCGTCAACAGCGGCAACTGGAGCGACCCGGCCACCTGGAGTCCCGCCTCGGTACCGACGTCCGCTGATGCCGTCACGATCGCCTCGGGTGTTACCGTGACCGTCGATGTCAACTCCTCGGCGGCTTCCGTATATATCAATGACGGCACCAGCGGCGCCGCTGCCACGCTCACCTTCACCAGCGGCAGGACGCTCACCGTGGGCGGCACCGTAGGACTCGGTGCGTCCAACGGCGCTGCCGGTATCCTCAGCATGGCCAGCGGCGGCTCGCTCCGTACCAACGGCTTCTATGTACACCCCTCCTCCATCGGGTCGACCTTCACACCCGGCTCGGGCTCGGTGGTCATCCTGGACAACAACACCCTGCCTGCCGCATTCAACACCTTCAACTTCCTGACGCTCGAAGGCGGAGTTCCCGGCAACTCCAAGACCACGACGGTGACGTCGGACCTGACCATTAACGGCGGCCTGGATGTGGACGACTACAGCATCCTCGACATGGGCACCGGCCAGCTGTCCGACGACGGCTCCGCCAACTTCAACAACGACGGCGCCATCCATACCCAGAACATTTCTTCGTCGCCCCTTCCCATCGACCGCAACTGGCGCGGGGCTACCCAGACCGGCACGGTGCTTTACAACGCGGACGCGGCCCAGACGGTCGTGCGCGGCACCTACCAGAACCTGTATTTCGACGGCAACGGCGTGAAGACCGCCAACGGAGATATCTTCAATGCCGGCCAGATCGCCACGCTTTCCGCGGGCACCACGTTCAACATGAGCACCTACAAGCTCGATGTGCCCCCTGGCTTCGGCGGCGTTGGCCCCCAGACCAACGTGGGTACGATCCGCACCCAGTATGTACCCACCGGCGACCCCCTGACCGACCTGGCCTGGCCGGCCGGCAGAAACTGGGGCGGTACCGTGATGTACGATAACCCTACCGGCGGTCAGAAAGTGATCAACGGCACGTACAACAACCTCACCGTATCGAACACGAGCGGTACCACAACCTCCGCTCCCATCACGGTCAACGGCAACTTCGTAACCACGGCCGGCACCACCCTCGACATGACCGGTAACCAGATCCTGGGCTCCTTCAACGCCTCCGGGCACGCTGGTACGCTCTTTACGCAGGCCCCGATCCCCTTCCCTGCCGGTAAGACCTTCGGCGGCACCGTGGTCTACAACAACAACCAGGAGCAGACCGTCCGGAACGGCAACTACAACAACCTTTCGATCACCACGATCCGCAACAACACACTGACCCTGGAGATCGGCGCCATTTCGGTCACCGGCGACCTCGTCTTCACGGCCGTTGCCCCTTCGTTCGTGACCACGAACAACGAGTTCAAATTCGTTGGCTCGGCCGCGCAGAATATTACGGCCACCGCCAGCGTAGCCGGCTCCGGAGATCCTTTCGTGTTCTACGCGATCCTGCTGGACGGCGCCGGCCTGAAAACACTGCTGTCGCCCGTCTATATGGACGGCCCGCTGCAGCTGATCACCGGCGTGCTGGCCACCACGTCAACAAACATCCTGACACTGAACGAAGGCGCCTCGGTGACCGTCGGCGGTGACACGGACTCCTACATTGACGGGCCCATGCGGCGTATTGGCCAGACTGCCTTTACGTTCCCGCTGGGTGGTGGCGACGTTTATGCCCCGCTCCGCATCAGCGCACCCGGCGTAGGCGGCGACTTCACCGCCCGGTATGTCCGCAGCAGCGCGCTCGGGCTGGATCCGACCATGCAGGCCCCGATCGTGCGCATCAGCAACTGCGAATACTGGAACGTAGTGAAGAACGGCGGCGCCGCTGACCCTACCGTACAGCTTACATGGAGCGAAGACAGCCCCTGTGAAGGCGGTTCTTATATCACCAACCCCGCTACCCTCGTGGTGGCCCGCTACAATGGCACCGACTGGGTGTCGATCGGCAACGGCGGCACCACCGGTAACGCAACGGCCGGTACGATCGTTTCGGGTCCCACTACCGAATATGGCAACATCACCCTGGGCTCTACCAACATCGAGAACCCCCTGCCGGTCAAGTTCGTCTCCGTTCGTGCCCGCAAGCAGAACGGCGGCGTATCCGTAACCTGGAAGACGGCCACCGAATACAACGTCAGCCACTACGAGATCGAGCGCTCTGCCGACGGCAGCCGCTTCGTAACGGTAGCGGAAGTGCGCGCCACGGTCAACAATGGCGGCGGCGCCACCTATGACGGCTTCGACGCCCGCGCGGTCAGCGGCAACGCCTACTTCCGCATCAAGGCCGTAGACATCGACGGCAAGCTCACCTTCAGCTCCGTGGTGCGCCTCTCCGACGAGAAGACCGGCGGTACGCTCACGGTGTTCCCCAACCCCGTACGCAACCGCAACCTCACGGTGCAGGCTACCGACATGGCCAGCGGTGTGTATGAAGTAAGCGTGGTGGACGTCAGCGGCCGCGTGGTGCTCCGTGCCTCACTCGAGCACTCCGGCGGCGCCGTAAGCCAGCCCCTCGCCCTCCCGGCCACGACAGCGCCCGGCCTCTACAGCCTGCGCCTCAGCGCCAACGGCGAGCAGATCACCAAGACCTTCCTGGTGCAGTAATCCCTTTCAACGCATCATCACTGAAGCCCCGGCCGCAGCGCCGGGGCTTTTTTTGCGCCGTCCGCCCATCAAACGGCAGCGGCCCGCTGGCCCCTACGCCCTATCTTTGGCGCCTCAACACCACTCCCAAGCATGCTGCGTGTAGGAATATTCGGAACCGGACACCTCGGAAAATTTCACCTGAACAACTGGAAGGAGATCGACGGCGTAGAACTCGTGGGCTTTTACGACCCGAGCGACGAAGCCGCTGCCGCGATCGCCGGGCAATACGGCCTGGAGCGATTCACCGACCCGGAGGCCCTCATCGACGCCTGCGACGCCATCGACGTGGTATCGCCGACGCCCCACCACTTTGCCACCTGCGCGGCGGCCGTGCGCAAGGGCCGCCACGTGTTCGTGGAAAAGCCGATGGCCAACACGATGGACGAAGGCGAGCAACTGGTGAAGCTGGTACAGGAATCGAAGGTAAAGCTGCAGGTCGGGCACGTGGAGCGGTTTAACCCGGCCTGGGTGGCGCTGCCCAAAGACCGGCTGCAGCCCATGTTCATCGAGGTGCACCGCCTCGCGCAGTTCAACCCGCGCGGCACCGAGGTAAGCGTGATCCTTGACCTTATGATCCACGACATCGACCTCGTGCTGAGCATCGTGAAAAGCGATGTGAAGGTGCTTTCCGCCTCCGGCGTGGCTGTGCTCACCGACACCCCCGATATCGCCAACGTGCGCATCGAGTTCGACAACGGCTGCGTGGCCAACCTGACCTCGAGCCGCATCTCGCTCAAGAAGATGCGCAAGATGCGCCTCTTTCAGAAGGACGCCTACATTTCGGTGGACTTCCTCGACAAGAAGGCCGAGGTGATCCGCATGCAGCAGGAAGGCGACACCGAAGGCTTCACCTTCCCGATCGAAACGCCCGCGGGCACCCGTAACATTACCATGCTGCAGCCGCCCGTGGCCGAGGGCAATGCCATCCGCGCCGAGCTGCAGGCGTTTGTGGACGCCATCCGCAACGACAGCCGCCCCGTGGTGAACGAGATCGACGGCTTCCGTGCCATGGAAGTGGCCCACGGCATTCTCCAAAAGATCCACGCCCATCACACCGCCTCCTGAGCGCATGGCCCAGCGAACGATCACGCCTTCCCTGTATGCCCTGAGCGACTACCTGTCGGGCGCCCTTGCCTGGGCGACCTTCTACTTCGTGCGCAAGGGCCTGCTGCACGAGCCCATCGACCTGGAGCATGGCTACTATGATCCCTTCTGGCTTGGTGTGACGCTTATCCCCCTCGGCTGGCTCACGCTCTTCCTCCTGCTGGGCTCCTATCATTCCGTTTATAAGAAATCGCGCTTCGGTGAGTTTACGCAGACCTTCATCGCCACCCTCGTGGGCGCGACGGTACTCTTCTTCGTATTCACGCTCGATGACGTCAAGAACGACTATACGTATTACTACGCCGCCTTCGGCGCGCTCTGCGGCATCCACTTCTTCTTCCTCTTCCTGGGACGCCTGCTGATCCTGCAGGCCGCCAAGCGGCAGCTGCATTCGGGGGCCGTTTCCTTCCCGGCACTCATCGTGGCCGAAGGCGAAGAGGCTTTGAAACTGTTCCAGACCACCGAGCGCAAGCTGCACGAGGAAGGCTACCGCATCGTGGGGTACCTGCCGCTCCGCAACGGAGATACCGCCCGCCGCGGCCTGCGCCTGCTTGGCTCGCTCGACGACCTCGAGGCGGTGCTCGAACGCGAAGGCATCCGCTGCGTGATCCTCGGCAACCGCCGCACCGACGCGCCCACGATGGAAAAGCTGATCGACCGCCTCAGCGAGAGCGACGTGGAGCTCAAGATGCCGCCGAGCACCCTCGATATCCTGGCCGGCTCCGTAAAAACGAGCAACGTGCTCGGCCCGGTGCTGATGGACCTCAAGACCGGCCTCATGCCCGACTGGCAGCAGAACTTCAAGCGCCTCATCGACATCATCGCTTCCCTCTTCGCCCTGCTGCTGCTGCTGCCCTTCATGATGTACATCGCCCTCCGCGTGCGTTTCTCCTCGCGCGGGCCCATCTTCTACTGGCAGGAGCGGATCGGCTACAAGGGCAAGCCCTTCCGGATGTACAAGTTCCGCTCGATGTACGTGAATGCGGAAGATGGCGGCCCGGCCCTCTCTTCCGACAACGACCCGCGCATCACGCGCTGGGGCCGCACGATGCGCAAGTGGCGCTTCGACGAGCTGCCGCAGTTCATCTCCATCCTGAAAGGCGACATGAGCCTCGTAGGCCCGCGCCCCGAGCGCCGGTATTATATCGACAGGATCACGGCCCGCTTCCCTTATTACAAGTACCTGCTGAAAGTAAAGCCGGGCCTTACCTCCTGGGGCATGGTGCAGTTCGGGTACGCCCAAAATGTAGAGGAGATGATCGAGCGCAGCAAGTTCGACCTCGTGTATATCGAGAACGTATCGCTCGCCCTCGACTTCAAGATCATGATCCATACCGTGCGGATCATCTTCAAAGGCAAAGGCTTGTAGGAATGTGCTAATGGGGTAATTTGCTAATGGGGTAATGGGCGCTCCCTCTCTTGCCTGTTCCCTGTTCCGTATTCCTTGTTCCCTGTTCCGTGTTCCCTGTTCCCTCACCTTCGTTATTCGTTATTCGATATTCGATATTCCCTAACTTCCTGTTCATATGAAAAAGCTCCTCTTTGCCCTTGGCCTTTTCGCAGTGGGTGCTGTCCGGGCACAGGCGCCGGCGCAGGCCGCGTACTGGCAGCAGCACATCTGCTACAGCATCGACGTGGCGCTCAACGACCAGCAGCACAGCCTCAGCGGCACCGCCGACATGACCTACATCAACCGCTCTCCCGACGGGCTGGACTTTATCTGGATCCACCTGTGGCCCAATGCGTACAAGGACAACAAAACGGCCTTCGCGAAGCAATTGCTACGCGAGAAGGAAGGAAAGAGCCAGCTGAAAGCGATGAAGGACAACGGCTATATCGACTCGCTGCGCTTCACCGTGGACGGCGCCGAGGCGCGCACCGAAGCACACCCCGAGCATACCGATATCGTAAAACTACTGTTGCCGAAACCGCTGCGCCCCGGCGACTCGGTGCGGATCCGCACACCCTTCTATGTGAAGCTGCCCACCTATATCTCGCGCTCCGGCCACAACGGCCAGTCGTATATGATCGCTCAGTGGTACCCGAAGCCGGCCGTTTACGACCGTAAGGGCTGGCACCCCATTCCCTACCTCGACCAGGGCGAATTCTACAACGAGTACGGCGACTACACGGTCAACATCACGCTGCCGGGCGCTTATATCGTAGGCGCCACGGGCGAACTGCAGGACGCAGAGGAGCTCGCGCGCTACAAGCAGCTTGGCACCGCCAACCGCGGCACCGACAACGATGCGCCCTACACCAACAACAGCGCCAGCAAGACGCTCCGCTACAGCGCCCGCAACGTGCCCGACTTTGCCTGGTTTGCCGACAAGGGCTTCGTGATCGAGTACGACACGCTGCAGCTGCAGCCCACGGCGCGCCCCATCGACGTCTTTGCCTATCACCATCCCGCGGGCAACCCAGCCTGGCAGCGCAGCACCAACTTTATCAAAGATGCCGTGCGCTCCTATTCGCGCTGGATCGGGCCCTACGCCTTTCCCACGGTGCAGGCCGTAGAGGGGCCCAAGAACGACAACTCCGGCGGCATGGAGTACCCGATGATCACGCTCATCACGATGCCCGACGCTACCGATACCACGCTGGATGCCGTCATCACCCATGAAGTGGGACACAACTGGTTCCCGATGATGGTGGCCACCGACGAGCGGACCTACGGGTTCATGGACGAAGGCTTCAATACCTACTACGAGTTCCTGTACGAGGCGGAGAAATACAAGACCAACCTGGTGCTCGGCTCGGTGCTGCCGGCCGAAGTGCGCAAGCTGCCCACCGACCAGTTTCTCGGGATGATCTACAACGCGCTCAACGGCATCCCGATGAACGCGGCCATCAACACACCGGCCACCGGCTTCCGCAACAAGGAAGAATACGGCATGGTGACCTATATGAAGACCGCCACCTGGATGTATATCCTCGAGCTCAGCATCGGCAAGGAAGCCCTGCACAACGCCATGCGGCAGTATTTCTCCGACTGGCAGTTCCGCCACCCCTACCCCGAAGACTTCAAGGCATCCCTAGAAAAAGCAACGGGCAAAGACCTCAGCGACCTCTTCAAAGGGCTTGAGGAAAAGGGTGCGTTCAAGTAACCGGATGAAGAATCGCTTCCCGGTGTATTGGCCTGCATTCCGACCCATGCGGCCGGGAAACGGAATTTACTACCGCGCACATGATCCTGAAAAGAGAAGACCTCGCCGCTGGCGGGGTCTTCGCTTTTGAAAAGCATGGGGAAAGCCCGGTCAATCGTGCATTGCGCGGAACTCCATCTTGTTTTCATCCGTATACGAAATATCGAGCACTTTCGAAACCGGGGCTGATCCTCGCGTGGTTACGTGGAGCTCGCTCATCGAAGGGAGCGTCTTTATGCAGTCGAAGCAACGCACCCGCACTTCGATGGAACAGCGGGTTGACAGACGCTCGGCCAGCAGCGCCAGGTTGGCGGCCGTGTATTGGCGGTCGGGCAGACCGACCAGAACGGCTTCTACCGATGCAGCCACCTGCGTGGCATCATCTTGCCGGATGCCCTGCGACAGACGGCTGCAATTGACCTGTTGCGGCTCCTTTTTACAGGATGCGATCAGGATGCCGGCGACGAGAACACTCCAAAAGATTTTCATAACAGCGTTTTTATAGGAGACAACAAGAAGTGCCAAAACGTGGCCTTGCACCCTTTACCAGCCCACTGTTTTACTGATGAACCGGATCAATTCGTCGGCCATTGCCTGCTGCTCCTCCTTTACCGGGTGACCCGGCGTTTTCTTATAGGGAAAAAAGAGCGTATGGATACGCTTGTCGCTCAGCTGCGCTACAGCCTCGCGGATATAGCCGGGAAAGGACGAGCCCGCCTCGGTGGCGTTCATATTGCCTAATGCGCAGATGATGTGTGCCGCGGGGTATTTGCCGCGAACAGAGGCCACGAAGCTGCGATAGGCGCGAATGATGGCAGCCGCATCCGGCTTCGTGTTGCCGAACCGGGCCTTGAATTGTGGATGATTCGGGTTGTTGATCAGCCAGTAGTCGTTTTGCAGCAGGTTGATCACGACCACGTCGGGCCTGAAACCGGCAAAGTCCCACTTACTTGTGGAGTCGAAGGGATCGAGGCGGTCATAAACTTCGGGCATGATCTCCGGGAACCAGCTCACCAGAACGCCGATGCCACTGCGCGCAATAAATGAAGCCCGCGCGCCGAAGTGCCTGGCGGTAAGGGCCGCATAGGTGTAGTGTTGGTTGAAGAACTCAGGTGCGCCGGAGTCGCCTTTGCCGCTGGGCACGTCCACGCCATGGCCGGCGGTGATGGAGTTGCCGTAGAACTCGATCCCGCGCTTCGGCCGGCGCCCCGGCGGGTGCAGCCGGGCCCGCCCCGTGATGTTGATGCCGTAGAAAATATTGGCGGAAGTATTGTTCGACAGCTTGTATAGCTGCACGGTGTGCCGGCCGTCGGAAAGGCCCTCGGCAACGGTGATGAGCCGCCTGCTGCTGTCGGCTGCAAATTTGAACGCACGCGCCGCATCGCCGTCAACGATCGCATAGAAATAACCTGGCTCACGCAACGACCGCATCGTGACCGTGGCGCCGGTACCGGTGAAGGAGATCGTAGCGGAGGAGCCTGGCCAGTAAAAGACCGCAGAGTCGGCACGCACGGCTACCCTGCCTTCGTAGGCGATGTGCGGGTTGCCGGGGCGTACGGCAAGCTGGCTACAGGCGATGCCGGGGCAGCAGGCGGGCAACGCTAATGCGCAAAAAATGAATGCAGGCTTCATCTTGAACGGGATTCGGGATCGGATCAAAAGGGAAGCAGTTGCGGCCGGATCGTATCGATCAGCTCCTGCAGCCCGGGGTAGTCGTATTCGTCGGCGCGCGAGAAGCCGCCGTTTTCGAAAGTGCGGCGCAGGTATTCGACGAGGGGCAGGTTGTGACCGCTGATGTTGCCGTCCACCACCGGGTATGGGTAAAGCGAAAGGTAATAAGCGTCTCCGCTGACGTTGTCCTTCACCAGGTCGTCGGGAGCGATCCAAAGCTCGTGGTCCCCGCTATAGAGGTCGAGCTCTTCGAGCAATACCGGAAGCGGCGCGATCACCAGCGGATCGGCGCCGGTCCAGGGTATCTCGGGCACCGATTCCCAATCCCAGCTGAAGTCAACCGATCCGATGTGGCGGTAGAAATACTGGAGCGAGAGCGGGATGTGGCTCGGCGCCACGCGTCGGGCGAGCTCGGCGAGCTGCGCTTCCGTATCAGGATGCGGCGGCGTGAAGGGCTTGCTGCCTTCGTCGTAGGAATCGGCCAGGAACCGGTAGCCGGTGTCGCGCAGGTGGCGGTGCACGAGTTCCACGTTGTGGCGCACGCGCCGGAAGGTCTCGTCGAGTACGGGATGCACCTGATCGATGTTGGCGGGGCGGAAGGCGTCGCGGCCCAGCAGGCGGATGTCGTTGTGCACCTTTTGAAAGTCGCCGTTGCGGTAGCGCTCGAGCAGGGTCATAGTCGGTTGCTTTGGAGGGTGATGACGGCGGCGGCCCGTGCTTATACGGGGCGCTTCCGGGAGGAGCTCTTACGAAGATAATAATCGGCGCCGCGGTAAAAAACAAAGAACGCGGCGAGGAACCGCTCACCGAGGTGCAGTGGCCGCTCCTCCCCGCTCAGGAGCTCGAGGCGCGTAACCCACATGCCGGGCGTGGCGCCGGCGGCAAGCAGGAACAGCAACCGGAACCCGAGCAGCGAAGCGAAGGCGCACAGCAACGCGTTCCCTCCGCCCAACGCCTCATAGAGTGGCCGGGGCCATCGGTAGACGCTTACCGCCCACAGCGCGGCGAGCGGCAGCAGCAGGTCTACGAGCCGCATCAGCAGCCGGCGCCCGAGTGGCGCCGGCTTGCGGTCGCTCTCCATAAAATCATCGAGGATATCCATAGACCGGTGGTTAATTGATCTGCCCTACACAGGCTACCGCAACATAAGCCAATACAATGAGAGTATCGCCTTGTTCCGGTAGACGAAACGGGCGCCGCCGCGAAGAAAGGGGCACGCAAAAAACTCAGAAAACGCGGAATATCTTGTTTCGGGCGATCATCTTTTTCATTACCGATGGCCTTTGCCCAACCCTTGCGGCAAGCAGCCCAACCTATTGCAAGCACCCGGCTGTGCCGCAGTTCGTAAAACGCGGAAAAAGCTTCGTGAACGAAGCCCCTTGAATAGATAGTGGCTTGGGAAAAGAAATACCAATGAGCACTACTCACTTCGGCGTTTTATCTGGCACCTGCCAGCCAGGTGTATGGTGCATTTTTTGGCGGAGTATAGCCCTGGATCCCTCGCCCCCGGCACGATTGGAGAATAAGGTAGGTCTGCACCCCAAATTAGCTTCCGCGTGTTCCGCGCGTTCCGCGTGCCCCTCCCCGCTGGTCAATCGAAAAACTGCCCGAAGTGCCAGAGCACGCCGCTCGGATCGTGCAGGAAGCATTCGCGGCCCCAGGATTCTGCGCGCACCGGCAGCAGGCGCGCACCGGGGAAGCGGGCGGGCAGGTCGAGCGCATGCAACGCCTCCCAGCAGCGGTCGGCATCTTCCACTTCGAGGAACAACATCGTATTGTCGACCCATTCACGCACGTAATAGTCTTGCAGGTAAAACGCCTGTCCGCCGGCGGTGAACACCGACATGTCGGGCGAAATTTCTGCCTCCTCGAAGCCAATGGCGCGGTAAAAGCTGCGTGAAAGGGCAAAGTCCTTCGCACCGATAAACGGGCGCAGCGAACGGGCCGACTGCAGCACCGGCCGGATACTTTCATTGCCGACGTTTTCAGGAGTGTGCATAGGGTTCATTTTGGTTGGGCTATTGGGCTCTGATGCCATGAAGGTATTCCGGACCGGCGTTCGTACCATCACTGTCTGAAAAAAGTTGCGGCCCCAACCGGGTTTACCGCGGTGGAAAGAACGGCGGCCGGCAGCGGCTACTTTACGCGTACAAACTTCATCTGCTTCACCCCGAAATTGGAGATCGAAAACGCGTTCACCGCACCGGCGCGGTCGTGCAGGAACTCGAGCTCAAAAGCGAACGTGCGCGGGCCGGAGCCCGAGAACTGCTGCTCGCCCGTGCGTTGGAGCACGATGTCGCCGACCCTGGGATGCGTCATCAGCAGCTGGCCGTTGCGCAGCATCAGGGTGTAGCTGGTTTGCAGGTCTTCGTTGTAATAGGTGCCTTCAAAGGCTTTGGGGCCGGAGGTATAGGACGCCGGTGCAGCCGCAGCACGGGTAACCGGTCTGGGTGCGGCGTCGTTGTCTTTTGCCAGGCCCGGCAGGTAAAGATCGGCGATCTGCCAGCGGGCGTTCAGCGACTCGTTGTGCTCGTCGTTGCTCAGCGCGATGATCGCGAAGCGGTGCTCCGGGAAGCGGCCCATATACGTACGGAAAGCAGCCGCATGGCCGCCATGCGAGTACATCGGGGTGCCTTTATAGTTGCTGACGTTCTGCCCTTTCGCATGAAAGATCGTGTCGGGTCCAATAACCCGGAGCACCACCTTGCTGCCGTCGTCGAGCAGCGACGGGGCGTTGAAGGCATCGAGCAATGCACGCGTGCCCACCACTGGCTGCTCGAAGTTCATCACCCAACGCGCCAGGTCCTCGACAGTGGTGAGCAGGTTGGAGGGACCGGGATTGGATACGTTCAGGGGCTTGTGGTGATAGGCATTGCCGACGCGCTCATACGATTCCGCCTTGTTGCGGACGATGCGCTCGTGGTCGTCACAGAACTGCGTGCTGGTCATGCCGAGCGGCACGAAGATGCGCTCCCGGGTAAAGTCGGCGAACTTCTTTCCCGATACCCGCTGCACGACTTCCGCAAGCAGCGTGTAGCCGGTATTGCTGTAGTTGAACCGGGTGCCCGCAGGAAAGTTCGTTCCGGTTTGCCGGGTCACGAGCTTCATGATCTGCTCCGTGGTCACGGCATCCTGGCTCCAGCCGGCGAGCGAGAGCAGCGCCGCCTGGTCGCGCAGGCCACCGGTATGTGCCAGCAGGTGGCGGATCCGGATGGGTGTACCGTAATCGGGCAGCTCGCTGATGTACCGGTGCACGTCGTCGTCGAAGGAGAGTTTTCCTTCGCTTTCGAGGAGGTAAACGGCGAATGCAGTGAACTGCTTCGATACCGAGGCTATGTTGAATACGGTCCGTGGCGTTACCGGGATGTCGTGATCGAGGTGGGCCATCCCGTATCCTTTCCGGAAGATGACCCGTCCCTCCTTTACGATGGCGACCGCCGCCCCGGGCGTTTCGCGCGTGTACCGGGAGAACAGCGAATCAACCTTCCGCCCGGCGGCTTCGTAGGATTGGGCCCCGGCAGACAGGTGGCAGAAAGCAAGCGAAATCAGCAGACAGGTGATTTGTTTCATGTTGGTGCGTTGGTGATGGTCAGACCGGAAGCGCGCGGCGGCGTGCCGGGTTCCGGGTACAAACATTCAAAATACGCCGTTAAGAGAAGCTTAATGAACGGTAGGGAGCCACGGGATCTTTCGAGTGCCCGTTTTTCGGTGACGAGCCGTTTGCCCGGTGCCTGAAGTGAGCGCTCCCGGCGGGAGGAACGGTGGCCCGATGGCGCACGGCAGGAAATCCTGCCTACCGGCGGTTGGCGTTCTCCGCAGGAGCTTCCCGGGCGCGGAGCGAGGTAGCGGCCGCCCAAAGGAGCCAAAGCACGGAGAAGGCAACGAGGCCTTTGAGGTTCGACTGCACATCTTCGGGGTCGAAGCGGCCATGGATACGGGTGTGGAAAAACCTGTTGGACCAGGCCTGCGCCTTCTCGATGGCCATGCCGAAGGCAAACAGGACGGCAAAGATGGCCACATGACGCAGGAGCTTGCGCCGGGCAAAAAGCACGTTCAGGAAAGCCGCGGCTACGAAGTAGAAGGCAGCGTGGAGCTCCTTGTCCATATGCCGGAAAGCACCCGGCAGCTTTACCATGAAGCCGATGATGGCGATCCCGAAGCAAGCTGCCGCCAGGAAAACCCGCTGTGCTGTTGAAAGACCGGTGCTCATTCGTTGTTGGATTCACTGCAAGATGCTTTTAAAAACGGGGATCCCGTTGATTTATTGGGTGCACCTGCCCCCCGCCAAAGCTTCGGCGTGCCGGGCCACGACCCTCAGAACCCAAAGAACATTAAGAACCCCACCTTCGTCAAGGCTACGGTAGGCGGAACCATTACCCCTCCCTCGACAAGCTCGGGATGACAAAAGCCTTTTGTCAGGCTGAGCGAAGCCGAAGCCACCCCATTAGCACATTAGCACACTATCTTCGGCGGGTGAAAGCAATCCTTCCGTTCCTGCTGCTCCTGTGCCTCGGCAACCCGGCCTCCGGCCAGTACTGGCAGCAGCGCACCGATTACGTGATCGAGGCCACCCTGCACCCGCGGGCCCGCACCCTCGATGGCTTCGAGCGCCTCACCTACCACAATGCCTCGCCCGACACACTCCGCTATATCTGGTTTCACCTCTGGCCCAATGCCTACAAGAACGACCGGACGGCTTTTTCGGACCAATTGCTGCGCAATGGCCGCACCGACTTCTACTTTGCAACACCCGAAAAGCGCGGCTACATCAACCGCCTCGACTTCCGCGTCAATGGCCAGGCCGCCCGCACCGAGGACCATCCCCAGCACATCGACATTGTAAAGCTGCACCTGCCCGCGCCGCTCGCTCCGGGCGCCTCGGCACAGATCACGACGCCCTTTCACGTGAAACTGCCCTATGCCTTTTCGCGCAGCGGCTGGGACGGCGCGCATTTCAACATCACCCAATGGTATCCGAAACCAGCCGTATACGATGCCACCGGCTGGCACCCGATGCCCTACCTCGACCAGGGGGAGTTCTACTCCGAGTTCGGATCCTTCGACGTGCGGCTCACCGTGCCGGAGAACTACACCGTGGCGGCCACCGGGCAGCTGCAGGATACGGCAGAACTACGGAAACTCCGGACCTGGAAGCAGGTGCAAAAGCCCACGACGGTGACTCCCGCAGCGGGCAACCGGCCCGGACAGCGCCCCGGCACCCGGCCCGCAGGACCCGCACTGCCGCCCGAAAGCGGAGTCACGAAAACGCTGCGCTACCTGCAGGACTCGGTTCACGACTTCGCCTGGTTCGCAAACCCGGACTTCCACATCAAGCACGACACCCTACTTCTGCCGTCCGGGCGAAAGGTCGACCTGTTTTTATACAGCACGTCCAACCCGAAAGACTGGGAACAGCTTGGACCGGGTTACGTGAAAGACGCGCTCCGCTTTTACAGCAGGGAGATGGGCGAATATCCCTTCAGCACCCTGAGCGTGGTGCAGGGACCTGAAAGTTCCTACGGCGGTATGGAATACCCCACGATCGCGGTCATCGACCCGTCGCTGCGGGGAAATGAGCTCGACGCCACCATTGCCCACGAGATCGGGCACAACTGGTTCCAGGGCATCCTGGCTTCCAACGAGCGCGATCACCCCTGGATGGACGAGGGTTTCAACACCTTTTACGAGAACCGCTATTTCGAGCAGAAATACGGCGCCGGCAAGCGGAGCCAGTGGGAGCGCCTGCTCTTCCTGACCCAGGCGCAGCAACGCCTTGATCAGCCCATCAGCACACCTTCCGATAGCCTCTCCGCACTCAATTACAGCCTGGTCCCCTACTACAAGACGGCGGCCTGGCTGGCCTCCCTGGAGCGCTACATGGGACGCGGCCGCTTCCGGGCGATGATGCGCGGCTGGTACGAGCGCTGGCGCTTCCGGCACCCGCAGCCCGGCGACTTTGCAGGCCACGTGCACAGCCAGGAGCCGGGCGGCACGGGCCCGGGCAGCCACCTCGGCTTCCTCGCCACCACCGGCCCGTTGCCGGCACAGGAGCTCCGGGGCACCCGCATCGTAACACCGCTCCAGGTCAAAAGCCTCGAGGCGTACGACAAGACCCCCGTGAAGCATACGATCCTGCTGACGCCGGCGTTGGGCGCCAACCGCTACGACAAGCTGATGATCGGGGCGCTCGTCTCCAACATGAAGCTGCCGCCCACGGCCTTCCAGTTCCTGGCCGCGCCGCTCTATGCCACCGGCTCCAAACGGTGGAACGGCATCGGCTACTTCGAGTACTCGGGCTTCCCGGAGCGCGGCGGACGGAAATGGCAACTGTTCGGAACGGCGTCCACGTTCACCTACAACCAGTTCGAGGACGAGAAAGGCACAAAACACTTCGCGCGATTTTACAAGCTGGCGCCCGGCGTGTCCTTCAGCTGGCGCCCCCGCGACCCGCGCAGCACGCTGCGCCGCAGCATCGATTTCCGTTCCTTCTTCATCGGTGAGCAGCCGTTCCGCATCTCGTTCGACTCGGTGATCTCCCCGGTAGATACGACGCTCGTCCAGAATACGCGCACTGAGTCGCTGCGTTATGGCATCCACCAGCTCCGCTTCCGGATCGGCAACAGCCGCGCCCTTTATCCCTGGAGCGCCGCGGCCTGGGTGCAGGCCTCGGAGCACTTTGTGCGCCTCCACCTGGAGGGACAGTATTTCTTCAACTATGCCGGCGGTGGCGGCCTCTCGGCGCGCCTCTTTGCAGGCAAGCTCTTTTACGATGCCAACCGGCGCCTCCCCTACGGATTGTATGCCAACCGCTTCTTCCTCAACATGAGCGGCGCCGGCGGCGAGGAAGACTATACCTACAGCCATTACTTCGCCGGCCGCACCGAGTTCGAAGGACTCGCCAGCCAGCAGATCGCGATCCGAGACGGCGGCTTCAAGGTGCGCACGCCGCTCTACAGCAACCCCGTAGGGCAAAGCGACGACTGGCTCGCGGCGATCAACCTCAATACGAGCGTGCCCGACAAGATCAACCCGCTGGCGCTGCTGCCCGTCAGGATCCCGCTGCACCTGTTCCTCGACATCGGTACCCATGCCGGCGCCTGGAAGGCCAACGCCGAAGGCGGCCGCTTTCTTTATGATGCGGGGCTGCACGTGCCGATCGCCCGGGGCGTACTCAATTTTTATTTCCCGGTTATTTATAGTCCGCAGTTCAGGGAGTACGTACAGTCGGTGTACACGAAGGGTCGCTTCTTCCGGAGCATGACCTTCTCCATCGACCTGGGCCGCGCCGGCACCCTGCTCAAACGCGATTTCCTCTTCTGATGCCGGCACCGATCCGACATATCCGCCATCGCGACATCGACCGCGCCCGCTGGGATGCAGCCATCGCCGCCGCCCCGAACGGGGTGATCTATGCGCGCTCCGTATACCTCGATCAGATGGCGCCCGGCTGGGAAGCGTTGGTACAGGGCGATTACGAAGCCGTGTTCCCACTGCCGCTCCGCCGCAAGTGGGGCGTCTCCTACGTGTTTCATCCCTTTCTCACCGCGCAACTCGGGCTGTTCGGGACCGACCTGTCGCGCGAGCGGCTCAATGCTTTCTTCAACGCCATCCCCTCGCAGGTCCGCTACCTCGATCTCTCGCTCAACAGCGCCAACCTGTATCCCGGTACCGTATTTCCACTGTATCGCCGCATCAACTACGTGTTGCCCCTCGGTGCGGATTACGAAACGCTCTACCGCGGGTACCGCGACAACATCCGGCGTAATTTGAAAAAAGCGGTGCAGTATGGCTGCGCACCGGCAGCCGGCGTGCCGCTCGAAGAAGTGCTGGCCCTGGCGCGCGCACACACTCCCGACGAAGCCGGGCTCGCGGCCTTTGCGCGGCTTTACGCGGTACTGGAGCCCGAAGGGGCTGCCCGTACCTATGGCGTGCGCAATGCTCAGGGACAGCTGCTCGCTTCCGCCGTTTTTCTCTTCGACGAGCGGCGGGCCTATTACATCCTCGTAGGCAATCATCCCAACGGGCGCACGCTCGGCGCCTCGCACCTGCTCATCGACCGCTTTATCCACGAGGGCGCGGGCAGCGGGCGCCTCCTCGACTTCGAGGGCAGCGATATCCGCAACCTGGCCTTCTTCTACAGCTCCTTCGGTGCCCGCGAAGAGCCTTATGCCGCCCTGCGTGTCAACCGCCTGCCCTGGTGGGCCCGCTGGACAAAGTGACCGAGAGAAGGAACGCAGATGGCTACGATTTTATATGATTGGCGCGGATGTTCCGTTGACGTCCTCCATTTGGCGATGTACTCCTTGACGCGCCAACTCAAACTATATGATTGCCGGGTACGATGTCAGTGATGCTCTCGTTTGGATTTGGGATTAACCGGCTACGCTGCCCCTTACATCAGAGATCCTCGATCTGAGATCATCACATCAAAAAAGCGCCCCGAAGGGCGCTTTTGTATTTGTTGGTTGTGGTTCCTTATTCGTAGGTCGGACGCATCACCACGCGGCGGTTCTTGGAGCGGCCGGCGGCAGTTTTGTTGTCCGCGATGGGCTGCGACTCGCCGAAGCCCTGCGACTGCAGGCGGCTGGCGTCGATGCCTTTTCCGAGCAGGTAATTCTTAACCGAGGCAGCACGGTCTTCGGACAGCTTCTGGTTGTAATCGTCCTTGCCCACGTTGTCGGTGTGGCCTTCGATGGCTACCTTGATGTCCTTGTCTTCGTTGAGCAGCTTTACGATGTCGTTGAGGGCGGCATTGGAAGAAGCCAGGAGGCGGGCGGAACCGGTAGCGAAGTAGATGCGCGAGGCGTCGCGCTCGATGCGCTTCACGATTTCTTCCTTCACCACGGGGCAGCCGTTGTTCTCGGCAGGTCCGGCCACGGTCGGGCACTTGTCCTGTTCGTCGTTCACGCCGTCTTTATCGGTGTCCGGAACGGGGCAGCCGCCATATTTGGCCACGCCGCGCTCGTTGGGGCACTTGTCTTCTTCATCGTTGATGCCATCGAGATCGGTGTCGGGGATCGGGCAGCCCTGGTACTTGGCCGTACCGGCTACGGTGGGGCACTTGTCCTGGTCGTCGGCGATGCCGTCTTTATCGGTATCCGGCACCGGGCAACCCTGGTATTGGGCCACACCCGGAACGGTCGGGCACTTATCGGCGGAATCGAGGATACCGTCGCTGTCGGTGTCCTTTTCCACTGCGGGGATCGGGGGCACTTCCTTCTTCGGGGCTTCCTGCTTGCGACCAACGCGGGCGGCATAGCCGAATCCGTACATCACGTGGTAGCCGTTGGCACGGTTGGTGGTCACCGGTACGCGGTAGGAGCCGTCGAGGAACAGGGCGCCTTCGTCGGAGAAATTGAACTTGAAGCCGATGCCGAGGGGCAGGATGGCGTCGAAAGTACCATCGAGGTAGCTGGCGCCCACGCCGGCGCTGACATAAGGCGTAAAGAAATAGCGATCGGAGAAGAACTTATAGTTGACCGAAGCATCGCCCTCGACCTGGAACTTCTCGCCGTTGGTGCGCTTCGTGCCGTTGTTGAGGATGACGTCGGGGCTCGAGCCGCGGAGGCCGCCGGCAAAATCGAGGTTGTTGGTGAGGCCTTTCCAGTAATGAAGACCAACGCCGATGGCCACGTCCTGGAAGCCCGCGATCTGGCGGTTGTTCAGTACGGAAGCCAGCGAGGAAGTGCGGATACGGTTGGGAGTCAGGTAGTCGTTGCGGAAAAAGCTGATACCAATTGCGGCCGGACGGATATAGGCGCCTTTCTGTGCGAACGCAGATGCGACGCAAGACAGGGCCAGTACGGTCACCAGGAGTTTCTTCATAAAAGAGGGAGTTGGTTTGACTGCCGCAAAAATAGTGGCCCGGGTGGGAAAAAGAGAATTTATTTATGCAGGCCTGCGCTGCTTTTATCCCCCTTCAGGCTCAGGATTTCGACCTTCACCTGCGTGAGTCCGCGGCCGATATAACCGAGCTGCTCGGCGGCGATCCGGCTCATGTCCACCACCCGCATATTCTTCGGATGCAGGCGGTCATTCACGCGTACGATCACGGTGCGGTGGTTGCGCAGGTTGGTGACGCGGATCCAGGTACCGAGCGGTACACGGTTGCACGCCGCAGACAGCTTTCGCCCGTCGTAGACGCTGCCGTCGGCAGTTTGCCGCCCGTTGAACTTATCGGCATAGTAGGATGCGATGCCGTAGAGGGGCTTCAGCTTCGACGTCTGCGCGCCCGCTATCAACAGGCCTTCCCCACCGGCCGGCGGGGGCGTTTCCGTATCCTGGGCACCTGCCGACAGCACGGCACCAAACAGGAAGCAAGCAAGTAGTTGTGTTCGCATAAGCCGGTCATTTCTTGGCAAAATAGGTTTGACGCATACGGCGGTCCTCCCCGTAAATGTCTTCGAGGTATACGAGCCGCCCTTCCTTCACCGATACCGTTTGGTAGGTAAGAAACACCGGCATGGGCCGGCGCAGGGGCACGTAGCGGCGCTTTTTCTGGGCAAGCCAGCTCGCCAGCGAATCCACCCGCACCGCGCGCGCCTTCGATGCCGTGTCGAGGGCGAGCATTGCCGAGTCGCGCCGCAGCAGGTAGGTAGCCAGCGAGCGCCACGATTCGACGCGCACGCAGCCGTGGCTGAGGGCACGCTTCGGCCGACCGAAGAAGCTACGCTGGTTGGTGTCGTGCAGGTATACGGAGAATTTGTTCGGGAAGTTGAATTTCAGCACGCCGAGTGCATTGTCGTCGCCGCTTCCCTGCACCACCTTGTAGGGAATGCCTTTCTTGTACTTGCTCCATTTCACGGCATAGGGATTCACCGGGTTCCGGTTTGTGTCGAGGAGCGAGTAGCCTTTGCGGGCGAGGTAGCCCGGGTCGCGCTGAAGCGCCGGCAGGATGTCTTTGCTGATGATGCTGGGCGGGATGGTCCACTGCGGGTAGGTCATCATATTGTTCACCGCGCTGTAAAGGACCGGCGTTTTCGATTCCGTTTTACCCACCACCACCTTAGAGGTGAGCGTCAGCGAGTCGCCGCGGTAAACCTGCAGCATATAGGTGGGGATGTTTACCCAGATGTACTCTTCGGGCAGCGGGGGCAGCAGCTTGTAGCGCTCCATATTGATCACGATCTGCAGGTAGCGCTCCGTATCGTTGCTATTGAGATAGGCGATGAGCTCGGGAGAGACCCGACCATCGGGCTTGAGGCCCTTTTTCTTTTGGTATTTTTTGACGGCGGCGGCCAGCTCCGTGGAGTCGGGCGTTTGTGAAGGAGTGCGGACCGAGTCTTCCGAAAGGCGCTTGCGCAACACCGTGAGCAGGTTCGCTGAATCCTTCGGGTTGATGCGGGTGTACGTCCGGAAGCGCGCCCGGGCGAGGAAGCCGGGGAGCGCTTTGCGCAGCGCGCGGTACCCGGCATGCGGTGGCTCGAAGCGCGCCGCGAAGCTGTCGGTCGGAAGGTGTTGGAAAGAATCCACCACGGCACGGAAGAAGGCCGGTACAAGCGACGAATCGCGCCGGCGGAGGCTGTCGGCCTGCAGGCGGCTCACGCGGAGGTCGGTGGCGAAGTCGAGGAGGGCGGAGGTGAAATAGAGGTCGGTCTCGGCCCAGAGGGCCGCGTCGAGACGGGTAGTGCGGGTCGTGTCGCGCTGCATGCGGATATGCAGGCTATCAAGGTGTTTCTGGCGGTAGTCTTCCGGGAAAAGGCCGTAGCGCCGGGCGCGCCCGAGGAGGCGCAGGAGGCTGTCGGCATGCGGGAGCCAGACGCTGTCGCGGGTCCAGAGCGGCTCGTAATTGCGGTCTTTGTAAATGAGGGCGAGGGCGGCGGTGTTGCGGAACGGGAGCCGGGCGGCGGCGGCGCTGTCGGCAACGGCCTCTTCGAGGGTTCCCTGCAGCACGTCGGAAACCGTCTGCTTCAACTCCTCGGGGCGGGCCACCACGCGCTTCTCGCCCAGGCGTACGGGCTTGCGCTTTTCCTTGCAGGCCGGCGCGAACAGGCACAGGGCCAGCAGGGGAATGATGAAAAAGAAGGATATTGGTGGTCGCTTCATGAACGGATTAAGTTATGCAACGATATACGCGCTATCGCCTCGCAGTTTTGGCCGTGCTGCTCTTAGCAACAATGGTGCCGCTTTCGATGAGCTGCCGGGCACAAAATATAAGAATTGTCCGGAAATCAAAAATTTACCGGCACCAGGTGGCGGCCGACAGCGCGCTTTCGTTTCTGGAGCTCAAAGATGCAGTCCCCGGGGTTTTGTTGGACCTGCATTACGCTACGCCCGCCAATTTTACCGGTAAGCGCCTCTATCGGCAGGGTGAGCATACCTTCCTGCGCCGCGCTCCCGCCCGGGCATTGGCGCGGGTGCAGGCCGCCCTGCAGGCCGAGGGCCTAGGGTTGAAGGTGTGGGATGCCTACCGCCCGCATGCAGCCACCCGCCTCATGTGGGAGCTGGTGCGCGATGAGCGCTACGTGGCCAACCCGAAGAAAGGATCGGGACATAACCGCGGCCTCGCCGTCGACCTCACACTCGTGGACAGCCGCGGGCAGGAGCTCGACCTGGGCACGCGCTTCGACAACTTCACCGATACGGCACACTCGAATTTTAAAGAACTGCCACCCGATGTGCTGGCCAACCGCAAAAAGCTCCGGACCGCGATGGAAGCCGCCGGCTTCACGGTGCTCGCAACGGAATGGTGGCACTTCTACTGGCCCAACGACCGCAACTACGACGTGATGGATCTGGACTTTAGGGTGTTACTAAAGGAGTACCGGAAATCTAAATAAGACGGTCGTTACGACGCGCGATGGCGCGTCGCGACGATCTTTCGAAGTGGATGATCGAATCGATTAGCGAATCCCTACCTAAACTTTCCCGTCTTCTCGTCCCCGGTGATCGGCCCGCCGCTGCGCGCCTGCAACTGGAAGCTGACGATCCACTCGGCGCATCCGCGCGACAGCAGGTGCTCGTTCACGGCATGGAACACGGCGATGACTTCTTCGTAACTGCCCTCGAGCGTGGTGGCAAACGGCCCGACCTCATGCGCGATGCCGGACGACTTGATGATCTCGATTGCCTCGTCCACCCACTCATAAGGGTGACGGTCCTGGACGATGGGAACGAGCTGCAGCGAAGCGTTGACGGTAAAGGAATGCATGGTCAGGAAATGATGTTGGGGATCTTTTGCTCCTGCAGCAGCAGGTCGGCGAGTACCAGCGCGGTCACGGCCTCGAGCACGGGCGGCACGCGCAGGGCGATGCAGAGGTCATGGCGTCCCTTTACCGAAAAGGCTTCCACCGAGCCGGTTTCGCGGTTCCAGGAAGTCTGCTCCTTGGGGGTAGACGAAGTCGGCTTCACTGCCACGCGGAACACGAGCTCGTTACCCGTAGAAATACCGCCCGTGACGCCGCCCGCATGGTTGGTCCGCGTTTGTCCTTCGGCATTCAGTATCGCGTCGTTGTGCTCGAGTCCGAACATCCGTGCAGCGGCGAAGCCGGCCCCGAACTCGATACCTTTTATCGCAGGAATGCTAAACGCCGCATGCGCGAGGAGCGACTCCACCGAATCGAAGAACGGCCCGCCGGCGCCCGGGGGCAGCCCCTGCACGCGGCACTCCACGATACCACCGACCGAGTCCTTCGCATCGATGGCACGCTGCAGTCCCTTGTCGATATCCGGCTCCCCTCCTATTTCCAAGATGCGCGCCTCCACAGCGATGCCGCGCAGCAGCTTCTTGGCGATGACGCCCGCCGCCACGAGGCACACGGTAAGGCGCCCGCTGAAATGCCCGCCGCCGCGGTAGTCTTCGTGCCCGCCGAACTTCTGCGCGGCCACCAGGTCGGCATGTCCGGGACGCGGGAACGCGCGGATCTTCTCGTAATCGGCCGAGCGCGTATTGCTGTTGGGAAAGATCATGGTAAGCGGCGCTCCTGTGGTCTTTCCGTTGAACAGTCCACTCAGGAACTGTGGCCGGTCTTCTTCCTGGCGGGGAGTGGTGCCTTTCTGCTGTCCACCTTTCCGGCGCTCGAGATCGGCAATGAAATCTTCCTCGGGCAAGGCAAGTCCGGCAGGAAGACCATCGAGGGTGACGCCCACGGCCGGCCCGTGCGATTCGCCGAAGATGGAGAGACGAAGCAGGCGTCCGAACTGGTTCATGCGCGGGGATTGTCGGTCAAAGATAGGGTGGCTCCGAGCTGCTGCAGGTGCCTCCAGAAGTCGGGATAGGATTTGCCCACGGCCTCGGCGCCGGTGATGGTGGTCGGACCGTCGGCGCCAAGTGCGGCCACAGCAGTCGCCATGGCGATGCGGTGGTCGTGGCGCGACGACACGGTGGCGCCCTTCAGGCCGCCGCCTCCGCGGATGATCATGAGGTCGTCCTGTAGTTCAATCGTAAGGCCCATCTTACCGAATTCCTCCTGCAGCGTAAGCGCACGGTTGCTTTCCTTGTGGGCAAGGCGACTTACGCCCTCGATCACCGAAGTGCCGTGGCAATAGGCAGCAAGGGCCACGAGCGGCGGAAACAGGTCGGGGCAGTCGGTGGCATTGAAATGAAAGGCGTCCAGCTTTTTGCCGGAGCGTACTTCAATCGCGTCGGTGCGTACGCTCATAATGGCGCCGCACTGCATCAGCGGCTGCAGTACCGCCTTGTCGGCCTGTGGTGAGAACACATCCAGCCCCCGGATCTCCAGGCTTCCGAAAAGCGCCGCCGCCACGAGCAGGAAAGAAGCGCCGCTCCAGTCGCCCTCGACGGGGTAGCTGAGCTCGTTAGTGGCAGGAGGTTGATCCCGGTCATCGTACACGAAACGCTCGTATTGCTCGTTCCGCGGCACTTTGAGCCCGAAGTCCTGCAGCACCTGCAGCGTCAGGTCGATGTACGGCTTGCTGTTCAGGCCTTCCACCTGCACCGTCACGTTGCGGGCAGCGGCGGCAGAATAAGCCATCAGCAGTCCGGTAAGAAATTGAGACGAGAGGCTGCCATCAACGGTAACATCCCGCGGCTGCAAGGGTCCCCTCACCTTAAGCGGAAGAAGACCGTCGTTGCTGTGGCAGGATACGCCCAGCTGCGGCAGCACGGTGTCGAAGAAATCGAGGGGGCGCCGCACGAGGCTGCCGGCGCCGGTGATCGTCACTTCTTCGGCACTCAGGGCTGCCAGTGGCGTGAACATCCGCACCGAAAGGCCGCTCTCGCCGCAATGCAGCGCGCCCCCTACCGGTTGCACACCGGCGCTTTCGATCCGGATCGTGCCGTCAATTTCGGTCACCTGCGCGCCCAGTTGCCGGATGATGCCCAATGCAGCGCGGTCGTCGTCGGAAACGCCGGGGTTCTGCAATACCGTGACGCCGCCGCGCAGCAGGGCCGCCGCACAGGCACGCTGCATCGCGCTCTTGGAGGCCGGAGCCCTATAAATACCGGTCAGGGTGGAGGGAGAAACGAGGGCTTCCATCACAGCAAGTCGCTTAATTCGTTAAGAGGGATAGGTTCTACGAGGGCTTTGCCGATGCGCTCCAGCAACACGAAATGGACGGAGGCCCCTTCCTTTTTCTTGTCGCGCGAAAGCACGGGCAGCACCTTGTCTTTGTTGTAGGTGGCAAGTGTGGGCAGCCCGTAGCGGTCGAGCAAGCCCACGAGCCGCGCCGCGCTACGGAAGGCGGTACGTTGTTGCGAAAGCTTCGCGGCGAAGGCCATACCGATGGAGATCGCTTCACCGTGCGACAGCTCGTACTGGTTCTCGAGCGCGTGGCCGAGCGTATGTCCGAAGTTGAGCAGGCGCCGCTCCCCTCCTTCGAATTCGTCGGCCAGTACTACTTTAGTTTTCAGCAGGGCATTGCGCTGCACGAGGTCGGCGAGCGCCGCCTTTTTCTTGCGGTAGCTGTCCACCGATCCCACCTCGAGCTCACGGAACATCTTTGCGTCGCGGATGGCCGCGTGCTTGATGATCTCGGCAAAACCATTGCGCCATTCGGCCTCGGGCAGGCTTTGCAGCAGGGTCATATCGTGCAGCAGGAAGGCCGGTTGCCGGATGGTGCCGACCATGTTTTTGTACGGACCCACATCGATCCCGTTCTTGCCGCCGATCGACGCGTCCACGAGCGCCAGCAGCGTGGTGGGCACAAAGCCGCAGCGGATGCCGCGCAGGTAGATGGCTGCGATGTAGCCGGCAAGGTCGGTGATGACGCCGCCGCCCACGCCCACGATAGTCCACTTACGGTCGGCGCCGAGCTCCACGAGGCGGCCGATCACCGAGTCCACGGTTGCCTGGATCTTATAGGCCTCGCCGGGCTTCAGCACGATGCTGTTCCAGCCCTTGAAGCGCCTCTCGTGCGCGGCAAATACGTGCTCGTCGGTGAGCAGCACGGTCGTCATTACGTCAGCGAGCTCTTTCAGTTGCGCGAAGCTCCCGGCGAAATAGTAGTCTACGATGGCGGTGCCGAATCGAAAGGTCTTTTTGATCATCAGCTGTTGAATACTTTGTTCTGGTGGTGGATGCTTTCCATGTGCACGGCGTCGAAGTACTGGGTAATGAACTCCTTGCTCAGGCCGAACTTCTCGCCCTTGCGCACGGCCCGCTCGAGGATCTCGTTCCAGCGGCGCGTTTGCAGGATGGTGAGGTTGTGGTCCTTCTTGTATTGCCCGATCGCGTCGGCAATCTTCATCCGCTGCCCGAGGAGCTGCAGCAGCTCGTCGTCGAGCTGGTTGATCTGTTGGCGCATCTTCTCGAGCACCGCGTGGTCGGCCGCAGACACCACTTCATCCTTGCGCCACGCGATGCCATCGAGCAGCGCCGCGAGCGTTTCGGGGGTGATTTGCTGCTTTGCATCGCTCCAGGCATTGTCGGGGTCGATGTGCGACTCGATCATGAGCCCGTCGAAGTCGAGGTCGATGGCCTCCTGGGCCACTTCCTGCAGGATGTCGCGGCGTCCGCAGATATGCGAGGGGTCGTTGATCAGCAGCATGTCGGGGTTGCGGCGCTTCATCTCGATGGCGAGGTGCCACATCGGCGCGTTGCGGTATTCCGTGTTGCCGTATGCCGAGAAGCCGCGGTGGATCAGGCCGATGCGCTCGATGCCTGCCTTGGCCACGCGCTCCACGGCGCCGGTCCAGAGCTCGAGGTCGGCGTTGATCGGGTTCTTGATCAGCACGGGCACTTTCACACCACGCAGGGCATCGGCCACTTCCTGCACGCTGAAGGGGTTCACCGTGGTGCGGGCGCCGATCCAGAGCACGTCCACATCAAAATGCAGCGCGTCCTCCACCTGCTTGCCGGTGGCCACTTCCACGGCGGTGGGCAGGGCGGTCAGCTTCTTTGCCGCCTGCAGCCAGGGCAGTCCCTTGGTGCCGATGCCTTCGAAGGAACCGGGACGGGTGCGGGGTTTCCAGATACCGGCGCGCAGCATGTCCACCTTACCGGTGGCGGCGAGGCGCTGCGCCGTTTGCAGCACCTGCTCTTCGGTTTCGGCGCTGCAGGGCCCGGAGATGATGAGGGGCCGCTTGTTCCATTTTTCGATGACGTTGTCGAGGGCATTTTCCATTGTATCGGAGTTTGAGGTGCCGCCGCGAAAGTACGCAGGGGCGGCACCGTTATTTAAGGATGCGTTTGATCTTGTTGGCCTGCCCGATGAGCTCGAGCAGGTAGTCGTAATTTTCTTTTTCGAGGCAGGCCTTGAACTTACGGAGCTGCGCGATGTGCTCGTTGAGCACGTCGAGCACGTTTTCGCGGTTCTGCTGCAGGATGGGTACCCACATGGCGGGGTTGCTTTTGGCGAGGCGCACGGTGCTTTCGAAACCACCGCTGGCCAGCTCGAAGATGGCTTCCTCTTCCTTTTCTTTCTCGAGCACGGTGTTGGCCAGGGCGAAAGAAGTGATGTGCGAAATATGCGAGATGTAGGCCACATGCACGTCGTGCTCAGCGGCGCCCATGTATACGAGGTGCATCCCGAGGCTGCGGTACACGTGTTCCACCAGCAAAGCCGCATCCTCGTCCGAACCGTCGCGGTCGCAGATCACGGCGGCCTTGCCGGTGAAGGCCCCGCGCACGGCCGCTTCGGGCCCGCTGTGCTCGGTGCCCCACATCGGGTGCGCAGCCACGAAGCGCCCCCGTCGGGGATGATCGCCCACCGCCGCCAGCACGCCCTCCTTGGTGGAGCCGACGTCGAACACCACCTGCGTCGTTACCCGCTCCAGCACGTCCCGGGCAAGGCCCGAAAGCGCGTCCACCGGCACGGCCAGCACAACGAGCTGCGCGGCGTCAACGGCTTCCCGGACCGTAGCAATACGGTCGACGAGTCCCAGCTCGAGTGCCCGCTGCGCGTGTGTGTCGCTCCGGTCCACGCCAATGACCTTCGTGGCAATGCCTTTTTCCTTCAGGGCGAGGGCCATCGAGCCGCCGATCAATCCGAGTCCGATCACAGTTACTACCATAACACTTAAGCGGGTAAAAGTTTTTGAATTCGGTCCAGCGCCGCTTCGAGGCGTGCCACCGGGCTGCACAGGCTCACGCGGATATAGTTGTTTCCCTCCGACCCGAAGATGCCGCCGGGCGTGATGAAGACCCTGGCCCCGTCCAGTACGGCATCGCTCAGTGCATATCCGTCGCGGTACCGCTCCGGAATCCTGGCCCATACGAAGAGACCGGCCTGTGCGCGGTTGTAGCGGCACTGCAGGTGATCGAGCAGGGCGTACACGTGCTCCCGGCGCTCGCGGTAGGTGGCATTGAGCGCTTCGTGCCATTCGCCGCCAAGCTCCAGGGCCGCCACCGCCGCCGATTGCAGGGGCTGGAACATGCCGCTGTCCATATTGCTCTTGAAGCGCAACACCTCGTTGATGCGGGCCTCCGCGCCGCACAGCATGCCCACGCGCCAACCGGCCATATTGTGCGACTTGGACAGCGAATTGAGCTCGATGGCCACCTCCTTCGCCCCCGGCACCGCCAGCAGGCTTTGCGGCTGGTGGTTCAGGATAAAGCTATACGGGTTATCGTGGCAGATCAGGATGTCGTGCTTCTTCCCGAACGCGACCAGGCGTTGAAAAAGTCCGTCGGAAGGCAACTGCCCCGTGGGCATGTGCGGGTAGTTGACCCACATCAGCTTTACCCGGGAAAGGTCCGTCGCCTCCAGTGCTTCGAAGTCGGGCATCCAGCCGCCGGCCTCGGTAAGGGTATAGTCGATGCAGCGGCCACCGGCGAGCTGCACCGCGCTGCGGTAGGTAGGATAGCCCGGGTTGGGCACGAGCGCTGCGTCGCCTTCGGAGAGATAGGTCATGCATACATGGAGGATGCCCTCCTTGGAGCCGATGAGCGGCAGTATTTCTACGGCGGGGTCGAGCGTCACTCTGTACCAGCGGAGGTACCAGGCCGCCATGGCCTCGCGGAGCGGAGCGATGCCTTTGTAGCCCTGGTAAGCGTGCACGTTGGGCCGGGCGCTTTCACGTTGCAAAGCGGCGATCACGTCGGGGTGCGGCGGGCCGTCGGGCGAGCCGATGCCGAGGTTGATGACGTCGGCGCCACCTTTATTCAAGGCCTCGATGGCCCGCAGCTTTTGCGAGAAGTAGTATTCGCCGATCCCTTCGAGTCGGGTTGAGGTCGTGATCATAGGGCTATCGTTTGCGTCCGTTTACATATACGCCGTAAACGTCCAGTTTGGTGGTGAGGGGCTTCAGCGCGTCAAGTAGTCCTTCGAACGGCGCTGTGCTGTCGAACTCGAGGTCGGCATGGAAGAAGTATTCCCATTCGGTGCCGGGCAGGGGAAAGCTCTGGAGCTTGCTGAGGTTGATGCCCGCCTCCGCGATCTGTACCAGCACACGGGCGAGGCTACCGCGCTCGTGCCTGGTGCCGAAGCAGATCGAGGCCTTGGTAGCCGCGGGTGCGGGGGCCGGCTCACGGTGCAGCACAAGGAAGCGGGTGTAGTTCTGCGCCTCGGTGTGGATATCGGGTACCAGGATCTCGAGCCCGAAGAGCTCGGCGGCAAGGGCGCCCGCCACCGCGGCCGCGTGGCGATGGTGGTGCTGGTGCAACCGGCGTGCGCTCAGCGCGGTGTCTTCGGTTTCCACGAGCTTCCAGTGCCGCTGCTGCAGGAACTCGCTGCACTGCTGCAGGGCGATGGGATGCGAGTGCACCTCGCGGATGTCGTCGAGCGTCACACCCGGGTTCACGAGCAGGTGCTGACGGATGGGCAGGTACACCTCGCCGGTGATGTAGAGGCCGCTGCGCTGCAAGAGCCCGTAGTTGGGCAGGATGGATCCGGCGATGGAATTCTCGATCGCCATGAGGCCGGCATCCACGCGGCCTTCCTGTACGGCGGTCACCACCTCGCGGAAGGTGGCGCAGGGCAGGATGCCCACCTCGCTGCCGAAGTATTGCCGGGCGGCTACCTGGTGAAAGGAGCCTTCAAAGCCTTGTATCGTTACGATCTGTGCCATAAAAAAATAGGGTCCCGGTTTTGCCGGGACCCTTTATCGTTCAGTGTTCTATTCGTTGAATACTAGTGACAACAAGGCGCTCCCGGCTTCTCTCCGAAATAATAAAAGCTAAACCAACGATATGCCTTGTTTGTGTTCACGTGTTTCAAATATAATCAAGATTTGTGATTTCGGATTTCAGATTTCAGATTTTTTCAAAGCGCACGATTCTATAGAGAATCACAAATCACAAATCTGAAATCTAAAATCGTTCGCCTACCGGCGAACGGAATCCGCTTCGTTCATCCGGATCCGGCGGCCCTTGAACTTTTTACCGTCGATGGAGCCGATCATCTTCTGGGCGGCCTTGCGGTCCACTTCGAGCCAGGTGTTCATTTCCTTGAGGTCGATGCGGCCGAGTACGTCCTTCGGCAGGTCGCTGAGGTCGAGCACGAACTGGAGGAAGGAAGCCTTGTAGAAGCCATCCTTCGTACCGAGGTTCACGAACAGCTTCACCATATCGCCGCTGGAGGGCGCGAACTTCTTGTCCTTGCGGTCGGCGCGCCCGTCGGGCGTGCGCTCCTGGCGGCGGTCGTCGCGACGGTCGGTATGGCGCAGGTTGAGGTCCTCGGCGTTCTCGTAATAGCGCAGGAAGCGATCGAACTCGAGAGCGGCTACGCGCTGCAGCACTTCCTCCTTCGTCATGTCGGCAAACTTCTCCTGGAGCATCGGCACATAGGTGTCATAATCGCCGTGGGAGATGTCGGTGTTGATCAGCTTATCCATGAAGAAGAAGAACTGCTTGCGGCATACGTCCTTGCCGGTGGGGATCTCCACCTTATGGAAGGGCACCTGCACCATGCGCTCGATCTGCTTGATCTTAAAGGACTCGCGGGCGTGCACGATGGAAAGGCAAACACCGGTTTTACCTGCGCGGCCCGTACGGCCCGAGCGGTGAGTATATACTTCGACGTCGTCGGGAAGCTCGAAGTTGATGACGTGGGTGATGCCCGACACGTCAATGCCGCGGGCGGCCACGTCGGTGGCGATGAGGAGCTGCAGGGTCTTCTCGCGGAACTCGTCCATCACCTTGTCGCGCTGGGCCTGCGAGAGGTCGCCGTGGAGGGCGTCGATATCGTAGCCTTCGCGGGTGAGCTTCTCGGCAATCTCCTGGGCATCGGCCTTCGTGCGGGTGAAGATGATCCCGTACATGCCGGGGTTGAAGTCGATGATGCGCTTCAGCGTCTCGTAGCGGTGCTGCGCTGTAGTGACACAGAACTGGTGGTCGATGAGCTTGTTCGCAGTATTCTTGGTGCCGACCGTGATCTCGAAAGGCTCCTTCATGTACCGCTTCGTGACGCTGCGGATCTCCGGGGGCATGGTGGCGCTGAAGAGCCAGGTGGCGTTGCGGCGGGGGGTGTTCTTGAGGATGAACTCGATGTCTTCCTGGAAGCCCATGGAGAGCATCTCGTCGGCCTCGTCGAGCACCACGTACTGGATCTCTTCGAGGTTGATGGCCTTGCGCTCGATGAGGTCGATGAGGCGACCGGGGGTGGCCACGATCACCTGCACGCCGCGGCGGATGTCGCGGATCTGCTGGGAGATAGAGGTGCCGCCGTATACGGCCACCACGTGCACGCCCTTCATGTGTTTCTTAAAGATCTCCACCTCGTTCACGATCTGCATGCAGAGCTCGCGGGTGGGGCATACCACCAGCACCTGGGGGTGCTTTTCCTCGGGATTCAGCAGCTGCAGCATCGGGAGGCCGAAGGCGGCCGTCTTACCGGTACCGGTCTGGGCCAGGCCGATCAGGTCTTTCGTTCCGGAGAGCAGCACAGGAATGGCTTTTTCCTGTATGGGGGTGGGTTGTGAGAAGCCAAGGTCCTGGACGGCTTTCAGGAGATTTTCCTGGAGGCCTAACTCGTCAAAGGTCATTATAGATGCGATTTTGTTCGCGCAAAGGTAACTCTAACCGGGCGGGCGGCAACGGCTGAGGCGGAGTAATTCGCCCAGGCCTTACCGAAAGACGAGCGAATTGGGATAAGATTGGGAAGAAGAAAAAGGTTTTGGCAGGTTTTAAAAGGTTTTAAAGGTTTTAAAGGTTTTGCCGAATATCGGGGGGGACGCACTGTTATGCGTCTGTTCGGGGGCCCTTCGGAATTATCTATTCCCGGTTCCATATTCCTTGTTCCCTGTTCCCTGTTCCTTATTCCCTGTTCCTTCGCCCCTTCGCTATCCGCTATCCGATACTCGATATTCACTCCCGACCGGTTGCCACCTGTCACCCTGAGCTTGTCGAAGGGCATAAAAAAAGCCTTCCTGGAAAGGAAGGCCGTACGATTGCTTGCCAAATGAATAAATCAGTAAAGGTCTTTATACGGTCCGGGGGCAGGCGTCCCGGTTGTGGGCTTAGTGGCCACCCGAAGTACCGTGAGCAGCGGTGTCGGTGCTCGTGGTGGTGCTGTTCGTAGTGGTCGTCGTGTCGGCGCCCGTAGCGGGGGTCGTGGTACCGGCAGCGCCCTGGTTCAGGGAATCAGGCGTTGTGGTAGTGGGGGCCGTCGTGGTCGTGTTGGTGGTCGTCGACGTAGAGTCGGTAGAAACACCGGATTCGCTGCCGCTGTTGCAGGCAGTGAGGGAAGCCGCGAGGGCGAAGATGGCGATGAACTTTTTCATGTTGTGTTGTAGTTATCTGGGTTGGATGAATAAACTAGGCTTACTGGCGGGCAGCATTGGCGGAATCGGTCTTGCCGGCGGCAGAGTCGATCGCGTTCACCTTCTGCTCCGTGGTGGAGTCGATGGCAGACTTCTTAGCTTCAGCGGCGGAGTCGATAGCACCCTTGGTGGAGTCAGCTTTGTTCTCCAGGGAGTCGGTCTTCTGGTCAGCAGCCGTGTCGGAAGAGCTGTTGCAGGCCGTCAGCGAAGCGGCGAAAGCGAGGGCGAGGAATACCTTTTTCATTTGTTACTTGTATTTGTGGTTGTTAAATGACTTAGTTACGGGGCGTGTCGCGAACAAGCGTGTCGTTTTTCGGATCGAAGGAGCCTTCCACTTTTTCGCCGAGGCCCCGGGCACCGGCCTTGGTCGAATCCCAGGATTCTTTGGCCTGCACTTTCAGCGAGTCTCCGAGGCGATCTGCCTTGTTGAGCAGGGTGTCGAGCTTTTGCCCGGGCGTGCCTGCGTCGTTGCCGCAGGCAGCCAGTACACAGAGGGATGCAAAAAGCAGGATGCGCTTCATCGGTTATTTCGTTTTTTCGGCGGAGTCGGCGAGGGCCTGGTTGGCGGAGTCGGTACGCTCGAACGTCTTCTCCGTCTTCTCCATCAGCGAATCCATCTTCTTATCCACGGAGTCGATCTTTTGCTCTTTTACTTCCTTGAGTGAGTCGAGCGCAGAGTCTTTTTGGGTCTCCGAGCTTTCGCCGGAGGAGTTGCAGGCCGTGAGCAGACCGGCGGTAAGGGTGAGCAGGAACAGCTTTTTCATTGTTTGCGGCTTCTTTCCGGATTAATACCGCAATCGAAAGAAGGTAACCCCGCCGGCGGAAAATATTTTTTTAACGCTATGGCCGGGTTACTATTTTTAAAGTTTGGTATTAAACAGGGAATTCGTGAAGGCAGTAGTGACGGAACAAAGCATACTGGAGGGGTTGGCCCGCAACGATCGCAAGGCGATCGAGTCGATCTACCGCGAGCACTATAATATGGTGCAGGCCCTGGTGGTCAACAACAGCGGCTCGGCCGAGGATGCCAAGGACATCTTCCAGGAAGCGCTGCTGGTCCTCTACGAGAAGGTGACCGCCGGTGGGTTCGAGCTGCATTGCCAGCTGAAGACCTATCTCTACTCGGTGAGCCGCCGCCTCTGGCTGAAGCGGCTCCTGCAGCAGAACCGCTTCATCAGCAGCGACAGCGATGCGGAAACGGTGCCGGTGGAGGATGAGCTCGATACCCACGAGCAGCGTGCCCGCGAATTCGAGCTCATGGAAAAGGCCATGGGCGGCCTCGGCGAACCCTGCCGCAGCCTCCTGGAAGCCTTTTACCTGCAGAAGAAAGGCATGCAGGAGATCGCGGCGCAGTTTGGCTATACCAATGCCGACAACGCCAAGAACCAGAAGTACAAATGCCTGCTGCGCCTGAAGAAACTATTCTTTGCACAATATAAAACGGACCTGTAGCGTATGGACGATCTTAATGTACTCGAAGCCGTAGAGCGCTATATCAGCGGAACGATGGGCCCCGATGAGCGGATGTATTTCGAGCAGCTCCGCAAAACGAACCCCGAGGTAGACCAGCTGGTGGTGGAGCACACCTTCTTCATGCAGCAGCTGCACCGCTTCGACGATACCAAGAAGCTGAAGGCGCAGCTCGACGAGATCCACCTCGACCTCTCCGAAAAAGGCCAGATCCAGTCTCCGCGACTCGAAGGCGGCGCCCGCGTGCGCTACCTCTTCCACCGCTATAAGCGCACGGCAGCTATCGCCGCCTCCATCGCCGGCATCACGGCCGTGGCCATCTCGGCCCTCGTGTCGGGCCTCGCCCCGGCCACACAGAACAAGGCCCAGGACGCCCAGTATCAATACCTGAAAGGCAAGGTCGAGCAAGCCATCAACGAAAACCGCGCGCAGGACCGGGTACTCAAAGACGTAAAGAACAAGGTGGATGCGACCGCCGTTTCCGCTCCCCCGATCGTATACACAACGGGCGGCACGGGTTTCCTGATCGATGTCAATGGCTACCTCGTCACCAGCGCACACGTGATCGAGAATGCGCACAACATCGCCGTTCAGAACAGTGCCGGAGAAGAACTTTCGGTTCAGGTGGTGCAGAGCGATAAGGCGCGCGACATCGCCATCCTGAAAATCACCGACAGCCGCTTCAAGGCCCCCGCCGCCCTCCCCTATGGCATCCGCAAGAGCGGCGCCGAGATGGCCGAGCCCGTGTTCACCCTCGGCTTCCCCCGAAACGTAGCTGTATACGGCGAAGGCTATATGGCCGCCCGAACGGGATTCAACGGCGACACCCTCACCTGCCAGATCGCCATTGCGGCCAACCCCGGCAACTCCGGCGGCCCCATCCTCAACCGCAACGGAGAGGTGGTGGGCATCCTGAGCGCCCGGCAGACCACGGCCGAGGGCGTCGTATTCGCCACCCAATCCAAGTATATCTACAACGTGCTCGCGCAGCTGCGTAAAACGGACTCTTCCGTACAGGTAAAGCTGCCCACCTCATCGCGGCTGCAAGGCCTCGAGCGGCCACAGCAGGTAAAGAAGATCGCCGACTTCGTGTACATGGTGAAGGTGAGCTAAAGAACAGTAGAACAAGGAATATTGAATATTGAACCGCACAATAAAAAAGCCCGGATCGCGTAGCTATCCGGGCTTTTTTATTGTGCTTTAAGAAAAGGTCGTAAAAGGAAAGAAAGATTGACCTAAGTTCCCCCTTCGGGGGACAGGGGGCCGGGACTAGGCCACCGTCTCCACGTTCCAGAGGTTGCTGGGGTAGGCGCCGCTCTCGACCTGCTTTTTCACGCTTTCGGTAACCACCGGCGCGTCTTCCTTATAGGTAACGCCGAACCACTGGGCGGAGGTCTCCAACACCTCGATGCTGCCGCGGCCGGTCTTGATGAAGCGGTCGCAGGAGTACGGGATGAGGAACTCGGCCTTCAGCTCCTGGCCTTGCTGCTGGAGGAAGGTCTTGAACTCTTCCTGCAGGATGGGGAACAACGAGGGGTGGAAGCACCAGAAGTTCATGGATGCGCGCGTGTTCTCGTCAAGCCCGAGGAAGGAGCCATCGGGCTCTTCGGAAACCATGTTGCCGTCCTTGCGGTAGATCTTGAGGCGCTCGTTGATGGCCACGAGGTTGCCTTGGGCATCGGTGCTGCAGACGCCGCGGCTCACGGAGCCGTTCTCGGAGAGGGTGTTGTTCAGCTGGTAGCCCACAAGTGCATAATGATCCGCCGCGCAGCGCGTATTCAGGAACTCGGCCGCCTTCACGAAGCCGTCGGCGCCGTAGAAGTCGTCGGCATTGATGACCGCAAAGGGACCGCTCACGGCATCTTTGGCGCAAAGTATCGCATGCGAGGTACCCCAGGGCTTCTGGCGATCGGCGGGGGCCTGGTAGCCGTCGAGGAAGGCGTCCTTGTCCTGGTACACGTACTCCGTTTCGATGCGGCCCTTCAGCTTGGGCTCGAAGATATTTTTGAACTCCTCCGCGAAGTCGCGGCGGATGATGAAGACGACTTTGCCGAAGCCGGCGCGGATGGCATCAAAGATCGAATAGTCCATGATGGTTTCGCCGCTGGGGCCGAATTGCTGGATCTGCTTCATGCTGCCGTACCGGGAGGCCATGCCGGCCGCCATGATCACTAAGGTTGGTTTCATCTTGCTTGTTGACTTTCGTTGGTGATTAGATCGTGAGCGAATGTACTGTATGTTTTCTCCAGAATGGTCACTCCGCCACGCGTCGTGAAGCGTGAGGCGTGAGGCGTTAGAAGACCAGCCACCAATGTCGGGCACCCGCTTCTCCTGCCTGACGCCTCACGCCTGACGGCAACTGGGGTGACCAACAATGAGGGATGGTTCCTACATTCACGCCCTCGCGCACTATGGAGCTTCCGCTTGGGAATATATCGGCCGACGTACTAAAAAATTGGTGCCAGCCCTACGGCATCGACGCGGCCGTGCTGCGCCTCGACCGGCTGCACCCGGAGGTATCGGGCAACAAGTGGTTCAAGCTGCAGGGTTATCTCACCGCGGCCCGGGCTTCCGGAAAGCGCACGCTGCTCACCTTTGGCGGCGCCTGGTCGAACCACCTGCTGGCCACTGCCGCTGCCGGCGCGGCACTCGGGCTCCGTACGGCGGCCGTGGTGCGGGGCGAAGCCCCCTCCCTGCCCTCCCCCACCCTGCAGGATGCCGCCGCGTTGGGTATGCGGCTTTTCTTCAGCAGCCGCGCGGCCTACCGCAACAAGGAGCTGCCCCCGGAAGTCTGGAAGGAACTTGACCCAAACGAAACGCTCGTCATCCCGGAAGGTGGGTACGGGCCGGACGGCGCCTCCGGGGCAGCCCGGATCCTGGATCATGGGGAATTGGACAAGTACACGCACATACTGTCTGCCGTCGGCACCGGGACTACCCTTGCCGGGCTGGCGCAGGCGGCCGGGCCCGGGCAGCGGGTGATCGGGATTTCGGTGCTCCGGGACCCTTCCGCGCCCGACGCGGTGCGGGCACTGCTGCCCGAAGAGCGGTACGGACTTGTAGAAATGCGGCACACCTTCCACTTCGGCGGCTATGCCCGCCACACGCCGGAGCTGCTCGGGTTCATGAACGGCTGGTACCGCGACACGGGTATTCCGTCCGACTTCGTGTATACCGGCAAGTTGTTCTATGCAGCCGATGCGCTCGTCCGGGACGGTCATTTCGCACCGGGAAGCCGCCTGCTCCTCATTCATTCGGGCGGGCTGCAGGGCAACCGGTCGCTGCCACCCGGTACGTTAATCTTCTGATGCAACGGGGGGCTGCGGCTATATTTGCAGTGAACCCGGAACAATACATGCGGTCGATGACACGTACTTCCCTGATCCTTACCCTATGCCTCCTGGGCGCCACGGCCCTGCAGGCCCAAGACACCCTGCCCCGCTTCTCTGTGCGCAACGCAGGCAACAACCGCTTTGTCATCAGTTGGGTAAATCCCTTTCACAACCTGGCGCAGATCTCGATCCAGCGCTCCTTCGACTCGCTTGGCACCTATAAGACGATCCTGTCGGTAGCCGATCCGAAGTCGGTTCAGAACGGCTTCACCGACCGCACGGCACCGAACGACCACATGTTTTACCGGCTCTTCTACGTGATGGAAGGCGGGCTCTTCTACTTCACCAAGCCGAAGCGCCCCGACACGTCGCGGATGCAGGTGCCGGTGATGCCGCGTCCCAACATCCCCACCGTCTTTACCACCGTGCCGAGCCAATACCGGGATTCGATCTTCGTACGCAACCGCGACACCTTTGTCATCATCAACCGCGACACGATCGCGGTAAAGCCCAAGGTCCCGGTGGTGCCCAAATGGGTACCCTCCCGCTTTGTGTTCACCAATAACGACGGCTATGTGAGCATCAAGCTACCCGATGCCGACAAGGAAAATTATACGCTCCGTTTTTTCGAAGACAGCAGCAAGGTGCTGTTTGAGCTGAAGGGGGTAAAGGAAAAAAGCCTGACCCTCGACAAGGCGAATTTTTACAAGTCTGGCTGGTACTTCTTTGAGTTGTATAACGATGAAAAGTTGGTAGAGCGAAACCGGTTCTTCCTGAAGCCTTGACGAAGGGGTGACGTTTTGGTTTAACGGCCGCAAGCGGCCTTGCTTTTTTGCGACGCCGGCTTTAAAACAATTCCTTCATGTGGTGGGTGCGTTAGGATCATACGCCGCAAGCGGCTTGCTTTTCCAAAAGATCGTAGCGGGTTTCACGCCGAGACGCAAAGGCGCGGAGCACGCAAATCTTTGGTCCTGGCCGCGTCAGGATTTCCCATCTACGGCGTGATCCCTGCGTTGGGTCATTGTGAGGAGCGCTCGTGCCAGGTGCAGGGAACCAATTTCTGAAGCTTCGGAACGTCATTACTCACACCGGCCATTGCTCCTCGCAATGATGGCAAAGCCGCAACAACGGACACTATGGGAAAAGGTATTCCTGTGTCTTGGCGTCTTAGCGCCTTTGCGTGAAACCCTCGTACCGCTTAGAGCAAAACGAGCCGCTTGCGGCGGGCTGTTGTAATTCCTCGCTTAGACCAGCTCCACGTCAAACACCCGGCAGAAATTCGCCTTCAGCTTCTCTTTCACTTCCCCCATGGGCACGTCCCTTCCGAGTTCCTCACGCATGGAGGTCACTTTCTTGTCCGCGATGCCGCAGGGGACGATGTGGTTGAAATAAGACAGGTCGGTGTTGACGTTGAGGGCAAAGCCGTGCATCGTGACCCAGCGGCTGCAGCGCACGCCCATGGCGCAGATCTTGCGCGCGCGGCCGTTCACCTGCGCGTCGATCCACACGCCGGTTTCGCCGGCGGAGCGGCCGGCCACGATGCCATACTCCCCGAGGGTGCCGATAACGACGTCTTCGAGCGAGCGCAGGTACTTGCCGATATCGGTATAGAATTTTTCGAGGTCGAGGATGGGATAGCCCACCACCTGGTCGGGACCATGAAAGGTGATATCGCCCCCGCGGTTGGTCTGGTAGAACTCGATGCCCTGCCCGGCGCGCTCCGCCTCCCCGATCAGAACGTGCTCCATCTTGCCGCTCTTACCCAGGGTATATACGGGGGGATGCTCCACGAAAAGCAGGTGGTGCCTTGTCGGCAAGGTCGCCGGGTCCACCGGCTCAGCACTCTGGTGCCGCAGGGCTTTTACCTGCAGGGCTTCCTGGAGCAGGCTTTCCTGGAGCACCCAGGCCTCTTTGTAAGGCATGTTGCCGAGGTCGCGGAAGTGGACGGGTTGGGGGTGGGACATAGCGGGCAAAGATAAAGGAAGCTGCAATGGGTGAGCGGGTCAGCGGGTGAGCGGGTCGCCTTACGTCGAGGAGCCATTTTAGAGGTTCACTGGTCTATTGGCAGGAGTCGTCCTGCGGCAGCCCCGGAACGACATAGGATGCAGACTCACGTTACTGATTTTACCTGCTCACCCGCTCACCCAATCACTTGCTCACCCGCTCACGGTTCACGGCTCCCGCATCGCTATCTTTGCCGCTGCATGCCTACGAACGAGATCATCCCGAACGATGCCATCGAGAGCAACGACGAGCTTTACGAGCGCTTTACCTTTTCCGTCGACAAAGGCCAGGAGCCGTTTCGCATCGATAAGTTCCTCATGGGCCGCATCGAAGGCGCCACGCGCAACAAGCTGCAGGCGGCCATCAACGCGGGCATGGTGCTCGTAAACGGGGCCGAGGTGAAGCAGAACTACAAGATCAAGCCCTACGACCAGATCATCGTGTACTCCGACATGAGCCCGGAAAGCACCGAGGTGCTGCCCGAGCCCATCGACCTCAATATCCTGTACGAAGACGCCGACCTGATGGTGCTCTACAAGCCGGCCGGCATGGTGGTGCACCCGGGCTCCGGTAATTATACGGGCACCCTCATCAACGGCGTGGCCTACTATCTCCGGCAGCAACACCCCGATATCGACGAGAGCACCCTCCCCCGCTTCGGCCTCGTACACCGGATCGACAAGAACACCTCCGGCCTCCTGGTGCTGGCCAAGACCGACAAGGCGGTGCGCCACCTCGCCAAGCAGTTCTTCGACCATACCGTGCAGCGGGAGTACCGCGCCCTCGTATGGGGCGTTCCGGAGCCGCCGCAGGGAACCATCAACGCCCACGTGGGCCGCAACCTCCGCTATCGCAAGACCTTTGACGCCTTCCCCGACGGCGACCACGGCAAAGAGGCCATCACCCACTTCGAGGTGATCGAATCCTTCAATTACGTGTCGCTGGTGAAATGCGTGCTGGAGACCGGCCGCACCCACCAGATCCGCGTGCACATGAAGCACAAGGGGCACCCCCTCTTCAACGACGATACCTACGGCGGCGACCGCATAGTGAAAGGCACCATCTACGCCAAGTACAAGCAGTTCGTCGACAACTGCTTTGCCCTCTGCCCCCGCCAGGCCCTGCATGCCAAGACACTCGGCTTTGTGCACCCGACCACGGGCGAGCAAATGTTCTTCGACACCGAACTCCCACCGGACCTCGCGGGCGTCATTGAAAAGTGGCGGACGTATACGAAGGGGCACACGGGATCTTTTGAATAGGGAATTCAGTAGATTTGGTTCAACCAAAACTTCTTACGATGGCGCTTCCTTCTGCACTGTATTATCCCCATACGAGCATAACCGACAAAAAAATAATTAAGAATTCGCTTCTTCTTTGGGATCAGGTCGAGTATATGACCCCTTCACCATTCTGGAATCATCATTCGTTTGATCAGAAACTGTATAACGAAGCGATTGAGATTATAGGTAAGGCGCATTACCCCACGGATACGGAGAAAGACTTAGTACATAATCGAATTTCCGAATTAGTTAGAAAGGGTTTACCTCCTTGGTTTTTTCTGAATTTGGAGATTAGCGTGAGAAATTTGAAAACCTACGGGATTTATCCGAATAAGCTCGCTGATGAAACTTGGCGACTGCTTAATGGGCAGAATCTTGCGAGGCTAGATCACCAAGATAATCATTTTCATACCACGCCTTTTATGGGATTAATGATAATGTCATTATTGGCTGACGCCTGCGCTGGTACAACCAAAAGAAAAATCACAGATCGGGTAGATGCTTATTCTTGGATTCATCGATTTGCTACCGCTGAGCTAGATGGAGAGTACATATTAGGCAAAGATGTTAGTCAAGTTGCATTGAATTATGAAAGACTAATCACAATTTCTATTAAAGTCTTGGATACCGATGCTTTACCAATATCGACGTTGGTGGCTATGAGGAGGCGCGAGGCTAAGGAACGAACGCATGACTACCGAGTATTTCGAATAAACTATTTAAAGAAAGTAGACGAATACGTTGAAAAACTTACCGGCTCAGAAAATAGCGAGTCTGATATAAAAGAAATTCAGCGGCAGTTCGAAAAAGATATGGACTCAGAATTGAAATCTTTGCGACGGGAGTTAGCTATTACAAAGGACAAACTCATACTATCAAAGGAAGTAGCGGTAGCTTGTGCTGCTGCGAAAGGGGCGTTTAGTGCGCCAATTTCTGGAATAACTGACTTGTCAACTATATTTGGAGCAATAGGGATTGGTGCGCTTGTGCGTATCGGTAAAGAATACAAAAATTCAAGAGGGAAAGCACTCGAAAAGAGCCCGATGGCATGGCTCTACCTCTCAAGTATCAGGGCAAATGGTTTTGACCCAAGAAGAATAATTATTTAGGCAGTCTGAAGTCCGACAGCCTTGCCGTGAACACACCACGCTCGCGGCCCTTGAACATCAGGTGCCAGTTGCCGCGGTAGCGGAGCACGGCAGGCACCACGTACTCGCCTACCTTGGTCATCTCCACCTGCATGTGCACGTCGAAGTCGTACACGCCGGCCTTATAGCTCATGTCGTAGTTGCGGCCCACGATCTCCATGGTTTTCTGGTCGAACCAGGTGGTGATATTGTCGAACACGATGTCGCCGCGCTCCGACGACGTGAGGTCGGGCCGGCGCTCGATGCGGAACACGTAGCAGGGATGCCCGTTCAGGTCGGAGGTGTCGATGGCGAAGTTGTAGTGCTTCGCTATCGACTCGTCGAACACGTCGAGCTTGTTACCCATGAACGGGATGCCGGGGATCTTCTGGCCGGGCCGAAAAAAGAGCATCTTGAGCTGCTCCTTGTTCTTGTCGAGGCCTTTCTTGCCGGCGATGTTGTGCTCCGAACCCGCCACGATATTGGTCTCGCCGCAGATACGGCCACGCGTGAAGAAGAAGGCGTCGTAGAGCTGGGCGGTGTAGTAGTTATACTGGCGCTTTCGGTCGTAAAAATCGCCCGTCACTTTTTCCTCGAGCACCTCCATCGTGCGGCAGCCGCCGGCCACGTGCTGGCGGGTAACGCTGGTCAGGCTGGCATCGGAGCGGCCTTTCTTGTCGTACAGCTCTATGAAGTTCCGGGCGGTGTAGCCCAGGATGTGCAGGTTCTTGAAGGCCTTGTAATAAGAGGTATCGTTCTTGATGCGCTGCAGGAAGCGGGGCACGTTGAGGTCGCTGCGGACCACGACCTCTGATAGGCTCACCATGCGGCGCACTGCTTCCACATCACTCGTGTCCTGCGCCCGCGCAACGGCGGAGCAGCACCACATCAATACGCACAGGAGTCGCTTCATTTCTTCGGGAATAGCATTCGGTAATCCGTCCGGATCGCCCCGCGGCTGATGTCGTCGAGCTTCCGCTTCAGGAGCTTGCGCTTCAGGGGCGACAGGTGGTCGATGAACAGCTTGCCGTCGATATGGTCGTACTCGTGCAGGATGATGCGGCCGGTGACGCCGTTGAACGTGCGCTCCTGCGGCTGCAGGTTTTCGTCGAGGTAGCGGACCGTCACTTCCTCGGCGCGGTAGATGTCTTCCCGGATGCGTGGGATAGAGAGGCAGCCCTCGTTATAGGCCCAGTCGTCGCCGAGTTCCTCTACGATGTGTGCGTTGAGGAACACGCCTTTGTATCCGGGCGCGTCGGGGTAGTCCTCGTCATCGTCGTCCTTGTTGGCAAAGATCTGCTCCGAATCCACCACGAAGAGGCGGATGCCGCGGTTGATCTGCGGGGCGGCAAGGCCTACGCCGTTGGATGCATACATGGTTTCCCACATATCGGCGATGAGCTTGTCGAGATCGGGATATGCGGCCGGGTCGATGTCCTGGGCCACCTGGCGGAGGACGGGATGCCCGTAGGCAACGATGGGAAGGATCATGGCGCGAAGGTAATGTGCTAATGAGTTAATGTGCTAATGTGCTGATCTTTGCAGCGCCTTCCGCCCAATCTTTACGTTTCGTAAACAGTGCAGCGCACAGCTTCACGAAGCGCACACGAAGCTATACGCGCCCGGGTGCCGGACCAGCGACCCCGGACAGGCAGCAAGGTGATTTGTATCAGGACCGATCACAGATCCTGGATCGCGGATCTGAAATACCGCCATTGTGCGTCCGCATCAAATCTGAAATCACACATCTGAAATCCGAGATCTGAGATCATCACATCTGAGCGCTCAGATCCTCCCCAGGTATTCCTGGAGCATCATCGTGGCAGCGACTACGTCGATAAGTCCTTTCTCCTCGCGCTTTTTCTTTTTGAGGCCCATCTGGGAGATGGCCTGCGAAGCCAGCTTCGAGGTATAGCGCTCGTCCACTTCCTCGATCGGCACCGCAGGAAAGGTGCGGCCGAAATGGATGATAAAATTGCGGACGGCCTGCGTGATGTGCGTGTCGGAGTCGTCCCAGTTGGTGGGCATGCCGATGAGCACGCGCTCCACGCCTTCCTTCGGGATATACTCCTTCAGGAAGGGCGTCAGCTTCGCCGTTTCGATGGTCATCAGCCCGGTGGCGATGATCTGCAGGGGGTCGGTGACGGCGAGGCCGGTGCGTTTTCCACCATAATCGATAGCGAGGATGCGGCCCACGGGAAAGGTTTTAAAGGGTTTTGAGAGGTTTTGGAAGGTTGGTTCGTTTTTGACTTTTTATAGCTTCACGAACAGGTCGGCGATCACGAAAGCGGCGAACACGACGGAGGCGATGCCGTTGGCGGTCATGAAGGCGAGGTTGACGCGGCGCAGGTCGTGGGGCTTTACGATGGCGTGCTGGTACACGAGCATCCCGATGAAAACGAGTACGCCGACCCAGTAGAGCGGACCGAAGCCGCCGAACTTTCCTGCAGCTACCACGCAGGCGGCCGAGAAGAGGTGCAGGAGTTCCGAAACGCGCAGCGCTTTTTCCTTACCCAGCGCGGCCGGGATCGAGTAAAGTTGCTGGGACGTATCGAAGTCGACGTCCTGGAGGGCATAGATGATGTCGAAGCCGCTCACCCAGAAAAGCACCGCGAAGGAAAACAGCAGCGGCAGCCAGTGAAAGAAGCCGGTAACGGCCAGCCAGGCGCCGATGGGCGCGAGCGCGAGGCCGACGCCCAGCACGAGGTGGCAAAGCGGCGTAAAGCGCTTCGTGTAGCTGTATCCCAGTACCACGGCGAGGGCCACCGGCGAGAGAAAGAAGCAGATGCGGTTGATGAACGCGGTGCAGGCGATGAAGAGCACGCAGCAGGCGATGGTAAAGGCCAGTGCATTCTTCGGGGTGATGATCCCTTTCGGGATCTCGCGGATGGCGGTGCGCGGGTTCTTTTCGTCGAACCTCCGGTCGATGTAGCGGTTGAAGGCCATAGCGGCAGAGCGGGCGAAGACCATGCAAAGTATGACCAACACGAATCGCTCGGTCAGGATCTGAGTCAAGGTATCACCCCATCCTTTTTGCGCAGACCACCCGATCGACCGGTTCAGGTTCCATTGGCCGGAGTGGTCGAACGAGGATCGGATGTTCAGTCCCGGCAGCAGCACATTGCGCTTGATGGCGAGGAAGAACCCGATCAGCGCGAAGGGCATCGCGAAGATGGTATGGGAAAACTTGATGAGGCTGAGATAATTTTTGACTGTGGACATGGTTGACTGTTGTTTCGCCCGGTACCGAAGCGGCCAGGACCACTCCGTGTAATTCGGGAGATTGCTTCGCTGCGCTCGCAATGACCTGCCGGCCGCGACCACTTCGATATTCGTTATTTGTTATTCGCTTTTCGATATTCCCGCAGCTGCTGCCGCACAAGTTCCCACAGCACCACGCCTGCCGCCGTGGCCACGTTGAGCGAGTGCTTCATCCCGAGCTGCGGAATCTCGATGCAGCCGTCGCACCCGGCGATGGTGCTCTGCTCCACGCCGCTCACCTCATTGCCGAAGATCACGGCGAGCTTCTCCCCTGCTCCTAAAGTCATATCCTGCAGCATCCGGCTGCCGGCGGCCTGCTCCACGGCGTACACTTTGTAGCCGAGTGACCGCAGGTCGGCGATTGCTTCGGCCATTGTTCCAAAATGCTTCCAGGACACGGTATCCTCCGCGCCGAGGGCCGTTTTGCGGATCTCCTTGTGCGGCGGAAAGGCGGTGTAGCCCACGAGGTAAACCGCCTCCAGCAAGAAGGCATCCGCGGTGCGGAACAGCGAGCCCACATTGTAGGCGCTCCGCACGTTCTCCATCACGGCGATAAGGGGCAGCTTCTCGGCAGCCTTGAATTCCTCCACGGAGAGGCGGTCCAGTTCTTCGGTAGTGAGCTTGCGCATCGGCGCGGCAAAGGTAAGGACGGAATAAAGTTCTGAAGGTTTTGAGGGTGCTGGAGGTTCCGGAGGCTTTTAACGGTGCTCAGGGCGGGAGCAACTGCCTGTAGCCTCAATACAGCTCGGACGACAGCCCGGCGAGTAAATGATACAACATCGTGTTGCGCAGCAGGTCCGTGTCCGACCGCATACGCTCCCTGGCCTCCGACTCGGAAATAAAGCTGGAACTCCCGAACGGGGTTAATGTGCAACCGAGGAAACGTACCTGCAGGGTGGACTCGAAGTAGGCTGCGGTGAACCGGGAGGCGACGATCGTTGTCTTGGATTCCCGCAGCATTGCTTCCGCCGCCAACTCCAATTCGGCCGCGCTGTACCGCTTCCGGAGAAGGCGCACAAAATCCACGACCATGCAATGGTAATCGTCGTCCCCCGTATGGCAGAACGTGAACGAGGGCGCTTGTGCAGCCTCTTGGAAGTCGAATGCGAAGGGCAGGAACACCGCGATGGCGGAGTCGGGCTTTCCCATGCCCTCAAGCGCCAGCATCAGCTTGTGGTGGTAGCCTGAATTAAAGTTGAAGGAGCCCATGGAGCAGCCGCGGCGTATCTGGGGCAGGTGCAGGCCATAATCAAGTACGGCAAAAGCCGAATCATAGCGACTCGTGGCGAGGTACATATCCGCGAGCCGGGCAGCCCAGTAGGTCTTCTGCCGGGCGAAATTCCATTTGCCCAGATAGATCGCCTTACGGTACGCCTCCTCCTTCTCCGCGGGTGCTGCCGCCCAGATCAGGCAACGGCCCGCCGAAGTCTGGTACGATGCGATAAGTACCGTATCGGTGGCGAGCGCGGCCGCCTCCAGGTACCACCTGGCTGCCAATGCGGGCTGGCCGGAAGTGTCGGCCACAAACGCCCGGAGCCGCGCGTTATCGACATCAGCCTGCGCCGCGCCCCGTAGCGTACCGATCAACAGCAGTATGAAAAGGGCAGTTTTCACGTAAAAAAAATTAAAGATTACCAGGGAAAAACCTGAATCGTACTGCATTCAGACTTCTTATTGGGCCAGGGTTGCGTATGCGGGAGGCACAGCGCGCAGCAGTCGCGACAGCACCGAGTTCCGCAGCGCATCCCGTTGAAGCTTCAGTCTTTCACCAACGGCATCATCAGGCCCGAAGAAGCCCCCTCCGTGCACCGCGAATTCGCGCCCGAGGAAGCGGGTAACGAAGCGATGGCCGACTTTGTACATCGGCAGGATACCTCCCTTCGTTTCCACGAGCCCGGACTGCGAAGGCATTTCTTCCACTGCGCGCGCGAGTTCAGCGTCACTGTACCTGAGGCGCAGGATACGCACGAAGTCGCCGACCATTTGTGCGTACTCCTCTTCGCCGGTCCGGCATTCATTTCCGCTTACGGACCGGAACGAATGCGGCATAAAGACGTTGATTGCGGAATCGCGCAAGCCCAGTCCCTCGAGGGCGAGCATGCGCTTGTGCTGGTGCCGCGCAGAAAAATCGCCGAAATCGAAGCACCGCTGCCGTTCCGGAATGCGCAGACTATAATCGAGGATGTAGAGCGCCGAATCAAACCGACGCTCCGCGATGTAAATGGCTGCTAGGCTAACGCCCCATTCACGTTTTTGCCCGGCACTGCGGCGCGGCCCTTCGTTGATCGCATCCCGCAGCGCGTCCTTTTGCAGCGCGGACGGCAATCGCAGCAGGTTCAGCGTATGGGCGATCTCAAGACCTGACACGATCCCGAAGGTGTCGGTTCGCAAAGCAACTGCCGTCCGTGCCAGCCGAACCGCTTCGTCGTACCGCTTTTCCTCCCAGGCCCGGAAGAGTAGCTGCGACAGGCTGTCGTTCCCATCCTGGGCGCGGCCCGGCCGCGCAAGCAGGGCCAGAAGCAAAAAGAGCAGCACGGTTCTCATGGTACCTAAGCTACGAAATGATCAGACGTGAATGCAGAATCCACACCGATCCGCTCCATTCGGCTTACCGGTTTCCGTGCTTCCTACACCATTTGTGGGGATAAAAACGGCGATCCTGTGAGGTTTTTCCCGGATGGCTGTCGGCCCGGGAGCCTATTTTTGCCGCTATCGCTATGAGCAAAACGAAATCTGCAGAGACCCCACTGATGCAACAACACGGTGCCATCAAGGCCCGCTACCCCGATGCCATCCTGCTGTTCCGCGTGGGCGATTTCTACGAGACCTTCGGCTCCGACGCCGTGGTGGCCGCGGGCGTGCTGGGCATCACCCTCACCAAGCGCAACAACGGCTCCGCCGACAACGAGCTTGCCGGCTTCCCGCATCACGCCCTCGACACCTACCTCCATAAGCTCGTGCGCGCCGGCTACCGCGTAGCCATCTGCGACCAGCTCGAAGACCCCAAGACCGTCAAAGGTATCGTGAAGCGCGGCGTCACCGAGATGGTGACGCCCGGCACCGCCACCAACGACAAGCTCCTCGAGCACGCCTCCAACAACTTCCTCGCCGCCCTGCACCTCGAAAAGGACGGCACCTACGGCGCTGCCTTTCTCGACATCTCCACCGGCGAGTTCTTTGTGGCCCAGGGCGACCGCGAGTACGCCGACAAGCTCCTTATGGGCTTCCGCCCCGCCGAGGTCATCTTCCAGCGCCAGCTCCAGAAGCGCTTCAAAGAGGAGTTCGGCACCCGCTTCTATACCTATACGCTCGACGAATGGATCTTCGCACAGGCGTATTCTGAAGAAAGCCTGCTGAAGCATTTCGATACGCATTCGCTCAAGGGCTTCGGTGTGGAAGGCATGACCGCCGCCCTCGTGGCCGCCGGCGCCATCCTGCACTACCTCAAAGACACGGAGCACCCGAACCTTCAGCACATCACGAGCCTGCAGCGCATCGACCAGGCCGGTCACCTCTGGCTCGACCGCTTCACGATCCGCAACCTCGAGCTGCTGCATTCGCCGGTGGAGAACGGGGCGACGCTCCTGAAAACGCTCGACAACACGGTGACGCCGATGGGCGCCCGCCTGCTGAAGCGCTGGATCGTATTTCCCCTGGTGGACCCCGCCCGCATCAACGAGCGCCTCGACGTGGTGGAGCACCTCCTCCTGCATGCGGAGCTGCGTGAGAAAACGCTGCATGCCCTGCGCCAGTGCGGCGACCTGGAGCGCCTCGTGTCGAAGATTCCGCTCCGGAAGATCAACCCGCGCGAGCTGCTGCAGCTGGCGCGCGCCCTGCGCCAGGTGGCGGTCATCAAAGGGCTCTGGAGCGGCTCCGACGCCCCCTACCTCGACCGACTCGCCGACGCCCTCAACCCCTGCACCCGCATGGCCGACAAGATCGTGGCCACCATCATGGACAACCCGCCGGCCGTGGCCGCCAAAGGAGGCTTTGTGGCCCCCGCCGTAAACGAAGAGCTCGACTCCTGGCGCTACATCGCGCACAACGGGAAAGAATACCTCGCCCAGCTGCAGCAGGCGGAGTCCGAAAAGACCGGCATCCCGTCGCTCAAGATCGGCTTCAACAACGTGTTCGGCTACTACCTCGAGGTCACCAACACCCACAAGGACAAGGTGCCGCCCGAGTGGATCCGGAAGCAGACGCTGGCCAACTGCGAGCGCTACATCACCCCGGAGCTGAAAGACTACGAGGAAAAGATCATGGGCGCCGAGGAGAAGATGCTCGCCATCGAGCTGCAGCTGTTCGACGCGCTGCTCCACGAGCTGCACGACTACCTCGGACACATCCAGACCGACGCGTCGATCCTGGCCTCCCTCGATTGCCTGTGCTGCTTCGCCCAGAACGCGCTTCAGTATAACTACAAGAAGCCCCTGCTCCACGAAGGCGACGCCCTCGAGATCAAACAAGGGCGCCACCCCGTGATCGAGCGGCAGCTGCCTCCCGGCGAGGCCTACGTGGCCAACGATCTCCTCCTCGACAAAGAGGAGCAGCAGATCATCATCCTGACCGGCCCCAACATGAGCGGTAAGAGCGCGCTCCTGCGCCAGACGGCCCTCATTACGCTGATGGCCCATATGGGCTCCTTCGTGCCCGCCGAAAGCGCCCGTGTACCGCTCACCGACAAGATCTTCACGCGCGTGGGCGCGTCCGACAACCTGAGCGCCGGCGAGTCGACCTTCATGGTGGAAATGAACGAGACGGCCTCCATCATCAACAACGTATCCCCGCGCTGCCTCATCCTGCTCGACGAGATCGGCCGCGGTACCAGCACCTACGACGGCATCTCCATTGCCTGGAGCATCGCCGAATTCCTGCACAACGCACCGGAGCGGCCCAAGACCTTTTTCGCCACCCACTACCATGAGCTCAACGAGCTGGAGGGCAAGCTGGAGCGGGTAAGGAACTTCCATGTCACGAACCGGGAGATCGGCGGCAAGATCATCTTCCTGCGCCAGCTGGCGCCCGGCGGCTCCACCCACAGCTTCGGCATCCACGTGGCCCGGATGGCCGGCATGCCGCCGGAGCTCGTAGCCCGCGCCAAAGAAGTACTGACGCAGCTCGAGGCGAAGCCCGTGGCCGAAGGTCCCGGGGCGCAGCTGAAAGAATTGTCGGGGCCGAAAGTGCAGCTGAGCATCTTCGACGCCCACAGCCAGACCTTCGACGCCATCCGCACCCTCCTGGAGAGCCTCGACATCAACCGCCTCACCCCGGTGGAGGCCCTCATGAAGCTGAATGAGATCAAGGGATTGTTGCGGTAGGCCGCTGCGCGGCCGTTTATTGGTCTATTCGTTTATTAGTAAAGGGTCGTTTGCCGTGTCGGAGTTATTGCGCGTGGCGGTCATTGCGAGCGCAGCGCCCCGAAGCTTCAGGACAATCTCCTGTGTTACACGTAGGTCGCGTTTGCCGCAAACCTGTCATTCCCAGCGTACCGAAGGAATGACAACGCGGACCGGTTGTTCACACCTGGCTTTGGCCTATCTCACTCAATTCATCTTCTGACGGCTCACGGCTCCCCTCCCTTGGGGAGGGGCCGGGGGTGGGCTGGGGGAAACTTCTCACCGGCCATTGGCAGAAAATATTATTTTTGCCCCCAAATCAAGCTCCCTATGCTTCATAGCCTGCGCTTTTCCGGCTTTGCCGCCCTCGCCCTGGTTCTCGCTGTATCCTGCACCAAATCGCCCAGTGGTAAGGTTTATACCAGCACCAACCCCATGACCTTCCAGCAAGTGGTGCCCCAGCCTACGCCCGTTTCCAATGGCTCCGGCACTGTCGAAGCTTCCTACGATCAGAACACCCGCCTCCTTTCTTATACCGTACGCTGGCAGGCTACCGACAGCGCTACGGCCATCCACGTGCACGGCCTCGGCGAAGCCGGATTTGCGGCGCCCATCATCCAGAACGTAGCCTCCGGCGTTCCCCGCCGTACCTCCGGTTCCTTCAGCAACACCCTGCTCATCGACGGCATCGTGCTGAAGGAAGACGAGCTCCTCTCCGGCCGCTACTACATCGACCTGCACACGAAGGCCTACGCCAATGCCGCCGCCGGTGGCGAGCTCCGCGGCCAGCTCGAGTTCAACCGATAAGAAATGTCACTAAACGAAAAGCCCCGACGGTACCGTCGGGGCTTTTCGTTTAGTGGTTTATTGGTCTATTGGTTTATTTGTAAGGGGTCGATTACAGTTCGGATGTGTTTATTGCTGGTCAATTCCCGTGCGGACAAGCAGGCTCTGGATCCGGTCCTGAAAAAGGAGACACGGGCGCAAGAATTTCAGTAAAGCAACGGGGTTGATTTAGGAGCTTCCGTCATGCGCGCCAGCAATAAATCTGAAATCCAAAATCACAAATCTGAAATCCCTCGCGTGCGTCAGCCCAGATCTCAGATCTTAGATCTCCGATCTGAGCTCCCCTAGTGCGCATCGAACCAAAGCTTCGCGTCATCGTCCCACACGCCGTTGTAGTTGATGAACAGCTCCTCCCCCTTTTTTACCGGACGCACCGTGCGGATCAGAATAAGCTGCTCGGCATAGTGCATCTCGTACTCGCAGTTGGACTGGTACGAGTGGTTATAGAGCGACACATACCCAAGCGCCACACAGCACTGCGTGCGGCTCTTGCCCCATTCGAAGATGTAATCGTGCAGGAGCGTCTGTTCCAGGAGCTGGCGGTGGCGCGCGCTCATCACGATCACCGGGGCCACTTCCACGAGCATCTGCGCCGGCATCGCCATCTCTGTAAAAACACCGCGGCCGCGCCGGTCCGACGACCGCACCTTCAGTGCGGGGTGCGTATAGTTGATCGCATTCACGCGGCAAAGATTCGGAATAATCGTTTTCGCCCGCGTTTTGAATTGCGCGTATTTTTGACCCATGTCGCTGGAATTATTGAAGCAGGAGTTCGAGCATGTGCTGCAGAACGAGGATCCGAACGCGCTCCACGCCTTCCTCGATCAGCAGAACATCACGGAGATCGCCGACCTCGTTTATGAAGAACCCGAGCAGGCAGCACAGATCGTAGCTGCGATGTCGGTGCACCGCGCTTCCGGCGTTTTCCGTATCCTCGAGTTCCCCGTTCAGCGCAAGATCATCGAGGAGCTTTCTCCTTCCAAGACTGCCGAGCTGCTCAACGAGCTTCCGCCCGACGACCGCACGTCCTTCCTCGAAGACCTGCCCTCCAACGTGGTGCGCGAGCTGATCAAGCAGCTTAACCCCGAGGAGCGCAAGGTGACCCTTTCGCTGCTCGGTTACCCCGAGAACTCCGTGGGCCGCCTCATGACCCCCGACTACGTGTATATCTACGAAGACAATACCGTGGCCGAGGTACTCGACATCATCCGCCGCGTGGGCAAGAACACGGAAACGATCGACGTCATCTACGTCATCAACGAGAAGGGCGAGCTGCTCGATGACCTCCGGATCCGCGAATTCATCCTCGCCGACCCCGACAGCCGGGTGAGCGAGCTTATGGACGACCGCGTGATCGCCCTCAACGCCTACCAGGACCAGGAAGAGGCCAACGAGGCCTTCAAGATGAACAACCGCGTGGCCCTGCCCGTGGTCTCCAACTCCAACAAGCTCCTCGGCATCGTTACCATCGACGACATCCTCTGGGTAGCGAGCGAGGAGTTCTCCGAAGACATCCAAAAGATCGGTGGTACGGCGGCCCTCGAGCAGCCCTACCTCGAGATCCCCCTGATGAGCCTGTTCAGCAAGCGCGTGGTATGGCTGATGATCCTGTTCGTGGGCGAGCTCATCACCATCACGGCCATGCACCGGTTTGAAGACGAAATTGCAAAAGTGGTGGTGCTCGCCACCTTTATCCCACTCATCATCTCCAGCGGCGGCAACAGCGGCTCGCAGGCGGCTACGCTCATCATCCAGGCCATGGCGCTGAGCGAGCTCAGCATCCGCGACTGGTGGTTCATCATGCGCCGCGAGATCCTCTCCGGGCTCCTGCTCGGCGGCACGCTCGGCATCATGGGCGTCACCGTCATCTTCGTCTGGAACTCGTTCTCCGACGTGTTCGGCATCTACTATTGGAGCATTGCCTGCACCATCGGCCTGTCGCTCATCGGGGTCGTGCTCTGGGGCACGCTGGTAGGCTCGATGCTGCCCCTCATCCTGAAGCGCCTTGGCGCCGACCCCGCCGCCTCCTCCACGCCCTTCGTCGCCACGCTGGTGGACGTTACCGGGCTCATCATTTACTTCTCGGTGGCCTACCTCTTCCTTATGGGAAAGCTCCTGTGACCCATCCCCCGGCCCCTTCCCGAAGGGAAGGGGTGACTAAAGAGGAAGATTCTTTATTGTCGCGTCTGTCCTCTGGTTTGTCATCATAGGATGCTGTTTTTTTATGCGGCATCGTCGGCAAATCTGGTGTAGCGCTGTTTCTTAGTTTATCCAGTAATGAGCTCTGGAAGCCGCGGTGGAATAGGTAAGACCCGTTGGGTGTTTCGGCAACCATACCGTAGTGATCGTCGAGCAAACAGCAGTATGATCGCAGAAAAGAAAATTGGCACCCAGTGAGAACCGTTGCACAGAGTCACCCCTTCCCTTTGGGAAGGGGCCGGGGGATGGGCCGGGCCGGGGTGAGGTAGGCACGAACTTTTCAGTAGGTTCCGAAACGAAGATTATGGCACAGCCGAATGACGATAAGCAGCGGAACAAGATCCCGGAGAACGACCCTTCCAAGGCCATGGACAGCAAGCGCGAGGTAGAGCAATCGCCCGATCCGAAGACCGACCAGGATTTCCCGGGCTACCCCCACTACCCGGCACGAGAAGATATCATGGACAAGCGTACCGACAGCCACCGCGTAGACCTTGATGTGGAAAATCTTCCCAACTCCAAAAACCTCAGCGGTGTAAGCCAGCGCTTTTCCGGCAACTCCGCCACCAACAGCGAGCGCGGAGGCCAGTCGCAACAAGCGCCGGAAACGAGCGGAGTAGCCCCCGAGCCCGACGATACCGGCCGCGAAACCGACGCCATCCGCACTTCCGGCGGCCGGCGCTCCGAGATCGGCACCCCGCAGGACGTGGACGGCGACGATGACCTCGGCCTGCGCCCCGGCACCGAGGCCGACGTAAGCGCCGACGAGGTACGGGCACTCGCCAGCACCGACTATCCCAGCGACGACGAAACGAGCCTCCATAATGCCCGCCTCGACGACCGCGACTTCGACGGCGACCCGCTCAACGAGGAAAGCTTCGGCCAGCTCCGCACCGGCGCCGGGCTCGACATTCCTGGCGAGACCGACGAGACCGATACCGAATCGCTCGGGCAGGGCGACGAGGAGAACAAGTACTTCAGCCTCGGCGGCGACCGCCAGGAAAGCAACGAGGAAGATCCGTATTCCGGGCCCGGACGCGGCGAGGGCTGAGCGGACGCATAACGATCTGAAAAGGAGGCAATCGCCTCCTTTTTTGATGCCCTGCCCCCCTTGCCTCATCCCGCGTTTCAGCTTATCTTTACGGGGATCCTTAACCAGTGGGCCCTCCTGACCCGCGCCAAACACCATTCCGTGCAAACGAAAGCCGAATCGAAACAAAGCAACCTGGACCTCCGGCACCTCAGCGGGTACGCGACGTACCTGCTGACCCATAAGCTCGGGGAGGTAGCCCTGCTCCAGTGGCAGTTTGCGCAGGAAGAACACCTGCCACTCCTGGGCCAGTTGGCCCACCTCCCGCCAGAACAGCAAAAAGCCCTGCTCCGCAGCCACGTGGCGGAGCTGCTGCAGCACCTCTCCGACAACACCGCGAGCGAATGGACCCGCCACAACCTGGCGCAATGGCTCAGCAACGGCTTTCCCTTCGAGCGTCACCAGGTGGCGGCCGAAGACATCGTAAAGACCGGCTATATCCGAAAAAAGTCGCTGCTCCACTTTCTCCCCGAATACTGCGTCGAGAGCACGCAGGCCCTTCAGATCGTGGGCGAGATCGACCGCTTCCTGCTCCAGCACCAGACCGCGGTGATGGAGGCGTTCACCCGCCTCCTGCAGCAACAGCTCGAAGAGCGCAGCCTGTACATCGAGAAGATCAACACCACCCTTCCGGGAGCGCTGTACATCTTCAATGTCCGCACCTTCCGGAACGAACACGCCAATGAGAACTTCGCCGCCGTGATGGGCTATACCCGCGAAGAGCTCAACGCACTTGGCGCGGATGCCATCGCCCGGCTGGTGCACCCCGACGACCAGGGCCAGGTGCGGCGCAGCATCGAAGCACTGGCGCAGGCAAGCGACGGAGCGATCCATTGCTACCAGTACCGCCTCTGCGGCAAAGACGGACAATACCGTTGGTTCCGCAATTACGAAAGCGTATTCCGGCGCGACGCGGACGGCACCGTGCAGGAGCTGATCGCCATCTGCCTCAATATCGACAACGAGATGACCACCTCCGCGCAGCTCCTCCAGCGCGAGGAGCAGCTGCTCGAAGCGCAGGCCATTGCCCGCATCGGCTCCTATACCTGGGTGCTCGACGGCGGGTCGTCGATCGGCACACCGGAGCTCGTCAAGATCCTGGAAGTGCCGATCAACGACAACGATGGCTTCCGTGCCCGGGTGCACCCCGAGGACCTTGCCCGGGTAGACCGCGATATCGCCCGAAGCCTCGAAACCGGTACGTTCGAAACCGAATACCGCTACCAGGGAAGCGACCGCCTCAAGCACCTGTGGTCGCGCGGGGTGGTACACTACCGCGACGGGAAGCCCTTCTCCATCACCGGCACCGTGCACGACGTGACCGACAGGATGGCCCTGCTGCACCAGGTGCAGGAGAACGAGCGCCTCTACCGCCAGGCCGAAGTGCTGGCCAATATGGGCAACTGGTGCTGGGAGCCCGCCACCGGCCGCCTTTCCTGGACCGACAACCTGTACACCATCTACGGTCTTGCGCCGCAGTCGGAGCCGGTTTCGATGGAACGGTTCCTCTCCTTCGTGCATCCCGAAGACCGTCCCTATATCGAGGCCAGCATCCAGCGCGGCTTCAAAGGCGACACCGAGGACTACATCTTCCGCATCGTGACCGCCGACGGCAGAACGCGTACCCTTCACTCCATGGCCCAGGCCGTTCGCGACGAGCAGGGCGTGTTGGTGCGCGTCTTCGGCGCCGAGCTCGACGTGACGGAGCGCCACCAGACGGAGCAGGCACTCAAGGAAAACCAGAATTTCCTGCGCAAGATCACCGATGCCACCCCCTCCATCATCACCTCGTACCATATCAACAGCGGCCGCTACACCTTCGTGAGCGAGGGGATGCACAAGCTGCTCGGCTACACTTCGCAGGAAGTACTCGAAGGAGGCGTGCCCTTCATCGTGGAGCGTATTCACCCCGACGACCTCCCCGCGCTGATGGCGCGCAACAACGAAGTGCTCGCCGAAGTCAATGCGGCTCCTCAGGTCTCCGACCCGATCGTGGAATTCCGCTACCGCGTGCGGCACCGCGAGGGATCCTGGCGCTGGCTGCACACGTTCGGCACCGTTTTCGACCGCAATGCCGCCGGCCACGTGGAGCATGTGCTCAACATCTCCCTCGACGTCACGGAGCAGATGGAGGCCCTTCATAAGATCGAAGAGCAGGAGTACTTCATCCAGCAAATCGCGGACGCCTCTCCTACGGTGCTCTACCTCTTTGATGTGCCGTCGGGAAAGTTCGAATACCTCAACCGCGAGATCTTTTACGTGCTCGGCTACACGCCCGAAGAAATACTGGACCTCGATACCGAAGGGCTGCGTGGGCTGTATCACCCCGACGACTGGCTGCTGCTGCCCGAGCGCGAAGGAAGCGACAGCCGCTTCCAGTACCAGGAATCGATGATGCAGTACGAATGCAGGCTCCGGAAAAAAAGCGGGGGCTGGTACTGGCTCCTCGCCCGCGAGGTGGTGTTCCGGAAAGACGATGACGGCAACGTGCAACAGATCTTGGGCGCCGCCCTCGACATCAACCACCGCAAGGAGATGGAGCGCAAGCTCCTGCAGAACTCCTTCCAGCTGGAGCAGTCGAACGCATCGCTCGAGGAATTTGCCTACGTGGCCTCGCACGACCTGAAAGAGCCGCTCCGCAAGATCGCCACCTTCGGCGACCGGCTCGTGGCCTCGCAGATGGAGCGCATGAGCCCCGACGGCCAGGTATACCTCCGGAAAGTAGTGGACGCCGCGCAGCGGATGCAGACCATGATCGACGACCTGCTATCAGTATCACGGATCTCGGGCAACCAAGGGTTCGAGGAGCACTCGCTCGAGGCCCTGCTCGCCGACGCCGTGCAGACCCTCGAATTCAAGATCGAGCAGATGGGCGGCACCATCGATGCCGAGCCGCTTCCTAAGGCGCATGTGGTACCGTCGCAGCTCCGGCAGCTGTTCCAGAACCTGCTGAGCAACTCGCTCAAGTTCGTGCGCGAGGGCGTGCCCCCGGTGATCCGCATCCGCCACCGCGAGCTGCTGCCGGCCGACGTGGACGACCCGCAGCTCCGGAAGGCATCCGGCTACCTCGAACTAACGTTCACGGACAATGGCATTGGCTTTGAGAATGAATATGCGCAGCGGATCTTCCAGATTTTCCAGCGCCTCAACGGGCGCAGCGAATACGAGGGCAACGGCATCGGCCTCGCCATCGTACGCAAGATCGTGGAGCACCATGGCGGCACCATACAGGCACAGGGCGTACCCGACCAGGGGGCGACCTTCACGATAATCCTGCCGAGATGATGAAAAATTATGTGATCTGGATTGTAGACGACGACACCGATGACCGGGAGATATTGCGCGACGCTTTCGAGGCGGGACGCGCCGGCGATGCCTATGCGTTCTGGGAAAACGGCGATGCGCTGATCAACGGGCTGGAGGCCCACCGCGGCAACGGCTTGCCGTCGCTGATCATGCTCGACCTCAATATGCCCGGCAAAGACGGCCGCGAAGCCCTCAAGGAGATCAAGTCGAACGAGGATTTTCATGCCATCCCGATCATCGTATTCACCACCTCCTCCTCCGACCGCGACAAGGAGCACTGCTACCACCTCGGCGCCAACTGCTTCGTGACGAAGCCCGACACCTTCTCGAAGCTGGTGGAGCTCGCCAAAATGGTACAGAGCCTTTGGCTGCCTTAGCAGCCCGGCCGCTGTCTCCGGCCCCCTGTCCCCCGAAGGGGGAACTTAGGTGGATCATACTTTCCGATCGCGGCTATTCTCAAAGTACAATTTTGCGGAGCGGTATCGGTCACCTTGTACCCAAACTCGTGATTAACGTTGTGTATCGTTGAAAATTATCGGCACCTATTTTGGGTCGTGCATCTATTGTTATGGCACCAAGGGAAAAGGATAGCAACGATCTAAGTTCCCCCTTCGGGGGACAGGGGGCCGGGGCCGAGTGGCGGATCGGCTGCTCCGGCTTTCACTACGACAGCTGGAAGGAGGTGTTCTACCCGAAAGGACTTCCGAAAACCAAATGGCTCGAGCACTATTGCCAGCACTACAACACCCTTGAGATCAACAATACCTTCTACCGCTTCCCGGAGCCCCGTACCCTGCAGCGCTGGTATGACATCGCCCCCGAGGGCTTTACGTTCACGCTCAAGGCGCCACAGGAGATCACCCACGAGCGCCGCTTCGAGGATACCGCGGACCTCATCGAAGCCTTTTACCGCACCGCCGCCGACGGGCTCGAGGAGAAGCTCGGGTGCCTGCTTTTTCAACTGCCGCCCTCCATCCACTACAGCGAGGACTTCCTGGACCTCGTGCTGCCCCAGCTCAGCACCGAGTTCAACAACGTGATCGAGTTCCGGCACCACAGCTGGTGGCGACCCGATGTATACGAGCGGCTGCGCAGCGAAGGCGTTACCTTCTGCGGCGTCTCCTACCCCGGCCTCTCCCCCGACCTCATCTCCAACGCCCCGCTGATCTACTACCGGTTTCACGGCGCGCCGAAACTGTATTATTCGGGGTACTCCGAAACCTTCATCGGGCAGATCATCGACCTTGTGCGCACCGACCCGCAGGCGCGGAAGACCTACCTGTATTTCAACAACACCGCCGCCGCCGCCGCGCCCGGCAATGCCCGTACCGCGCAGGACCTGGCGGGCTGGCCTTCCTGAAGGGGCGCTCCTGCTACCGGCCAACAGCAAAGGCACGGCTTGGGGATCGTATTTTTGATAAAACCAGCACATGCCGCTCCCGCTCATCCGCAAGGCCGATTTCACCCGTATTTACTGGGCTACGCTCCTGCCCGGCCTTGTGATGCTCGCCGTGGCCTGGTGGGCTGCGCAGCAGGGCATCGGCCGCCGGGTAGATTTCATTGCTGTTTCTTCCACGCCGCTCTTTATCGGCACCCTGGCCCTTGTATTCGGACACGGCGCCTACCACCGCCGGCAGCTTCAGCAGCTTACCCAGGTAGGTGATCACGAGGAAAAGGTCGCCCGCTACCGGCGGCTCTATTCCTTCCGGCTGGCCGTGCCACTGCTGATCTGCGGCGTGTGCTGCGTGCTGCTCGTGCTGTCGGGCCGCAAAACCTTCCTGTACTACGGGATCTTCAACCTGGTGGCCTGTCTTTTCTATTTTCCCAGCATCCTCTGGATCCGGCGGGAGCTGCAGGATGAAGAACTTGAGTTTTACTAAGGCAATTTGCTGAAACAGACAGCTCCGCCAACGATGCCACCGCTTCGGGTTCATTGATCTCTGTCGGCAGGGCGTCGTCGACAAGTGCAAGTCAAATGATCAGGATGCAATAAGTTTAAGATAAATTTCGACCTATGCCGGTAGATGAACGGACAGGCAAGCATTGGAGCGCAACGATCCCGCGCCGAAGGCTCTTACGCTTATTAGTCACTTCGGGGGTATTGTGCCTCTGGTTGCTTTGGGCCTGTCAGAAGAAAACGGGTGAAAAATACGTCAGCTTTCGCTACACCCAGATCGTTTGCGACGAACACTGGGCAACGGGTGCCACCGACAGCGCCACAGTTGTATCGGTGCGCCGCTACCTCGACAGCCTTGAGCTCGCCCCGCTCGACGTTCAGGTCCGCAACGATGGGGAGTCCGACGCCTGCGGCATCTGTTTTTGCCGTACGGGAAAGCGCTTTTATGTGACCACGATCTACGAAGAAGAGCGTGTACGCCGATACGGTGTGATCGGGTTCCAGCAGTTGTAATGTTGTACCGCCGCGCAAAGCGAAGCCGCACCCTCACGGCATTACTAATAGACTAATAGACCAATAAACACTCCCCTAGCACTCGCTGAGGCTGAGCGGGATGTTGACGGCGAGGCCGCCTTCGGCCGTTTCCTTGTACTTCGAGTTCATGTCGAGCGCCGTGGCCCACATCGTGTCCACCACGTTGTCGAGCGAGACCTTGGCATAATCGGGCGCGCTCTGCAGCGCGAGCTGCGAAGCCGTGATGGCCTTGATCGCACCCATCGTGTTGCGCTCGATACAGGGCACCTGCACCAGGCCGCCGATCGGGTCGCAGGTCATGCCCAGGTGGTGCTCCATGGCGATCTCGGCCGCCATCAGCGCCTGCCGCTGCGAGCCGCCCAGGGCTTCGGTAAGCGCCGCCGCCGCCATCGACGACGACACGCCGATCTCGGCCTGGCAGCCACCCATGGCCGCGGAGATGGTCGCTCCCTTCTTGAAGATGGACCCGACCTCGGAAGCCGTCAGCAGGAACTGCAGCACCTTGTCGTCGGTGACGTCGGGGTAAAAGAGCTTGTAATAATGCAGTACCGCGGGAATCACACCGGCAGCGCCGTTGGTGGGCGCCGTGACCACGCGGCTGAAGGAGGCGTTCTCCTCGTTCACGGCAAGGGCAAAGCAGCTCACCCAGTCGAGGATGTACTGAAAGTGGTTGCCGCCGCCCCGGATGGCCGCGATCCACTCATCGTATGAAGCATACGTCTTTCCCTGGAGGAGGCGTTTGGCGAGGCCGGCGGCGCGGCGCTTCACGTTGAGCCCCCCGGGTAGGGTGCCCTCGGTGTGGCAGCCGCGGAAGACGCATTCCTGCATCACCTTCCAGATACGGCCCACGCCGGCGCGGGTGTCGGGCTCGGGACGCCAGGCGCTTTCATTTTCGAGCACCACCTCGTGGATGGTTAGGCCCGTTTTGCGGCACCAGTGCAGCAGGTCCTCGGCGTCGTTGATGGGAAAAGGCAGCGTTACGGAGCCGGCGGCCTGCGTTTCGCCCTCCTGCACCACGAAGCCCCCGCCGATCGAGTAATACGTTTCGGAAACGGCTTCGCCGTTGGCGAAGGTGGCGAGAAAGCTGAGGGCGTTGGGATGAAAGGGCAGCGACTCCGACATCAAGAACTCAACGTCAACTACCGGATCGAAAGCCAGCACATAGCTGCCGGCGAGGTCCATACGTTTTTCCGCCCCGATGCGCCGGATCTTGTTGTCGAGCTCTTCCACGGCAAAGGTCACCGGGTCGTCGCCGGCGAGGCCGAGCAGCACGGCCACGTCGGTACCGTGCCCTTTGCCGGTTTTGGCGAGGGAGCCATACAGGAGCACCTTAAGCGCAACAACGCCGGCAAGCTGCCCGCGTTGTTCCAGCAACGTGGTGAAGCGTTGCGCAGCCCGCCACGGTCCCAGGGTGTGGGAGCTCGAGGGGCCGATGCCGATCTTGAAAATGTCGAATACGGATATCGCTTCGTGTGCCACGGGTGATCTTTCCGCAAATCTACCGCAATTCGCCGCCCTTACTGTACGGACGTCAGCTGCACGGTGAAAATTAGCATCGAGTTGGCAGCCAGCACGAGGTTGTTGTTGGCGTCGCGGATCTCGCGGCCACCGTATCCCAGCGACGGGGGGATATAAAGGATGACCTCACCGCCTGTTTTAACGAGGGGCAGGATGTTGGTCCACCCGCGGATGAGCGCAGTGAGCTGGTAGGGCTGCGGGAAGGTGCCGGCGTCGAACACGCTGCCGTCGACGCGGCGGCCGGTGTAGCTGGCCCCGATGAAGGAGCAGGGCTCGGGCTGGGCGCCGGTGCCGGCTACGGTGATGCGGTAGAACACGCCGCTGCAGTGCTGTATGGCGTCGGTAATGTTGTTCGCGGCCAAGTAGGCGCGCACAGAGTCGATCTCGGCGTTGGTCGCCTTCACGGCGCAGGCGTCGTACTGGCAGCGGACCTCGTCGCGGCCTTTGATACAGCCGGCAAATACGGTGAGGGCAAGCAGCGAGGCAATGAGGGTCTTAAGCATGGTGTTTTGCACTTTTAATATGGACACCGGTCACAGCTCTTTTGCTGCACCGGCACTTTTTTGTTTTTGCAGGAGCACCTGGTAGCGCTCCTCGTTCTGGTCCCACTCGTGCTGGGCCGAAAAATAGCTCATGAACAGCACGATGCCTATGGCCGCAATCACGATCATCAGGATCACCGAGCTGTGGGTGCGCATCACCATGGTGGCGCGCTGGTACCAACCGGTGGCGATGCTCAGGAACAGCACGACCACGATGCCGACGCCGAGGGGCAGCCCCGAGGAAATACGGGAAGCCACAGAGCGGCGGCGGGTCCGCTGCCCCGTCCAGAAATCAACGAAGGCCTGTTCCTCGGAGGTGAGCATAGTGAATAAAAAGAATGATCCCGGGGCTGCCGGGATCATTCGGGTTTAAGAGGTACCAAGCAGATTCGAACTGCTGTAGCAGCTTTTGCAGAGCTGAGCCTAGCCACTCGGCCATGGTACCGGAACTAATGAGCGGCGGCAGTAAGCGAAAAGGCCGGTGCACCACCGCTGCTTCCTGCCAAAGATCATCTTGGGGCAGGGCGCGAAAATAGATACTTTTACCGAATTAACAGCTTCTGAGCCATTCGTTTTTTAAAAATTGAACTCCTCCATGCAGCCTATCGCTGAATCAGAACTCATCATCAACGCCCGCGGCGCCATCTACCACCTCGACCTCCGCCCCGAAGAACTGGCCCCTACCGTCATCACCGTCGGCGACCCGCACCGCGTGAAGGAAGTGAGCAAGCACTTCGACCGCATCGAGGTGCAGCGCGAGCACCGCGAGTTCATCACCCACACCGGCTATATCGGCGCCAAGCGCCTCTCCGTAGTATCTACCGGCATCGGCCCCGACAATATCGATATCGTGTTCAACGAGCTCGACGCGCTGGTCAACATCGACTTCGGCACCCGTCTCATCCGCCCGGAGCTCTCGTCGCTCCAGATCGTGCGTATGGGTACCTCAGGCTCGCTGCAGGCGCACATCCCGGTGGATTCCTTCGTGGCGTCCACCCATGCGCTCGGCCTCGACAACCTTCTGAACTACTACCGCCTCGAGCAGAACATGGAGGAGAACGCCCTGCTGCAATCCTTTAACACCCACACCGGCCTCAATACACAGGTCACCAACCCGTATATCTCCGGTGCGGCCCCATCGCTGCTGAAGCACTTCGTGGCCGAGTTCCACCAGGGCATCACGGTCACCTGCCCGGGTTTCTACGGTCCGCAGGGGCGCGTGCTGCGCCTCGGCATCCGCAACCCGGCCCTCATCGACCGCCTCACCGAGTTCCGCTACGGCAACCACTTCATCTCCAATTTCGAGATGGAGACCTCCGCCATCTACGGCCTCGGCCGCCTGCTGGGCCACCAGTGCCTCTCGCTGAGCGCCATCGTGGCCAACCGCGTGGCCCGTACCTTCTCCAAGGATGGCAACGCCCTCGTGGAGCGGATGATCGAGCACTCGTTAGGGATTCTCAGTACGTTACCAGGGTGAGCGGGTGAACGGGTGAGCGGGTGAGCGCGTCAACAAGTCAGCGGGTGAACAAGTCAGCGTGTGAGCGATTGCCCGCAAATTGTCGCAGCGGGCATTGGCCTACCTAACGCGCTCACCTATTCACCTGCCCAACTGCTCACTTGCTCACCTGCTCACTTGCTCACTCGCTCACCTGCTCACCCGCTCACCTGATCTCGATCGCACCATGAACTACTCCTTTTACAAATACCAGGGCACCGGCAACGACTTCGTGATCTTCGACAACCGCGACGGTATGCTCGACCGGATCGCGACCGGGTCGCCTGAGGCCACGGAGATCATCCGTTCGCTCTGCGACCGCCGCTTCGGCATCGGCGCCGACGGCCTCATGCTGCTCAACCGCCACCCCGGCTACGACTTCGAGATGAAGTACTATAATGCCGACGGCCGCGAGAGCACCATGTGCGGCAACGGCGGGCGCTGCCTCGTGCGCTTTGCCCACGACCTCGGACTCGTACAGACTGAATACCGCTTCCTCGCCATCGACGGGCCACACGAGGCCACCGTGGATTTCGACGGCACGGTAGCCCTCAAGATGCAGGACGTAAGTGAGGTACGCCAGAACGGCAACGACTTTGTGCTCAACACCGGATCGCCGCACTTCGTGCACTTCACAACGGAAGTACTCAAAAAGGACATCGCCCGCATCGGCCGCGAGATCCGCAACAGCGCACCCTTTGCCAAAGAAGGCATCAACGTGAACTTCGTGGAGCAGGGGCCCGACAGCGACGAGATCACAGTGCGCACCTACGAGCGCGGCGTGGAAGATGAAACCCTCTCCTGCGGCACCGGCGTTACCGCCGCGGCCCTCGTGAGTGCCCACCATGAGAACGGCTTCAACCACGTGGATGTAAAGACCCTCGGCGGCCACCTCAGCGTGGAATACGAGAAGCACGGCAGCAACTACACCAACATCTGGCTCATCGGGCCGGCGGTGCGGGTGTTTGAAGGAACCATCGAAATCAAATAATTTCAGATGTGTGATTTCAGATTTGAGATTTGGAGGGGTTCCCCCGAATCTGAAATCTGAAATCCGAAATCATAAATCTTTGTTTTGGCTTTATTCAACATCCGGGTATATGGGCTGCTGCGGAACGGGCAGGGCGACGTGCTGGTGAGCGACGAGTGGATCCGCGGGGCGCGGATCACCAAGTTCCCCGGCGGCGGCCTCGAGTTCGGCGAGGGCACCCGCGACTGCCTGCGGCGCGAGTTCATCGAGGAGATGAACCTGAAGGTGGAGGTCGGCGAGCACCTCTATACCACCGACTTCTACCAGCAATCGGCCTTCAACCCCGAGCACCAGATCGTCTCCATCTATTACCTCGTGGAGGCGCTCGAGCCCATCCGCGTGCGCATCAGTACGGAGCCCTTCGCCTTCGACGCCGCACAGCTGGCGCGCTACGAAGAGCGCCGCGAATGCGAGTCGTTCCGCTTTATTCCGTGGAATGAGTTTTCCGAAGAAAGCGTTTCGCTCCCCATCGACAAAGTGGCAGCCCGGGTGTTCAAGAATCGGTAATCGGGAATCGGTAATCCGCAAAGGAGCAGAGGGATAGCGAAGTCTTTGCCGGATTGACGATTAATGGTTGGTCTTGCTGACGTTTCACCCCTTCGATCATCGCGTTCAAAAACTCGAGGGGAAGTTATCGAGCAGGAGGCGGAAGAGGAGGAGCAGTAATAGGGAGAAGATGATCAGCGCCGGGTTTCTACGGAGCCGGAAGCGGGCCTCGCCGGCGATCCAACGGTTAAGGAAGCGGGCGGTAGCGCCGAGGAGCGGGATGAGCACGAGCGCTCCGATCAGCAGCAACGCGAAGGCATAGTCGTCGAGCCAGCGCCAGTTTCCGGTATGCCAGCGGGTCCAATACTTCGGTACGAGGTCCCTTTCTGCCAGGTACTCCTTCCAATACTGCTCTTCCTCGAAACCCCGGATTTCCCCACTGCGCTCGTTGGCCACGAAATAGCCCGACACGAGCCTTCCGACGACATGCCCCTTGTAGAAATACCAGCGGTCGATCGGGCCGAAGCCCGTTTCCCAGCCTTCCACGAACAACTCGATCCCGCTGCCCGCATTGCCCATTCGGTACCCGCCCGGGGTCCTACTTTGCCAATCGCCCCAGCCTATCGCCGAAGCCGGCAGCGCGAGGAGCAGCAAGGTGATCGCACAGAGCAACCACCCTGCAGGCATCGCCCTGAATGACCTGCGTCGTTGATAAATTCACTTCTTCATCGTCCTTTCCGGCCCATTACCCCATCACCCCATTAGCACATTAACCCGCGGTGGGCACCTCGATATGCTGCCCGTCGTCTTCCCCGGCGGCTTCCGCCTTCATGCGGCGCGCCTCGTCCTTGCCGAGGTAGGCTTCGATGCGCTTTTCGACCCACACGATCACCGGCGTGAGTACGAGTGCCGCGGTGAACTTGTAGATATAGTTCATGATGCCGAAGCTCAGGATCTGCTGCCAGGAGAAGATGCCCCAGAAGGCGATGAACAGCACGATGTAGGAATCCACGAGCTGCGACACGAGCGTGGAGCCGGTGGCGCGCATCCAGATATGGCGGCCCTTCGTCGCCTTCTTGATCTTATGGAACACGTACACATCCACGAGCTGACTCACCCCGAAGGCCACGATGGAGCCCACGATGATGCGCATGCCCTGCCCGAAGATGCCGCCGAAGGCCGTCTGCATATTGTCGATGCCATTCTTCTTGCCGCTGCCGATCCAGAAGTCGGCCGGCGGCACCTCGATGGCCACATAGAACATCAGGAACGCATACGCGATGAGCCCGATGGCGATAAAGGAAATGCGCCGTACGACCTTGGGGCCGTAGAACTCGTTCACGATATCGGTCATCACGAACTCGAGCGGCCAGAGCAGCACGCCGCAGGTGAGGTTGAAGGCAAGGCCCTCCTGCCCGAACATCGAGAAGTTGACGGGGTCCATGCCCACGAGCTTTTCGAAGGAAAAAAGCTTGGTGCCGATGGATTCGGCGATGAGGGCGTTGGCCACGAAGAAGGCCGACAACGCGATGAGCAGCCGGGTAGACCGTTGGTGGAAGGCGGAGGTTACCATTTGGAATTGGGATAGATGATGATGAACTGTACCTGGAGCAACAGGAAGATGAAGTTGGTGAGCACAAGCCAGCGCGGCACGGTGGCGAACAGCTTTTTGCGCAGCAGCTGCACAAGGTAAAGCAGGTTGACGAGCGGGCTGAACACGAGCACCAGGAAATGCCCGATGACGATGATGGTGTTGGAAAGCTGCTCGCTTGGCAGCTGCCAGCCCATACGGATGGCGGTGGCGGCCACGAAAAACAGGTTGCAGATCAGGGCCAGCCGGGACAAAAAAAGCATAAGCAGCGTCGGGATATTTGCTGTAAAATAATCTTAATTTGCCCAGATTTTAAACCACCGATATGAAGAAAGGGCTGTTCCCGAAACTGCTTCCCCACCTGATCGCTTTTGTTGTCTTCCTCCTTGTTGCCGTCATCTATTGCAAGCCCGCCTTGCAGGGAATGGTCATCAACCAGCACGACGTCACCCAGTGGAAAGGCTCCATCCAGCAGTCGGAAGTGTACAAGCAAACGCACGGGCAGCAGCCCCTCTGGACCAACAGCATGTTCTCGGGCATGCCCACCTTCCAGATCGGCTATCCCGCCAACAACGTAGTGCCCTGGCTCGTGCACGGCGTCCTCACGCTCCACCTGCCGGTGCCGATCCAGTTCTTCTTTCTCGCGTGTATCTGCTTCTATTTCCTCTGCTGCGTGCTGCGCGTCAACCCCTATCTCGGCATCTTCGGAGCGCTCTCCTTCGCCTATGCCACCTACAACCCCGTCATCATTTCCGTGGGCCACGACACCAAGATGTGGTCCATCGCGTACATGCCGGCGCTCCTGGGCTCCATCCTGCTGATCTACGACCGCCGCTACTGGGTGGGCGCCGGCCTCACGGCGCTCTTCACCTCGGTGCTCATTGCCATGAACCACCCGCAGATCGACTACTACCTCTTCCTGACGATCGCCATCATGACGGTGTTCTTCATTGTCCGCTGGATCCGGGCCGGGCAAACGATCCACCTGTTCAAGGCGCTTGGCCTCACGCTGGCCGCCGGCGCTATCGGTGTCGCCGTCAATGCCGTGACGCTGCTCTCCACCTACGAATACCAGAAGGAAACGATCCGCGGCGGCGCCTCCGAGATCACCGGCACCAAGCAGGGCGATGCGACCGACGGCCTCGATAAAGAGTATGCATTCTCCTACAGCATGGGCATCGGTGAGCCGATCGCGATGCTGCTGCCCCGTGCTTATGGCTCCAACACACCCGGCGGTTCCAACACCGGGCTGCGCCCCGTCATCTCCGAAGAGTCGTCGAAGACGGCGGAGTTCCTTGCCTCCGTAGGACAACCCACCGACAACATCAACTATTACTGGGGCAACCTCGGCATCACCGCCGGCCCTCCCTACGTGGGCGCCGTCGTGTGCCTGCTCGCCTTCTTCGGCCTCTTCCTGCCCGAGAACCGCCACCGCTGGTGGGTGCTTGCGGCCACCATTTTCGCCATCGTCATCTCCTGGGGGTCGAGCTTCATGAGCTTCAACACGCTGCTGTACGACTACCTGCCGATGTACAACAAGTTCCGCGCGCCCTCCATGGCCCTCGTGATCCCGCAACTCGTGCTCCCGCTGCTGGCCGTAGTTACGGTAGATATACTGCAGCGCTCCGATTTTGCCGCCATCCGCCCGCAGCTCCGTCGCGGCCTCATAGGGCTGGGTGGGCTGATCCTGTTCCTCTTCGTCATTAAGTTCTCGCTCGACTTCATCTCGACCGGCGAGCGCGACCAGATGCGGCAGCTCGCCTCCGCCAACCCGCAGCAGGCCGAAGGCATGCGCTCCTACTTCAATGCCCTGAAGGACGACCGCTCCGGCATGTTCACCGGCGACATCCTCCGCCTCATCGGCTTCGGCCTTGCCTGCGCAGCGCTGCTCTACGTGCTGCTGAAGCGCATCGCCCGGCCTGCCGTGGTCTATGCCGGCCTCGCCCTGCTGACCCTGATCGACCTGCTGCCGATCGCCACCAAGTACATCAACAGCGACTCCTTCGTGGAGAAGACCGAGAACGCCGCCGTATTCGCCACCAACGACAAAGACCAGCAGATCCTCGCCGACAAGAGCTACTTCCGGGTGTTCAATGTGGCCGGCGACGCCTTCTCCGAGGCCATCACCTCGTATCACTACAACTCCATCGGCGGCTATCATGCCGTGAAGCTGCGCATTTACCAGGACCTCATCGAGCGGCAGCTGTCGAAGCCGCAACTGAACCTGCCGGTGCTCAACATGCTCAACGTGAAGTACCTGCTCCAGCGCGATGGGAGCGGCGCCACCTCGCTCGTGCAGCGCAACGATTCGGCCGCAGGCCCTGCCTGGTTCGTGCGCAACCTCGTGACCGTTAAGGATGCCGCCTCCGAGATGAGCGCCCTCGACAACTTCGACCCGCGCGCAACGGCTTTTGTACGGGCACCTTTCCGCGCCACCGCGGGTCCGGCCACAAGCTTCTCCGGCGAAGGCACGATGACGCTCGTCAAAAACGACAACGACTTCATCACCTACAAGAGCTCCTCGCCCGCGCCGCAGTTTGCGGTGTTCAGCGAGATCTACTACGCCTCCGGCTGGAAGGCCTTTATCGACAACAAGGAAGTACCCATCACGCGGGTCAACTACGTGCTGCGTGGCCTGCCGGTGCCTGCCGGCGACCACACGATCACCTTCCGCTTTGAGCCACCGGCCTACCTGAAAGGGCGTACGATCACGTCCATCTTTACGGTGCTGCTGCTGGTGCTGCTGGTAGCTGGCATCTTCCTGGAATGGCGTGCCCGCCACCGCGAAACGGTGACGCCTGCATGAAAGTCCTGAGCCTCGTCTGGTTCCAGGTGCTCCCGGCCCGCTTCGGCGGGCAGAAGGGCATCGCGCTGTTCAACGAATACCTCGGGCGCCGCGTGCCGCTGACCTGCCTCTGCTCCACGAATAACGAAGTGCCGCGAGGAGCATCCTATGCCGTGCGGCCCGAGCTGCCGGCAACGCAAAAGCAGTTTCTGCAACCCGCTATATGGCGTGCCATCGAAGCCGCCGCACGCGAAGAAGGAGCCACGCACCTGCTGCTCGAGTTCCCGTACCACGCGCTTGCCGCGTTCCGGCTGCGCCGTCGCACCGGCATCCGGGTGATCCTGCACGAGCACAACATCGAGTACCTCCGTTTCCGCGCGCTGCGCAAGCCCTGGTGGCCGCTGCTGCGTCGCTACGAAGGCTGGGCCTGCCGCAATGCCGACCTCGTGCTGTTCAAGACCGAGGGCGACCGCGATCACGCGATATCTGTATTCGGCACCGACCCGGCACGTACGCTGATCGTTCCCTACGGCATCGAGCCGCAGCCTCCCTCCGGCAACCCGGAGGACCTGCGCGCCGCACTGGGCATCGGTGCCGACACGGCGCTCCTGCTCTTTGCCGGCACGCTCGACTACGCGCCCAACGCCAAAGCCGTGGAAGCCATCTACGCGCAGCTGGTGCCCGCCCTCGAAGCACGAGGGCTCGACTACCGCATCGTCGTGTGCGGCCGTAACCGCAGTGGCGACTTCCACTACCTCAACGCGCTGGAGCACCCGCGCGTGATCCGCGCCGGCGAGGTGCCCGATATTGCACCCTATTTTGCCGCGGCCGACGTATTCATCAACCCGGTGCTTTCGGGAGGTGGCGTGCAAACCAAAGTGTTGGACGCCCTGGCGCAACACAATACGGTGGTATCCTTCGCATTCGGGGCACAGGGCATCGACGGAAGCGTGGCCGGCGGCAAGCTGCACTGCGTGCCGGACGGCGACTGGTCTGCCTTTGCGGCGGCGGTGGAGGAAAACCTTGGCCGCTGGGGACACACCCCCGACGCCTTCTTCGAGCGCTACGGCTGGGAGGGCATCACGGCGCGTGTACAGGAACGGCTTAACTTGCTGGCGCGATGAGCACGCCCACCGTCACGATCCTGCTGCCCGTGTACAATGCCGAGCGCTTTCTGAAGGAGGCGGTCGACTCGCTGCTCGCGCAGACCTTTACCGACTTCGAGCTGCTCGCGCTCAACGACGGCTCCACCGACGGCTCCGAGGCCATTCTTAAAAGCTATAACGATCCGCGTCTTCGCATCGTCCCTAACGAGCGCAACCGGGGACTGATCTACACGCTCAACAAAGGCATCGATATGGCCTTCGGCCGCTACATCGCCCGGATGGACAGCGACGACGTATGCCGGCCCGGGCGCCTCGCCGCGCAGGTAGCGTACCTCGACGCGCACCCCGGAGTAGCGGTGGTGGCTACCACCCTCGACATGATAAACGAAAGCGGCGCTCCGCTCCCACCCTGGCCCGACGACCGTGCTTATACGACTCCGGAACACATCCGCGAATGCCTGCTCCGGACCAACTGCATCGCCCACCCTTCGGTGATGGCTCGCGCGGAAGTGCTGAAGCAGTATAAATACCAGGAAGACCAGAAGGAAGCTGAGGACTACGACCTCTGGCTCCGCCTGGTAGCCGATGGCAAGCTCGTGGCCAAGATCGACGAGCCGCTGCTCCGCTACCGCTACCTCGATACCGGCCTTACGCGGAAGGACCGCCTCAGTGCCTTCGAGCGGCTGTCGCGCACGAAGGGTAAATTCCTGGCGCGCCGCAAACAGGAAGGCAGCATGAATGCCTATTGCCGGCGCCTGCAACTGCAGTATTACTGGGACCTCGCGCGGGCCCGTGCTAAAAAAATCCTGGGCCGATGATGTCGTATGGAGCCTGGATCGCGAAGCGCAAGGTGGAGGACGTGTTACTCTCCCCGTTCATCCTGCTTGGCCGGCTCATCGCGCGCGTGAAGCCGCTGGATCGCGAGTACCGCGTGTTCTTCTTCTTTCCCTTTTACCACACGGGTGGCGCTGAGAAGGTGCATGCCCAGATCGCCGCGGCCGCGGGTGGCCCCGACTGCATCCTTTTTTTCACCCGCAAATCGCAGAACGATACCTTCCTGCAGGCATTCCGCGAAAGCGGCTGCGTGATCCGCGACGTGTCGCGCTATACCGACAACAAGCTCATTTACTTCGTCAACTTCATCTGGCGCGGCATCCTGAGCGGCTATATCAACGCGCAAAAGAAGGCGCCGGTGGTCTTTCACGGACACTCCAACATCGCGTACAAAACGGCGCCCTGGATCCGCAAGGGCATTCGCCAGGTCGACCTCGTGCACTCGCTCAATACTTTTTCGATGATCCGCGTGCCCTTTATTCCGTTCTACCACGAGACCGTGCTGATCTCACAGGTAAAGCGGCAGGCCCACATCGAACTGTACCGCAAGCTGCGGGTGCCGGAATCGTTCATCGGCCGCCTGCGCCACATCGACAATGCGGTGGCCCTCCCCGAGCGAGATTATGCAGGCAAGCCGGAAGGCACGTTCACAGTGTTGTTCAGCGGACGCCCCGGTCCCGAGAAGCGGCTGCCGCTCTTCCTGCGCATTGCCGAACGGATGCACAGCGAGAGCCCGGATATCCGGTTCCGGGTGATGGGGGCGGCCGCAGGAGATGTGGCAGGGCCTGTACCGGCCAACGTCGAGCTGCTCGGAAACAAAACCGATCCCGAAGAAATACAGTCGATCTACTGGAACAGCCACGTGCTGTTGCTCACCTCCGAAACGGAGGGCATGCCGCTGGTGGTTCCGGAAGCAATGGGGAACGGCTGCGCCATCGTGGCCACGCCGGTGGGCGACCTGCCCCTGCACATCCGCCCCGGCGAGCAGGGCTACCTGTTCACGTCGATCGACGATGAGGAGCGCATCATCGAAGAGGGGGCACGGTACATCACTGGCCTGCTGCGCCACCCGGGCCGGCGGCACCAGATCGGCGCAGACAATATCCGGTATGCCCGCGATCATTTTTCGCTCCCCGCGTTTACGGAAGCCTACCGATCTTTGCTCTCCACCGACAACAGCGAATCTTGAAGCCACTCAGTTTTATCATCATTACGTACAACCGCCCGGGCGATGCGCTGGAGCTCCTGCAGAACATTGCCTCGCTCCACGATGCGCCGCAACTTCTCGAGGAAGTGATCCTCGTGAACAATGCCTCCACCGACGACTACAGCGCTGTGAAGGGGTATGCGGCAGCACACACCGGCATCAACATCCGCTACATCGACGCGCCCGGCAACCTCGGCGTGGCCAAAGGCCGCAACTTCGCCGTTTCTTTCGCCACCGCGCCCATCCTCATCATGCTCGACGACGATGCCGTGATGGGCAATGCCGACTGCCTGCAACAGCTCGTGCGCGAGTTCGCCACCAACAATACGGAGCGGCCCAAGGCGATCGTGTCCTTTAAGGTCATTTACTACGAGAACGGCCAGATGCAGGTGAATGCCCTGCCGCACAAGCGCTTCGACGAGTATCAGGAGAAAGCTTTTTTCGAGACCTACTATTATGCCGGCGGCGCGCATGCCATCCGCCGCGACGTGCTCGACCGCATCGGGCACTACCCCGAGGACTTCTTCTACGGCATGGAGGAGTACGACCTCTCCTACCGCATCCTCGATGCCGGCTACAGCATCGTGTATTCCGACAAGGTGATCATGCGCCACAAGGAGTCGCCCCTGGGCCGCAAGCCAAAGTCCGACAAGCTGCGGATGATGTGGGTGAACAAAAGCAAGGTGGCCTGGCGTTACCTGCCTAAAAAGTATTTCTACAGTACGGCCGCCATGTGGTCGCTGCAATACCTGAAGGAAACCGGGTTCTCGATGAAGGGGTTCTTCGAAGGCTGGAAGCAGGTGTTCGCGATCCGGCGGAATGAGCAGCGGAAGCCGATCGCCGCGGCTACGATCCGTTACATCAAGTCATTGAAGGCGCGGCTCTGGTATTAGCAGGGGAACACGGATGACACCGATGCAGCGGATAAGTACGGATCCGTTGCCATCCGCATTATCCGTCGGATCCGTGTTCTTTCGCTCTGGAAACGCTAATCAAGCCCGTGCTCCTGCATATAGAACCCATACGCTTTCGAAAGCCCTTCTTTTAGCGAGGTCTTGTGCTTCCAGCCCAGCGCATGAATACGGGCGGAGTCCATCAGCTTGCGCGGCGTGCCATCGGGTTTCGTGCTATCGAAACGGAGCTCCCCTTCGAAACCGACCACTTCCTTCACGGTTTCCGCCAGCTCCCGGATCGACACCTCCTCACCGGTTCCGACGTTCAGGAACAGCGATTCGTTGTAGCGCTCCATCAGGAAGAGGCAGGCGTCGGCGAGATCGTCGACGTACATGAACTCACGGAGCGGTGTGCCCGAGCCCCAGACCTCGACGCTGTCGGCGCCGGAGCGCTTCGCGTCGTCGAACTTGCGGAGCAGCGCCGGGATCACGTGGGAGTTCTCCAGGTGGTAGTTGTCGCCCTGGCCATAGAGGTTGGTGGGCATCGCCGAAATGAAGTTGGCCCCGTACTGGCTGCGGTAGGCCTCGCACAGCTTGATGCCGGCGATCTTGGCGATGGCGTAGGGCTCGTTCGTCGGCTCCAGCAGGCCGGTGAGCAAGGCCTCCTCGTTCATCGGTTGCGGTGCCAGTTTTGGGTAGATGCACGACGAGCCGAGGAACAGCAGCTTTTTCACGCCATTTCGGTGCGCGGCTTCGATGATGTTGATCTCGATGGCGAGGTTGTCGTACAGGAACTCGGCACGGTAGGTGTTGTTGGCCAGGATGCCCCCCACCTTGGCGGCGGCAAGGAACACGTACTCCGGCTTTTCGGCCTCGAAGAACGTGTCGACGGCGGCCTGGTTGCGCAGGTCCAGCTCTTTCGAGGAGCGGGTGATGATGTTTTGATGGCCTTCCTGCTGCAGGCGGCGCACGATGGCCGATCCCACCATGCCGCGGGCCCCGGCTACGAAGATGCGGGCGTTTTTCTCCATCATTCGAACTGGTTGGTGGCCCCGAAGCCGGATTCCCGTAATAATACTTCCTTCTGAAAATGCTGGAGGTCGCTCTGCACCATCTCGCGCACGAGCTCCCCGAGCGGCGTCTTCGCTGTCCAGCCCAGCTTCTCCTTCGCCTTGACAGGGTCGCCGATCAGCAGGTCCACTTCGGTGGGACGGAAATAGCGGCTGTCGACTTCCACCACCACGTCGCCGACCTGCACGCGGGCCTCGGCCCCGGTAACGGCGGCCACGATGCCTTTCTCGGCTTCACCGCTGCCTTCAAAACGTACAATGATGCCGGCCTCGGCAAAGGCCATCTCCACGAAGCGGCGCACCGGCGTGGTGACGCCCGTGGCGATCACGAAGTCTTCGGCCTCTTCCTGCTGCAGCATGAGCCACATCGCCTCCACGTAGTCGCGGGCATGGCCCCAGTCGCGCTGCGCGTCGAGGTTGCCGAGGTATAGTTTCTTTTTGAGCCCGAGGGCGATCTCCGCCACGCCGCGGGTGATCTTGCGGGTCACGAAGGTCTCGCCCCGCAGGGGACTCTCATGGTTGAAAAGGATGCCGTTGCAGGCATAGAGCCCGTAAGCCTCGCGGTAGTTGACCGTGATCCAGTAGCCATAGAGCTTGGCGACCCCGTACGGGGAGCGCGGGTAGAACGGCGTCGTCTCTTTCTGGGGGATCTCCTGCACCTTGCCATAGAGCTCCGAGGTGGAGGCCTGGTAGAGGCGCGTCTTTTTCTCAAGACCGAGGATGCGGATGGCCTCCAGGATGCGGAGCGTGCCCACGGCATCCACGTTGGCCACGTACTCGGGCTCGTCGAACGACACCTGCACGTGGCTCATGGCGCCGAGGTTATAGATCTCGTCGGGCTGCACCTGCTGAATGATGCGGATGACGTTGGTGGAGTCGGTAAGGTCGCCGTAATGCAGGATGAAGCGCAGGTTGCGCTCGTGGGGATCCTGGTAGATGTGATCGATGCGCTGGGTGTTGATCAGTGACGTCCGCCGCTTGATTCCATGCACCTCGTAGCCTTTGTCCAGGAGGAGCTCCGCGAGGTAAGCGCCATCCTGGCCCGTAATGCCCGTGATCAAGGCCTTTTTCATGCCGGTAATTTGCGCAAATGTAGGCGTTTGCGACGTTCCGGTGGCGCGGCTACGGCCCGGGAAGCCTAACTTTGGCGCCATGTTCCTGAAAGATTACTTCATCCAGACGGGGAAGGATATTCTTATCCGTTTCCCGAAAAAGATCGTGCGCTCCTTCGAGTTCATGAAAGAGCTGAGCGCCTTCCGCGCCCGCTCCGACGGTCGCTTCGCAATCAACACCAAGGACATCTACCCTTGTCTTACCGATAAGATCAAGTATACCCCCTTCGACCAGCATTATACCTACCACCCGGCCTGGGCCGCGCGCAAGGTGGCCGAAATCGCGCCGGCAAAGCACGTCGACATCTCCTCGATACTTGGCTTCTCCACGATCCTCTCGGCCTTCGTGCCGACGGAGTTCTACGACTACCGGCCGGCGGAGTTTCACCTTCCCGGCTTCTCCAGCGGCTTTGCCGACCTGTCGGCCCTCTCCTTCGCCGACGGCTCCATCCCGTCGCTTTCCTGCATGCACACCGTGGAGCATATCGGCCTCGGCCGCTACGGCGACCCGCTCGACCCGGAGGGTGACCTCAAGGCGATCGGCGAGTTGAAGCGCGTGCTCGCACCGGGTGGCGACCTCCTGTTCGTGACACCGGTGGGCCGGCCGCGCATCGAGTTCAACGGGCACCGCATCTATAGCTACGAGCAGATCGCCTCCTATTTCGCGCCGCTCCAATTAAAAGAGTTTTCTTTGATCCCCGACAAGGGTGGCCTTATCGCAAACGCCGACCCCGCCCTTGTGGCCCAGCAGTCGTACGGCTGCGGGTGCTTCTGGTTTAAAAAACAATAGCCTACTATGTTCCGCGTCGGTACCACCAATGAAGAAGTACGTGTAAACTGGATCGAGTCCACCTTAAAGAAAATCCCCGCAGGCGCAACCCTCCTCGATGCCGGCGCGGGCGAAAGCCAGTTCAAGAAATTCTGCAGCCACCTTAAATACATCGCGCAGGACTTCGGCCAGTACGAAGGCACAGGCGACGTGGGCCTGCAGACCGGCTCCTGGGACAACTCGAAGCTCGACATCGTTTCCGACATCGTTTCGATCCCGCTCCCCGATGCGTCGGTGGATGCGATCATGTGCACGGAGGTGTTTGAGCACATCCCCAACCCGGTGCTGGCCATCCGCGAATTCAGCCGCCTGCTGAAGCCCGGTGGCTACCTGCTGATCACCGCCCCGTTCGCGAGCCTCACCCATTTTGCGCCGTATCATTTCGCCTCTGGCCTGAGCCGGTACTTTTATGAGCACCACCTTCCGGAGCACGGGTTCCGGATCGAGGAGCTGGACCTCAACGGGAACTACTTCGAGTTCATCGCCCAAGAAACGCGGCGCGTGAAGCAGGTCGGCGACAAGTATGCCGGGGTGCGCCTCAACGTGTTCCAGAAAACGATCCAGCACCTGTGGCTGAAGATCCTGGGCGACCTCTCCGCAAAGGACAAGGGCTCGTCGGAGCTGCTTTGCTACGGCGTCCATGTGTTCGCCCGCAGGCAGGGCTGAGCCGGCACCGGCCCGATCCACTACTTTTACCGGCGCTTCCCGCTCCAAAGTGAAGCGCCACCTAACTCCGCCTTTATGGGACTGATCGATAAACTGCTGAAGCCAACTCCTTTTTACAAGAGCTACCTGGCGTATAAAAAGAGGAAAACCCAACGGGAGCAGGCAGCCCTCGAGGCGCGCTATCATCCGCTGCGCGTTGCGTTCTACCGCCAGTTCATCAGCACTGGCGACGTTGTCTTCGACGTGGGCGCCAACGTGGGCAACCGCGTGCAGGCCTTTCTCGAATGTGGCGCCCGCGTGGTGGCCGTAGAGCCGCAACCAGCCTGTGTGCAGGTGCTGCGCGGAAAGTTCAACGACACGATCACCATCGAGAACATCGGCCTCGCCAGCAAGCCGGGAGAGCTCGAGATGCACCTGTCTACCGACAGCACCGTCTCCACCTTCAGCACCGAGTTCCGCGACGTGACACGCGACCGCTTTCGCTACAGCGAATGGACCGACACGATCAAGGTGCCCATCAGCACGCTCGACCTCCTATTGGAGAAATACGGTACACCGAAGTTCTGCAAGATCGATGTGGAAGGCTTCGAGCCCGAGGTGCTCCGCGGCCTATCACGCCCCATCCCCTTCCTGTCGCTCGAATACTGCGTTCCCGAGGCAGCCGGGCAGCTGCGCGAGTGCGTGGACCTGCTGCACCGCCTGTCGCCCGGCGGCACCTTCAACTACAGCAGCGGCGAATCCATGACCTGGGCGCTGCCCGAGTGGCAGTCGTACGAGCAGTTCCTGCAACACCTCGCCGATCCTGCATTCACCCGCACCCTGTTCGGCGACATCTATTTCAAAAGCTAAGCGCAGATCGGTTATGATCGTGATCCAGTTGAAAGGCGGCCTCGGCAACCAGATGTTTCAATACGCGGCGGCCCGTGCCCTCGCGCTGCGTCATGGCGCGGAGGTGCTGCTGGATACGGCGCACTACCGGGCCGACCAGCTCCGGAACTTCGACCTGCTGCAGTTGAGTGCCCAGGCACGGGTGGCAACGGCCGCGGAGGCTGCGCGACTACGGCCTGATGGGCTCCTGCAACGTGTGGCTGCGCGGCTGCGCCCACTGCGCAGCCGCCGCTTTTACAAGGAGCCGCACTTTCATTACGATCCAGGCTTCGCGCAGCTTGGACACGAGGTATACCTGCAGGGATATTTCCAGAGCGAGCGCTACTTCGCGCCCTTCGCCGACCGCATCCGCGCGGAGCTGCAGCTCCGCGAACCCCTTTCGCCGCAACTCCTCGAGCTGGGGCGCGCCATGCAGGCGCAGGAATCGGTGTCACTGCACATCCGGCGCGGCGATTACAGCAACCCGGTAACACTGAAAGTGCACGGCATCCTGCCGATCTCGTATTACCAGAAGGCCATGGAAGTAATGTCCCGGCACCTGGATGCCCCGCGCTACTACCTGTTCACCGACGACCCGGCCTGGGTGCTGGAGCACCTCGACATTCCGGGTGCGGAGGTTGTGTCCGGCCACCATACGAAGGCGCATTTCGAGGACCTGTTCCTCATGAGCCAATGCCGCCACCAGGTGATCGCCAACAGCTCGTTCAGCTGGTGGGGCGCCTGGCTGAACAGCAACCCCGGGAAAAAAGTGATTGCGCCGGCACAGTGGTTCCATGAAGGCCCCCCGGATACGCAGGACCTCGTGCCCGCCGGTTGGACCCGCCTGTGACCCCCGACGTAGAACACAATCAGCGATAGGGCTCGCTCTTTTCTAGGAATAGCGCGATGGCCTCCCTCTTTTTCTGATCCAGGCAGTAGTCGATAGAGCGGGTATAATACTCCGTGAGGTCGAAATGGGGGTAGGGATGCGCCGCCACTACTTCGGGGATGTGGTTCAGCCCGTCGGCATTGGCCGCGTTGAAGCGCGACACAAAGTCGGCGGGGAGCTCCTTGTTGGCGATCCAGGCGGCGAATACAAAAGGGAGCCCGGTAAATTGCTGCCAGTGCTCCGCCAGGTCGTAGATATACGGGGAGCGGAGGCGTTGCTCGAAGGCACGGTCACCGATGACGAGCCCTGCGGCGTTGCCCCGGATGCGGTCGCGGTAATCCTCTCCGGAAGCGGGGATGAGCGAAGCGGTGCTGTTCCAGTATTCTTTCAGCAGCACGGTGGCCAGCAGCACGGAGGTACGCGACTGGTAGTCGAGATACACTTCCGTCACTTCCTCGATCGGCACCTCGCTGAACAGGCACACGGAGTCTACCGGGCCGGAAGCGCCGATGCAAAAGTCCGTATAGAAGAAGGCCTGCTCCAGCTTCGGAATGATGGCAACCGGCACGAGTCCCATGTCCACCTCGTCGTTGACCAGCAACTGCGCGATCCTGGCCGGGTAATCTTCCACGAGGTCGATCTCGTTGATCACGGGATGCCGCCTGATGCCGTACATCAGGGGCCTTGTGTTGAGGTAACTCACGGCCGCCACACGTATCTTCTTCAATCCGCTCGGTTTTAGGCCGCAAATATAGAACGGGGATAGGGGCATTGCGCTAATTTTGACACGCGTAGCAATGTGCTGATGTGCTGAGAAAAGAAAGACCTTGTGGAGAGGGCCGCCCATTTTGCACTACCCGGGAGCACATCGCTCCATTGCTCGTATTACCCCATTAGCACATTACCCCTTTAGCACATTCGTATTATGGAACTTTCCCCGCTTACCGCCCTCTCTCCCATCGACGGCCGCTACCGTGTGCAGCTGCAGCAGCTCGACGACTATTTTTCGGAGTACGCCCTCATGAAATACCGCGTGTGGGTGGAGATCGAATACCTGCTCTTCCTGGCCGACAAGCGCTTCTTCAAGCTGCCCATCGCCGCGCGCCGTGCGCTCCAGGAACTCAAGGAGGCTTTCGGACCCGAAGAAGCAGCCGCCATCAAGGCCATCGAGGCCACCACCAACCACGATGTGAAGGCAGTGGAATACTTCCTGAAGGAAGCCCTCGAAAAAGCCGGCGGCAACGACGCCCGCGAGTGGGTTCACTTCGGACTTACCTCGCAGGACGTAAACAATACCGCGGTACCGCTGTCGTGGAAGCAGGCCATCGAGTTCGAGTACCTGCCCGCGCTGCTCAACCTCAACACGGAGATCCGGATACTCGCCACCGAGTGGAAGGGCGTGCCGATGCTCGCCCGCACGCACGGGCAACCGGCGTCTCCCACGCGTCTGGGCAAGGAGCTGATGGTGTTCGTGGAGCGCATCCAGAACGCCGTGGAGCTGCTGCTCTACATCCCCTTCACCGCCAAGTTCGGCGGCGCCACCGGCAACTTCAACGCACACGTGATCGCCTACCCGGATAAAGACTGGGTAAAGCTCGCCAACGAATTCGTGGAGGAACGCCTCGGTCTGCAGCGCCAGCAGTTCACCACGCAGATCGAGCACTACGACGGCCTTGCCGCCCAGTTCGACGCGCTGAAGCGGATCAACACCATCCTCATCGACCTGTGCCGCGACATCTGGAGCTATATCTCGGTAGACTACTTCAAGCAGAAAACGAAAAAAGGCGAAGTGGGCTCCTCGGCCATGCCCCACAAAGTGAATCCCATCGACTTCGAGAACGCCGAAGGCAACCTGGGCATCGCCAATGCACTGCTGGAGCACCTTTCGGCGAAGCTGCCCATCTCCCGCCTCCAGCGCGACCTCACCGACAGCACCGTTCTCCGGAATATCGGCGTTCCGATGGCGCATACAATGCTGGCCTTCCGCTCCATCGAGAAAGGACTGGCCAAGCTCGTACTCAACGCCGAAAAGATCGGCGAAGACCTCGAAAACAACTGGGCCGTCGTGGCCGAGGCCATCCAGACCGTGCTGCGCCGCGAGCAATACCCGAACCCATATGAGGCACTCAAGGAGCTCACGCGCGGCAAAGGAAAGATCAACAAGGAAGCCATTCACTCCTTCATCGACAGCCTCGACGTGAAGGCTACTCTCAAAAAGGAACTCAAGCGCATCACACCGGCGAACTATACGGGAGTACACCCAGAGTTTTAGGCACGCAGAAAACGCGGAAAACGCGGAATTTTTGTGGTGCTATTCCTTTTTTTGATGCCGGATTTTTTTGATGCGGTTGTACTTTTTGTGCTGCAGCATCCGGAAAACTGACTGGGACGCTAGCTGACGGTGCCGGTAAAACACAGAAAAGCGCCGCAAGCGGCGCCCTCTTAAAAAGAAAAGAGTGCCTTCAGGCACTCTTTCTGCGTTTTATACTAGGAACGTCCTATGTAAGACAACTCCCTGCTTTTGCAGCCCCTTCAACCCAAAATCGAATTGAAGAAATCGCCGCATAAGAAAGCACGCCGAAAGCTTCCGCGTTTTCCGCGCTTTCCGCGTGCCTATTGCAGCAGGTCTACCGGCGGGGTGGGCGGCTTCTGCGTATCGGGCTGGCCCTTACCGAGGTAGTTGGGCAGGTCCATGCCGGCCATGTCGAAGATGTCTTTCAGCGGGGGCACGGCTTTGTACATACCGGAGATGAAGTTGGCGGTGGAGTTCTTGCCGTCGGCGCCCGCCTGGCCATTTTCCCACACCGTTACCTTGTCGATCTTGATGTTCTTGATGGCGTCGGTCTGCATGCGTACGAGCTCGGGGAGCTTGTCGGAGATGAGGAGCAGCACGGCGTCCTTCGGGTTGTTGCCGGCGGCCTTCACGATCTGGTCGAGGCCCTGGGCCTGCTTGGTGAGGATCTCGTACATACCACGGGCTTCGGCTTCGAGCTTGGCGTAGATGGCATCTGCCTCACCTTTTGCTTTTTCGCGGATGCGCTCGGCTTCGGCCTGGGCTTCGATGATGGCCTTTTGCTTCGCGATCTCGGCGCTCACCACGATGTTGGCCTGCTGGGAGGCGCGCTCGCGCTCGGCACGGGCCTCTTCGGCCTTTTTCTCGGCATTGTAGGCCGCTTCGAGCGCCAGGGCCGACTGTACCTTTTCGGCTGCGGTGGCGCGCTTCAGGGCTTCGGCCTCGCGCTCACGGCGCTCGGCGTCGGACTGGGCGATGGCGATCTTCGACTGGTTCTCACCGGTCATGGCGATGGCATTGGCCTCGGCGGTCTTGATGCGGGTGTCGCGCTCGGCCTCGATCTTACCGATCTGCTCGTCGCGCCTGGCGCCGGCGATCAGGATCTCTTTGTCTTTGGTGGCAAGGGCGATCTCGGTGTCGCGGTCGCGCTGGGTCTGCGTGATGCGCACATCGCGGTCTTTTTGGGTTTCCTGGATGGAGATGTCGCGCGAACGCTGGGCCTCCGCTTCGCCCACAGCGCCGATGCGCTCCTGCTCGGCCACGCTCTTCTTGGCCTCGTTGATGGCCTTGGCGGCGGCTTCCTTGCCCAGCGCCTCGATATAGCCGCTCTCGTCCTTGATGTCGGTGATGTTCACGTTAATGAGCTTCAGGCCGATCTTCTTGAGCTCGGCTTCCACGTTGGAGGCCACGTTGGTGAGGAACTTGTCGCGGTTGTTGTTGATCTCCTCGATGTCCATCATCGCCACCACGAGGCGCATCTGGCCGAGGATGATGTCGTTGGCAAGCGAGTGGATGTCTTGCTGCTGCAGGCCCAGGAGGCGCTCGGCGGCATTCTCCATCACGCCCGGCTCCGTAGAAATACCGACGGTGAACTTGGAGGGCACGTCTACACGTATGTTCTGCTTGGAGAGGGCGCTGGTGAGGTTCACCACGATCGACATCGGCGTGAGGTCGAGGAAGGAGAAGTCCTGGATGATGGGCCAGATAAAGGCCGCACCACCGTGGATACACTTGGCACTCAGGTTGCCTTCGGCATTGGAGCCCACCTTTCCGTAGACGACGAGGATCTTGTCGGAGGGGCAACGCTTGTAGCGGCTGAAGAGCGAATAGATCAGGATGAAGATGAAGACCACCGCAACGGCGATCACAATTAACAGGTAACCAGACATAGTAGGTATTTATGCAGTTAGTGAAATCAGTTGAAGGAGGAGGTGACCAGCAGTACCTGGTTGCTCAGGATATTGACCACCTGGATGGGACGGCCGGTGGCGATATCGGCGGCGTCGTCGGTCATGGCGTCGAGCTCGAGGTAGCGGCCCTGCACCTGCACCTGCACCTTGCCGAGCCCCCCGCGGGCTGCAGGGATACGCAGGTAGGTCTCGCCCACCTTGTTCACCGCGTTCTTCATCTGGAGCGTGCCGTCGTGCTTCAGCTTTCCGGCGTTGCGCATCAGGCCCCACATTACCAGTACCATGGCGATTCCGGAGGCCAGGGCGATTGCGGTCACCAGCCCCGTACCAAGCCCGCCTTTATACGCTGCCAGGCCCGCCCACCCGAACATCGTGAAAAAGGCGATCATGTTCTTGATGGTGAAGAAATGGTAGCCGTCGCCGTCGGCATCGTGGTCGGTGTCGCCGCCCGTAACGAGGGAAAGCACCGTCTGCACGAGAAAAAGCAGCGAGAAAAAAAGCGCGATGCACCAGAGAATGAGCTCAAAGCCGCGTAATTGGCCGAACCATTCGAACAGGCTGGAAATCATAAGCAGTGGGTTTGCTCTTCAAATATAGAAAATCTGCAAGATGTGAGCAGGAAAACGTGAGCGGGTGATTGGGTCAGCGGGTGAACAAGTGAGCGGGTCAGCGGGTCAGCGGGTGCGTGCGTGAGTAGGTTAATGGACGCACAGTAAGAACGAACGGATGCCTTCGGCATCCGTTCGTTCTATTGCGTAAGCGCTCACTCATTGACTTGCTCACCCGCCCACTCATTCACTTGCTCACTTGCTCACCCGCTCACCCGCTCACCCGCTCACGACTTATGGATCTCGCTCGTAAAGTGAAACTCGATCTCCGGGTTATTTGTCCGCTCGGTGTTGAGGAACCACTCGCTTTGCGCGAGGTACACGAGCTGGCCGTCCTTGTCTTCAGCTACGTTGGAGCCTTTGAAACGCACGAACTCCTCGAGCTTCTTCGGGTCGGTGCTCGTGAGCCAGCAGGCCTTGTAGAAGGGCAGCGAGTTGAACACCACGGAGGCGCCGTACTCGTGTAGTAGCCGGTACTGGATCACTTCGAACTGGAGCTCACCTACGCAGCCGATGATCTTCTTGTTGCCGCCGTACTGCGTGAAGAGCTGCGCTACGCCTTCGTCGGTGAGCTGCAACAGGCCTTTTTCGAGTTGCTTCGTCTTCATCGGGTCCTTATTCACCACCTCCTTGAAGATCTCGGGCGAGAACGTAGGAATACCGGTGAAGAAAAAGTCCTCCCCTTCCGTCAGCGTGTCGCCGATCTTGAAGTTGCCGGTGTCGAAAAGCCCGACCACGTCGCCGGGGTAGGCATCGTCCACCACGCTCTTCTCGCGTGCGAGGAAGGTGTAGGGGTTGGAGAAGCGCACGTCTTTGTTGAGGCGCACGTGGTGGAAGTATTTGTTGCGCTCGAACTTGCCGGAGCACACGCGGAGGAAGGCGATGCGGTCGCGGTGCTTGGGGTCGAGGTTGGCGTGGATCTTAAAGATGAAGCCAGAGAACTTGTCCTCGCTCACGGCCACCTTGCGGGCGCTCGTGTCGCGGTCCTGCGGCTCGGGGGCGATGCGGATAAAGGTGTCGAGCATCTCCTTCACGCCGAAGTTGTTGACCGCGGAGCCGAAGAACACCGGGGCTACGTCGCCGGAGCGGTAGCTCTCGGGGTCGAGCTCGCCGTAGACGCCGTCGATCAGTTCCACGTCTTCGCGGAGGGTGGCCGCGTCGCGCTCGCCGAGCTCCTGGTCCAATACGGAATCAGAAAGATCGCCGATGGAGATCGTGTCCTCGTCGGTGGCCTTGGTGCTGGCCGTGAAGAGGCGGAGGCTCTTGTTGTGCAGGTCGTATACCCCTTTGAAGTCCTTGCCCTGGTTGATCGGCCAGGTCATCGGGTGCAGCGAGATGGAGAGCTCCTTTTCGATCTCCTCGAGCAGGTCGAAGCGGTTCTTGCCGTCGCGGTCCATCTTGTTGATGAACACGATCACGGGCGTCTTGCGCATCCGGCACACCTGCATGAGGCGGCGGGTCTGCTCTTCCACGCCGTTTACAGAGTCCACTACCAGGATCACGGAGTCCACGGCGGTGAGGGTGCGGAAGGTGTCTTCGGCGAAGTCCTTGTGACCGGGGGTATCGAGCAGGTTCACGAGGGTATCCTTGTATTCGAACGACATCACCGAGGTAGCCACGGAGATACCGCGCTGGCGCTCGATCTCCATGAAGTCGGAGGTCGCCGCCTTCTTGATCTTGTTGCTCTTGACGGCGCCGGCCACCTGGATGGCGCCGCCGAACAGCAGCAGCTTCTCGGTGAGGGTGGTCTTGCCGGCGTCGGGGTGCGAAATGATGGCGAAGGTGCGCCGCTTCAATATCTCGTCCTGGTACTTCATGTTCGGGCATGGGCTTTTTGGGGCCCCTTTTGCGGCGGCAAAGGTACGGCGGCCGGGGCGAGTTTAGGGAAGGTAGTTTCGGGTGGGGGTCGAACGTGCAATTTTGGGTGTCGGCGCGATGACGGATTCCATTTAACGCAAAGGCGCAAAGAACACTTTGGATTATTCTTTTGAATGGACCTCAGAGCCTCAGGTAGCAGTTGCTAAGGATGAACTTTTTTCAAAAGCGCCAAGCGAAGCCCGCAAGCGAGCTGCTGTGATGGGGTTGTCCTTGAATTTAGGGGCTTCACGTCAGGCAATACGATCCCTTTTGCCGATAGGATATAGGGCTTGCGATCATGGATCGCTTTTAACGCTAAGGCGCGAAGAATTTTTTGGAAGCGTCTCCTGGGGCGAAGCTCACGCGCTTTTTGCCGGCCGTCCTATGGACGAGCTTTTCTCAAGAAGCGCCAAGGGAAGCCCGCGGGCGGGCTGCCTTAGTAGATGATCCCTTGATTCGAATAAGGTTCCAGATGCACGTCAGGCAACCAAGCTCCCTTTTTGCCGGTAGGATCCAGGGAGCGCAATGGCGGATCCCATTTAACGCAAAGGCGCGAAGAATCTTTTAATAGAGGCCTCTAAACGAACCCTCAGGGCAGGCAGTGGCAGTTCCTATGGACGAGCTTTTCTAAAGAGCGCAAATGGGGAGCCCGCAGGCGGGCTGCTTTGACCGGGTGATCCCAAAAGCTCTGGGGTTTTATAAAGTGAAAGGGAAACTTTGCTCCCTTGGGGAGGGGGCTGGGGGTGGGCCGGAAGTCGTTGATCCACAATGCTTTTAGGGGATCTTAACAAAAAACGGGGTGCGCCCGATCGCCTTTTGTCCCCGGTTCGCCCCCGGCTTGCCCCGTTTTTTCCGCAGCGTGCCCGGATTTCAGGCGGGAAGAAAAGAGGCACCATATTGGTTTATATTCTCCCAAACTAACCACATGGAAAACCAAAGGAACCGGGATCAGCATCCCCAACAGCAACAGAATCAGGAGCGCCGCTCTTCCGCCCCCCAGGGTTTTGAAGGGATGAACTTCGAGGAGCAGCGCGGGAGCTATAAGAACAGCGACGGTGCGGGTGTACGCCTGGACCGTAATGAATCGATGAAGCAACGGAACGGTAAGAGTGGACAGGAACAATGAGCATAGTGCCGGTGCCCGAACACGGAGTGTGTGTTGAATTGGGTTAGCGTTCGGCCCGGTGGTCGCCCGGCCTATCTGGAGGGGTCAGGTCGGCGACATACGGAGGAGCGATCCTCTACAAAAGAAGCCTGCAGGTGCATTGCATTTGCAGGCTTTTCTTTTGCACCAACCCGGGAAGATGGTATTGGAAGGGTAAGAGGTGTTTTTCTACCGCCTAGGAAACCCGCCTTCGCTAAAGCTATGGCGGGCGGAGAAAGAAGCGAACGTATGCGCTTAGTGAGCGCACGTTGATCGGCTTCGCGCTCATGGAGGCGTATGTTTCTGACTTCGCCATCCGTGACTTAAGATAGAGGGCACCGGTATCCAAGATCTACCCGAGCTTGCAGATCATCCCGCCGGACACCTGGCGGCAATGATTATCTAACAAAAGCCCCGACATACAGTCGGGGCTTTATGCTGAGTGCTTTGAAGAAAGATTGCAATAAAAAAGAATAATCCACCTAGGTTGTGTTGACAATTGGCGGAGGGTTTGCTTTTTGTAGATAAACTTCCGTGAAGAGCAGATACAGTGTACCTGATGAAGTTTGGCAGCGGATT